>NZ_JAKGSD010000076.1 GCF_021654135.1 Amycolatopsis tucumanensis | reverse complement strand
AGGCGAACGACGTGACCAGGTACATGATGCCGATCTGCTTGTGGTCCGTCGTGCGGAACAACCGCAGCAGCAACGAACCCTTGGCCTCCTGTCGCGCCGGGTACGGACGCGTGACAATCGGCTGCGGGGCTACGGCTGTCACTCCTGCCTCCAAGATCCTCTTCGGTGTGTCAGCGGCCGCGGCGACGCGACCAGTCCGGATCGTATCCCTCGCCCCCGACACTGGTGCGCACCGGCTGGGAAGATCACGCCATGGGAGACCGCTACACGACCGCCGCCGTGGCCGCCGCGGTCGAGGTCGGGCAGCGGTTCCGCCTGCCCGCCGAGCACCCGGAAGTCCTGGCCACGCGGTCGAACGTGCTGGTGAGACTGGGTGCGGTCGTGGCGAGGGTGCCGGGAACGACGCTGGTGGCGCGGCCCGGGGTGCTCCAGTCGCTGGCGCGCGAAGTGGCACTCTCGTCGTTCCTCGAGATGCGGGACGCACCGGTCGTGCCGCCGTTCGAAAGCCCAGGTCCGCATGTCGCGAACGGACTTCCGGTCACACTGTGGCGTTTCACACGTCACGACCCGGATCATGTCTTCTCTCCCGGCGAGGTGGCCTGGTCGCTGGCCGAACTGCACGCCGCGCTGCGGGATTTTCCGGGCGCGCTGGACACGCGGGGGCCGCTGGCGGAGGCCCGGTCCTGGATCGCGCGGTTCGACCTGCCCGCGGAGCTGGCGGACGAGGTCGATGCGCTCGAAGCGGTGTTGCCTGAGGCCCGCGCGCAGGCCCTGCACGGCGACGCGCACCCGGGGAACCTGCTGGCCACGGCGAGCGGACCGCGCTGGGTCGACTTCGAGGACACCTGGGCCGGGCCGGTCGCGTGGGACCTCGCGTGTCTGGCGCTGACCAGCAGGCTGGACGGCCGCGCCGCGGTCGCCGCGTACCCGGACGCGCCGGACCCCGACGAGCTGGCGCCGTGGGTGCGGCTGCGCGACCTGTTCGGGGTGTGCTGGCGGTTCGCGATCGCGCGCCGGTTCCCGGAACGACTGCCGGAAGCGCAGGCTGACCTGCGGCGATTCAAGACTGTCGGTGGGTCCCGCTAGCTTTCCCGGCATGGAGAAGACCGGGTACCTCACGGCGTTGCGCAGGGACGGCGGCCGCTTGGCGGAAGCGGTGCGAGACCTGCGTGCGCCGGTGCCGGCGTGCCCGGGCTGGGACGTGGCCGAGCTGGTCTGGCACACCGGCGAGGTCCACTGGTTCTGGCGGCAGATCGCGTCCGGAGCGGTTGCCGGACCGGACGACTACCGGGAGCCGCCGCGTCCGGCGGACGACGAGCTGGTGGCGTGGTTCGCCGAGGGTGTCGAGGCGCTGGCGGGTGTCTTGGCCGCGCTCGATCCGGCCGAGCCCAGGTGGACGTGGGCGGAGCGGAAGGACGCGGGGTTCATCCAGCGCCGGATGGCCCAGGAGACGGCGGTGCACTGCTGGGACGCGCTGTCGGCGGCGGGGCGGGACGAACCGGTCGAGCGGGAGCTCGCGGTGGACGGGATCGACGAGTTCCTGCGGTTCTTCCTCCCGGACGTCCCGCCGCCCGGCTTCCGGGCGGACGTGCACCTGCACGCGACGGACGGTCCGGGCGAGTGGCTGGTCCAGCCGTCCGGCGCGGGCTGGTCGGTGACGGCCGAGCACCGGAAGGCCACGACGGCGGTCCGCGGGACGGCGTCGGACCTGTTGCTGCTGCTGTGGCGCCGGAAGGCTCCCGAAGACGTCGAGGTACTCGGCGACGCGGGGGCCCTCAAGGAGTTCGTTGATGTTTCTCAACTGAATTAGCCGGGCGGGGGCTGGTCGCGGTGGCTGGGGCGCGCAGGGGGCGTTCCGGCTGTGGTGGCTTGCGCGCCGCGGCGCGGCGGCGCCGTGCGCACGACTGCCCGCGGTAGGCAGCCGACTCTCCCCTAGTGAGCTGCCCAGCGAACGCAACCAAGCACGCACACGCGACGGGCCACCAGCCCAGGATCGCCTCGGCAATCCACGACCGGCGCCTTCAAGCGCCGCAAGGTGGCCGCCGTCAGACATGACTGCCCCGCACCAACCAGCCAACTAGGCCATTGCCCCAGCGAAAGCACCCAGCCTCAGCCGAGCCCACTCACGCGAAAGGCCACCAACCCAGGATCGCCTCCGCGACCATCGCCGGCGCTTCCAGCGGCGTGAGGTGCCCGGCCTGGGGCACCACCACCAGTTCGCCGCTGGGCAGCGTCTCCGCCATCGCCTGTGCGCCGTCGGGTGGGGTGAGTCCGTCGTCCTCGCCCACGATCACCAGCGCGGGCACGTCGGTGGCCGCCAGCAGCTCGGTGGAGTCCGGCCGGTTGGCCATCGCTCGGGCGGCCCACGCCACGCCCGCCGGGGGCTGGCTGTCGATGAGGTCGCGCACCGTCTCGACCACGTCCGGGCGGGTCTGGCGGGTCTCGACGCTGAGCACGTTCGGCAGCATGGCGTCGGCGAGCCAGCCGGTCACGCCCTCGGACTCCGCGCGCTGCGCCAGGTCCCGCCGGGCCTGCGCGGCCTCGGGCGCGTCCGCGGTCGCCTTCGTGTCGATGAGCACCAGCCCGGCGACACGCTCGGGTGCGGCGCGCAGCACGGCCATGGTCACGTAGCCGCCCATGGAGCAGCCGCCGAGCACGACCTGCTCGAGTTCGAGCTTGTCGAGCAGGGCGATCACGTCCCGGGCCGCGTCGTCGAGGCTGGGTTCGCGGTCGGTCCCGGGCAGCGGCGTCCGCCCGAGGCCACGCTGGTCGGGCGTGATCAGCCGGTGCCGGGTGGTCAGGCCGCCGCGGACGGGGTTCCACATGCGGGCGTCCACCGGGAACGCGTGGAGGAGGACCAGGGGAAGATCAGCCATACCGAGATTGTGCTGGACCGGCGCGCTACCGTCGCCCTGTGAGCGTCGAGTGGCGGGAGATCCGCACTGACCGCCTGTTGCTGCGGCCACTGGGCCCGGAGGACCGGGACGACGTCGTCGAGATCCAGACCGACCCGCGGACCAACCGCTACCACCCAGCGCCGCCCAGCGAGGAGGAGACCGAGGTCAAGCTCACGGCCTGGCTCGAGCACTGGAAGGCCCACGGGTTCGGCTACCTCGCGGTGGTGCCGCTCGCCACCGGTGCGGTCGCCGGCATCGGCGGGCTGCAGCACCTGGAGTTCGGCGGCGTCCGGCTGCTGAACCTCTACTACCGCTTCCGCCCGGAGGCGTGGGGACGCGGCTACGCCACGGAGATGGCGCGGGCCGTGGTCGACTGGGCGGAGCGGGAGCTGCCCGAGTTCCCGGTGCAGATCAGCGTGAACATCGCCAACGAGCCGTCGCTGCGCGTCGCGGAGCGGCTCGGGTTCACCGCGTACACCGAGACCTTCTACGACGGCGCGGTGTCCCGGCACTTCCGGAAGATTCCGAAGCGCGGAGACGCGCGGCGGGCCTAGAAGCGCTTGCGGGTCGGGCCGCGGCGGTCGCGGGCGTTCCAGCAGGCGCGGTGCCAGTGCCTGCGGTCGGCCACCGAGCCGAGCTCGTCGGCGGGCCAGGCCACCACGTGCGGCACGCCGGGCTGGATTTCGTGGTCGCACCCGGGACAGCGGTACACCTTGGTCGCCTGGCTGCCCGGGACGCTGCGCACCAGCCAGTCACCGTCCGGACCGGACTCGGCGTGCGCCCAACCGGGAGCCGCCCCGGCGCGGTCGGCGTCGGGGCGGCCACGGTGTGGTCGGTTGCGGCGGGGCACCCGGCCACGGTAACGCCTACGCGGCGCGGTCCGCGTCGCGGCGGAAGGTGAGTGCCACCACGAAGGTGAGGCACGCGATCACCACCGAGCCGGTGAACGCGGCCGTCATCCCGGTGACCAGCACGTCGTGCGGCGAGCCGGTCGCGGTGCGGGTGGCCGCGCCGAAGATGGTGACCAGGATGGCGAGGCCGAGGGTCGCGCCGGTCTGCTGCATCGTCTGCAGCACACCATCCGCGGCGCCGGCGTCGCGAGCCGGGACGCTGCCCATGATGATCACGTTGAGCGGCGAGAAGGCCAGTCCCATGCCCAGTCCCATGAGGACCATCGGGCCGAGCACACCGGTCAGGTAGGCGGTGCCGGTTCCCAGCTGCGTCAGCCAGCCAACCCCGGCGATCATCGACAGCGTCCCGGCGATCGCGACCGGCTTGGGCCCGAACCGCGGCAGCAGCCGCGGGATGGCCCGGCTCAGCGCGAACACCAGCAGCGCCATGGGCAGGAACGCGAACCCGGTGCCCAGCGCGTTCATGCCCCGCACGTCCTGCAGGTACTGGGTGAGGAAGAAGAACATCGACATGCCGGCCATCGGGCCGAGGAAGAAGTTGGCGTAGGCGGCGGCGCGGTTGCGGTCGGCGAACAGCCGCAGCGGCAGCAGCGGCTCGGCGGTGCGGACCTCGACGGCGAGGAAAGCGCCGAGCAGCACCACTCCGCCGATCAGCGAGGCCAACGTCAGCGTGTCCGACCAGCCCGCCTCGGCGGCGCGGATGAAGCCGTAGACGAGGGCCGCGACGCCCACCGTCCCGGTCACCGCGCCGGGCAGGTCGAGCCGTGCCCGCTGGCGCGGCGGCTCCACGACGAACCGGGCGGCCAGTGCGGCCACGACCAGTCCGAACGGCACGTTGATGAACAGCACGGCCCGCCACGACAGCCACTCGGTGAGCAGCCCGCCGAGGATGAGACCGACCGCGAACCCGGCGCTGGACATGCCGGAGAACAGGGCGAGCGCGCGCAGCCGGGCGCGGGATTCGGTGATGGTCGTGGTGAGCAGGGCCAGCGTGCTCGGCCCCGCGGCGGCGGCGCCGAGGCCTTGCGCGATCCGGGCGACGATCAGCCACTCGGCCGATCCGGCCAGGCCACCGGCGAGCGAGGCCACGGTGAACAGCAGCACGCCGCCGACGAACATCCGCTTGCGGCCGAAGAGGTCGCCCGCGCGTCCGCCGAGCAGCAGCAGACCGCCGAAGACGAGGGTGTAGCTCGACATCACCCAGCTCAGCGAGGCCGGGGTGAACCCGAGGTCGGCCTGGATCCGGGGCAGCGCGACGTTCATGACGGTGATGTCGAGGACGATCATCAACTGGCAGGTGAGCAGGGTTGCCAGCACCACGCCGGGGCGTGGCCGCGCCGCGGTCGCGGCGACAGCCGTGCCGGACGCGGGCAGCGTTGTCTCAGACAAGAAGTCTCCATCGAAAAGAGGACGACAGAAGCGGACGAACTCTCCGCTTCGATGGAGCTAGCATATGGAGAACGTCTCCGGTTGCGCAAGGGTATCCGGAGAATGTGTCCGGTTTTGGAGTGAGGCGCATGACGGCACCGCGGCCGATGCGGGCTGACGCGCGGCGCAACTACGAACGGATCCTGGTCACGGCGCGCGAGGCGTTCCGGGAGCACGGACCGGACGCCCCGCTGGACGACATCGCGCGCCGGGCCTCCGTCGGCGCGGGCACCCTCTACCGGCACTTCCCGACTCGGGAGACGCTGATCGAAGCCGTCTACCGCGACGACATCGAAACGCTCAGCTCCGCCGCGCACCGGCTGCTGGAGGAGCACGAGCCGGCGGAGGCGCTGGAGCTGTGGATGCGCGAGCAGGTCGCGTTCGTGCTGCACAAGCGGGGGCTGGCGGCCACGCTGAAGGCGGCGATGGACCGGGACTCCGAGACGTTCGCCGCGTGCAAGACGCTGATCAACGACGCGGCCGCCGTGCTGCTCAGCCGAGCGCAGGAAAGCGGCGCCATCCGCGACGACGTGCGGCCGCGCGACCTGCTGCTGCTCGGGCACGGGGTGGGCGTGGCCGCGGAAGGCAGCGACGAGACGGCCGAACGACTGCTCACCGTGCTGCTCGACGGCCTGCGCCGACCGAAGCCCTGACCCGGCGGGAATCCAGCACCCGGGGATTCCTCGGCGACGGAAATCCCCGGCGACCGGGACTCTCCACGAGCGGGCGGCCCCGCCCACCCACCTGGCCCGATCACGACCGACAGCAGCCCGGGCGGAACTGGCGCCTCAGCGGTGGGTGATCACCAGCAGACGAGGCGCGGTGCCGCAACGGCGGGCAACCGCCAGCAGAACCGGCCGCCCGGCGCTCAGCGGTGGCGCGATCACCAGCGGAACCAGCCGCCCAGCCCCACAACCACCCGCAACCGCCAACAGCACCAGCCGCCCAGCGCTCAGCGGTGGCGCTATCACCAGAGGAACCAGCCGCCCGGCCCCTTAACCACCCGCAACCGCCAACGGCACCAGCCGCCCAGCGCTCAGCAGTGGCGCGATCACCAGCGGAACCAGCCGCCCGCCCCTCAACCACCCGCAACCGCCAACAGCACCAGCCGCCCGGCCCCTCAGCGGTGGGCGATCGCCAGCGGGACCAGTTGCTCGGCGGACGTCATCGAGCCGTGTTGTCCTATCAGCTGCGACTCCAGCGGCTCCGCGGTGCGGCGCAGCATCCCGAAGTCGTCCCGGGCCGCGGCTATCACGTCGCCGAAGCGGGAGCGCACCCGGTCGCTCACCCGCGGTCCCAGCCAGCCCGCCGCGATCGCCTCGTCCCGGCGTGTCACCCACGCCCGTGAACCCAGCACCGAGCGCCACGTGGCCAGCACGTCCTCCGTCGCGCCGGGCTCGGTGTACACGTGCCGCACCCGCGGGTCCCCGCCGAACACCCGCACTCCGGACCGCAACTCCGGCGTCACGTCGATGTCGATCACGTCCTCGCCCAGCGCGACCATTCCGTGGTCGGCCACCACGGCCAGCAGCCGGCCGGGCGGCAGACCGTCCACAAGCGACTCGACGAGCCGGTCGACCTGCCGCAGCTGCATCACCCACGCCGGCGAACCGGGGCCGTACCGGTGGCCGAGCTCGTCCAGCTGGCCGTGGTAGGCGTAGCAGAAACCAGGCGACTCGCGCAGGGTGCGCAGCGTCTCCGCGGCCAGGTCGCCCATCGCGTAAACGCCGCGGTACTCCGCGCCGCGCTGCACCGCCCGCGTCAGCGGCGAGTTCCCGAACTTCGCCTCGGCCACCACCACCGCCTCGACACCCGCCGCGGCCGCCCGCTCGAACGTCGTGGGCAACGGCTGGACGTCCTCCGGCCGCAGGTCCAGCTCGCCGCCGCCCGGGTGCTCCCGCCAGCGCAGGGCGTTGAGCACCCCGCAGCCGGGCACCTCGAACGTGTACCCCGCCATGCCGTGCTCCCCCGACGCGACTCCGGTCCCGATCGCGGCCAGTCCGGCGACCGTCGTCGACGGACAGCCGACCGTCAGCGTCCCCTGCGCCAGCTCGGTCAGCACCGGCGCGTCCGCGGCGTGCGCGCGCAACAGCTCCGCACCCAGACCGTCGATCAGCAACACACAAGCACCGGCAGCCTCGGGCAGGCCGAGCGTGTCCGCGCAGCCGGGCACACCCAGCGTCGCGAGCACCGACGGCACCACCTCGGCGAGATGCCCCTGGCCGGACAACGTTGGCAGCTCCACCTGGCCAGCTTGGCAGGAAGGTGGCTCCGAGCGCACGCCTTACCCGATAATGACGACATGCCGACCTACGCCTACCGCTGTCGCGAGTGCACCGGCACCTTCGAGGTGAACCGTCCGATGAGCGAGTCGAGCGCGCCCGCGACCTGCCCCGAGGGCCACACCGACACGGTCAAACTGCTGACGACCGTCGCCCTGACCGGTTCGGCCGCCGGTGCGCCGGCGGGTGGCGGTTGTTGCGGCGGCGCCTGCGGCTGCGGTCACTGAACGGTGTAGTCCGCGAACCCCTTCCCCGTTTTGCGGCCCAGCCGCCCGGCCGTGACGAGGTGCTCCAGCAGCGGCGCCGGCGCGAAGCCCTCCTCGCGGAACTCGTTGAACAGGGTCCGCTGGATCGCCAGCGACACGTCGAGACCGACGACGTCCAGCAGCTCGAACGGGCCCATCGGCAGCCCGCACCCGACCTTCATCGCGGTGTCGATGTCCGCGGCCTGCGCGTAGTGCGCCTCGAGCATCTTCACCGCGTCGTTCAGGTACGGGAAAAGCAGCGCGTTCACGATGAAACCGGCCCGGTCGCCGCAGTGCACCGGATGCTTGCCGATCGCCGCGCAGACCGCGTGCGCGGTGGCCACGACGTCGGGCGCGGTGGCGATCGTGCGCACCACCTCAACCAGTTTCATCACCGGCGCCGGGTTGAAGAAGTGCAGCCCGACCACGTCCCCGGGGCGCTCGGTCGCGGCCGCGCACTCGATCACCGGCAGCGACGACGTCGTCGTCGCGAGGATCGCGCCCGGCTTGGCCACCGCGTCCAGCGCGGCGAACACCTCCTGCTTGACCGCGAGCTCCTCGGCCACGGCCTCGACCACAAGGTCCACACTGGACAACGCGGTGAAGTCGGCGACCGGCGTGACCCGGGCCAGCGCCGCGGCGCCGTCCGACTCCGACAGCTTGCCCTTCGACACCGCCCGGTTCACCGACTTGGCGATCCGCGCCACCGCCGCCTCGGCCTTGTCGGTGGTGCGGGCGCGGAGCACGACGTCGTACCCGCGCTTGGCGAACACCTCCGCGATCCCGGTCGCCATCGTGCCGGTACCGATCACGCCGACCGAGCGCACCGGCCGCACCTCGCCGGGGTCCGCGGGCGCGACGCCGGGCGCCGAGTCGACGACGACCGGTGAATCCGGGCCCTCGTAGGTGTAGAACCCGCGACCGGACTTCCGGCCGAGCAGACCCGCGGTGATCATCTGCTTGAGCAGCGGCGCGGGCGCGTGCAACCGGTTGCGCGACTGCCGGTACATCGACTCGAGGATCTCGTAGGCGGTGTCCAGCCCGATCAGGTCGAGCAGCGCGAGCGGTCCCATCGGGTACCCGCAGCCGAGGCGCATCGCCGCGTCGAGGTCCTCGCGCGTGGCGTAGCGCTGCTCGAACATCCGCACCGCGTGGTTCAGGTAGCCGAACAGCAGGGCGTTGGCGATGAACCCCGCGCGGTCTCCGATGACCACCGGCGTCTTGCCGAGGCGCTCGGCGAACCCGGTGACGTCGGCGATCACGTCCGGCTCGGTGACGACGGTCCGCACGATCTCGACCAGCTTGAGCACGGGCGCCGGGTTGAAGAAGTGCATCCCGACGACCTTGCCGGGGCGGGAGGTGTGCACGCCGACCTCAGTGACCGACAGGGACGACGTGTTCGACGCGAGCACCACGTCGGGGCCGACGATCTTGTCCAGCTGGGCGAACACCTCGGCCTTGAGGCCGAGGCTCTCCGGGACGGCCTCGATGACCAGGTCGGCGTCGGCGAGGTCGGTCAGCGAGGTGGTGTAGGTGATGCGGGCGAGCAGGGCCGCGCGGTCGTCCTCGTCGAGCTTGCCGCCGGTGAGGGCGCGGGCGGTGGACTGCTCGACGTGCCCGCGGGCGCGCTCCACCGCGGCGGCGTCCACCTCGACGCCGATGACCCGGATGCCGCTGCGGGCCAGGACCTCCGCGATCCCGGAGCCCATCGTGCCGAGCCCGACCACGCCTGCCGTTTCGATCGTCCGCGCCATAGCGGCCTCCGGGTTACTCGTCGGTAGCCCTCGATGGTGCCACGCGCGACGACCGGACGGGAGGTGTATCGAATCAGGTGCACCCGCGCGAGTTCCACCACCGCCGGGCTTGGCACGGGGAGACGGGAAAAGGCAGGCGACGGTCCAGTGCCGCTGGACGGGGAACTCGTCGTGCGCGGACGGTGAACCTGGAGCGCGAGGCTCCCGGCCGGCCCTGCAGCGAGCGCCGAACGGCCAGGAGCGTGGACCTCGCAGCGCGGGAGCATCGGACTCGCGCCGATGAGCGGCGGGACTCGCGGCAGCGAGCGCCAAACGCGCGGCCAGGAGCGTGGGACTCGCGACCAGCAGCGCGGGGTCACGACCAGCAGCGCGGGGCTCGCGGCCAGGGGCGCGCAACGCGAACCGAAAGCGCGGGCCGCGGGTGCGCCCCGCCCGGGGAGGTGCCCAACGACAGGCGAAACCGTCAGGCGGGGTCGCCGAAGTTGTCCTCCACCAGGTCCTGCACCACGCGCAGCGCCTCGGCCGCCTGGGGGCCTCCCGCGCGCACCTGGATCCGGTCGCCCTTCCGCGCGCCGAGCGCCATCAGCGCCAGCACGCTGTGCGCGTCGGCCTCCTGGTCGCCCAGCCGGACGCTCACCTCGGCCTCCAGCGCGGCCAGGCTGCGCGCCAGCACCGCCGCGGGGCGGGCGTGCAGGCCCACCTCGTTGGTCAGCGTGAGCTCCACGCAGTCGGTGGCCGGCTCGGCGGTCGCGGCCAGCTCCGGAGGCGCGGCGGCCGCCGAGGCGGCCTCCAGCACCCCGGCCCGATCGGCTCCGTTCTGCGCCGCCACCGCCGCCGCGACCGTGCCCTCCACCAGCGGCGCGTCCGCCACCACCACGGCGCCCGGGTCGGCCAGCGACTCGACCGCGAGCTCCGCCGTCATCTGCGCGCTGCCCAGGTCGTAGAGCAGCACGACCCCGGACCCGGAATCGGCGCGCTGCACCGCCGCCACGACCGAGTCGTAGTCCGTGCCGATCCCGCCACCGGGCAGGCCGCCCGCGGGCACGATCGTCACGTCGGGCGCCATCTGCGCGGCGACCTCGGCGACCCCTTCGGCGAGCTTCGCGCTGTGCGACACCAGCACCAGGCCGACGCTCATCGGGCCGCCTCGGCGAACGCGGCGAGCAGCAGCGCCGTCGAGCGCGCGCCCGGGTCGAGGTGCCCCGCGCTGCGCTCGCCCAAGTAGGACGCCCTGCCCTTCCGCGCAACCAGGTCCACAGTGGACTCCGCACCGGTCGCGGCGCCCTCGGCGGCCGCCGACAGGACCGCCGCGACGTCCCCGCCGCCCGCCTTCTCCGCCGCCGCGACCGCGGGCAGCAGCGCGTCGACCATCGTCTTGTCGCCCTCGACCGCCTTGCCGCGCGCCTGCACGCCTTCCAGCCCGGCCCGCAACGCGGCCACGACCTCCGCCGCGCCCAGCTCCGGCTGGTTCGACACGACCGTCGACGCCCGCAGGAAAGCCGTGCCGTACAACGGCCCCGCCGCGCCGCCGACCTTCGAGATCAACGTCGTCGCCGCGAGCTTGAGCACCCCGCCCGGCGTTTCCGGCACGCCGCTGTCCAGCGCGGCCACCACGGCCTGGAACCCGCGGTTCATGTTCTCGCCGTGGTCACCGTCCCCGATGGCCCGGTCGAGTTCGATCAGCTCGGCGCGGTGCTCGGCGATCACGGCCGCGGCGCCCCGCAACGCGTTCGCGACGCCCTCCGGCGTGCATCCCATGTCCTCAGGCCTTCCAGCGCAGTGCGGCGGTGTTCACCGGCGCGTCCCACAGTTCGGTCAGCTCGTCGTCGAGCTTCAGCAGGGTCAGGCTGATGCCCTGCATCTCCAGGCTGGTGATGTAGGGGCCCACCAGCCGGCGTTCGACCATGATGCCGCGATCGGCCAGCAGCCGCTCGGCGATGCCGTGCGCGAGGTACAGCTCGACCAGCGGGGTGGCGCCCATCGAGTTGGTGAACAGCAGCACCCGGTCGCCCTCGGTGAACGGCAGGTCCTCGACGACCGCCCCGACCATGCGCGCCACCAGCTCGTCGGCGGGCTCGGCCTTGATCCGCTCCCGGCCCGGCTCGCCGTGGATGCCGATGCCGAACTCGATCTCGTCGGCGCCGAGGTCGAAGCTGGGCTCGCCGACGTGCGGCACGGTCGGCGCGGTGAGCGCGACCCCGATCGACCGGACCTGGCCGATGACCTTGCGCGCCAGCGCTTCCACCGCGTCCAGCGAATCGCCCCGCTCGGCCGCGGCGCCGGTGATCTTCTCCAAGAGCACCGTGCCGCCGACGCCCCGCCGTCCCGCGGTGTAGGTCGAATCGGCGACCGCGACGTCGTCGTCGATCACCACGCTGCGCACGTCCAGGTCCTCGGCCGCGGCCAGCTCGCCCGCGGTCTCGAAGTTCAGCACGTCACCGGTGTAGTTCTTGACGATCAGCAGAGCCCCGGCCGCGCCGGTGGTCGCGCTGATGGCGGCCTGCACCGCGTCCGGCGTGGGCGAGGTGAACACCGCGCCGGGCACCGCCGCGTCGAGCATGCCGAGGCCGACGAACCCGCCGTGCAGCGGCTCGTGCCCGGACCCGCCGCCGGAGATCACCGCGACCTTGCCGTCCACCGGCGCGTCGGCGCGCACGACCACGTTGGGATCCTCCTGGACCCGCAGGATGTCCGCGTGCGCGGCGGCCAGCCCGCGCAGCGACTCGGTGACCACGTCCGCCGGATCGTTGATGATCTTCTTCATGCCCGCCTCCTGACTCCGTCGTCGCCCCTTTCCTATCAGGACTTGGGCAGCTTCGGCAGGATCGTGTCGACGATGCGACGCGCTTTCCCGCACGAGTCGTCCCCGGCGGCGTCGTCGTGGAAGTTGTCGTACTCGAACTTGACCACCTCGCCCTCGCCGTCGCCGGTCCGCAGGTGGGTCCACTCGATGGTGCAGCTGTTGCCCGCCGTGGTCCGTTTCTCCTGGTAGCCGGTGATCCCGCCGCCCAGGTCCACGCGCGTTCCGTCGTCGCCGTCGGACGGCTCGACGGTCTCGGAGATGCGCAGGTAGCCGGTGGCGTTGCCGCCCGACCAGTGGCACTCGTGCAGGCCGCCGGGCCGCTTGGCGGTGCTGCGGCCGAGGACCTCGGCGGCGACGGTGTCGTCCACCAGCGCGCACGGGTCGAGCGGCACGGCCGAGTTCGCCGCGCGGGTCATCCGGGGCGGCGAGCCGTGCATCTTGGCGACGACCTCGCGGATGACGGTCAGGCCGGTGCCGCACGCGTCCCCGCCCTGGTAGGTGACCTGGACGGAGATGCCGATGGCCGGCGTCTCGGAGGTGACCGCGGTGACCACGCAGCCCTCCTCCTCGGCGGTGTCCGGGTCGTCCAGGTCGCGCTCGACGACCGGCAGGCCTTCGACGGTGCCGACCTGGGTCGCGGAGGACAGCAGGAGCGTCTCCCCCATCGTGAGGCTCAGCCGCGCCTCCTTGCCGCCCGCGTCGGTGACCTCGACGGCGCAGCCGTCCAGCCCGGTCGAGTGGAGGCTGTCCTCGACCGGCGTGCCGACGCCGGTGACGGTGTCTCCCTGCAACATCCCGCACGGGTCGACGGTGCGCAGCGCGTCCAGGCTGACCGCGGCGTCGTCGATCGGGCCGGTGGCGGCGCTGGTCTGCGTGACGGTCGTGCGCGGGAAGTTCTGCTTGCCGAGGTCGGGTCCGGCGCACGCGGAGACGGTCAGGGCGAGCAGGACCACGGGGACGAAACGGCGAGGCCGGGCGACATGGTGCACGCGGTGCACGGTAGCCGCCCGGCCTCGCCGGGATGTTCCGAACCTGCCTATTCGGCCGGGGTCTCGTCGCCTTCCGACACCGGGACCCGGATCGGCCGCACGACCGCCCACAGCACGAACAGGGCGGTGAAGATCAGCAGGCCGATGCCTGCCCACAGGTTGATGTTCACGCCCGCCGCCTTCTGCAGCTCGGCGTCGTCGGTGAACGCGATGCCCATGATCGTCAGGACCACGCCGTAGACGCCGGTCAGCAAAGCGATGATCAGCCGGATGTCGAACGCGCCTGCCCGGCGCGTGCGCGCGGGGGTTTCGCTAGCCATGTCTGCCAACCTCCTAGAAGGCGATGTTCAGCGCGATCGTGATGACCAGGACGATGCCCGCGAGCAGGCCCGGGTTGCGGTACCAGCCCGCGTCCTCGCCGGTGGTGGAGTGCCGGCGCGTCTCCTTCGGGGTGAGCGAGTAGACCAGCCCGGTCAGCTCGGAGGCCTCGCGGGGCTTGGTCACCATGGTCACCGCGACGCTGACCACGATGTCGACCACGAACGCAGCGCCGGCGCCGATGAAGCTGGCGCCCTGGCCGGGCAGGTCCCACACGCCGGTCTCGGCGAGCAGGAACACCACGATGGCCGACGCGGTACCGGACAGCAGACCGATCCACGCCGCCGCCGGCGTCATCCGCTTCCAGAACATGCCGAGGATGAAGGTGGCGAACAGCGGCGCGTTGAAGAACGAGAACAGCTGCTGCAGGTAGTCCATCAGGTTGGAGTACTGCGAGGCGATGCCCGCCGTGCCGATGGCCAGGATCGTGGCGCCCGCGGTGACCCAGCGGCCCATGTTCAGGTAGTACGAGTCCGGCTTGTCCTTCTTGATGTAGGCCTGCCAGATGTCGTACGTGAACACGGTGTTGAACGAGCTCAGGTTCGCCGCCATGCCTGCCATGAACGAGGCCAGCAGACCGGCGATCGCGACGCCCAGCACACCGTTGGGCAGCAGGTCGCGCATGAGCAGCAGCAGCGCGTCGTTGAAGGTCGCGCCGCTGGGCGCGGACCCGCCGTCGATCAGGGCCTGCTTGTTCTCGCCCTGCAGCTCGGTGACCGTGACCGCGGCGATCATGCCCGGGATGATCACGATGAACGGGACCAGCATCTTCGGGAACGCGCCGATGATCGGTGTGCGGCGCGCCGCCGACATGCTCTTCGAGGCCATCGCGCGCTGGACCTCGACGAAGTTCGTGGTCCAGTAGCCGAACGACAGCACGAACCCGAGGCCGAACACCAGGCCGAGCACGGACAGGAAGTTGCTGCCGAAGCCAGTGAGCTGGTTACCGGGCCAGGAGCTCAGCTGCTCCGCGCCGCCGGGGCCGTTGGTGACCTTGTCGACCAGGCCGTCCCAGCCGCCGACCTTGTAGAGACCGACGATCGTCAGCGGCACCAGCGCGGCGACGATGACGAAGAACTGCAGCACCTCGTTGTAAATGGCCGCGGACAGGCCGCCGAGCGCGGTGTAGGCGAGCACGATGACCGCGGCGATGACGATCGAGAACCAGATCGGCCAGCCCAGCAGCAGGTTCACCACGCTGGCCAGCAGGTACAGGTTCGCGCCCGCGATGAGGATCTGGGCCAGCGCGAAGCTGATGCCGTTCGTCAGGTGGGCGCCGGTGCCGAAGCGGCGCCGCATGAACTCCGGCACGCTGCGGACCTTCGACCCGTAGTAGAAGGGCATCATCACGATGCCGAGGAACAGCATCGCCGGGATGGCGCCGATCCAGAAGTAGTGGGCCGTGGGCAGGCCGTACTGCGCGCCGTTGGCCGACATCCCCATCACTTCGATGGCGCCGAGGTTGGCGGAGATGAAGGCGAGCCCGGTGACCCAGGCGGGCAGGGAGCGGCCGGACAGGAAGAAGTCGATGCTGCTCGACACCTGTTTCCGGGCCAGGTAGCCGATGCCGAGCACCAGCACGAAGTAGAACGCGAGCAACACGTAGTCGATCGCGTGCGCATCAAGTCGCAGGTTCGCTGCGGCTAGGACGGGCACCGATGCCACCTCCGGGAGTCCAACATCTCCGAACAAGAATCACCACGATCGAGTGACGAGCGCACATTACTACGCGGTATCCCAGCCGTGCACGCCAGCGGTCGCGCCTTGACCGTGTCGAGATCAAACCGGTGACAACCCAACCGCGCGGTGTCACCCGCCGCAACTCGGCACCCGATCGTGACCGTGATCCACGTCATGGGAGGTGTGAAACATCGGGGAAAGCGCCGGTTACCGGCTGGTAATGCGCCTTCGATTGCATTTCCCCGCCGCCGTGGAACGGCGGCGTACCAACCGTTGAAACCTTCGAGGGAGGACCCCGGTGAGCCTGAACGACCTGGTCTACGGCTTGATCAACCTGATCAGCGCGATCGTCAACAGCCTTTGACGTGAAACAGGGATGCGCCGCACCACGTCCGGCGTGGTGCGGCGAATTCGCGTGTTCAGAACAAGCGGAGGTCGTCCGATTCGGTGCCGCGGAGGGCGTCGTAGTCCAGCGTCAGGCAGCGGATGCCGCGGTCCTCGGCCAGGGTGCGGGCCTGCGGCTTGATCAGCTGTGCGGCGAACACGCCCTGCACCGGCGCCAGCAGCGGGTCGCGGTTGAGCAGCTCCAGGTAGCGGGTCAGCTGCTCCACGCCGTCGATCTCGCCGCGGCGCTTGATCTCCACCGCGACCGAGCCGCCGTCGGCGTCGCGGGCGAGGATGTCCACCGGCCCGATCGCCGTCGGGTACTCGCGGCGGACCAGCGTGTACCCCTCGCCGAGCGTGGTGATGTGCTCGGCCAGCAGCTCCTGCAGGTGCGCCTCGACGCCGTCCTTCTGCAGGCCCGGCTCGGCGCCCAGGTCGTGGCTGATCTCGTCGATCCGCTCCTCGATGGTGATGACGAGCTTCTCGCCCGCCTTGTTCTGCACCGTCCAGACGTCGCCGTCCTCGATGAGCCAGCACGGCGGGCTCATCCAGTTCAGCGGCTTGTAGGCGCGGTCGTCGGAGTGCACCGACACCGAGCCGTCCGCCTTGATGAGCAGCAACCGGGTGGCCATCGGGAGGTGGGCCGTCAGACGGCCGGCGTAGTCCACTTGGCAACGAGCGATCACGAGACGCACCCGGCGAGGGTAGAAGATGCTTCGGCAGACTGGTCGCGTGGATCCCATCGAACGGCTCGGCTCCCGCGAGGTGTACCGGAACAACTGGATGACGGTGCGCGAGGACGACATCCGCCGCCCGGACGGCTCGCCCGGCATTTACGGCGTGGTCGACAAGCCGGACTACGCGCTGGTCGTCCCGCTCGACGGCGACCGGCTGCACCTGGTCGAGCAGTACCGGTACCCGCTCGGCCTGCGGCGCTGGGAGTTCCCGCAGGGCACCGCGCCCGGGCTGGCCGAGGTGGACCCGCTGGAGCTGGCGGCGCGGGAGCTGCGGGAGGAGACCGGGCTGGTGGCCGGTTCGCTGACCGACCTCGGGCTGCTGGACGTCGCGCCGGGCATGTCGAGCCAGCGCGGCCGGGTCTATCTGGCGACGGAGCTGGTCGAGGGCCCGCACGAGCGCGAGCACGAGGAACAGGACATGCGCACGGCGTGGTTCAGCCGGGACGAGTTCGAGAAGATGATCGCGCGCGGGAAGATCACGGACGCCCAGTCGATCGCGGCGTACGGGCTCCTGCTGCTGCACGAACGCTGACCATCGCGACAGCGCCGAGGAGCGGGCCGATCGACAGCAGGGCGACCGCGTCGCGCCAGCCGGTGAGGTCGGCGAGCAGCGGGAGCAGCTGGATGGTGATCGCGCTGACGACGAACCCGGCGGCGGTCATCGCGGTGAGCGCGGTGCCGGCGTAGCGCGGGTCGGCGACCTCGGACAGGGCCGCGGAGAACTGCGCGGAGTCGGCGATCACGGCGGCGCCCCACACGAGCAGCAGCGGCGCGAGCAGGAGCGTTCCCCACGCGGCGACGGACAGCAGGCCGCAGGCGGCGCTGGTGAGCATGGCGGCGGCGGTGACGGCTGTGCGGCCGAAGCGGTCGGCGAGAACGCCGCCGAGCAGTGCCCCGGCGACGCCCGCGACGCCGATGGTGGTGAAGCTGTCGCCGTCGCCCGCGGCCGCGATATAGCTGGGCAGCCAGGCCCACAGCGCGTACAGCTCCCACATGTGGCCGAAGTAGCCGAGGCAGACCAGCCGTTGCGCCCGGTCGCGGGCCATGCGGAGCAGGTAGCGGGGTTCCCAGGGTGGTGACGGGCGCCAGTCCGGGCCGGGGCGGACCAGGGTGAGGGCGATCGGGGCGGCGAGGAGGGCGAGCGTCGCGGCGATGGCCAGGACGGTCCGCCAGTGGCCGGTGCTGAGAAGGCTGGGCAGCGCGGAGCCGAGGGTCAGCGCGCCGACGAGCACGCCGAGGGCGGTCCCGCGCTGACGCGGGAACCAGGAGACGACGATCTTCATGCCGACCGGGTAGACGGCCGCGAGGGCGAACCCGGTGAGGAACCGGAGCGGCGCGGCCGCGGCGGGACCGGCCGACGGGAACGCGAACGTGGCGGCCGCACCGAGAGCACTGCCGGCGGCGAGGAGGACCTGCGGCCGGGCGCGATCGGCGAGGTTGACGGCGGCGGAGACGACGGCCCCGGTGGCGAACCCGAGCTGCACGGTGATCGTCAGGAGGATCCCCGCCTGCCGCGAGAGGCCCCACTCCGCGCGGAGCGCCGGGACCACGGTGGAGGCGGAGAACCAGAGGCTCATGGCGAGCACCTGCACGAGGGCGACGAGTGCCAGCTGCGGTCCGCGCCGCCGGAGGATCACTCGTCGTGCTTAGGGGCGGCGGGTTGGTGTGGTCAATCGCGGGGCGCGGTGGTTCATCCGATCGCGTGGAGCGGGTCCCAGGCCATGGAACGGCGCGGGGTCTCGGCTGAGGAACCCCGCGCCCGGCCGGCTGGATCAGCGGGTTAGCGCGGTCAGCCGTATCACCGGCACCCGCATCAGGATGCGGCAGATCGAGTGCAGCACCAAGAGCTGCTCCAGCGCGTTTTGCCTCGCCGCGCCACTCGGCCCGTCTGCTTCGATGACATGCGCCTCCTGGGCGTCGTCTCAGTCATGTCAGCCGCCCGTGTAAGAGCAGATCGCGGCCACCAGGTTCGAGTTCTCGGCGACCGGCTTGCCGTCCACGGTGATCTTGCAGCTGTTCGGCTGGGCGTTGATGTCGGTGGTCACCGGCGTGACCGTGACCGACGTGAAACCGAGTTCCTCGACGCCGAGAGTCTTGGACCAGGTCTGCCCGGCCTCGACGATCTCCTGGTTGTTCACGCTGAGCCCGCTGGTCCAGTTGAGGTTGCTCCGCTGGCCGGTGGTCACCTCGAGCAGGATCTGGTGCGCTGCCGCAGCCGGGTCGCCACTGGTCGGGGTCGAGTCGTTGACCTTGTCGACCGCGGCGCCGAACACGGCGGTCCACAGGATGCAGATGACCAGGCCGACCGCCGAGCACACGACGCCCGCGATGGCGAGCCCCTTGTTCGTCGCGGCGCCCTTGGTGGCGCGGGAAACGCCGACGATCGACAGGATCAGGCCGATGATGACCAGCGGCCACGCCACCACGCCGACGATCGGGATGAAGGCGAACACGAGGCCGACGAGTCCGAGGACGAACCCCGCGGTGCCGAGGCCGTTCTTCGGCTGCACGGGCGTGGGCGGGGCATAGGGCGGATGAGTCACGGGCGTTCCTTAGTGCGTGCGCGGCGGGCCGTCCCGCTTGCGTCGCACCCTCAATCGCAGCGTGCTCCTGGTTGTAACAGCGTTCAGGCGGCCGAGCCGGCAGATGTGGATCTTGACCGGGACCGTCCACAGTGACTTTGAGCTGCACGGATGAACACCGTTCCGGACATAACGGAACGTGGTGGTTGAATTTTCAGTTCACCCGAACAGAGCAGGCCGAACATCCCTCAGTCGGGCCATTCCGGCTTTCGCTTCTCCAGGAAGGAAGCCATTCCCTCCCGCGCCGACGGGGTTTGCGACGCCGCCGCCATCACCTCGACCGCGATGGCGTACGCGTCGGCCTCCGGGCGGTCCAGCTGGGCGTACAAGGTCTGCTTCCCGAGCGCCTTGCTGGCCCGGCTGCCGCGCGTCGCCCGGGCCAGGAGCTCGGCCACCGCCGCGTCGAGGTCCTCGTCCGGCACCACCCGGTTCACCAGGCCCCACTCCAGGGCCGTCGCCGCGTCGATGACGTCGCCCGTCAGCGCCAGCTCCATCAGCCGCTTGCGCCCGATCGCTCGCGCGACCGGCACCGCCGGCGTGTGGCAGAACCAGCCGCCCTTGCCGCCGGGCAGCGCGAAGCCCGCGGAGGCCGCCGCGACCGCCAGGTCGCACGACGCGACCAGCTGGCACCCCGCCGCGGTCGCCAGTCCGTGCACGCGTGCGATCACCACCTGCGGCACCGACTCCATCGTCCGCATCAGCCGGGTGCACAGGGTCAGCAGGCGTCGCACGCCCTCCAAGTCCCGGGATGCCACGTCACCGAAGTCGTGCCCCGCCGAGAACACCGGGCCCGCGCCGGCCAGGACGACGCCCGTCGCGTCGGTCGCCGCCGTCTCCTCGAACGCCGCCAGCAGCTCGGCGAGGTGGGCTTCGGACAGGGAGTTGCGGCGGGCGGCCCGGTTCATCGTGATCGTCACCGTCGCGTCGTCGCGCTTGACCAGGATGTGCTCGTACTCGGCCATGGCCCGACGCTACCTCGCGGTGGCCTTGTTGTGGTACCCGAAGACGCGCCGCTCCCGCGCGGTCACCGTCGCCATCACCCGGTCCCGCCACGGCGTGCTGGTCGCGTGCCGGTAGCCCGGCGACCCGAACAGCGACACGTCCGCGATCTCGTGGAACGCCAGCACCTCCGGCCCGTCCCCCTCGACCCGCCGGTACCGCCGGATCCGGTGCCAGCCGGGCAGCTCCAGCAGCAACGGCACGTGCTCTTCGCGGTACCAGCGCTCCAGCTCGGCGGTGTCCCCGGACAACGCCACCGACACCACCACCGGCGCGGGCGCGACGCACGAACCCCAGGACCCGGTCAGCTCGTACACCCGCCGGTCGAGCGTCGCCAGCCGCGAGACCACCGACTGCTCCCGCGGGCTCCGCCGCCGCACGACCTCGTACTCCGGGCTCGCCAGCGCCGCCAGGTCCAGCTCGTACCAGGCCAGCCACGACGGCCGCGCCCCGTCCAGCTCGCGGTACCGGTACCCGCTGCGGATCCCCGGCACGCCGACGCGGGCGGGCGCGTGCTCGTTGTCGTACCAGTCGTGGAACTCCGCCTCGGCGACCTCGCCCGGCTCGGACAGCACGTACAGCAGTCCCTCCGTCATCCGCCACTCCTCCCCCGCGCTCGGGTACCGTTTCCGGCAGGCGACCACGGCGAGGAGCGGCAGTGTCGAGAGAGGACCCCGACGTCATCGACTCGGTGGAGAAGGCCTTCCGGCTGCTGCAGGCCTTTTCCGCGGAACGCCCGGCGATGACGGTGAGCGAGGCGGCCGCGGCCACCGGGTTCACCCGCGCGACCGCGCGCCGCATCCTGCTGACGCTGGAACGCCTCGGGTTCGCCGAGGTCGACGACCGCCGCTTCCGCCTCACCGCGGGCGTCCTGCGGCTCGGCTACGGCTACCTGGCCGCGCTGCCGTTCTGGGAGCACGCCCAGCCGCACATGCGCGCGCTGGCCGACGAGCTGCGCGAATCCTGCTCGATGGCCACTTTGGACGGATCCGAGATCGTCTACGTGGCCCGGGTCCCGGCGTCGCGGTCGATGTCCATCACGCTCAACGTCGGCTCGCGCCTGCCCGCCTACCCCACGTCGATGGGCCGCGTGCTGCTCGCCGCGCTGCCGCCCGCCGAGCTGGAGTCCTATCTGGACAGCGTCGAACTGCGGAAGCTCACACCGAACACCATCACCGACCCGGACGAGCTGCGGGCCGAACTGGGCCGGGTCGCCGAACGCGGGTACGCGGTGGTGGACGGCGAGCGCGAGGAGGGCGTCCGCTCGGCCGCCGCGCCGGTGCGTGGCACGGGCGGACGGGCGCTTGCCGCGCTGAACGTGTCGGTCAACGCGGCCCGCGTCTCGCTGGACGAACTCAACGACCGGTTCGTGCCGCGCCTGCTGGACACCGCCGCGGCCATCACCCGCGACATCGAGGGTCTGCACTAGTCCTCCGCGAAGAAGCAGCGCGTCGGGTTCGTGACGAGCAGCGCCGAAGGGTCCGGCGTGATTTCCGCGATCAGGTCGGCCAGGTCGCCGTCGTTGGGCACGAACCCGTGCGTGTTCGGGTGCGGGAAGTCGGTGCCCCACACGACCCGCTCCGGCGCCTCCGCGGCCAGCAACCGCGCCAGCTCCACCGAATCCGCCATGCTGGGTGGCGCGGTCGCGATCCGGTCGGCGCCGCTCAGCTTCACCCACACCGAACCGCTCTCCAGCAACCGCAACAGCGACCGCACGGCCGCGCTGTCCAGACCCTGCCGCAGGTCGACGCGAGCCATGTGGTCGATCACCACCTGCACGCCGAGCGACCGCACCAGGTCCGCGTGCTCGGCGATGCCGTCGCCGGCGACGTGCAGGGCGATGTGCCAGCCGTACGGCCGGATCAGGGCGACGATCGCGTCGATCTCCTCCCGCGACGGCGCCGGCCCGAGGTGCGGGGTGAAGTGCAGCCTGGCGCCGCGCACGCCGGCCCGATGCAGGCGCTCCACCTCGGCCTTCGGCGTCGTCGGCCGGATCAACGCGACCCCGCGGTACCGGCCGCCGCCGGTTGCCAGCGCGTCGAGCAGCGCCGAGTGGTCGGTGCCGTGGCAGGCGGACTGCACGATGACCGCGCGCTCGAATCCGAGCAGCCGGTGCAGCGCCCGCAGGTCCTCCTTCGGCGCCTCGGGCGGGGTGAACGTGCGGTCCGGCGCGTAGGGGAACTTCGCGGTGGGCCCGAAGATGTGACAGTGCGCGTCGCAAGCGTTCGCGGGCAACGGGATCGCGGGCGCGTGCGGGTTCGGGTCCGGGCCGGGGTTGCGGGGATCGGTCATCAGTCACACCTCGCGGTCATGCCGCCGTCGACGACGATTTCGGTACCGGTGACGAACCGGGCTTCGTCGGAAGCCAGGTACAAGGCCGCGTACGCGGTGTCGCGGCCGTCCCCGGCGAAGCCGAGCGGGATGCGCGCCTGCCGCTGGGCGAGCAACGCGTCCACGTCCCCGCCCGCCCGCTGCCCGGCCAGGCGCGCCTCGACCATCGGCGTGTGCAACTGCCCCGGCACGACGGTGTTGACGCGGATGCCGTCCGACGCGTGCTGCACCGCGATCACTTTGGACAGCTGGATCACGCCCGCCTTCGCCGACGCGTAACCGGCCTGGGCCGAGCCGGTCCACCGGGTGCCGGAGGTGGACGCGGTGTTGACGATCGCGCCGCCGCCCTGCGCCTTCATCACCGGGATGACGTGCTTGCAGGTCAGGAACACGCTGGTCAGGTTGTAGTCCAGCTGGGCGGCCCAGTCCTGTTCGGACAGTTCGACCGGCCCGCCCCTGCGCGAGCCGCCGACGTTGTTGACCAGGACGTCGACGCGGCCGAACTCCGCACGGCACGCCTCGACCATCGCCGCCACGGCCGCGCTGTCGGTCACGTCGCACAGGTGGGTGCGGATCGCGCCGCCCTCGGATTGGACGGTGGCGACGGTCTCGGCCAGCGCCTCGGCCTTGAGGTCCACGGCGAAGACCTGCGCGCCTTCGCGGGCGAAGAGCACGGCGGCGGCCCGGCCGTTGCCCCAGCCGGGGCCGACGCTGCCCGCGCCGGTGATGATCGCGACCTTGCCCGCCAGCCGCCCCGTCACGACCCGACCTCCAGCGCGACCAGGAACCGGGACACCAGGTTGTAGGCGCCGATCGTCACGGTCAGCTCCACGATCTCGCGGTCGTCGAAGTGCTCGCGCAGGGCCGCGAACAGCTCGTCCGGCACCCGGACTCGCCTGGTCATCGCGTCGGTGTAATCGAGGACCGCGCGCTGCCTGCCGTCCAGGACGCTGCGGTCGCCGCCTTCGCGCAGGGCCGCGATCTGCTCGACCGTCATGCCCTCCTCCTTGGCGACCGGCTCGTGGGCCGCCCATTCGTACTCGGCGCCGTTCAGCTCCGCGACGCGCAGCACCGCCAGCTCACGCAGGTCCCCGGGCAGGGTGCCCTGCCCGCGGATGGCGCCCAGCAGGCTGTTCCAGCCGTCGGCGAACGGCGGGCTGTGCAACAGCATGCCGTCCAGCGGGGTCAGGCGCCCCCCTCGGCGCGCGCGGATGCGGTCGGCGACCTCGCTGCCCGTCTCCACGTAGTCCAGCCTGGCCATGTGTTTCCCTTCTAGTTCACTGCGACGGTCGCGGGGACGGGCTCGTGCCCGTCGAGGACGCGGCGCGCCCGGTCGCGGTCGAAGACGCCCTCCCAGCGGCTGACGACGATGCTGCCGAGCATCTGGCCGCACAGGCTGACGAGACCGCGCATGGTGGAGAGGAACCGGTCGATGCCGAGGACCAGCATGATCCCGGCGACCGGGACGACGCCCGTGGTGGACAGGGTCGCGGCGAGGATGACGAACCCGGCGCCGGCCACCCCTGCGCTGCCCTTCGAGGTGATCATGAAGACGGCGAGCAGGCCGACCTGCTGCCAGATCGTCAGGTTCACGTCGAAGGCCTGTGCGATGTAGAGCGAGGCGAAGCCGAGGTAGAGGCACACGCCGTCGCCGTTGAAGGCGTACCCGGACGGCACCACGAGGCCGACGATCCGCTTCGGGCAGCCGAGGTGCTCCAGCTTGCGCATCAGCTGCGGCATCACGACCTCGTAGTTCGCGGTGCCGAGCGTGATCAGGAGCTCGTCCTTGAAGTACCGGTACAGCTTGAGGATCCGGATGCCGCACAGCCGCGCGACCGCCCCGAACACGACGAGGCAGAACACGATCCCGGTGCCCCAGAAGAGGAGGACGACGCCACCGAGGCTGGCCAGGGTGGACGCGCCGAACTTGCCCGTCGTGTAGGCCATCGCGGCGAACGCGCCGACCGGAGCCAGGTACATGACGAGCTTGACGATCCCGAACACCACTTCGCCGATCCGCTCGATGCCGCGGATCACCGGCGCCCCGCGTTCGCCCAGCGCCTTGACCGCGATCGCGAACAGGATCGAGACCAGCAACACCTGCAGGACGTTGCCGCCGGTGAACGCGCTGACCACGGTGTCCGGGATGATGTTGACCAGGAAGTCATACCAGTGCTGGGATTCGCCGGTCTGCGCGTACTGCTGCGCGGTGCCGGACAGGTGCAGCGCGGCCGGGTCGGCGTGGATGCCGGCGCCCGGGTTGAACAGGTCCATCACGACGAGGCCCACGATGAGCGCGATCGTGGTCAGGACCTCGAAGTAGACCAGCGCCTTGACCCCGATGCGGCCGACGCTGGTCAGCTCGCCCGCCGACGCGATCCCGGTGACGATCGTGCAGAACACCACCGGGGCGATGAGCATCTGGATCAGCTCGATGAACCCGGTGCCCACGGGTTGCAGCGCGGCGCCCACACCCGGCGCGACGAAGCCGAGGGCCGCGCCGAGGACGATCGCCACCAGGACGGTGACGTAGAGCTTGGTGGTGAAGGCGGTGCGCAAGAACGATCCGGCGGACATCTTCGTCTCCCTTGTGTTCGCCTGACGTACATATGCACGTCTGACGAACACGAGTATGCGAGACGGCACCCGGACGGGTCAACCCATGACGAAAGTCGGAGTCCTTCCCTGCCGTCCGCATCCTGTGCGGACACCCGCCCGGTTCCTACCTTGGCTCCCGTGAAACGCGTGTGCGCGGCGGTGGCCGCGGTCGTCGCCCTGATCCCCGGTACGGCGACAGCTGAACAAGAACCGTCCTCGATCGACTCCTACGTCGCCGACTTCGCCGAGACCGCCGGGTATCCCGGCGTCGCGGTGGCGATCACCAAGGACACCGAAGTCGTGCACCTGCACGGGTACGGCACCGCGACGGCGACGACCCCGATGCCGATCGCGTCGGTGTCGAAGGCCTTCACCGCGCTGGCCGTGGTGCAGCTGGCCGAGAGCGGCAGGCTCGGCCTGGACGTCCCCGTCGCCACCTACCTGCCGGAGTTCCGCCTCACCGACCCGCGCGGCGGTGCGATCACCCCGCGGCACCTGCTCAACCAGACCTCCGGCCTCACCGACGGGACCCTGCCGGAGAAGAGCCTCCCGCAGCCGGACGACCTGGCCGGCGCCGTGCAGCGCGCCCGCCAGGCGACCTTGGCGAGCGATCCCGGCGCCGAGTACCACTACACCAACACCAACTTCCACCTCGCGGCGCGGCTCGTCGAGGTCGTCAGCGGCCAGGCCTTCGGCGACTACCTGCGGCAGCACGTCTTCGAACCGGCGGGGATGCGCTCGACGACCGCCATCACGCGGACACCCCGCGACCTGCCCGCCACCGTCCACCGCGGACACCTCTACGCCTACGGGCTCACCCCCGCGGTGTCCGAACCGGACCGCTTCGTCGCCGGCTCGGACGGGGTGATCACCACCGCCGAGGACATGGCCCGCTGGCTCGCCGTCCAGCGCACCGGCGGCGGCCTCGTCTCACCGGAGGGCCTCGCGCTCATGCACACCGCCGCGCGCGAGAACTACGCCATGGGCTGGCAGATCGACGACCAGGGCCGGGTCAGCCACACCGGAATTTGGTTCACCTACACGGCGGGCGCGCTGATGCTGCCCGACGGTTACGGCATCGCGGTGATGGTGGACAGCGGCGTCTCGCTCGGCAACGAGGGAACCTCGCAGCTCACCGAGGGCATCGCCGCGATCCTGCACGGTCAGCAGCCACCGGCCCCGCCCTCGACGCGGCCCATCGTCGACCTCGTCCTGGCCACGCTGACGCTGCTCAGCGTCGGCCTCGGCATCCGCGCCGCGCTCCGCGCCCGCCGGTGGGCGGCACGCGCCACCCGGTGGCGGGTGGTGCGGGGACTGGTGCCCCGGCTGATCCCGCTCGTCGCGCTGGTGGCGCTGGCCGAGCTGGTGGGCGGGCTGTTCGGCGGCCGCGACACGACCTGGTGGCAGACCGCCTACTACTCACCCGCGCTGGTGATCTGGCTCGTGCTGTGGAGCGCGGCGGAGCTCGCCGTGATCGCCGTCCGGTCCGCCGCGCTGGTCCGGCTCAGCCGCGATCGAGCACCGCTTGCAGGAACTCCCGCGTCCGTTGGTGGTCCGGGTCGGTGAACAGCTTCTCCGGCGGCGCGTCCTCGATGATCTGGCCGTGGTCGAACATCAGCACCCGGTCCGACACGTCCCGCGCGAACTGCATTTCGTGCGTGACGCAGAGGAACGTGATGTCCGTGGTCGACGCGATGTCCTTCAGCACCTTCAACACGCCGGCCACCAGCTCGGGGTCGAGCGCCGACGTCACCTCGTCCAGCAGCAGCACCTCGGGCCGCATCGCCAGCGCGCGGGCGATCGCCACCCGCTGCTGCTGACCGCCGGACAGCTGGGAGGGGTGGGCGTCGGCCTTCTCGCTCAGCCCGACCATCTCCAGCAGCTCCCGGCCGCGCTGCTCGGCCTCCTGGCGGGACAGGCCGAGCGCGCGGATCGGGGCCTCGGTGACGTTCTGCAGCACCTTCATGTTCGGGAACAGGTTGAACTGCTGGAACACCATGCCGATCCGCCTGCGCATGCGCCGCTGGTGCTTCTCCCCCGCCGGCACCATGCGGCCGCCCTTGTCGATGTGCGACAGGCATTCGCCGCCGACGTAGATGCGCCCGGCGTTCACCTGCTCCAGGGTCATCAGCAGCCGCAGGATCGTGGTCTTGCCCGAACCGCTCGGCCCGATCAGCGTCACGAACTCCCCTGGCCGCACCGAGAAGTCCAGCTCCCGCAACACCACGTGGTCGCCGAACTTCTTCACGACCCCCTCGAACCGGATCATCTCAGAGCTGTCCGACACGGCGTTCCAACCTTCGCACGAGGATCGACGACGGGTAACTCACGAGGAGGAACAGGATGCCGGCCAGGGTGTAGGGCTCGATCACCCGGAAGGTCTCCGCGCCCTGCTCCTTGGCGCGGTTCAGCACGTCCAGCACGCCGATCGCCAGCAACAGCGGTGTTTCCTTGAACATCGAGATCATGTAGTTGCCGAGCGCGGGCAGCACCCGCGGCACGGCCTGCGGCAGCACGATGCCGGTCCACACCCGGGTGCGCGGGATGCTCAGCGCCGTCGCGGCCTCCCACTGTCCTTTCGGGACGGCGTCGATACCGGCGCGGTACACCTCGGAGGTGTAGGTCGCGTAGTGGATGCCCAGCGCGATCACGCCGGTCAGGAACGCCGACGGCGTGATGCCCAGTGCCGGCCACAGCAGGTAGAAGACGATGAACACCTGGATCAGCAGCGGTGTGCTGCGCACCAGCTCGATGAACAGGTACATCGCCTGGCTCAGCACCGGGATCCGCGCGCGCCGCACCAGGGCGAACACCAGTCCCAGCACGTAGGCGACCAGCGAGCCGAGCACCGTCAGCTCGACGGTGACCAGCAACCCCTCCAGCAGCACGGGGACGGAGTCCCAGAAGTAGTCCCAGTCCCAGTCCATCAGGTGACCACCCCCGCCTTGGCGAACGCCTTCTCCCGCGGCGGCGGCTCACGCCCGAGCCGCTTGGCGAGCACCCGTTCCAGCAGGCGCATGATCATCGTGATGACCACCGCGATCGCCAGGTAGCACAACAGCTCCACGCCGTAGATCAGCACGAGCTGGCTGCCGTAGAGCGGTCGCAGCAACTCGCCCTTCTCGGTGATCTCCCCGGCCGAGATGAAGTACAGCAGCGCCGTGCTCTTCATCAGCTGGATGAAGAGGTTGTTGAACGGCGGCAGCATCTCCACCACCGCCTGCGGCAGGATCACCCGGAACATGCGCTGCGCCGGGCTGAACGACAGCGCCACCGCGCCTTCACGCTGCGCGCGCGGCACCGACTGCACCGCGCCACGCACGATCTCGGCACCGTAGGCGCCGTGGTTCAGCCCGAGCACGATGATGCCGGCGAACAGCGGGACCAGTTTGAACCCGACCAGCGCCGGGAGCACGAAGTACAGCCAGAACAGCTGCACGACTTCCGACGTGCCGCGGAAGCCCTCGACGTAGACCCGGCTGACGAACCGCACCGTCCGGGACCGCGACAGCATCGCGAGCCCGGCGATGAACGACAGCACGATGGTCAGCGCGATGCCGCCCGCCGCGGCCGTGACCGTCGCGCCGAGTCCACTGAGGATGGTCGAGATGATGTTGGATGTCGAGTCCGACACGACGCGCCCCTGGACTCGAGCGTCAGGCCGCGCAGAGCTTGTCGGTGGTCAGGTCGGCCTTGGGCAGGTTGCTCTGGTCGAACCCGAACGGCGTCACGATGCGCAGCCACTCCCCGTTGTCGTGCAAGGTCTTCAGCTGCTGGTTGAACGCGTCGCGCAGCGAGGTGTCGTCCTTGCGGAACACGAACCCGCCCGCGGTCTGCACCGGCTGGCCGTTCTCGGTGGGCTGGAAGCCGGGCGTCACCTCGACTCCGGAGTTCGGGTTCTGCTTCACCAGCCACTTGAGCGAGATGTCGGTGAGGGCGGCGCAGTACACGCGGCCCGCGGTCACCGCGCGCAACATGTTGTCCTGCGTGTCCAGCGTTTCGATCTGGTCCTCGGAAACCCCGGCGGAAGTGGCGAAGCCCTTTTCCACCGCGGCCGAGAGCACCGCGACCTTGACCTTCTTGGCGGCGACGTCGGCGAGGGTGTTGACGCCCTGCGGATTGCCGCTGGGCACGAGCAAGGCGGTCAGCGCCGAGTAGTCCGGATCCGAGAACAACGCCGCGTTGCAGCGCGTCGGCGTGATGTTCATGCCCGCCGCGACGATGTCGAACTGCTTCGCGTTCAGGGCGGGAATCAGCTGGTCGAACGGCACGACGTTGGCCTGCACGGTGTCGATCCCGAGGGCCTTGCACACGGCGCGGGCCACTTCCGGCGCTTCACCGGTGGTGTTCCCGGAGGTGTCGGCGAAACCGTAGGGCGCCTCGTTGGCGATGCCGATCCTGATCGTCTTGGCGCTTCTCGCCGATTCGAGGGTGTCCCCGCTTTCGGTGCTCTGGCAGGCTGCCAACAACGTCGGTCCCGCCACAGCCGCTGCGCCGACGACCGCCGATCGCCGGAAGAAATCCCGTCGTGTCCACTGACCGTGCGTCATTTTCGTCGCACCCCTTATTCGGTTCCGCCGGTTCACCGAACGTAGGCGGTGCACCCGATGGGGTCAAAAGAAGCAACGAGATCGCCACTCGCTGTTATCGGAAAGAGATCAACGTTGAGTGTGGACGATGCGCACGGAAAGTGACAGAACTGGCTCAGTCCTGCGGCAACTCGTGGCGTTCCCGCACCACCGAAACGATTTCGTCCATGATCTCGGTCAGCTCGTAGTCCTTGGGCGTGAACACCCGGGCGATCCCGCGCTCGGTGAGCAGCCGCGCGTCCTCGGGCGGGATGATCCCGCCGACGATCACCGGGATGTCCCCGGCGCCCGCCGCCCGCAGTCCGTCGACGACCTGCGGCACGACCTCGAGGTGCGAGCCGGACAGGACCGACAGGCCGACGACGTGCACGCCCTCCTGCACCGCGGCGGCCACGATCTGCTCCGGCGTGAGCCGGATGCCCTGGTAGACGACCTCGAACCCGACGTCACGGGCCCGCACCGCGACCTGCTCGGCGCCGTTGGAGTGCCCGTCCAGGCCGGGCTTGCCGACCAGGATCCGCAGCTTCTCGCCCAGCTCCTCGCCGGTCGCCCGCACGCGGTCGCGCACCCGGGACAGCTCCGCGGCGTCGCCCGACATGGCCGCCGCCGACACGCCGGTCGGCGCCCGGTACTCGCCGAACTCCTCGCGCAGCGCGCCGGCCCACTCGCCGGTGGTCACGCCGGCCGCCGCGCACGCGAGCGTGGCGTCGAACAGGTTCTCCGACGTCTTCGCGACCTCGCGCAACCGCGCCAGCGCCGCGTCGACCGCGGCCTGGTCGCGCTGCTGGCGCCACTCCTCCAGCGCCGCGACGGCCTGCTTCTCCACCGCCGGGTCGACGGTCTCGATCGCCTTGGCACCCTCGGCCTGCAGCGGGCTGGGCTCGGTGGTGTCGAACTTGTTGACCCCGACGATGACACGCCCGCCGGACTCCACCTCGCGCCGGTACTCGGCCAGCGAGGCCACCAGCTGAGATTTCATGTAACCGCTTTCCACCGCGGCCACCGCGCCGCCGAGGTCGGTCACCTGCTCGATCTCCGCGCGCGCCCCGGCCGCGATCTCGTCCACTTTGGACTCGATGACGTGCGAGCCCGCGAAGATGTCCTCGTACTCCAGCAGGTCCGTCTCGTAGGCGAGCACCTGCTGCATGCGCAGCGCCCACTGCTGGTCCCACGGCCGCGGCAGGCCGAGCGCCTCGTTCCAGGCAGGCAGCTGGATCGCGCGGGCACGGGCGTCCCGCGACAGGGCGACGCCGAGCATCTCCAGCACGATCCGCTGGACGTTGTTCTCCGGCTGCGCCTCGGTCAAGCCGAGCGAGTTGACCTGCACGCCGTAGCGGAGGCGGCGCGCCTTCGGGTCCTCGACCCCGTAGCGTTCGCGCGTGATCTCGTCCCAGAGCCGGGTGAACGCGCGCATCTTGCACATCTCTTCGACGAACCGGACCCCGGCGTTGACGAAGAACGAGATGCGGCCGACGACCTTGGCCATGTCGGCGGGCTCGACCTGGCCGGAGTCGCGCACGGCGTCGAGCACCGCGATCGCCGTGGACAACGCGTAGGCGACCTCCTGCGTCGGGGTCGCGCCCGCCTCCTGCAGGTGGTAGCTGCAGATGTTGATCGGGTTCCACTTCGGGATGTGGTGCACCGTCCAGGCGATCACGTCGGTGATCAGGCGCAGGCTCGGCGCAGGCGGGAAGATGTAGGTCCCGCGGGACAGGTACTCCTTGATGATGTCGTTCTGCGTGGTGCCGGTGAGCTTGGCGAGCACCTCGTCCCGGTCGCGGCCCTCGGCGTCGGCCTGCTCCTGCGCGACGGTGACGTAGAGCGCGAGCAGCCACATGGCCGGCGCGTTGATCGTCATCGAGGTGTTGGCCTCGGCCAGCGGGATGCCGGTGAACAGGCGGCGCATGTCGCCGATGTGCGAGATGGGGACGCCCACCTTGCCGACCTCGCCCTTGGCCAGCGGGTGGTCCGGGTCGTAGCCGGTCTGGGTCGGCAGGTCGAAGGCCACCGAGAGGCCGGTCTGGCCCTTGGCGAGGTTGCGGCGGTACAGCTCGTTCGAGGCCGCCGCGGACGAATGTCCAGCGTAGGTGCGCATGACCCAGGGGCGGTCCCGCTCGCGATCCGTGGGGTAGGGCATCGGTGCACCTCCAGATGAACGACACACAGAGCGTACTCGTCGGTAACTTCGCGCGCAGCCCCGCAAGGACGCATCTCACTGGGTGCGAAATCAGCCTGACCCCATCATGACGGCCGAGTTAGCCTCGTGGGTGTGACGTGGAGCCTGTACGCGAGTTACCTGGTGTTCGCCCTGCTGATCGCGGTGGTGCCGGGTCCGGACACGATGGTCGTGCTGAAGAACGCGCTGGCCGGCGGCGCGCGGGGCGGGTTGTTCACCTGCTCCGGCATCGCGCTGGGCAACCTGGTGCAGGCCACCGCGGTCGGGCTCGGACTGGGCACGCTGATCGTGCAGGTGCGGCCGCTGTTCGAGACCGTGCGGTGGGCCGGGGTCGCCTACCTGTGCTGGCTGGGGTTCCAGGCGCTGCGCGGCGCGTGGCGCGGGAACTACGACGCGCTGGACGAGCTGGACCGGCGCCGGGCGAGCGGGCTGCGGCGGTTCCGCGAGGGGTTCCTGTCGAACATCACCAACCCGAAGGTGATGGCGTTCTACCTGTCGGTGCTGCCGCAGTTCCTGAACCCGGCGTCGACCGGCGCGGGCGAGGCGCTGCTGCTGGCGTACACGGTGCTGGTGGTCGGCACGGTGTGGCAGCTGACGCTGCTGTTCCTGGTCCGCTGGGCGAAGGGCTGGCTGAACCGGCGACGCGTCCGCCGCGCGATGGACGCGGTGACCGGCACGGCGCTGATCGGCTTCGGCGTCGGCCTGGCCGCGGAGTGAGTCAGAGCAGCGCGGCGAGGTCGATCGTGACGGGGAACGGGTCGTGGAGGCTGACCTTGCCGGTGTCCACACCCGCAGAGGCGTAGACACGAGTGGTGGGGTCGAGGCGGTAGCGGAAGAGCGCGATCTCCCCCCGGTCCAGGCCCTCGATCCGCCAGAAGTGCGGGACACCCGTGGCCGCGTAGTGGGCCGGCTTGCTCGTGCGGTCCGCGGCCAGCGAATCCCGGGACACCACCTCGGCGACCAGCAGGCAGTGCTCCGGCGCCGGAGCCGCCCGGTCCGGCGAGTCGTGCACCACCAGATCCGGCCTGCGGTTGAGCAGCGGCACTTCCCGGAGCACGAGGCCGACGCCGGTGTCGACCTCGTAGCCCACGGGGCTAGCTGTAGTGCCCAGTGAGGTTGTCGACGCGGGTGATGGGTGGTTGGCCGTTGAGGGC
>NZ_JAKGSD010000075.1 GCF_021654135.1 Amycolatopsis tucumanensis | reverse complement strand
GCGGCCTGATCGTGGTCGGCGTGCTGGCCGCCGTCGCGGTCTTCTTCCTGCTGCGGTGGAAGAAGAAGAAAGCGATGGGCAAGCTCGACGAGCGCACCGCGGAGCCCAGCAAGGCCGAGTGACCCGCCGCGCGGGACCTTCCACGAGCGCAGAACTCACCACGGCGAGTTCTGCGCTCGTGCGCGTTCAGCGGGCGGCGGCGATCAGCTCTTCGGCCGCCCGGACGTCCAGGGTCGCGTGGACGCCGAAGTCGACGGTCGTCGCCGGGGTCTGCTCGGCCGGGCGCCGGGGCGCGGCGTGCACGTGCCGCACGCCGGTGGCCTCCAGCACCTGGCGCACGTTGTGCGGCCGGATCCCGCCGCACGCCATCACCGTGACCCGGTCGCCTGCCTCCTCCGTCATCCGCGCCAGCAGCGGCGCCCCCTCGACGGCGGTCGCCGCCTGGCCGGAGCTGAGCACGCGCCGCACGCCCAGCTCCGCCAGCACCTCCAGCGCCACCAGCGGATCCGCGCACACGTCGATCGCACGGTGGAACGTCACCTCGCGCCCACCGGCGGCGGCCACCAGCTCACCCACCACCACCCGGTCGACCTCGCCTGCCGCGGTCAGCGCCCCGACCACGACACCCGCCGCTCCGGCCGCGACCGCGTGCCGCACGTCGGCGAGCATCGCGTCCACGTCGGCAGGCGCGTAGCGGAACCCGCCGTCCCGCGGCCGGATCAGCACGTGCACCCCGGCGCGCGTGCAGCGCGCCAGGGTGGCCGCGAGCAGCCCCGGCCCGGGCGTCAGCCCGCCCAGCGCGCCCGCGGCGCACAGCTCGACGCGGTCCGCGCCGAGCCGGTCCGCCGCGATCGCACCGTCCACGGTGTCCGTGCTCAGCTCGACGAAGGCCACTGCCGAGTAGTACCACGGCTCAGCCGGTCGAGTACCGCCGCGCGACGTCCTCCGCGGTGGACGCGCCGGCCCGCCAGTCCGCGATCCACGGCCCGGTGCCCTCGCTCGGGTCCAGGACGCCCTCCTCCAGCCAGGTGAAGGCGCCGTCCATGACCCGGTCGGTGAGGCGCCGGTCCACGTCGTCGGTGTTGCGCCACAGGCCCTCGAACAACGTCTCGATCCGCACCCGCGCCTGGCGGCAGAACACGTCGGCGAGCTCGTAGGCGGCTTCGCCCTCCCGGACGTCGTCCTCGCGCTGCATCTCCGCCCGCACGCACGCCGCGGACATCGCGAACAGCTCGGCGCCGATGTCGACGATCCGGCCGAGGAATCCCTGCCGCTTCTCCAGCCCGGCCTGCCAGCGCGCCATCCCGTAGAACGTCGAGCGAGCCAGCTTGCGGGCCGTGCGCTCGATGTAGCGCAGGTGCGGCGCGAGCTGCCCGAACTCCGCGAACGACGTGGGCACCTGGCCGCGGCCGGTGACCAGCTGCGGCAGCCACTTCGCGTAGAACCCGCTGGCCTTGGCCGCGGCCTTCGCCTTCGCGGGCAGGTCGGCCTCCACGTCGGCGAGCGCCCCGGCGGCCGCCAGGTGCGCGTCCACCGCCTCGCGGGCGATGAGCAGGTGCATGATCTCGGTCGAGCCCTCGAAGATGCGGTTGATCCGCAGGTCACGCACCAGCTGTTCGACGCCGACCGCCCGTTCCCCGCGCGCTGCGAGCGACTGGGCGGTCTCGTAGCCGCGGCCGCCGCGGATCTGCATCAGCTCGTCGGCGATCTTGCAGGACATCTCGCTGGCGTACAGCTTGGCCAGCGCCGCCTCGATGCGGATGTCGTTGCGGCCCTCGTCGCTCATGTGGCCGGACAGCTCCTGCACGCTCTCCAGCGCGTACGTCGTCGCGGCGATGAACGAGATCTTGTTCGCCACGGCCGCGTGCCCGGCGATCGGCTTGCCCCACTGCACGCGGGCCGCGGACCACTCGCGGGCGATCTTGAGGCACCACTTGCCCGCGCCCGCGCACATCGACGGGATCGACAACCGCCCGGTGTTGAGCGTCGCCAGCGCGATCTTGAGCCCCTTGCCCTCGCCGCCGACGACCGCGTCCGCGGGCACCCACACCTGGTGGAAGCGGGTGACGCCGTTTTCGATGCCACGCAGACCCATGAACGCGTTGCGCCGCTCCACGGTGATGCCGGGCGAGTCCATCTCGACGATGAACGCGGTGATCCCGCCGCGGTGCCCCTCGCTGCGCGGCACCCGCGCCATCACGACGACCAGTTCGGCGACGACACCGTTGGTGGTCCACAACTTCACACCGTCGAGGAGGTACCCGCCGTCCTCGGTGGGCGTCGCGGTGGTCGCCAGGCGCGCCGGGTCGGAGCCGACGTCGGGCTCGGTGAGCAGGAAGGCGGTCACCGCGCCCTTCGCGCAGCGCGGCAGGAACTTCGCCTTCTGCTCGGGCGTGCCTGCCAGCTTCAGGGGTTCCGGCACGCCGATCGACTGGTGCGCCGACAGCAGCACGCCCAGCGTCGGATGGACCGAGCCGAGCAACGCGAGCGCGCGGTTGTAGGCGACCTGGGACAGCCCGAGGCCGCCGTACTCCTCCGGGATCTTGATGCCGAAGCAGCCCAGCTCGGCCAGGCCCTTGACGTACTCGTCCGGGATGCGCGCCTCCCGCTCGATGACGGCGCCGTCGAGGGTTTCGGCGTACTCGCGCAGGCGGGTGAGGAACTGCTCGGCCTTCTTCGCGGCCGCGGGTTCGGCACGCGGGTGGGGGTGGACGAGGTCGAGCCGGAACCGCCCGAGGTAGAGCTCCTTCGCGAACGACGGCTTGCCCCAGCCGCTCTCCCGGGCCTCCTCGGCGACCGCGCGGGCTTCCTTCTCCGTCACCTTCGGCTGATCAACCACCGAACACCTCCTCGGTGCGCCGTCAAGACATTGTGACCAGTGTTACTCACCGGTAGCGCGAACGGAAGCCCCTCGACCGGGGTGGTGAATGCCACCGCGCGTCCGATGGCGGCGCGCGGGGACGCGGAGCACCATGCGAGTGGAGGTGGTCCGATGCCCGAGGTCGACCTGCCCCGCCCGGTCGGGTTCGTGCTCGGCGGGGGCGGCAGCCTGGGTGCGATGCAGGTCGGCATGCTGCGCGCCCTCACCGAGGCCGGGATCCGGCCCGACCTGGTCGTCGGCACGTCGGTGGGGTCCCTCAACGGCGCGGTGCTCGCGCTGGACCCGGACGACGCCGGCGAGCGGCTGCGCAAGACCTGGACGCACATGACCCGCCACGAGGCGTTCCCCGGCGGGGTCCTCAGCCAGGTGCGCACCCTGCGGCACAGCAAGACCCACCTCTTCCCGAACATCGGCCTGGCCACGATCGTCGACGACCACCTCGGGCCGGGCACCACGTTCGAGGACCTCGCGCTGCCGCTGGGCGTCGTCGCGACCGACGTGGACACCGCGGAGGCGCGCCTGTTCACCTCCGGCGACCTGCGGCCGCCCCTGCTGGCGAGCGCGGCGATCCCGGGCATCTACCCGCCGGTCGAGCACGACGGGCGCCTGCTCTACGACGGCGGCCTCGTCGCGAACGTGCCGATGCGGCAGGCGCTGGTGCTCGGCGCGCGGTCGCTCGTGGTGCTGGACTGCGCCTTCCCCGGCCAGATCCCGTCGCCGCCGCAGACGTTCGCCGAGGTGCTGATGTACACGGCGATGGTGAGCATGCGGAACCAAGCCGTGCTGGAGGCGCCGATCGCGGCCGCGGAGGTGCCGGTGGTCTACCTGCCGGGGCCGCGCCCGGTGCGGCTGAGCCCGCTGGACTTCAGCCGCACCGAGGAGCTGACCGACCTCGCGTTCGAGGCCGCGCGGATCTACCTGGACGGCCTGGTGATCGACGGGCCAGGCCTCTACGGCGGCCCCGGGGTCAAAATCGGGTGACGCGGGCCACTCCGGGACAACAAACCGGGTGAGGGCACGTCTATCCGGGCGCGGTAGTTTTGCTTTCTCACCCACTATTTCCCAAAAAGAGACCACATGACAGTCAAGAAGACTTTACCTTTCACCCGCAGCGCGCCGATCGCGGCTGGACTGCTCGCGGTGGCGCTCTTTCTGTCGGCGTGCAGTTCCGGCAATTCGGGCAATGCGAACAACGGCGGCACGGCCGCGCCCGGCACCTCGAGCCAGGCGGCGGCGGTTTCCGTTTCCATCGAACCCGCGAACGGGAAGAACATCAGCCCGGTCACGCCGATCGTGGTGAAGGCGGCCAACGGCACGCTCCGCGACGTGACCGTCCAGAACGCCGCGAAGCACACCACCGTGAAGGGCGAGTTCTCGGCGGACAAGACCACCTGGACCTCGTCCGAACCGCTCGGGTACGGCAGCACCTACACGATCGACGCGCACGGCGCCGACGGCAGCGGCAAGACGGTCGACCAGCAGGGCCAGGTGACCACGGTGTCGCCGTCGAAGCAGGCGAACCCGAACATGATCCCCGCGCCGGCTTCGGTGGCCCAGACCGGTGTCGGGGTCGGGCAGCCCATCGTCTTCCAGTTCAGCTACCCGGTGAAGAACAAGGCGGACGTGGAAAAGCAGCTGTCGGTGGTGTCGAATCCGCCGCAGCAGGGCGGCTGGTACTGGATCGACGACAAGAACGTGCATTACCGGCCCAAGGAGTACTGGCAGCCGGGCACGACGCTGACCGTTTCCGCGAAGATCTACGGTGTCGATTTCGGCAACGGCGTCTACGGCGCGGAGGACCGCACCGAGACCTACCACGTGCACGATTCCTGGATCGCGAAAGCCGACGGCAACACCGAGCAGATGCAGATCCTCCACAACGGCCAGGTGGTGAAGACCATGCCGATTTCGATGGGCAAGGACGCCACCCCGACGCACCTGGGCGCGCACGTCATTTCGTTCAAGGCGCAGAGCTACACGATGGACTCCTGCACCTACGGCGTCTGCCAGGGCGATCCGAAGTGGTACCGGTCCGAGGAGAAGTGGACCGAGCGCATCTCCAACGACGGCGAGTTCGTCCACGAGAACCCGAACAGCGTGGGCGCGCAGGGCAACTCGAACGTGTCGCACGGCTGCATCAACCTCAACGCCGAGAACGCCGAGTGGTTCTTCAACAACCTGGGGCTGGGTGACGTGGTCGAGGTGACCAACTCCGGCGGGCAGCAGCTGCCGGTGTGGGACCTCTACGGCGACTGGGCGCTGTCGTGGGAGCAGTGGCAGCAGGGCAGCGCGCTGAAGTGACCTGTGGTGATCGCGGTTCCGGGGCGGCACGATGGGGGTCATGACTGCCCCGGAACTCGATCACGCGCGACGGCTCGTGGACGGCGCTTCGCGGATCGTCGCGCTCACCGGCGCCGGTGTCTCCACCGATTCGGGCATCCCGGACTTCCGGGGCCCGCAGGGGGTGTGGACGAAGAACCCGGCCGCCGAGAAGCTGTCGCACATCGACGACTACGTCGCCAGCCGTGAGGTGCGTGAGCAGTCGTGGCAGGCCCGGCTCGACCACCCCGGGTGGTGGGCCAGGCCGAACGCGGCGCACCTGGCCCTGGTCGACCTGGAACGGCAGGGCAGGCTGTCGGCGATCCTCACGCAGAACATCGACGGGCTGCACCAGAAGGCCGGGAACTCGCCGGACCGGGTGGTCGAGCTGCACGGCACGATGGCCGACACGATCTGCCTGGCCTGCGACGACCGCCGCGACATGCACGAGACGCTGGACCGCGTGCGGGCCGGGGAGTCCGACCCGGAGTGCGAGATCTGCGGCGGGATCCTCAAGTCCGCGGCGGTGTCCTTCGGGCAGATGCTCGACCCGGAGGTGGTGGACCGCGCTCGCGAAGCCGCCGAGACGTGCGACCTGATGCTGGCGCTGGGCACCTCGCTGACCGTGCACCCGGCCGCCGGCCTGGTGGACATCGCGGCGGCCGCCGGGGCGCCGGTGATCATCGCGAACGCCTCCGAAACGCCCTACGACGACGTGGCGACCGTGGTGTTGCGTGAGCCGCTGGGCGAGGTGCTGCCGAAGCTGGTCAGTCGCTGACCGGTTCGCCGTGGCTGGCGATCACCACCGTGGCCACCAGCGCCGCGACGACCAGCGCGGTCAGGTACACCGGCACCGGCGTGAACGACACCGCCAGCGCCAGCACCGCGGCGAGCGGGAAGCCGATCGCGATCGGGCGGCACTCGTTGCGCGGCCCGACGTGCAGCAGCCACACGCTGACCAGGAACACCGCCACGGGCACGGTGGTGGCGAACGCGGCGACCAGCTCGGGCGCGTGGCCGGTGTGGGTCTCGTGGTCCAGCGCGACCTCGATGCCGACGCCGACCGCGGCCGCCGACGTGAAGATCAGGTAGTGGCCGTAGCCCCAGGCGTAGCCGTACTTGAACTGGGCGAGCCGCTGGTGGCCGGGCTGGTCGAAGTACAGCCACCACATGCCGAACACCAGGACCAGCCCGGCCAGCGCGAGGAACACCAGGTTCAGCACGTCGTGACCGGTGTCGATCGCCTCGCGGACCGCGTTCGTCGCGCCGAAGATCGTTTCGCCGAGCACGATCAGCGTGAACAGGCCGTACCGCTCGGCGATGTGGTGGCGGTGCCAGTTGGTCGGCGTGCGGCGCTCGGCCCAGACCGGCACGAGCATCTCGGCCGCGGCGAGCACCAGGAAACTGGGCAGGAACCACGATTCGGGCACCGCGAGCCGCGCGATCCAGCCGGCCTGCACGATCATGATGCCCAGCGCGTACCGCAGTGCCGTCGACCGGCATTCGGGCACGCTCCGGGCAGCCCGCAGCCACTGCGCGACCATCGCCAGCCGCATCAGCACGTACCCGATCACGATGACCGTGAAGTCGTCGGAGAACGCCTTCCCCACGCCGGCGGCGACGACCAGCGCGCCGCCGATCTGCACGAACGTCAGCAACCGGTAGGGGCCGTCGTCGGTGTCGAACGCGGAGGCGAACCAGGTGAAGTTCACCCAGCCCCACCAGATCGCGAAGAACACGAGCAGGAAGCTCAGCACGCCGTGGCCGACGTGGTTCTCCGACAACGCGTGGTGCAGTTCCGCCGCGGCCTGGCCGACCGCGACGACGAAACACAGGTCGAACAACAATTCCAGCGGGGTCGCCGCGCGGTGCTCCTCGTCGCGGTCCCGCGCCGTCATCGGCCGGTACCAGACGCGGTACCGCCGGTTCGCGGGTGCCACGGACATGCCTCGCCCCTCCCGGTCGGCTGCTGTCCGCCTCATCCCAGCACACACGACGGGTGGGCCCGGCTCCCCCTCGTCCGGGCCCACCCACGTGGGTGCCTTCCTGCCGCCGTACGATCCCCCGCGGACGCCGACGGTACCGGGCTGGGCGTGACCCTGAGTGTCCGATCTCGAGAGCCCGGAGCGCGGTCCCCATCCCCGGAACCCGCTCCACATAGCCACTGTCCGTAGCTGATCCCCGCACCGTGAAGGCAAGTCAAGGTTTACCCGGTCGCTCTCCGTAGATCTAGCACCTTCGGGGAAGTCTCACTCATATGGAGCAGCAGTTGTGGCGCTGAGTAGTTGATCGTTAGAGGCGCGTGCTCGCCGGGCGCGGAGTTCGGCGATCCCGAGCCCCAGTGCGAAGAGGACAAAACCGACGGCACACAGCAGCGAGACGGCGAGCGCGGCCGGGAAGTCGTTGCCGGACGCGGGGAGGACCGCCCGGAACACCGACGCGAGCACCGCGGTGCCGATCGCCGTGCCGATCCGCTGCCCGGTCTGCAACGCTCCCCCGGCGACACCGGCCATCCGCGTCGGCACGCACTCCAGCGTCAGGGTCGTGTTGGGCGAAATCTCCATCCCGCCCCCGATCCCGGCCACCAGCAGGGGCAACGCGACCACCAGACCGAGGTCCTGCCCCGGTGCGAGCCACGCCAGCAGCGCGACGACACCCAGCCCCAGCGCGACCAGCGACAGACCGGTAACCGTCAGGCGGCGCCCCCACCGCGCCACGAGCCGTCCCGCCACCGCCGCGGAAACCGCCGCCCCCACCGCGAACGGCGTCACCGCCAGCCCGGATTCCAGCGGCGTGTAACCGAGGCCCTGCTGGAAGAACATCGCGAACACCAGCCAGATCCCGGCGAACCCGCAGAAGTACACCGCGCCGATCACCGCGCCCGGGGTGTAGCCCGGGGTTTCGGTGAACAACCGGACGTCCATCAGCGGCGTGCGCTCGTGCCGCACCACACGCCGCTCCCAGCGGACGAACGCGAAGCCGAACACGGCCGCGACCGGGAACAACCACCACAGCCGCCGCAGACCGTCCTCTTCGGACTCCACCAGCGGCAGCAGCACGCCCAGCACGGCGAGCCCGAGCAGCAGCACACCGACGAAGTCGATCTCGGACCGCAGCCGCGCGGGACGGCCCTCGGCACGCGGCAGCAACCGCAACGCCAGCACGAACGCGAACGCCCCGATCGGCACGTTCACGAAGAACACCCACCGCCACCCGTGCTCCTCACCGAACACGGCGAGGATGAGACCACCCAGCACCGGCCCGACAGCCGTGGAGATGCCGACGACCGACCCGAACGCGCCGAACGCCTTCCCCCGCTCCGCGCCGCGGAACAGGTCCTGGATCAGCCCGGTGTTCTGCGGCGTGAGCAACCCGGCCGCGCACCCCTGCAGCAACCGCGCGACGACCAGCACCTCACCCGTCGGCGCGGCACCGGCGAACGCGCTCATCGCCACGAACGCCGCCAGCGCGATGAGGAACATCCGGCGCCTGCCCAGGGCATCGCCCAGCCTGCCGCCGGACACCAGCACCAGGCCGAAGGTGAGCGCGTAGCCCGAGACGACCCACTGCGCGGTGCCGGCGTCGCCGCCGATCCCCTTCTGGATGGACGGCAACGCCACGTTCACGATGCTGACGTCCAGCAGGCCCATGAAACCGGCGGTGAGCGTTACGGCCAGGGCTTTCCAGCGGCGTGGGTCTTGTTGCTGGGTGAGGGTCACTCATCCATGGTGGCTTGTTCGTTGTGGTTGCGCGCGCTACGCGGGTTTCTCGGGCGCCGGGCTTCGCTTCGCTACGCCCGGATCTTGGTGCCCTCCCGAACCCGATCTTTCAGTGTTCGGTTGCCGAGAAGCGGCGTCAAGGCTGGAAAGAGTACCTTGACCCCGCTGCTCGGCAACCGATTTGGCTGGGGATCGGGTTGCGGGAGAGGGGTGGCTCGTGGGGTGGGCGGCTTTCGTTGCCGGGTGGCCGTTGGGTTGTGCTTGTTCTAGGTGCCGGCGGTGATGCCGGGGATGCCTTTCAGTTCACCCATCAGCATGGAGCTCACCTTGACCGGGTAGTCGTACAGGGCGAACGTCGTCTCACGCTGTTTGCCCACCAGCTTCAAGCGGACGGGGGTGTCGCCGCGGTGGGCGAGCAGCGTCGACTTCAGCTCGCCGACCACGCTCTTGTCCAGGCGCTCCGCGGTGCAGCGCAGCACGAGCGGGGGCTCGTCCTCACCGTTGCCGATCTCCGACAGGTCCAGCGGGACGAGGCCGCCGCCGAAGACGGACATCTTGTCCTCGCGCCAGTTGACGCGGCCTTTGACCAGGACGGCGTTGTCTTCGATGAGGTCGGCCTGGAACAGGGCGTACGACTTCGGGAAGAACAGCACCTCCAGCGAGGCGTCCATGTCCTCGACCGTGCAGATGGCCCAGGGTTCGCCCTTCTTGTTGACCCTGCGCTCCAGTGAGGTGATCAGGCCGGAGATGACCAACTCGCCTTCCTTGGGCGGGTTGTCCAGGATGGCGGCGATCGGGCGCGGGGCGTGTTTGCGCAGGATCCGTTCGGCGCCGTCCAGTGGGTGCGCGGACACGTACAGGCCCAGCATCTCCCGCTCGTAGGCCAGCAGCTGCTTGCGCGGCCACTCCTCGTCGCCGAACTTCAGGTGCGCCAGCGGCGACGACGAAGGCGCGGGCTCGGCCGCGTCGCCGTCCCCGCCGAACGCCCCGAACAGGTCGAACTGGCCCATCGCCTCCTGGCGCTTGAGCGGCACCACCGCGTCGACCGCGTCTTCGTGCACCTGGATCATCGACAGGCGCGTGTTGCCGAGGCTGTCGAACGCGCCGGCCTTGATCAGCGATTCGATGACCCGCTTGTTGCAGGCCACCAGCTCCGACTTGTCCAGGAAGTCGGTGAAGGAGGAGTACTTGCCCTTCTCCTGGCGGGTCTTGATGATCGACTCCACCACGTTGGCGCCGACGTTGCGGACCGCGCCCATGCCGAAGCGGATGTCGTCGCCGACCGCGGCGAAGCGCTGGCCCGATTCGTTGACGTCCGGCGGCAGCACCTTGATGCCGAGGCGGCGGCACTCGGACAGGTAGACCGCGGACTTGTCCTTGTTGTCACCCACCGAGGTGAGCAGCGCGGCCATGTACTCCGCGGTGTAGTTCGCCTTCAGGTACGCCGTCCAGTACGACACCAGGCCGTAGGCGGCCGCGTGGCTCTTGTTGAACGCGTACCCGGCGAACGGGAGGATCGTGTCCCACAGCGCCTGGATGGCCTCGTCGGAGAAGCCGTTCTCCTTCATCCCGGCGTGGAAGCCCTCGAACTCCTTGTCGAGGACCTCCTTCTTCTTCTTGCCCATCGCGCGGCGCAGAACATCCGCTCGGCCCATCGAGTAGCCGGCGACCTTCTGCGCGATGTGCATGATCTGCTCCTGATAGACGATCAGGCCGTACGTGTCGGCCAGGATCTCCTTCAGGGGCTCTTCCAGCTCGGGGTGAATCGGCTTGACCTGCTGCCGGTTGTTCTTCCGGTCGGCGTAGTCGTTGTGGGCGTTCATGCCCATCGGGCCGGGCCGGTACAGCGCGCCGACCGCGACGATGTCGTCGAACACCGTCGGCTGCATGCGGCGCAGCAGGTCCCGCATCGGGCCGCCGTCCAGCTGGAACACGCCGAGCGTGTCACCGCGGGACAGCAACTTGTAGGTCTCCGGGTCGTCGACGCCCAGGGTGTCCAGGTCGATGTCGATGCCGCGGTTGGCCTTGATGTTGTCGATGGCGTCACCGATGACGGTGAGGTTGCGCAGACCCAGGAAGTCCATCTTCAACAGGCCGATGGCCTCGCAGGACGGGTAGTCCCACCCGGTGATGATCGACCCGTCGTCCCGCTGCCAGAGCGGGATGGCGTCCATCAGCGGCTCGCTGGACATGATGACCGCGCAGGCGTGCACGCCCGCGTTGCGGATCAGGCCCTCCAGGCCGCGGGCGGTGTTGAAGATCGTGGAGACCTCTTCGTCGGTCTCGATCAGCGTCCGGACCTCGGCGGCCTCGCCGTAGCGCTCGTGCTGCGGGTCCACGATGCCGGACAGCGGGATGTCCTTCGCCATGATCGGCGGCGGCAGCGCCTTGGAGATCTTGTCCGCGATCGCGTAACCCGGCTGGCCGAAGTGCACGCGCGCCGAGTCCTTGATCGCGGCCTTCGTCTTGATGGTGCCGAAGGTGATGACCTGGGCCACCTTGTCCGCGCCGTACTTCTCGGTGGCGTAGCGGATCATCTCGCCGCGGCGGCGGTCGTCGAAGTCGATGTCGATGTCGGGCATCGACACGCGCTCCGGGTTGAGGAACCGCTCGAACAGCAGCTTCTGCGGGATCGGGTCCAGGTTCGTGATGCCGAGCACGTAGGCGACCAGCGAACCCGCCGCCGAACCACGGCCGGGGCCGACCCGGATGCCGACCTTGCGGGCGTAGTTGATGAGGTCGGCGACGACGAGGAAGTAGGCCGGGAAGCCCTTCCCGATGATGACCTCGAGCTCCATCTCGAGCCGCTCGCGGTAGCCCTCGGGCGCGCCCTCCGGGAACCGCCACGCCAGGCCGCGGTCGACCTCGGCCCGCAGCCACGACGCCTCGTCGTGGCCTTCGGGCACCTCGAAGACGGGCATGCGGTCTTTGTGGGTGTAGACGTCTTCGTAGGACTGGACGCGTTCGGCGATGAGCAGGGTGGAGTCGGCGGCGCCGGGGACTTCGGTGTCCCAGTACTCGCGCATCTCGGCGGCCGATTTCAGGTAGTAGCCGTCGCCGTCGAACTTGAACCGGTTCGGGTCGTTGAGGGTCTTGCCCGACTGCACGCACAGCAGCGCCGAGTGCGAGTCGGCCTGGTCCTTGGTGACGTAGTGCGAGTCGTTGGTGGCCAGCGGTTTGAGGTCGAGCAGCTTGCCGATCTCCAGCAGCCCCTCGCGCACCGACCGCTCGATGGGCAGGCCGTGGTCCATCAGCTCCAGGAAGAAGTTGTCCGCCCCGAAGATGTCCTTGTAGTCGGAGGCGGCCTGGATGGCCTCGGCCTTCTGGCCCAGCCGCAACCGGGTCTGCACCTCACCCGAGGGGCAGCCGGTGGTGGCGATGATGCCGGAGGCGTTCTCCGCGATCAGCTCCCGGTCCATCCGCGGCTTGCGGTAGTAGCCCTGGATCGAGGCCAGCGACGACAGCTTGAACAGGTTGCGCAACCCCGTCGCGTTCTCCGCCAGCATCGTCATGTGCGTGTACGCACCACCACCGGACACGTCACCGCCCTCACCGAACTCGTCCGAGCCCCGCTGCGAGGCCTGCCCCCAGAAGATCGGCTTCTTGGTGAACCGCGACTCCGGCGCGATGTAGGCCTCGATCCCGATGATCGGCTTCAGCCCGGCCTTGCGCGACTGCTGGTAGAACTCGTCCGCCCCGTACATGTTGCCGTGGTCGGTCATCCCGACCGCGGGCATGCCGAGACGACTCGCCTCGGCGAACAGCGGGGCGATCTTCGCCGCACCGTCGAGCATCGAGTACTCGGTGTGCACGTGCAGGTGGACGAAGGAATCGTTCGACACCAGCAGGAACCTCCCCTTGTTTCACGCTGACTCCCGGCCTGGAGGGATCAGCCTAGCTCGCGGCACCGACGAAAAACGCGCCGACGTGCCGAGCGAAGTTTATTTGACCTCCAGTTCCAGTATGGGCTACGGTTCCGGCATGGCGAGATCGAAGGCCTTCGACGTGGACGCCGCCGTGGACAAGGCGATGGAGGTCTTCTGGGCGAACGGATTCGGCAGCACCACGCCCCAGCAGCTCGTCGACGCGCTGGGCATCGGGCGGGGCAGCCTGTACAACGCGTTCGACAGCAAGCACGCCCTCTACGAGCGGGCGCTGCGGCGCTACTACGAGCGCGAGACGGTCCGGCTCATCGAGGTGCTGGACGGGCCCGGCCCGGCCCGCGAGCGGCTGCGCGCGGCGCTGGAGCTCGTCGTCGACGCGGCCCGCGAAGACCGGCGTGGCTGCATGATGGCCAACGCGGCGGTCGAGTTCGGCGCGGCCGACGAGGTGGTCAACCACCTGGTGCGACGGACCTTCGAGCGGCAGGAGGCCGCCTTCCGCAGCACCATCGAGGAGGGGCAGCGGTCGGGCGAGATCGACCCCGCGGCCGACGCGCGGGCGCTCGCGTCGTTCCTGCTCACCACCATCAACGGCATCCGCGTGCTGGCCAAGGCCGACCCGGACCCGCGCCGCCTCGCCGACCTGGCCGGCACCGCTCTGCGCGCGATCTGAACCCGCTGACCTGCGGCGTTTTGCGCTGCCTTCATTTTGTAACTCTAGTTCAAGAAAGAGAGAGCACGTGGACCTGCAGTTGGACGGCAAGACGGCGGTCGTGACCGGCGCGAGCAAAGGGATCGGCCTGGCGGTCGTCCGCGCGCTGGCCGCCGAGGGCGTGACGGTGTTCGCGGCGGCACGCACCGTGAGCGAAGGCGTGCCGGTGCGGGCGGACCTGACGACCCGCGAGGGGGTGGCGCTGCTCGCGGAGCGGGCCGGGGACGTCGACATCCTGGTCAACAACCTCGGCGGCGTGACCACGGACAGCATGCGGGCGGGCGGTTTCCTGGACATCGACGACGAGGCGTGGCAGCGCACGTACGAGCTGAACCTGTTTTCGACCGTGCGGGTGACCAGGGCGCTGCTGCCGGGACTCCTCCGGCGGCGCGGCATCGTGATCAACATCTCGTCGATCGGGGCGCGGGCCGCCTTCCAGCCGGTCGACTACGGCACGGCCAAGGCGGCGCTGACAAACCTGACGAAGGCGCTGGCCGAGGAGTTCGGGTCACGCGGCCTGCGCGCGCTGACCGTCAGCCCCGGCCCGACGCGGACCGCCAACTGGGCCGACCCGGAGGGGTACGCGGGCGAGCTGGCGGCCGCCGCCGGGGTCCCGCTGGCGGAGTTCCTGGCCGGCGTGCCCGCGTCGATGGGCATCACCACCGGCAGGCTGACCGAGCCCGAGGAGACGGCCGCGCTGGTGACGTTCCTCGCCTCGCCCCGCTCGGGCAACCTGACCGGCGCCGACTACCTGGCCGACGGCGGCGTGATCAAGACCGTGTAGTGACGAGCATCCGGTTGACAGTCCGATGTGACGCGGCGAGCCTCGGGGCGTGGTGATCCCCCTCGTTCAGGTAGTCCGCGACGGGCTCGTGGAAAGCGTCCACTTCGGATCGCGGGTCGTCCTCGGCCCCGGTGGCGAGGTGCTGGAGGCCGGAGGCGACGTCGACGAGCCGGGCTACCCCCGGTCCACGGCGAAGCTCATGCAGGCCGCCGGCATGGTGCGGCTCGGGCTCGACCTGCCGCCCGACCTGCTCGCGCTGGCTTCCGCGAGCCACTCGGCGGAGGAGTTCCACCTCGACGGGGCGCGCAAGATCCTCGGGGAGCTCACCGAGGACGACCTGCAGTGCCCCGCCCACCTCCCCCACGACCCGGTCCTGCACGACTTGTGGATCGCCGAGGGACGCGCGCCGCGGCGGCTCGCGCACAACTGCTCCGGCAAGCACGCCGCGATGCTCGCCACCGCGAAGCTGAACGGCTGGTCCACCCACGACTACCTGGACCCCGCGCACCCGCTGCAGGTGAAGCTCGCCGAGACGGTGGCCGAACTCGCGGGCGAGCCGATCGCGCACACCGCCGTCGACGGGTGCGGCGCGCCGCTGTTCGCGATCTCCCTGCGCGGCCTCGCGACCGCCGTCCAGCGGGTCGCCACCGCCCCGCCGGTCACCCCGGAACACCGCGTGGCGGACGCGATCCGCAGGCACCCGGAGATGCTGGCCGGCCCGAACCGGGACGTCACCCAGCTCATGACCGCCGTCCCCGGGCTGATCGCCAAGGACGGCGCCGAGGCCGTGCAGATCGCGGTCCTGCCGGACGGCGTCACGGTGGCGGTCAAGATCGCCGACGGCTCCGCGCGCGGCCGCATGCCGGCGACGCTGGCGGCCCTGCGCCGCTTCGCGCCCCGGTACGACTGGGACGACGTGGTAAACCGCTGTCCCAGCCTGCACGCGCCCAATATGGTCGGGCTGTGACGACACTCCGCGAAGAAGACGTCGACCGCTTCCGCCGCGACACCCCCGGCACGGACGAGGTCGTGCACCTCAACAACGCCGGCTCGGCCCTGCCGCCGCGGCAGGTCACCGACACGGTGCTCGACTACCTGCGGGAGGAGTCGGTGCGCGGCGGCTACGAAACCGCGGCCGCGCACGCCGACCGCATCCAGGGCGTGACCGACGGGATCGCCCGGTTCCTCGGCGCGGAGGCCGCCGACATCTCGGTGACCGACAGCGCGACCCGGTCGTGGCAAGCCGTCTTCTACGCGTTCCGCTTCGAGCCCGGCGACCGCATCCTGACCTGCCGGTCGGAGTACGCCAGCAACGCGATCGCCTACCTGCAGGTCGCCCGCCGCACCGGCGCGGTGGTCGAGGTCGTCGAGGACGACGAGAGCGGCCAGCTGGACGTCGCCGACCTGGAGCGCCGCCTGGACGGCGACGTCAAGCTCATCGCGATCACCCACGTGCCGACCCAGGGCGGCCTGGTCAACCCGGCCGAAGAGGTCGGCGCGATCGCCGAGCGGGCCGGGATCCCGTTCCTGCTCGACGCGTGCCAGTCGGCCGGGCAGCTGGACCTCGACGTGCGCCGCCTGCGCTGCGACGCGCTGTCCGGCACCGGCCGCAAGTACCTCCGCGGCCCGCGCGGCACCGGCTTCCTCTACACGCACCCGCGGCTGCGCGAGCGGCTCGAGCCCGCGATGCTCGACCTGCACTCGGCCACCTGGACCGCGCCGGACACCTTCGAGATCGCGCCGGACGGCCGCCGCTTCGAGACCTGGGAACGCAACCACGGCCTCGTGCTCGGCCTCGGCGCCGCCGTCGAGTACGCCTCGGAGATCGGCCTGGCCGCCATTGAGGAGCGGGTCACCGCGCTGGCCGCGCGGCTGCGGGCGGACCTGTCGCAGATCGCCGGTGTCTCGGTGCACGACCAGGGCAAGCGCAAGTGCGGCATCGTCACCTTCAGCGTGGCCGGGACCGATGCCGCGGAGGTCCAGCGGGCGCTGGCCCAGGCGAAGATCAACACCTCGGTGGCGCGCCCCACCTCCTACCAGTACGACCAGGAGGTGCGGCGCCTGCCGGACATGGTGCGGGCGTCCGTGCACTACTACAACACCGAGGACGAGCTGCGCGCGCTGGCCGAGGCCGTGGAGCGGCTGGCGTAGCCGGTCATTCGCTGCGCAGGACGGCCGCGATGGGCGTCCGCGCGGCGCCGCGTGCCGGGATGAGCGCGCCCGCCACCGCGATGACGATCCCGGCCAGCGCCAGCAGGGCCACCACCGGCGCGCGGTAGACGTCCAGGACGAACCCGAAGACGTCGGACTGGGCCGCGCGCATCATCGCGGGGGCGACCACCCGGTGCGCGAGGATCCCGAGCGGCACGCCGATCAGGCCGCCGACCAGTCCCAGCGCGCCCATCGAGGTCACCAGCATCACGGTGACCTGGCGCGGTGTCATGCCGATCGACTTCAGCATGCCGAGGTCGCGCCGCCGTTCGCGGGCGTTGAGGACGACGGTGTTGAACACACCGAGCGCGGCGACGGCGCCCAGCACCAGGGTCAGGAGCGTGGCGGAGCTGATGAGCACCACGGCCTGGCTCGACGTCCCGTCGCGCGGGGGCAGCACGGTCAGGCCGGGGTCGCCGGCCTCGATCGCGGCCCGGTAGGCCTGCTGGTCGGTGCCCGGCGCGAGTTCGACCGTGTAGGTGTCGGCCCGTGCGGCCGGGTCGAGCAGCGTCAGCGTGGACCAGTCGGCGAAGATCGTGTCGGCGTTGTTGGTCAGCACGACGCCGACGATTCGCACCGGGGTGCGCTGCCCGGCGAGTTCCACGGTGACGGTGTCGCCGATCGCGAGCCCGCGCTGGTTGAGGAACCTCGACGGCACCGCCACCTGCCCCGGCCCGTCCGGCCAGTGGCCGCTCGTGACCTGGGGGGCGAGGGCCGCGGAGTCGCCGCGGGAGAACTCGATCGTCGCGGTCTGCTGCCCGCCGACCACGTTGACGATCTTCGTGGCCACCGCGGCGACGAGCTCCGCGCCGGGTGTCGTGCGCAGCAGCGCCTCGTCCTCGGCGTCGGTCAGCGTCGTCGCGGCGCCGGGCTTCGGCGACGCGCCGTCCGACAGCGCCGGCCCGCCCGCCACCACGTCGATGCGGTCCGGGTGGGACGGCCGCACCGCCGAGTTGTACGCGTTCACCGACAGGGTCACGCCGATCGCGAGCGTCACGGTGGTGACGCCGAGGACGACCGCGGCCAGCGTCAGGCCGCTGCGCGCCGGGCGGGCGAACGGCACCCCGAGGCCGAGGCTCACCGAGCGCGGCAGCCGCAGGCCGGACAGCCGGCGCTGGACGGCGAGCGCCCGCCCCGGCCGGGGCGCGCTGCCCGCGCTGATCGCCGCGGCCGCCGGCAGCCGGCGCGCCCGCAGCGCGGACACCAGCGCGGCCAACGCGACCACGGCCGGCATCCCGAGCAACGCCGCGACGTCCACCCAGACGTCGATGCCGACCGCTCCCGCGCCGAAGACCTGAAACGCGTCGGCCAGCAGCGGCCGCGCGACCACGTTCCCGAGCACCGTGCCCAGCACGCACCCGGCGGCGGACGGGACCAGGACCATCACCAGGTAGACCCCCATCACCTGGTCCGGGGTGAAGCCGAGCGCCTTGAGCATCCCGATGTCGCGGTACCCGGCCACCACCGCGCCGCCGACCACGTTGGCGACGATCAGCACCGCGACCGCGAGCCCGAGGAACCCGAAGACGACCAGGAACGGCACGTACACCCCGACCTCGGTGACGAGCTGCTGCTTCACCGTGAGGTAGGACTGCGCGCCCAGCAGCGCCCCGGGCGGCAGCCCGGCCGTCACCGCCGCTTGCCCGGCGGCGATGTCCGCGGCGGTCGCGGCCGCGGCGAACCGGTAGAGCACCTGGCTCGCGGTGGGCTGCAGCGCCGCCGCCTGGGCGGGGGTGACCCACGCGTCGGCGGACGCGCTCACCGAGTAGGCGAACCCGACGACGGTCAGCGCGGGCTGCCCCGGAACCTCGATCCGGCTCCCGAGCGGCACCAGGGTGGTGCCGGGGACCAGGTTCAGGACGATCTCGCCCGGCGCGGCCGCCCACCGGCCCTCCCACACGTCCACCCGGTCCACCGGCCCGCCGGGGTCCGCGCGCCCCACGGTGGTCAGGGACGGCCCGACGCGTTGCGCGCTCTGCGAGGTGTCGAGGGTGAGCTGGGCGAGCGGCCCGGCCACCGCCTCGGCGCCTGCGGCGGCCCTGGTCAGCTGGTCGTCGGTCACCTGGGTGCGGTCGAACGCCGCGACCAGGTCCGCGACGCTCTGCTGCTCGTGCGCCCGGTCGAACGGGGCCGACGACGACACCAGCAGCCCGAGCGCCAGCACGATCGTCGCCGTGGAGATGGTCACGACCAGGCCGATCACCGCGGTCTGGAGCCGTCGGCGCCCCACCGCGGCCCGCGCCACCCGCCACACCGCGCTCACGGCGTCCGCTCCAGGCTGGTCTCCCGCGCGACCCGCCCGTCGGCGACCTCGACCACGCGGCTCGCGCACCGGGTGGCGAGCCGCTCGTCGTGCGTCACCAGCAGCAGCGTCTGCCCGATCTGGTTGAGGTCGAGCAGCAGGTCCATCACCTGCTCGCCGGACCGGCTGTCCAGCGCGCCGGTCGGCTCGTCGGCCAGCAGCAGCGCGGGCCGGTTCATCAGCGCCCGCGCGACCGCGACGCGCTGCCGCTCGCCGCCGCTCAACCGGGCCGGGTAGACGTTGCGGCGCCCGGCGATGCCGAGTTCGCCGAGCAGTTCGAGCGCGCGCTTGCGGGCCTGGCCGGCCGGGGTGCCGGTGAGCTGGGCGGCCAGCGCCACGTTGTCCAGCGCGGGTAGGTCGTCGAGCAGGTTGAAGAACTGGAAGATCATGCCGATCCGGCGGCGGCGGAACAGCGCCAGCCCGGTCTCGTTCAGCTTCCCCAGGTCCTCGCCGTGCACGACGACCGAACCGGACGTCGGGCGGTCCAGCCCGGCCACCATGTTCAGCAGCGTGGACTTACCGCTGCCGGAGGGCCCCATCACCGCGACCGCCTCCCCGGCCCGGATCTCCAGGGAGACCCCGTCCAGGGCGACCGATTCGCTGTACTCCTTGCGCACGTCGGTCAACCGCACGACCGCGCCGTCATCTCTGGTCACGCCGGCCATCCTGCGGGCAGCGGCCCAGTGCGGGCATCGGTCCGCGGAGGTAACTCCCGGCGCGGGTCATCCCGGGGATGTAGTCCGGCGGTGGATGCGCGTCGCTCCGGGTCCTGACACAGTTGCCGGGTGTGGGAACTGGTTGTCGCCGCGGTGGCGTGCCTGGTGGCCGCCGTGCTGGCGGTCCGGCTCGGGCGCGCGCGGCGGGCGTTCGCGAGGGCGCTGGAGGAGCGCGGCTGGCTGCTGGAGCGGGAACGGGAGAGCGCGGCGCGCAGCGCGGTCGACGACGAGCGGGCGCGGATCGCGCGGGAGCTGCACGACATCGTCAGCCACAACGTGAGCGTGATGGTGGTGCAGACCGGGGCCGCGCGCCGGGTGCTCGCGACCGAACCCGCGCAGGCCGCGACGGCGCTGGAAGCGGTCGAGGCGGCCGGGCGGGACACGATGACCGAGCTGCGGAACCTGCTCGGCGTGCTCGCCCCGCCCGCCGACGGTGACGAGACCGCGGACCTGTCGCCGCAGCCCAGTCTGAGCAGGCTCAGCCCGCTGATCGACCGGATCGCGTTCGCCGGGCTGCCGGTGGAGGTCCGCGTGTCCGGCGAGCCGCGGCCGCTGCCGTCCGGAGTGGACCTGACGGCGTACCGGATCATCCAGGAAGCGCTCACCAACGCACTCAAGCACGGCGACGGGCGGCAGGCGGAGGTGACCGTGCGGTACTCCGACCGCTACCTGCGCGTCGAGGTGCTCAACAGCGGGCCCAGCGTGCTGTCCGGGGACGCCCCGGCCCCGTCCGACGAGACCGAGGAGGGACGCGGCCTGCTCGGGCTGCGGCAGCGCGTGGCCGTGTTCGGCGGCGACCTGGACGCCCGGCGGCGCATCGGCGGCGGGTTCCGGGTCCGGGCGAAGATCCCGCTGGAGCGGCCGTGACCGGGCCGCGCGTGGTGATCGCCGACGATCAGGCCCTGGTGCGCACCGGCTTCCGCATGATCCTGGCCTCCGGCGGTGTCGACGTCGTGGGCGAGGCGGCGGACGGCGCGGAGGCCGTCGCCACCGTCCGCGACCTGGAGCCGGACGTCGTGCTGATGGACATCCGGATGCCGGCGATGGACGGCCTGGAGGCCGCGCGCCGCATCCTGGCGCGCGACCCCGGCTGCCGGGTGCTCATGCTGACCACGTTCGACCTCGACCGCTACGTCTACGACGCGCTCGCCGCCGGGGCCAGCGGGTTCCTACTCAAGGACGTCACCCCCGAGCACCTGGTGGCCGCGGTGCGCCTGGTCGGCACCGGCGACGCGCTGCTGGCCCCGTCGATCACCCGGCGGCTGGTGGAGCGCTTCGCCGCGGCGCGACCACGTCCGGCGCTGCACCGCGATCTCGCCGTCCTGACCCCGCGCGAACTGGAGGTTCTCACCCTCGTCGCGCGGGGCCGGTCGAACGCCGAGATCGCCGCGGAGCTGACGCTCAGCGAGGCGACGGTCAAGACCCACGTGGCCCGCATCTTCGCCAAGCTGTCGTTGCGCGACCGCGCCCAGGCCGTCGTCCTCGCCTACGAAACCGGGCTGGTCTCCCCCAGCGACTGAACGGGCGTGGTCAGCACGCGGTCGTGCCCGGCCTCGCGCACCGGGCCGGTCAGCTCGAACGCGGCGCGGCAGGGCAGGTCGTCGGCCGAGCGGCCGGCGAACACCTCGATCGTGCCGGGTTCGACGATCCGGCGCAGGTCCAGTCCGGTGAACGCGAGCCGGTCGGCGTGCAGCCGGAACGTCACCGTCCGCGCCTCCCCCGCGCCGAGGGTGATCCGCGCGAACCCGGCCAGCTGCCGCACCGGGCGGGTCACCTGCGCGAGCACGTCATTCACGTACAGCTGCACCACCTCGTCCCCGGCGCGGTCGCCGGAGTTGCGCACCCGCACCGAGACCTCGACCTCGCCGTCGGTCGGCACCTCACGCGCGCTCAGCGTCAGGTCCTCGTAGTCGAACGTGGTGTAGGAGATGCCGTGCCCGAACGGGAACAGCGGGCTCGGGTCGAGGTTGCTGATGCCCTCGCTGTTGCCGCCGAGCGGGGGCTGCAGGTAGGTGCTCGGCTGCGCGCCTGCCACCCGCGGCACCTGCACCGGGAGACGTCCGCCGAAGTTCGTCCGTCCGGACAGGACACCCGCCAGCGCCGGGCCGCCCTCCTCGCCGGGCATGAACGCCTGCACCAGTGCCGCCGCCCCGGTGTGGTCCCCCAGCGCGTACGGACGGCCGGACACCACGACCACCACCACCGGCGTGCCGGTGGCCAGCAGTTCGCTCAGCAGCCCGTCCTGCACGCCGGGCAGCCGCAGGTCCGGGGCGTCGCAGCCCTCGCCGGAGGTGCCCTCGCCGAACAGGCCCGCCCGGTCGCCGACCACGGCGATGCACACGTCCGCGTCCCGCGCGGCTTCCACCGCTTCGGCGAAGCCGGACCGGTCCTCGTCGCGGATCGGGCAGCCGGCCGCCGAGGTGATCACCGCGTCCGGCAGTTCCGCGCGCAGCGACTCCAGCAGCGACGGCGCCTCGACCCCGATGCCGTACTCGGGATAGCGCGGCAGCACGTGGTTCGGGTACGAGTAGCAGCCCATGAACGCCAGCGGGTCGTCCGCGCACGGACCGACGACCGCGATCCGCTTCGCGCGCAACGGCAGCGTGCCGTCGTTGGCGAGCAGCACCACCGACTTCTCCGCCAGCTCCCGAGCGATCGCCCGGTTGCGCGGCGAGTCCAGGTCCACCGGCCGCGCCCGCGGCGCCCAGTCCGCGTCGAGCAGGCCCAGCTCCGCCTTCTGCCGCAGCAGCCTGCCGACCGCACGGTCCACAAGGGACTCCGGCACCTCGCCCGAACGCACCAGCTCGATGAGTTCCTTGCCATAGCACAGGGTGTCCGGCAGCTCGACGTCGATGCCCGCGGCCAGCGCGAGCGCCCCGGCCTGCCCGGTGCTGTCGGCGACCCGGTGCATGCTGCCCAGGAACGCGATGGCCCAGTAGTCGGACACCACCACGCCCTCGAAACCCCACTCGTCCCGCAGGATCCCGGTCAGCAGCGGCGCGTTCGCCGCCGCGGGCACCCCGTCGAGGTCGACGTAGGCGTTCATCACCGACCGCGCCCCGCCCTCGCGGATCGCCATCTCGAACGGCGGCAGGATCACGTCCCGCAGCTCCCGCTGGCCGATCGACACCGGCGCGTGGTTGCGGGCCGCGCGCGACGCCGAATACCCGGCGAAGTGCTTGAGCGTGGCGACGATCCCGTTGCGCTCCAAGCCACGCACGTACGCGGCGCCGAGCGTACCGACCAGGTACGGGTCCTCGCCGAGGGTCTCCTCGACCCGGCCCCACCGGTAGTCCCGCACGACGTCCAGCACCGGCGAGAGACCCTGGTGCACCCCGGAGGCGCGCATGTCGTCCGCGATCGCCGACGCCATCCGCTCGACCAGTTCCGGGTCGAACGTCGCCGCCCACGCCAGTGCCGCCGGGTACACGGTGGCGCCGTAAGTGGTGAACCCGGTCAGGCACTCCTCGTGCACGATCGCCGGGATGCCCAGCCGGGTCTCCTCGACGATCTCCCGCTGCAGCGCCTCGACCCGCGCCGCGCCCTCGGCCGCGCTGACCGGCGCCGTGCCGAACACCCGCGTCAGGTGCCCGATGCCGTTCTCCCGCGCCTGCTCGAACGGCACCCCGCCACGCGCGAAGACGTCCTGCATCGGCGCGACGTTGCCGTTCAGCTGCTCGTTGCCCGGCCATGCGCTGCCCAGCTGCGCCACCTTCTCTTCGAGGGTCATCTCCGCCAGCAGCGCCTCGGCTCGGGCTGCGGCGGGCAGCGCGCTGTCACGCCAGGTCGGTTCCGTCATGGTGCTCCTCGCAGGTTCGTCGTCGAATCGCGCACCACCAGGTTGGTGGCCAGCTCCACGTGGTGGGAGTCGAGGGTTTCGCCGGCAGCGAGCCGCATCAGCGTGCGCAGCGCGACGCGGCCCATGTCCTGCAACGGCTGCCGCACTGTGGTCAGCGCGGGCGTGGCCAGCTCGGCGAGCATGGTGTCGTCGAACCCGACGACCGACAGGTCCTCGGGCACGCGCAGTCCCCGCCGCCGGGCCGCTTCCATCACGCCCAGCGCGGTCGCGTCACTGCCGGCGAACACGGCGGTCGGCGGCTCCGGCAGGTCGAGCAACCGCCCGCCCATCTCCAGCCCGTCCGGGTAGCCGAAGGCGCCGTGCAGGATCAGCCGCGGATCGACGGTCACGCCGGCGTTCTCCAGCGCCGCGCGGTAGCCGTGCTGGCGGGCCTGGCTGCAGGAGGCCTGCACCGGCCCGCCCGCGTAGGCGATGCGCCGGTGGCCCAGCTGCAGGAGGTGCTCGGTGGCGGACACCCCGCCGTTCCAGTTGGTCGCGCCGACGCTGGTCACCTCGACGCGCGGCAGGTTCAGCGGATCGATGACCACGAGCGGCAGCCCGGCGCGCGCGAAGCCCTCGACCTGGGCGCGGGTCAGCTCGGAGGTGACCACGATCAGCCCCTCGCGCCCGGCCAGGCGCAGGCGCCGCGCCCAGTCGTCGTCGTCGGACTCGGGCAGGCGCCCGACCACGACGTCCACCCCGGTTTCCGCGCCCGCCTCGGTGACCCCGCGCAGGACCTCCAGCGAGTAGGGGCTCACCAGGTCGTCGAACACCAGGTCCACCACGCGCGCCGGCCCTACCGTGCGCCGACCGGACTGGGGCACGTAACCCAGTTCCTTCAACACGTCCTGGACCCGCTGCCGGGTCGCCGCCGCCACGTCGCCGCGACCGTTGAGCACCTTGGAGACGGTCGGCAGCGAAACCCCGGCGGCCTCTGCGACCATCGCGAGCGTCGCGCGCTGGGAACCGGCAGGCACCGCACCCTCCAACCAATTTTCTTGCCGAAAAGTTTCAGGCGACTATAACGCTATTTTCCTTGCCGAAACAGCTCTTGACGCGTCCGGGTGGGCCGCATATCTTCCGACACACACCAGAGTGTTTCCGAAAACTTTCGGACCTTCGATGGGGAAGGCGCATCATGACACTGGTCAAGCGGCGCACCGCCGTGATCGCGGCCGGACTGGCCGCGGTTCTCTCCCTCACCACCGCGTGCGGCTCCAGCGGTCCGTCCGGCGGGGGCGGCGCCACCGCGTGGGCGCTCACCGGCGGCGACGAGCAGACGTTCCGGACGTCGTTCGAGTCGTCCGGGGTCGACGCGCAGTACTTCGGCAACGACGCGTACAAGCAGAAGATCCGCACCGCGATCGGTGCGAACGAGGCGCCGACGCTGGTCTTCAGCTGGAGCGGCGGCCTGCTCAAGTCCTGGGTGGACTCCGGCAAGATCATGGACCTGTCCGCCGAAGCCGCGAACGACCCGGCGTTCGTGAACCGGTTCCTGCCGTCGGTGGCGCGCACCGGCGTGCTCGACGGCAAGACCTACGCCGTGCCGAACAACGGCATGCAGCCGGTCGTGCTGTTCTACAACAAGGAACTGTTCGACCAGATCGGCGCGCAGCCGCCGAAGACGTGGGACGACATGATGGCCCTGGTGCCGCGGTTCAACCAGGCCGGCATCGCGCCGTTCTCCCTCGGCGGGCAGAGCAAGTGGCCGCAGCTGATGTGGGAGGAGTACCTCGTCGACCGCATCGGCGGGCCCGAGGTGTTCAACAACATCGTCGCCGGCAAGCCCGGCGCGTGGTCGGATCCGGCGATCATCCGCGCCAACACGATGATCCAGCAGCTCGTCGACGCCGGCGGCTTCGTCCGCGGCTTCAACTCGATCGCGACCGACAGCAACGCCGACACCGCGCTGCTGTTCACCGGCAAGGCCGCGATGTACCTGATGGGCTCCTGGGCCTTCCCCACCATCAAGCAGGCCGACCCCGACTTCATCTCGAGCGGCAAGCTCGGCTGGACCACGTTCCCCACCGTGTCCGGCGGCAAGGGCGACCCGGCCAACATCGTCGGCAACCCGGCCAACTACTGGTCCGTCTCGGCCACCGCGAGCGAGGAGCAGAAGCAGTCGGCGCTGCGGTACCTGCGCGAGGACCTGATGAACGACTCCTACGTCGACTCGCTGCTCGCCGGCGGTTCGGTGCCGCCGCTGACCGGCATCGAGGACAAGCTCGCGAAGACCGAGGACCCGCAGTACCTGTCCTACGTGTACGAAATGGCGAGCAAGGCGCCGAACTTCCAGCTGTCCTGGGACCAGGCGCTCTCCCCCGGCCAGGCCGACGCGCTGCTGACCAACCTGGAGCAGCTGTTCCTCAAGCAGATCACGCCGGAGCAGTTCTCCGCCAACATGAACGCGACGATCGGGCAATGAGCACGGTTCTCGAACAGCGGGACCGGGCGCCGGCACGCACGCCGGCGCCCGGCCGCGGCCGGCTGCGGACCGGCCCCAGCCCGCTGATGGCGGTGCCCGCGCTGGCGTTCTTCGGGGTGTTCGCGATCGTGCCGCTCGGCGGGGTCGCGGTGCTGAGCTTCATGGAGTGGGACGGCATCGGCGACCCGTCGTGGGCCGGGCTGGCGAACTGGGCCGCGGCGCTCGCCGACCCCGCGACCTACCACGCGATCTGGCTGTCCGTGCAGGTGATGGTGGTCAGCTGGCTGGTGCAGACGCCGATCTCGCTGCTGCTCGGCGTGCTCATCGCCGGGCGCGGCCGGTACCGCGCGCTGCTCGGGGTGCTGTACTTCCTGCCGATGCTGCTGTCCGCGGCGGCCATCGCGATCGCGTTCAAGGCGCTGCTCGACCCGAACTTCGGCATGAGCCGCGCGTTCGGGCTGGACTTCCTGTCGCAGGACTGGCTCGGCGACCCGACACTGGCGTTGTACGTGGTGATCTTCGTGATCGCCTGGCAGTTCGTGCCCTTCCACACGCTGCTCTACCAGGGCGGGGTGCGGCAGATCCCGAAGTCGCTGTACGAGGCGGCGGAGCTGGACGGGGCCGGCCGGGTGCGGCAGTTCTTCCACATCACGCTGCCGCAGCTGCGCTACACGATCATCACGTCTTCGACGATGATGCTGGTCGGCTCGCTGACCTACTTCGACCTGGTGTTCGTGCTGACCGGCGGCGGTCCGGGCGACGCGACGCGGATGCTGCCGCTGGACATGTACCTGTCCGGGTTCTCCGGCAACGACATGGGGCGGGCGAGCACGCTCGCCGTGCTGCTGGTGGTCGCCGGGCTCGCGCTGGCGCTGGGGTTGTCGAGGCTGTCCAGCTTCCGGCGGGGCAGCCAGCTGGAGGGGGCGTGATGCGGACCCGTCCGAACTACCTCGGCGGCCTCGCCGGGTTCGTGTGGCTGGCCGTCGTGCTGGTGCCGGTGTACTACGTGGTGGTGACGAGCCTGCGCAACCAGCGCGGGTTCTACGACGCGAACCCGTTGTCGGTGCCGACCTCGCCGACGTTCAGCGCGTACGAGCTGGTGCTGCGCAACGACTTCTGGCGCTACTTCGCCAACAGTGTGGTCGTGACGCTGGCGACGGTGGCGATCGCGGTCGCGGTGGCGTTGATGGCCGCCTACTACGTGGTGCGCGGCACGACGTGGTTCTCGCGGTTCACCTACCGCGGCTACCTGCTGGGCCTGGCGATCCCGATCCAGGCGACGATCATCCCGGTGTACTACCTGATCACGCGGGCGCAGCTGTACGACACGCTGCTGGCGATCATCCTGCCGTCGGTGGCGTTCGCGATCCCGCTGTCGGTGATCATCCTGGCGAACTTCCTGCGGGACGTGCCGAACGAGCTGTTCGAGTCGATGCGGGTGGACGGCGCCGGTGACTGGCGGATGCTGTTCAGCCTGGTGCTGCCGATGATCCGGCCCGCGGTGGTGACGGTCGCGGTGTACGACGGGCTGAACGTGTGGAACGGGTTCCTGTTCCCGCTGATCCTGACGCAGAGCCCGGACCAGCGGGTGCTGCCGCTCGCGTTGTGGTCGTTCCAGGGGCAGTTCCGGGTGAACATCCCGGCGGTGCTGGCGGCGGTCGTGTTGTCGACGCTGCCGGTGCTGGCGCTGTACATCCTGGGCCGGCGGCAGCTGGTCAGCGGCCTGACGGCGGGTTTCGGGAAGTGAGGTCGCGGACGGGCAGTAGTTCGATGGCCGCGCCGGACCGTTCGAGCAGGTGCGCGTGCTCGGCGCGCCTCGGGTCGGCCCGGTAGGCCTCGAACTCCTGCTCGCCCGGGAACCCGACGAGGTGCACCTCGGTGCCGTCGTCAAGGGATCGGACCCGCCGCTCGAGGCGGCCGCCGTACTCGGCCAGGAGGGGCAGGACGGCGTCCTCGTAGGCGTCGAAGGCTTCCGCGCCGCCTCCGGGGAGCCGCGCGATGAGCAGGAACGTGATGGTCATGGGCTCATCCAACCCGGCCACCCTGTTGGGCCGCTCCCACTCCCGGCACCAAGTTGCCGCGCAGCGACACGACCCGCATCACCGCCCGCGCACCACGCCCCGCACATCCGCCGCCGACGGCGCGCCCAGCGCACGCGAGATCCCCCGCGCCGCGGCGGTCATCACCGGCACCAGCGCCCTCGGCTCGCACTCGTCCACGTGCACGACCAAGCCCAATGCGGCCACCACCTCGTCACCGGCACCGCGGATCGGCGCCGCGATCGCCACCGCCTCCAGCGTCAGCTGCTCCTCCGCCACCGCGACCCCGGTGCGCCGCACCTCCGCCAGCACCCGCCGCAGCTCCCGCGCGTCGGTGATCGTCTTGTGCGTGAAGCGCTTCAGCGGCGCCTCCAGCACCTGCTCCTGCACCTCGCGACCCGCGTGGGCCAGCAGTGCGAGCCCGGTCCCGGTGGCGTGCAACGGCCACCGCTGCCCCAACCGGCTCAGCACCGTCACCGTGCCGCGCGCCCGCAGCGTCTCGACGTACACCACCTCGTGCCCGTCCCGCACCGCCAGGTGCACGTGCGCCCGCGTGGAGTGGAACAGGTCCTCCAGGAACGGCTGCGCCAGTTCGCGCAGTTCCAGCCCGCGCGGCGCGAGCGCGGCCAGCTCCAGCAGGTGCAGCCCGATCCGGTAGCGGCCGTCGTCGTCGCGTTCGAGGGCGCCCCAGTTCACCAGCTCACCGGCGAGCCGGTGCGCGGTCGTCAGCGAAAGCCCCGCCCGTCGGCTGATTTCGCTCAACGTGAGCAGGCTGCGGCCCGGTGTGAACGCGTCGAGCACGGCGAGCAGCCGTCCCGCCGCGGTCATGGGGATCGGTCTCCGCACAGCCCTGTCCACGGCGGCTCCTCCGGGGGTCGGCGCTGACTCCGTCGGTTCCATCCTTGATCGTGTGCCGCCGCTCATACAACGGGCCTTCCGCATGGTGGAAGCCCTGTTGCGCCGTGGTCACACGCGCGAGTGGTCAAGTTGGCTCGATCGAGTTTCCGCGGCGCGCCCGCGGAGGACGACGTGGTTACGTGGCGGACCCCAAACCCCGACCACACCGAGGAAGATCGCTTGTGACGGCAACGACCACCCGGCAGGAAACCGTCCCGCTCACGTTCGGCGGATTCGAGTTCGCGGGCCGCATCGTGCGCGGCGGCGGCAGACTCGCGCCGATCGTCCTGGTGGGCGGCGCGTTCCAGCACAAGGACGCGTGGGGCCGGGTGGAACGCGATCTGCTCCGGCACGCCGACGTGATCACCGTCGACCTGCCCGGCTGGGGCGCGGCGGACCGGCTGCCGCCCGGCTACGGCGTGGACTTCCTCGCCGGCGCGCTCGGCCACCTGCTCGACCACGTCGCGCCGGAGCCGGTGCACGTCGTCGGCGCCTCCTACGGCAGTGGTGTCGCGCACCGGTGGGCGCAGCTGCGGCCCGAACGGGTGCGCCGCCTGCTGCTCGTCGGCACGATGACGCACGTGACCGGGCGGCTGCGCCGGCGCATCGCCCGCAGCGTGGAGCTGGCCGAGCAGGGCAGGCACGCGGAGTTCACCGCCGAGGTGCTGGACCTGATGCTCAGCCGCGCGCCGGGCATCCGGCGGCAGGCCGCGGTCCGCCGGTGCCTGGACAGCCTGGTGGGCGCGATGACCGACGCCGACGTCGCCAAGTACCTGGACAACACCCGGCGGCTGCTCGACCACCCCGGCGACGACGGCCGCGTCCTGCCCGTCCCCGTGCTGGTCACGACCGGGGAGCACGATCCGCTTACCACGCCGGTCCTGAGCCGGGCGGCCGCGGCCCGGTGCGCCGACGCCCGCTTCACCGCGATCCACGACGCCGACCACCTCGTGCACCTGGAGCGGCCGGCCGAGGTGGTGGACCTCGCGTTGCGGTTCTTCGCCGGTGAGCCGCTGTCCGGTCTGCCGTACTGCACCCCGGTCGAGCACGTGGTCTGCGGGGTGGCGCGGTGAAGCACGCCCTGTTCGTCAACGTCGCCGACCACGGGCACGTCAACCCCACCCTCGCCGTGGTGTCGGAGCTGGTGTCGCGTGGCTGGCGGGTGAGCTACGCGGTCGGACCGGACTTCGTCCCGCAGGTGCGCGCGGCCGGTGCGGAACCGGTGGTGCTGCCGGACGTCCGGGACGGCAGCCCGCCGCCGGAGGACCTGATGGCGGGCGTGGCGATGTACCACCGGGACGCCGAGGCCGCCCTCCCCGTGCTGGAGGCCCTCGGCGAGGTGCCCGACGTGGTCGCCTACGACTTCGTCGCGTTCGCGGGCAAGGTCCTGGCGCGCAAACTCGGCTTGCCGATGGTGCAGCTGTCGCCGACGCACGCGTTGTTCCCCGGCTGGGAGCGGATCGCGTTCGGCGTCGAGAACCTCTCGGACCTGCCGGTGTACCAGCGGTTCCAGCGGTTCCTGGACGCCAACGGCCTCGGCTGTTCGGTCGAGGAGTTCCAGGCGGTGGGCGACCCGAAGGTGGTGTTCGTGCCACGGGCGTTCCAGATTTCGCCGGACCTGCTCGGGCCGGAGCACACCTTCGCCGGTCCCGCGCTGGGCGACCGGTCGTTCCAGGGGTCGTGGCGGCCGCCGGCGGGGAAACCGGTGCTGCTGGTCTCGCTCGGGTCGTGTTTCACCGACCAGCCGGACTTCTTCCGGGCCTGCCTCGACCTGGCCGCGGGTTTGGGCTGGCACACCGTGATGGCGATCGGGCGGCACATCGATCCGGCGTCGCTGGGGCCGGTTCCGGACGGGGTCGAGATCGCGCCGATGGTGCCGCAGCTCGACGTGCTGGCCGCCGCGTCGGCGTTCGTCACGCACGCCGGGATGGGCAGCCTGCTGGAAGCCCTGTACCACGGGGTGCCGATGGTCGCGGTGCCGCAGATGGCCGAGCAGCGGCTGAACGCGGCGCGCCTCGCCGAGCTGGGGCTGGGTGTCACGCTCGACCGCGCGGAGGTGTCGGCGCAGACGCTGCACAACGCGGTGCTGCGGGTGTCGTCCGACGCCGGCATCGCGGCGAACGTGGCGGGCATGCGGGAGATCGTGCGGGCGTGCGGTGGGGCGGCGGAGGCCGCGGACGTGATCGAGAAGGCCTCGGTCCGGGAAGGAGCCGCGCTGTGACGACCCTGGAGAGCCCGGTCCGCGACGTCATGCTGGAGACCGACCGCGGCCGGTTCGCCGCGTGCCGGGCCGGGTCCGGCGAGCCGGTGGTGCTGGTGGCCGGGTACCTGGGGTCCAAAGAGGACTTCGCGCCGCTGTTGCCGCTGCTGGCCGCCGCCGGGTACGCGGCGTGGGCGGTCGACCACCACGGCCAGCACGAAAGCCCGGGCTCCGACGATCCGAGCGCGTACACGTTGTCCGCGATGGCGCAGGACTTGCTGGCGGTGATCGGCGAGGTCGGCGAGGGCGAGCCGGCGCACGTGGTGGCGCACTGCGCGGGCGCCGCGGTCGCGCACGCCGCCGCGGTGGCCCTGCCGCGGGCGGTGCGCAGTTTCGCGCCGCTGGGCAGCCTGCTGACCGGTTCGGAGAAGGAGACGGCGTTCCTCACCTGGTGCGCGGACGCGGTCGCCGCGGAGGGGGCGGCGGGCTTGCACACCCTGGTCGACCACTGGGTCCGCACGGATCCGGACCGGGCGGACCTGATGCGGGCCCGGTTGTCGACCACGCGCACCGGTCACCTCATCGGGTTCGCGCGGCTGCTGTGCGGGCCGCGGGCGGGGGTCGGCGAGCTGGCCGGTTCCGGGGTGCCGCTGTTGTTCGTGCACGGCGCGGACGACGAGTTCACCGGCTCGCCCGAGGATTACCAGCGCACGGCCCGCCGGTTCGGCCGGGACGCGGTCGCCGTCGAGGGCGCCGGCCACTGCGTGCAACTGGACCGTCCACAGGAGACGGCCGCGGCGCTCACCGGGTTCTGGCGCGCAGTTTCAGCAGATCGTCGGCGAGTTCCGGCAGCGGAAGGTCGTTGACCTCGGTCACCGTGCGGACGGCTTCCTCGGGGAACGCGCCCGCGCCGGTGCAGGCGCCCGCGATCGCGCCGGCGATGGCCGCGATGGTGTCCGTGTCCCCGCCGAGGCTCGCCGCCGTGCAGCAGGCCTGCCACGGGTTTTCCGCGTGGCGGAGCACCGCGAACGCGGCGGGCACCGATTCCTGGGTGGCGACGCTGGTGCCGATCAACGCGGGCACGTCGGCCGGATCCATGGTGCGGCTCCAGCGGATGCGCGCGGCGACGTCCCCGGCCGCGACCCAGTTCCCCCGCTTGGCGGCTCGTTCCGCGGCTTCCACGGCGAAGTCGATCGCCTCGGGCAGACTCGCCCCGTCGACGCCCGCGCTCACCGCCGCGGCGACCGCGGCAGCCCCCGCGAGGGCGACGCCCGTGTTGTGGGTGACCCAACTGGCTTCGACCACGCTGTCCACGAGCAGGTCGAGGTCGGCCGGATTCGCGATCCCCACCGGGGCGATGCGCATGGCCGCACCGTTCGTGGTGCCGTACTTGCCGGCCTTCTCGAGAGCTTCCCCCGCGGCGACGGCCGTGAGAGCGGCGCGCGTGGAGGGCCCGAGCAACCCCCGGATGCCGCGGCTGCGCAGGTCCCGTTCCCACTCCAGGAGCGCATCGGCGAGCCCGTGCGGATCGATCCGCCCACCCCCGGAGACCAGCAGCCGCGCGACGATCACCGCCTGCTGGGTGTCATCGGTGACACCGCCCGCAGGCAACCCCCGAGCCGCCGCGAAGCCTGTGACAGGTTCGATTTCCGCCGGTGACAGTCCTTCCGTGGGCATACCGAGCGCATCCCCGATGGCCAGACCCGCCAGGGCCGCCAAAGCACGTTCCCTCACCACCCCACGATCCCACCACCGAAGACGGCGCGCCAGCGCCCGCTTTGAACACAACTGAAGCTGGGTGGTCATCCCGTCGCCTGACACCGGCGCGATCACCTTGAGCCAGGGCCGCAACCTCTCTGCCCACCGGCGGCCGGACATGCCAACCTTGCGGCCCTGGCTCAAGGTGATATGCACAAACCGGAAGGCGACGGGATGACCACCCGGCGACCACCCACCCGAGGTGAGCCGAGGCACCCAACCCCTGGTCATCCCGGAGCCTGCCCGTCCGGCG
>NZ_JAKGSD010000074.1 GCF_021654135.1 Amycolatopsis tucumanensis | reverse complement strand
GATCGCGGTGGTGGTCCGACACGCCGAGCCCGCCGGTCTTGCATGAGGGCTCGAAGGCCCCCGAGGTGCTCAGGCATCGCACTCGCGCGGCGGACCACCACCGCCGACATCGCCTCGACCGGTCTCCCGTGAGGACTCAAGTCCAGAAAGGGGCAAGGCCTACCGCGATGCCGAGCAGGAGTGAACAGCCCGCCCAGACCGAGCCGCCGCTCTTTTTCAAGACCTCAACGGGGTCAGGTAACGGGAAGGCCTGCACCAGTCCCAGCGGGCTGTTCGAGATTCATTAGGTGACGGGGGTCTCCTCTCATCGACAGGCGGTGGTCGACCAGCAGCACTCGGCCGGTGTCGGTGAGTTGCCCGGCGGCGGCGAGCCCCGCGAAACTTGCCCCGGGAATGATCACGTCGTAGTTGTCGTCGGCCATGGCAGGCTCCCCTTCTCATGCCGCGCGCCGGTCGACCTCGCCCACGGCCACGGTGGTCGGTGCCGTGGGGGTCGGTGCCGGTGCGGCGCTCGGCAGCCGGAGTCGCTTGAGCGCGAGCGCGTTGACCGCTACGATCAGGCTCGAACCGGACATCGACAGCGCCGCGATCTCCGGCCGCAGCACCAGGCCGAAGGCGGGTTCGAACACGCCTGCGGCGATCGGGAGGGCGATGGTGTTGTAGCCGATGGCCCAGCCCAGGTTCTGCCGCATCTTCCGCAGTGTGCCGCGCCCGATCCGCAGCGCCGTGGGCACGTCGAGCGGGTCGGAGCGCATCAGCACGACGTCGGCGGTTTCGATGGCGACGTCCGTTCCTGCGCCGATCGCGATACCCAGGTCGGCCTGAGCGAGCGCGGGGGCATCGTTGACGCCGTCGCCGACCATCGCGACCTTGCGGCCACCTTGCTGGAGTTCGGCGACCTTGGAGGCCTTGTCGCCGGGCAGGACTTCGGCGATCACCGTGTCGATGCCGAGCTGGCGGGCGATGCGCTCGGCGGTGGCCTGGTTGTCGCCGGTGAGCATGACGATCTCCACCCCGAGCTCGTGCAGCTCGGCCACAGCGGTCGCCGAGGTGTCACGGGCCGCATCGGCGATGCCGATCACGCCGACGGCGGTCCCGTCGATGGCGGCGACGATCGCCGTGTGGCCGGTGCCGGCCAGCTGGTCACGGCGGGCGGCCAGCGACCCCAGCTCGATGCCTTCCCGTTCGATCAGCCGCCGGTTGCCCACCACCACGCGGCGCCCCGCGACATGGGCGATCGCGCCATGCCCGGGCACATTCTCGAACCGCTCCGCGCGCAATGAGTTCAGGCCCCGCTCGTCGGTGTGCCGCACGATCGCCTCCGCCAGGGGGTGTTCGGATTCCCGTTCCACGGCGGCCACCAGGCGCAGCAGCTCTGGCTCGCTGATCCCGGTTTCGGCGCCGTCGGTGAGGACATCGGTGACCTCGGGCTCGCCCTTGGTCAGGGTGCCGGTCTTGTCCATCACCACGACCTGGATGCGGGCGGAGGTTTCCAGGGCGATGGCGTTCTTGAACAGCACCCCGCGTTTGGCGCCGAGCCCGGTGCCGACCATGATCGCGGTCGGGGTCGCCAGCCCGAGTGCGTCGGGGCAGGTGATCACGACGACGGTGATGGCGAACAGGATCGCGGTGGAGAACGCACTCCCGGTCAGTAGCCACGTCGCCAGCGTCGCCCCGCCGCCGATGAGGGCGACGAACACGAGCCAGAACGCGGCCCGGTCGGCCAGCTTCTGCCCGGGTGCCTTGGAGTTCTGCGCTTCCTGCACGAGTTTCACGATCTGCGCCAGCGCCGTGTCGGCGCCGACCTTCGTGGCCCGCACCCGGAGCGTGCCGTTGGCGTTGATGGTCGCGCCGATCACCTCCGTGCCGGGTTCCTTGTGCACCGGGAGGCTTTCGCCAGTGACCATCGACTCGTCGACCTCGCTTTCGCCGTCCTCGACCAGACCGTCGACGGCGATCTTGGTGCCCGGGCGCACCAGCAGCAGGTCTCCGACCGCCACCTCGGCGGTGGGTTTCTCGACCTCCTCTCCGTCGCGGAGCACGACGGCCTTGGGCGGGGCGAGATCGAGCAGGGTGCGGATGGCGTCGTTGGCGCCGCCGCGGGCGCGCATCTCGAACCAGTGCCCCAGCAGCACGAAGGAGGCCAGCACGGTGGCGGCCTCGTAGAACACCTCCCCGCCCCCGGACAGGGTGATCACCAGCGAGTACAGCCAGCCGGACCCGACCGCGACCGCGACGAGCACCATCATGTCCAGGGTCCGCGCGCGCAGCGCGCGTACGGCGCCGTCGAAGAAGATCCAGGAGGAGTAGAAGATCACCGGCAGGCTCAGCAGCAGTGCCCAGATGTCCTGCCGTAGGCCGAAGGGCGTGGGCAGGTTCAGGCCGAATACCTCGCTGCCGATGGGCGACCACAGCACGATCGGGATCGAGAACAGCAGCGCGACCAGGAACCGGTTGCGCATGTCCGCGACCATCGCGGCCATGGACATGCCCGCGTGCCCGCCGTGGCCCATCGCCTCGTGCGGGGACCGCAACGTCTCGGCCTCGGCGTGCCCCGCATGCGCGGCGGGACCGTGGCCGGCGTGCTCAGGGTGCTCGTGCCCGGGACGGCCGGGTTCGTGCATGGGGTCGCACAGGTGGTCCGGCACGGACTGGCCGGCGCAGTGGTAGCCGCAGTCCCGGACCCAGTCGCGCAGCTCGGCCACCGAGGTGTGCGCTGGATCGAACGTCACGGTCGCGGTCTGTGCCACCGGATTGGCCTCCACATCCAGCACTCCGGGGCGTCGCCGCAGGACCGCGGTCACGATGTTCTGCTCGGTGGCCCACTGCAGCCCGCGAACATCGAGCACCACGGTGCTGGCGGGGCGACCCGCGTGGCGGTGGTGGCCAGTGTGGTCGTGCATTGTCACTTCTCCTTCGGGTGGGCGGGCTCGTCGGCCGAAACCTGGTGCACGCGCGGGGTCGCCGTGTCGGTCGGATCGGTGTGGTCGTGGTGTGCGAGGGCGGCCTGGGGGCGGGCGGCGGCCCGGCGGGGTGCGACCGTGGCCGCACCGAGCCGCTGCGCCGGGGTGCTCTGCCCGACCAGGGCGTAGACGGCGGCACCGTCCACGGTCTCCTGTTCCAGCAGCAGCCCGACCAGGCTGCGCAGCTCGTCGCGGTGGGTGGTCAGCAGGTCGGTGGCGCGCTCCTCGGCCTCGCGCAGCAGCCGGGCGACGTCGGCGTCGATGGCCGCCTGGGTCGCTTCGGCGTACGGGCGGCTGGACAACCCCGGCCCGCCGCCGCCAAGGAACACCGACCCGCCCTGCGGGTAGCCCACCGGGCCGACTTGGGTGGACAGCCCGAACTCGCGCACCATCTTCGTGGCCAACTCGGTGGCCTGCGCCAGGTCGTTGGCCGCGCCGGAGGAGCCCTGGCCTAGCTCGACCAGTTCGGCGGCGCGCCCGCCCAGCCGCACCGCGAGAGTCTGCTGCAGGTAGTCCTCGCCGTAGAGGTGGCGCTCCACCAGCGGCAACTGCTCGGTCACACCCAGGGCCTGACCCGCGGGCAGGATGGTCACCTTCGCCACCGGGTCGGTGGTCGGCGAGAGCGCGGCCACCAGCGCATGCCCAGCCTCGTGCACCGCGACCGCGTGCTTCTCCTCCGGCAGCAGCGCGTTGGAGCCCTCCCGCCGCCCAAGCAGGATCCGGTCACGGGCGGTGTCGAAGTCGTCCGCAGTCAGCACCTCACGCCCGTCGCGCACGGCGACGATCGCGGCCTCGTTGGCCAAGTTCGCCAGATCCGCCCCGGAGAAACCAGGGGTGCCGCGGGCGACGACCTCGAGATCGACGCTGGCGTCCAGCTGTTTGCGGCGGCAGTGCACGCCCAGGATGGCGACGCGCTCGGCCAACGTCGGCAGCGGGATGGTGACCTGCCGGTCGAAGCGCCCCGGGCGCAGCAGCGCGGGGTCGAGCACCTCGGGCCGGTTCGTGGCGGCGAGCACGACGATGCCCTCCGACGGGTCGAATCCATCCATTTCGGACAGTAGCTGGTTGAGGGTTTGCTCGCGCTCGTCGTTGGCGACCATCGCACCGGTGCCGCCGCGTCGGCCGCCCAGGGCGTCGATCTCGTCGACGAACACGATGGCCGGGGCGCGTTTGCGGGCCTCGGCGAAAAGATCGCGCACGCGGGCGGCGCCGACACCGACGAACATCTCCACGAAACTGGAGCCGGCCACCGAGAAGAACGGCACACTCGCCTCCCCGGCCACCGCCCGCGCCAACAGGGTCTTGCCAGTCCCCGGCGGGCCCACCATCAGCACCCCACGGGGTGCCGCCGCCCCGGCGCGGTGGTAGCGCTCGGGCTGGCGCAGGAACGAGACCACCTCGGCGATCTCGGCCTTGACGCCCTCATACCCCGCGACGTCGGCGAAGGCGGTGTCGGGCCGTTCGGCGTCGAACACCTTCGCCTTCGACTTGCCCACCCCCATCGCGCCCTGCATGTGGCCCATCGCACCCGTGGACATCCGCCGCCAAAACCAGATGATGAGCAGGAAGGGCGCCAGGATCAGCACCCAGTTGAGCAGCTGCGAGCCGAACGACGGCGACGGTGAGGACGCCGAGACGGCGACCTTGGCCTTCTCCAAGCGATCCAGCAACGGCGCACCCGCCTGCGCGGGAACGACCGTGGTGAAGTTGTGCCCGTTGATCAGAGTGCCGGTGGCCGTCCCGCTGGTGACCAGCGTGACCGACTTGACCTGACCGGAATCGATATCGGCGAGGAAGTCCGAGTAGGTCAGATCCATCTTGGTCGGCTCCTGCGCCTTGGGCACCAGGATCCACAGCGCGATCGTCACCGCGATGGCCAACGGCCACAGCAGGTTCCGCCACCACGGGGGCCGCGGCGGCGCGGTCGGGGTCGGCGTCCCGCCCTCCGGAGGCGGGGCCGCGTGCTTGGTCATGGCTACCTCTCCGGATTACTCGAGCCCTCGGCCCCAACGTGCCTACCGTACCGGCGTGGGGTAATGGGCGCAGGTCGTGTATCGAGTGGTCGAAGGTCCTTTTCAGGGCCGGGCCCGCCGGCGCCACGGCCATCGCGGCGGGCCGGCCAGTCTCGTGAGGATCCGGGCCGCCTGCACGCTGGAGGCCAGCAACACCAGCGCGGCCAAGAGCATCAGCAACGCGGTGCCGGGACCGGGCGCGGCGCCCAGTTCCCGGTACAGCCCGCCCATCGCCAGGATCGCGATCACGGTCAGGGCCCAGAACCAGCGCCGGGCGCGGCGGATGTCGATGCCGTTCATCAGTGTCCCTTCGGGTTGAAGATCCACACGTTGACGCTGACCGCGACCAGCGCCAGCAGGATCACCACCATGACCGTGGTGGCGATCGGGCGTTCCCGCCAGCGGCGGCGTGGGCTGCGGTCGAGGAAGGGCACCAGGAACAGCAGCAGGAACACGCCCAGGATGACGAATCCGATGGCGGCCACCCCGAACCACTGCTCGATCGGGAAGAACCACCAGAACATCCACAGTGGACGGGTGATCTCGATGTCCTCCACCGGGGTCGGCCCGAGCACCGGCGGAATCAGCACCGCCAGCACCGACAGCGCACCGAGCAGCACCAGCCCGAACGCGGCGACCCGCTTCAGGTGCGCGGTGAACGGCTCCGGCGTCTCCACCTCCGGTGCCGTGATCTTGGGGTGAGCGGAGATCTTGTGCCGCTTGACCAGCAGCGCATGCCAGACGAACAGCAACACGATCAGCCCGGGAAGGATCACCGCGTGCGCCGTGTACAGGCGCAGCACGAGCGGCACCTTGCTGCTCAAGTTGCCGGTAAACCAGATGCCCGCGTTGCCCAGCAGGTTGGCCACGTCCAGGTTGTGCGCCAGCGCCTCGTAGCCCTCCTGGTCCCACTTGATCACGCTGCCGGTGAAGATCGCCAGGAACGCCAGCAACAACATCGCGCTGCCCACGATCCAGTTGCCCTCGCGCGGTTTCTTGTAGGAGGCGTGGAAGAACACCCGCAACATGTGCAGCAGCGCCAGCACGAACATCGCCTGCGCCGCCCAGTAATGCAGGCCGCGGGCGAACCCACCCAGCCATACCCGGGTCACCAGGTCGCGGATCGACTGGTTGGCCGTCTCCGGCATCGGCACATAGAACTGCGCGAGGTAGACGCCGGTGACCAGCAGGATCACAAACGACACCAGGGTCAGGCCGCCGAGGCTCCAGCCGAGGTTGTTGGCGTGCTCGGGCACCGGGTAAGCCAGCGCCTTGATCCCCATGCGTTCGTCGACGGCGTCGACCGCGCGGCGGAACCAGCCAGGGCGCCTGGCCGGAGTGATCTCACCCTCGGTGGCTTTACCGGTAGCGGCGGGGGACGGTTTCTGCTCGGTAGTCATCACGCCTCCTTCTGGCTGCCGGCCTGCTTGCCGGCGGAGTGAGTGAGCTGGCGCAAGCTGTGCGGCGGACGCAGGCGCCGCGCCAGATACAACCCGCCGAGGAGCACCGCGAGCGACAGTCCCAGCAGGATCGCGTCGCCGCCGTCACTGATCCCGCGCGCGGGATTGAACTCGTCGAGGATCACACTGGTGCCGGTCTCGGTGCCGGTCGCCTGCAGCCCGTCCTCAGGTGCCGAGGGCAACTTCCCGCCGAGCGAATCGAGCAGCAGCGCGCGTGCCTGCGCGGTCGCGGCCGGATCCTCGCCCGGGGCCTCGATGATCTCCCGGGCCTGGCTGACCTTGGCCAGGTCGACACCCTCCTTGTCGGGCGCGGTCAGCGCATCGTCGATCCGTTCAGCCACCCGCTCGTTTCCGCCGTCGTTGGCGATCAGGGCGATGGCCTGCTCGACGAGTTCGGACGCGTGGGTGCTCTCCTCCTCATCCGCCCCAGCCGGGGCCGCGGGCAGCACGAACAGCAACATCGCCGCCACCGCGGCGGCGAGTACCCGCAGCGGCCAGGTGCGCGCTCGTCGGTCGTGCCGTGACATGGCAGTACCTCCTTGTCGCCGTCCTGCGAGCCACCTGGCCACGCGATAACTAAGCCCTCCGGAGCCAGAATCCATACCTGCCCGCCGTGTACACAGCGGCTGGAAGACCCACTCCGCAGGGACTTTCGTCTCCTATCCCGGCTCGTAGGTCCCACACGATGAGGACCGCGGAAACTGGTCGGCACAGCATCCCGGGCGGCAACCTGGAGGCGATGATCTCGGGCCACCCGACGGGACACGACGTGACGACCCCAACCCGCCGCGGGAAACGGTCCGGGCCGCGGCCCGGACGGATGCTGGCCGTCGTCCTGGCCTGGGCGTCCTGCTTCGTCCTTATCCGCTGGGGGCTGCGGGATTCCCCGGTGCTGTGGTTCGCCGCGTTACGGGCCGTCATCGCCGGGATCGCGCTGCTGGGCGCTGCCGCGCTGAGTTCACGCACGCAGGCGCCGAAACCCGTGCCCCGCGACACGACCACCTGGCTGCTGATCGGCGTCCTCGCGCTGCTCAACGTCACCGTGGCGTTCGGGGCGATGGCGGCCAGCACCACCGGGGTCACCACCGGCGTCGCCTCGGTGCTGGCCAACACGCCGAGGCCGAACCACTGGTTACCCTCACGCACCTGCTGCAACTGTGCCGCGACGAGCACGCCGTGCTCTGGGAAAGCGTCAACGATCCCGCCTGCCGAGCCCATGTCACCGCGACCCTCACAAGACTGTCCCACATGCTGCCCCTCCCGCGACCTGGCGTGCTGCTACCGCAGATGCGGCATGCCTTCGCCGCCGCGCTGGAGCCGGTGGACGACGTTCCCGCGGTCGTCGTCGCCCACGGCCTGGCGCAGTTCCTCGACACCGAGTACGGCCACACGTTCACCGAGTCGTTCCGGCAGCGCAGCCCCTACCAGCCGGGGGTGGGCGATCCGATCCCGCTGGATCACCCAGACCTGCCGACGGTGACCGCGATGCCGCCCACCGCACCCCCGTGGCGGCTGGCCAACAGGCTGGACGAAACCCGGCGGATCCGCTTGGCCGGCGAATGGGCCGCGCAGTTCCGCTTCGTCTTCGACTACAGCCTGGCCGACACGCTCGCTGGCCTGGTCACCGCCGACACCCTCGTGGCCACCTGCCACCCCAACCGGACCCTCGCCGAGTTCGACCTGCCCCGCGACGAGCAGCAACGCACCATCCCCGTGCGCCCCACTGACGTCAAGCGGCAGCGTCGCGAGATCGACCGGCTGGTCACTCGCGCCACCGCCGGCGGAGCATCCATCGTCGTGTTGCCGGAGCTGTGCGTCACCGAGGATGTGGCCGAGCACCTGCGGGGCTGGGTGCAGCGACCGGATGGGCCCCGGCTGCTGGTGGCCGGCAGCTACCACCACGAGGACGGCCCCGGGGACAGCCCGCGCCGTCGCCGCAACACCGCACTCGCGTGGGTGCGCGGCTGCGACCGGCCACTCACCCACGACAAGCATTCCCCCGCGGACCGCCCAGTGACCGAGGACATCCAGCCGCAAGGCTGGCCGGAACTACGCGTGTACGTCACGACCGACGGGTGGCACGTGGTGATCGCGATCTGCCGGGACCTGCTCAACCCGCACGCGGTGCACGCCCTCACCGAAGCCGGAGCGAACCTGGTCCTCGTACCGGCGATGAGCGAAACCCTCGTACCCTTCGGCGGGCCCGCCGCGCACCTCGTCGGCTCCTGCCAGGCATTCGTCGCCGTGGCCTACAACCCGGCCGACTGGGCCGAGGCCGGCGACCCGGTCACCCGCAGCCCGGCCAGGGCCCTGTTCGGGCATCCCGGATTCGGCCAGCAGACCCGCTTCGTCCACACCCCCGACACCGACCCCGGCGTCGCACTCCTGACCGTGCGCTCCGGCCAGCTCAACTGGCTCACCTCAGCCAACCCCGACGAGCACACCCCGCGTCAGCGGCCAGCGCACCCCACCTGGGTCGAGCAGCTGGCACGCCACATCCGTCCCCCACAGGGCAGGCTGCCCAAGCAGGTCGTCCTGCGGCCCGCCGCAGTCCTCGCGCTGCTCACCGGGTCCTCCGCGGGCCCCTGCGTCCTGCTCACCGAACGCGCCGCCGACCTCGCGCACTACCCGGGGCAGCTCGTCTTCCCTGGGGGCGGGGTGGAACCACACGACGACGGCTCCGTCGCCGCGGCGCTGCGCGAAGCTACCGAAGAAGTCGGGCTCGATCCGGCAACCGTGGAGATCATCGGAGCGCTGCCCCCGCTTGCCCTCCCCGAGTCGGGGTTTCTCGTGACCCCGGTCGTGGCCTGGTCCGCCCGGCCCGGTTTCCTGGCATCGGCTAACTTCGCCGAGGTCGCGACCGTCATGCACCTCCCGCTGGCCGAGGCCGGCGCCATGCCGCCACGCCCCGACCTTCCGCCGCTGGGCCGGATGACCGCCACCGTGATCGACCTGCTGTCGGCGTGTCTTGGCGCAACAACACAGCAGCAAGTACCGCGAGACCGGCGAGCCAGGCCACTGCGATGAGCAGTGATCCCGTCTCGTCGAAGCTGCCGGTAAGGCCGGCGTCGAGCAGGACGCGGCTGGTGCCGTAGCCGGGCAGCGCGTGCGCCCACCCCGCCGGTTCGGGACGCAGCATGGGGCTTTGCGCGATGCCCAGATCAAGGAAGGGCACGAGGAAGGCGATCAGCACACCGGCGACTCGGCCGAACACCGGAGCGAGGATCGCGCCGACCAGGGCGTAGGTCAGGCCCAGCAGCACGCTCGCGGCCACGAAGACGAACCATTGCCGTACGTCGAACACGGTCGCGGTAACCGCCAGCGCGGCGGCGGTGATCACACCGACCGCCACCGCGATCACGCCGAGGCGCGTCGCGAGCAGGGCAGCGTAGCGGAATCCGGCCAGCGACAGGCGCCGGTCGCCCGCCCGCGAGTCGAGCACGATGAACAGTCCGGCCAACGTGGACAGCGCACCGGTCGCGATCGGGGTCATCGTCCCGGCATGCACGTCGGGCAGCCAGAACGTGAAGTCCTGCCGACGCCCACCCTCCACAAGGGACAGTACGGTCGGACGCTGGGGAGTGATCGCCTTGGCCAGCAGGATAAACACGACCGGAACGACGATCAGCAACGCCCACAGCACCGGGTTGCGCCGGTAGTCGACCAGGCCCATCCGCAACCCGGTCAGCACCTGGCCGGGCTTTCGGCCCGCGGGCCGGGACACCCGGCTGCTGGCCATGAGCACTGTCCAGGCCAGCGCGGCGGCTGCCACCAGCCAGATCAGCGCCCAGCCCAGGTCTCCGGGGCGGCCGCCGTGGCGGGAGGGCAGGTCGACCATCCACAGCGTGACGAAATGCGTGGGCAGCCACCGTGTCGCGACCCGGTCCGGCGAGCCGAACGCCGGGCCGAAGAACACGTCGAGAATCCACACGAACAGGATCACGACGGTGCCATTGACCGGGTTGCGCACCCGCGCGCCGGTCAACGCGCCGATCGCGAGGTAGATCACCGCGAACATGCCGGTCCCGGCGATCACCCGTCCTGGGGTTTCGATTCCGGTGCGGATCTCCAGGGCCAGCAACGACACCGCCGACACCAGAACCGCCAGCGCGAACCCGGTCGCCACCCGCGCGCCGACCAGCCGGGCCGGCCGTAGCCCAGCCAGCACCAGCCGTCGATCCGCGGCCCGCGCGGCGCGGGTCTGGAAATACATGGCGATCGCGGCCAGGAACCCGGCAGCCCACCCGGCGGTGGCGGTCTGCACCGCCGGCGCGGTCCCGCCGCCGAGTACCCGCGCGGCGTCGGCGATCGAGCCGGCCGCCGCCAGCACGAACACGACCGGCACGAGCACCAGCACGATCAGGTTGACTGGATTGCGTGCGTAGTCGGCGATGAATCGCCGCACGAAGGGCAGGGCGGTCATCGCGGCACCGCTTTGCCGGCGCGCAGATCGAGGAGACGATCGAAGCGCTGTTCGTCCGCGACGAAGTGACTGATGATCAGCACCGAGCGTCCGGCTTCCCGGCGCTGGGCCACCAGCTGCCAGAACTTGAGGTAGGTGTCCCAGTCGAACCCCGCATACGGCTCATCCAGCAGCAGCACATCCGGGTCGGGCAGCAGCGCCAGTCCCAGGTTCAGTTTGGCGAGTGTCCCGCCGGAGAGCTGATCGGCGCGGGTGCTCGCGTAGCGCTCGAACCCCAAGGCCGCGTACAGCTCGCGGCGAGAGCGCCGTTCCGCCTCCTGGCTCATGCCGTACGCGCGGGCGAACAGCTCGACATGCTCGTCGCAGGTCAACCGCTCGTACACCACCGGTTCCTGCGGGCAATACCCCATCCGCCCGGACCGGGTGATGGTGCCGGCGTCGGCGGGCAACGCCCCGACCAGGATCTTCATCACGGTGGACTTACCCGACCCGTTCTCGCCCACCAGGCCGACCACCTCGCCCGGCCACAGCGCGAGATCCACCCCGCGCAGCACCTGCTGCCGGCGGCCGGGCCACATCCCGTGACGGTAGGACTTCTCGATGCCCTCCGCCGCCAGCACCGGTACCGTACGCACCTGGCCGGGCGCGGCCACCGTCGAGGCATTCATGGCGCGTCCCGGTGATCTGTTGTGGTGCCCGTCGACATCCGTGCCGATGGTGCATGCCCTGGGGTGCGGGTCGCCAGGGTCGCCAGGGCCGTGAGCTCGCCGGCGACCTCCGCCGGGGATGCGGTGGCGGCCGCCACCGCATCCAGCAGGGTCCGGGTGTGCAGGGCCAGCAGTTGCAGGCCGAGCGCACGGAGCGCGCCCTGCGCGGCCGCCAGCTGGACCAGTACCTCGGCGCAGGGGCGTCCGTCGGCGATCATCCGCTCGAGTCCGAGTACCTGGCCGCTGATCCGGTGCAGCCGCTGCCGCAGGAGCCCGACCTCCTCGCCGCCGCAGGACTCACCGGTGGTGGGGCGCTCTGCGAGCACTGGCATCTGGTCCATCTCTCCTCCAACCCTGCTGTGCTCAGACGGGGCAGGACATGCCGTCCCAGCCGGCGGCGCCGTGGTGCATGCCCGGGTTGTGGTCACCGGTGAAGCCGTGCTGCTGCGCGCACTGGCGCACGTGCTGACCGAACTGGTTCGCCTCCGGTGCCGCGGCCGCCCAGGCCGGCGCACTCAGCACCGGTACAGCCAGGACGGCTCCGATTATCACGAATCTGGCTATCCGACGAGACATCATCGACTCCTTGTCCATCGGGTTGATCGGGCTCTGCTCCGGTGATCGTCATGGCGCGGTCCAGCTGCTGGTGACGTCCTGAGAAAGCCCGGTGAGGCGCAGTTCGACACCGGCGCCCGCCGGAACGGGATCGGGGAAGCGGAGGGTGCCCTCGCGGTGGTGGCCGCCGGGTCCCGCACCGTCCCAGGTCGCGCCCGCCACCGGCTGGCCGTTGACGCGCAGCTGGGCGGTGGCAGCTGGGTCGAGATCCAGCGATCCGCTGTGGGTGTCGAACTGCATGCGGAAGGTGGCGCCCGAGCGGTCCAGTGCCAGCGCGGTCATGCGGACCTCGACCGAGCCCGCCTGGACCGTGCGCGTGCCCAGACCCACCAGGCGATGGCTCCGACGATCAGCAGTCCGGTCAGCACGAGCAGGACGGTCCTGCGCCTGTGTGTTGTCACGTTAGTCATGCCTTCACCTCCGCGGGCATGCGGCGCAACCGCCTCGCGGCGACCAAAACCCCGAACAGATTGATCGCGATGCCGATCGCCATGATTGGGATCCGGTAGTCGGTCAGGAATACCGCCGCGCCCGAGATTCCGATGATCGGGGCGAGGTCCGCGACGTAGTGGGCGCAGCAGGCGACCATGCCGATCGCCGAGGCGCCCACCCCGGTCCCGGCCGCGGCCTTCATGCCACTATGCAGCCGCCGGCGGCGGCGCAGTTCTTCGAACAGCGCGATCTGGGTGCCGAACCCGGCCAGGATCGCCAGCAGCCATGGCCAGTCGCTCGCGGCCTGCTGCCCCAGATGCGCCAACCCGCCGACACCACCGACAACGAGGGCGTAAAACAGGCCGAGGGCGGCAGCCCCGATCAGGCCCGCACGGACACTCCGGGCGTTCATCGGCCTGACCCTGTCGGGCGCCGCCGGCGATGATCAAGGCCCAGAACAACACCGTGCCCACCGTCATGAGCGCGTATCCCCACCCACTCATGTCGTTGCCTTACCAGAACATCATCGTGAACTCCCTTGTCTTTCAAGCGTTTTCAGCGGTTTTCACCGTGGCCCATGCCACGCATCATCAGGGCCATCATCACCGTGCAGATGGCGGCGAACACGAGCCAGCCGGCACTGATGACGCCGGTGGCGACCAGGACGATGGCGATCGCCAGCATCGGGATGCAGCAGGCGATCATCATCAAGCCGTGCCCCTTGTGCCCGCCGTGGCCCTGGGGGCTGGTGGACCCGCGCTGCCCGGTGGGATCATGTGTGTGCCGCTGGTGGTCGTGCGGCTGTGTCATCGTGGCCTCCGCAACGACCGGGGCACGTAGCCGAGCTTCCGATACAGCGGGCAGTGCCCGAGCGCGCCCGTGACCAGCAGGTCGAGACCGGCCAGGACGAGGAGCACCTCGAGTACCACCGCGAGTACGGAGCCCGCCACCGCCAGTAGGAGGGCGCCGGCGACGATCGCGACGATCCCGATCAGTACGCGGCCCCATCGCTCGACGGGGGTGATGTTCACTCTCTGCCAGGTCGACCGCCCACCGGCGTGCGACACCGGCACCTTGTGTTGCGTCATGGCCTCTCCTTTTCTCCGGATACCGCCACCGTGCCGCACCCGGCGGCGGGCGGCGACAGACCAACGTCATCACTGGCGGGGCACAAGGTCCTATCCCAGGTAGTAGCGACGGCATGCCAGGACCTACGGCCCTCGATAGCAGTTCCTTTGGCCCTGCTGCTCCCGGTCACGCCGGGACGAGGCTCGGAGGAGTCGGTAACCCCGTTGCCATTCAGGAAAGGAGTGTGCGAGAAGTGAGTATCACCAAACGCCTGGCGCTACTGTTCCGCGTCAAGGCCAACAAGGCGCTCGATCGCGCGGAGGATCCACGCGAGGTGCTCGACTATTCCTACCAGCGCCAGACCGAGATGCTGGCCCAGGTGCGGCGCGGCCTGGCCGACGTGGCGACCAGCCGCAAACGGCTGGAATTGCAGGCCCGCCAGCTCCAGCAGGCCGCCGGCCGCCTGCAGAACCAAGCCACCCAGGCTGTGCAGCAGGGCCAGGAGGACCTCGCGCGGGAGGCGTTGACCCGGCGTGCCGCGGCGCTGTCGCAGATCCAGGAGTTGCAGCCCCAGCACGACGCGCTGCAGGCGGAAGAGGACAAGCTCAGCGTGGCTCAGCAGCGGTTGCAGGCCAAGGTGGAGGCCTTCCGCACCCGTAAGGAGACCATCAAGGCCACCTACACCGCGGCCGAGGCTCAGACCAAGATCAGCGAAGCCGTCTCCGGGATCTCCGAGGAGATGGGCGATGTCGGCGTGGCGATGCAGCGCGCAGAGGACAAGACCGCCCAGATGCAGTCCCGGGCCCAAGCGCTGGACGAGTTGATGGCCTCCGGCGCGCTCGAGGATGCCTCCGCGCCGATCGTCCCGCGCGACGGCATCCAGGCCGCACTGGATTCCGCCACCGGCTCCGGCACCGACATCGACCGCGAACTCGCCCAGCTCAAGGCAGCGGTCGCACCGGCCCAGCTCGAAGCGGCTGACGACGCGACCACCACGCCCGAGCCGAGGACGGAGGCTCAGCGATGATCATCCGCATTCTCGGGCAAGGCCAATACGACGTAGCCGACACCCGAATCGACGAACTCAACACCCTCGACACCCGGCTGCAGACCGCGGTGGATGCCGGCGACACCGAGGCGTTCACCGCGGCGCTGCAGGCACTGGTCGGCACCGTGCGCGGACTGGGCGTCCGGCTGCCCGACGACACGCTCGTCGCCTCGGAACTCGTGCTGCCCGGCGAAGACAGTGACCTGGAGCAGGTGCGGGCGCTGTTGACCGACGAGGGCCTGATCCCGGGGTAGGTGCCATGCGTACCCGGTTCCGTCCCGATCACCAGCTCACCACGAGGATGCTGGTCACGATCTTCCTCCTCGGGCTGGTCTACGCGGCCTTCATCGCCGCGCTTGTCGTGCTGATCAAGTCGATCGTTGTGGTCGTGCTCATCGCGGGCGGGCTGCTGTTCGCCCAGTTCTGGTTCTCCGACCGGATCGCCCTCTACGCAATGGGCGCCCACATCGCCACGCCCGAGGAAGAACCCCGGCTGCACGCGATTGTGGACCGGCTGTGCGCCGCCGCGGACATGCCCAAACCGCGGGTGGCGATCGCCGACATGGACCTGCCCAACGCCTTCGCGACCGGACGCAGCACCAACCGCGCCGTGCTGTGCGTGAGCACGGGCCTGATGCGGCGGCTGGAGACCGAGGAACTGCAAGGCGTGCTGGCCCATGAGTTGTCCCACGTCGCCCACCGGGACGTGGTCGTCATGACCGTCGCCTCCTTCCTCGGCGTGCTGGCCGGGCTCATCGCCCGGTTCGCCTTCTACTCCAGCCTGTTCGGCGGGGGCCGTCGGGACGACCGGGACAACACCTTCCTGCTCGTCCTGATGGTGATGGCGGTCTCGGTGGTGGTCTACGCGATCAGCTTCCTGCTCATTCGCGCCCTGTCCCGGTACCGGGAACTCGCTGCGGACCGGGCGGGCGCGATCCTCACCGGCCGCCCCTCCGCCCTGGCCTCGGCGCTGACCAAGGTCAGCGGCGACATCGCCCGGATCCCTACCAGGGACCTGCGCACCGCGCAGGCGTTCAACGCGTTCTTCTTCGCCCCCGCCCTCGGCTCCGGGGTCAGCCTGTCCAGCCTGCTGTCCACCCACCCCACCCTGCAACGCCGGCTGGACCAGCTGGCCACCCTGTCCACCGAGCTGGGCGAGGAGGTGTGAGGCCATGGGGTTCCTCGACGTGCTGCTGGGCCGCACCAAACCGGTACAGCCCAACCTCGACGTGCTCTTCACCGTCCCACCGGCCGCCGACACCCTGCAAGCCGCGCTCGGGTTCGCCCCGACCGGTGTCGGCACGGTCTGCTTCAAACCGGCCGAGGGCTCGGCGTCGGCACAGTCTCAGCGCGACATCCGCGAGCTCCTGGATCTCGACCCCGCCCTGGACGTGTCGGCCAGCCACGACGAGTTCGGCTACACCTGGATCACCTGCCGGCAGTCCACTGTGGATCTCCCGGCGCTGATGACCGGGCTGCACGCGATCAACGCCACCCTCGCCGACGCGGGCTTCGGCCTCACCCTGCTGTGCACCGTGATCGGATTCCGCGGCGACAGCGACGGCCAGCCACGGCACCTGGGCCTGGTGTACCTGTTCAAACGCGGCACCTTCTACCCCTTCGCCCCCACCCGCGACCAACACCGCGACACCGCGCTGGAGATGCAGGTCCGGGCCGAACTCGGCGGCGAGCTGCCGATCGAGGCCGACCTACAGCGCTGGTTCCCGATCTGGAACGCACCCGTGCCCTAAGTAAGTCACGCCGGGAGGTGAGGACCCGTGGCGGAGACCGCCACCCAAGCGGCGAACACCTCGTGGCAAGCGATTGCCATCGGTGTCCTACTCTTCGCGCTTCTCGCCTTCTGGACTATCAGTGCACTCATCGGCGCCCTGCGCCGCTGGAGGCGCGACAAGCGAGACTTACGGGCACCCGCCAGCACGCTCGCGGGGTCCCGCGCATCCTTCGTGGTGCCCTCCTGGCTGACTGACCGCACCGGCACGCTGGCGCGGATGCCGAAATGGCGGCGGCATGACGAGGAGATCCCCAAGACCCTCCTGGACGAGGAGGCGGCCGCGGTTCGTGACCTGCTGGCCGGACGGCTCGACCGGGCGGCATACCGCGAACGGTTGCACGAGCTCGCGAGCCACACCGCGTCGAAGTCGAAACACCGCCAATGAGTCGACCATGACCACGATCGGTGGCTTACCCGGGAGGTACGCATGGCCGATTGGCTGGTCACCACCCTGACGCACCTGGCGTCGCCGTGGGCCTACCTCTTGGTCGGCGTACTGGCCACGGTCGAAGCGGTGTTCGTCGGGCTGGTGCTGCCCGGGGAGTTCGCCCTGCTGCTGGGCGGATTCCTCGCCTTCGCCGGCCACGTATCGCTGGTCATCATGCTCGTGGTGGCGATCGTCGCGGCGATCGCGGGGTACCTGCTGGGCTACGGGCTCGGCCGTCGGCTCGGACCCGCCCTGCGCACCAGCCGGATCGGGCGCCGCATCGGGCCCGCCCGCTGGAAAAGGGTCGACACCACCCTCGCCACCTATGGGGGCCAGGCGCTGCTGGTGGGCGGGTTGATCGGCGTGTTGCGCGCCGTCCTACCCACCGCCGCCGGCATGGCCCGCATGCCCTTCGCCACCTTCCTGATCTACACCGTCGCGGGCGGCGTGCTCTGGGGACCCGGGTTCGTGCTGCTCGGCTACCTCGCCGGACGCTCCTGCCGGCGCGTCGCCGATATCGCCGGCTCCGCGAGCGCGGCACTGCTGATTGTGCTGCTCCTCGTCGTCGTGGTCATCGTGCTCGCCCGCAGAGCCAAAGCACGCCGGCAAGGGCGTGGGCAGCGCTGAGCTCTGCTCGTGCCCAGCCGTCAGTAGGGTTCGGCGTCGCACCGACTGCGCCAGGTCTCGCGGACGCGCATGGTGCCGTCGATCTGCCGCAGACCCGCGAGCCCGGCCACCGCGACCACCACCGTTTCCGCCAGTCCACGATTGGCTGTTCGCACGCGCTCTCTTCAGCTCACAGCCGGCGGCAGCGTTCGTGGCCGGATCTATGTGCTGGGCAGGAGCTGGGCGACGTGTTCGAGGCGGACGCTCAAGCGGGTGGATTTGACTCCCTAGCCGGTCTTGTGCGCTGTGTGGAGTGCGGCGCGTGCGGCGTCCAGTTCACCGGAGCGGGCGTAGACTTCGGCGATCCATGTGCGGTAGAGCGCGACCTCACAGGCGTGCTCGGGCGTGTAGGCGTCCACCGTGTCGGAGATGAGCGGTTCGGCGCGGCTCGGTTCGCCCAGCTCGATCAGTCACCGACCGGACATGACGTCGATTTCCTTGCGGTCGAGCCAGTACACCCACTCCGGTTCCGCGTCCCCTGGCGCGCGGGCTTCGTCCGCGTCGCCAACAGCGTCCAGGGCGCGGGGTGCTGTCGGCGTCGCCCGAGCGGGTGCTTGCCCATGCGAGCCGTTCGAGCAGGAGCGCGCGCACAACCGGGGTGGACCCGTTGTCGCCCGTGACGGCGGAGCGGGCGAGTAGAGAGGCATCGGCGGGTCGCCGACGTTGGCCATTTGGTAGCTCATGCTCGATAGCAGTTGTCCGGCGAGAGCGCGATTACCGGCGTCTTGTGCGGCCGACACGCCGGAGAGGTAGACCTGCTCGGCCTCAGTGGACTGCCTGGCGTCGCTGGCGACCCACGGGGCGAGTTGGGCCTGCTCGCCAACCACGGTGAGCGGGCGTCGGCCGGTGTCGTCGCTGTAGCTCGAGTCGTTCACCACACGTTCGGCCTCGGTTAGCTCGTGACGGACGAGCGGGATGAGGTCACCCCCGCCGATCACGTCGTCCAGGTGCCGCAGCTCGATCACGCGCTGTTCCAGCTGGCTGGCCAAGCTGGGGCTGACACGGCGCCCGGCCGCCGTATGACGCCCAACCAGGGTGTCGGCGACCAGCTATTCGTGCGCGACCCGTTTCGGGTGGTCCAGGCGGCCGTACAGGTAGCGACGGAGACGTTCAGGGCGCGCGAGTAGGCAATGACGTGGTCTGCCTTTGACCGTGCGTTTCCCGGTCTCCAACAGGCCGAGTAGGGGCTGCTGTAAAGGGTGCGGGCAGCCATCACCGCGAGACTCACTCTGGCATCGTCGTGGACTTTCCGGAGTCGCGCTCCTAGCACGGTTTGGACAGGAGGAAGTAGGCATAGCGCCTGTCCAGTTCGTTCTCCGGCACGAGCTCGATCGCTTCCGGAACGAGGCCGTTGCGCTCCGCCAGCTGCCAGAACTCGGGAATCCGATAGGTCGTCATCGCGGCGACCCCGGTCTTGTAGGAGCGGCGGCGGGGCCTGCTCCGCCATCGGCCGTCGTCGTATTTGACCTGGATCAGCGCCAGCCCGCCCGGGGCCAGCAGGTCCCGGGCGATCCGCAACAGCCGCTCACCGTATTCGGGAGTCGGGATCAGCTCGAAGACGTAGAACGACAGGAAGACCTCGCAGGGGCCGGCGATCAAGTCGAGCGCCCGCTCCGGACGCTCGACCGGGATCTGAACCGGTTTGAACGGTGTCCCGCAGGCGGCGGCGACCTGGTCGGCGCATTCGGCGAGACTCGCCGGTGCGACGTCCACGCCGATGTACTCGTCGCAGTGCTGGGCGAAGTGGACGGCGTTCGCCCCACCGCCGCAGCCCCACTCGACGACCCGTTTCCACGGACGCTCGAACTGGACCATGCGCGCGCCGCGCTGGAACATGGCGAGGTGGCGGGCCCCGATCTGGTGCCAGAGGTCGTTCCCCTCGAAGACGGGGGCGTCCCGCCAGTGCGAGTCCGCCTTCCAGGTCGCACCGGCAGAGTCCTCCCAGTACTCGGAGGCATCCCGCGCGATGGCGTGCTCGGACTGCCGGAGCCCCAAGGCTGCCAGGCCCCGGTGAACCACATCACGGCCCGCCGAGGCCGCTCGTCTGGCTACAGCGTGAACTCCCGCCATGTCCTTACCTCCGCGTCACAGTCGTGGCGAGCCTACTAGTTGTTCTAGTACTATCGATGCAGCCTCGTACTACGTATCACCCGGAGGTGACCCCGTTTCGAGTGGCAGGTCACGGGGTGGCCACCGGCGAAAGTCGCTAATGTAGGGGCATGACCACGGTGAAGCGCGGCCTGCCCGTCCGGTGGCTGCTGCTTGCCGTGGTGGCGCTGGCGCTGGTGATCATGCACCACACGCCGGCTCAGCATGGATCGGACAGCGGAACGCATGCGGTCGTCGCGGAAACGGCCGTTATGGACGTCGCGTACTCCACCATGATCCATCCGGATTCCGGGGACACCGGTATGGCCGCGATGCTGCACCAATGCCTTGCCGTGTTCGGGCAGGTCGCCTTCTGGGCCTTCCTGCTGCTCGTCGGCATGGTGTTCATCCGCCTGACCGCGGGTAGGCGTCTGGTTGTGCGTTCGCTGGTGGCCGCCGGGCCCGACCCGCCGCGAAGAGGTGACGGTCGGTCCATCCTGAACTCGGTCTGCGTGTTGCGCCTGTGATGGGTTGCCGGCGGTTTCGCGCCAGCAACAGCAGGTGAACAACAAACGCGACTGAAGGAAGAACCAATGAACAAGGCATTTTTGGGTACTGGCATTGCCGTCGTCGCCGCAGGTCTGGTCCTGGCGGGCTGTAGTGGCGGCGGAAACGACCACGCGGGGATGGACATGGGCAGCAGCAGCGCCGCCGCCCCCTCGTCCGCTCCCGCCCAGGCCGCGGCGCACAACGACGCCGATGTGACCTTCGCCCAGGAGATGATCAAGCACCACCAGCAGGCGATCGACATGGCCAAGCTGGTGCCCACCCGCAGCACCAACGACCAGGTGAAGAACCTGGCGAGCCGGATCGAGGCGGCGCAGGATCCCGAGATCCAGCAGATGCAGTCCTGGCTCAGCCAGTGGGGTGCTGCCGCGAGCACCATGCCGTCGATGTCGATGCCGGGCATGTCGATGCCGTCGTCGATGCCCGGTATGGACCACGGGTCCATGCCCGGCATGATGACTGATGCGGACATGCAGAAGCTGGAGCAGGCCAGCGGTGCCGAGTTCGACAAGATGTGGCTGGAGATGATGGTCCAGCACCACCAGGGTGCGGTCGAGATGGCCCGCACCGAGGTGGCGAACGGATCGAACGCTGACGCCAAGGCGCTCGCGCAGCGCATCATCGACGACCAGACCGCCGAGATCAACGAGATGCAGCAACTGCTGACCACCCTCTGATCGCCCTGAACAACCGGATGGGAGGCCGTACAGGCTTCCCATCCGGTTGTCGTCTTGTCCATGTGACCCACACCTGAGGCGTTGTCGCGCTACTGAGTCCTTAGTGGACACATAAGGCGCAGAGAATGCGTTCTGCCGCATGTGGGATATGTCATGACGGCAGGCTACACGATCGGGCGACGGGCACTGTGGACAGTGGCAGGCGCTCGCCAGGATCTGTTAGCGTCGCGACTGTGCGTACCGGCACGGCTACTTGGCGTCGGCCAGCGATTCTCCTGATTCTGTTGGGGTTGCTGGTCGTCGCGGGCGCACATCCGGAGGCCGGGTCCGGCCTCGTCACCGACGACCATGGCTTCGTGGCCGAGCGAAGTGACGTCACCGAAGGGCACGAACACCCCGGTGGCGACCAGCACGAGCACTCGGCCCATCCGACAGCTGCACCGGCCGGACCTCAGGTCCGAGAGGATCCCGGCGCGCAAGCCGATTCGGCGGTCATGTTCGCGGAGCCCGCGAACCTGCCTCGCCATGCGTCCGCCACTGCCGCGAGGCAGCCGGCGCCGCCAGGCCGATCCGGACGTCAACGCCTTCTCGATCTCAGCGTTTCGCGTACCTGAGCAGTGCTGTTCAGCCGCCGGACAGCCCTTGTCCGGGGCGCAGCCTGCTCACACCCGCCTCGCACGAGATCGAAGGTTTGATGAACGTTCTGCCCAAGCAACGAATGCCGTCCGCGCGCCTCCAGGCCTCGGGCGCGTACTGCCACTCGGTGGCCCGGGCCGTCGGGAACACCCCCGTGCTGTGGATCGAAGACCCTGTCGCCGGCTCTGGCCGCGGATTCTGGGCGAAGCTCGAAGGCTTCAATCCCGGCGGGATGAAGGACCGGCCCGCCCTGCACATGGTGAGCAAGGCCCGGGAGCGCGGCGAGCTCGCCGACGGTGCACCGATCGTCGAGTCGACCAGCGGCACCCTCGGGCTCGGCCTCGCCCTGGCTGGGATCGTGTATGACCATCCGGTCACCCTGGTGACCGACCCCGGGATGGAGCCGATCGTCCAGCGCATGCTGGCCGCCTACGGTGCCCGGATCGACCTGGTGACCGAGCCCCACCCAGCAGGCGGGTGGCAGCAGGCCCGCCGCCAACGCGTCGAGCAGCTGCTCGCGGAACAGCGCGGCGCCTGGTGCCCGGACCAGTACAGCAACCCGGACAACGTCGCCGCCTACACGAGCCTGGCCGACGAACTCGCGGCGCAGCTCGGGCGCGTCGACATCCTCGTGTGCTCTGTCGGCACCGGTGGGCACTCCGCCGGGACCTACCGCGCCCTGCAGCGACACTTCCCCCACGTCCGGCTGATCGGCGTCGACACCGTCGGCTCGACGATCTTCGGACAGCCCGCCGCCTCGCGGCTCATGCGGGGCCTCGGCTCGAGCATTCACCCCCGCAACGTCGACTACGACGCCTTCGACGAAGTGCACTGGGTGGCACCACACGAAGCGGTATGGACCTGCCGGCAACTCGCCGCCACGCATCACGCCAGTGGGGGCTGGAGCGTCGGCGCCGTCGCGCTCGTGGCCAGCTGGGTGGCCCGCACCCACGATCCCGACGTGCGCGTGGCCGCTGTCTTCCCGGACGGGCCGCAACGGTACTTCGACACTGTGTACAACGACGACTACTGCGCCCGCCACCGCTTGCTGGACGCTCCGCCCGCGATGGAACCGGACACGATCGCCACCCCGGACGAGCGCGTGGTTCACCGGTGGACGCGCTGCCGGACCGTGATCGACCCGGCCGTAGCGACGGCGGGGAAGGCCGCGGGAGCTTCTCAGTGATGCAACTGGCGCAGCAGTTCCGCTCCTTCGGGCGGCCGAGTCAACTGTTGATGGTCAACCAGTTCACCATCAACCTGGGCTTCTACATGCTGATGCCGTACCTCGCCAGCTACCTGTCCGGTCCGCTCGGGCTGGCCGGCTGGGCGGTGGGTCTGGTGCTCGGCGTCCGCAACTTCTCGCAGCAGGGCATGTTCCTGGTCGGCGGCACGCTGGCCGATCGATTCGGGTACAAACCGCTGATCGTCGCCGGGTGCCTGCTTCGCACGGGCGGGTTCGCCTTGCTCGCGGCGGTCAACTCGCTGCCCAGCCTGATCGTCGCCTCCGCGGCCACCGGCTTCGCCGGTGCCCTGTTCAACCCGGCGGTCCGGGCCTACCTCGCCGCGGACGCGGGGCCCCGGCGTCTGGAGGCCTTCGCCGTCTTCAACGTCTTCTACCAAGGCGGGATTCTGGCCGGTCCGCTCGTGGGCCTGGCGCTGACCACGGTCGACTTCCGGCTGACCTGCCTGGTGGCCGCGGGTGTGTTCGCCCTGCTGACAGTCGTTCAACTCCGCGCGCTACCCGCCCAGGCACAGGCTGAGAGCGGCGAGCGACGCTCCGTACTCAGTGAGTGGCGGAGTGTCGCCGCGAACCGGACGTTCGTGTTGTTCTCGCTGGTCATGATCGGGTCATATGTGCTGTCCTTTCAGACGTACCTCGCGCTGCCGATGGAAGCCAGGAGGGTCGCGGGCTCGGCCACGGCGAGTGACGCGCTCGTCGCCGGGTTGTTCGCGGTGTCCGGAGTCCTGGCCCTCGTGGGGCAGTTGAAGATCACCGGCTGGTTCAAGGCGCGATGGTCGCCGGGGACCTGCCTGGTCATCGGGCTGTCACTGATGGCGCTCGGGTTCGTGGCGCCGCTCGCCGCCGCTCGTGCCGGTTCTGTCGCCGGCGCGGTCGCCCTCGTGATCGCCGCGGCACTGGTCGCGCTGGGCACCGTGGCCGTCTTCCCGTTCGAGATGGACACCGTGGTGAGGCTGTCCGGTGAGCGCCTCGTCGCGACCCACTACGGTTTCTACAACACGATCGTCGGGTTCGGGATCCTGCTGGGGAACCTGTTCACAGGCACGGTGTTCGACCTCGCGCGGACGGCCGGATGGCCGGAACTGCCCTGGCTGGCCCTGGCGCTGCTGGGAGCGGCCTGTGCTCTCGGCCTCCGGCTGCTGGACCGTGACCGGCGGCTCGCGGCGGAGCCGGTGAAGGTCTGACCAGGGAGAAATGGATGCGGGGCGGGAATGAACCGCCCCGCATCCACGGCGTGCCCGCGGGAGGGGGACCGGGGCACGCGGTACGCGCTTCGAGAACGCGATCACCGCGGTTGATACTAGGCAAAGTAGTAGGAAATCGCAACCGCCGTCGTTGGTCCTGGTAACCGGCGGGGCGTGTGAACCGATATCCTGTGGTGAGCTGCTGTCGGGCATGGCGGCGTCGAGGAGGTGGGGATGTTCGGTCTGGGTGACCTCGAATCCGCGGTCATGGACGTGTTGTGGCGAACCGCGGAGCCGATCAAGGTCCGGCAGGTGCTGGAGCAGCTGGACACTCCCCGGCAGCTCGCCTACACGACGGTCATGACCGTGCTCGACAACCTGCACCGCAAGGGCTGGGTCGAGCGTGAGCTGGACGGCAAGGCCTATCTCTACGAGCCGGCCCTCAGTCGCGAGGAAGCGGCGGCTCGCGCGTTGCGCGGCATCCTGGATTCCTCGGGAGACCCGGAGGCAGTGCTGTTGCGCTTCGCGCAGTCGGTGTCGGCTGAGGAAGTCGACGTGTTGCGCAAGGGCCTGCGCCGGAAGGCGCCCCGGCGGTGATCGCCGCCCTGTCCCTCCTGGCCGGCGCGCTCGCGGCGGGCTGGCTATTGCCGCGCCGGCTGGCGGCGTTGGACGTGAGCAGGCGCGATCCGGTCTTGCTGATCGTGTGCTGGCTGTTGTCGATGCTCGGGGTGGCGCTGGCGGCCACCGCGGGGGTCGTCCTCCTCCTGATGCCGACCCACGGTTCGTTCGGACCGCTGCTCGCGGCCGTGAACAGCTGCTGGAACGCCCTGCAGCACGGATCGCCGCCGGCCGCCGAGGAGCTCGGTGGTGCGCTGGGTTCGATCGTGCTGGCGGCCCTCGCCTGCCGGCTGGTCATCGTCGGCGCCCGGGGCATCCGACGGCGGGCTCGGTCCCGCCGGGAGCACCTGGCCGCACTCCGGCTGGCGGGCCGGGCGGACGGCACGGCTCCGACCACGCTGTGGCTGGCGCACGACACTCCCTTGGCCTTCAGCATGAGCGGCCGACGGGCCGTGATCGTCGCCACGGACGGGCTGCGCCGGCATCTGGGCGACGATGCCGTGGCTGCTGTGCTGCTGCACGAGCAGGCTCACCTGAGCGGGCGGCACCACCAGTTGATCGCCCTGGCGGACGCGCTGCGTGCCGCGTTGCCGTTCGTGCCCCTGTTCCGGCAGGCTCCCGATTCTCTCCGCCAACTGGTCGAGGTCGCCGCCGACGTCGTCGCCATCCGGGAGTGCGGGCCGCGGGCCGTGCGTGAGGCGCTGCTCGGTGTCTCCGGTTGCGGCGCCCCCACCGGTGCGCTGGCCATGGCGCGTGACGCAGTGGCCGTGCGGCTGGCGCGTCTGGACGAGGGAGGCAGCCTCCCGTCCAGCGGGCTGCGGCGGTTCATGAGCTGCGGGGCGGCAGGGATCACTGCCGCTGCGTTTCCGTTCCTGACTGGCGCGGTGCTGACCTTGTCGGTCGCTCTGGTCGCCTGCCCGCTCGGCGTGGGCTGAGACCCGTCATTCCTCGCCGGTGAGCGAGATGACGCGAAGGCCGATTCCCGCCACGATCAGGCCGACCAGGACGTACAGCGGCGAATGTCCGTCCGGGAAGTGCCGGAGGCCGGTCTGCTCGACGAGCCAGTTCGCCAGTGCGACGGCGGCACCCAGGACGATGAGCGCGTAGCCGGTCCTTCGTGTCGGGTGCGGTCGCGGCAAGCTCGCCATCGGTCCTCCACAACGTCTACTAAATTTGATAGTAGCCCAGTGTGGTACACCCTACCCCTGAGGGGTATAACGGAAGCAGTCGCATCGTCATCAACGAGGAGGAGAGTTCGATGGCCGAAGCCACCTACACCGTCAAGGGCATGACCTGCAGCCACTGCGTTAGCTCGGTGACCGAGGAGGTCAGCGAGATCGACGGGGTGCAGAGCGTGGACGTCGATCTGGCCTCGGGCAAGGTCACCATCACCAGCGCGGAGCCCGTCCCCGCGGAAAAGGTCGCCGCCGCGGTGACCGAGGCCGGCTACGAGCTCATCGGCTGAGCTGAGCGTCTGGCCTGCAGCGATCGTCTGCGAGGTGGAGCAGTTCCCGCACTCGTCCAGGGTGAAGCCCAGTTTTGAGCGCGCTTCACGAACGGCGTTTATCCACGGTCGTTGCCGGGTAGACCCGGTAGCCCAAACGGTACGTGGCGGCTCGGTGACCAGGCTCGGCGCTCGTGCCTCCGTGCTCGACTGCAGGGCCAAGGCTGCGGGCAGCGTGTGCATCCTGGCCGGGGAGGTCGCCCATGATCCCACCGTTGACGATCACGGCGAGCCGCGCCGGGGTCAACGGTGCTGTTCTGGCCTTGACGGGACACCTCGACCACGCCACCGCGCCGACTCTGTTGAGCAGCCTTCTCGCTCAGGTCGATGCCGGTCGCCATCACGCCGTGCTCGACCTGGCCGAACTGCGATCCTGCGACTCCGCGGGAGCCGACGCCCTCGTCGCGCTGAAACAGCTCGCCGAGAGCGCCGGTGGTCGACTGGTCCTGACCGCCATTCGCGGTTCGGTTCAGCGTGAACTCGAGCGCGCCGGGCTCATCGGCGTGATCAGGACGACCATCACCAGGCGTGATGCCCTCGCCGCCCTGGGCCTCGGTGCCGACGCCTCCGACGCTTGATCGATCGCCCAGGCCTGGGGTTGGCTTCCTAGGAAGCCCGGGCGGTGACGTCCGGTTGCAGGCCGATGACCAGGTTGAAGGTCCCGGTCAGCTGGTTGAGGGCGACGAGCGCCGGGATCTCGGTGATCACGCGATCACTCCACCCGTGCCCACGTAGCCGCTCGATGTCCGCATCGCCGATCGACGACGGTTCGGCGAGAACGGCCAGCGCGAAGGCGATCAGCGCGGTCTCCCTGGCGTCGGTCGACGTCCCCTGGCGAGCCAGGACGATGTCGGTCTCGGAGAGGCCGAGCGACCGGGCCGCATCGACGTGGGCCGCCAGGCAGGTGCCGCAGCCGATCCACTCCTGCAGCGCCAGAGAGATCTTCTCGCTCACCTTCCGCGGCGTGGCGGCACGCTTCATCGCCCGCGAGAAATCCAGATAGCCCTGGAGGGTCGCGGGCGAGTGGGCCATGGTGGACACCATTTCCCCTACGCTCCCGTGGCGGGCGATGATGCCGCCGAGCAGTTCAGCCGACTTCGGCGGCGCGGTGTCGGGAGTCAGGGCGGCGATGCGTCTCATACCGTCAGGATATACGGGTAGGGGGTATATGACAACCGACTCGTCGTCTCAGTAGCCGCCTGCGGTGGGCTGTTGAGGAGAGCTGCCGGCCGTACTGTCGCCACCGACCGTGATCGTGGTTGTCATGCCCTGTTGCCGGTGGTTGCCCACCGGGCAGAGGAGCTCATAGCTGCCAGGTTGCAGCGTTACCGTCAGATCCTCCGACTGCCCTCCGCGGAACGTGGTCGTTCGTTCGTCGAGCCCGCCCGGGCCCACGATTTCGAGCGCGTGAATCGTCTGCCCTTGATTGCGTGCGGTGAACGTGTACGTTCCAGGCGCGAAGGCGCGTTGCGGCACCCCGACCGCGAACTCGGTCAGTGTCACTGTGACGGATGTTCCTGCTGAGGCGCTCGACGGCTGTCCGGCGGAAGTGCTGGCGCTGGTTCCTGGCGTGTTCGTGCCGCCTCCGCTGCAGGCTGCCGCGAGCAAGCCGAGTGCGGCCAGTATCACGGTCGATTCCCCGCGGCGGCACCTGGACCGAAGCGGGTTGGGTGTGGATCGGCAATCCGGCATGGGAGTCACCTCCTGCACGATCCGGCCATCCTACTAGGATTCTTAGTAGAGATAGGCGGTGAGAGGAGTCCGGATGCCGAAGATGTCGAGCGGGGGGCGCAAGCGCCGCCAGCAGCAACGGGCGACGGAGGCGAACCTTCGCCGGGAGGTGAGCAAGTCGAGCAAGGTGGCCTACACGGCGGCATACCGCCGCTGGCTCATCGGCCGAACCTTCGGGTGGGCACTCATGGCTGTCGGCGTGGTCATGGCTGTCGTGCACATCGGAGCTCACCTCGGCAACTTCTCCCTGTTGCCGACCGTCGGGATGCAGGACCTGCTGCTGGGATGGCCCATGGCGGGCTTGTTGTTCATCATCGGGGCGGTGTTCGCCGGACGGCGGCTGCGCACCTGAGCAGCCTCCGGTACCCCTCCTCCTCTCTACTAATCTGCATAGTGATAACGTTCCGGCAACGAACGCCCCCGACCCCGACCGAGAGGCGCATCGTGGCTCGTCATCATGCGCAACGTGTTGTCCGGAACAGCCTGAGAACGAGTGTCCTGTTGGCCGGCTTCGCCGCCGGAGCGGCGGTCGCGGCGGCGCAGGCCGCGCCGAACGGAGGCTCCGCGCCTGCCGACGCGGAAACCCTGGCACCGACTGGCGTAGGTGGCGGAGGGGCCGGCGCCGCCGAGCGTCTCGTTGCCCCGGTTCCCCTGCGCTCGGCTCTTGACGAGGTCGCCCTGCTCGACGACGCCGAGCAGACCCGTCGTGACAAGGCGGCGCAGGCCGCTCGAGACGAGGCGGCCAGGCAAGAGGCGGCGAGACAAGAGGCGGCCCGGCAGGAAGAGCTGCGCAACCGCGTGTACCCGCCGGTGACCGGAGTCATCACGTCGAACTACGGCCCCCGATGGGGGACGACCCATTACGGCCTGGACATCGCCAACAAGATCGGCACCCCGATCCGCGCGCCGATGGCCGGGGTCGTGATCGACGCGGGACCGGCGAGCGGCTTCGGGCTGTGGGTCAAGATCCGCCACGATGACGGAACGATCACGGTCTACGGCCACATCAACAGCTATTCCGTGCGCGAGGGGCAGCGGGTGCAGGGCGGCCAGGTGATCGCCGAGGTGGGCAACCGGGGGATCTCGACCGGACCGCACCTGCACTTCGAAGTGTGGTCGCCGAGTGGCAAGAAAGTGGACCCGCTCGCCTGGCTGCAGGAGCGGGGTGCCGACGTCAGCGGCGGGTGACGGGACACTACCGGCCGAGGCCCGCAACGCGGACGCAGCCGTACAGGTTCACCACCTGTTCTTGTGACCGCCTCTGCCGCCCCGCGCAAAAGGAATCGCCCCTGGAGGCGGTGGTCCGACGACACTGCGGCGGCCAGGGGCCGCCTGGCGCGAAGCGACCGCTGCAGGGACGTGAGGTTCGACGCCTGGCTCGCCAGCAACGATCGCGCTGGCGCCTGCGCGGGGACACCTCGCCGACGGTTGTCCTCTGGCGTTTGCGGCGCATTCCTCGGCCAGTCCGGCCGCTGAGACGATCGCCTTGATCAACGTGCTAGGGCTGCACTCCGGCCGCGGAGTCGCCGCCGCGTCCGAAGTCGAGCGCACGACGTCCATTTAATCCGGGATGCTCCGGATGCTTGACCTCGCCGTGAGCGCCGTTCCGAAGTGCGGCGCCTGGTCTGTACCTCGTCTCGGTTCCAGGCCCTCGCGCGCGATCTGAGCCGACAGCCCGGCGGCTTACTAAGACTATTAGTATTACTTTTCTCTTTCGGGTTCACGTGGTTTCGGGCCGTGGCCTCTTGTTGCGGCTCGGTTACGTCCGGCGCATCCGGGTGATCGTCCGTTGACGCATACCCTATGGGGGCATACAGTTTCACTCACTCGAGTGACGTGCATGTACGCAGCGGCGGTACGAGGTTGTCGATGACACCTCACCGCCACGGTCCCCATGAGTGAGGGAGACGTTATGCGAAGGTCACAGGTCCAGCTGTCCCGGAGAACGATCCTGTCCGCTGTTGCGCTCGCGTCCGCGGGTGGTTTGCTCGGATGTTCGAACCGGGCCTCAGGTGACGTCCTGGAGAACGTGCGCGGTAGCGGCACCCTGCGGGTCGCGCTGACCCAGGCGAATCCACCGTGGAACTTCGTCGGCCCCAACGGTGCGCCTGCTGGATACGACGTCGATGTCGCCCACGAGCTGGCTCGCCGCCTCGGAATCGGGAAGGTCGAGTTCGTGCAGGCCAGCTTCCAGACGTTCATCGAGGGGATCAAGGCAGGCCGATTCGACATGGTGATCTCCGGCCAGACCATCACCGACGAGCGCAAGCAGCAGGTCGACTTCTCCACGCCGTACGAGGTCAACGGGATTTCGATCTTCGTCCCGGCTTCGGACACCACGATCACCTCATTGGCCGATCTGCGCGGCAAGACCGTCGCGGTCTCGGCCGGCACCACCCAGCACAAGTTCGCCACCGACAAGATCCCGGACGTCCGCGTCAAGACCTACGACAACGCCACGCTCGGTCTCACCGATCTGTCCCGGGGCAATGCCGACGCCATGCTGGTTTCCCGCTTCCAGGGAAGCTACTTGGCCAGCCAGAACGGGCTGGCCGTCAAGCCGGCGGGGCCGTTGCTGGAGGCGGAGGTCAACGGCATCTCCTTCCGCAAGGACTCACCCGCGCTGAAACGCGAGGTCGACCGCGCGATCAACGACATGATCGCCGATGGGACGTTGACCCGCATTTCCCGGCAGTGGCTCGGCGGGCTCGACATGGCGTCCGAACTCAAGGCGCTGCCCACCAACTGAGGCCATCGCCCCTGCGCTGTGTGGAGGAAGTCATGGACCTACTGACAAATGCCTTTCCGATGCTGCTGCGCGGATTCGGGGTCACGATCCTGCTCGGCGTGGCCTCGTTCGTCCTGGGGTCGGTCCTCGGTGCTCTGATCGCATTGGCCCGGATCTCCCGCATCCGGGTACTGCGAGCCGTGGCGATCACCTACGTCTCGGTCTTCCGGGGTACGCCGCTGCTGATCCAGATCATGGTGATCTACTTCGGCCTGCCGCAGCTGGGAGTACAGCTGGAACCCATCCCGTCGGCGATCCTGGCGCTGACACTGTTCTCGGCCGCCTACCTGAGCGAGAACTTCCGCGGCGGAATCCTCGGTGTCGACAAAGGACAGTGGGAGGCCGCGTCCTCGATCGGCATGCCGTACGGGCGGACCTTCCGCCGGATCGTGTTCCCGCAGGCGATCCGGATCGCGACACCGGCGGTGGGAGGTCGCTTCATCGCTCTCATGAAAGACACCTCCCTGGCCTCGGCGGTGACGGTGGTGGAGCTGACCCGGGTCGCGGAAAGCGTGGGCAACGCGAGTTTCCGGTACATGGAGGCGTTTCTCCTCGCCGGAGCCATGTACTGGCTGATCAACACCGTCCTGTCCGTCGGGCAGGGCATGCTGGAAAAGCGGTTGGGAAGGGCGTACTGACGATGAGCGAACCGACCATCGAGATCACCGGCGTCCGCAAGAAGTTCGGCGAGGTGGACGTGCTCCGAGGGGTGGATCTGTCCGTGGAACGGGGCGAAGTGGTCGTGCTCATGGGCCCCTCCGGTTCGGGCAAGACGACGCTCGTTCGATGTATGAACCTGTTGGAGGAACCGGACGCGGGCCGGGTGCGGATCTGCGACTGCGCGTTCGACTGCGGTGGACCACGGGATCGGTCCGCCCGCCGGTTGGCGCAGCGCGCACGGCGGCGAACCGGAATGGTGTTCCAGCAGTTCAACCTGTTCCCGCACATGACGGCCCTGGGCAATGTCATCGAGGGCCCGCGCCAGGTCCGCCGGCTGCCTGCGGCCGAGGCGGTCGCACTGGGGGAGCGGTTGCTGGCCCGGGTCGGGCTCGCGGACAAGCGCGACGAATACCCGTCACGACTGTCCGGCGGGCAGAAGCAGCGGGTGGCGATCGCCAGGGCTCTGGCCATGGAGCCGGAGGTGGTGCTGTTCGACGAGCCCACCTCGGCCCTCGACCCGGAACTGCACGCCGAGGTCCTCGACGTCATCCAGGAGCTGGCCGGGGAGGGGATGACGATGGTGATCGTCACCCACGAAACCCACTTCGCGCGTGAGGTCGCCGACCGCATCGTTTTCATGGATGGAGGCGTCATCGTCGAGGAGGCGGCGCCGGACGCCTTCTTCACCCGGCCCGCCCAGGAACGGGCACGCTCATTCCTCCGGCTGGTCGAGCACGCCGCGGCACCGGTGTCGGCTCCCCTGCCGCGGCAGGGTGAGGAGGCGGTATGAGCACACTCGCATTCGACATCGACACGGCCCGGAAGGAGACGCCGGGGTGCGAGACCGTGGTTCACCTCAACAACGCCGGCGCCTCCTTGATGCCGCAACCGGTTCTGGACAGCGTGATCGGTCACCTGCAGCTCGAGGCCCGCATCGGCGGTTACGAGGCGGCCGCTGCGGCCGCGGAGGCCGTGGACGGCGTGTACCACTCGGCCGCGCGCCTGCTCGGCTGTTCAACAGCCGAGATCGCGGTGGTCGACAGCGCCACCCGGGCGTGGGACCTGGCGTTCTACTCGATCCCGTTCCGGCACGGTGACCGCATCCTGACCAGCGAGGCCGAGTACGCCAGCAACTTCATCGCCTACCTGCAGGTGGCCGAGAGGTACGGAGTCCGGATTGACGTCGTGCCCAACGATGAGTCCGGGCAGCTTTCCGTCGCGCACCTGCGCGAGATGATCGACGAACGGGTGCGCCTGGTGTCGCTGACCCACGTTCCCACCAATGGCGGTCTGGTCAACCCGGCCGTCGAAGTGGGGCGGGTGGCGCGCGAGGCCGGGGTCCTGTATTTGCTGGACGCGTGCCAGTCGGCCGGCCAGCTCCCGCTCGATGTGAACGAGATCGGGTGCGACATGCTGTCGCTGACCGGGCGGAAGTACCTGCGCGGACCACGCGGAACGGGCCTGCTCTACGTCCGCGCAGCGCGGCTGTCCGAATTGCGGCCACCGATGCTGGACCTGCACGCCGCGACCTGGGTCAGCCGGACCGGCTACCGGATGCGGGACGACGCCCGCCGGTTCGAGTCCTGGGAGTGCAACTACGCGGCGAAGATCGGCCTGGGAACGGCCATCGACTACGCGCTCGGCTGGGGCATCGACGCGATTCGCGCCCGCGTCACCGGCCTCGCCGAGGATCTTCGGGACCGGCTCTCGGAGCTGCCTGGTGTGCGCGTCCGTGACATCGGGGCTCAACGGTGCGGCATCGTGTCCTGCACCGTCGATGCGCTACCGGCGGATGCGGTGAAGGCGACGATGGCGGAACGCGGGATCAACGTCAGCGTGTCCCGGGCCCCGTCGACCCGGTGGGACATGGAGGCCCGGGGACTGGCGGAAGTGGTCCGTGTCTCGGTGCACTACTACAACACCGTCGACGAAGTCGAGATGTTCTGCCGGGCTCTGGGAGACGCCGTTCTCCGGTCAGGCCGATGAGGAGCCGCTGCTCTCGTCGTCGCCGCGCTTGCCTTCGACGGCATCCGCGAGTTGCTCCGAGGGAGCCGGGGTGGCATGGGGATCCGACAGCGCGCGCCCGGAGAGCGTGATGTGCCCTTCCGCGTGCAGGCGCTCGACGAGATGCGGGTAGTGCAGCTCGAACGCGGGCCGCTCGGACCGGATCCGGGGCAGCTCCA
>NZ_JAKGSD010000073.1 GCF_021654135.1 Amycolatopsis tucumanensis | reverse complement strand
CACGAACAAGAAGTAGAACCGACAAGATCAGTTACACCAGCTTCTTGACAGACCCCGGCTCGGCTCACCAACGACCCTGCCAAATGCGCAGGGCGCGGGATATGGAATAGGGATCGTCGAAGGGGTGCCCGTGGTGTGCGAGCACACGTCGCACAACATTCGGTACCCGCGAACGAAGCAGGAAAGATGGGGACCTGCTCGGCCTCACCCTCGTCGCCGCCGGAGAAGCGACATGAGTGAGTGCGGTCTGCTTGTGGACGAAGGGCTGTTCCGGGAAGCCACGAGCCAGTTCCCCAGCGGGTCACGATAGTCACCACCGTCGACGCGGCCGGCCGTCGCTGGGTTTCACCGCGAGCGCGTTCGCGGGCCCCGTCCGTCAGTCCCCGCTTGTTCTGGTATGCCTCGACAGGTCGGCCGACTGTCACTCCGCCTTCGGGCGCACCCACCGGTTCGCCGTCAGCATCCTAGGCCCGCGCCATACCGGCTTCGCCGTTCGGTTGCGACGAAAGGAGGGCGTACTTGGAACGCCCCGCCTTCAGAATGCGGTGGCGACGGTTGAGTGCGGGTCGAGGCGCGTTACCCGGGGCGGCGACCATACGATCCTGGTCGGCCGCATCCATCCAACACACTCACTCGGCCCGAGACACCAGTGGTCTACGCGCGGAGGAGATTTTCGACGCCCCGGTGTGACACGAGGAAGCGACGGCAGCTCGTGACGCGCACGGTACTCGGCGCAGACACTGCGGCCTGCCTTCATGGCCACGGTGCGACAAACTCTGGAATGTCTCTATTTTGGGCTGCGCCAGAAAACCTGAGATTTCCCTACTACTCTTGCTGGCTGATGACCGAGTCCGGCAGCTGGACTGATTTTGTCTGGAGATATTCCTCGAGGCCGGCGGGACCGAGTTCGCGGCCGATGCCGGACTTCTTGTAGCCACCGAATGGTGCGCGTGGGTTGTAGGGGGCGCCGTTGATGTCGAGCTGCCCGGTCTGTATCTGGCGGGCGAGGGCGATCGCGCGCCGGTGGTCCGCCGACCAGATGGCGCCGGAGAGCCCGTACATCGTGTCGTTGGCGATCCGGAGTGCCTCGTCGTCATCGCGGTAGCTCATGACGGCCAGTACTGGTCCGAAGACTTCCTGTTGTGCTAGTTCGGAGGCGCTGTGCACGTCGGCGAGCACGGTGGGGGCGATGAAGTAGCCGCGCTCGCGTGCGGGCTCGGGGCCGCCGGTGACGAGTCGGGCTCCGTCCGCGACGGCACGTTCGATGTACCCGCGGACGCGTGCTTGCTGGGTCTGTGAGGCCAGCGGGCCGAGTCTGGTCGCTGGGTCGAACGGGTCTCCGACGGTGTAGCGTTGTGCGGCCTGGCGGGCGAGCAGGAGCGCCTCGTCGTAGCGTGATTCGGGCACGAGCATCCGGGTCCATGCCGCGCAGGTCTGGCCGGAGTTGAGGAATGCGTTGCCCACGCCGACTTTGACGGCGGTGTCGAGGTCGGCGTCGTCGAGGATGATGTTGGCGGACTTTCCGCCGAGTTCGAGGCATACCTTCTTGATGGTGTCCGCGGCGATCGAGGCGACGCGCCTGCCGGTCGCCGTCGAACCGGTGAAGGAGACGAGGTCGACTCCGGGATGACCGGCTACCGCCTCGCCGACCTCTGGTCCATATCCCGTCACCAGGTTCAGGACTCCCGGCGGTAGGCCAGCCTCGTGTGCCGCCTCCACGAACTGGTACACCGACAGGGGCGCCACCTCGCTTGGCTTGAGGACGACGGTGCATCCCGCCGCGACAGCCGGCAGCACTTTCGCGACCACCTGATACAGCGGGTAGTTCCACGGTGTGATGGCCCCGACCACCCCGTAGGGCTCCCGGATCACCAATGAGTTGCCGACCTGCTCTTCGAAGTTCGTTTCCTCGAGCAGGTCCCGATAGCTGCTGGCGATCGCCATGGGCACGGCGGTCTGCACACCGCGCTGCACCTTCAGTGGCGCGCCGATCTCCTGTCCGATGGTGGTGGCGATGTCCGGCAGTCGGGGCTCCAGTGCCGCGACCAGCCGGGCCACCCGGTCTCGGCACTCGGCCATGGACACACCGGGATCGAACGCGTTCCGCGCCGCTGTCACCGCACGGTCGACGTCGTCGACGGTTCCGGCCGGCACGTGTCCGATGACCTGCTCGGTGGCCGGGTTGACCACGGCGATGCGGTCTGTCCCGCTGGGTTGCACCCATTGCCCGCCGATGTAGTGCTGTGTTCTGTCGTGCTGGTCCAATGCTGCGGCCTTCCCGGTCGATGGTCGTTGCTGTGGTCTCACATCACGATGCTGGCGCGCACGACCTTGCGGCTGTCCGCTGCGGCGAACGCCGCGTTGATGTCTTCCAGGGGAAACGTCGTGGTGGCGAACTGGTCCAGCGGGAGCCGGTGCTGGTTGGCCGCGAGAAAGGAGAGCGCTTGGCTCAGCGCTGTGGGTTCGTACAGCGAGACGCCGATGATGCTCTTGTTCGCGGTGACCAGCCGGGATGGGTCGGCTGCGTAGGTTTGTCCCATGTTGATGTTGCCGACTTCCAGGTACCGGCCGCTCTGGGCGAGCATCTTCAGGCCTTCCGGCACCACGGCCGGGGTGCCGACCACCTCTACCACCACGTCCGCGCCGCCGTCGGTCAACTTGCGCGCCCGCCGGATACGATCCGCCGGATCGGGATGATCAGCGAGGCTGATCACCTCGTCAGCTCCGAATGCGCGGGCCAGTTCCAACCGCTCGGGGACCGCGTCGACCACGATGACCTGCGCGGCCCCGCGGGCGCGGGCAACCGCCGTCGCGAACAGCCCGAGCCCGCCGGCCCCCTGTATGATGACGCGTTCGCCAAAGCTCAGGTCGGCTCGCTCCAGTCCGTAGATCATCTGCGACAGCGCACAGTTGACCCCCGACACCACTTCGTCAGGCAGCGTGTCCGGCACGGTGTAGAGCACCGCGCCGGCGGGGAGCAGAAAGTAGTCACCGTAGCCACCAACGAAGTAGGGTGGTCTGCTGGCGTCGCCGAGCATGGCCATCGTCAGCTTCTGACAGGACACGCGCCGTCCCGCCAGGCAGCTCCGACACCGGTGGCAGGGAAAGAAGTAGGGGAAAACCACCCGTGTGCCCGTCTGCACCGGCGCGCCGTTGGAGTCCTCGGTGACTCGTTCGCCGGTTGCGGCCACCGAACCGACCATCTCGTGGCCGAGCACGGTTGGTAGCGTCCCGCCGAGCCCGCGGGTGACGAACGAACCGTGCCAGGCGTGCAGGTCTGAGCCGCAGATGTTGGCTCGGTGTACCTTCACCAGCACTTCGTCCGGTCCAATCGACGGTAGCGCGACGCGCCGCAGCTCAAATGGCTGCTCGGGTGCGTTGAATTGCGCGATCCGGCCCTCGAACATGTATTCTTCCTTTCTCGCCAGGCCTGTTGCGGGGCCCGCGGAACAGGCGACAGGCCTACTGGCGGCGCGGTCCCGCGGTGAGTCGCAAGGGTTCCGTTTCGCTACACGCCGGGTCCTGGTGAGGAGTCGTTTCTGGGAGCGGTAGTCGGCGGCGGCTGGTGGCCGTGGTACGGCGTGACCGGCGTCGCGGTGGGGTCGAGCGTTCCCGCGGCGATGGCGGCTTCCTGGTGGGCGATCTCCGCTTCCAGAGCTCGATTGTCCCCGCGAGCGCGTGCGGCCAGTGAGCGTGCCGCTGTCGGGAGGAGCGTGCAAGCACCGGGGATGCTTGGTCCGTGCTGGCAGCTTGTGCCGCCAGGCTGCCGGGCGACGTCGGTTGAGGGTGTACCGCGCAACAGCGCACCTCCGAACCGGCGGCGTGCTGGGCGCGCGCACCGCACGCAGCTGGTGGCCGCGGGGATTGGGTGTTCCACCCATGCTTCGTGTCGTGCACGGCACGACGTGCACGAGTATTCGACGAGAACAGCCATGGTGTCAGTCGTAGCAAGCGGGTGCGTGCTTGAGCGTCGCCCAGTCCTCGGGATCGTGGGAGATCCACACCGTGGCATCGTGCGCCCTCGCGAGCTGCTTGAGGCGACGGATCGAGCGGACCGCCTGCAAGGTGTTGTAGTCCGACGGCATCGGAAGGTCTTCGGTGAGGGCCTGGCGGAGGTGGACGGTGTCACCGGTGAGCAGGAACGTCTGGTTGGGCAGCCGCACCAGCACGCTAGTGTTGCCGGGGGTGTGACCTGGCATGCGGTGGATGACGATGCTGCCGTCGCCGAACAGGTCATGATCCGTCGAGAGCTGGTTCCATTTCCAGTCACGCGTCGTGTCGAAATCCGCGGTCCGGAAGAAGGGTTTGGCCGCGGGCAACGGCCAGTACGAGTAGGGCAGGTCGCCTTCACCGATGTACAGCTGAGCGTCGGGGAAGAGCCGGATGCCGCCGGCATGGTCGAAATGCGCGTGCGAGACGATCACGTGATCGATGGCCGAGGGCTTGTAGCCAAGCGCCTCGAGTTTCCGGTCCACACGGTCCTCCGGTCCGTAGGCGAGTCCGACGACGTCCGCGAGGTCGCCGTAGACGGCGTGCGGGTCCTTGGCCGCCTCAAACGCGATGCCGGTGTCGAACAGGACCAGCCCCCGGTCGTGTTCGATGAGAAAGGACGGTACCGGAATGGTGACCTGCCCCTGCCCGTTGACGATCATGATGCCGGTGTCGAGTGTGAATTCCGCCCCCGGCAAAGCCCACATCCGGTTGGCTGTTCCCGTGTTCATGTCGTTTCTCCTTGGTGTCGTCTTGACTTGGTTTCGCGTCAGGGGGTCTTGTCCGTGCTGTGGTTGTTTCCGGCGGCAATTTGTTGACGGAGCAGCTTCTTGTCGAATTTTCCGACTCCGGTCTTGGGTACCTCGTCGACGAACACGAAGCGGTCCGGCAACCAGAACTTGGGGAACTTCTCACGGAGGAATTCGGTGAGATCGTCGGACGCCACCGGCGAGTTGGTGGCGACGATGGCGATCGGTCGCTCCAGCCAGACCGGATCCGGTGCGGCTACCACCGCGGCTTCCCGGACTTCCGGATGCCCCATGAGTGCGTTCTCCAAATCGACTGACGAGATCCATTCGCCACCGCTTTTGATCAGGTCTTTGACGCGATCGACCAGCGACAGGTAGCCGTTCTGGTCGATGACGCCGACGTCGCCGGTGTGGAACCAGCCACCAGCGAAGCTGTCCTGGGAACGTGTGTCGTGGTAGTAGGCGCGGGCCACCCAGGGGGAGCGCGCGAGGATCTCCCCGGCGTGTTTGCCATCCCAGGGCAGCTCTTCGCCGTGGTCGTCGACCAGCTTGATCTCCACGAGCGGCATCGGCTGGCCTTGGGTGCCGAGCAGGCGGAACTTCCCCTCGTCGTCGAGGTCGGTGAACTGGCTTGTGAGGGTGGTGAAGGTGAGCAGCGGCGACGCCTCGGTCATGCCCCAGCCCTGGCACACGTGCACGCCGTGTGCTTGCTGCCACCACCGTATCTCGCCGATCGGGGGCGCCTGGCCGCCCAGCCACAAGGTGTGCAGCGAGTCGAGAACGTAGGATTGCCGTCCGGATTCGAGTTCCTGGCGCATGAGCATGCCGACCGTCACCGCGGCGACGCAGACACTGACTCGGGCGTGCTCGATGATCTCCAGGTAGTGGTGCGGTCGTGGCTGCGTTCCCGGCAACGCCAGCGATGCTCCTTGCAGGGCGCAGGCGTACGGCATGCCCCACGAGTTGACGTGGGACATAGGCGTCACCAGGAGATAGGTCTCCCGCTCGGCGACGCCGATCGATCCCTGCAGGCACAGGATCAGGGCGTGCAGCACGGTGCTGCGGTGGCTGTACACCACGCCCTTGGGTTCCCCGGTGGTGCCCGACGTGTAGCACATTCCGGCTGGGCTGTCCTCGTCAACATCGGGGAACTCGATCTCCTCGTCGGCGTCGGCGAGCAACTCCTCGTACCCGTAGACCGGTCCCAGCGCGGTCGTCGGCGGCGGGCCATCCCCGAACACGACCACTGCTTTCACATTGGTGAGCCGGTCGCGGATCTGTTCCAGCATCGGCAGCTGTTCAGGACTGACCAGGAGCACGCTGTCCCCGGCGTGTTCGATGACGTACCCGATCTGGTCCGGGGATAGCCGGATGTTGATGGTGTGCAGCACCACGCCCATGCAGGGCACCGCGAAGTAGGCTTCGTAGTGCTGGTCGGTGTTCCAGCCCAACGTGCCCACCCGGTCACCGGTGCGTACGCCGAGCCGGTTCAGCGCGTCAGCCAGCCGCCGAACTCGCTTCCCGAATTCGGCGTAGGTATAGCGGCGGTAGCCGTCGTCGCGCCGCGTGATGATCTGTTTGTGCCCGAAGAGCCGTTCCGCGCGCCACAACAGCGTCTTCAGTTGCAGCGGCCGGTCCATCATGAGACTGTCCACGCTGCTCTCCCTTCGAACTCGGTGCCGGGTGTACCGGCTTTCCGCCTCGCTGTCAGGCGGAAAGCCGGGCGAAGTCCCGGGCGTAGTAGACAAGGGGGGTGTGATCGCGCAGCCGCACGTTGACCGCTTCGCCGATGAGGATCACGTGATCACCGGCCGGGTGGCGGGCCTGCGTCCGGCACACCAGGGAGGCCACCGCCTCTGGCAACACCGGCAGACCGTCGGCGTCCGTGTCGAATTCGCCACCGGCGAACTTGTCCGCTCCCTTGGTGGCAAACCGTTTCGCCAGGGGAGCATGCTCTTCGCCGAGGATATTGACCACCCACTTGCTTGAGGTGCGGAAGGCACGGTAGCTGTCGGCGGAGACGGCCAGACAGGCCAGCACCAGCGGCGGTTCCGCGGATACGGAGCAGAAGGCGCTCGCGGTGAATCCCCACCGCGCTCCGCAGTGGTCGGTCGTGGTCACGATGGTGACTCCGCTGGGGAACCGGGACATCGCATCGCGAAACTGCGCCGCGAACGTCTCATGCGCCGGAGGGCCCTGTTGGCCGCGTGCGGTGGTCTCGGTCATGGCTGCGACTGCTCCCGGGCGGTTGTCGGCGTGCCGCCGACCGGATCCAGCCGGTGTCCCAGCCGGTCTCGTTTGGTCATCAGATAGGCGGCGTTGTGCTCACCGGCCGTGACGATGAGCGGTACGCGCGACGCGATCGTGATGTCGTAGCCCGAAAGCCCCGAGTATTTGGCCGGATTGTTGGTCATCAGGCGAATCGAGTGGACGCCGAGGTCGGCCAGGATCTGAGCCCCCACACCGTACTCGCGGCTGTCCACCGGCAGGCCAAGGGCCAGGTTCGCGTCGACGGTGTCCAATCCCTGGTCCTGCAGGGTGTAGGCACGGAGCTTGTGCCCGAGCCCGATGCCGCGGCCTTCCTGACCTCGCAGGTACACCAGGACACCGCTGCCTGCCTCGGCGATTTCGCGCAACGCCTGGCGTAGTTGCTCCCCGCAGTCGCAACGCGCGGAACCCAGGACGTCGCCAGTGAGGCACTCGGAGTGCACGCGGACGAGGACCTCGTCGCGGTTCGCGCCGTCCCCCGCCACGAGGGCGAGGTGCTCGGTGCCGTCGAGCAGGGAGGTGTAGCAGAACGCGTCGAAGGTGCCGTAGGGTGTCGGCAACGGTGCCTGCGATGTGCGTTCGACGAGGCGCTCGGTGCGCTGACGGTAGCGGATCAGATCCGCGATGGTGAGCACGGTGAGCCCGTGACGTCGGGCGAAGGCGGCCAGCTGTGGCCTGCGGGCCACCGTGCCGTCGTCGTTGACGATCTCAGCGAGCACGCTGGCGGGTCGCTTCCCGGCCAGCCGCGCCAAGTCTACTGCGGCCTCGGTGTGCCCAGCCCGTTTGAGCACGCCGCCGGGCCGAGCGCGAAGCGGGAAAACATGGCCGGGCCGGGTGAAGTCGTGCGGACCGGCCGCCGGGTCGCTCAGTGCCCGGATTGTCGACGCTCGGTCTGCGGCGGAAATGCCAGTGGTGGTGCCCTCGCGCAGATCCACCGAGACGGTGAACGCGGTGCCACGGGGATCGTCGCCCATGGCCACCATCGGTTCCAGGCGGAGTTGGTCCAGCCGTTGCCCGTCCATGGCCACACAGGCGAGGCCGCTCGTGTGGCGCACCAGGAAGGCTATCTGTGCACTGGTGACGGTTTCCGCCGCGATGATCAGATCACCCTCGTTCTCGCGATCCTCATCGTCGATCACGACGACGAACTCGCCCCGGGCGAAGGCGGCCACCGCCGCGCGCACCGCCGTGTCGGCCTCGTCGGTGTTCTGGGAGCCGGACACCTGGATCGGCCGCGCGGACCGCTCGTGACATTGCATCTGTCGCATTCGTCGACACCGTTTCACTCTGGGAGTTTGGGCTCGGATCGTTTGACACCTGTTTTCCGCTTGGCGCGCAGCGCCGCCAACGTCGCGGCCGAGTCCTCCGTGGATTGCACGACGGCCATGTGTGAGGCGATCATGTTCAAGTGCGTTCGCGCGTCCAGGTGCAACGACTCGTATGTCGCACGCTTGATGAAGCCGACCGCCACCGGGGGCAGTGCCGCGAGGCGGGCGGCCAGCTCGTAGGTGCGGGTGAGCAATTCGCCGTCGGGGTAGCAGTGGTTGGCGAGTCCGATTCGCTCCGCCCTCGGGCCGTCTACCACGTCGCCGGTGAGCAGGAGTTCGAGTGCGCGGGCAACGCCGACCAGCCGGGGAAGCCACAGGCAGCCACCATCGCCTGGGATGAGGCCCGCGTGAATGTAGCCTTCGCTCAACCGGGCCGACTCGCCGACCAGACGGATGTCGCACATCAGCGCCATGTCCAGACCGGCGCCCACCGCGGTCCCCTGTACCGCCGCGATCACCGGTTTGTCCAGGTCCTCCAGGGCGCGTGCCACCCGGTGTACCTCGTCGGTGAGCATCCGCCGACGCGACAGCGGCGCCGGATCCACGGAGGTCAACTCGTCGAGGTCGATACCGGAGCAGAACGCGCCGCCTGCACCGCGCACCACGACCGCCCGCACCTGATCGTCCTTGGCCGCCTCGTGCAGCGCGTCCGCCCAGTGACGCACCATCTGAAGGGTGAAGGCGTTCTTCCGCTCGGGGCGGTTGAGCAGAATGGTGGCGACCGCGTCAGCCCGGGAGTACTCCAGGTCAGCCATTTGCGCGCACCTCCGCCGGGTCGGTCACAAGCGTCCACAGATCTGGTGCGGCGCAGGCAGCCGCGCCGAGTTCCCGCTCCCAGAACCGCTCATTGCCGAACTCGTCGCGCCATGACCACAAGCGGGTGGTGATCAGCCGCAACGGATGCTCGTCGGTGAAGCCAAGCGCGCCGTGTACCTGATGGGCCAGTCGCGCCACCACGCCCGCGGCACGACCGGCCTGCGCCTTGGCCGCTGCCGTGAGGATCCAGTCCGGTTGCTGACCAGCTGTGGCGGCCGACATCGCGACCGTGGTGCTGGCCGCCGCCTCCTCAGCCATCGCCGCGAGGTGATGGCTGACGGCCTGGAACCGGGAAATCGGGCGGCCGAACTGCTCCCGCTGCCCGGCGTAGGTGATCGTCGAATCGAGTGCGGCTTCCATGGCCCCGCTGAGCAGCAGTGCCCGGCCAAGCGCACCGCGAACCCGAAATGCCCTGCCGGAGATCGTGGCGTCCACTTCGGTGACGTCCTCGCCCGGCACGAAAGTGTCCTGCAGCAGCAAAGTATCCCGGGGCTCTCCGGCCAGGTTACGGCCACGTTCCCACGCTTCCCTCGGCGAGTCCAGGATCGCCACCAGCGGCTCGGCACGGTCAAGCAGCACCGCGACCCGCTCGGCCAGGTGGCCGTAGGGAACCCTGGACAGTTTCCCCGTCAACCGGTACCCCCCGGGGCATCGGTCGACTGCCATGTCCGTGGTCGCCGACGCGGTCAGCGGACCGGTCGGAACCGTCCGGCTGGCCGCGGCCAGTAGCCACCCTGCCAACAGCGCCGTCTCCGCCAATGGCACCGGCACCGCGGCGCGTCCGATCTCGTGCACCACGACGGCGGCCTCGGCCAGCCCCGCCCCGGCCCCACCAGAGGACTCGGGCACCGGCAGCACGGTGAACTCCGCCTTTGTCAAGGAGTCCCATACCTCGTCAGCCCACCCGCCTGAGTACCGGGCCGCGGCCTCCGGCGTCCACTCCGAGCAGATCTGAGCCGCGGTCGCCGCGATCGCGTGCAACTCCTCGTTCATGCGCGCTCCAACGCCTTGGCGACGACCCCGCGCAGCACCTCGTTGGTGCCACCGCGCAGGGTGTATCCGGGGGAATGAAGCAGACCGCGAACAAGGTGGCCGGTGAACGTGCCCAGCGCCGCGTCCGGATCCGGCATCTCGTCGGCGAGCATCCGCGCCCGCTCGGCCACCTCCTGTTCGAACCGGGTGCCCAGATCCTTGACCAGCGCGGCGGCCACGTCGGCGGGTTTGCCCGCCGCGAGCATTCCGGCGACAGACAACGACAACTGCCGCAGGGTGAGCAGGCGGGACGTGAGCGCGCCGATCTCGGCGACCGCCGCCGGGTCTCGGTCCGCGCGTCGGCGTACCTCGGAGACGAGCGCGGCGAGCAGGGGGAAGGTGGTGAGCAGGCGTTCCGGTCCGCTGCGTTCATAACCCAGCTCAGAGGTGACCTGGCCCCAACCGCTGCCGATCTCACCCAGCACGTACCGATCCGGGACGAACACTCCGTCCAGCTGTACCTCGTTGAACTCGTGCTCACCGGTGAGCAGCCGGACCGGCCGTACGGTGACACCCTCGGCACGCAGGTTCACGATGAACTGGCTCAGCCCGGCGTGCCGATCTCCGGTATCCGGTGCGCTTCTGGCGAGCACGAAGAACCACTGCGCCCGATGTGCTCCGCTGGTCCACACCTTCGTCCCGGTCAGCCGCCAACCGCCAGCCACTCGGACCGCTCGTGTCCGCACGGAAGCCAGGTCGGAGCCGCTGTCAGGTTCGCTCATGCCGATGGCGAAGTAACAGCGTCCCGCCGCGATCTCAGGCAGGAACTCCGCCCGCTGCTGTTCGCTGCCGTAGCGCAGCAGCGAGGGCGCTGTCTGGCGGTCAGCGATCCAGTGCGCCGCCACCGGGGCCCCCACGGCGAGGAGCTCTTCAAGTACCACCTGCCGATCCAGCACCGTCCGTCCCTGCCCGCCGTACCGGCGCGGAATGGTCATGCCAATCCACCCGTGCTCGGCCAGCCGCCGGGAGAACGGCTCGTCCCAGCCGGTCAACCAGGAGTCACATTGTGGGGTGAACGCACCTCGCCGGATCTCGGAATCGAGAAACGTACGTACTTCGGCCCGGAGCGGTTCCAGACCGGGCGGAACCCGCACCACATCTATCGGTAGAACGCGGCTGCTCATCAGTGCCTCCTGTTGTGACAGAGGGATCCGCCGCCGCGGCCGGTCGGCGAGGGGAATGGTCCGGCCGCGGCGGTCACGTGCCTCACAGCCAGTTCGGAGCGATCTCGGAGGCCCACAGCTCGATGCTGCGCATCTGCACGTCGTGCGGCACCGGGCCGGGGTATTGCCACTGCAGCAGATACTCGGGGTCGTGCTGCGACACCAACTTCTCGATCTGGCGGTTGATGTCGTCAGGCGTACCGACGAACTCGAAACCACGCTCACACAGGGTGTCGTAGTCGGCCCCGATCTGGCCGGTCTCGCCGGGATTCCGCATCACCTCGGCAAAGCCCATCGGCCCGAACCAGTTTGGGAAGATGAAACCATTACCGCGTCGGGCCCAGTAATGGGCCTCATCGGCGTCTCGTGACACCAGCACGTCGCGGAAGATGCCCACCCCCTCCCCGCGCTTGAGCGCTCCGCGACCCGCCGCCTCGGCCTCCTCCTGATACACGTCCAGCAACCGAGAAATGACCTCGTCATTGGTGTTCATCACGATCGGGACGATGCCCTCGCGGGCGCAGAACCGGAAGGACTCCTCGCTGAAGCTGAACGGCTGGAACACCTGCGGCCACGGCTTCTGGTACGGCTTCGGGGCGATACCGACCTCGGTGATCACGCCCTGATCGTCCTGGCCACCGCCAAAATTATTCACCGCTTCGTGATTGAAATCGATTCCCGGCGGCGGAACCTGCCAGTTCTCGGTTTTCAGAGACGTCGTGCGCTCGCTCCACAGCGCCTTCATGATCTCCCAGTGCTCGTTGAACCGCTTGCGGTTGGCCACATCGCGTTCCGACTTGTCGGAGGACGTGGCGCCGACGTGGTACGTCTGCCCGAGCACGTCCGCCCACCGCTTCTGATACCCCCTGGCGATCCCGACGAAGGAGCGTCCGCGCGTCATCTGGTCGAGCATCGCGAGGTCCTCGGCCAGCCGAATCGGATTCTGGAACGGCAGCACGTTCGCCATCTGCCCGACCTTGATCCGCTGTGTCTGCATCGCGATGTACAGATCGAGCAGGATCGGGTTGTTCGACTCCTCGAAGCCTTCGATGTGGAAATGGTGCTCCGTAAACGCGACGCCCCAGTACCCGAGATCGTCAGCCAGTTGCGCCTGCTTGGTGATCTGGAAGAGCATGTTCTGGTAGTTCTTGTCGTTGACCCCAGCGAAGCCCTTCTTCATCTGGTCATAACTGCCCACGGCCGGCAGGTAGAACAAAATCTCCTTCATAAGACTTACTCCTCACATCGGTTAACTGGTCAAGCCCGGCTTCGGTAGACCACGAAAGGGTTCCCGCTGGGGTCCCGCAATACCGCCCGAATCTCGTGCGCCCCCTCAACCGGCCCGGACAACACCGTCGCACCGGCCGCCAGCAGTCGGGACACCGCAACCGAGACGTCGTCGCTCCGGAACACCGGCAACGCCGACTCCGGCACCGGATGGTCAGCCGGAGTCGCCAAGGCGAGCTTTATCGACCCGGCGGAGAGTTCGGCATAGTCGTCCCGATCCCGCATCCGGACACCGAGCCCCAACCCATCTCGATAAAAGGCCAATGAACTTTCCAAATCGGACGCGGGGAGCAGGATAGACCGCAAATCACACTTCGAATCAGCCACAAACACTCCATTCGTCCGATCTCGCGAGTTTGGCCGAGGTTTCACCTGTGGAAACAGATTGTTACCCGCCACGCGGACGAGCACGCCGTATCAATGTGAGACGACGACCCTGCCTCGCGTCTGGCCGAGGGATCGACCGCGCGTTTTCGCAGCGTGTCGGGCACATGATGGCCGAAGGTTCAGGTCAACGACTTCTGGGCGGAGCCCACTCAAGCCGCGTCAAGCAAAGGTGACCTGTGTCTCAAAGTGAGACAATCGGGCCAACGGGATTCCGCGCTACTCTGGTTGGACCATCACGTCACACCCCCGTGGACGATGGAGTGCAGGCAATGGAGCCCACCTCAGTCACACTCGGTGGCCGTGCCTCAGGCGGGACGGCCACACCTGAGGCACGCCGCGAGTCCCCACAGCTGTCCGTACGTGCCGAGATCGCGCTGTCATGGCGCCGGTCCGCAGCCTGCGGAATAGCCCCTGACAAGAAGGCTGAACTACCCTACGATCCGGACTTCGACAGTGACAGCCGACTGCTGAAGGCGGCCACGCCGGTGGTAGAACGTCTCGCCAGTTCCCTGGCCGACACCTCCACCAGCATCCTGCTCGCCGACCGGCAGGCGAGGATCGTGCGGCGCTGGGTTGGCGAGAAGCCGCTGTACAGTGCATTGGACAACGCATACGCGGCCCCCGGGTTCGCCTTCGCGGAGGAGTACGCCGGCACTAACGGGTTAGGCACAGTCCTGGAGGAAGCTCGAACGGTCGCGGTTCGCGGCGAAGAACACTACGCGGACTTCCTACGCCACCTGTCGTGCGTTGGGGTCCCCATCCACAACCCGGTCACCCGAGCCGTCGAGGGAGTTCTCGACATCACCTGCCTCGCTGACGACTACAACCCGCTCATCCCCGCTCTGCTCTCCGAATCGGTACAGCACATCGAAACCCGGTTGAGCCACCTGTCGTCCCCCGCCGACGTCGCCCTCGTCGAGGCGTTCACCCGTGCCCGCCGTCTGCATCGAGGCGCCATACTCGGCCTCAACCCGAACATGATCCTCACCAACCCCATCGCCAGCGGCAATCTCACACCCCAAGACCAGGCGGTACTCTGGGACGCGTCCACACAGTTGGCTCGTACCCAGCGCTCCGAAGTAAGCGTGGACCTCACGCACGGGCGGTACCGTGTCCGGTGCCAATCCGTCACGACCGCCTCCCACGACCCCGCTGGGGTCGTGGTGTACCTCGATCCGATCCGGCCTCGCCACCTCAGCACGGGCTACCGCCCATCCGCGACGCCCACCGGCACCGGCTGCACACCTCCAGCGGGACGCAGCCCACAGTGGCGCCGCGTCACCACGCGAATCCAGGAACTGGCTCAGCTCCCCGATCCGGTAGCGATCACCGGCGAACCGGGCACAGGCAAGCTCTACCTGGCCAAGTACCTGCACGAACTGTCCAGCCCCGCCCGGGGACTGCGCGTTTTCAACGCCGCCGACCCCACCGAGACCGCACCCAAGGACCTGATCATCCGGACCAACGATACCCTTGGGCAAGGCGACAACGTCATCGTACGGCGAATCGAATACCTTCCGACACAGGCGCAGGCGCAGCTGCGGGCCCTCGCGGCGACGAGCCCCCATCCCGCCTCCGCATCGACAACCGGACGACTCATCGTCACCGCCCAAACCACGACCCACACCCATGAGCGGCTCGAACAAGCCCTCGCATCCTACCCGCACCACCTGTGGGTGCCGCCGCTGGCCCAGCACATCGAGGACATCGCCGACCTGACGTCGGTCCTGCTCACGGAACTCGCCGGCCAACCCACCGCACACTGCAGCCTGCCAACGCTACAAGCCCTGATGCGTAGCCCATGGCCGGGCAACATCGCCGAGTTACGAGACGCCCTTGCCGCCGCACTCAACGCCAGCCATGGCCAGGAGATCCAACCGCACCACCTACCGACCTGGGTGCTCAAACGTGCACACCAACGACAATTATCCGTAATGGAGCAGTCGGAGCGCGAACTGATCATCGAAACACTAGCCAGCGTCGGGAACAACCGGACACAAGCGGCGAGAATCTTGGGCATCGGCCGCGCCACCCTGTACCGCAAGATCCGTACCCTCGGCGTCTCCACCGCCCAGGAACTCCAGATGGGGCTATCTGATCAACTTATCGGACAGTCCCACTGCCAGGTGTCGCGAGACCGTCGAGGACCAGCTCGCTGATCGCGGCGGAGAAGCGCGCTGCGTCGACGGATGGATCGGCGGACGGCCGCGCTGAGGCCAGCGACGGTGCTGGCTCCGAAGACGCTCAAGGACACGGCGCCCGGATCGGCACCCTGGCTGGGGCCCGTCGGAGACACCGTCGAGCAGGAGCTCTACCGGCACCCGGCCGTCCGTGAAGTGGCCGTCGTCGGCGTCCCCGACGTCCACTGGGGCGAGACGCCAGTGGCCACCGTGGCGCTCCAGAACGCCGCCGAGACGACGGCCGAGGAGCTCATCGCGTACGCCCGGGAGCGGCTTGCCCACTTCAAGTGCCCTACCCGGGTCGAGTTCGTGGCCGAGTTGCACCGCACAGCGCCGGCAAGGTTCTCTAGACGGTGCTACGTCAGCAGCAGGGCGCAGACGAACACGCAGTACGCCGCTGAGCTCAGTTCAGACTGCTCCCGTCGTGCCAATCCGGCGCAGGTCACGATTCGAGGGAGAGGAACCGGACCGCGACCTCTGAGATCTTGCGTGCTGTCGCGGTTCGGTCCCATCTGGGCAGGGCCAGGTGACTGACTGTCAGGCGGACCATGGTGTCGGCCGCGTCGATGACGTCGTTTTCGGGAAGACTCGGGTAACTCTCCGCGACCCATCCGGCCAGGGTGTCGGAGGCGAGGTCGAGGAGTCGCGCGGAAGTTGTGAGCAGTGGGAGCATCCCCGTGGACGCTTGGCTCCCCCCATTCAGGTCGCGGTTGGAGATGAGCACCGCCTTGAGCAGGGGGCTACGCCCCGCCTCGTCCAAGGTGTAGTCGACGGCTGCAGCGATGCCGCGCTTCGCATCGCCGACGTGCGCCTCCAGCGCCCCCTGGATGCCCTCCAGGAAGCGTGAGGCTTCCCGAAGCACGACGGCTTCTCCGAGGCCGGCCTTGTCACCGAACTCCTTGTAGAGAGCTGCCCGCGACACCCCGGCTCGGTCCGCCACCTCCCCCATGCGCACCCGGTCCCAGCCGCGGTCGATGATCAAGTCGTGGGCAGCCTCGAGGACAGCCGAGCGCATGTGCTCCCTGAACCGTTCACGCATGGAGTGTGCCCGCATGAAAGACAGGGTAGCGATCTCTGTCTCGCTACCGACTCCCGTCACCGATCTGGACAAGATCAAGCTACCGTGCGTGGTCGTCTGCAACCCTGGTCGTGACGCTGTACGACTGGACAAGGCCCCGCGAGTATCCCGCACCAACTGCCGTGGTCGTCGGCAACTCTCGGAGGTCCTCGACTCGAATGGCACCGGGTCCCCGACCAGTAGCGTGATCGGACGACGACGGCCCAACACCACCCTCCGTTCGTAGGCTGGCACGATCGTCTGCACGCCCCACTGTGCAACAGGAGTCAATGGAGCTGACGTCTCGTCTCCAGCGCGATGCGAACAGTACCCGATCCTTGAGCGGCATCAGACTTCCCTCCGGCCGCTTCGTGATCGATCCTTTCGGGTAGACGACGAGGGCGCGCGATCCACGGCTTCGACCGCAGCGCGGAGCCCAGCTCGGCTGTTGGAACGATCGACCTCGACGTGGCCGGCCGGCCGAAACCACCAGCCGACAGCTCTGCTCTGAAACGGGCTCGTCTTTGCTATGACCGGGGGTCCGGCCCTCTGGTCCAGGATCATCTCCGCCGGGAACAACGGATCGGTTCGGGAGACAGGGCTGACCGCCGGCACCGCACCTCCCGTCTCGGCGAGGCGTCCCGTGCCGCGCCAGTCCACTCTCCTGGCCACCAGCAGCAGCGGTTTGCGAACGAGCAACACCAGCCACCATGCAGGACCGCGTGCGTCTCTGGGGACGTGCCTCACGTCTGCAACCGACGCGATTCACGGACGCCCAGGATGTTAGACAGAAGCCCCATCGCCGTCCACGCTGTCGACATCCAAGTCATCCTTGTTCGCCGCACTGGGCGGTGCCTCGGTGGTGACCACGGTCAGCGGTCGGCCCCCTTCGTCACACCGCAACCTCTGCTGTCAGGGCGGCCATATCGACTGCGGTCCCCTGGCCGAGCATGCGCTTGGTGGTCATGAAGTCCCGGGGACGGTTGACACAGTCAGCGGCTATCAGCTCGCCCTTCCGGAGGTAGTAGCAGGTGAAATCGCGGTCGGCGGTCGGGTCACCGCTCAGGACGATGTCGTCATAGCCCGTGTTGAGTCCCGCGATCTGGAGCTTGAGGTCATACTGATCCGACCAGAACCACGGGAGCGCCGTGACCTCCTTGTCCGTTCCACAGATGGTCGCCGCTGCCACCTTCGCCTGCTCCACCGCGCTCGGCACCGACTCCAGGCGGATCCGTCGGCCGTAGCGTGGCATGTCCTGCGAGGCGCAGTCCCCGGCGGCCACAATGGTGGGATCATTGCTGCGCGCGTGCGCGTCGATCAAGATCCCGTCGTCCACCGCCAGGCCGGCTGCCTCGGCCAGTTCCGTGGTCGGCTCGATACCGACCCCGATGATCACGAGATCGGCTGCCATAAGCTCGCCGCTCGCCAGGACCGCCTCGCGGACGCGGTGGTCACCGACCAGCGCCTCGACCGATGCGCTCGTCCGCACGTCGACTCCCTCATGTTGGTGGACGCGCGTGAAGAATGCCGACACCTCAGGAGCGGTCACCCGCTCGAGGACACGGTCTGCGGCCTCCAGCACGGTGACGTCAAGACCCAGCGCGCGCAACGACGCGGCGGTCTCCAGGCCGATGTAGCCACCACCGACGATGACGGCACGCCGTCCGGGGATGGCGTCCTCGCGGATCCGCTGCACATCAGATGACCGACGTAGGTAGTGCACCCCATCGAGCTGGGTGCCGGCGGCGCGCAGGCGTCGTGGGCGTGCGCCGGTGCAGAGAGCCAGGGCGTCATAGGACAGTCTGTCCCCCGTGCTGAGCAGGACCTGGCGAGCCGAACGATCGATCTCCTCCACGCAGGCGTCCAGGCACTCGATGCCCTGCTTGAGGTAGAAGTCCTGGGAGCGAATGGCCAACTCCGTCAGCGAGCACTTGCCAGCGAGGTAAGCCTTCGACAGAGGAGGTCGCTGGTAGGGCAGCACCGACTCGTCACCGACCAGCACGATCTCACCGGACCAGCCCTCCTGGCGGAGGCTGGTGACCAGCTGCGCCCCGGCATGACTGGCACCCACCACCACCGCGCGCGCTGAGCTCATCCGGCGCCCTTGGGGGTGAGCTCGACCATCAGCTTGCTGATGCCCCGAACGAAGTTGGACTGGACGTATTCCGGCTCCCCGACTACATCGATCCTCTCGAAGCGCGGGAGGATCTCCTCCCAGAGGATCCGCAGCTGCAGCTCGGCCAACCGGTTGCCCATGCACCGGTGCACGCCGAACCCGAAAGCGATGTGGTTGCGGGCGTTGGGCCGGTCGATGATCAACTCGTCCGGTCGCTCGAACACAGTCTCATCGCGGTTGCCGGACGCATACCACATCACCACCTTATCACCCTTACGGATGAACTGGCCGTTGAGCACGGTGTCGGTCTTGGCGATCCGGCGCATGTAGGCAAGCGGAGTCTGCCAGCGGATGATCTCTGAGACCATGTTCGGGATCAGGTCCGGATTGGCCTTGAGCTTCTCGAACTGGTCGGGGAACTGGTTCAGCGCGAGAACGCCACCACTCATCGAGTTGCGCGTTGTGTCGTTGCCCCCGACGATGAGCAGGATCAGGTTGCCGGCGAACTCCATGGGACGCTTGATCAGATCCTTGGTGCTCTCATTACTCTGCAGCATGGTGATGAGGTCGAACCCGGGCTCTTCACCGGCCGCGAGGCGGGCGGCCTTGTCATGCCACAATGTGCTGAGTCCACGCGCCATGCCCACCATGCCGCGGAACAGCTCGTCGTTGTCGGAGGGGCCTCCGTTGGCCTGCTCCATCGAGGTGGCCAGGTTTGACCACTCGACGAGCTTGTGCCGCTGCTCGAAGGGGAAGTCCAGTAGCGTCGCCAACATGCGGGCGGTGAGCTCGATCGACACGGTGCTCACCCAGTCGAAGGGTTCGTTGACGGGCAGGTTGTCCAGGACGTCCCTGACGCGCTCGCGAATGAGGCCCTCCATCTCGCGGAGGTTCTTCGGAGCCACCACCCCTTGGACGGCGCGGCGCTGAACGTCGTGCTTGGGCGGGTCCATGGCAATAAACATCGCGATGTCCATGAACCGCGGCGGCGCCCCGATGACAATGAGAGGTTCCGCGGAGAAGACCTCGTGGTTCTTGTCCACCGCAATGATGTCGGCGTGACGCGTGACCGACCAGAACGGTCCGAAGGGACTGTGAGGCTGGTAGTGGACCGGGGCCTCGTCGCGTAGGCGCTTGAAGTAGGAGGCCCAGCGCCCCTGCCGGTAGAGGAACGGGTTGCTGAGGTCGATGTCTTCGAGCGCGACTTCTTCGACCGGCGGGATCGGGCGTTCGACGAACATCTTCTGCCCGTTCGTGCGGGTCAGCCAGCGTCGGCCCTTGTCGTAGAGGTGTGCGGCCTGGACCTGTCGATCCAGCGGGATGGCGGCCTCGACCTTCCTCTTGACTGCTTCAGGGATCTTCATCTCGTCGACACCTCCTGCTACATCTGGAATTCGGGCAGTTGCACGGTCAGGCCATCCCATGACTCGGAGGCCTTGATCTGGCAGGACAGCCGAGACGTCGCCTGTCGCTCGGGGTTCATCGACAGCATCTCCTCTTCCACCGGACCGGACGGGCCGACCTTGTCGGCCCAGGCAGGATCCACGATCACGTGGCAGGTGCCGCAGGCGGCCTCTCCGCCGCAGTCGCCATCGATGCCCGGAATGGCGTTGTTCGTCGCGACTTGCATCAGCGAGCAGCCCTCCTCGAGGGGCGCCTCGTGCTTCTCCCCGTCGTGCGACACGAAAGTAACGACTGCCATCGACAACTACCCCACTCTTGACCACAAGACGGACACTTCCTTCATGATTGTCGTCGGCGTCCGACAAGGCCATGTCGAAGCCGCGCCATCCTGTTGTGAGTTCGGATCACGTGAGGATCGCCATGTGGAGAGACGAGCCAGGCGTCCCATCTCTTGTGTTCGTGCAACTGCTGAGCAGTTCAGCGATCGATCAGAACGCCGTGGAGGAGTTCCGCGCCATCATGGCGCGCGAGGGAACCGGCGAGCTGACTCTGATTCAGACCCAAGCGCAAGCACCGCTGCGGTGGTTTCGCGAGGTCTATCCCGAACTCGACGCCGAGCAGGCGACCCGGCTGGGGATCGCCTGCGCGGAACAGGCCCAGCTCACGTCCTTCGGGCCGATGAGCGTGCCGCTGGTCAGCGCAGGAACCGTCGCCGAGGTCGTGCAGCTGCTGACCTATCTTCCGGTTATCACCAAGGCCGTCACCACCCAGTTCGATCGCCAGCCGGAGGACCTGACGATTCGGCTGTCCGGGAACGCAGGAGAACCCGACCTGGACTGTCTAGTCGTCACCTACTGCGGCCTGGCCCTCATGCGGTTGATCGACCTGCTGGTCGGCGACACGTCGGAGGTGACCATGCATAGTCGCTGGCCGGAGCCGAGCGTCCTGTCTCGAGAGGCATGGCCAGGGGGTCGGCTCGTCTTCGACGCCCCCTTGTCCTACCTGCATATCCCTGCACGGACGCTGCACACGGCCTGCCGCTTCCCCGACCCACTCGCCTACGAAGTCGCCATAACTGACCTCCAGCAGGCGCTCGAACGTCGGGCTGGCCCCCAGGACTTCACCCGCAGAGTGCGGGAGCTGTTGGACGACAGGCCAGGGGTGAAGACGATCCAGTCAGTCGCGGATGAGTTCTCGATCTCCTCGAGCACCCTGAAACGCCGCCTCGCCGCGGAGGGAACCAGCTTCCGCGAACTCCTCCAGAAGTCCCTGCTCGACCGTGCCCGGATACGGCTGCTCGACCGATCCACGTCGGTCAGTGAGGTCGCCGCCGAACTCGGCTACAGCGACGTCACCAACTTCTCGCACGCCTTCAAAGCATGGACCGGCTCCTCACCGAGCCACTTCCGACGCGCCCACCAGCACCCTTGAGCACGGCTCCCAGCGCAGCCTCTCGGCAGGACCGCGGCTGGGGCGCCGTCCGAAATTTGTTTGACAGACCCTCGGAGGCCGTCCATCAGTCACCCGGCTGACCAACCTTCCTGGAGACTTCGCCCGATCCGGGCCGGTTCTCGTGGTCGGTGAGATGCGCGTCGGGGTCGACCGAGGTTTCGAATGCGGTGGCGAGGTCCTCGGCGGAGGTGTGTCCGTGGGTCTGTCGCAGCGGGGTTTCGCGTAGGAAGAGCAGGGTGACGAACCCGAGCAGCGCGAACGGTACGGCGGCGAGGAAGGTGGTTTGCAGCGCCTCGGCGAACCCGGTGGTGACTGCGAGATGGATGGGCTCGGGCAGCGCCGCGATCTGTTCGGGGCTGCCCTGGGTGGCAGTCCCGGCGGGCATCTGGTCGGCGGTGACCCCGGCCGCCTTGAGCTGCGCGGGGATGGTGTCGCGGAGGCGGTGGGTGAGCAGTGCGCCGAAGACTGCGACTCCCATCGCGCCGCCGAGGGAGCGGAAGAAGGTGGCTCCGGAGGTCGCGACGCCGAGGTCGGCGTGGGGCACGGCGTTCTGGGTCGCCAGCACGAGGACCTGCATCACCATGCCGATGCCTGCGCCGGTGATGAACATGAACACCCCGGCCAGCCACAGCGAGGTGTCCACCGACATCCGGCTCATCAGCGTCAGCCCCAGGACGGCGACCAACAGGCCGACGACGGGGTAGATCTTGTAGCGGCCGGTGTGGGTGATCATGCGTCCGGAGGCGATGGACGTGGCCAGCAGGCCGACCATCAGGGGAAGCGTCAGCAGGCCGGATGCGGTGGGTGACTCGCCTTTGACGATCTGCAGGTACTGCGGGAGGAAGATGATGGCGCCGAACATGGCGACCCCGACCGCGAAACCGGCCAGGCTGGTGATGACGAAGGTGTGGTTGGCGAACAGTCGCGGGGGCATGATCGGTTCGACCGCCCGGCGCTCCTGCCAGACGGTGAGCGCGAGCATGAGCACCGCCACCGCGGTCAGCCCGTAGGTCCAGCCCGAGTTCCAGGCGAACTCCTTGCCGCCGAGCGAGAGCATCAACAGCAGGGCGCTGATCCCGGCGACGATGAAGAAGGCCCCCAACCAGTCGATGGCATGCCTGCGGCGCGGGAACGGCAGCTTCAGCACACGTTCGGTCACCGCCAGGGCCGCGATGCCGATGGGGATTCCGACCCAGAAGGTCCACCGCCACGAGAGGTGCTCGACCAGGAAGCCACCGAGCAGTGGCCCGGCGACGGTGGCCAGGCCGAAGACCGAGCCGATGTAGCCCTGGTAGCGGCCGCGTTCGCGGGGGCTGACGACGTCGCCGATGATCGCCTGGGACAGTGCCATCAGCCCACCAACGCCGATTCCCATCACGGCCCGGAATCCGACGAGTTGCCCCATGTTCTGGGCGAACCCCGAGGCCAGGGAGGAGACCAGGAAGATCCCGATCGCGGACTGGAACATGATCTTGCGGCCGTACAGGTCCGACAGCTTGCCCCAGATCGGTGTGGAGGCGGTCGAGGTCAACAAGGTGGCCGAGACGACCCAGGCCAGCTGGTCCTGGCCGCCGAGCTCACCGACGATGGTGGGCAGCGCCGTGGCCACGATCGTCTGGGACAGGGCGGCGACCAGCATCCCCATCATGAGCCCCACCAGGACGGTGAGGATCTGCCGGTGCGTCAGCCCCGGCATCACCTGTTCGCCGGGTGCCCCAGGGGCACCGGCTTCGGGGGAAGACGGCGTGCTCATCGCTGGCTCCGTTCTGTGCTGTTCGGGTCCGAGGCCAGATGCTTGTCGAGGCCGGCGTTGAACGCGGCGAGCAGGGAAGCGAAGTTCGCCAGGTCCTCGGGCGACCACGACTGCAGCAGCTTCCGGACGACACCGCGTCGTTCCGCCCGGGTCGTGGTCAGGACGTCTCGGCCGCGCTCGGTGAGTCGCAGTCGGAAGGCGCGTCGGTCCTCGGTGTCGGCTTCCCGCGTGATCAGGCCGGCCTGCTCCAGGGAGGCGACCTGCCGGCTGATCGTCGAGGCGTCCAGGTGGAAGTGTGCTGCCAGCGCACTGGGCCGCAGTGGGCCGGTGTCATGGAGCCACGCAAGGATGCCGTAGGCGGCCCTCTCCACGACCTGCTCGGTCGGGCCCCCGCGCAGATGCACCTTCTGGGCGCGCCGCACCAACAAAGTCAGCTCCTGCTCGATGGACTCCACCGAGACCAGGTCGGCCTTCGACCCAAGCGGTTGCATGTACCAACCATAACCGGTGGAGGGACAGCGAGCGCACCAGCCCGCCATTCTCGCGTGGCCAGAGCCGGGGCGAGGCCGGGAGAAGCACGGCCACCAGATCGTCCTGGCTTGCCGAGGTCAGATTGTCGAGGCCGACAGCGTGGCGAGCCAGGGCGGGGCCCGGAATCTGCGATATCGCGAGCGCGGCGCGCTGGTGTGTGCCCGGCGCCGACCAGGTCGAAGACCGTGCCAACTATCAGACCGGTTTCGTGGCCCAAGTCGGGCCACATTCCGCACACGAATGGCAACGATGGTGGCTGCCTGTCACCCGCAGGGCGTTCAAGCGACTACCTCGTCCACCACGGGAAACCCAGCAGGCCGGACGGCACTCAAACCCGCCTCGTCCACGGATCCTGCAGGCGCAGGAAACGAGCACCTCAACCCCACGCGCCTCAGCGGCTTGCTTGAGCCGGATGCCGCGACGAGTGGCACCTCCGATTCTCAGGGGGCCTCCGACCTCGCCGTCCGCTGCGAAGCCCGTCGTGCCGTCACGCCAGCGGCCCGCCGTCGCCGGACGGCTGCCTGGGAGCAACTGCGCCGAGGCCAGCATCGATGTGCACATTGGGCAATTTTGCTCATTGGGCAGAGGTGGGCATACTGAGGGCGTGGATCGTGGGTTGCGGGACCTCAAGCGCGAGGCGACGAGAGAGGCGCTGGCCAAGGCGGCGTTCGAGCTGACCCGTGAGCGCGGCTTGTCGGGGTTTGTCACCGCGGACGTGGTGGAGCGGGCGGGGTACTCGCGGCGGACCTTCGGCAACCACTTCTCCTGCAAGGAGGAGGCGGTCGCTTCGGTCGCGTTCGGTGGTGTCGACGACGCCAGCGCGATCCTGGCCGGCCTTCCCGCTGACCTGCCGCTGCTCGACGTCCTGTTGGCTGTGATGAAGACGCAGTTCACCACGGACGCGTTGGTGAGGATGCGCGAGCTGATGGCGATGGCGCGGCGGTACCCGACCCTGGAGCCCCACGTGCTGGGCGTTCAGCAACGCATGCGCCATACCGCGCAGGAACTCTTGGGCTCGGTGGCGGGGGACCGGTACCCCACCGTCTACGTGCCGCTGTTGTTCGGTGCCGTGTACGGCGCCGTGATGGCCGCTCTAGAGGGAACCCTTGATGTGGACCTCGGCGGCGAGTACGACCCCAGCCCCGCGTCGATGGACTACAGCTCGTTCCTCGACATCACTTTCGACTACCTGCGCCACGGCTTCTAGACCTTCTAGACACCGCCCCTCTTTGCCCTCAAGGAGCACCAGTCCCTCATGTCCACTTTCTTGTACCGGCTCGGACGAACGGCGTTCGGCAGGCCGTGGCTGTTCATTGCGGGCTGGCTCGCCGCCCTCGCAGTGGTCGTCGGTGCGGTCGCCATCAACGGGGTGAGCGTCAGCTCGGAGATGAAGATCGAGGGCACCGAGGCCCAGACTGTGCTCGACCGCGTAGCCGATGAGCTCCCCGCCGCCTCGGGAGGGCAGGCCAGTGTGGTCTTCACCGCGCCCGACGGTGAGCGCCTCGACACGGCGGAGCGACTCGCGGTGATCAGCGGCACCGTCAGCGACGTCTATGACCTCGACAAGGTCGTCAATCCCCTTGACCTCGCCACGGGTACCTCGGAGGAGGGCACCCCAGGCACGCCCGAGGAGAAGGCACCGGGCACTCCGCCAGCCGGGCCGGACCACGGGCAGGCGCCTCCCTACCAGCCGCTGCTGGTGGACGGGGCACCGGTGCCCGGCGTGCTCGTGTCCTCGGACGGGCAGGTCGCGCTGTTCCAGTTCCAGTTTACGGTCGCCTCCACCTCATTGACACCTGAGGACGTCAGCTCGGTGGTCGAGGTGGTGGAGCGTGCCGAGCAGGGTACGGGGATCACCGTTCTCCCGAGCGACTCGCTCAAGGCCATCGAGATCCCGGTCGGTGTTGGCGAAGTGATCGGTCTCGCCGTCGCCGCCCTGGTGCTGGTGCTCACCCTGGGCTCGCTGATCGCGGCCGGCCTGCCCCTGATCACCGCGCTGGTCGGCATCGGCATCGGCGTGGGCGGCGCGTACGCGCTCTCCACGGCCGTCGAGATGAACTCCGCCACGCCCGTGCTCGGTCTCATGGTCGGCCTCGCCGTCGGCATCGACTACGCCCTATTCGTTGTCAACCGGCAGCGACGGCTGATTCTCGATCAGGGACTCACCGCACAGGAGGCAGCAGGCAGAGCTGTCGGCACCGCAGGCAGCGCGGTCTTCTTCGCCGGCCTGACCGTCCTCATCGCGCTGACCGCGCTGACCGTCATCGACATCGCGATGCTCTCCACGATGGCCCTGGTCGCGGCGTCCACGGTGGCCCTGGCCGTGCTCATCGCCCTGACCCTGCTGCCCGCGCTGTTAGGGCTGGTCGGGGAGCGGATCTGCTCGGACAAGGCCCGAGCCCGACGCTACGCCAAGGCGGACGCGGAGTCCCACAGCGTCGCTGACCACTGGGTCAAGGGTGTCATCAGGTTCCGGTGGCCCGTCATCGGCGGCGTGGTCGCGATCCTGGGCGTGATGGCGATCCCCGCGGCCAGCATGAACCTGGGCATCCCAACTGGTGCGACCGCGAACCAGGACACCGCCGCCCGACAGAGCTACGAGGCGGTCTCCCAAGGCTTCGGTGAGGGATTCAACGGCCCGCTCCTGGTCACCGCGGAGCCCACCGGCACCGCAGGCCGCGTCACACCCGAGCTGACCGCGAAACTGGCCGACGAGTTCCAACACCGAGACGACATCGTGCTGGCCGCACCCGTCGGCGTCAACGAGGCCGGCGACCTGGCCGTGTTCAGCGTCATCCCCACCTCCGGCCCCAGCGACGAGGCCACCAGCGATCTTGTGAAGTCGCTGCGCGAGCCCAGCAACGCGATCGCCCAGAGCAACCAGGTGCGGCTGGGCGTGACCGGGTTCACCGCCATCGGCATCGACATGTCCGACAAACTCGCCGATGTCCTTCCGCTCTACCTCGGCATCATCATCGTCCTCTCCGTCCTGATCCTGATGCTCGTCTTCCGCTCCGTGGTCGTCCCGATCAAGGCCACAGCCGGCTTCCTGCTCAGCATCCTGGCCACCTTCGGTGCCACCACCGCCGTCTTCCAGTGGGGCTGGCTCAGCGGCCTCTTCGGGTTCGACACCGGCGGCCCACTCATGAGCTTCATGCCGATCATCGTGACCGGCATCCTCTACGGACTCGCCATGGACTACGAGGTCTTCCTGGTCTCCTCGATGCGCGAGGCACACATCCACGGCCAGCCGGCCCGACACAGCGTCGTCCATGGGTTCGACCAGGCCAGCCGGGTCGTCGTCGCGGCCGCCATCATCATGGTCGCGGTGTTCTCCGGCTTCATCTTCAGCCACGACATCATGATCAAGCAGATCGGCTTCGCTCTCGCCGCTGGCATCCTCATCGACGCTTTCGTCGTCCGGCTGACCCTCGTCCCGGCGCTCATGGCCCTCTTCGGCGAACGAGCATGGTGGCTGCCCCGCTGGCTCGACCGCCTGCTGCCGGACCTTGACGTCGAGGGCGACAAGCTGCTGACCATGCTCAACCAGCAGGCCGAGGCCACCGACCGACACCACATCGAGGTCCGCGACTGAACGAGCCCCCCGGAAGCATCCGGAGCCGAACCACCGGGGGCACGTTCAGCAGCCCCACCACGTCGACCCCGTCTGCCCGCACGGCCGAACGCGGTCGACCATCACCGCCGGTGTCTCGGTCACCGAGGATCCAGCCGGTGATCAGACCAGCGCTCCAGCATTCCCTCCAGCTCGTTGCGCAGGAACGCGATGAACGTCGTCGCCTCGGCTAATCGGTGGCCTTCACCGCCGGGAGCGCCGAGCTCGACCGTGGCGCTCTCCAGCGTGGACTGCCACTGCTTGAGAACCGGGATCCAGGGGCCACGACCATGCCCCAGACGTTGCCGTCACAGACCCGGTAGAGCTCCGCCCTCTTCCCGGGTTGGCGTTCCTTGACCACCATCCGCGTCGCGGTGAGATGGCGCACCGCCCCCGAGATCGCGGCCGGACTGACCCGAAGCCCTTCCGCGAGCGCGGCGGAGGTGTAGCGTTCGGCGTCGTCGGCGAGCATGTAGGCGAACACCCTGGCCGACATCCGTGGGACCCCGCCTCGTTCAGGATCAGGGCGATGCGCTCCACCACCCGGAGCAGCCCCTCGCCCTCGTCCTGCCAGCGGCTCGCCATCATCTGCTCACCATCACCCATCCAGCCAGGCCCACCCGGTACGACCTGCGGGGATGCTGCCCGCAGCCGCTGCAGCCTGCGGGCCACTGACACGTTCCTCACAGGACTCGGCCCGGCGTCGATGTCGCCTCACAGCCCGGACGCTCCAGCCGCCCCCGATCCGTTTGGCCGCCACCGAGCCGTGGTTGGCACCGACGTCCCGCCGGGCACAGGTTCGAACTCGTCGGCCCCCAGCGGCCGGTGTTGGGGCTGCAGTCAGAGATCGAACTGCGAACCGTAGACTCAGGAGGCGTCCGGGCCATCGGAGTCTGTTTCAAGGTCGGCACCACCCCCTCCAAGTTCGGGACCGTCCGGCCCGAGCTGGCCGGTCGTCAAGGTGTACTGGATCGCATTTGCGCAGGTAGTCCTCAAGATCGCCCAACCCGCGGGCGATGTCCTGACGCAGCCTGCGTTCGGCAAAGAACCGGAGGCGGGGCGGAGGATGTTCGCGAACCCACTCCATATACATGAACTGCCCCATGCACCAGCATGCACCGAACGCGACGCTGGCAGCCACCAGCATCCACCACGCGACTGCCAACACATCCCACAGCGCGTTGCCCAGCTGTTGCCATGCCAGCCCGTACGGATCCCGGTACCTCAATTTCACCCACCTCCACCCTGGTGGCCGAACCGAGCATCACGATCACCCTGTACCCAGCGGTAGAGTTCACCGTACGCTGAAATACTCAGGAGGAAAAGGGGGAGCCGTGCGGCCGGCCAGCGCCACTACCTCGGAGCGGGTCTGTCAAACGAGCCGCGAAGCGGGCGACGAACTGGCCGAGCAGCTTCTCCGCCCGATCTAGCCGGAAACCGAGTCCGCGGCGGACACCCAGATAGTCGGCGAGGGCTGGACGCAATGCGCTCATGCCGTACCGTCCGAAGCAGGCCAGTGACGGGCGACCGGACGCAGGGCCGCCACGTCGACCTTCGTGTAGAGCGTGGTCGTGATCGGATCACGATGACGCAGCACCTGGCCGATCTCGGCCAGCGAAGCGCCTGCGGTCAGCATTGCGGTGGCCGCGCTGTGACGACGTTGCCCGCCTGGGCTGGCCGGTTGCCTGACGGCCGCACCTACAACACCTGCCCGTCAGCAGGAATCTGCCGCCACGTCTGCTACGCCCGACACGGAACCTACTTGTGGCCGACTGTGCGCGCCAAGCACCAGGCGAACCTGATATTCGTGCTGGACGATCCGGCCGGGTGGGAGCAGGCGATGCTCGCCGAACTGGCCGCACCGAAGTTCCGCGGCCGGTTCGTGCGGGTGCACGACTCGGGCGACTTCTTTTCCGACGACTACACCCGCAGCTGGCTGCGCATCATGCGCTCTGCTCCTGACGTGACCTTTTACGCCTATACCAAGGAGATCCACCGCTTCCGGCGACTCGTCGAGCCGGACCCGCCCGAGAACTTCTTATGGGTCTACTCCTACGGCGGCACGCAAGACGGCCGGATCGACGCCGCGACGGACCGGGTGGCCGATGTGTTCGCGGACGAGCAGGCCATCGCCGAAGCCGGATGGTCCTCGCAAGAAGCGTCCGACCTGCTGGCGGTGCTAGGTCCTCGCTTGGTGGGCGTGCCATCAAACCGCATTCCCCATTTCCTGCGGCGCTTGCAGGGTCGTCGGTTCTCGCAGTGGCAGGCCGAAGTCGACGCCGAGCGCGAGGCCCGCCGGGGCACCGGCCGCGTCCGTTCGATCACCAGCGCGCCGTCATTGCGCCGCCGCGACGGCCGCCGGACCGACACGCACGCCGCCTAGCTCGCGGCTCGCTGTCCCGCCTTCAGTTCCTCATATCGGGAGGTTATTACTTGTGTTTCCGCTCAGTTCGCCCGTGGACAGCCCGCTCGGCGGGCTGCTCACCGATCCCTGGGGCACGATCCGTGCGCTGCTCACTACGGCCTGGTCTTGGATGCAGGCCTGGGGTCCGATCGCCGCACTCGCACTGCTGATCACCATTACGGCGCTGTGGGCGCTGCGACGCTGGTGGTCCAACCGTTGCCAGGACGCCCTGCACGACAACGCTCGCATCGTGACGATCCTGGCCCCGCCCACGGTCGACCCGGAGGGCGCGCCAGCAGTATGGTCGAACCTCGTCGGACTTCTGCGTCCCATGTGGACTCGGCTCGCGCAGGGGCAGCCCCATCTGGCATGGGAGTACGTGTTCGGCCACGACGGCGTACAGATCCGGCTGTGGGTGCCGGGCACAGTACCGCCGGGCATGGTCGAGCGTGCCGTCGAAGCGGCCTGGCCCGGATCGCACACCACCACCGAGCCGGCAGCGGCTCCGCTGCCCACCAGGGCCGACGGTGGCCGGCGCCGACTGGTCACCGGGGGTGTACTGCGGCTGGCTCGCTCGGAAGCCCTGCCGATCCGCAGCGATTTCGACGTGGACCCTATCCGGGCGCTGCTCGGTGCTCCGGTCGGTCTGGGCGTGTATGACGGGGCGTGTGTGCAGGTGCTCGCGCGACCAGTGACTGGTCGGCGGGTCAAGCAGGCGCGCCGCGCGGCACCTGCACGCCGGGCGCTCCACCCGGCCGGTGGGCCGACTCCTGGACGCGATCACGCCGGGTCCCACGCCGACGGCGGTGAGCCGCGCCGGTGAGCCGAAGCTCGACCCGCAAACGTCGTTGGAGTACCAGGCGCAGAACCGCGCCATCGTCGGCAAGCAGCGCGGCTCGCAGTGGGAGACCGTGATTCGGTACGCAGTTGCCACGACCGTGCCCGCCGAGACGCCGCCCGAACAGATCACACGGGTGCGCGACCAGTTGCGGGGCCGGGCACATGCGATCGCGAGTGCGTTTTCCGGCTACACCGAGCACAACCACTACCAGCGCCGCCGGCTGCGCAACCCGCTGACGGCCATGGCGCGGCGGCGGTTGCGGCGCGGCGACCTGCTGTCGGTGCCGGAGCTGGCCGCGCTGGCGCACCTGCCCACCGACGAGGCTCTGCCCGGCCTCGCGCGAGCGAGAGCAAAGGCCGTGCCACCCCGCCGAATACGCCCACCGAGGGTGAGCTGATCCGGCCCATCGGGGTTTCCGATACCGGGCACACCCGCCCGGTCGGGCTCCAGGTCTCCGACGCCCGGCACCACGTGCACGTGCTCGGCGCCACCGGCAGCGGGAAATCCACCATGCTGACGCGGATGATCCTGGCCGATGCCGAGCACGGCCGGGGTGGGGTGGTCATCGACCCCAAGGGCGACCTGATCACCGATGTGCTGCAGCGCCTGCCGGAGCACGCCGCCGAGAAGGTGGTGCTCTTCGACGCCGACTCGCCCGGACCGACACCCTGCCTGAATCCCTTGGAGGGGTCGAAGGAAGCGGCGGTCGATAACCTCGTGTCCGTGTTCTCCCGGGTGTTCTCCTCAGCGTGGGGCCGCGCACCGAGGACATCCTGCGCGCCGGCTGTTTGGCGTTGCGGGCGGGACCCCAGGTCGCGGGGATCAAGGCCGTCCTCGTGCGCCAGCAGGTGAGCGCCAGCGGTGTCTAGGACGTAGAACATCGGTGCCCGGCCGCGCCCGATGTAGGGCTGGAACCGGTCGAGCACCCGCCACTGGTGCAGTTTGTGCAGCCGCTGGTTGGCTGCGCGCCGGCTCGGGAAGGCGATTTGGGTGATCTGGGTGGAGGTCAGCGTGCGGTGTTCGGCGAGCATCCGCGCCAGCCACCGATCCCGCGCGGTGAGGTGCGCGGCAACGGTGGCCAGGTGATCGGCCGTGGCCGCGACCCGCGCGCTCGTACGGGCGGGCACCCGGGCACGCAAGTCCCTCTGGGCAGACGTGGGGTCGAACACGCAATCTCCTTTGCGGACCGTGTGCAGGAAAACGAGAGCAGCGGGGCGGGCTGTACCCATCTGGTCGGTGCGGCCCGCTCCGCTGGGGTAGCGGGAATCAGGTGGCGCGGCGGGGATCGGTCCCGGTGTCGTCCGGCCCGGACGCGTCGCGGCCCTCGGCCGAGGCGGACAACGGCCGGGTATGGCGCGCAGCGGTCTTGCGCACGAGCCGGGCTCGACCGCGGATCGCAGGGGGCAACGGTTCGGTGGTCACGGTGAACGGCTGGGTTTCCTCGCCGCCCACCACGAGGCGGACTGCCGCATGGAACACACCGAGGTGCGCCAGATCGTGTTCGCCGATTCGGGGCGCGGTGTGCCGCGCCAGCTCGCGGGCATCCTCGGGCGAGGCATTGAAGAGGATCTTGCTGCGCGCGTTGGTGGAGATCCCTTCCTTCAAGTCTTTCCCGAGCTGCCCGAGGTGCTGGTGCGCCAGCGTCATCGACAGCCGGCAGCCCCGCGCCTCGGCCAACATGTCTTCCATGGCGTAGGGCAGATTGAGGAAGTTGTGCGCCTCATCCACATACAACGAGGCGTCCCTGCGCTGCCGCTGCGCCAACGCGGCCCGCGCGGTGGTGGCCTGCCACACGCGCGCCACGATCAGCGAGCCCAACAGCCGAGTGGTGTCTTCACCCAAGCTGCCCTTGGGGATGCGCACGAGGCACAACCCACCATCCAGCGCTGCAGACAGATCCACTGTGGATGGACCGACGGCGATGGCTTTGACCACGAACGGGCGTGTCGGTCTAAACTGCGGGAGATGGTTGACACCTGGGCTTGTTGATCATAGGGATCCGGGTGAGTGAGCCCGTGTTGGACCGCGAGGTGCGTCGGCGCCTCGCGGTCCTTCGTCATGCGGAGGAAGTGTCCGGCAACGTCGCGATGACGTGCCGCTACTACGGCATCAGCCTGCCGACGTACTACAAGTGGCTGCGCCGGTACGAGGCCGACGGCGTCGACGGGCTACGAGATCGGTCGAAGCGGCCGCGGACCAGCCCGAACGCCACCCGCGCCGACGTGGTGGACAAGATCATCCACCTGCGGCGCAACTACCACTTCGGGCCGGAGAAGATCGCGATGTACCTGCAGCGTTACCACGACGTCACCATCAGCCGCTCGACCGTGTGGCGAATCCTGTGCCACTTGGGCATGGGCCGGCTGCCCACATCGCAGCGATATCAGCGCCACGATCGCCGATGGAAGCGCTACGAGAAGCAACGCCCGGGACATCAGGTGCAGATCGACGTCAAGTTCGTCGAACCCCTGCCCAAGGTCAGCAAGACCGGCGTCTCGCTCAAGCCGGTCGGGCGGCGCGGCAAGTTCTACTAGTTCACCGCGATCGACGACTGCACCCGGCTGCGGATCCTGAAGATCTACCCCACGCTCAACCAGAAGACCGCGATCCAGTTCCTGGACTACGTGCTGTCCCAGCTGCCGTTCGCTGTAGAGAAGATCCAGACGGACAACGGCACCGAGTTCGGCACCGAGTTCGGCACCCAGTTCCACTGGCACGTGCTCGACAAGGGCATCGGGCACGTCTACATCAAGCCCCGCACGCCACGACTGAACGGCAAAGTGGAGCGGTCTCACCGGATCGACGCCGACGAGTTCTACCGCCTGCTCGACGGCATCGTCATCGACGACGTCAACGTCTTCAACGCCCGCCTCAAAGAATGGCAGGACTACTACAACTACGACCGCCCCCACGGCAGCCTCAACGGACAGACACCCTATGGAAGACTCCGACAGAAGACCCAAGCCGAAGCGCCCGGGCGAAGCCGGTCTACCGCAGTCGCACAGGCATAGCGCTTGACAGTGTTCAGAGACAGATTCAGCCGCCGGGTGCACTCCAACAGTCCGTGACCTTGCTTGAGTAGGTCATGCACCTGATGCCAGCGCTCGATGTTGGTGCGAGCCAGCGGCCCGTCCTGGACGCCGGTTGCCCCGGCCCAGCAGGCAGAGTGGGCCGCCACCTCTTTGGCCGCTGCTTCAGCCAGGCCGTGCCACAGATGCCACCGGTCCGCGACCTGCTGCACGGCCGGGTCGGCATCGCGGACGGCTTGGGCGTAGGTGTTCGACCCGTCGCGGCACACGATCTCGACGCCGGGATGGCCACGTAGCCAGTCGGCGACCACGCTCGCGCCACGGCCGGGCAGCACGTCGATGCGGACGCCGCTGTCGGCGTCGATCAACACCGTGGCGTACTGGCGGCCGCGACGCAGAGCGAAGTCATCGATCCCCAGCACCCGCGGCACCGTCCGCTCGGGCAAGGCGATACCCAACAACGCACGCACCGCAGTGTCCTTGCCCGCAGCGATTCCCATCACGGGTAGCAACCGAGCCGACGCGCGGCCCGCAAGCTCTCTGACGACGCCGCGTAGTTGCTCGATCAATCGCACCGTGCGCCGCTGATAGCGCTCCAGCACACCGGGGACCTGACTTGGGCCACGAATCGGGTCTGATCTGGGGACTGTCCGGGTAACGGTGGATCTGGTCTTGGTCTGACCGAGAGGACATGACCAATGACCATGACTGATCCGAGCGATCGTGAGGTTGGCTCGGAAGAGATGCTCGATCCTGTGAGCGGAGAGAGCATCGATCAGCGGCAGTTGGCTGAGCAGCTGTTGGCGCAGGCCAAGGAACAGGGCGTCGATCTGGTCTGCCCGGACGGGCTGTTGAACCGGCTGACGAAGAACGTGCTGGAGACGGCGTTAGAGGCCGAGATGGATGACCATCTCGGCTATGAACGCCATGACCCGATGGGTCGCAACAGCGGGAACTCCCGCAACGGGACCAGGTCGAAGACGGTGCTGACCGAGATCGGCCCGGTCGAGATCGACGTGCCCCGCGACACTGACGCGTCTTTCGACCCGAAGATCGTGCGTAAGCGGCAGCGGCGGTTGGACGGTATCGACGAGATCGTGCTGTCGTTGACCGCCCGCGGGCTCACCACCGGCGAGGTCGCCGCGCACTTCGACGAGGTCTATGGGGCCAAGGTCTCCAAGGAGACGATCTCCAAGATCACCGACAAGGTCGTCGACCAGATGGCCGAGTGGTCGTCACGGCCGCTCGATTCGATCTATCCGGTGATCTTCGTCGACGCCCTGGTGATCAAGGTTCGTGGCGGCCAGGTCGTGAACAAGCCGTTCTATGTCGTCGTCGGGGTGACCACCAGCGGTGAACGAGACATCCTCGGTATCTGGGCCGGCGACGATGGTGGTGAAGGGGCACGGTTCTGGCTGCAGGTCTTCTCCGAGCTCAAGAACCGCGGCGTGACCGATGTGCTGATCGCGGTCTGCGACGGGCTCAAGGGCCTACCCGAAGCGATCACCACGACCTGGGAACACACCATCGTGCAGCAATGCGTGATCCACCTGATCCGTAACTCGTTCCGCTATGCCGGACGCCAACACCGGGATGCGATCGTGCGAGGTCTGAA
>NZ_JAKGSD010000072.1 GCF_021654135.1 Amycolatopsis tucumanensis | reverse complement strand
GGTCGGCGACTAAAGATCGGCTGTGGATCGGGGGCGGGGGAGGTCTGGTTGGGGTGGTCGGTGGCGTTGCGTTGCCGGGTGCCGGTTTCTTGTTGTCGTTGGAAAAATCAGTTCTTTCCGGCGATCGCTTCTGCCAGTGCCAGGATTCGCTGCGCGTTCTCCACGTGCAGGTTCTCGATCATCCGCCCGTCCACGGTCACCACGCCGCGTCCCTCGGCTTTGGCTTCCTCGAACGCGGCGATGATCTTCCGCGCCTGGGCGACCTCGTCCTCCGACGGCGCGAACACCCGGTTGCACGGCTCGATCTGTCCCGGGTGGATCAGTGTCTTGCCGTCGAACCCGAACTGCCGTCCCTGCAGGCACTCCGCCTCGAAACCGGCCAGGTCCTTCACGTCGTTGTAGACGCCGTCCAGGATGACCTTGCCCGTCGCCCGTGCGGCGAGCAGGCACAGCGACAAGCCACCGAGCAGCGGGGCGCGGCCGGGGACGAACTCGGCGTGCAGCTCCTTGGCCAGGTCGTTGGTGCCCATCACCAGCACCGTCAAGCGCTCGCTCGCCGCCGCGATCTCCTCCGCGTGCAGCATCGCGACCGGGGTTTCGACCATCGCCCAGATCTTCGTCGCATCGGGGGCGCCGCCGAGTTCCAGCGCGCGCTCGATGTTGTGCACCTCGGCCGCCGAGTTGACCTTCGGCACGACCACCGCGGCCGGGCCCGCCTGGGCCGCCGCCCGCAGGTCCGCGTCGTGCCACTCGGTGTCCAGTCCGTTGACCCGGATGGTCACCTCGCGACTGCCGTAGTCGCCGGACGCCGCCGCCGCGCACACCCGTTCCCGCGCCGCCTCCTTCGCGTCCGGGGCGACCGCGTCCTCCAGGTCCAGGATCAGCGCGTCCGCGGGCAGCGTCTTCGCCTTCTCCAGCGCCCGCTCGTTCGCGCCCGGCATGTACAGCACCGAACGCCGCGGCTTCACTCCACTCATGCCAGCGCTTCCTTCGTCGCCTCGTCGTACGCCTGCTTCAGCTCCGGGTCGCGCTCGGCCAGCTTGTCCGCCAGCTCCGCGACCACCCGGCACTGCTTGACCGAGGCGTCGTCCTGCATCTTCCCGTCGATCATGACCGCGCCGGTGCCGTCGCCCATCGCCGCGATCACCTTCCGCGCCCAGGCGACGTCCTTCGGCTCCGGCGAGAACACCCGCTTCGCGATGTCCACCTGCACCGGGTGCAACGTCCAGGTGCCGACGCAGCCGAGCAGGAACGCGTTGCGGAACTGGTCCTCGCAGGCCACCACGTCCCGGATGTCCCCGAACGGCCCGTAGTACGGCAGGATCCCGTGCATCGCGCACGCGTCGACCATCCGCGCGACCGTGTAGTGCCACAGGTCCTGCTGGAAGGTCGTGCGGCCTTCGTGCAGGTCCTCGCCGACCGGGTCGGTCCGCACCAGGTAGCCGGGGTGCCCGCCGCCGACGCGCGTCGTCTTCATGCGGCGGCTCGCGGCGAGGTCCGCCGGGCCGAGCGAGATGCCCTGCATGCGCGGGCTCGCGCCGGCGATCTCCTCGACGTTCGCGACCCCGCTCGCGGTCTCCAGGATCGCGTGCACCAGCAGCGGCCTGCGCAGACCCGCCCGCGCTTCCAGCTGGGCCAGCAGCCGGTCGACGTAGTGGATGTCCTGCGCGCCCTCGACCTTCGGCACCATGATCACGTCGAGCTTGTCGCCGATCTCGGTGACCAGCGTGATCAGGTCGTCCAGCACCCACGGCGAGTCGAGGCTGTTGATCCGCGTCCACAGCTGCGTCGAGCCGAAGTCGGTGGCCTTCGCGATCTCCACCAGGCCCTGGCGCGCGGCCTCCTTGCGGTCCGCGCGCACCGCGTCCTCGAGGTTGCCGAGCAGCACGTCGACCTTCTTGGCAAGGTCGGGGACCTTCGCCGCCATCTTCGCGTTGCTGGGGTCGAAGAAGTGGATCATCCGCGACGGCAGCGCGGGGATCTCGCGGACGGGGTCGGGCGCCCCCACGGCGAGGGGCGCGAAGAAGTCCTTCGGCGAGCGCATCCGTCCTCCCTTGGCACGGCCGTGGTAACCGACGAGTAACCCTAACCACGAAACCAGGGGAACCGCTGCGGCGAAGCTCACCTCGGAGTGAGGTGCGGATGCGGAACTGGGCGGTGCCGGGGTTCACCGAGGTCGGGTTGCTGGGCGAGGGCGGGTTCGGCGAGGTGGTGCTGGCCAGGCACGACACCTCCGGAACCCCGGTGGCGATCAAGTACCTGTTCGGGAAGCACCTCGGCGACCCGGCGCGGCTGACCGCGTTCCGGCACGAGGCGCAGTTGCTGAGCCGAATCCAGTCGCCGCACGTCGCCCGGCTCTACGAGTTCCACGAGAGCCCGCACGGCGCGGCGATCGTGATGGAGGCCATCCACGGCGTCTCCCTGCGCGAGGTCCTCGGTCACGACGGCGCGCTGCCGCCCGAGTCGGCGCTCGCGGTGCTGAAGGGCTCGCTGCTCGGGCTGGCCGACGCGCACCAGGCGGGTGTCGTGCACCGCGACTACAAACCGGCGAACGTGCTGGTCGGGCCGGGCCGGGAGAGCAAGCTGGTCGACTTCGGCATCGCCGTGCTGGCCGGGCGGCCCGGCGTGCCGGCGGGCACCCCGGCGTACATGGCGCCGGAGCAGTGGCGCGGCGGGCCCGCCACCCCGGCGACCGACGTGTACGCCGCGACCTGCGTGTTCTTCCAGAGCATCGCCGGGCGGCAGCCGTACGAGGGCGCGACCACCGACGAGCTCCGCGACCAGCACGAGAACGCGCCGGTGCCGCTCGACGCGGTGCCGGGGCCGGTGCGCGAGCTGATCGCGCGGGGCATGGCGAAGGAGGCGGACCGGCGGCCGTCCGCGGCGGCCGAGTTCGTCGCCGAACTGGAGACCGCCGCGGTCGCCGGGTACGGCCCGGACTGGGAGCAGCGCGGGCTGGGCAGGCTGGCGCAGCGGGCCGGGGCGTTGCTGGCGTTGTCGCCGCTGGCGCTGCTCGGCGCCGGGACCGCGGCCGCGCCGGGAGCAGCGGCGGGCGGGCTGGCAGCGGTCGGCACCGGCATCGGCCTCGGCGCGAAGATCGGCGCCACGCTGGTGGCCGTCGCGGTCGGCGTCGGCGCGGTGATCGGCACGATCGCGGTGATCGGCAACGGCGAAACCCTGCCGCCGGTCGCCGCCGCGCCACCCGCCGAGCAGCAGGCGGCGGTGCAGGTGAACCTGCTGACCCGCACCGAACCGGGCGCCGGTTTCCACGTCGACGCCCAGTACGCCGCGGTGAGCGGGATGCGGGACCCCGCGCTGCAGGACCGGGTCAACGCCGCGCTCGCGAAACCGCTCGACGACTTCACCGGTTACGTCCAGTCCGGGATCCTCGACCCGACGGAGGACCCGGTGATCGAGAACAAGGTCACCATCGGGCGGCAGGACCAGCGGATCGTGTCCGTGCGTTACGACCTGGCGGTGCAGTCGAGCCAGTTCGGCAACCACGGGGGTTACGCCGTCCTGTGGCTCAACGTCGACCTGTCGACCGGGCAGGTGATCACCGCGGGGGACGTCTTCGACGGCATCGCGGCCGACCAGAACGCGATGAGCGCGCTGGAGGCGCGGATCCTCGCCCGCTCACCCGGCGGCTACTGCGACGGCAGCGAGCCGTTCGGCGAGCGCACCCCGCTCGCGCCGGGGGACCTGCGGCCGTGGGGGATCCTCGACGCGCCCGCGCTCCAGCTGGGATTCCGGCCCGACGGAGTGGTGTTCTGGCTCGCCACGGACGCGCGGAACTACCCGATGGCATGCGGGTACCACGAGGTCGTGGTTCCCTACTCGGAGGTCGCCGACCTGATGACCCCGCTGGGCCGGGAACTCCTGCCCTGATCCGTTCGTTGTCCACAGTGGAACGCGAATGGAATTGCTCCGTTCGGCGGTACGGAGACGCTGGGCGTCGGGTCGTTCAGCGGTCCGTCACCCATTCGGAAGCAGTGTCGGGCTGAAGTCCCGATACCGCTCATCGACCGGTCACCGACCGTTGAGCGCCGCCGATCGCAGGCGCTCCCGTTGTCCACAGATCAACCGGCCCACCCCTGGTACCTCTTTCCATGTGCCTCTTTTCACGAGGTGCGGGTAGGGAATCAGCGGTAAGAGGAGGCGGATCGTGGCGGTTACACCAGGGCACACCGGAAACTCGGTGGTGGCCGGCGGACGATCGTTCCCCACCCGCGTGGTGCCGCCCGTCGAGTTGCCCGCCAGCGTCAGCGTGCTGGCCCGCGACGCCGCCGCCCAGCTGGGCTGGCACGGCGTCGTCCTCCCCGAGGTCACGATGCTCGGCCGCCGCGTGTGCGTCGTGGCCAAGCTGCGCACCGACACCCACGCCGAGCGGATCGCGATGGGCGTCGCCCCGGTGACCGACCGCGCGACCGTCGCCACCTGGACGTGGCCGGAGTTCGCGCCGACCGCCCCGGCCCCGGCCGCCGAGATCGTCGGCGTCCTCGCCGTCGCCCGCCACTGGCGCACCGCGATGGCCTCCGCCGTGCCGTTCAGCCGCTACGGCGAGGCGGCCGTGGTGCTGCCCACGTCGGCCGTGCTGAGCCGCGATTACCTGGACAACTGCCTGCCGCGCGCCCGTTCCTACGGCGTGGGCGTGGTCACCGCCGACGAGGACGCCCGGGTCGACCTGGACATCGACGTGCGCCGCGAGCGCATCCTCCTCCCCGAGGACGCGGTGTCCCGCTGGATCAACGAGATGGTCTACGAGCAGCTGCTCGCCTCCTACGACCTGCCGGTGGCCTGACCCCGGCCTAGAGTCGGTCCCATGCGAGTCGTCATCGCCGGAGGGCACGGGAAGATCGCGCGTCACCTGGAGCGGCTGCTGGCCGGCACCGGGGACGAGGCCGTTGGCATCATCCGCAACGTCGAGCAGGCCCCCGCCCTGCGCGACCTCAGCGCCGAGCCGGTCGTGCTCGACCTGGAGTCCGCCGCGGTCGACGAGGTCGCCGACGTGCTGAAGGGCGCGGACGTCGCGGTGTTCGCCGCGGGCGCGGGCCCCGGCAGCGGCGCGGCCCGCAAGGAGACGGTGGACCTCGGCGCCGCGCGGCTGTTCGCCGACGCCGCCGAGCGCGCCGGCGTCCGGCGGCACATCCAGATCGGCTCGATCGGCGTCGACCGCCCGGCCCGCCCCGGCACCGACGAGGTGTTCGCGGCGTACCTGCGCGCGAAGAAGGCCGCCGAGGACGACCTGCGCGCCCGGGACCTGGACTGGACCATCCTGCGCCCCGGACGCCTCACCGACGAGCCCGCGATCGGCGAGGTCCACCTGGCCGAAAAGGTCGACTACGGCGAGATCCCACGCGAGGACGTCGCCGCGGTGCTGATCGCGCTCTTCGAGGAGCCCCGCTCGTTCCGCCGCACGCTGGAACTGGTGACCGGCAACACACCCGTCGACGAGGCGATCACCCGCTTGTAAATGACACCAGACAGCATCGAGATCGCGGGCTGGCCTGCGGACGAGGCCCGCCGCCGGTCGCGCAAGATGTCGGACTGGCACTACGAGTGGACGATGCGGCACGTGGACCGCGCCCCGTTCGGCATGGAGCAGCGGCCGGAGGGGTCCGACTACAACCTGCACCACCTCGAGGTCGACCCGCCCGCGGACGCGGAGGCGGAGTACCTGCAGCGCCAGCGGGAGATCATGCTGGCCGACCACGGGACGGGCCAGCGGCGCCGCGGGCAGCCGGGCATCGAGAGCCGGTTCCTCGGCGCGGTCTTCTCGGCCGCGCTCGGGGACGCCATGGGGTACCGGGTCGCGGCGGTGGGCGCCGAAGCGTTGCGGCGCCAGAACGAGCGGTGGTTCACCGAGCCCGCGTTCCCCAACGGCGTCGCGCCGGTCTCGCCGAACACCCAGCTCATGCTGTTCACCGCCGAGTCGATGATCGGACCGCACGCGGCGGACCGGGCCATCCCCGGACCGCCGTTGACGACCAACCCGGCGATGCACGTGACGTTCGGGTACCGGCGCTGGGCGGTCACGCAGGGATTCCCGCCCGACGATGTGTTCGGCCCGCTGCCGCAGGAGTACCGCAACACCGGCTGGCTCGTGCGGCACCGGGACATGTTCGACCGGCGCTCCGCCGACGACACCCTCGCTACGTTGCTCATCCGGCACGCGCGCGAGGAGCGGGACTTCGGGCGCTGCGAGGGGCCCGGATGCGTCGCGCGCGCCGTGCCGCTGGCACTGTGGACGGACGACCCCGCGCTCGGCTTCAAGATCGGCGTCGACAGCGCCCGCCTCACCCACCCCAGGCCGGAGGACCACTTGGCCGCGGGCGCGTTCGTCGTTCTGCTGCAACAACTCCTGCGCGGGCAACCGCTGCCGGCGGCGATCGCCGCGGCCCGGCTGCTGAACCAGCCGGAAGCCGCCCCGGTGGTCCAGGCCATCGACGCCGCGGTCGAACTCGCCCGCACAGTCGAGGCGCCGGCTTCACCGCAGCAGCTGACCGCCACCTTCGGCGGCATCACCACCGGTGCGCAGGCGCTCGGAGCCGCCGTCTACGCGGTCGTCGTCACCGACTACGTGCGGGAAACCCTGTCCCTCGCGACGAACCACGACGGCGACACCGCAGCGACCGGCATGCTGGCCGGCGCGCTCGCCGGTGCCCGGTGGGGCATCGAGACCGTGCCGCGCGGCCTGCTCGCGCCGCTGGACCTGTACCAGGTCATCGAGGTGCTCACCCGCGACCTGCTCGCCGAGTTCGGGCCGCAACCGCCGAATGATCCACTGTGGATCCGCCGTTACTGGCACGACTGACGCGCTGCCTAGGGCAACGGGCCAAGCACACGGTCCACATAGGAGTTCCGGAACACCCCGGCCGGGTCGCAGCGTCGTGCCACCTTCACGAAGTCGTCGAAGTGCGGGTAGCGCTCGCGCAGCGCGGTGGCGTCCAGGGTGTGCATCTTGCCCCAGTGCGGGCGTCCGCCGACGGCTCCGACGATCGACTCGAAGCCGGCGAAGTACTCGCGGTAGGGCATGCCCACGAACTGGTGGATGGCGATGTAGGCGGAGTCGCGGCCGTGCGCCGTGGACAGCCAGATGTCGTCCGCCGCCGCGACACGGACCTCCACCGGGAACGCCACCGGGTTCTCCAGCCGCGGCACCAGCGCCCGCAGCTCGCGCAGGACCTCGTGCAGTGATTCACGTGGAACGGCGTACTCCGACTCCACGAACCGCACCCCGCGGTGGGTCACGAAGACCCGGTGCGAGGTGTCCGAGTACGCCCGCGCCGACAGCACTGCCGACGCGAACCGGCCGAGCGGCTGGACCAGTCGTGGCACCGCGCGGCCGATGCGGCACAGCGTGCCGAACGCGACGTTCTCCATGATCTCGTAGTCGAGGAACTCACGGGCCCGGCTCAACGGGCGCGGCACCTCACCCGCAGGCAGCCGGTTGTTGCGCTTGACCAGCGCGTTCTTCCCGTACGGGAACCAGTAGAACTCGAAGTGGTCGTTCTCGGCGGCGAAGGTGTCGAACCCCTCCAGCACCTGCTCCAGCGGCTCCGGCCGTTCCTGCGCGGCGAGCGCGAACGCCGGCTCGCACTGCAGCGTCACGTGCGTGATCACGCCGAGCGCGCCGAGCCCGACGCGGGCGGCGGCGAACAGGTCCGGCTGCCGGTCGGCCGAGCACGTGACCACCGAACCGTCGGCGAGGACCAGTTCCAGCTGCACGATCTGCGTGGCCAGCCCGCCGAGCCGCGCGCCGGTGCCGTGCGTCCCGGTCGACACCGCGCCCGCGATCGTCTGCGCGTCGATGTCCCCGAGGTTGGTCAGCGCCAGGCCGAGCCCGTCCAGCTCGGCGTTGAGCTGCCGGATCGTGGTGCCCGACCGCACGGTGACGCGGTGGTTCCCGGCGTCGACCGCGGCGATCCCGGTCCAGCCGCGCAGGTCGATCGCGTCGGAGTCGGCCACCGCGATCGGCGTGAACGAGTGCCCGCTGCCCCACGCGCGGACCCGGCGGCCGTTCACCGCGACGCCGGTGACGACCTCGGCGATCTCGGCCGCGCTGCGCGGGGTGTGGATGCGCTGCGGGTCCGCGCTCGCGGTTCCCGCCCAGTTGTGCCACCGGCTCATGAAGTGCTCACCCGTCCGTGTCGAGTGACGAAACCGTAAGTGAAAGGTATTCGCGTTTCAAGTCGTTCTGACGTACGGTCCTAGCATGACGACCTCCGCGACCACGTACGACACGGCGACGAAGGATGTCGATCCGCCGCTCGCCGTCGTCGACCTGGCCGCGTTCGACGCCAACGCCGCCGATCTGGTCGAGCGCGCCGCGGGCCTGCCGATCCGCCTGGTCAGCAAGTCCGTGCGCTGCCGCTACCTGATCGAGCGCGCGCTCGCGACGCCCGGGTTCGCCGGGCTGATGTGCTACTCGCTGGCCGAGGCGCTCTGGCACGCCGGCCTCGGCACGAGCGACGACATCCTGGTCGCGTACCCGACAGCCGATTTCGGCGCCCTGCGCGCACTCGCGGCCGACGAGCGAGCCCGCGCCGCGATCACGATCGTGGTCGACTCGGCCGAGCACCTGGACCTCGTGGACGCCGCGCTGGGCCACGACCACCCCGAGATCCGGGTGTGCCTGGAACTCGACGCGTCCTGGCGCCCGCTGCCGTTCCTGCACGTCGGAACCCGCCGCTCGCCGGTCTTCACCGCGAAGCAGGCCGCGGCGCTGGCGCGGAAGATCGTGGCGCGCCAAGGCTTCCGCCTGGCCGGGGTGATGGCCTACGAGGGCCAGATCGCCGGGCTGGGCGACGCCACCGGCAGCCGCCTCAACGACCTCGCCGTGCGCTGGATGCAGCGCCGCTCGTCGGCCGAGCTGTCCCGCCGCCGGACGGCCGCGGTGCACGCGGTGCGGGAGGTCGCCGACCTGGAGTTCGTCAACGGCGGCGGCAGCGGCAGCATCGAGCTGACCCGGGCCGACCGGGTGGTCACCGAGGTCGCCGCCGGGTCCGGGCTGATCGGCTCGACCCTGTTCGACGGCTACACCCGCTTCCACCCGAAGCCCGCGGTGTTGTTCGCGCTCCCGGTCGTCCACAAGCCGGCGCGTCACATCGCCACGCTCTACTCCGGCGGTTTCGTCGCCTCCGGCCCGGCTTCGGCGAGCCGTCTGCCGTCCCCGCACTTGCCGGCGGGGCTGCGACTGCTGCCGTTCGAGGGCGCCGGTGAGGTGCAGACGCCCGTCACCGGCAAGGCGGCACGCGACCTGCGCGTCGGCGACCGGGTGTGGATGCGGCACGCCAAGGCGGGCGAACTCGCCGAGCGGTTCGACGCCTACCACATCGTGGTGGACGGCCGGGTGGAGCGCACGGTGCCCACCTACCGGGGCGAACGCCAGAACTTCGGCTGACTTGTCCACATGTCCACAACCCTGTGGACAACTCAGGCCAGCGTCGCCGCCGCCTCGCGCAGTTCGTCGAGCGTCCGCCGGGTCAGTTCGGCGAAGTCCAGCTGGTTGGCCGGGTCGATCCAGCGGGTGAACGCGAGCCGGAAGGCGAGGTTCCCGATCTCGGCCGTGAGGCTCGCGTCGGGTTCCGGCGTGCCGCGTTCGCGCAGGGCGTCCCGGAACGCGGTGGTGAGCGTGGCGAGCTTGAGCAGCTCACGCTCCTGCAGCTCGGGGTTGGCGTCGATGACGGCCTGGCGCTGCTGCGCCCACTTCAGCCGCTCCGGCCCGAAGAACACCGCGGTGGCTTCGAGAGCCGAGCCGATCGCCGCCAACGGCGTGGCCGTGGCGGGTGCGCCGGTGATCGCTTCGGTGAGGACCTCGCCCAGCGCGTCCTGACCGCCGAACAGCACCTCACGCTTGTCGGCGAAGTGCCGGAAGAAGGTCCGCTTCGTCAGCCCGGTCCGCTCCGCGATCTCCGCGACCGTGGTGTTGTCGTACCCCCGCTCGGTGAACAGCTCTAGCGCGGCGCGCGACAGCCGCTCAGGCGCGTTGGGCTCCCACCGGACCATTCGCTCAGTCTAGGTGATGACACCAGGTGTCATGCGGTGCTACCGTTGTTGATGTCACCAAGTGACATCACTCAGGAGGATTGCATGCGTGTTTTCGTCACGGGCGCGTCCGGGCACATCGGTTCGGCGGTCGTCCCGGAGCTGCTTTCGGCCGGTCACGAGGTGGTCGGCCTGGCGCGGTCGGAGGCCTCGGCCGCGAAGCTGGCCGCCGCCGGTGCGCAGGTGCGGCGGGGCGACCTGCGGGACCTGGACGGCCTGCGGGAGGCGGCAGCCGAAGCGGATGGCGTCATCCACCTCGCCTTCGACCACGAAGCCATGACCGCCGGGGACTTCGCGGCCGCGGGCGACACCGACCTGGCCGTCGTGCGGGCGTTCGGCGAGGTGCTGGCCGGCACGGGCAAGCCGCTGGTCGGGACCTCGGGCACCGCGATGGTCGCGGGGCTCGGGCTGGACCGCGCCGCCACCGAGGAGGACGTGATGCCGGGCGGCTACCGGGTCGACTCGGAGAACGAGCTCGCCGGGTTCGCCGACCGCGGGATCCGGACCTCGGTCGTCCGGCTCCCGCCGATCGTGCACAGCTCACTCGACAAGCACGGCTTCGTCCCGGTCCTGATCGCGGCCGCGCGCAAGGCGGGCCGGTCCGGCTACCTCGGCGACGGCGCCAACCGCTGGCCCGCCGGGCACACGCTGGACGCCGCGCGGCTCTACCGCCTGGCGCTGGAGAAGGCGCCGGCCGGTTCGCGGCTGCACGCCGTGGGGGACGAGGGCGTCCCGCTCCGGCAGATCGCCGAGGCCATCGGCCGTCACCTGGGGTTGCCGACGGAGAGCATCCCCGCCGAGCAGGCCGAGGCGCACTTCGGCTTCCTGGCCCGCTTCGCGGCGATGGACAACCTGACGTCCAGCGAGCGCACGCAGCGGCTGCTGGACTGGACGCCGGAGCACCCCGGCCTGCTCGCCGACCTCGACGCGGGCCACTACTTCGAGAAGGATTGAGCTATTCCCCGAGGCGCGAGGCCAGGTACTGCTTGATGAGGTGCTTGGTCTCGCCCACGATTTCCGCGTCGCCCTGCGGGTCGCGGTGGAAGGCCAGCTTCAGCAGCCCGTCCGCGGCCTCGATCGCGACCGTCATCGCCAGCGACAGGCGCGGCGTGTTCAGGTCGATGTACTTCCCGACGAGGTCGGCGAGCGAGTCCGCGATGACCCGGTTGTTGTCCCGGCTGTCGTCGAGCAGCTGCCGGTCCACGACGTCGCCGAAGTGGACCTTCGAAAAGCCCGGCACGGTCCGGTGCATCTCCAGGTAGATGTCCAGCACCGAGTCGACGACGTCCCACCAGTGCCGCGGGTCCTCGCGGCTCAGCCGCTCGCTCACCGCCTGCACGAACCGGTCCAGGTTGCGTTGGGTCAGCGCCCGCACGACCGCCCGCTTGTCGGGGAAGAACTGGTACAGCGAACCGACGGCGACCCCGGCGCGCTTCGCGATCAGGGTGGTGGTCAACGCGTCATAACCGACCTCGTCGATGAGCTCGGCGCTCGCGTCCAGCATCTGCTCGACCCGCTTCGCGCTGCGCTGCTGGACGGGCTGCCGGCGAAGCGGGGTCGTCGTCGCCTGGGTCTCCGACACGTTGTGCTCCTTCTGGTGCTCTGAACAGGGACTTTAGCGCGCCGGACCGCTTCCCCCCGGTCGAGGGAAGGGCTAGCATTTGAGAACTTTTCACGTTAGCCCCGATGAAGGGACGTCGCTCGTGGAGAACCTCGCCTTCCCGCCCGGCTTCCTGTGGGGCGTGTCCACTTCGGCCTTCCAGATCGAGGGCGCGACCAGCGAAGACGGGCGCGGGCCGTCGGTGTGGGACACCTTCGCCCCCGGGCAGGCCGACGTCGCGTGCGACCACTACCACCGCTGGCCGGAGGACGTCGCGTTGCTGACCGAGCTGGGTGTCGGCGCCTACCGCTTCTCCTTCGCCTGGCCGCGGATCCAGCCGGCGGGGTCCGGCGCGCCGAACGAAGCGGGCCTGGCCTTCTACGACCGGCTGATCGACGCGCTGTGCGAAGCGGACATCGCGCCGGTGGCGACGGTCTACCACTGGGACACCCCGCAACCGCTGGAGGACGCGGGCGGCTGGCTGAACCGGGAGACGGCGTACCGGTTCGCCGAGTACGCCTCGGTCCTCGGCGAGCGCTTCGCTGATCGCGTGCGGATGTGGATCCCCCTCAACGAGCCGATGGTGACGACGGTGTTCGGGTACGCGATCGGCGAGTACGCGCCCGGACGGACACTGCTGCTGGACGCCCTCCCCACCGCACACCACCAACACCTCGCCCACGGCCTCGCGGTCCAGGCTCTGCGGGCCGCGGGTGCGTCGAACATCGGCACCGCCAACCATCATTGTCCAGTTTGGCCTACTTCAAACTCCCGAGCTGATCATGATGCCGCGCACTGGCTGGACGCGTTGCTCAACCGGACCTTTTCGGACCCGGTGCTACTCGGCAGTTATCCCGCGGAAATCGAACCGCACCTTCCCGCCGGATACGCCGATGACCTGGTGAACATCGCTCAACGGCTGGATTTCTACGGCGTCAACTATTACGAGCCGCACGGCGCGGCGGCGCCCGGCGCGGGCAATCCGCTGCCGTTCGAACTTCGCCCGATCGAGGGTTTTCCGCGCACCACCAACGACTCCCCGATCGTGCCGGCCGCGCTGCTCGAGCTGCTGGCCGGCCTGCGCGACCGGTACGGGGAGAAGCTGCCGCCGGTCTACCTGACCGAGAACGGCGCGAGCTTCGACGGCGTTCACGATCAGGAGCGCATCGACTTCCTGGACGCGCACCTGCGGTCCGTCGCCGCCGCGATAACGGCGGGAGTTGAAGTCCGCGGGTATTTCGTTTGGTCGCTGCTCGACAATTTCGAATGGTCGAAGGGGTACGCGCCGCGGTTCGGACTGGTGCACGTCGACTACGAAACGCAGCGCCGGACTCCCAAGGACTCCTTCTCCTGGTACCGGAAGCTGGTGCGCGCATGACCGGAACGCGGACGCCCGACGCGCTCGCCGAACCCGAGGTCCCGGTCCGGGCCGGCTGGATCGGCCTGCTCTTCGGCGCGAACATCGGGCTGTGGATGGGCATCTACGCCCCGATCCAGCTGCTGCTGCCCGAGCAGGCCGAACACCTGGACGCCGCGGACAAGGAGCTGGTGTTCGGCATCGTCACCGGCGTCGGCGCGGTGGTCGCGCTGCTCACCAACCCACTGGTCGGGCTGGCCTCGGACCGCACGCGCTCCCGGTTCGGGCGGCGGCACCCGTGGACGCTCGCGGGCGCGCTGTGCGGCGCGCTCGGCCTGGTGGTGCTGGCGGTCGCGCCGAACGTGGCGGTCATGGTCGTCGGCTGGTGCCTGGTGCAGGCCGGCCTCGGCGGCATGCTCGCGACGCTCACCTCGGCGGTGCCGGACCGGGTCCCGGTCGGCCAGCGGGCGCGGATCGGCGGCCTCGTCGGCATCAGCCAGATGCTCGGCACGGTCCTCGGCGCCGTGCTGGTGACGGTCCTGGTCACCAGCCTGCCCGGCGGTTACCTCGGCTGCGCCGCGGTCGTGGTGCTCGGCGCGGCCGCGTTCGTGCTGCGCACGCGGGACATCGCCCTGCCGCGGGACTGGCGCCCGGCGACCGGGTTCCGCGCGGTCCTGGGCGAGCTGTGGGTTTCGCCGCGGCGGCACCCGGACTTCGCGTGGGCCTGGGGCTGCCACTTCCTGATCAACCTGGGCAACTCGCTGGGCACGTTCTTCCTGCTGTTCTTCCTGAAGGACGCGGTGCACCACCCGGACCCGGACACCGGGCTGCTGATCATGATGAGCCTCTACGGTGTCGCGCTGGTGGTCGGCGGCCTCGTGGTCGGCCCGCTGTCCGACCGGACCGGCCGCCGCAAGCCGTTCGTGCTGGGCGCGGTCGTGGTGATGGCCGCGGCGGCGATCGTGCTGGTGCTGTGGCAGACCTGGCCCGCGGCACTGGCGGCGTCCCCGCTGCTCGGGATCGGGTTCGGCGCGTACTGGGCGGTGGCGCTGGCCATCCTCACCGAGGTGCTGCCCGCCGCGCAGGACCGCGCCAAGGACCTGGGCGTCATCAACATCGCCAACGCGCTGCCGCAGGTGATCGCGCCGGTCGCCGCGACCGTCATCCTGGCCGAACTCGGCGGCTACCCGGGACTGTTCGCCGCGTCGGCGGTCGCGACGCTGGCGGCCGGGGCGTTCGTCCTCGGTGTCCGCTCGGTGCGCTGAAATCACCGAAGGGCTCCTCCGGGATTCGGAGGAGCCCTTCAGCTCCGTACCTTTGGGCCCGCGGGCCGGTGCCGGTCGGGGGAGGGGAGTGCAACGGCACCGGTCCGCGGAGTTCTCGGGGCCACGAGGGCGGGGCGGTCAAGGTGCGATCTGCAACTTCGCGTCCTCGACCATGATCGACAACATAGCGGTGACGGGGGTGTTCCGCTAGAGGTTGTTACCGAGTTTTTTCGATTAATCGCCGAGTGGTCAGCGGTTCGCGACCTGCGGTATCAGCGCGTGACGACCGGTTGTCTCACCCGGCGTCGTACCGCGCGTCTGTGCCGGGACCTTCGGCTTGCGGCGCGACGGGCGGCGCAGGTCCTGCTGGGGGGCGAGACCGCCGGCGACGAGGTGCTCGTGCGCGACCTGCCACACCGAGCACGGCGCCTTGCAGCGGTGCCACCGGGTGGAGCAGGTGGGGCAGTCGCCCCGCTCGTCGGGCTCGTGAGCGGTCAGCATCGCGCGCCAGCCCTCGGTCAGCCGCGGCAGTTCCGACCGGGCCACTGAGACGAGGGACTGCGCGTCCGCCCTGGTGGCGAGATCGGCGAGCATGTCGAGGCGCTCCCAAACCGCGTTGCGGAGGACCTGCCCAAGGATCTGATCCACGGAATTCTCACCGTCACCTTTCCGCCAGTTTGGCGGCTTCGTTCAGCGCCGCCTGGAGCTGGCCGAGCTGACCCGCGGTGAGGCGGGCCGTTTCCCCGGGCGGTCCGACGAGGACCACCTGGTCGTCCTGGACGAGCACGGTGACGCAGCGGTCGCGGTTGATCATGTCGCCGCACTGCACCCGCCACACCAGCTGACCACCCTCGTAGCGGCGCAGCTGCGCGGCACGCGGGTCCGGCGCGGGCATCGCCGACCGGCTCGCGACCGGCGCACCGGCCGGGGCGAAGGACCGCCGGTGGACCTGGGCGCGTGGTGCCGAGATCGAGTTCATGAACTCCACCGTGTCTCCGCTCTGCTTCGGGCTTGCTGTCCGTGTTCGTCGTAGCTCTGCGTGATCGCGGGGCGTATCCGCTCGGTCACGCCGAACCCGAGAACTAGATTGCGATGAACCGCAGCCGAAGAGAAGGCGAACCGCGGTCACAGCGGCGACCGGCGCGGGCGAGCCGGTGAACGGTCGCCGGAGTTCACCCCGACCGATCAGGGCTCCCGCAACGACGTTTCCCAGGGTTCAATGGGTGTGCCTACGCTGCGAATCGACGCCCGACAGGACGGTGAGGGGGCGCAATGGACGCCGGTGACAACACTGATGCCCGCCAGGGACACCCGATCAGCTCGGATGCCTGGGAGAAGCGGGAGATGAGGGAGGCCCTGGCCGCCCGCAACATCAGTGCCGTGTACCGGAACCTGCGCAAGGAGGGCATCTCCCAGCGCCAGATCGCCGCACTCACCGGCCAGTCCCAGTCGGAGGTCTCGGAGATCCTCAAGGGCCGCCAGGTGATGGCCTACGACGTGCTCGCCCGGATCGCCGACGGCTTGGGTGTCCCCCGTGGATACATGGGCCTCGCCTACGACGAGGCCACCGAGATTCAGGTCGTCGGCGCAGCCGACGAGCAGCAGGCTGAGGAGGACGAGTCCGTGAAGCGGCGGAACTTCCTCGCGCACGCCGCCCAGGTCACGATGGGGGCGGCCATCCTGGGATCGTCGCCGAGGGCATGGGCGGCGAGCCCCGCGAGGACGCCGGCACCCGGCCACATCGGGATGACCGACGTGCGCCAGGTCGAGGCTGCGACCAGAGCGCTGCGCGCGCTCGACTACCAGTACGGCGGCGGCTTCTGCCGCGACGCCGTGGTCGCGCAGCTGTCCTGGGGGCAGCAGATGCTCGACTCCTCCGCGGCCACCCCGGTCCGCTCGCGCCTGTTCGTGGCGCTGGCCGACCTGCACAGCCTGGCCGGTTGGACGTCGTTCGACAGTGGACTGATGGACTCCGCGCGCGGGCACTTCGCCAACGCGCTGGAGCTGGCCAAGCAGGGCAACAACGACCACCTGGTGGCCAACATCCTGTACCGGATGGGCCGGGTCTACCTGCACCAGGAAGCGCCCAACGACGCGCTCAAGCTGTTCCAGCTGGGGCAGATCGCGGCGCAGGAATCCGGCTCCGAGCTGGCGATCTCCGTGCTCGCGGCGAACCAGGCGTGGGCCTACGCGATGATGGGCAACGAGGACCAGTCGCTGAAGCTGCTCGGCCTGGCCAAGGACGAGTTCGCCCGCGCGAACGTGGCCGAGGCCGAGGACTGGGTGAAGTTCTTCAACGAGACCGACGTCTACGCGATGATCGGCACCGTCCACACGGTACTGGCGCGCGGTGTCGACACGAAGCACACGCAGTACGCGATCCCGGCGCTGACCAGGGCGATCGAGGCCTACGGCGAGGACATGCAGCGCAGCAAGGTGTTCAACCAGGCCGCGCTGGCCACCAACCACCTCATCGACGGCGACATCGACCACGGCGCCCGCATCGGCCGCCTGGCGCTGGAGTCGGCGGACGGCCTCAAGTCGGCCCGCGTGAAGGACCGCATGATGCCGATGCAGGAGGAAGCGGCCAAGCGCCGCAACAACCCCGACGCCCGCGACCTGGACGAACGCATCAGTTCGTTCTTCGCCGCCTAGGAAGATGCGCACCGTCGCGGACGAGCTGGACGGCCGGTTCACCAAGGAGAAACTGGCCGCCGTGCTGGCCGAGGCGTGCGCCCTCCTGGGTCTGGACCACCGCGGCGCCCGGCTGCTGCGGTTCACCAACAACGCCGTCTACGAGCTGGCCGGCGCGCCGGTCGTGATGCGCATCGTCGGGTCGCGTGCGCTGCGGCACCGGGTCGCCAAGGTCGTCGAGGTCGCGCGGCACTTCGAGGCCAACGACGTGCCGGCGATCCGGCTGCTGCCCGGCGTCGGCCAGCCGATCCACGTCGGCGAGCACGTCGTCACCGCGTGGGTCCGGGTGCCGCCGGGCGAGCGCCGCGCGAACGCCGCCGACCTGGGCAGACTGCTGCGCCGGGTGCACGCCCTGCCCGCCCCGGACGGCGTCGGCGAGTGGGCGCCGCTGGCCGACGTGCGCGCCCGCGTGGCCGACGCGGAGGAGCTCGACCCGGACGACCGCCGGTTCCTGCTGCGCCGCAGCGCCGAGGTCGAAGCCGCGCTCGGCGAGCTGGAGTTCCCCCTGGACCGGAGCCTGATCCACGGCGACGCGCACCCGGGCAACGTGATCGTCGGCCCGGACGGGCCGGTGCTGTGCGACTTCGACTCCGCGTGCTTCGGCCCGCCGGAGTGGGACCTCACGCCGCTGGCCGTCGGCCGCGAGCGGTTCGGGGACCCGGCGGGCCGGTACCGCATGCTCGCCGACGTCTACGGCTTCGACGTCACCACCTGGGACGGGTTCGCCGTGCTGCGGGCCGCCCGCGAGCTCAAGCTCGTGACCAGCGTGCTGCCGATCCTGCGCAGCCACCCGCACGTGCGCGGTGAGCTGCGGCGACGGCTGGGCGACCTGCGCGCGGGCCGCGCCGGCACGGAGTGGGCCCGCTACCGCTAGTCCACATCGTGGGAAAAACGGGGACATTTACCGACCGCAGGAGACCGCTCGTCGTATGTCCGGATCCCTGTGCGCGCGGTGGGAAATTCGGTCCGGCTAGTCACCCTGGGTGGATTAATCCGTCCCCCACGCGTGCAACTTGCAGCTACTGACGGTTAGCTGACCGGGGCCCGGGTGAGCACCACCGCGAACCCGAACGCGAGCCCCATGACGGTCAGCTCGAGCGTCGCCCACGTCGCGAGCGCGGTCCGCTCGTGCCGGACGATCCGCGGCATCAGCTTCCACCGGACCATCGCCCCGAGCACCGCGATCCCGGCCGCGCACACCAGCTTGAGCACCACGAGCTGCCCGTACGGCGTGGTGAACAGCGCGGTGAACAGGCCGATCGTCGGGTTGAGCAGGATCTCCACGACCGCGTTGAACAGCCCGGTCGCCGAGACCAGGACCAGGCACAGCGTGGCCAGCTTGGAAAACCGCGGCAGCGCGTGCGCGAGCAGCGTCCGGTTGGCGGCGAGCAGCACGACCATCGCGCCGAGGCCGCCGGTCCACGCGACCGCGCCCATGACGTGCAGCTCCATCGAGATCATCGTGTAGTCGTGGTAGTCCCAGTTCGCCGCGTGCCCGGTCACCGGCAGCGGCAGCAGGGCGAACAGGCCGAGCCCGACGCGCACCTCGGCGGGCACCTTCTCGCCGTGCCGCAGCGTCAGCACCCCGAGCCCGACCTGGACCAGCGCGAGCACGGCGACGACGAGCAGCGCCTTGCCCGCGCCGACCTGCACGACGTAGTCCCAGATGTCGGCGAAGCTCACCGTCGGCACCTGCGGCCGGTACTCGGCGGTCTGCAGCACGAGCGTGACCAGCGCGGTCGTCGTCCACACCAGCGACGCGGCCAGCGCGATCGGACGGGCGCGGCGCATGATCGGCTCGGTGAGCTTCGGCCGGTCGTACCCGACCAGCACGGACAGCAGGGCGATCCCGATCGTCGTCACCGCGGCCAGGTCGAGCAGCACGCGGACGATCGGGATGGCGACCGAGACCACCTCGCTGACCTCCGCCACCCCGGGCACCGGCGCGGTCGCCGTCAGCGCGACGCCGATCAGCGTGCCGGCCAGCGCGGCGGTGACGATCGCGACGATCGCCTGGTAACGGACTTGCGAGGTGGCCCCGGCCGCCGTGGTCACGCCTTCTCCCTGCCCATCCGGAGAGCCAACGTCAGCCCGATGGCCAGCAGGACCACCGCGCCGACGATCCACACCCACACCGGAACCCCGCCGCCGGACTGGGCGGCGGGTGCGGCCGTGTCGGCCCCGGTCGCGGCGCTGGCCGTGGCCGGGGTGCCGTTGCCGGCCGTGGTGAGGGTGAACGGCACCTCGCCGGTCACCGGGTGCCCGTCGGCGGACAGGATCCGGAACCCGACGGTGTACTGCCCGGCCGGGCCGAGCGGCCGCACGCCGACGGTGACGACGTTGCTGTTGATCTGCACGTCGCCCTCCGCCCACTGCGTGCCACCGGGGCCGGTGACCGAGACCTGGTTGACGTTGCCGCCCTGCACGGGCGCGTCGAAGGTCAGCGTGATCTTCGACGGCCCGGTCGCGAGCGTGGCGTCCTTGGCCGGGTCGGACGAGACGAGCACGTTGTGCGCCAGCGCCGGGGTGGCGGTGACGACCAGCGCGACCAGTGCGGTGGCGACCGTGACGAGCAGGCGGCGCATTACTTCGACGCCTTCCGGGACCGCAGGACCGCGCCGGCGCCGACACCGAGGCCGAGCGCGCCGACGACCAGTCCGGCGCCGCCGAGCCAGCGGGCCGTGTCGTCGGTGGAGGCGGACTCCTCCGCGGCGGCCTGTGCGGCGGCGGTCTTCGCGTGGTGCGAGTCGCCCGAGGCCGAAGCCGCGGCCAGCGACACGGTGGGCGCCGGGTGCTCCGGCTCCTCCGCGCCGGCTGCCTGGACCTGGTCCCACGCGACGACCGTGCCGTTGTCGTAGGTCTGGATCGCGGGCAGGACCAGTTCGTCGACCGCGGGCAGCGAGCCCGCGGTGATGCCGAAGTCCTGGTACTGGGTCTCGCCGGGGCCGATCTTGGTGCCCGGCTGAGCGGTGAAGACGACCTTCGTGACCGCCTCGGTGACGTCGAGGCCCTTGCCGTTCTTGACCGGCGCCGGCAGCGGGGTCTTGGTGACCTCCGCGGTCCAGCCGGGGATCGGCTGGTACCGCACCGAGCTGATCGCGTACTCCGGCTTGAAGTCGATCTCCACCTTGACGGTGGCGGCGTTCTCCTCCTCGTTCGGCACGCGGAAGGTGATCGCCCCGTACCCGCCCTGCTGCGGCTCCGAGCCGAGGACGTTCGCGGTGACGTGCGCGGACGCGACGCCCGCGCCCAGCAGGCCCGCGATCCCGACGGTGCCGGCCAGCACGAGCCCGCGCCGGATGACGGCGTTGTTCGTCATGATGCTCCTGAAAGAAGTGAGTGGGTCAGCGCGCTGCGCTGAGGTGAAGGGTGTGGTGCGCCGGGCGCGCGGGCGGGCCTCGCCTCGCGTGCATCCGGCTCAACAGCACCCGCACCTGCGGCACGCCCGGCGCCGGAGCGGGCGCGACGGGCAGCGGGACCGGCGGCGGGAGCGGTCCGAACAGGACCGGGAGCAGCAGTGACAACCGCGCGGCGGCGACGTCCAGCAGCGCTTCGGCGTGCGCCAGCAGCAGTCCGGTCACGACGGTCGCGCCCGCGTGGGCGGCGAACATCGCGCCGGGCATGTCGCCGGCGTGCGGCATCAGCTCGTCGAGCACGACGTGCATCAGCAGCTGGGCCGCGCCGAGGACGGCGAGCACGCCGACCGGGCCGCGGGTGCGGTCGGCCAGCGCGGTGCCGGTCCAGCCGACGAGCAGGACGAGCAGCAGCGTCAGCGCGGTGTCCGGCAGGCCGCCGTGGGCGAGCGCGTGCGCGCTGACGGCCAGGCCGCCGGAGGTGAGCGCGAGCAGGACGCCGCGCACGGTGCGTGACGCTCCGTGTCGCTGGGGTCGCTTGCTCACCGATCCAGGGTAGGAGACCGGGAATGATCATGCGACGGCGTCCCGGGTGGTGAACGCTGGGAGCGGTCCGGAAATCGGTGCTCAATGGACCGTCACCCGGTGTCGGTAGTTGAGACTTTCACGTTTTTCGGCAACGGTGGGTAGGCCGGACGAGTGAACGACGAACCGGGAGGAGGCGGCCACCGGGGATGAACCTGTTCGAATACGTGGCCGATCGGTGGAGCAGGCTCGGGCTGCAGGCCTGGCTCCACGTGAGCGCCGTGGTGCAGTGCACGATCATCGCCGCCGTCATCGGGGTGCTGATCGGCGTCGCGGTCTACCGCAGCCCCATCGGATCGGCCCTGGCCACCGCGCTGGCCAGCACGGTCCTCACCATCCCGTCGTTCGCGCTGATCGGGCTGCTGATCCCGGTCGTCGGGCTCGGCGTCGCGCCCAGCGTGATCCCGCTCGTGCTGTACGCGCTGCTGCCGATCGTGCGCAACACCATCGTCGGGCTGAGCGGGGTCGACCCCGCGGTCACCGACGCGGCCAAGGGCATCGGGATGAGCCGGTTCGGCGTGCTCACGCGCGTCGAGCTGCGCCTGGCCTGGCCCGCGATCCTGGCCGGCATGCGCGTGGCGACCCAGATGCTGATGGGCATCGCGGTGATCGCCGCCTACGCCAAGGGGCCGGGGCTGGGGTCCGAGGTGTTCGCCGGGCTGACCAACGCCGGCAGCACCAACTCCATGAGCCAGGCCCTCACCGGCACGATCGGCGTGGTGGTCCTCGCGCTGATCCTCGACGGCATCTACGTCCTGATCTCCCGCTTCACCGTTCCCAGGGGTGTCCGTGTCTGAAACCATCGAATCTCCCGCACAGGCCGAATCCGGCGCGGTGTCCGGCGTCGAGATCCAGCTGGAGCACGTCACCAAGCGCTACCCCGGCTCGCGCCAGCCCGCGGTCGACGACGTCACCATGACGATCCCGGCTGGGAAGATCGTGATCCTGGTCGGCCCGTCCGGCTGCGGCAAGACGACCACGATGCGGATGATCAACCGGCTGATCGAGCCGACGTCCGGCCGGATCACCATCGGCGGTGAGGACGCGCTGAGCCTCAACCCGGACCGCCTGCGCCGCAAGGTCGGCTACGCGATCCAGCAGGCCGGGCTGTTCCCGCACTTCACGGTGGCGGAGAACGTCGCGGTCGTGCCCGGGCTGCTCGGCTGGGACAAGAAGAAGATCGCCGACCGCGTCGACGAGATGCTCGACCTGGTCGGGCTCGACCCGGCCCAGTTCCACGACCGGTTCCCGCGCCAGCTCTCCGGCGGCCAGCAGCAGCGCGTCGGCGTGGCCCGCGCGCTCGCCGCCGACCCGCCGGTGCTGCTGATGGACGAGCCGTTCGGCGCGGTCGACCCCATCACCCGCGGCAACCTGCAGGACGAGCTGCTGCGGCTGCAGTCCGAACTGGGCAAGACGATCGTGTTCGTGACCCACGACTTCGACGAGGCCGTGAAGCTCGGCGACAAGATCGCGGTGCTCGGCAACCAGTCGAAGATCCTGCAGTACGACACCCCGGACGCGATCCTGGCCAACCCGGCCGACGACACGGTCGCCGGGTTCGTCGGCGCGGGCGCCTCGCTCAAGCAGCTCACCCTGCTGCGGGTGCGCGACGTCGAGCTGAAGCAGGACACGGTGACCGCGACGATCGGCGATTCGCCCGCCGAGCTGCGGCGGCAGATGACCGAGCAGCGCCGCACGTACGCGCTGGTGCTGGACCACCGCCGCCGCCCGGTCCGCTGGGTGCACGTCCGCGACCTGGGCAGCGCGACCTCGCTGGAGGGGGTCGGCAAGCCGATCGGCGACTACGTGAGCCTGCAGTCGACGCTGCAGGACGCGCTGGAGGCGATGCTCGTCGAGGGCGGCGGCGTGCCGGTCACCGGGGCGCGCGGCGAGTACGCCGGGATGATCGAGCTGGACACCGTGATGGGCACGATCCAGCGGCTGCGCGAGGAGCACTCCGACGACGGGGGGCCGGCGTGACCACAGCCGTCGACAAGGGGTTCACCACCGAATCCGGCTCTCGCCGCGCGGAACGGGCGCGGCTGCTGGTGCAGCCCGCGGTGGTCGTGGTGGTCGTCGCCGCGGTCGTGGCCTGGGCGCTGCTGCGGGACAACGACGCCATCGAGGCGCAGAACCTGAACGCCGCCCGGCTGCTGGAGGCCACGTGGCAGCACTTGCTGATCACGGTCGCGGTCGCGGTCATCGTGGTCGGCGTCGCGGTGCCGCTCGGCGCGGTGCTCACCCGCTCCTGGGCGCGGCCGGTCGCGCCGGTGTTCCTGACGATCGCGAACATCGGGCAGGCCGCGCCCGCGCTCGGCGTGATCGTGTTGTTCTTCCTGTGGACGCAGTGGGACGGGTTCTGGGTCGCGGTGCTGCCGATCGCGTTCTACTCGCTGCTCCCGGTGCTGCGGAACACGATCGTCGGCATCAACTCGGTCGACCCGGCGCTGATCGACGCCGGCCGCGGCATCGGCATGTCCGGCCGCGCGGTGCTGTTCCGGATCGAGCTGCCGCTGGCGGTGCCGCTGATCCTGGCCGGGCTCCGGACGTCGCTGGTGCTCGCGGTCGGCACGGCGACGCTGGCGTTCTTCGTGAACGGCGGCGGGCTCGGCGAGCTGATCGACACCGGGTACAAGCTCAACCGCGTTCCCGTGCTGGTCACCGGCGCGATCCTGGCGGTCGGCCTCGCGCTGCTGATCGACTGGCTGGGCGCGGTCATGGAACGCGTCTTCGGACCGAGGGGGCTGGCGTGAAGCGGTTCAAGGCGATTCTCGGCGCGGCGCTGCTGACGACCTCGCTCACCGCGTGCGGCCTGGACGTCAACGCGGCGCTGCCGTACGACGTGAAGCCCGGGTCGATCCGGCCGGTGCCGAGCCTGGAGGGCGTGGACATCGCGGTGGGGTCGAAGGACTTCACCGAGAACATCATCCTGGGTTACATGGCCGAGCTGGCGTTGTCGGCGGCCGGTGCGGACATCACCGACCTGACGAACATCAGCGGGTCGAACTCCGCGCGGCAGGCGCTGATCAACGGGCAGATCGACATCTCGTGGGAGTACACCGGCACCGCGTGGATCTCCTACCAGGGCAACACCGAGCCGATCCCGGACGAGAAGGCCCAGTTCGACGCGGCGAAGGCGGCCGACGAGGCGCAGTTCGGCATCACCTGGCTGGACTACTCGCCGGTGAACGACACCTACGCGTTCGCCACCACGGAGGCCTACGCGCGGCAGCACAACCTGCGGTCCAATTCGGACATGACGGAGTTCCTGAAGCAGCACCCGGAACAGGCGATCTTCTGCGTGGAGACGGAGTTCGCGAGCCGTCAGGACGGGATGCCGGGCGTGCAGCGGACCTACGGCTTCCCGACCACGGAGGTGAAGACGTTCGGCACGGGCGCGATCTACTCCGCGGTGGCCAGCGGCACCTGCAACTTCGGCGAGATCTTCACGACCGACGGCCGCATCGCCGGCCTGAACCTCCGCGTCCTGGCCGACGACAAGCGGTTCTTCCCGCAGTACAACGCGGCGGTCACGATGAAGAAGGAGTTCCTGGACGCGCACCCGGCGGTGCGCGGGGTGCTGGAACCCGTCGCGAAGGCGCTGGACAACCAGCAGATGATCGAGTTGTGCAAGCAGGTCGACGTCGACGGCCGCGACGCCGGTGAGGTCGCCCGCGACTGGATGGTCGCGAAGGGCTTCATCCAGTAGCTAGACGCCGAGGCGCTTGAGCAGCTGGCCCTCGATCCGCTCCAGCTCGGCCGTCACCGCCTGGTGCGCGGCCTTGCGACGCGTGCCGGGCATCCGCTCGGCGGCCCGTACCGCGGCGGTCAGCTGTTCGAGCGTCGCCTGCGAGTCCTTCGCGAAGCGGACGTCGTCGTCGCTCGCGCGTTCGGCCTTGCGCACCTCGGCCAGCGCCTCGGACGTGCCGGCGATGCGCGCCAGCAGGTGCGCGCCGCGGCCGGTGAACTCCGACAGCCGGTCGATCGGCACGCCGAGGCGCCGCGCCTGGTAGTGGTCGTAGGCGTCGCGGACCGCGCTCGCCGCCTTGACCGCGAGCGGTGCCAGCGCGGGTGCCACCGCGGGCACCACGATCTTCGCCACGGCGACCGCGTTCTTGGCCTTCTTCGGCGTGATGCCCGTCTCGGCCGGCATCTTGGTCTTCTTGCGAGCCATGGGCTGAATGTAGCGGCACGCACAAGCCGGAGCATGTCCGACACGTAATGCGCCGGTCACACTCGGCGCGGAACTGTCGGTGGTCCTCTCTAAAGTAGGTGTCATGGAACCTGAGGTGCTGCTCGAGGCCGGCGCGGTGAGCCGCTGCCGTCGTCGCGTGCACCTCGAACACGACCCGGCGATGCGCGAGGTGCCGCTGGCCCCGCCGGACCCGTCGGCCGAGCAGCGCATCGCCGACGCGGCCGCGCACCGCGCCGAGATCCGCGACCGGCTGATCGCGGCCAACCAGGGCGCGAGCTGGGTGGTCGTCGACCGTGAGCTGCCGCCGCCGGAGCGGGCCGCCGCGACCCAGCAGGCGATGGCGCAGGGCGCCGACTACATCTGGGGCGCGCTGCTGCCCGCCGACCGGGCCGGCCACCGCCGCGGCGGGTCCGAGCTGCTGGTCCGCGCCGAGGGCGGGTACCTGCCGGTGCTGGTGGTGCGCCACCGCATCACCGACCCGGGCGCGGGCGCGGTCACCACGCCGCCGCACGACCTCGACCCGCGGCACGCGATCCCCGACCCGGCGCGCCGGGTCCGCTCGCACCCGCGCGACCAGATGCGGCTGGCCCACCTGCGCCGCATGCTGGAGGCGCACGGCGTGGCGTCCGCCCGGCTGGTCGGCGGTGTCATCGGCCTGGACGCCGACGTGGTGCTGTGGCACGACCTGTCCGCCGCGACCTGGCCGAACGGCCGCACGGCGCTGACCGAGTACGACACGCGCTTCGCCGACCGGCTGGCGATCGCCGAGGCGGCCCGCAGCGGTGGCCCCGCGCTGGCCGAGCCGTCCCGTGTGCTGGAGTGCCGCACCTGCCCGTGGTGGCCGACGTGCGAGGCGGAGCTGACCGCGATGCGGGACGTGAGCCTGGTCGTGCGCGGTGAGGACGCGATGGAGCTGCGCCGCGCCGGGGTTTCCACAGTGGACAAGCTCGCCGCGCTGGACCCGGACGACGAGCCGCCGATCATCTGGACGTCCGGGCCGTTCGCCGACGCGGTCGCGCTGGCGAGGGCGTGGCTGGCGGACCTGACGATGGTGCGCCGCGTCCGCGAGGTCGAGGTGGCGCGGGCGGACGTCGAGGTCGACATCGACATGGAGTCCTTCGGCGAGTCCGGCGCCTACCTGTGGGGCTGCCTGCTCAGCGGCGCGGACATCGGGATCGAGCAGGGCTACCGCGCGTTCGTGACCTGGCAGCCGCTGCCGACCGGGGACGAGGCGCGGTCGTTCACGGAGTTCTGGACCTGGCTGCGGGAGGTCCGGGAACGGACCCTCGCCGCGGGCCTGACGTTCCGGGCCTACTGCTACAACGCGATGGCCGAGAACCGCTGGCTCTTCGGGTCGGTCGAGCGGTTCGGCGACCACCCCGGCATGCCTGCCAAGGCGGAGATCCAGTCCTTTGTGGACTCGGACGAGTGGGTGGACCTGTTCCGCAGCGTGTCCGACCAGTTCCTGTGCTCGCGCGGCAAGGGGCTGAAGGTGGTGGCCCCGGTGGCCGGCTTCACCTGGCGCGACCCGGAAGCAGGCGGCGAGGCGTCGATGCGCTGGTACCGCCAGGCGGTCGGCATGGACGGCGGCGAGCCGGACCTGACCCAGCGCGACCGACTGCTGCGCTACAACGAGGACGACGTGCGAGCCACGCACGCCCTGCGCGAGTGGATGACCACGACCGCGAACGGCATCCCGTTCATGGGCGACCTGTAGGTCATTGGGCGGTAGGCGCCGCCTGGTGGCGCTTCCCCTGGTGGTGGCGCGCCTGCGGACGCTGGGGCGCCACTGACCGCGCACTGCCGGGAGGCCGTTGGCTCGGCATGGCGGCCCTGCCTGCCCCGGCTGCGCCGTCCCCGCCGTGCGATCCGGGTCTCGGCTCGTGGGCCCGGTCTGGGCTGTGCCGTCCCCACCGTGCGATCCCGGTTTCGGCTCGTGGGCCCGGTCTGGGCTGTGCTGCCTGGGTCTCGGCTCGCGGGTCTGTTTGCCTGGGCTGTGCCATCCGCGCCGTGCGATCCGGGTTTCGGCTCGTGGGCCCGGTCTGGGCTGTGCTGCCCGGGTCTCGGCTCACGGGTCTGTTAGCCTGGGCTGTGCCGTCCCCACCGCGCGATCCCGGCCTCGGCTCGCGGGCCCGGTCTGGGCCGCCGGGTCTCGGCTCGCGTGCCTGCCTGGCCGGGCTGCGCCGTCCCGGTCTCCGTTCGCAGGCCTGCGGGGCCGCGCCGTCCCGGCCTCCGCTTGGGGGCTTGCCTGCCGGGCCGCGCCATCCTGGCCTTCGCCTACCGGCCTGCCCCGCGGCCGTCGGCTGGGCTTGCGGCCTCGCCTACCCGCGCTGCGCCATCCCCACCGCGCGATCCCGGCCTCGGCTCGCGGGCCCTGTCCGGGCTGTGCCGCCCGGGTCTCGGCTCACGGGCCTGCCTGGCCGCGCCATCCTGACCTTCGCCTACCGGCCTGCCCCCGGGCGGCGGCCTGCCTACCCACGCTGCCCATCCCCACCGCGCGCCCGTCAGCCGGAAGCCTCGGCCACGCGGAGGTAGGCGCTCAGCTGCGTGGCGGCCTCCAACATCGCCACTCCCTGCGCGGTCAGCTTCCCCTGCCACGCCGTCAAAGTGCCGGCCAGCGCCTCCGTCCCACCCGCGGCCCGGATCTGCCGCACCACCTCCGCGATGTGCTCCAGCAGGTAGCCGCCGCGGCGGAGCAGGTGCGCGAGTTCCGCGTCGCGGACGTCGGTGGGCTGGTAGAGGCGGTAGCCGGTCGCCGGGTCGCGGGTGGGCACGACGATGCCCGCCTCCTCCCACTTGCGCAGCGTCGCCGGCGTGACGCGCAGCCTCCGCGCGAGTTCGCCGATCGTCCGCGCCGGCCCTTCCGACACGGGCGGGGCTTCGGTCAGGTGGCCGACCGCCTTGCGCACCGAGTCCAGCGTCTCGCGGTCGCGCAACAGCTGGGCGTGCCCGCGGTCGACGAGCGTCAGCGCGTGGTCGAGCCTGCCCTCGTTCAGCGCGTTCATGATCTGCCCGGCCATCGCGTGCCCGTAGGCCCGGACGAGAGCGAGGAACGCCCGCAGCGCCGCGGCGTGCACCTCCGTGTAGACCCGGTACCCGCTGGGCGTGCGGTCGGCGCGCGGGAGGAAGCCGTCGCGCTCGTAGTTGCGCACCGCCTGCGTCGAGATGCCGTGCTCGCGCGCGAGATCCGCCGGTTTCAAGGTGACCACCGGTTGGAGACTTTAGCGCACTTCCACCAAGACCAAGCCAACAAAAGTCTCAACCGTTCTTTCAACGATACGATTGAGTCTCATGGACATTCGAGAACTACTCGCCCCGGACGTCGACTTCCTGGCCTTCGGCGAGCCCGCCCACCTGGAATCGGCCTTCGCCCTGATCCGCAACGAACTGTTCGCGGAGCTGGCCGGTGCGGTCACCGCGATCGCGCTGGAGACCGACCGCGTCGCCGCGCTCGCGGTGAACGAGTACGTCCAGCACGGCGTCGGTGACCTGGACACGGTGCTGCGCGAGGGCTTCTCGCACCGCTTCGGCGAGCTCGACAACAACCGACGGCTGATCACCTGGATGCGTGAGTACAACGAGACCGCCGAGCGGCCGCTCGCCTTCCACGGCTTCGACGTCGCCACCGAGATGATGAACGCGCCCAGCCCGCGCACCTACCTGGAGCACGCGCGGGACTACCTGGGCCTCGACCACGACATCGCGGCCCTCACCGGCGACGACGAGCGGTGGAACCGCACGGAAGCGGTGCTGAAGGCGACCGAATCACCCGGCGCCACGCCCGAAGCGGACCGGCTCCGCGTGATCGCCGACGACATGCTGGTCACCCTCTACGCCGGCGCGCCGATGCTGATCGCGGCGACCTCCCGCGCGCGGTGGGACCGGGCGCGGATCCACCTCACCGCGGGCCTCGGCCTGCTGCGGTACCACCGCCAGGCCGCGGAACCGGTCGACGACAGCGCCCGCTGGACCCGGATGAGCGCGTTCCGCGACGCGATGATGGCCCAGAACCTGCTCGACATCCGGGACGCCGAGCGCGGACCGGTCCTGGTGTTCGGCCAGAACCGGCACCTGCAGCGCAACGAGAGCCACATGCGGCTGGGCCCGATGGACATGAACTGGTCCAGTGCGGGCGCCATCGTCTCGTCGCTGGTGGGCGATCGGTACCGGCTGATCGTCGGCAGCCTGGGCAGCAGCAAGGCGATCGACCTCGGCGAGCCCGGGCCGGAGACGTTCGAGGGCCGGTTGCAGAGCCGGGTCGGCGAGTGGGGCCTGGTGCCGGCGCGCGAACTCCCTGCCGCGGAGACGCGCACCGACACCAACCCCATGCAGGGCTACTTCCCGCTGGACCAGGCCACGGTCGACGGCGCCGACGCGATCCTGCACGTCAGCGCCGGGACCGACACCCAGGCCCTGGTGCTGCGTGGCTAGCGCGGCGCCATTCGCAGCGAGCCGTCCATGCGGATGACCTCGCCGTTGAGGTAGTCGTGCTCCACGATGTTCACCGCGAGCTGGGCGTACTCGTCGGGCCGGCCGAGGCGCTTGGGGAACGGCACTCCCGCCGCCAGGCCGGCCCGGAACTCGTCGGAGACCGTCGCGAGCATCGGGGTGTCGATGATGCCCGGCGCGATCGTCATGACCCGGATGCCGTGCGAGGCCAGGTCGCGCGCCGCGGGCAGCGTCATCCCGGCGACACCGCCCTTCGACGCCGAGTAGGCGACCTGCCCGATCTGCCCGTCGAAGGCGGCGACCGACGCGGTGTTGATGACGACACCCCGGGCGCCGTCCTCGACGGGCTCGGTCTTGGCGATCGCCTCGGCGGCCAGGGTCGTCACGTTGAAGGTGCCGATCAGGTTGACCTCGACGACCTTGCGGAACAGGTTCAGGTCGTGCCTGCCCTTCTTGGACAGGATCCGCGCGGACGGCCCGATGCCGGCGCAGTTCACCACGACCCGCAGCGGCACCGACCCGCCCGCGGCCTGCTCCACCGCGGCCGCTACCTGGTCACCGTCGGTGACATCGGCCTCGACGTAGGTGATGCCCTCGACCTTCTCCGCCTTCTCGATCCCGGCGGCGAGGTCCAGCGCGAACACGTGCGCGCCCCGCTCGGCGAGCGCCTTCGCCGTCGCGCCACCGAGTCCCGACGCACCACCTGTGACGATCGCGGCGGTGTCCTTGATCTGCATGAACGGTTCCTTCCGTGGCCGGCCACTCTGCTCTGCACACGAGGTTAACGCTCGTTTTCCCCGGCCTGGCGTGGCCCTCCTCACCCGTCGCGCGACGTACCCGGCGCGGACGACTTCCGTTAGGACTGCGGTCAACTGCGGCTGTCACCGTCGGCAGCATGAGCGGAGCTCGCATCGTCGTGATCGGCACCGGATACGTCGGACTGACCACCGGGGCCTGCCTCGCCGCCCTCGGACACCAGGTGACCTGCGTGGACGTGGACGACGTCAAGGTGGCCCGGCTCGCCGCGGGACGGGTGGACATCCTGGAGCCCGGCCTGGAGGAACTGGTCACGCGCGGGCTCGCCGCGAGAAGGCTGCGGTTCGTGGTCGGGTCGCGCGCCGCGGTCGCCGGAGCGGACGCGGTCTACCTGTGCGTGCCGACCCCGATGGGCGCGGGCGGCGCCGCCGACCTCCGCGCCGTCGAAGCGGTGATCGCGGAGATCGCCGACGTCCTGCCGGCCGGGTGCGCGGTGGTCACCAAGTCGACCGTCCCGGTCGGCACCGCCCAGCGCATCCGCGCCCTGCTCGGCCGCGACGACGTGCCGGTGGTGGCGAACCCCGAGTTCCTGCGCGAGGGCACCGCGGTCGCCGACTTCATGCACCCGGACCGGATCGTCGTCGGCTCCGACGACGAGGCCGCCGCGCGCCGCATCGCCGACCTCTACCGCGACCTGTCCGCGCCGAACGTCATCACCGACGCCGCCAGCGCGGAGCTGGTCAAGTACGCGGCCAACTGCTTCCTCGCGATGAAGCTGTCCTACGTCAACGCGATCGCCGAACTGTGCGAGCGGCTCGGCGCGGACATCGTGTCGGTGACCGAGGGGATGGGCCACGACCGCCGCATCGGCCGGTCGTTCCTCAAGCCCGGCCCCGGCTGGGGCGGCTCCTGCCTGCCCAAGGACACGCACGCGCTGGTGCAGGTCGCCGAGTCCGTCGGGTTCGACTTCTCGCTGCTCACCGCGGCGATCGTGGAGAACATCGCGCAGCGGGACCGGATCGTCGCGAAGATCGCCGGCGCCGTGGGCGGCAGCCTGGCCGCCGCCCGGATCGGCGTGCTGGGCCTGGCGTTCAAGGCGGGCACCAACGACCTGCGCGACTCGCCCGCCCTGTCGGTCACCTCGATGCTCGCCGCGCACGGCGCCGAGGTGACGGCCTACGACCCGGCGGTGCGCGAGGCGCTGCCCGGCATGACCGTGGTCGACGACCCGTACCAGGTGGCCAAGGACGCGGACGCGATCGTCGTGCTCACCGAGTGGGCCGAGTTCACCAAGCTGGACTGGGGCTACGTGGCGGACCTGATGCAGGGCGACGGGGTGGTGGACACGCGGAACCTGCTGGAGCCGCGGACCATCACGGACGCCGGACTGTCCTATGTGGGCCTCGGCCGCCCCCGCCCGGCCCGCGTCGCCCTGCCGAGTCCGTCGGGTGTTGCCGGCTGAGCAGCTTGCGCCGCCGCGGGTTCTCAGACGTCCCCTCGCGAGGACAGCGCCGACGTGGTGAACTGGCGTTCATGAGGAGGCGATCCCACAGCGAGGGGGCGTCTGAGGTTCCGCCACCCGCACCGCTACGAAAGGCGGCCCATCGTCAGTCCGATCATGGCTGCCAGAGCCAGAACTCGATGCCCTGGTTGTCGATGCAGTCGGCCGTGAGCCCATACGGCTTGCGGTCCACTTCGGTCACCTGACCGCCCGCCGCACGCACGCGCTCCACCGCGGCGTGCACGTCGTCGACCGCGTACATCAGCTTCCAGCCGACCTGCCGCGGCCCGCCCCACAGGCCGCCTTCCAGACCTGGGCCCTCGAAACCCCAGGCGCGTTCGACGGATCCGCGGGAGAACTGCCACCCGAGGACGCTGCCGTAGAACGCTTTCGCGGCTTCGTCGTCCGGGACCTGGAAGGTGAAGTACATGGCCTGGCCGTGCCGCGCGGTGTCCTGGCCGCTCGCGCGGACCGGCGCCTGGGACAGCAGCCACCGCTGGCCGAAGGGGTCGCGGATCGAGCCGGACCGGCCGTGCCCGCGGTCGGACACCGGGTCGAGCACCTGCGCGCCCAGCTCGACGGCGCGCGCCACCGCGGCGTCCACATCGGACAGCTCGATCCGGATGCTCGCCCCGCCCGCGGCCGTGACGTGCCCGATCTCCGGGAACTCCTCGGCCAACATCAGGACGCTGTCGCCGATCGCCAGTTCGGCGTGCCCGATGCGGCCGTCCGGCATCACGATGGGGTCGCCGCGGCGTTGCGCGCCGAACGCTTCGACGTAGAAGTCCAGCGCCCGCCGCGCGTCGGACACGGCGAGGTACGGGGTCAGCGAGTGCAGTTCCGCCCGTGCGGGTGCTTCCGTGCTGGGCATCTCTCCTCCGTTCAACACAGCGCGACGCAGGCGCTCGCGCAGTTCGGCGGCGAACCGCGGATCGGGGGCGACCGGCTGGACCGGGGCGCGGAGTGCGTCGAATGGATCAGTCATCACGCACCTCCTTCTCCCGGTAGGCGGCCCGGAACGCGGATCGCGCCCGGACCAGCAGTGCTTCGGTGGCGTGCACGGTCCGGCCCATCAGGCGGGCGACCTCCGGCACCGGCAGACCGTCCAGGTACCGCAGCGTCAGCGCGGCCCGGTGGTGCGCGCCCAGCGACTCCAGCACCTCGCGGGCCAGCAGGGCGTCCAGTTCGGCGTCCCACGGGTCCACCGAATCGGCCTCGGACTCGTGCACCACGCGCAGCCCGCGTTCCTCGCGCTCCCGCCGCCGCCAGTGGTCGATCAGCTTGTGCCGCGCCACCCCGATGAGCCACGGCGTGCTCACCGGCGGCGCTCCCGGGTTCCGGCACGCGCTGACGGCGCCGAGGAACGTCTCCGAGGTCAGCTCCTCGGCCACGCCCCGGTCACCGCAGCGCGCGAGCAGGTAGCCGTACACCTCCGGCAGCGCCGTCTCGTAGAGGTCGAGCAGCGCGAAGGCCGGGTCCGGTCGTACCCGCGGTTCGCTCACACCCCCATCGTCGCCCGGGGGAGCGGTTCTCCGACGCCCTTCGCGCGGATTTTCAGCCGCGCGGGTCCGGCAACCGCCGCGCGGCGACCGCGGCGACGGCCATCACGGTCGCCTGCAGGCCGGTGACCAGCAGCAACGCGTCCTGCGCGCCCCACGTCCCGGCCAGCGCGACGTACAGCGTGCCCATGGTCGCGACGCCCAGCGCGAGCGCGCTCTGCTGGGTCGTGGTGAGCATCCCGCTGCCTGCGCCCGCGCTGTCCGCCGGGACCCGCGACAGGACGACCCGGAAGAGCGTCGGCCCGGCCAGTCCCTGCCCGGCGCCGGTCACCAGCATGCCGGGGACGAGGGCGAGGACGGTGACGTCCGGCCAGGCCAGCAGCACGGTGCCGATCAGGGTGAGCAGCCCGAGCACCTGCACGGCCGTGCCGAGCACGATGACGTGCCGCCCGAGCCGGGCCACGAACCGGCTGCTGAGCAGCGAGAACACCAGGAACGCGACGGCCATCGGGGTGAGCGCGAGACCCGACGCGAGCGGGCCCAGGTGCAGGCCGTCCTGCAGCACGAGCGCGTAGACGAACAGGAACCCGCCGAACCCGGCGAAGAACGGCACGCCGACCGCGAGCCCGCGGCGCATGCTCGGCATCCGCGCCAGCGACGGCGGCAGCAGCGGCGTCGCGCCCCGCGCTTCGAGCCGGCGTTCCACGGTGACGAACGCGGCCGCGCCGAACGGGACCGCGACGAGCAGCGCCCAGCACCACGCCGGCCAGTCGAGCGCCTGGCCCTCCAGCAGCGGCACGAGCAGCGCGAGCAGGGTCAGGCCGAGCAGGGCGGTGCCCCGCAGGTCCACGCCCAGCGGGTGGTTCGCCCTGGTGTCCGGCAGCAGACGGCGGGCCAGCACCAGGCCGAGCAGCCCGATCGGCACGTTGACCAGGAAGATCGGCCGCCAGCCGCCGCCGGCGAGGTCGACCGACACCAGGACCCCGCCGAGCAGCTGGCCGACGACCATCGAGATGCCGCCGGTGGCGCCGTAGTAGCCGATGGTGCGGGAGCGCCGCTCGCCGGAGGTGGTGGCCTGGATGATCGAGAGCACCTGCGGCACCACCAGCGCGGCCGCCGCGCCCTGGGCGACACGGGCCGCGACCAGCACGCCCGCGTTCGGGGCGAGCCCGCAGACCAGCGAGGTCAGGGTGAACGCGGCCAGGCCGAGGGAGAACACGCGGCGGTGGCCGAACGCGTCGCCCAGCCGCCCGCCGACGACCAGCAGGAGCGCGAACGCGAGGCCGTAACCGGCGACGATCCACTCCAGCGTGGCGGCGGTCGTGTGCAGGTCGGCATTGATCGTGGGCAGTGCGACGTTGACGATGTACAGGTCGATGGGCGCCAGCGCCGCCCCCAGGAGCACGGTGGCGAGCCCACCGCGGGTGAGTGCCTGCCGGGTCTCGGCCGGCGCCAGGGTTGTCGTCATGGTTCCACCGTGGGCTTCCGCGGAGCCTGGTACCAGATAGCGTTGATCCAGGTATCAGGACTACCTGGTAACAGGATCGGTGGCGTGCCAGGCTGGCAGCATGACCACCGCCGTGCGCATGTCCGCCGACGAGATCCGCCGCGCCGAGCTGGCCGCGTTCCTGCGCAGCCGACGGGAACGGATCTCGCCCGAGCAGGTCGGCCTGCCCGCGGGCGGCCGCCGCCGCACGCCTGGGCTGCGGCGCGAGGAGGTCGCGCAGCTCGCCGGGGTGGGGGTCACCTGGTACACGTGGCTGGAGCAGGGCCGCGACATCCACGCGTCCGAGCAGGTGCTCACCGCGGTCGCGCGGACCCTGCAGCTCGACCAGCACGAGCGCAGCCACCTGTTCACCCTCGCCGGCGCGCCCGAGCCGCCGATGGAGAAGGACTGCAAGGTCGTCACGCCGCAGATCCGGGCGATCCTCGACCAGCTGGAGCCCTTCCCCGCGGCGGTGCAGAACGCGCGCACCGACATCCTCGCCTACAACCGCACCTACGACTGGCTGATGGACGTCGGGAGCGTGCCGGTCGAGGAGCGCAACTCGATGCTGCTGGCCTTCACGAACCCGCGGTGGCGGGCGAGGCTGCGGGACTGGGAGGACGGCCTGCCGCGCTCGGTGGCGCAGTTCCGCGCGTCGATGGCCGAGCACGTCGCAGAGCCGGGCTGGAAGGCGCTGGTCAAACGCCTGCGACGGGAGTCCCCGGAGTTCGAGGCGATCTGGAACCAGCACGACGTCCAGCCGATGCGGAACCTCACGAAGTGCTTCGTGCACCCCGAGGCGGGCCTGTTGAGCTTCGACTACACGCACCTGTGGTTCGGCCGCCGCTCCGAGGTCCGCCTGACGACCTACACCCCCGCCGACAGCGAGACGGCTGCGAAACTCGTCGCCCGCTGATCTTGCGGAACCGGCCCAGGGGCTGGTTGCGTCGTACCCCGGGCAGATTGGGGGACGGATGACCGAGGGCAACCCGCTGGTCGCGGCGCCGGTGTCGACGACGACCGGGGTGACGGGGATCGGGATTCTGGAGTCGGCGCAGGACCTGTCCAACGGGATCAAGGACGGGTCGTGGGTCGAGGGCGGGCTGG
>NZ_JAKGSD010000071.1 GCF_021654135.1 Amycolatopsis tucumanensis | reverse complement strand
CCGAGAGCAACTCAAACCGCGACACAACCAGCAGCATCCCAGCCACCAACCGCGACCTTTGTCAGACACGCCCTAGCCGGCCGCTCGGGGCAAGCCGGCCTGCCCGGTGGTTCCGCCCGGAGGTGAGGTGTCCGGGCGGAACCGTGCTGGGGCCCTGGGGTCAGGCGCGCAGAACTCCTTGCGCCACCAGCGTTTCCCGCAGGCGGGCGATGATCGGCACCTGGCCCTTGACGAGCAGTTCCGCGGCGCGTTCGGGCGTGGTCCACTCGATGCGGTCGACCTCCGGGAACTCCTGCACGCGCCCGGAGCCCTTCGGCCACTCCATCTCGAATGTGTTGCTGGCGAAGCCGGCCGGGTCGAAGTCGCCCTCCGCGGCGAACGTCGTGATGACCTTGCCGCTCGGCTGGCGGAACTCGCCCAGCTCCAGGATCTCGCCGGTGAGCACGGGCTCGCCGACCTCCTCGGCGAACTCGCGCCGTGCGGCGGGCAGCGGGTCCTCGTCGGTGTACTCGCCCTTCGGGATGGACCAGGCTCGTTCGTTCTTGCGCGCCCAGAACGGCCCGCCCATGTGCGCGATGAGCACCTCGACGCCACCGCCGCCGGTCAGGCGGTACAGCAGGAACGCCGCGCTTTTCGTGGGCACCGGGTCACCACTGGTCGTAGTGCAGGACCTCGGACAGCGGCTGGCGCTTCGCCGGCTTGAACGTCTCGCCGGTGTAGAACGCCGTCGGGATCAGCGCCGCCTGCCGGACGTGGTCCGGGATGCCCAGCAGTTCAGCAGCCTCCTTCTCGTAGACCAGGTGCAGCGACGTCCACGCGGTGCCGAGCCCGAGGGTGCGCGCGGCGAGCATGTAGCTCCACACCGCGGGCAGGATCGAGCCCCACAGACCGGCCTGGTTGCCCCCGGGCAGCTTGCCGCCCGGGACGTGGATCGCCGGGACGAGCAGCACCGGCACCTCGGCCATGTGCTCGGCCAGGTAGTCGGCGCTGTTCATCACCCGGTGCTGGGTGGCGGCGCGGTCCGTGTCGCCGGGGTAGCGCTCCTCCGGCGCCGGGCCGAGGTCGCGGTAGGCCTTGTAGGACTTCGCGTACAGCTCGGCCAGCTTGGCGCGCTTGTCGGCGTCGGTGACCACGACCCAGTGCCAGTCCTGCCGGTTCGACCCGGTCGGCGCCTGCAGCGCGAGGGTGATCGCGCGCTCGATGAGCTCGCGCGGGACGGGACGTGACAGGTCCAGCCGCTTGCGCACGCTGCGGGTGGTGGTCAACAGCTCCTCTGGTGTCATGCCCCCGATCCTGGCATGCGCCCGAGTGACCGGCGCCGGTCCCCGGCGCGCGGATCTTGAGGTGGCCACTCGTGGGCTGGGCGGAGAGCGGGCAGGAGGGGAGTGGGGTGGGTGCGCGTTGATGGTTAGCCGTGGGGAAGGCGCATAGGTCGTGTGTGGGTGAGCGGAGTCGTGCGGGGGATGTGGCGGTGGCGATGTTGAGGCTGGGGTTCGCCCAGGGGCTTGGGTGGGTTGTCGCGACGGGCGCGTGAGATCGGGAGCGGGATGCGGTGGCGGGCGTGGCGGGTGACAATGCCGGGGCCGGGATTCGCCTAGGGCAAGGAGGCCTGAGATGGCCGGGCACACCTATCGCGTCACTGAGATCGTCGGCTCGTCCAGTGAGAGCCTGGACGCCGCCATTCGCGGGGGGATCGAGCGTGCGGCGCAGACGTTGCGGGGGTTGGACTGGTTCGAGGTGACCGAAATACGCGGGCACATCGAGAACGGCGCGATCGGTCACTTCCAGGTCGGGTTGAAGGTCGGGTTCCGGCTGGAGGACGCGGACTGACCTGGCCAGGGCGCGCGCGGCACCCAGCAGGGCGGTGCGGATGCGGACCGTCCACTTGGGACCAGGGTGGGTTGTCAGGTTCATGGCAGCCACGTTAAGGACGGGGACCGACAAAAACCGGTGCTGGGCGGAAAATCGCCACCCCATCGGGTCGAATTGGTTGGATCACCTGACTGGAGCAACAGGGGGTAGACGCGCGGGGTAGATCGGCTGGAGCCCCGGACAGCGAGACGCCGGAGCGGGCCGCAATGAGGAGCGGACACCTGCGTGGGCCTTTACGAGGCGTGCGGTGGTGGGCGGGTCGCTGTGTGGGGCGGAGACGTGCGCGGGGGCTTTTACGAGGCGGCGCATGGTGGCGGGCGGGGTCGCTTTGTGGAGGCGTAAGCGTGCGTGGGCGTTACGGGGTGGCGCACGGTCGCGGGCGGGTCGCTTTGTGGGGGCGTAAGCGTGCGTGGGGCGTTACGGGGCGGCGCGTGGTGGCGGGCGGGTCGCTTTGTGGGGGCGGAGACGTGCGCGGGGCTTTTACGAGGCGGCGCACGGTCGCGGGCGGGTCGCTTTGTGGGGGCGTAAGCGTGCGTGGGGCGTTACGGGGCGGCGCATGGTGGCGGGCGGGTCGCGATGTGGGGGTGGACACCTGCGCGGGGCTTTTACGAGGCGGCGCACGATCGCGGGCGGGTCGCGATGTGGAGGCGGACACCTGCGCGGGGCTTTTGCGAGGCAGCGCACGGCCAGCGAGCGGGTCGCAACGAGGAGCGGAAACCTGCGAGCGGCCTCTACGACGCAGGGCACGGCCAACGAGCGGGCCGCAACGAGGCGCAAACCCGCGAGCGGATCTCCACGACACAGCGCAAAGCCCGGAGCGGGCGCTCAACGACCGAGCGTTGACGCCCCTCCGGGCGCGGATGAACCTACCGCCATCAATCGGCCGACAGTGCCTGCAGCAAATCGCCGATTTCGGGCTCGTCCAGCGATCGCGCCACGTCCGCCTGCGCGACGATCCCCACCAGGTCGTGGCCGTCGATCACGGGGAGCCGCCGGACCTGGTGCTGCGACATCGTGCGCAGGATCTCCTTCGCATCGTCGTCGGCGCCGATCGTGACCGCCTCGCCCTGCGCGAGCTCCCCGGCGTTCACCGCGCGCGGGTCCTTGCCCTCCGCCAGCACCTTCACCACGATGTCCCGATCGGTCAGCATCCCCTTGAGCCGGTTGTCCTCACCGCAGATGGGCATCGCCCCCACCTGGAGCTCCGCCATCCGCTTCGCGGCGTCGAGCACGGTGTCGCTGGTCCGCACGCACTCGGGGTCCGGCGTCATGATTTCGCGAGCCTTCGTCATCTCTGCCTGCCTTTTGGTGCACTCGAACTGGGCACTCGCGGTCATACCCGCGCCCGGTTGATTTACTCGTCCCATGTCCGAGATCGAGGTCCACCACGACGTCACCACCGGCGGCGACCTGGCCCACCACTACGCCCGGGGTGAGTCCCGGCCCATCACCGTCGTCGGCAACCCCGTGCTGCACCGGCCGTGCGCCGACGTCACCGAGTTCGGCGACGACCTCGCCCAGCTGGTGTCCGACATGTTCGTCAGCATGCGCACCGCCAGCGGCGTCGGCCTCGCGGCCAACCAGATCGGCGTCCCGCTGCGCGTGTTCGTCTACCTCTGCCCGGAGAGCTACGCACGCAGCGAGGGCGAGCTGTGGCACGCCGGCCACGTGGTGAACCCGGTCATCGAGGTCGCCGGTGACGAGACCGGCGCCCACCCCGAAGGCTGCCTGTCCGTGCCCGGCGCCAGGGCCGTCGTCGAACGCCCCGCCCAGGTCACCGTCCGTGGCTTCGACCTCGCGGGCAACCCCGTCGCCGTGCCGGGCCGCGACCTGCTCGCCCGCTGCTTCCAGCACGAGACCGACCACCTCAACGGCCGCCTCTACATCGACCACCTCACGCCGGAGGGCCGCGAGACCGCGCTGGCGGAGATGAGCGAACCGGCCTACCCGGTCGTCACAACGGACGCCGCCACTCGACCGTGACGCGGTCCGGCTCGCGGCGCACCACCGCGTCCGCGGACGCCTCCGCCAGTGCCCGCTCCACGCCGGCCACCCGCTCGTCCGGCACCGCGCAGGTCACGCGCAGCCGGATCTCCTCGCCGGACAGGGCCAGCTCGACCTCCTCCGCGCCGCCCTCCGGCACCGCGGTGGCGCGGAGGAAGTCGCGCAGCACCTGGGTGACCTCGGCGGCGACCTCCGCGGGTGGCTCGGCGTCGAGGTCGCCGGTGAGCAGCAGCCCCGGCGCGTGCCCGTGGGTGCTCTCCAGCTCCCCGACCACCTCGCTGACCTGGGTGTGCAGCGGAGGCTGGGTGCGCGTCGCCGTGCCGTAGACGGAGCTCCGCAACGCCGAGATCGTGCGGTCGATGCCGCTGATCGCGGTCGCCATCACCGGGCCGGACCGGGGGAACCGGGCGGCCGCGGACTGCAGGTCCAGCGTGATGCCGTAGAGCCGGCGGATCGCCGTGTCGCCGAGCGTGCGGGCGATCCGGTCGGTCTCCTCCAGCCGGGCGATCCGGTTGGAGGCAGCCGCCACCTGGTCGGCCTCCGACAGGATCCGCACCCGCATCGCCTCGACCGCTTCGCCGAGCCTGGTCACCTCCTCCGGCCCGGCCGCCTCGACCTCGCGGTGCAGGTCGCCCGCGGACACCTCGCGCACCTGCGCGACCAGCCGGTTCAGCGGCGTGACGAGCGAGCGGCGCAGGATGAGCACGCTCGCCAGGCCCAGCACCAGCGCGAGACCCACGCACACCCCGGTGGTCACGTTCGCGGTGGCGTTCGCCCGGCGCGACGACGCCAGCCTGGCCGCGATGAGCTGGTCGACGTGGTCGCCCAGCGCGGTCAGCCGGGCGCGCAAGGTGTCGAACAACGCCCTGCCCTGCTGGTTGTCCGCGACGGTGCCGTTCGCGCGGGCCCGCGCGATCGCCGGCTCGGCGGCCTGGGTGCGCCAGGCGATCCCGGCCGCGCTCACCGCGGAAAGGAGGCCCATCGTTTCCGCGTCGTCCGCCATCAACCGGGCGATGCTGTCCTCCGCCGCGGTGACCGCCGCGCTCCCCGTTTCGTAGGGCTGCAGGAATTGCGGATCACGGGTCAGCAGAAAACCGAGTTCGCCCGTTTCCATGTCCACGTAACCCCGGCCGAGCGCGGCGACCGCGGCCTGCGCCGGGCGCAGCGTCTCCCGCACCCGCGAACCGACGTCGGTCACGTGGACGCGGGCCGCGGTGGTGACGATCGCGGTGGTGGTGAGCAGCAGGAGCAACCCGCTGACGAGCAGGATCACCTGCCACCGCAAAGTCCGCGGCCAGAATCGCGGAATGGTCACGAAACACGATAACCCGCTTCACCGGAAAACCGAGAGCGTCGTTTTCCCGCCATCACCGCGGCGCCTGCCGCGGCGCCGATCGCCAATGCGATCCCGATCCGGTACGCCGCAAGCGCTCCGCTCCCGAAGAACACACCGCCGAGCAGCGCGACACCGAGCGTCGCACCGAGTTGCTGCACCGCGTTGAGCAATCCCGCGGCGGAGCCGATTTCCACCGGGCGCACCGCGCGCAACGCCGCGGTGAAGAACGCCGGGCTGAACAACCCCGCGCCGATTCCGATCACCCCCAGTGCACCGAGGAACGCGGCGTGATCGGCCACCAGGCACGCGGTGACCAGGCCCGCGACGAACACGGCGAGCCCGGCGGGCATCACGCGGTCGCCGAAGCGGGGCACCAGGACCGAGCCCGCGACCCAGGACGCCACGCCCAGCCCGGCCGACCACGGCACCAGCGTCAGCCCGGCGGCACGCACACCCGCGCCCGCGTCCAGTTGCTCGTGCAGGACCACGACCAGGGTCAGGCCCGAGGTGGCGGTGAAGAACAGCGCCGAGGTGACCAGCGCGGCCGGGAACCGTCGTCCGGCGAACAGGGACCGTTCGACGAGCGGAGCGCGGCCGCGGCGCTGGTGCAGCACGAAGACGACGAGCACGACGGCGCCGGCGGCGAGGAGCCGGTAGTCCGGAGTGGACGGTTGCGTCAGCGGGTGGACGAGCAGCCCGAGGCCGAGGACCGCGAGCACCGTCCCCGGCACGTCCAGGCGCGGGCGGCCGGGCGCGCGGTCCTCCGGCAGGCCACGGGCGAGCCGCAAGACGATCACCGACAGCGGCACGTTCACCAGGAACGCCGAGCGCCAGGTCCAGGCCTCGGTGAGCACGCCGCCGAGCACCGGCCCGCACACCGCCGCGAGCCCCATGACCGGGCCGATCGCGCCCAGCGCGCGGGAGAGCGCGGGGCCGGTGAACATCGTGCGGATCAGCCCGATCGTCTGCGGGATGATCACCGCCGCGGACGCGCCCTGCGCGGCGCGGAACACGATCAACGCGTTCGCGGCCGGCGCGAGCGCGCACGCCAGCGAGGTGAGCAGGAACGCCGTCACGCCGAGCCGGAACACCCGGCGGCGCCCGGCGAGGTCGCCGAGCCGCCCACCGGTGATCAGCAGCGCGGCGAACGGCAGGGTGTAGGCGGCGCTGAACCACTGGACGTCCGCCACCGGCCCGGGCAGGCTCGCGTGCACGGCGGGCGCGGCGACCTGGACGATCGTCGAGTCCAGCAGGTTCATCGCTTCGGCGGTCAGCAGTGCGGTCAGCGCCGCTCGGTGGTTCATCCGGCTTCCCTTCTACGCGGTCGGCGACAGCGTGCGGGGAGGGTCAGACTGGTTCCACTCACGAGCCGAAAACTGGCGGATTCCTCCATCAGAAGCGCTATAGTGCGGGAAATGACCGTGCTGGACGAGCTCGACCGCGGACTGCTCCACGCCCTCCACCTGGACGCGCGGGCGCCGTTCACGAAGATCGCCGCCGTGCTGGGCACGTCGACTCAGACCGTGACGCGGCGCTACCAGCGGCTCACCCGCGAGGCCGGGCTGCGGGTGACCGGGCTTCCGGACCCGGCCGGCACGCGTGGGCAGCAGTGGATCGTCCGGCTCACCGCGGCGCCGAGCACCGCGCACGACATCGCGCACGCGCTCGCCCGGCGCGACGACACGGCCTGGGTGCGGCTGACCTCGGGCGGCACGGAGATCGTCGCGATCGTCCGCGCCGAGCCGGGCGCGGGGAACTCGCTGCTGCTGCGGGACATCCCGCGCACCGCGAGCGTCACCTCCGTGTCGGCGCACTACCTGCTGCACACCTACCTGGGCGGCCCGACGGCGTGGCGTGGCCACCTCGACGCGCTTTCGCCCGCGCAGCAACGGGAACTGAGCCGCCCGGCGCCGACGGGCGAACCGGTCGAGCTCGGCGAGACTGACCGTGTGCTGCTGGCCGCGCTCGCGCAGGACGGCCGCGCCGGCTACACGGCTCTGGCCGCGGCGACCGGGTGGTCGGCATCGACGGTCGCCCGGCGGGTCGACGAACTCCGCGGGCGCGGCGCGTTGTTCTTCGACGTCGAGATCGACGACGCGCTGCTCGGCATCACGGCTTCGGCGCTGCTGTGGATGTCCGTGCCCCCGGTGCACCTGGACGCGGTCGCGACGGAACTGGCTCGCCACGCGGAACTCGCCGTCGTCGCCGCCACCACCGGGCGCACCAACCTGCTGTCGATCGCGTTGTGCGCGGACACCGGCGCGTTGCACCGATATCTGACGACCCGGCTCGCGCTGCCCGCGATCACGCACCTGGAGACCGCGCCGATCCTGCGGACGCTGAAGGCTGTGGCGCCGTTGGTCACCCCGGCCGGCGCGGCTTCGGTCCGCGCCGGCCGGGGGCGGCCCGTGCGATAGCGGGCCCGCGCACGCGCGCCCCGGCGACCGGACCGGAGCGCGCGGTGTGGAGCCGGGCGCAGCGGATCGGGCGGGCGTCGCGTGGAGTTTCGGTACGCCCAGAGTCCCTCGGTGCAGGCGCCACGGTCAACGCATTTTCCGGGCTGGGGGCACGGAAAAACCGACCGGAAAGTACTTGAGTGTCATTCAAGTACATGTCAGCATGGACACATGGCCTCGCCCCATGAGCTGGATCCGCGAGAAGCGCTGGACACGATCGACCGCGTAGGCCGCCGGGTCCGCCGGGAACGCTGGTGGTACGTGGCCGCCACGGCAGTCATGGCCGTGTTCACCGCGGCCTGCTACATCGGGCTGGTCGCCGCCCCGGCCGCCGTCGGGGACCTGGTCCTGCCGGGGGTGCTGGTCGTGGTCGTGCTCACCGGCCTCATCGGCCTGCGGCTGCGGATGATCGACCGGGCCGCCGCGCGGCTGGAGAACGCGGCCGTCTGGGCCAGCGTCGGGCTCGCCGTGCCCACCATGCTGCTCGACAAGTTCCTCGTCCCCGAGGGCTTCACCCCGTGGGCGGTGCCGGCCGGAGTGCTGCCCGCGCTGCCGTTCATCGTCCTGGCGTGGCGGGTCGCGCGCCGGTGAGCGGCAGGAAGACGGGTGCCCACCCCCGGCACCAGCTCGACGAGATCATCCACGCGCCGGTCCGGCTGTCGGCCATGGCGGCGCTGGCCGCGGCCGACCGCGTCGCGTTCGGGTTGCTCCGCGACACAGTCGAGGTCAGCGACTCGTTGCTGTCGCGGCACATCCTCACCCTGGAGCGGGCCGGGTACGTCGAGGTGGTCAAGGGGTACGAGGGCAAGCGGCCGCGGACCTGGCTCTCCCTCACCGACGAGGGCCGGGCCGCCTTCGAGCGGTACCAGCGGACGCTCCGTGCGCTGATCGACACCACCTCACCCGTCCAGCACCCCGACTGAGTGATGCCCGGGCCAATTTCGCTGAGGTGTCGATCCGCGGGGTCGTCGTTCGTGTAGGTGGTGAAGACCGAACCGAGGAGGGACCATGACCCACTACCTGCTCACGATCTACCAGCCCGACGGCGAGCCGCCCCCGCCGGAATTCCTCGAGCCGATCATGGCGAAGGTGGCGGCGTTCCAGGAGGAGTTGCGGGCCGCGGGCGCCTGGGTGTTCAACGCGGGCCTGCACCCGCCGAGCACCGCCACCGTCGTGCACGCGCGGGGCGACGACGTGCTCGTCACCGACGGGCCCTACCTGGAGGGCAAGGAGCACGTCGGCGGGTTCACCATTATCCAGGCCGCGGACCTGGACGAGGCGCTGGAGTGGGGCCGCAAGCTGACGGCGGCGACCACACTGCCCATCGAGGTCCGGCCGGTGGTCGACGGGTCCTGCGGTTGACCGACGAGATCGCCCGCGTCTTCCGGGAGGAGTACGGGCGCGCGGTGGCCGTCCTGGTCCGCGTCTTCGGCGACATCGACATCGCCGAGGAGGCGGTCCAGGACGCGTTCGCGACGGCCGTGCGGCGGTGGCCCGAGGACGGGGTTCCGCCCAGCCCGGCGGGCTGGATCATCACGACGGCCCGCAACCGCGCCGTGGACCGGTTGCGGCGCGAGGCGACCCGCGACGACCGGCAGGCCCACGCGGCCCTGCTGCACGCACGTGACGATCCGGTGGAGGAGGGCGCCGTGCCCGACGAACGGCTCCGGCTGATCTTCACGTGCTGCCACCCGGCGCTCGCCCCGGCCGCGCGGGTCGCGCTCACCCTGCGGCTGCTCGGCGGGCTGACGACCGCCGAGATCGCGCGGGCGTTCCTGGTGCCGGAGAAGACGATGGCGCAGCGGATCGTGCGCGCGAAGGGCAAGATCCGCGCCGCCCGCATCCCGTACCGGGTGCCGGACGAGGCGGACCTGCCGGACCGGCTGCGGGCCGTGCTCGCGGTGCTGTACCTGGTGTTCAACGAGGGCTACACGGCCAGGCGCGCGGCCCTGTGCGCCGAGGCGATCCGGCTGACACGGGTGCTGGCCGGGCTGATGCCGGACGAGCCGGAAGTGCTGGGGCTGCTCGCGCTGATGCTGCTGACCGAGTCGCGCCGCGCCGCCCGCACCGGTCCGGGCGGGGAGCTGGTGCTGCTGGCCGACCAGGACCGGAGCCGGTGGGACCGGGAGCTGATCGCCGAGGGACAGGCCTTGGTGCGCCGGTGCCTGCGCCGGGGACGCCCGGGGCCGTACCAGATCCAGGCCGCGATCAACGCCGTGCACAGCGACGCGCCGACCGCCGCGGACACCGACTGGCGGCAGGTGGTGGCGCTGTACGACCAGCTGATGGCGGTCGCGCCGTCCCCGGTGGCGGCCCTGCACCGGGCCGTGGCGGTGGCGGAGGTCGACGGTCCCGCGGCCGGGCTGGCGCTCGTGGAGCGCCTGCGGCTGACCGAGTACTACCTGTTCCACGCGGTCCGGGCGGACCTGCTGCGCCGCCTGGACCGGCGGGAGGAGGCGGCACGCGCCTACGAGGAAGCCTTGCGGCGGACGGAGAACGCGCCCGAGCGGGAGTTCCTCACCCGCCGGCTGCGGGAGACCGGCGGGTGAGGAACGCCGGTCAGACCTGCTGCGCTCCCGCGCGGCCGGCTTCGATGACGAAGCTCGCCCGCGTCTGGACGGGCGCGCCGGGTCGCGTCACGTAGTCCACGATGCGGTAGTCGGCGGTCCACGAGTCCCGGGTGATCGTGTTGCGCACGTAGCCGCGCTTGCGGTTGATGAACTTGATGTGCGGGTTCTCCGCGAGCTGCACGCGGTCACCGGAGTTCTGGTCGGTCCCGTCGCCGCCGGAGGAGATCGACGTGCCCACCAGCTCGGTCGCGACCGTCGCCGACGCCGGGTCCTCGAAGTCGGCCTTCACGTCGGCCACGTAATTGGCGTGCACGTCGCCCGTGATGACCACCGGGTTGCTCGCCTGCGCCAGCTTCGAGCGCACCAGGTTGCGCTCCACGTAGTAGTTGTCCCAGGCGTCGTCGCTGAACGAGTCGGCCGTGCCGGATGTGAAGTCGCGCTGGGAGAAGAACACCTGCTGCGCCAGGACGTTCCACCGCGCGGTCGGGCCGGACAGGTTGCGCAGCAGCCACTCCTTCTGCTGCGCGCCCAGGATCGTGCGCGACGGGTCCAGCCGCGCGTCGCCCGCGACCTGGTCGTCCCGGTACTGGCGGGTGTCCAGCAGGTGCACGTCCACCAGGTCGCCGAAGGTGAGCCTGCGGAAGATGCGGATGTCCGGCCCGGACGGGCGCTGGGCGCGGCGCAGCGGCATGTGCTCCCAGTACGCCTGGAACGCCTGGGCCCGCCGCTGCCGGAACACGGCCGGGTCCTGGTCGGGCTCGGTGTCGGGCTGCGAGATGTCACCCGCCCAGTTGTTCTCCACCTCGTGGTCGTCGAACACGAGCGCCCACGGGAACGCGGCGTGCGCGGCCTGCAGGTCCGCGTCGCCCTTGTACTGGGCCAGCCGGACGCGGTAGTCGGCCAGGGTGAACGTCTCCGCGGCCGGGGTGTGCCCGCGGCCGATGCTGCCCTGCCCGTTGCCCTCGTAGATGTAGTCGCCGAGGAACGCCACCAGGTCCAGGTCCTCCTGCGCGAGGTGGGCGTGCGCGGTGTAGAAGCCGTCCGGGTAGTTCTGGCAGCTGGCGAACGCGAACGAGAACTTGTCCAGCCGCGCGCCCGGCCGCGGCGCCGTCTTCGTGCGGCCCACCGGGCTGATCTCGTTGCCGACGCGGAAGCGGTAGAAGTACTCGGCGCCGGGCCGCAGGCCGGACACCTCGGCGTGCACGGTGTGCGCCGACTCCGGCCGCGCGATCTCGGCGCCCGCGCGCACCACGTGCCGGAACCGCTCGTCGGCGGCGACCTGCCACTCGACCGGCACGACCTTCGACGGCATGCCGCCGAGGCCGTCGGCGGCCAGCGGTTCGGGCGCGAGCCGCGTCCACAGCACGACGCCGTCGGGCAGCGGGTCGCCGGACGCGACGCCGAGCGTGAACGGGTCGCGCACCGGGCTGGCGGAGGCGGTGCCCCAGCCGGCGAAGGCGGCGGCGCCGAGCGCGGCGCCACCGGCGATCAGGACCTGACGGCGGGTGGGGGAGAGGTCGGTCATGCGTCACCTTTTCGGGGGTTCGGGAGGAAAGGCGCGCACACGCTAAGCACCCCGGGTGGCCGCTGCCCGAATCCCTGGTGGACGGGACATTGATGATCGTGCTTGTCACATCACGGTTCGATCACCCCAGGTAGCGCACTGCCCCGAACGGACGATCAGCTGGTTGTGCGACTGATGATCGAGGTGGCCGTGCTGGTCCTGGCCGTGGCGACGGCGTTCTGGTTCGGCCGCCGGTCGGCCCGGCCCCGCCGCGGCGGTGGGCCGGCGCCCGCGTTCCGCCTCGAGGCCCAGCCGCAGCAGTGGTACCGCTTGACCAACACCGGCCCGGTCCTCGCCACCGGGGTCCGGGTCGACTTCGGCGACCGCTACGACCGCTCCCTCACCCGCCGCCTGCCCGACGCGCTCGACCTCGGGCCCGGCGAGTCCGTCACCTTCCTGATGCTGGGCACCTGGGCCACCCCGCGGCCGGCCGAACTGCGCGTGAGCTGCGCGGAACTGCCCAAGCCCGCCCTCGTTCCGGTGCCCGAAGGCGCCGAGCCGCTCGCGTCCTGACCTGCCGGTACTAGCTTGGTACCGAGGAGGCCGACGTGGAGTGCCTCCGGTCGCGAGGAGGGACATGGCTTCCGTTTCCCGGATCGGCCTGGTGGTGCACGGCGGCAAGGAGACCGCGCGGCGCACCGCGGGCGAGGTCCGCGCCTGGGCGGCCGCCCGCGGCATCCCGTGCACCGACATCGACGTGTGGGACGACTTCGACGGCCACCGCCTGCACGCCAAGGAGGAGGCCGAGCGCGCGGGCAACCCGGACCTGATCGTCACCGTCGGCGGCGACGGCACCTTCCTGCGCGGGGTGCGGGTCGCGGCGCCGGTCGGGTCGCTGGTGCTCGGCGTGAACGTGGGCCGCGTCGGGTTCCTCACCGAGGTCGCCACCGAGGACGTGGTCGCCGCGCTGGACGCGGTCAACGACGGCGCCTTCCAGGAGGACTCGCGGATGACGCTCACCATGTGCGCGTCGCGGCCGCTGAGCATCCCGAAGGGCATCGAGCCGATGCTGCGCTACGGCCGCGGCCCGGCGCTGCCGCCGCCCACCACCCGGCGGGCCCCGTCCGACGGCGACGGCATCCAGCTCGACGTGCTGGGGCTCAACGACATCGTGGTGGAGAAGCTGGCCCGCGACCGGCAGGCCAGCCTCGCGGTCTACGTCGACGGGCGGCAGTTCGCCGTCTACTCGACCGACGCGTTCGTCGTGGCGTCCTCGACCGGTTCGACCGCCTACAGCTTCTCCGCGGGCGGCCCGATCGTCTCGCCCGGCCTGGACGCGCTGGTGTTCACGCCGGTCGCGCCGCACATGGTCTTCAACCGCAGTGTGGTGCTGGCGCCGCAGCAGCGGGTCGGCATCCGGGTGCTGGAGCAGTCCGGGGAGGCCGCGGTGAGCGTCGACGGTCAGCTGCGGGGCGTGCTGGAGCCGGGCGACTGGATCACCGTGCAGGCGGCGAGCCGGCGCGCGCGGCTGGTCCGCCTCGACGAGCCGGACTTCCTGTGCCGGGTGCGCGACCGCTTCGGGCTGGCCGATTCGGTCGCCGCCCTCGCCGACGAACGGCCCCCGCGCTGATCGTCGTCCGTGGGAGCATGAGGTGTGCCTCGCCTCGACACCGCGATCCCGCTGATCGGCCGCGAACCCGAGCTGGACACCCTGCGTGCCGCGCTGGACCGGGCTCGGGCGGGCCAGGCGGGGGCGGTGCTGCTGGCCGGTGACGCCGGGGTCGGCAAGTCGCGGCTGCTCGGTGAGCTGGTCGCGGGGGCCGACGGGGTGACCGTGCTGTCCGGGCGTTGTCTCGACGTCGGCGAAGCGGGGTTGCCGTACCTGCCCTTCGCCGAGGCGCTGGGCGGGCAGCGGGAGGCGGCGCAACAGTGGCCGGTGCTCGGGCGCCTGCTGCCCGGTCTCACCCAGCCGGAGCCCGCCGACCAGACGGTGGAACGGCTGCGGCTGTTCGACGCGGTGCACGCGCTGCTGGTGGACCTCGCCGCCCGTGGCCCGGTGCTGCTCGCGCTGGAGGACCTGCACTGGGCCGACGCCTCGACCAGGGACCTCGTGTTGTTCCTGCTGTCCCGGCTGGACACCCAGCGGCTGCTGGTGGTCGCCACCTACCGCACCGACGACCTGCACCGCCGCCACCCGCTGCGCCCGCTGCTGGCGGAGGTGTCCCGGCTGCCTTCGGTGGCGCGGATCGAGCTGGCCCCGCTCGCCGCGGCCGACGCCGTCGCATTCGTTTCGGCGCTCGCCGAAGGCGCGTTGCCGGACACCACCGTGCGCACCGTCGCCGAACGCTCCGAGGGCAACCCGTTCTTCTGCGAGGAGCTGACGGCCGCGGTGCGCCGCGGCGCGAACCTGCCCGAGGGACTGGCCGAACTGCTGCTCGCCCGCGTGGAACGGCTCAGCCCCGAGGCGCAGCGCGTGGCGCGTGCGGTCTCCGGCGCGGCGCAGCTCGTCGCGCACGCCAGCCTGCGCACGGTCTGCGGGCTGGACGAGGACACCCTGGAGACCGCGTTGCGCGAGGCCGTGCTGCACAACGTCCTCGTCGCCGCGGAGGACGGCTACGCGTTCCGGCACGCGCTGCTGCGCGAAGCGGTCTACGACGACCTGCTGCCCGGGGAGCGGGTGCGCCTGCACGCCGCGTTCGCGCGCCTGGCCGCCGAGAACGGCACCGCGGCCGCTCTCGCGCACCACAGCTTCCGCAGCCACGACCTGCCGACCGCGCTCGCCGCGTCGGTGCGGGCCGCGGACCAGGCGGCCGGGATGCAGGCCCCGGGTGACGCGCTGCACCACCTCGAGCAGGCGCTGCAGCTGTGGGAGGCGGTGGACGAGCCGGAGCGGATCAGCGGACGGGACCAGCTGGCGCTGCTGCGCTCGGCGGCCGCGATGGCGTACGCGGCGGGCGAGGCCGACCGCGCGGTCACCTACGCGCGCTCCGCCGTGACCGAGGCGGACCTGCGCGACGACCCCGAGCTGGCCGCCGACACGCGGCACCAGCTGGCGATCGCGTTGATCCCGTTCGACCTGCACCGCGGCGAGGTGTCGAAGGCCGTCGCCGAGGCGTGGGAGCTGGTGCGCGACCGCCCGGCGAGCGTCGTGCGCGCCCGGGTCCTCGCGCTGCGGGCTCGCGCCTGGGTGTGGGGCGTGCCGGACGTCGACGTCGACGAGCTGCGCGGCCACGTGCAGCAGGCCATCGCCGACGCGGGCGCGGCCGGGGCGCCCGAGGTCGAGGTCGACGGGATGGTCACGCTCGCCGCGTTCGAGGACTGGCAGGGCAACGTCGAGCTGTCCACGCGCCTCGGCCTGGCCGCCGCGGACCGCGCGGCCGAGATCGGCGCGGTCCGGGTCGAGCTGCGGGCGCTGCACAACGTCACCTGCAACCTGCTGGTGAGCGGTGACCTGCCTGGCGCGGCGCGGATGGCCGCGCGGGTGTGGCAGCGCGCGGAACGGGCCGGGCTCGGCTGGAGCGACGTCGGCGTCGATGCGCGCACGAGCGAGCTGTTCGACCTGTACGTGCTCGGGGACTGGGACACCGCGCTGGACCGCGCGGCGGTGCCTGGAGCGCCGCGGTTCGCTCGGGCCCGCGTGGGGGCGTACTCCGCGCCGATCCTGGCCGCGCAGGGGCGGTTCGCCGAGGTCGAGGACCTCGCGGCGCGGCTGGCCGACCAGCGCGACGACGCGCGCACCGGCGTGCTGTTGGGGATCGCGCTGGCCGAGGCCGCGCAGTGGCAGGGCGACGCCGGGCGGGCCGTCGCGGAGGTCCGGGCCGTGATCGAGCAGCTGCGGGCGCTGACCCGGTCGAGCCTGGCCGACATGCGGTGGGCGGTCGTCACCGGGGTGTCCGCGCTGGCCGACCACGCCGAGGAGGTCCGGCGCCGCGGCGGGGACGCCGCCGAGCTGGTCGGCCAGGGCGAGGAGCTGGCCGCCTGCGGCGAGCTGGTGTCGCCGATGCAGGTCCGGCTGGAGGAACGCAGCCCGGACACGCGCGCGCCGACCGCGCGGCTCGCCGCGGAGCTGAACCGCTTGCGTGGCGCGGACGACCCGGCCGCGTGGGCGGTCGCGGTCGACGAGGCCGCGCCCCTGCCGTACTGGCAGCTGCTCGCCCGATGGCGGTGGGCCGCGGCGCTGCTGGCCCACGGCGAGCGGGACGCGGCGGCCGAGCAGGCCCGGTTGGTGCACGACGCCGCCGGCGAGCTGGGCGCGCAACCGCTGCGGTCCGCGGTGGCGGACCTGGCCCGGCGCGGCAGGCTGACGGCCGCGTCCGCACCCGCCGACGACGTGCTGACCCCGCGCGAACGGGCCGTGCTGGAACTGGTCGCGGGCGGGCTGACCAACCGCCAGGTCGGCGAGCGCCTGTTCATCAGCGAGAAGACCGCGAGCGTGCACCTGTCGCGTGTGATGGCCAAGCTGGGCGCCGGGAGCCGCGCCGAGGCGGTTTCCCTGGCGCACCAGCGCGGCCTGCTCGGTTAGGGCTTGTCGCCGAGGGGGTTGAGGTTCTCCGGCTTCCCGCCTGCCGCGAAGAGCAGCAGGTCGGCCATCGTGAAGCTGCCCTGCCGCGCGCCGAGCGCGGGCTGCCAGCCCGGTTCGTTCAGGATCGAGTGGCGGCTCGCGCCCGCCGACCCCGTTCAGGCGCCCCTCGTGCCCCTCGGCCTCCCGCAGGACGTAGAACCACAGCGGCGTGTCGGCGACCAGCTCGTCACGCAGTTCCCGGCTCAGCGTGGACAGGTCCGCACCATCCCCGGCGCCGGCGAGGATCTGCTCGGCGGTCAACGGGGTCGTCTCCAGGAACTCGGCCATCTGCTGCCCGGCGGCCGGCTCGACCATGTTCGCGCGGATCAGGTTGCGGTAGGCCAGGTTCCGCTGGATGTCGTCGTCGGCGAGCCCGCCCTCCCGGCCGCCGAACGTGCCTGCCGGCAGGGTGTCCAGCGGGTTCGCCAGCAGCGTGTCGATGCGCCGCGCCGGGTCGAGCGGCACGCTCGTCGGGTTCGGCACGCCGTTCGGGCCGAAGTCGAACAACCGCCGCCAGTCCACGATCCAGTTGGTCGGCAGGCGCAGGAACGTGCCCGCGTCCGGGTCGTCGAGTCGGCCGGGTCGTTGGTGGGGCCGAGGGTCCCGGCGGTGCCGCTGAAGGTGAACAGCTGGAACAGCGTCGCGATGCCCAGCGGGGAGCCGGCTTCGAAGATCCGGTTCCAGGAATAGGTTTCCCGCACCATGCTGTGCCCGAGGCGGAACGCCGCGACCGAGAACTCGATCGGCATGGTCGCCGGGCCGCCCGCGGTCTGCGGGTCGAAGTACTTGCGCCCGTCGGTGAACACGTCGTCGACGATCATCGGGTTCACGATCCGCGGCAGGTAGTCCTCGCGCAGCATCCACTGGTAGTGCCGCACCACTTCACCGCGGGCCTTTTCGAAAAGCAGCGCGCTCGGCACGGAATCCGCGGCGAAGTGGTCGATCACGCGGTTGTGGAAGTTGATGAACCCGGCGTGAATCTGCGCGACGGCGAGGTTTTCGTCGTTGCGGGTGTCCGGGATCAGCGCCTTCCGCTCCGCCGCCTTGGTCGGCCTGGTGCCGACGCGGGGCACGTCGAACCCGGTGCGGTTGACGTTGGTGCCCGCGTCGATCGGGACCGTCGCGGTGGTGCCGATCTTCGGCTTCAGCCCGTCCGGCGCGTAGAACCGCTTGTCCTGCTGCGGTCCCCGGCCGTAGAGCGCGTCCAGGTCGAGCGCCGTGAGCGGCCCTGAACCAGCTCGTCGACGGTCACCGTCGTGCGCCCCGCCGTCGCGGGACGTCATCGCTCGCGCGAGCAGCTGAAGCAACGCGTTGTCGATTTTGCGGACGAACGGGGAAAGTGGTGACCTAAGTCCCCACGAAGAGATGTGGCCGACTGGCGGAAGCCCACGATCCGGCGCAGCATCGGGGGCATGCCGCTGCCCGAGCCCGTCGCCCCCATGCTGGCCGTTCCCGGACCCGTGCGGGACAGCGAGGGCTGGGCGTTCGAGTGGAAGTACGACGGGGTGCGGTGCCAGGCCGCGGTGTCCGGCGGCGAGGTCCGGCTCTACTCGCGGCGGCTGCGTGACGTCACCGGCACCTACCCGGAGCTGGCCGTGCTCGGCCACGACCCGCGCACGCTGCTGATCGACGGCGAGGTCGTCGCGCTCGACGAGGACGGCAGGCCGGATTTCGGGCGCCTGCAACAGCGGATGAACCTGACCGTGCCCACCCCGGCGCGGCTGTCCTCGGTGCCCGTCGTGTTCTTCGCGTTCGACCTGCTGCGCGAGGGATCGCAGGACTGCACCGGCCTGCCCTACGAGGAACGCCGGGAACGGTTGCTGGGACTGGGCATCGACCGGCCGGAGGTGCGGGTGCGGCGGCACTTCCTCGCGTCCGACGTGGAGGGTGCGGAGCTGCTGAGCGCGGCGCGCGAGGTCGGCCTGGAGGGGCTGGTGTCGAAGCGGCTCGGCTCGGTCTACCAGCCCGGCGTGCGGTCGCCGGACTGGGTGAAGACGCCGCTGACCCGCACGCAGGAGGTGGTGATCGCGGGCTGGACCACCGGCGAGGGACGGCGCTCCGGCACGTTCGGCGCTCTGCTGCTCGGCCTGCACGACGAGACCGGGCTGCGCTTCGCCGGGCACGTCGGCACCGGCTTCACCGACCGCATGCTCGACGACCTGCAGGCCCGCCTGCGCCCGCTGGCCCGCCGCACGAGCCCGTTCGACAGCCCGGTGCCCCGCGAGTACGCCCGCAACGCGCACTGGGTGGAGCCGGAACTGGTGGGCGAGGTGGAGTTCCGGCAGTGGACGTCGGACGGTCGGTTGCGGGCGCCGTCGTGGCGCGGGCTGCGGCCGGACCGGCGGCCGGAGGAGGTCACGCTCGCCTGATCAGCCTGGTGCGCACGGCGAGCCCGGCGCACGCGATCACCGCGAGGCCGCCGAGCACGGTCGGCCAGGTGATCGCCTCGCCGAGGAACAGCACCGCCCAGCAGATGGTCAGCACCGGCTGGACCAGCTGGATCTGGCTCACCCGCGCCATCGGGCCGATCGCGAGCCCCCGGTACCACGCGAAGAACCCGAGGAACATGCTCACCACGCCGAGGTAGGCGAACGCGGCCCAGTCCACGGCGGTGCCCGTCGGCGGGTGCTGCCACGCCGCGACGGCCGCGAGCGCGGTCATCAGCGGCGCGGACAACACGAGCGCCCACGAGATCGTCTGCCACGCGCCGAGTTCGCGGGCCAGCAGGCCACCCTCCGCGTAGCCGATCCCGGCGGCCAGCACCGCCCCGACGAGGAGCAGGTCCGACCACCGCGGGCCGGTGAAACCGCCCTGCAGGGACGCGAACGCCACCGCGGCGACCGCGCCGAGGGCGGCTGCCACCCAGAAGCGGGCAGCCGGCCGTTCTCGCCCGCGCAGCACGGCGATGACCGCGGTGGCGGCGGGCAGCAGCGCGATCACGACGGCGCTGTGACTGGCCGAGGCGGTGGTCAGCGCGAACGACGTCAGCACGGGGAACCCGACGACCACGCCCGCGGCGACGATCGCGAGGCGGAACCACTGCACGCCCCGCGGCAGGCGTTGCCGGGTGCAGGCGAGCGCGACCGCGGCGAGCAGCGCGGCGACGACCGCCCGCCCGCAACCGATGAACAGCGGCGACATGGCGCCGACGGCGACGCGGGTGAACGGGACGGTGAACGAGAACGCCGTGACCCCGAGCAGACCCCAGCCGAGACCGGCCCGCGCGGGCGGTAGCACCGGGCGCTCGGCGAGAGTAGCGCTACTATCCTGCCTCATGTCCGACGATAGCAGCTCTCGCATCGTCGCCGGGCTGCGCAAGTGGATCGCGACCGCCGAACCGGGCGCGAAGCTGCCGTCCACCCGCGCGCTCGTCGCCGAGTACGCGGCGAGCCCGGTGACCGTGCAGAAGGCGCTGCGGACCCTCGCGGCCCAGGGCGTGGTGGAGAGCAAACCCGGTGTCGGCACCTTCGTGCGCGCGGTCCGAGTGGCGCGCGCGAACGACTACGGGTGGCAGACGGCGGCGCTCGGGTCGCCGCCGCACCGCGTGCCGCGGGTGTCGACCGCGCTGCGCACGGTGCCGAACGACGTGATCGCGTTGCACTCCGGTTACCCGGACCGGGAGCTGCTGCCGGAACGGCTGGTGCGGGCGGCGTTCGCCCGCGCCGCGCGGGGCGCTTCCGCGGTCAGCCGCCCGCCGGCCGCGGGGTTGCCGGAGCTGCAGGCGTGGTTCGCCGCGGAGCTGGGTCCGGCGGCGCCGGGCGACGTCGTCGTGTTCCCGGGCAGCCAGAGCGGGCTCAGCGCGGCGTTCCGGGGGCTCGTCGGGGCCGGCGCGCCGCTGGTGCTGGAGTCGCCGACGTACTGGGGCGCGATCCTCGCCGCCGCGCAGGCCGGGGTGCGGGTGGTGCCCGTGCCAAGCGGGCCGCACGGTCCGGACCCGGACGAGCTGGACCGCGCGTTCCGGCACACCGGGGCCAGGGCGTTCTACGCGCAGCCGAACTTCGCCAACCCGACCGGCGCCCGCTGGCCCGCCGAGCTGGGCGAGGAGGTCCTCGGCGTGGTCCGCGAGCACGGCGCGTTCCTGATCGAGGACGACTGGGCGCACGATTTCGGGATCGCGGCCGACGTGGTGCCGCTCGCCGCGCGCGACGACCGCGGGCACGTGGTGTACCTGCGGTCGCTGACGAAGAGCGTGTCCCCGGCGGTGCGGGTCGCCGGGATCATCGCGCGCGGCGCGGCTCGCGAGCGCATCCTCGCCAGCGCACAGGGCGAATCGATGTACGTGAGCGGGTTGCTGCAGGCGGTCGCGCTCGACGTCGTCACCCAGCCCGGGTGGCGCACGCACCTGCGCGGGGTGCGCCGCCAGCTGGCCGCGCGGCGCGACCTGCTCGCCGGCGCGCTGCGGGAGCACGTGCCGTCCGCGCGCCTGGAAGGGTTGCCGCAGGGCGGGCTGAACCTGTGGGTGCGGCTGCCGGACGCCACCGATCCGGCGCGCCTGGTCCGTGACTGCGAAGCGGCCGGGGTCGTGGTGAACCCGGGCGGTGAATGGTTCCCGGCGGAGCCGCCCGGGGTGTACCTGCGGCTCAACTACTCGGGCCCGAACCCGGGCGCTTTTCCCGACGGCGCCCGGATCATCGGCGAGGCACTGGCCCGGCAAGGGCTTTAGGCATTCCGTCGATCGGACCCGCCTCGCGGTCTACTCTGGCGGGATGCTGCGGGTCTCCCTGCTGGGAGAGCAGGCAATTCTCGACGAAGCGGACGGTTCGGTGGTGACCCGTTCGCCGCGCACCGTCGCGCTCGTCGCCTACCTCGTCGTGCACGCGGGCGTGCCCCAGCCGCGGCAGCGCATCGCCGAACTGTTCTGGCCCGACTCGTCCGAACCGCAGGCGCTGACCAACCTCCGCCGCGAACTGCACCACCTGCGCCACACCCTCGGCCAGGACTGCCTGGTCGTCACCGCGAAGGATCTGTGCTGGCGCGACACCGCGGGCGTCCGCGTCGACGTGCGCGACTTCGAACTGGCCCGCGCGGCGGCCCAGACCGGCGACGGGGTGCTCGAACACGCACCGGCCGCGATCGCGCTCTACCACGGTGAATTCCTGCCCGGCATCAACGACGAATGGGTGATCGAGCCGCGTGCCGCGCTGGAATCGTCCTGCGTCCGGCTGTGCGATCTGCTGTGTCAGGCCAGGAAGAGCCGCGGCGACCTGCCCGGCGCCGCGGAGGCCGCCCGCAGGCGGATCCAGTTGCGCCCGCTGGAGGAACAGGGCTACCGCACGCTGATGGACCTGCAGGCCGCGATGGGGGACCGGGCCAGCGCGGTCAGCACCTACCACCACTGCGCGTCCACCCTGGAACGCGAACTCGGCGTCGTCCCGGACGAGACGACGCGCCGGGCCCTGCGCCGCCTGCTGGCCGGCGACGCGACGGGCCCGCGCCCCGGCACCACCGGGCTCGTCGGGCGCGGCCGGGAGATCGCACTCCTCTCGCGCGTCTGGCAGACGGCGGCGGCAGGCCGCCCCGGGCTCGTGCTGGTGTGCGGCGGCGCGGGCGTCGGCAAGAGCAGGCTGGTCGCCGAAGTCGCCTCCGCCGCACGGGCGCATGGTGCGATCGTGGCCACCTCCCAGTGCTTCGGCACGCCAGGACGGCTGCCGCTGGCGCCGGTCGCCGACTGGCTGCGTGCCCCCGCGGTGCGGGCCGCGACCGCGAACCTGGAACCGGTGTGGCGCGCCGAAGTGGACCGCCTCGTGCCCGCCGGCCGGTCGCGGAGCGACCCGGACACCGGCCCCCGCGCGATGGTGGACGCCTGGCAGCGGCACCGCTTCTTCGAGGGCCTGGCGAGAGCGCTCACCGGCACCGGCCGCCCGATGCTGCTGGTGCTGGACAACCTGCAGTGGTGCGACCAGGAAACCCTGGCGTTCCTCACGTTCTGCCTCGGCCTCACCCCGGACGCGCCGGTCCTCGTCGCCGCGACCCTGCGCACCGACGGCGAGTGGCCGGAGCTCGCCGAGTGGACCACCCGCATGCGGGCCACCGGCCTGCTCACCGAGCTGACGCTGAACCCGTTGGAGATCACCGAATCCGCCCGGCTGGCCGAGCTGATCTCCGGGCAGCCGCTCGCCCCCGCGGACCGCGCGCTGCTGCAGGCCACCACCGGCGGGTTCCCGCTCTACGTCGTCGAAGCCGTGCGGGGCAAGGCACTGCCCGGCAGCGACCTCACCGACGTGCTGCGCAACCGCGTGGAGCAGGCGAGCCCCGCCGCGCGCAAGATCGCCGGGCTCGCCGCCGCGGTCGGCCGGGACTTCACGCTCGCCCTGCTCACCGAGGCCAGCGACCTCGAACCGGACACGGTCGTGCAGGCCGTCGACGAGCTGTGGCGGCGCCGCATCATCCAGGAGATCGGCGGCGGCTACGACTTCAGCCACGACCTGCTCCGGGACACCGCCTACCGCCTGGTCAGCCCGCCCAACCGCTGGCTGCTGCACCGGCGCATCGCGCAGGCGCTGGAGCTGCTGCACGCCGGAGACACCGACCCGGTGTCCGGGCGTCTCGCGGAGCAGTACGCGCGGGGCGGCCGCCCGGACCGCGCGGTCGGCTACTACCGGCGCGCCGCGGCCTTCGCGTCCAGCACCTTCGCCCACGCCGAGGCGATCCGGCTGCACCAGGAGGCGCTGGACATCGTGCGGGCCCAGCCGGACAGCGCCGAGTCCGCCCGTCAGGAACTGGCGATACTGGAGACGATGGCGGCGCCGCTCAACGCCCGCCACGGGTACGCCTCGCCGCAGCTGCAGCAGGCCCTGGAGCGCACCATCGCCCTCGCCAAACGCCTGGGGCAGCAGGATTCGATGCTCACCGCGATGGTCGGGCTGTGGGCGTCCCGCTTCGTGCAGGGCCGCACCGCCGATGCCTACGAGGTCGCCACGAACGTGCTGGACCTCGTCGACCCGGACTCGGAACTGCGTGGGGCGGCGCACTTCGTGTACGGCGGGAGCGCGTGCAGCCTCGGGCGGCCCGCCGAGGCGCTGCAGCACTTCGACCTCGCCGTGAAACTGTCCCGCGGCGCCCCGTCGCTGACCGTCGGCACCCGCCCGGACGTGCACGCGACGGGGTGGGCCGCGCACCCGCACTGGCTGCTGGGCCACACCGGGGAGGCGCTGGCCGCCTGCCAGGACGCGATCGATCTCGCCCGGTCGGCGGAGCACCCATACAGCCTCGCCGTCGGGCTCGCCTACGCCGGGATCACCTACCAGATGTGCGGCGAGGTGGACCGGCTCGGCGACACCGTGCGCGAGCTGGGCGAGCTGTGCGACCGCTACGGCTTCGCCTACTACCGGGAGTGGGGCCTGGTGCTGGGCGGCTGGCGGACCGGCCGGCCCGAGGTCGCCCGGCGCGGCATCGACAACCTGCGCGCGGAGGGCTCGTTCGCGCGGATGCCGTACTGGCTCGCGCTGCTCGCCGACCTGTCCGGCCCGGACGCGGCCCGCGCGACCCTGGACGCGGCGATAGTCGCCGGGCAGGCCCGCGACGACGTGTGGTGGATGCCCGAGGTGATGCGCAAGCGCGCCGCCCTCGACGACCCGGGCACGGCGGTGTCCCGGCTGCGCTCCGCGGTGCGGCTGGCCAGGGCACAGGGCAGCCTCGCACTGGTGCGGCGGTGCGAGCACGACCTCGCCGTTCGGGCAGGCTCCGGCTGAGCCCGCGCGGGCGAACGCTGCGCGAACGCCCGGTCCCTAGCGTCGTGGCGACCCACCTGAGGAGGAACCATGACCACCATCGCCACCGCACCGTACGAGGAGCTCGCCGCCACCCTGCGCGGTGACCTCGTGCTCCCGTCGGACCCCGGGTACGACGCGGCCCGCGCCGTCTACAACGGGTCCATCGACCGGCGGCCGTCCGCGATCGTCCGGGTGCGCGACACCGCGGACGTGGTCGCCTGCGTGAAGTTCGCGCGGGCGCACGACATCACGATCGCCGTGCGCGGCGGCGGCCACAACGCCGGCGGGCTCGGCGTCGCCGACGACGCACTGGTGATCGACTTCGCGTTGCTGCACAGCACCACCGTCGACCCCGAGCACCACACCGTCCGCGTCGACGCGGGGTGCACGTGGGCCGACGTCGACCACGCCACCGTCCCGTTCGGAATGGCCGTGCCGTGCGGGTTCCTCGGCTCCACCGGTGTGGCGGGGCTGACGCTCGGCGGCGGGGTCGGCTATCTGGCCCGGAAGTTCGGGCTCACCGTCGACAACCTGCTCTCGGCCGACGTCGTGCTCGCCGACGGCACCCTGGTGATCGCCAGCGAGACCTCCCACCCGGACCTGTTCTGGGCGCTGCGCGGCGGCGGCGGCAACTTCGGCGTGGTCACCTCGTTCACGTTCCGCGCCCACGACATCGGCGAGCACGGCGTCATCATCGGCGGGCCGGTGCTGTACGACCTGGCGGACACCCCGGACGTGATGCGCTGGTACCGCGAGCTGCTGCCGTCGCTGCCGGAGGAGCTGTCCGGCTGGTTCGGGCTGCTGACCATCCCGCCGGCACCGCCGTTCCCCGAACAGCTGTGGGGACGCAAGGCGTGCGGGATCGTCTGGTGCTACACCGGGCCGCACGACCGCGCGGACGAGGTGCTGGAGCCGGTGAAGACCTACGGTTCGCCGCTGGTGATGGGCCTGCACGAGATGCCGCACAACGTCCTGCAGACCGCGTTCGACGCCCTGTACCCGGCCGGTCTGCAGTGGTACTGGAAGGCGGATTTCTTCACCGAGATCACCGACGAGGCGATCGACGTCCACGTCCGGTACGGGCAGACGATGCCGACGCCGTTCTCGACGATGCACCTGTACCCGATCGACGGCGCCGCGGCGCGCGTCCCCGCCGACGCGACCGCCTTCGGTCACCGCGACGGCGGCTGGGCCGGAGTGATCGTCGGGGTCTCGCCGGAGCCGGCCGACGTGGACGTGATGACCCGCTGGGCGAAGGACTACTGGTCGGACCTGCACCCGACGTCCGCGGGCGGGGCGTACATCAACTTCATGATGGACGACGAGGGACAGGAACGCGTGCGCGCGTCCTACCGGGACAACTACGACCGGCTGGCGCGGGTGAAGGCCAAGTACGACCCGGAGAACGTGTTCCACGTCAACCAGAACATCCGGCCCGCGCGATGATGGGTGCGTGCGGAACGACTGGGTGAGCGCGGTACGGGCGCTCGGTGGCGACGGCGGTGTGGCGGCGGACGCGGCGGCGGACTTGGCCGCCCGGTACGCGGAACCGCACCGCCGTTACCACGACACGGCGCACGTGCTCGCGGTGCTGCGGGATTCGGCGGCCCTGGCGGCGGACCTCGGGTTGCCGCCGGAGGAACGCGCGGTGCTCGCGCTGGCCGCCGCCGCACACGACGTCGTGTACGACGGACGGCCCGGTGACGACGAGCGGCGCAGCGCCGAGTGGGCGGTGTCGTGGCTGCGCCGGGCGGGGGTGCGGCCGGAGCACGTGACCCGGGTCGAGGAGCTGGTGCTGGCCACGCTCACGCACGCCGCGCCGGACGGGGACGCGACCGCGCAGGCGCTGCTCGACGCAGACCTCGCGATCCTCGGCGCGGACGAGGTCGCCTACGACCGCTACCGCAGTGCGGTGCGCGCCGAATACGCCCCGATCTCGGACGAGCTGTGGCGCGCCGGCCGGTCGGCCGTGCTGTCGGACCTGCTGGCGCGGGACCCGCTGTACGCCACGGCGGCCGCGCGGTCGCGGTGGGAGGCCGCGGCGAAGGCGAACCTGGCGCGGGAGCTGGCCGCGCTCAGAACGCGTTGATGCCGGTCAGCTCCGCCGACAGCGTCCAGAGCCGCTCGGCCTCCGCGGGGTCCACCGCGTAGTCGCGGACCCCGGCGATCATCTCCGTGCTGTCCGTCGGCTCGGCGATGTCGCAGTCCTCGCAGTAGAGGCCGCCGAGGCCGTCGAGCTGTGGTGAGGTGGCGGCCCAGACCTGGGTGGCCGCGCCCTGCTCGGGCGTTTTGAAGCTGGGGTCGGCGGGGTTGCCGTGCTCGTCGATCCAGCCTGCCGCCACCATGTCGGCGGTGTCGAGGTGCCGTTGCAGTGGCGTCAGGATCGCGCCGGGGTGCAGGGAGAACGCGCGGGCGCGCTCCCGGCCGAGGACGTCCAGCTGCAACGCGAAGAGCGCGTTGGCGGTTTTGGACTGGGCGTAGGCGAGCCAGCGGTCGTAGCCGGTGTCGAAGTGGATGTCGTGCCAGCGGATGGGGGACAGCTGGTGCCCGGCCGAGGAGACCACCACGACGCGCGCGCCCGGCGCCAGGGCCGGCCAGAGGAGGTTGACCAGCGCGAAGTGCCCGAGGTGGTTGATGGCGAAGTGCGACTCCCAGCCGGGCCCGACGCGGGTTTCCGGGGCGGCCATGATGCCGGCACCCGCGATGAGGATGTCGATGCGGCGGCCGGAGGCGAGGAACCGCTCGGCGAACCGGCGCACGCTGCCCAGGTCGGCGAGATCGAGTTCGTCCACTTCGGCCGCTTCGCGTGCGGCTTCCGGGCGGCGCGCGGGAACCACGACGTGCGCGCCGGCCTGGGTGAGCGCGCGGGTGGCGGCCAGGCCGATGCCCGAGTAGCCGCCGGTGACGATCGCGAGCCTGCCGGTCAGGTCGACGCCGGCGAGGACGTCGGCCGCGGTGGTGCGGGCGCCGAAGCCGGTGCCCAGTGGTTTCTGGATCATGGCCGCGACGCTAGGAGTTAGAGCGGCGTCTAGGTCAAGTTAGGCTGGTCCGGTGGACTTGAGCATCGGCGAGGTCGCGCGGCGCACCGGGCTGAGCGTGCACACGTTGCGGCTCTACGAGCGGGAGGGCCTGCTGGCGAGCCCGGTGGCCCGGAACGCGAGCGGCAGGCGCGTCTACCGCGAGGCGGACGTCGAGTGGTTGCGGTACTGCACAAGGTTCCGAGCGTCGGGGATGCCGCTGGAGGAGATCCGCCGGTTCGCCGCACTGGTGCGGCAGGGGAGGGGCAACGAACCCGAGAGGCTGGCGCTGCTGCGCGAGCACGAGGAGCGGGTGCGGGAGCGGATCGCGGAGCTGCAGGAGAGCCTCGCGGTGATCCGGCACAAGGTGGCGGTGTACGAGGAACACGTGGCGAATGGCCGGGCCGTGGGATTGTGGGAACCGGCGGGGTCCACTGTGGAGTGATGTGGGGAGGTCCGGGATCGGCGCCGCTGAGGCCGGTTCCGCGGAGCGCACGCTCATCGGCCGCTGGCTGCTGCGGCCGATGGCCGCTACTCGCCTCGACAGTGCGCCCGGCCGCTGGCCGCGACGGCGCTGACCGGCGCCCCGACCTCTGACCGCCACCGCACCTGACCCGCCGCTGCCCCGCCGCCGCGCTTGCCCCGCCGCCGACCCGCCACATGACCGCCGCGGCTGCTGTGCGCCACCTCCGCCGAGCGCCACGACCGGAACACGCCAGCGCACCCCTCCCACCCCGGCACCCTCGAACCGTGCCCTACACCCTCCTCGGCGCCGACGGGCGCCCCTACCGCAGCACCGACCCCGGCACCCTGGGCGGCCACCGGCGGTTGCGGATCTACGGCCTGCTCACCTGCCCGTCCGCCCGGCGCGCCCTGGCGCGCGGCCACTACGCCCGGCACCGCGTCTTCTTCGCCGACGAGCCGACCGCGATCGCCGCCGGGTACCGGCCCTGCGCGGTCTGCCTGCCGGACCGGTACCGGCGCTGGCGAACCTCCCCTAGCGTCGAGGCATGGCGAACCGCTTCTTCGCGTGGCTGTTCAAGCGCATCGGCGCCCGGAACGAGGCCCGGGGCGGCGCCGCGCTCCGGCGGGAGCTCCTCGCGGGCGCACGGGGGCGCGTGCTCGAAGTCGGGGCGGGCACCGGGCTGAACTTCCCCCACTACCCGCCCGGTGTGGACCTCACGGCCGTCGAGCCGGAGCCGACCCTGCGGGCCGAGGCGGCGAAGTCGGGCGTCCCCGTCCTGGACGCGCGCGCCGACCGCCTGCCGCTGCCGGACGGGTCCGTCGACGAGGTCGTGGTCAGCGGCGTGTTGTGCTCGGTCCCCGACCAGGCCGCCGCGCTCGCCGAGTTCCGGCGCGTGCTCCGGCCCGGCGGGCGGCTGCGGTTCTACGAGCACGTCCGCGCCCGGTCGCCGCTGCGTGCGCGGTGGCAGGACCTCGCCGCACTGGTCTGGCCACGGCTCATGGGCGGGTGCCTGCCCAACCGCGAGACCCGTACCGCGATCGAGGCCGCCGGGTTCGTTGTGTCACACTGCAGGGAATTGATCTTCCCGCCCGGCGCCAAGGTGTCCGTCGTCGCACCTCGCATAGTGGGAATCGCGCAAAAGGGACCGAACCAGCCGTAACACCAGTCACTCCAGCAACTCCGGTCCCAGAACGAGGGTGCGCCGCGTGAGTCACACCCGGGGTGTGGTTAGTCTTCGCCAGCGAATGTCGTCGAGACCGTCCCGGGGGGTCAGGTGCGCAGGACCAGTTCCCGGCCGTGGCAGCGCCGGCCACCGAGCCCGCAGCCGCCGCCGAGCAAGCCGCAGCCGATGCCAGGCCGCATCAGCCGCTGAGGCGCGGCCGTCCACAGTGGAGTGACGTCCGAAATGGACATCAAGGCTTCTTCCGCCGGTCACCCGCACCCCGGCTAGGCTGGGCGCATGCGCTTCGGATTGTTCATCCCCCAGGGCTGGCGGCTCGACCTGACCGGTATCGAGCCCGCCGGGCAGTGGCAGACCATGCTGGACATCGCCCGGTACGCCGAGAACGGGCCGTACGAGTCGGTGTGGGTGTACGACCACTTCCACACCGTCCCGGCTCCGCTGGCGGAGGCCACGCATGAGGCGTGGTCGCTCATGGCCGCCCTCGGCGCGACCACGAGCCGCGTCCGCCTCGGCCAGATGTGCACGTGCATGAGCTACCGCAACCCGGCCTACCTGGCGAAGGTGGCGGCGACCACGGACGTCATCTCGGGCGGCCGCGTCGAGATGGGCATCGGCGCGGGCTGGTACGAGCACGAGTGGCGGGCCTACGGCTACGGCTTCCCGTCCGCGGGCGAGCGGCTCGGCATGCTCGACGAGGGCGTGCAGATCATGCGCCAGCTGTGGAGCGAGGGCAAGGCGACCCTGGACGGCAAGCACTACCAGGTCGACGGCGCGCTGTCGTACCCGCTGCCGCTGCAGGAGGGCGGCATTCCGCTGTGGATCGCCGGCGGCGGTGAGAAGAAGACGCTGCGCATCGCCGCCCGGTACGCCCGGTACACGAACTTCGCCGGTGGCGCCGAGGACTTCAAGCACAAGTCCGAGGTCCTCGCCGCGCACTGCCAGGACGTGGGCACCGACTTCGACGCGATCGTCCGCTCGGCCAACTACAACGTCGTCATCGGCGAGACCGAGAAGGACGTGGCCGACCGCCTGGCTTGGATCCGCTCGCACTACGAGCCGCACCTGTCCGCCGACCTGCTCGAGAGCACCGTGAACTCGTTCGCGAACGGGCCGCTGGTCGGCACTCCCGAGCAGATCGCCGAGCGGCTCACCGAGCTGCGCGGCCTCGGCATGACCTACGCGATCACCTACTTCGCCGACATCGCCTACGACCGCGCGTCGGTGGATCTGTTCACGAACAAGGTCATCCCCGAGCTGGCCTGACCGCGAACTCGTCGAGGGCGGCGCGCCACGCCGCCCGCATCGCGTCGCTGCCGGTGTGGCCGGAGTCGTCGATCACGATCAGTTCGGCGTCCGGCCACACCTGGGTCAGCTCCCACGCGGTCTCTACCGGGCTGCTGATGTCGAGCCGGCCGTGGATGAGCTTCCCGGGAATCCCCTTCAGCCGGTGGGCTTCCCGGATCAGCACGCCCTCCTCCAGCCAGGCGGCGTTGGAGAAGTAGTGCGCGCAGATCCGGGTCATCGCGAGCAGGTCACGGGACGGCCGGTCGCTGTAGGAGTTCGGCACCCCCTTGGGTTCGAGCGAGACCGCCGCGTCCTCCCAGGCGCTCCAGTCCCGGGCGGCCTTTTCCCGGACGGCGGGGTCCGGATCCGCCATCAGGCGCGCGTAGGCGGCGAGGATGTCGAACGTGTCGCCCTCGACGTCGCCTGCGCCGGCCCGGAACCGCTCCAGCTCCGCCGGGAAGAACCGGCCGACCCCGTTGTACAGCCAGTCGATCTCACGGCGCCGGGTGGTCGTCACGCCGGCGATCACGATCTCGCTGACTCGCTCCGGGTGCCGCTCTGCGTAGGCGAGTTGCAGCGTGGAGCCCCAGGACCCCCCGAAGAGCAGCCACTGCTCGATCCCGAGGTGCTCGCGCAGCCGTTCCATGTCCGCGATGAGGTGCTCGGTCGTGTTGTGGCTCAGGTCGGTCGCCGGGTCGCTCGCGTGTGGGGTGCTGCGGCCGCAGTTGCGCTGGCTGAACATGATGAGCCGGTAGCGCTCCGGGTCGAAGTAGCCGCGCGAATTGGTCCAGGCGCCGGAGCCGGGCCCGCCGTGGACGAACACCGCGGGCTTGCCGCCGGGGTTGCCGCACTCGGTCCAGTGGATCCGGTTGCCGTCGCCGACGTCCAGCATGCCTTCGGTGTAGGGCTCGGCGACGGGGTGGAGCTGGGTCATGATCCCTCCAGATGCAACAGTGCTGTTATATTAGCGCTGTGACAATCCTTGGCGCCGAACTGCTCGCCACCCGGCTGCGGCACCTGCTGGAACTGCTGGACGGCGACGTCGCCGCCATCTACGCCGACCTCGGCCTGTCCTGGTTCCGGCCGCGCTTCACGCCGGTGGTGCGGGCGCTCGCCGCCGGCGGCCCGCAGCCGATCCGGGATCTCGCCGCCGCCATCGGAGTCACCCACTCGGCGGCGAGCCAGACCGTCGCGCAGATGGTCAAGGCGGAGCTGGTGACGCTCAGCCCGGGCGCCGACGCCCGTCACCGCATCGTTCACCTGACACCCAGGGCGGAGGAGTTGCTGCCGGTCCTGGACGCGGAGTGGGCGGCGACCACCGCCGCGGCGAAACGTTTCGAAGACGAGCTGGCCTACCCGCTGAGCAAGCTCGTCGACGAGGCCATCGAGGCCTTGCGGGAACGGCCGATGCGGCAGCGGATCGCCGACGCCGCACCGGATCTGAGCCGTTGACGGCGAGCAGGTTTCGCGTTCCCTTGTCCGGGGTACAACGACGCTCCACGCCCGTTGAAGGAACAGCGGAGGACCGTCTTGCCGGACTCAGCCCAGATCTGTGACAGAACCAGCGGCGTGCCCCTGTTGGGCGCGCCCCACCTCGCCGGGCTCCGGCGCCATCTCCGCGCGCTCCTCGACGAAGAGAGCGAAGAGGCGAACGAACGCGCTCTCCTGGTGGTCGACACCCTCGCCAGCCTCGCCTGCCGGCACGCCCACGCGCCGTTCACCGTCCGCCTCCGGCACACCGAGGGCAGCAGCCTGCGCGCCGAGATCCGCGAGCTGCGCTGCCGCACCCTGCCCGGTCACGCGGCGTTGCGGCTCCCGCTGCACATCCTCGACCGGCTCGCCCGTACCTGGTGCGTCGACCTGCAGGAGCACCACGGCGTGCTGACCGCCGAGGTCGACCTGGCCGGCTGAAAACCGGTTGCGCCACGGTGCGGCGAGCCGGAGGCTGCCGCACGTGACCGAAGCGTTCTTCGCGTTGTTCCACGGCCTGCCGCGGCAGGGTCCGGGATCCGACGCCACCACACTCCGCCTCCTCGAACTCGCCCGCCCGCTGCCCGAGCGGCCGCGGGTGCTGGACCTCGGGTGCGGCCCGGGCCGGTCGGCGCTGCTGCTGGCCAAGGCCGGCGCGCGGGTGACCGGCCTGGACACCCACCAGCCCTTCCTCGACGACCTCGCCGAGGCGGCCGAGGGGCTCGACGTCGACACCGTCAACGCGTCGATGGCCGACCCCCCGTTCCCGGACGGTGAATTCGACCTGCTGTGGGCCGAAAGCTCGGTCTTCGTGCTCGGTTTCGACACCGCGCTGCGCACGTGGAAGAGGCTGCTCAAGCCCGGTGGCGCGCTCGTGCTCACCGAATGCGAATGGTCCACCGGCACGCCGTCCGCGGCCGCGCGGGAGTTCTGGGACGCGCAGTATCCACTGAGGACGACCGAGGAGAACTCCGCCGCCGCGGTGGCCGCGGGTTACCGGGTGGAGGCGGTGCTGCCGCAGCCGGACAGCGACTGGTTCGACGAGTTCTACGACCACCTGGCCGCCCGGGCCGACGCCGCCGCCGGTGATCCCGCGATGGCCGAGGCCGTCGCCGCGGCGCGCCGGGAGATCGCGATGCGCCGCGAGCACGGCTCGGAGTACCAGTACACCGGCTACGTTCTCCGTACATACCAGTAGGTACAGTGCGGGGATGTATGCGAAGCAGTACGAGATCGCCCTGCCCGCCGACTACGACATGGGCATCATCCGCAGGCGGGTCGCCGAGCGGGGGCACGCGCTGGACGACCGCGCCGGCCTCGGCCTGAAGGCGTACCTCATCCGGGAGAGCCCGAACCAGTACGCGCCGTTCTACCTGTGGCGGGAAGCCGGGCGGATGGCCGAGTTCCTGGTGGGTGGCGGCGGTTTCGAGAACATCGTGCGGGACTTCGGCCGCCCGGTGGTGCGGCACTGGACCGGGCTGGCCTTCCAGCCCGGTCCAGCGCGCGACCGCGCACCTGGGCACGCGTCCCGCCTCGTCACCCCGGTGGGCGAGAACCCCGCCGAGGCGGTCGAGGAGGCACTCGCCGGGCTGACCGCGACCGCCCGGGAGCCCGGTGTGCACAGCGCGGCCCTCGCGCTGGACCCGCACCACTGGCAGCTGGTGCGGATCGTGCTCGGCGAGCACGACGGCGAGGCGACCGAGCGGTACGAGGTGCTGCACCTCTCCGCGCCGGAACTGGCCGCGCTGCGCGTGGGACGGCAGTGGTAGGTCAGGCGGCGACTTCGGTGAGGAGGCCGAGGCCGGATGGCCAGTCGCCGAGGCCGCTGCCGGAGTTGAGGTGGCCGTGCCCGGCGAGCAGGCGCCAGGGGACTCGCCAGGCGTCGGCGAGCGCGGCTGAGGCCGCCGGTTCGCAGTAGGGGTCGTCGTCGCTCGCGACCACCAGGCCGGGGCACGGAAGCGGCCGGGCCCGCAGGTTCGCGAACGTCGGCGCGGCCTGGCGCGGGAACGCCGGCCCCCGCGGGTCGGGCGGGGCGACCAGGAACACGCCCACCCCGCGCGGCTGGGCCACGGCCAGCCACTCGGCCGCCGCCCAGCAGCCGAGGCTGTGCGCCACCAGCACCACGCGCTCGCCGCGCCGGGCCGCGGTCGCGTGGGCGGCGCCGACCGCCGCCACCCAGTCCGCGAGGTCCGGCTCCGTCCAGGAGGCCGGGGCGATCCGGACGGCCGTGGCGCCCCAACGCTCCTCCCACGCGGTCTGCCAGTGCTTCTCGTCCGAGCCGTCGATCCCCGGGATGATGACGTACGCGACCACCGTCCACCGCCGCTTTCACTCGTGGCCCCCGCACGACCGGGCGCCGCCAGGGGATGATGATCGATGGTTCGACGGCCCGGGGTGGGCCGGACAAGTGATCTCAAGGGAAGTGGCGGCGACAACGATGGAATCACTCGACGAGATCGACCGCGCGATCCTGGAGCTGTTGCAGACCGAGGGGCGGCTCAGCGGCGCCGAGGTGGGCCGCCGGGTGGGGTTGTCCCAGCCGGCGGCCGGCGCGCGCATCCAGCGCCTGGAGAAGAGCGGCGTCATCCTCGGGTACCGCGCGGTCGTCGCGCCCGCCGCGGTGGGGCTGAACATCCACGCCGTCGTCCGGCTGCGCACCACGCACGCGCAGCTGCCGAAGGCGCTGGCCCTCGCCGAGCGGATCGCCGAGGTCGTCTCGACGGTCCGGGTGACCGGCGAGGACTGCCTGCTGTTCGACGTGCACTGCACGCACGCGGAGCGGCTCGAACAGGTCGTGGACTCGCTGGCCCGCTTCGGGCCGGTCACGACGTCGCTCGTGCTGCGCAGCTACCCGGCGAAGCCGCTGCCTACCCCTTGACGCACACCACCTGCTTGAGGTGCGCGACCACTTCGACGAGGTCGGTCTGCGCCTTGATCACCGAGTCGATGTCCTTGTACGCGGCCGGGATTTCGTCGACGACGCCCTCGTCCTTGCGGCACTCCACGCCGTCGGTCTGGGCGGCGAGGTCGGCGGCGGTGAACGTCTTGCGTGCCTTGGTGCGCGACATGCGCCGCCCGGCGCCGTGGGACGCCGAGTGGAACGAGGTCTCGTTGCCGAGGCCGCGGACGATGTAGGAGCCGGTGCCCATGCTGCCCGGGATGATCCCGAGGTCGCCGGAGCCCGCGCGGATCGCGCCCTTGCGGGTGACCAGCACGTCCACGCCGTCGTAGGTCTCCTCGGCGACGTAGTTGTGGTGGCACGAGATCGGCTCGTCGAACCGAACGCCCGGCACCGTGTCGGCGACGGCCTGCTGCACGAGCGCGACCATCGTGGCCCGGTTGCGGGCCGCGTAGTCCTGCGCCCAGAACAGGTCGCGCCGGTAGGCCGCCATCTCCGGCGTGCCCGCCACGAACACCGCCAGGTCGCGGTCCGGCAGGTCCGCGTTGTGCGGCAGCTTGCGGGCCACGTCGATGTGCCGCTTGGCGAGCTCGTTGCCGATGCCGCGGGAGCCGGAGTGCAGCATCAGCCACACGCGGCCGGCGTCCGGGCCGCCCTGTTCGAGGCACACCTCGATGAAGTGGTTGCCGCCGCCGAGGCTGCCGATCTGCGCCCGCGCCCGGTCGCGCAGGTTCTGGACGCCGTCGTGCAGCTGCCCGAACGCGGACCAGAACTCGTTCCACCCGCCGGTGCCGGGCACGCGGGCGGGGTTGACGGGGGTGCGGTGCATGGCGAAGCCGACCGGGACGGCGTCCTCGATGCGGCGGCGCAGCTTGCCGAGGTCGTCGGGCAGGTCGCCGGCCGTCAGCGAGGTGCGGACCGCGCTCATGCCGCAGCCGATGTCCACACCCACCGCGGCGGGGGAGACCGCGTCACGCATCGCGATCACGCTGCCGACCGTCGCGCCCTTGCCGTAGTGCACGTCCGGCATGACGGCCAGACCGTGCACCCACGGCAGGTTGGCGACGTTGCGCAGCTGACGCATCGCAGCGTCCTCGACGGTCGCCGGGTCGGCCCACATGCGGATCGGCACGCGGGCGCCCTCGACGGCGGTGAACATCCGAAGATCCTTTCGCTCTGGTGGATCCACAGGGTTACCCGCGGACCGGCCCAGAGCAACCGGATTTCAGTAGTCGTCGCGCCCGGTGAGCTGTTCTTCGAGCAGCTCGGCGGAGCTGGTGACCAAGGCGAGCGGGTCGACGAACTCGTTGATGTCGAGGTTGGCCAGCGGGAGGGAGTGCCGGAGCACCAGGTACTCGCCCATGACGACCACCCCGCCGACGACGGTGGTGTGCCCGACCTCGGCCAGCACCCCGACCACGTCGACCTCGTCCACGCGGGCGAACGGGGTCGCGATCTGGATCCACTCGTCCCGCCGGTCGAGAACCTCCCGCGCGATCACGACGATCTGGGTGCGCTCCTCCTCCTCGGGATCGGACTGAAAGCGGATCCGGATGCGCAGTTCGTCCGGTTCGTCCCGAATCACCTTGTACTGCTGCCGGATGAACGTCGCGAGATCGCGCCAGCTCGTCACCCCAGAAGTCCCTTCTAGTGCCCGATCGGTCACGGGAAGTGAAGCACAGATGATCCAGAACCGGGACAGGACCGGAAAAACTCCTGCCCCACAACCGCCGCCCGGCAACGGAAGCGGACCGACCACCCCAACCAGACCTCCCCCGCCCCCGATCCACAGCCGATCTTTAGTC
>NZ_JAKGSD010000070.1:31089-36680 GCF_021654135.1 Amycolatopsis tucumanensis | reverse complement strand
CGGGTCAAGGCACGCTTTCCCGCCTTGACGCGGTGTCTCGGCAACCGAACACTGAGAGATCGGGTTCGGGAGGGGCTTCTCTTCATCCGGGCGTAGCGAAGCGAAGCCGGTGCAGTAGATACCCGCGTAGCGCCCAAAAAAAGAGAGCCACCCCGTCACCGAAGAACGGGGTGGCCCTCCATCCCGGGCCGGAGAACCTCAGGCGCGAGCCAGCTCCGACTCGGCGGGCAGGCGGCTCATCGCGTAGCGCACCAACCGGATCAGCGCCAGCTTCGATGACTCCCGCGAACGGGCGTCGAAGAACATCACCGGCACTCCGGGCGCGATGGCGAGCGCCTTGCGGATCTCGTCCTCTTCGTACTCGTCCGAGTCCTCGAAGCAGTTGACCGCCACGATGAACGGGATCTTGCGCCGCTCGAAGAAGTCGATCGCCGCGAAGCTGGAGTCCAGCCGTCGCGTGTCGACCAGCACCACGGTGCCGATGGCGCCCAGTGCGAGCTCGTCCCACATGAACCAGAACCGGTCCTGCCCGGGCGTGCCGAACAGGTACAGCACCGTCTGCGGGGAGATGGTGATGCGGCCGAAGTCCAGCGCCACCGTGGTCGTCGTCTTGCGTTCCACACCGGTCAGGTCGTCGACGCCCGTGCTGGCCTCCGTCATCACCTCCTCGGTGGACAGCGGGACGATCTCGCTCACCGACGCGACCATGGTGGTCTTGCCGGCGCCGAAGCCGCCCGCGATGACGATCTTGACGGGCGTCGGGATGACGCCCCCTTCTTCAGAGCTTGTTGAGGCCATCGAGCACCGCCTGGAGTAGTTCGCGATCGGGGGCCTTGGCAGGCTGCGACGGCGAACGGACGATCACGGCGCCCCGTTCGATCAGATCGCTGCACAACACCTTGACCACGGCGAGGGGGACCTTGACGTACACGGCAATTTCAGCGACGGACAGCGGCCGCTGGCACAACTCGAGGATCGTCAGGTGCTCCGGGGTCAACCCGATCGGGTCGTGGTTGCCCCGGATGGCCATGACCTGCGTCGCCACGTCGAGCTTGATGTCGACGGACGGGATCCTGCCCCGAGTGATGGCGTACGGCCGGATCAGCGGCCCGGCCGCTTCGTCGTACCACTGGTCGTCCGCCATCAGTTGTGCTCCGGAACGAACCTCGCGGCATCCCGGGGAGCCGACGTCATGTAGTCACCGACGCGCTTGACGAGGCGGCTCATCTCGTAGGCGATCATCTCGACGTCGACCGTCTCCTCGGCGAGGATCGCCAGGCACGCGCCCTGACCCGCCGCGCAGACGAACAGGTAGCCCTCGGCCATTTCGATGAGGGTCTGCAGCACCGGCCCGCGCTGGAAGTGCTTGCTGGCGCCCTTGGCAAGGCTCTGCAGGCTGGACGCGATCGCCGACAGCTGGTCGGAGTCGTCCTTCGACAGGTTCGCGGACTTGCCCATGAGCAGCCCGTCGGCAGAGAGGACCACGGCGTGCTGCGCCCCGACGACGCGGTCGACCATGTCGTCGAGCAGCCAGTTCAGGTCGACCTTGGAGTTCTCGTTCTCGTTCATCGATGAGGTTCGACTTCCCTCTCAGTCAATGGTGGCCCGGGGGTCTTCCGGTGCGTCTGCGTCGCGCCCGCGGCGGGTTCCCTTGTGGAACGCCGAGAGCGTGTTGCGGGTCCGACCGGAGAACTCGTGGTAATCGGTGGCGTCCGACTCCGGGTCGTCACGGAGCTGGGCGACGAGGTTCTGCTGCGGCTCGCGCTGCGGCAGCGGCGCCCGGGCCCGCTTGGGGCGCGGCGAGGGCGTCGGCGCCGGCGCGGGCTCCGGCTCGAACACCGAGATCGTCCGCACACCGCTGGTCTCGCTCGCCGTCTCCGGTTCCGGTTCCGCGTGCCGTCCCGAGGGGAGCTCCGCCGGGACCCGCCGAGCGGGCTCGGCGGCGCCGTTGTTCTCGTGTCGTCCCATACCGTTCGTCCCGGCCGGACGGCCGGTCTCCTCCTGCTCGTGCGAGTCGGTCCCGGTGGTGGCCGGGGCGCCGCGGAACTCCGGATCGGCGTTCTCGGCGACCTGGTCCCCGTTGGCGAGCAGTGCCGACGGGATCAGGATCGTGGCGCGGGTGCCACCGTAGCGCGAGGAGTCGAACATGACCTTCAGGCCGAGCCGGGCCGCCAGCCGCGCGACCACGAAAAGGCCCAGGCTGGAGTCGGCTTTCAGGGCCATCGCGTCGAACTCGGGCGGTTCCGACATCATCCGGTTGGCCCATTCCCGGACGTCGTCCTTCATGCCGAGACCCTGGTCGGCCACGTCCACCACGACGCCGCGCGCGACGAGGGTGGAGGTCATGTGGACCTGCGACCCGGGCGGGGAGAAGGTGGTGGCGTTGTCGACCAGCTCCGCGACCAGGTGGATGGTGTCGGCGACCGCCGACCCGATGATCGCGACCTGCGGGACGTTCTCCACCTCGACCCGCGAGTAGTGCTCGGTCTCCGACACCGCGGCGCGCAGCACGTCCATCAGCCACACCGGCTTGCGCCAGCGGCGGCCCGGCTGCTTGCCGCCGAGGATGATCAGGTTCTCGGTGGTGCGGCGGGCGCGGGTGGCCAGGTGGTCGAGCTGGAACAGGCCCTTGAGCTGCTCCGGGTTCTCCTCGCGGCTCTCCATCCGGTCCAGGATCTGCAGCTGGCGGTGCACCAGGCCCTGGTTGCGGTGGGCGATGCCGAGGAACACGTTGTTGACACCGCTGCGGGCCTTGGCCTCACTGGCCGCGGCCTGCACGGCGGTCAGCTGCGCGATGTTGAACGCCTCGGCCACCTGGCCGATCTCGTCCTTGCCGTGGTCAAGGCGGGGCAGCTCGGCGGTGACGTCCACCGACTCGCCCTCCTTGAGCCGGTTCACGATGCTCGGCAGGCGGGTGCGGGCCAGCTCCAGCGAGTCGTTGCGCAGGCGCTCCAGGCGCGTCATCAGGGTCCGGTCGACCAGCGTGCGGGACACCCGGACGGCGACCCAGATCGACGCGATCGCCGCGAGCAGGGCGACGACACTGCCGATGATCACGGTCCACAGGTTGACGTTGCCCTTGTCCAGCGCGGCGCCGGAGGCCAGCTCCGACTGCTCGACGGTCAGGCCGATCAGCTGGCCCGACACCTCGGTGGTGAGGTCGCGCCAGTCGTTCTCCCGCACGGTCAGCCCGCCGACGTTCTCGCGGAAGACGCCCGGGCCGTGCGTGATGATCGAGTTCTCCGCGGCGGTGAGGCGCTGCCACTGCTCGCCCGAGGTCAGGTCGCGGTAGCGCTGCCCCGCCTCGGGGGCCATGTAGCTCGCGATCTTCGCCAGCTGGTTGCGGTAGCTGCCGACGAGCTGGGCGAACTGCAGGTGGTCGGCCGGGGCGAACTGGCCGGAGGCGAACGCGCTGGAGGCCAGCGACGCGGCCCGCGACATCTGGTCCGAGGCGCGGAAGATGTCCACCGAGGTCATACCGCCCTGGGTCGACTCGGCGTCGGGCACCAGGCGGGCCTGCGAGTCGAACAGGTCGGTCGAGACGTCCAGCAGGCGGTTGTAGAAGTCGTTGACCTGCTCCTTGGAGATCGTGCGCAGGTTGATCTCCGCGCGGATCACCGGAAGCTGGTCGAGGCTCGCCTCCATCTGGTTCATCCGCTGCCCGATCTCGTCCGGCACGAGGCTCTTCACCTCGGTGAGGGCGGACCGGAGGCTGGTCAGCGACCTGTCGATGGACTGCTGCTGCGCCTGCAGGTCACGCAGGCCGACCTGGGGGCGTTCCAGGTAGACCAGCGACAGCTGGCGTTCCTGCTGGACGGCGCCGAGCGCGGTGACGGCGGGGATCGACACGTCCTGCACGGAGGAGGCCACCGTGCGCACGTAGATCGCGTCCACCAGGAAGTACCCGGAACCCGCGATCCACATCACCAGGAGCGCGATACTCGGGATCAGGACGGTGCCGGTCAGGCGCTTTCTGATCGACTTGTGGTGGCCTTCGCCTGACTTGTCATCTGTGTTTTTCACGACGCTCCACGAAATCCTGGGGACCGGGACGAAGACGGCGACGTCACGACAGAGTCGTATGCAACCACCCCTGTCAAGTGGGGGTTGTCGACAAGTGCCCTCCCGGCGGCTCGGGAGTTCTTCTCACTCTGAGTCACAGTCGCCGATCACTCGATAGATGCTCTGGTCGAGGTGAAATCATGTCGTACGGCGATCACTCCCGAGCCGCGACCCCCCGGTTACTGTGCGCAAACACCGTTGTGGCCGGTTGCGGCGACGCGCTGGCCGCCGAAAGCGCTTTCCTCCGTGCGGGGGAGGTGCCCGGCGGTATCCTCACCCGTTCCGGAGAAAGGCGTGGGTGTGCGTCCTGATCGCAAGAAGCAGCTCGTCGACGCCGCCGAGCGGCTGCTGATCACCGAAGGGGCGGCGGCGGTGACGACGCGCCGGCTGGCCGCCGAGGCCGGGCTGAACCAGGCGCTGGTGCACTACCACTTCGGCTCGATGGCCGACGTGCTCGTGGCGGTGCTGGACCGGGTGGGCGACCAGTACGCGGCGGGGGTCGCGGCCGCGTTCGCGGGGGAGGAGCCGCTGGTGGCCCGCTGGCGGCGGCACCGGGACCTGCTGATCGGGGACGCGCGGGCGCGGGGGTGGCCCAAGATCTGGCTCGAGCTGTGCACGCTGGCTCTGAACCAGCCCGCCTTGCGGGAGCGGCTGGCGCCCCGGCTGGACGCGTTGAGGTCGACCTTCGCGGACGCCGTGCGCGGCGAGGCCGCTCGCCGGGGAGTGCCGCTGAGCGAGGACGAGGTGTGCGCGGTGGCGACGCTGTGGGGCACCGCGGTGGAGGGGCTGTTCGTGGAGCAGCTCCTCGGCTACGAGCGGGGGCACCGGGAGCTGCTGGCCTTCCTGGAAGCCCGGCTGACCGCGGTTTTCGGCGGCGCTGGGGAGTGACGCTCCACTGCCGGCCCACCGCCGGTGGCTCGGCCTCCGGCGGTGGGCGGCGGGGCGGCCAGTCGGGCCGGGTGTCGCCCGCGGGCGCCAGCCGGGGCCGGGTGCCGCCCGCGGGCGGCCGGCGGCGCAGCCGTGCCGGCTGCCTCCCTCGGACGGGGTGGCGGTCGGCAATCCGGCGGGGCTGCTGGGTGCGGCGGTCGGCGGTTCGGTTGGTTGGCCGGGTTCCTGCTCGGCCAGGGCACGGCCCGCGTCGGGCTGGGGGTGTTGGGCCCGTCGGCTGTCGCCCGTAGGCGGTCGGCGGCGCGGCCGTCTCGGCGGCCTCGGGCGGACGCGGCAGTCGGCGATCCGGTCGGGCGGCCAGGCTTCCCGCTCGGCCACGGCACAGCCCCCGCCGAGCCGGGGGCAACCGAGTCGTCGGCTACCCCCTCCCGGCGGCCGACAGCGCGGCCGCGCCGACCCCGGCCAGGCGCGGCAGTCGACGATTCTGTTGGCGGCTGGCCCGCCGCTCTGCCCCGTCGGGCTGGCGGTCTTCGGCCCACTCGCCCGGGCGTGGTGGTCGGGCGGTCCAGCCGGCTTGGGTTGGGCGGCCTGGCCGGGGGGTCGGCCCCGCCCTCGGTCGGCCCGTCTGCCCCGTCGGGCCG
>NZ_JAKGSD010000070.1:0-30991 GCF_021654135.1 Amycolatopsis tucumanensis | reverse complement strand
CGTCGGGCCGGCGGTCTTCGGCTACCTGTCCGGGCGTGGTGGTCGGGCGGTCCAGCTGGCTTGGGTTGGGGGGCCTGGCCGGGGGGTCGGCCCCGCCCTCGGTCGGCCCGTCTGCCCCGTCGGGCCGGCGGTCTTCGGCTACCTGTCCGGGCGTGGTGGTCGGGCGGTCCAGCCGGCCTGGGTTGGGAGGCCTGGCCGAGGTACCGGCCCGCCCTCGGCAGGCCCGTCTGCCTCCCGGCCAGCCTGTCCTCTGCCCCTCGACCACCACGTCGGTTGCCTCCGCCCGCCCCAGCCAGCCCGCCGGGCGACCGCTACCCAGCCAGCCCGCCGGGCGGCCGCTGCCCCGCCCGCCCGCCCGGCGGCCGCTGACCCGGCCGGCTGCCGTGGGTCAGGCGCCGATAGCCGGGTCCGTCCGGCTCAGCCGCCCGGTCTCCACGTGCCCGGCCAGCTGCCGGGTCAGGCCGGGGGCGCTCACGGTCACGTCGTACCACCCGTCGGTCGTCCGGACCAGGTGGGTGACCGCCGCGCCGGGGCGGAGGCGGTAGTCCACCCGCCGGTGGCCGTAGCCGCTCGTCACCGTCACCCCCAGCGTCGTGCGGCCCGGGTTCGTCAGCACCAGCTGCAGGTCCCCGCCGACCGGCCGCGCGGTCACCTCGGCCCCGCTGCCGACGAACCGCCGGTAGAAGCCGTTCGGGCCGTGCACGACGACCTCCGACGACGCCGGCCACTCGTCGCTCAGCCGCTGCCCGGCGCCGACCGTGTAGCCGCGCGGGCCCGCCGCCGACGTCACGTGGAAGTGCGCGCCCACCGGGCCGCGGCTGGCGAACGTCAGCCGCAGCACGCCGTCGCGCACCTGGCCGTCCACCGTCAGGTCGTAGGGCAGCGGCAGGGCCGGGCGCTGACCGCGTTCCTGCCGCGGCAGCGCCGGATCGGCCGGGGGAGCGGGCACGTAGTCCGGGTGCCGCTCGCGGTCGGGCGGGTAGTAGCCGTCCGTTCCGGGCAGGCCCGGCACCGCGGCGTCCGTTCGGGAGAAGTCGAACGCCGCGGTCAGGTCACCGCAGATCGCCCGGCGCCACGGCGAGATGTTCGGCTCGTGCACCCCGAACCGCCGCTCCAGGAACCGCACGATCGAGGTGTGGTCGAACACCTGCGAGCACACCCGGCCGCCCTTGCTCCACGGCGACACCACCAGCATCGGCACCCGCTGGCCCAGCCCGTACGGCTGACCGTCCAGCAGCTCGCCGGAAACGTCCACAGTGGACCGCTCCGGGTACGGCGGCACCACGTGGTCGAAGAACCCGTCGTTCTCGTCGTAGGTGATGAACAACGCCGTCCGGCTCCACACCTCCGGGTTGGCGGTGAGCGCGTCGAGGACCCGCGCGATGTACCAGGCGCCGTAGTTCGCAGGCCAGTTCGGGTGCTCGGTGAACGCCTCCGGGGCGACGATCCAGGACACCGCGGGAAGCCGGCCCGCCTTCACGTCGGCGGTGAGGATGTCGAAGAACCCCTCGCCCTTCGCGGCGTTCGTGCCGGTGCGCGCCTTCTCGTACAACGGGTCGCCCGGCTTGGCGTTGCGGTAGTTGTCGAAGTACAGCAACGAGTTGTCGCCGTAGTTGCCGCGGTAGGCGTCGCTGATCCAGCCCCAGCTGTGCTCGGCGTCGAGGCCGTCGCCGACGTCCTGGTAGATCTTCCACGACACGCCGGCCGCTTCGAGCCGTTCCGGGTAGGTCGTCCAGCTGTAGCCGAGTTCGTCGTTGTCGATGACCGGGCCGCCGCCGGTGCCGTCGTTGCCGGTGTAGCCGCTCCACATGTAGTACCGGTTCGGGTCGGTGGGCCCGATCAGCGAGCAGTGGTAGGCGTCGCAGATCGTGAACGTGTCGGCGAGGGCGTAGTGGAACGGGATGTCCTCGCGCGTCAGGTAAGCCATTGTGGTCGCGGTCTTCGCCGGGATCCAGCGGTCGTAGCGACCCTGGTTCCACGCGGCGTGGCCGCCTTCCCAGCTGTGGTCGAGGTCCTCCAGGAACTGCAGCCCGAGGTCGCGCGCCTCCGGCCGGAACGGGAGCACCTCGCGCGTGCCGTCGGACTGGTGCCACACGGACTTGCCACTGGGCAGGGCCACCGGGCGCGGGTCGCCGAAGCCGCGCACTCCGCGCAGCGAGCCGAAGTAGTGGTCGAACGAACGGTTCTCCTGCATCAGGACGACGACGTGCTCGATGTCGCGCAGGGTGCCGGTGCGGTGGCCGGCGGGGATGGCGGCGGCGCGGGCGATGCTCGGGGCGAGCGCGGACAGGGCGGCGGAACCGCCCGCCAGCTGCAGGAACCCGCGACGGTTCAGGGCTGTCATGGCGGTCAGCCTGATCCCGCCGCGGATACGGGAGGCGTCGCGGCGGCGACCGGATGGCGAACACTTGACTGCCCGAGCGTGAGAAGGTAAGCCTACCCTTACTACTGGGAGGTGGGCTTTGAGCCGGTTCGAGAAGATCGTCCTGAAAACGCTGCGGGCGCCGACGTATCCGCTCCGGGTGTGCGCGGCCGAGGACGTCGCCGACCACTACCGACGGATCCGGTTCGCGGGGCCCGAACTGCTTGCCGCGGAGGAAACGCCGCCCGCGTTCTGGATCCGGCTGTGGATCCCCGCGGGCGGCGAGGAGTACCAGCGGGCGTACACGGTGACCGACGTCCGCCGCGACGACGGCACCTTCGCGTGCGAGTTTGCGCTGCACGAGGGCGAGGGAGTGGCGTCGGAATGGGCGCGGCGCGCGGAACCGGGCCAGACCCTGCGCGCCACGGTGTACGGCAGCAAGCGCTTCGCGGTGCCCGCGCCCGCCCCGGAGGGGTACCTGCTGGTGGGCGACCCGTGCTCCCTCCCGGCGATCAACGACATCCTGCGCGCGCTGCCGGAACCGGTGCCCGCGAAGGTGTTCCTGCTCGAGGACCACGACCGGCTGCCGGTGGCGGGCGGGGACGTCCGGCGGTGCGGATCGCCGGAAGAGGTGCTGGCCGCCGTGCGGGAACTCGGTCCGCTGCCGGGCTGGCACGCCTGGGTGGCGACGGAAAGCGCGTTGACGCGCCAGGTGCGCGGGCTGGCGCAGGACGCCCTCGGGGTGCGCAGGCAGGACGTCACGTCGCAGGGCTACTGGACGCGGGGCCGGGCGATGGGCCGCGCCCGGCGCTGAGCCGGCGCGCGGCGGCGACCAGTTCGCGCACCGCCGGGGCGATCTCGGTCGCGAAGAGCTGCAGCGGGCCCGGGGAGCCGGCAGGCAGCAGGAACCCGCTCACCCCGTGGGTGAGGGCCAGCTCGGCGAGCCGCTCGGGCCAGCCACGCGGCGAGCCGAGCGCGGGCGGGGACAGGTTGTAGAGACGGCGGATCGCGGCCGGGTCGCGTCCCGCGTCCGCCGCGGCCGCGTCGACGGCGGCGTTGGCGGCGGGGAGATCGGCGGGCGGGATGCGGGTCATGCTCGGCAGCCAGCCGTCGGCGAGGGCGCCGGTCAGGCGCAGCATCCGCGGCCCGAGCGCGCCGACCCAGATCCCCGGGCGGCCCGGCGGGGGAGCGGGTTCGGCGCCGTCCAGGCCGTAGTGCTTGCCCGGCAGGTGGACCGGGCCGCCGGGTGTCCACAGTGCACGGATCACCGCGATCGCCTCGCCGAGCGCGGCGACCGCTTCCGCGGGCGCGCGCCACGGCCCGCCCTCGGCCGCGATCGCGTCCCAGTACGCCCCGGCGCCCAGCGCCAGGTCGACCCGGCCGCCGCTGAGCGCGCCCAGGCTCGCTACGGCGCGGGCCAGCATCGCGGGCGGGCGCAGCGGCAGGTTGGCGACGTTGGGGAACACGCGCACCCGCTCGGTCCGCGCGGCGATCACCGACAGCGTCGTCAACGCCTCGGTGAACTCGGGCCGGTACGGGTGGTCCGGCACGCTCACCAGGTCCAGCCCCGCGCGGTCGGCGACCCGCGCGAGGTCCAGCGCCAGTTCCGGCCGTCCGGTGGCCGGGGTGAGGACCGCGCCGAAGAGCAGGTCGTGCCCGTAGTCGGTCATCGAGCCGCCACCGGGCGCGGCGCGGGCGCGGGCACGAGCCGCCCCGGGCCGGCGAGCGCGACCAGCGCCGCCACTCCCATCGCGATCGCGGACAGCACGAACGCCGTGGTGTAGCCGGATTCCACCGGGAACCGGGTGCCCGCGATGACCTCGGCGGTGACGATGGTCGACGCGATCTGCGCGCCGAAGGTGCCGCCGATGGTGCGCATGATCGTGTTGATGCCGGTCGCCTCCCCGGTCTGCCGCGGGTCGACCGCGCCGACGACGAGGTTGGCCAGCGAGGCGAAGGCGAACCCGACGCCGATGCCGAGGATGCCGTTGCCGAGGTAGATCGGCCACGGCTCGCCGTGCGCGACGGCGAACAGCACGAACCCGGCCGCGCCGATCACGCACGCCAGCACCAGCGGGAGCTTGAAGCCGGCCTTCGCGCCGATGCGCCCGGCGAGCGGGCTGGCGAACAGCATGGTCACGGCCATCGGGATGATGAACAACCCGGCCTGGGTGACCGACGCGCCGAAGCCGTACCCGGCCTGCGGCGGCGTCTCGACGAGCAGCGGCACCAGCGTGAACGCGCCGTACATGCCGAAGCCGATGATCAGCGCGGTGATGTTGGACGTCAGCACCGCGGGGCGGCCGAGCAGCCCGATGTCGATCAGCGGCTGGGTCAGGCGTTTTTCCACCAGTGCGAACACGACCAGCAGGACCACGGCGGCCGCGAACAGCCCGATGATCGCCGCGGAGCCCCAGCCCCACACCCGGCCCTCGCTGATCGCCAGCAGCAGCGCGACCAGTCCGCCGGTGAGCAGCAGCGCGCCCGCCCAGTCGACGCGGCCCGGCGAGCGCACCGGCGACTCGCGCACGAACGCGGCGACGGCGGCGATGCCGGCGACGATCACCGCGAACATCAGCCAGAAAATCCACTCCCAGCTCAGCGCGTCCACGATCAGGCCGGGAATCACGAGCCCGACGCCGAATCCGATGCCGAAGGTCGAGCTGATCCAGCCGATGGCGACCGGCACCCGTTCGCGGGGGAACTCGTCGCGCACGATGCCGAAGGCCAGCGGGAAGGTCGCGGCGCCGACGCCCTGGATCGCGCGGGCCGCGATCAGCACGCCGATCGACGGGGCGAGCGCGGCGAGCAGCGTGCCCACGGCGGACACCGCGAGGCAGGCGAGCAGCACGCGGCGCTTGCCGAACATGTCGCCGAGGCGGCCGAGCAGCCCGGTGGCGACCGACGCGGTGAGCAGGAAGGCGCTGAGCACCCAGGAGACGGTGGTGGTGGACGTGCCGAACTCGGCCTGCAGCGTCGGCAGGGCGGGCACCGGCATGGTCTGCAGCAACGAGAACGACAGCACCGCGATCAGCAGCGCGGCGAAGGGTGCGGAAGTTAGTGTCATGACGTAATGATTACACGAGGACATGATTACGTCCAGAAGGTAGGATCGGCGCATGGACGACCGCGAGACGCGCCCGCCGACCCTGCTCGCTCTGCCCTCGTACCTGGCGGGCCACGTCGCGCGGATCGGGCACCGCGGGCTGGTCGCGGCACTGGCCGAGCACGACCTGCGGTTGCCGCACTTCGCGGTGCTGACGGGTTTGTCGGACTTCGGGCCGCTGGCCCAGCACGAGCTCGCCGACCGGCTCGGGCTCAACCGCAGCCACCTCGTCGGGTACCTGGACCTGCTGGAACAACGCGGCTTCGTCCGCCGCGAACGCGATCCCGCCGACCGGCGCCGCCAGCAAGCCGCACTGACCGAGCCCGGCTTGGAGCTGGTGCGCCACCTGCAGGAGGTGGCGCACCGGTCACAGGAGGAGTCGCTGGGCGTGCTGTCCGCAGAGGAGCGCCGGACGCTGGTGGAGCTGATGCGACGGGTCGTCGTGGCGGACGATGCCGCGTCGAAGGAAGTGACCGCCTAGCGGCGGGACGGTCGGCCGAAGTTGTCCGCTGTGGGCTTGTGGAGCCACGGACGTGACCGCCTGGCAGGACAGCGCTCCGTGCGGGAATGCCAGCCGAAGCTGTCCAGAGTGGATCGGCTCGGCACGTACTCCAGGCCCACCCAGCCGTTGTACCCGATGGCGGCGATGCTTCGGCCTCGCGGTCACTCTGAGCTGGTGGCCGCGTGCCACCCGAGTGGCTCGTCTGCGGGCAGCGCTCAGCGCCTGGGCAGTCACCGGGGTCTGTGCAGAGTGGATCCGCTCGGCGTGTGTTCCAGGTTCACCCAGCCGTCGTACCCGGTGGCGGTCCGGTGCTCCCGCCTCCCGGTCACCCCGAGCCGGCGGCCGTGCGCACCACCCTGGCCGCCCGTCCGACAGGCAGCGCTCAGTGCCGGGACAACCAGCCGAAACTGTCCACAGTAGACCCGCTCGGCACGTACTCCAGTCCCACCCAGCCGTCGTACCCCGTCGCGGCCAGGCGGTCCAGCCACGCGGTCACCCCGAGCCTCCCGGTGCCCGGCTCGTGCCGTCCCGGCGCGTCGGCCACCTGCACGTGCCCGGTGCGCGCCAGCAGCGGCGGCGTGAGCAGCGCGTCCAGGTCGTCGCCGTTGCTACCCAGGTGGTAGACGTCCGTCAGCAGCGCGATGTTGCCCGCCCCGGCCTCGTCCGCGAGCGCCAGCGCGTCGGCGGCGCGCAGCAGCGGGTAGTCCGGCGCGCCGCTGAGCGGTTCCAGCAGCACCGTGCCCGGCAGCCGGTCGGCGGCGAAGGCGAGGTTGTCCAGCAGCACGTCCCGCGAAGCGCCGGTGCGGTTGCCGGGCAGCACGTTGAACCGCGAGCACCCCAGCCGCTCCGCGATGCCCGCCGCGACGTCCACCCCGTCGCGGTACTCGGCCGTCCGCGCGGCGAACCCGGCCAAACCCCGCTCGCCCGCGGCGAGGTCGCCGTGCGGCACGTTCAGCGACACCAGCTCCACCCCGGCGTCGGCGATCGACGCGACGAACCGCTCGACCTCGCTGTCCCCGGGCACCCCGTCGAACGGCCACCACGACTCCACACCCGCGAACCCGGCCTCCGCTGCCGCGGCCGGGCGGCGCTCCGGCGCCAGCTCGGTGAACAGGATCGAGGTGTTGACGTCGTACCGCATGACGTCATCCTCGCAGACGCGCCCGCAACTCCAGCTTCGCGATCTTGCCGGTCGCGCCCTTCGGCAGCTCGTCCACGATCCGCACCCGCCGCGGGTACTTGTACGCGGCGATGCGCTCCTTGGCCCACGCCACGATCTCGTCCGGCTCGGCGCTCGCGCCCGGCTTGAGCGAGACCACCGCGACGACCTCCTCGCCGAGCCGCTCGTCCGGCTCGCCGATCACCGCCGCCTCGCCGACCGCCGGGTGCCGGTACAGCAGCTCCTCCACCTCGCGCGGGTAGACGTTGAACCCGCCGCGGATGATCAGGTCCTTCTTGCGGTCCACGATGAACACGAACCCGTCGGAGTCGACGTAGCCGAGGTCGCCGGTGTGGAACCAGCCGCCGCGGAACGCCTCCGCGGTCTCCTGCGGCCGCTTGTAGTAGCCCTTCGTGATGTTGTGCCCGCGCAGCACGATCTCGCCCACCTGCCCGGACGGCAGCGGGTGGTCCTGGTCGTCGACGATCCGCAGTTCCACACCCCAGATCGGCTTGCCGATCGAGAGGATCTTGCGGTTGTCCGCGCCCGGGTTGACCGTCGTGGTCGACGCCGACTCGGACAGCCCGTAGCCCTCCAGCACCGGGATGCCGTACTTCTCCTCGAAGCGGCGCAGCACCTCCTCCGGGATCGCCGCCCCGCCGGAGCTGCCGATCCGCAGGCTGCTGGTGTCGTAGCCGGTGGTGTCGGCGTAGGCCAGCGCGTGGTACATCGTGGGGACCCCGGCCATGATCGTGACCCGGTCCCGCTGGATCGCCTCCAGCACCGCGGGCACCTCGAAGCGCGGCACCACCGAGATCGTGCGCCCGTGGCGGGCCGAGGCGTTGAGGATGCTCGACAGGCCGTAGACGTGGAAGAACGGCAGCACGGCCAGCGCGACGTCCTCGGGTTCCGCGCCGAAGCGCTCGCTGCCCAGCGTGCACGTCATGTAGAGCTGGAAGTGGGACAGCTCGGCGCCCTTGGGGCGGCCGGTGGTGCCGCTGGTGTAGAGCAGCACGGCCGTGTCGTCCGCCGCGCCAGGGAAGATGTCGCCGTCGTCGGCGGGCTCCAGCAGCACCCGGAAGGACAGCGTCCCCTCCGGCCAGGCGCCGGCATCGAGGTCGCCGACGACCACCGCGCGGACGTCCGGGACCTCCTTGAGCGCCGTGGTGACCTCGGGCGCGCCCGCGGCGTGGGAGATGATCATGCGCGCGTCGGAGTCGTCCAGGTGGTAGGCGATCTCGGCGGACTTGAGCAGCGGGTTCAGCGGGACCATCGTCAGGCCCGCCTTGAGGATGCCGAAGTAGGCGATCACGAACTCGGGCACGTTGGCGAGCTGCACCGCGACCTTGTCCCCGGGGCGCAGGCCCGCCTCGCGCAGGGCGACGGCGACCCGGCCGGAGCGCTCGTCGACCTCGGCGTAGGTCATCGCGCCTGACGGGAAGCGCAGGAAGTCCTTGCCCGCCGTGGCCGTCGCGGACTCCCGCAGCATGATCGCCAGGTTGAAGCTCATCGGCTGCCCACCTTCCGAACGTCGTTCTGTCCGGCGTGCCCGGATTTCCCCCAGGTGTGCCGGATGGCCTGCGGGTCGGCTGTCAGACCCGGCAGAATCCCGTTCGGTTTTGCGGCGACGTCGACCCGTCAGCCAGTGAACCGCGCGGCCGGTGCGGTGGTCAAGCCCCCGGCGCGTCGTCGAGGTCGCCGGGGCGGATGCGGTAGACCTGCAGGCGCAGGTCGTAGTACTTCGTGGTCTCGCCGACCCACTGCATGCCGAGCCGCTTGGCCGTCGCGATCGCCCGAACGTTGTTCGGTCGCGCGACGGCGAACAGCTCGTCGGTGTCCTGGGTGAAGGCCCACCGGATCAGGGCCTGGCTGCCCTCGGTGGCGTAGCCCTGCCCCCACGCGTCGGGGTGCAGCTGCCAGCTGAGTTCGAGGTCCTCCTCGTAGGGCGGCAGCAGGCGGATGGCCAGACCGCCGATGACCTGGCCGTCCTCCCGGCGTTCCATGGCCCAGCGGCCGCGCGGCGGCGGCAGGTTCGGCTGGGCCTCGTGCCAGGCGTGCAGCACCGCGCGCATCGCGGCGACATCGCCGACCCGGTCCATCACGGGGGTCAGCCAGTGCGTGACCTCTTCCGAGCCGTAGATCGCGAAGGCGGCGTCGGCGTCGTCGGCCGTCCAGTCACGGATGACCAGCCGGTCGGTGATCAGGGGCGACTCCATGTGTAAACGCTACGTGAAGTGCGGCCGGTACGGCAGCCGCGAGCGGCAGATGCGCCCAGAGGGCGGTACGGTCCCCGTCGCCGCTGCGGCCCCACATGGCCGCGCAGGTGGTCAGGACGTGCAGGCCGGTGCCGAACCCGCTGTCCGCGGAGGGCAGCTCGATGCCGGGCGCGGACAGCGAGATCCGCAGCCAGCCGGACTCGGTGCCCTCGCGCACGAGCCGGATCGTGGCGGGCAGGCAGCTCTGCTCGTAGGCAGCGCTGGCCAGCGCGTCGATGACGAGCAGCGCGTCGGTGACCGTCTCCACCGTGCAGCCGTCGAGGAAGGTCGCGGCCGACTCCCGCAGGGTCCGGATGTCCGTGGGGTGGTTCAGCGCCCGTTGCAGGGCGTTGTCGATCCAGAAGTCGGTCACGCGGGCTCCCTCCGCTGTCTGCTCAACGGTCGAGTGAGGCTACCCGGGCGAGCGTTGCTGAAACCGCGCGCTTTGTGACCGCGGTCTCAGTTCGTCAGCCAGGTTACGCGTCCTGGGTGTGGTGGCGCAGCAGCCGGGACAGCAGGCCGGTCAGCTGCTCCCGTTCCGGGCCGCTCAGCGGGGCGAGCAGGTCGTCCTGGATGCGCGCGATCTGTTTGTCGAGGCGTTTGAGCTGTCTGCGGCCGGCCGGGGTGATCGTGATGACGTTGCGCCTGCGGTCGGCCGGGTCCGGTTCGCGGCTGACCAGGTCGCGGTCGGCCAGTTCGTTGATGGTCGCCACCAGGTCGGAGAGGTGGATCGCGCTGCGGCGGCCGAGCGTGGCCTGGCTCGACGGCCCGGACTCCTCGAGCGCGGCCAGCAGGCGGTAGTGGTAGCCGCGCGCGCCGGCCTCGGACATGCCCTCGGTGACGAGCCGGTGCGCGTGGTGCGCGGTCTGGGTGAGCAGCCAGCTGGGCAGGTTCCGCAGGCGTTCGGGGGCGCTGGTGTCCATGATCGGAGTGTAACCGAAACGTTCGCCCGGCAAATCATTTGACGAACTAACGTTCGTCGATCTAACGTTTCCGGCATGACTGAGAAGCCCTTCCGCATCGACATCCCGCAGTCGGCTCTCGACGACCTCGCCGCCCGCCTGGAGCGCATCCGCTGGCCTGACGAGCTGCCCGGCGCGGGCTGGGACTACGGCATCCCGCTCGCCCGGGTCCGCGAGCTGGCCGGTCACTGGCGCGACGGCTACGACTGGCGCGCCCAGGAGGCCCTGTTGAATTCGTTCCCGCAGTTCACCGACGAGATCGACGGGCAGACCGTGCACTACCTGCACGTGCGGTCACCGCGGGTGGACGCTCTGCCGCTGGTCGTGACGCACGGCTGGCCCGGTTCGGTCGTCGAGTTCCTGGACGTGATCGGGCCCCTGTCGCGCGACTTCCACCTGGTGATCCCCTCGATCCCGGGTTTCGGCTTCTCCGGGCCGACGGCCGAGCGGGGCTGGGACGTGGCCCGGGTGGCGAGGGCATGGGCCGAGCTGATGCGCCGGCTGGGGTACGAGCGGTACGGCGCGCAGGGCGGCGATTTCGGCTCGGGGATCTCGCAGCAGCTCGCCGTCGCCGCGCCGGACCAGGTGGTGGGTGTGCACCTGAACTACCTGCCGACGCTGCCGCCGCCCGGTGGGATCGCCGGATTGTCCGAAGAGGATCAGCGGAGGCTCGACCACACGAAGGCGTACGCCGCGAACCGGCCCGGCTACCAGATCCTGCACATGACCACGCCGCAGACGATCGCCTACGCCCTGACCGATTCGCCGGTCGGGCAGCTGGCGTGGATAGCCGAGCGGTTCGCGAAGTGGACCGACCCGGAGTCGCGCATTCCGGACGACCGGCTGCTGACGGACGTGATGCTGTACTGGCTGACCAGGACCGCGGGATCGGCCGCGCGCCTGGCGAAGGAGAGCACCTACGCCGCCCAGGCGGGCCGCCCGTGCCCGGCGCCGGTCGGGGTGGCGGTCTTCGCGCACGACATCACCCTGTCGGTGCGCGCGGTCGCCGAACAGCGCCTCGACATCCGCCACTGGAGCGAGTTCGAAAGAGGCGGCCACTTCGCGGCGATGGAGGTGCCTGATCTGTTCGTCGAGGATGTGCGCAAGTTCTTCGGCACGCTGACCTGAGGCGCGGGATCGCCGCCACCCTGCGGCGGTGCCGCCCACCAAAACCACCGGCGCCGGGTCCGAGCCGCCGCGGTTGCCGAAACCTGCGCCGCCAAGGCGACGAGGCAGACGGTTGTCGCCGGGGGAGGGTTGTCCGGGCTTTCCCTGTCCCGGGTGCTTCTGCCATGTTGCACCCAGGAGCGGAGAGGGGGCCCGATGCCGGAAGCCGAGATCCTGTCGCCGGGGGAGTTGCGCGCACTCGGGGCGTGGATGGACCGCCAGGGGCTGCCCGGCGGGCCTGTCGAGGACCTCGCGCCGATCGCCGGTGGCACTCAGAACCTGATGGTGTCGTTTCCGCCGTGGCGGCCGGGCGTATGTGTTGCGCAGCGGGCCCCGGCACCGGCGGGCGCGCAGCAATGACGTGCTGCGCCGGGAGATGCGGGTGCTCGCCGCGTTGTCGGGTACGGCGGTGCCGCACCCGGAGCTGATCGCGGCCTGCCCGGAGGAGACCGTCCTGCCTGGCGCGGTCTTCTACCTCATGGAGCCGGTGGACGGGTTCAACGCGACCGTCGAGCTGCCCGAACCACACGCCACCCGTCCCGACCTGCGGCACGAGATGGGCCTGGCGATGGCCGACGCGCTGGCGGCGCTCGGCGCGGTCGACCACGAGCGGGCCGGCCTGGCGGATTTCGGTCGCCCACACGGGTTTCTCGAACGTCAGGTGCCGCGGTGGCTCGCGGAGCTCGATTCCTACGCGGGCCACGACGGTTACCCCGGGCCGGACCTGCCGGGCGTGGAAGGCGTCGCCGACTGGCTCGCGCAGCATGTGCCCCAGTGGTGGTCACCAGGCATCCTCCACGGCGACTACCACCTGGCGAACGTCCTGTTCGACCGCCGTGGCGCGACGGTCGCGGCGATCGTGGACTGGGAGATGAGCACGATCGGCGACCCGCTCCTCGACCTCGGCTGGCTGCTGGCCACGTGGCCCGGCACCCGCCGGATGCTCGGATGGACCGGCCTCGCCACGGCCGGCGACCTCGCCACCGAGGAGGAGATCGTGGCTCGCTACGCCGCCCGCTCGGGACGGGACACCTCCGGAATCGCCTGGTACGCGGTGCTGGCGTGCTTCAAGCTGGGCATCGTGCTGGAGGGCACGCACGCCCGTGCCTGCGCGGGCAAAGCGCCACGCGCCATCGGAGACCGCCTGCACGCCGCGGCGGTCGGGTTGTTCGAGCAGGCGCTGGACCGGATCGCGTGTTCGTGAATGACTGAGGTGCCCGGCGCGGGCCGCGGTGGTGAGTGCCGCGCCGAGAGGGCCTTCATCCGGCGGTTGCGGATCGTGGCGAGCATGCGCGCCGGGAGGGCTTGCGCGGCGGGATGTGCTTGCGGGCCGGAGACGTGCTTGCGGGCCGGGGACGTGCTCGCGGGGCGGGTGGGCTCGCGCGACGGCGCTGGGCTTGCGGGGCGGGTGGGCTCGCGGGGCGGGGATGGGTTCGCGGGGCGGGTGGGCTCGCGGGGCGGGGATGGGTTCGCGGGGCGGATGGGCCTGCGGGGGGCGATGGGCTTGCGAGGCGGAGATGGCCGCCGGGGCGGGATGGGCTCGCGCCGCCGGGATGGGTGTGCCTCCGCGGCCGACGGTCGGCTGGGCTGCGCGGTGACCGGTGGGCTGGGCTGCGCGGTGGTCGGTGGGCCGGCCGCGGTGGGCGGCTGCTCGCGCGGGAGGGCTGCTCGCGCGGCAGGGCTGCTCGCGCGGGATGGCGAGGTTCTCGGCGGGCGGAGCGCCGCGATCGGGTGGGGGCGGCTTGCACACGAGGATCTCGCACCGGGATGGCCTTGACCAGGTGCTGGTGGTGGGCGTCGCCGATTCCGGCCGGAAGGTGTCGGTGACGGCGTATCGGGCGTCGGGGGCAGTGTCAGGGCACCACGGTCACCGGCCAGAGACCGGACCGCACGAGGCGGTTCGCCACCGAGCCGACGATCCGGTGGCCCCGGCTTTCCGACGCGCCCACCACGACGAGGTCGGCGTGCAGCTCCACCGCCGCGCGGCGGAGTTCCGTGAAGGCGTCGCCGCGGCGGACGATGAACGTGATGGGCAGGCCGGCTTCGTCGGCGAGGTTGCGGATCGGTCCGCGCATCTCGTCGATCGTCGCTTCGTAGGCCTGCTCCTGGGCCGCCGCGAGGTAGCCGCTCGCCATGCCGGTCCACGCCGTCGGCGCCAGCACGTACACCAGCACCAGCCGCGACCGCTGCCGTCGCGCCAGCCCGGCCGCGTAGGCGCCCGCCCGGGACGCGGTGGGGGAGCCGTCGACGCCGGCGAGGACGACGTGCGGCCCGTCGGTGCCCCGCTCGAACGGGCCCGGCGACCACGCCGGTCCGTACTCCTCCACCAGTTGTCCCCGCTCCGCACCCACGGCACGCATTATCTGGCACCGGCCGCTCCGGGTGCGGGCGCCCGCCACGGCTTTGGTACGAATGACGTCTACGCCGACAGGAGGAACCAAGTCGTGGGTAACGGGCCCGACCCCGTGCGGGCGGCCGACGTGGCGATGGCGGCCGCCCGGTTCGCCGGGGTCATCCAGCCGACGCCACTGCACCGCAACGAACGGCTTTCGCTGCAGCACGGCGTGGACGTCTGGCTCAAGCGCGAGGACCTGTCCGCCGTCCGCTCCTACAAGGGCCGGGGCGCCTACAACCTGGTGAGCCAGCTCTCACCGGAGGAGCGCGCCCGCGGCGTGGTGTGCGCGAGCGCAGGCAACCACGGCCAGGGTGTGGCGTTCGCCTCAGCCGCCCTCGGTGTCCTCGCCCGCGTCTACCTGCCGCGCACCACGCCCCGCCAGAAGCGGGACCGCGTCGCCCGGCTCGGCGGCGAGCACGTCCAGATCGTGGTGCACGGCGACACCTACGACGACGCGGCCGCCGCCGCGCAGGCGTACGCGGCGAGCACGGGCACGACGATGATCCCCGCGTTCGACGACCCGCGCACGATCGCCGGGCAGGGCACCGTCGTCAAGGAGGCCATCGAGCAGCTGGGCCGCGCGCCCGACGTCGTGATCGTGCCGGTCGGTGGCGGCGGCCTGCTCGCCGGGACCCTCGCCTGGCTTCGCGAGACCCACCCCGAGGTGCGGGTGATCGGCGCTGAGCCGCAGGGCGCGGCCAGCATGGCTCTCGCGCTCGAACACGGCGCCCCCATCGCGATGGAGACCATCGACCCGTTCGTCGACGGCGCCGCTGTCCGCCTCGTCGGGCAGCACACCTACGCCCTCGCCGCCGAACGCCGGCCCGCCATGATCGCCGTGCCCGAGGGCAAGATATGCGTCGAGATGCTCGACCTCTACCAGTCCGACGGCATCATCGCCGAGCCCGCCGGCGCATTGTCCCCGGCCGCGCTCGGGCTCGATCTCGACCTGGAACCGGGCTCGACCGTGCTGTGCATCGTGTCCGGGGGCAACAACGACGTCAGCCGGTACGCCGAGATCGTCGAGCGAGCCCTGATCTTCGAGGGGCGCAAGCACTACTTCCTCGTCGAGTTCCCGCAGGAGCCCGGCGCGCTCCGTCGGTTCCTCGACGACGTGCTCGGCCCGGACGACGACATCACGCTCTTCGAGTACGTCAAGCGCAACAACCGCGAGACCGGCCCGGCTCTGGTCGGGATCGAACTGGGCTCGCCGGACAACCTCGAACCGATGATGAAGCGGATGGCGGCGGGTCCGCACCGCATCGAGCGCGTCCCGCCGGACAGCCCCCTGTTCACGTTCCTGGTGTGACCGGCATCGGGATCGCCTTCTCGGCCGCGCGGCTCACCTCCTCCCAAGCCGCCCAGCCGTCCAGGCGCTGCCGCGTGAGGTCCTGAGCTAGGTCGTAGACCATGCTGCCGAGCAGCAGGCGCAGCGGCGGATCCTCGCTGTCCACGAGTTTCAGCAGCGCCTCGGCGGCCAGCGCAGGATCGCTGTCGACCGATCCCTCGGACCACTGCCGCTCCAGTTCCTGCCGCAGCGGTGCGTACTCGTCGACCGGCGACGCCATCGCGGGTGCGGTGTAGAGGTCGGTCCAGTAGCCGCCGGGCTGCACGATGCTGACCTTGACGCCGAACGTGGCCGCCTCCCGCGCCAGCGCTTCGCTCATGCCCTCCAGCGCGAACTTGCTCGCGCTGTAGAGACCAGTCATCGGGAACCCGCCCAGCGCGGCGATGCTCGAAATCTGCAGGATGCGGCCGGACTGCCGGCGCCGCATCACCGGCAGCACGGCCTGGCTCACCCAGAGCGCGCCGAAGAAGTTCGTCTCCAGCGCGGCTCTGGCCTGGTCCTCGGTGAACTCCTCGACCATGCCCATGGTCAGCGTGCCCGCGTTGTTGACCACGACATCGAGCCGGCCGAAGTAGTCGATGGCCTGCTCGACGGCCCGGAACACGTCATCGCGCCGGGTGACGTCGAGCTGGATGGGCAGCAGCCGGTCGGTCGCCTCGGCGGTGATCGTGCGGGAGGCCGCGACCACCCGGTCACCGCGATCGAGGGCGGCTTCGGTGAAGGCGCGACCGAGGCCGCGGCTCGCACCGGTGATGAACCAGACGCGGGAAGGGGAGGTGGTGGTCATCTGGGGCTCCTTTCGTTGTGAGACGAACCGTAGCGTCTCGCTTTCTCGCTTGTCAAGACGGACCGTCTCGTCTTGAGCTGTGGTAGTCTCGGAACGTGCCAGATGCGAGTCGTCGCAACGAGAGCTCGCGGCAGGCGATCCTGGCTGCCGCGTTCGAATTGGTGGGTGAAGTCGGGTACGCGAAGCTGAGCATCGAAGGGATCGCCGCCCGGGCGGGTGTCGGGAAGCAGACGATCTACCGCTGGTGGCCATCGAAGGGGGCGGTGCTGCTGGACGCGTTCCTGATGCTGTCCGAAGGGGACGGTAGCGGGCTGCCGGACACCGGCGACCTGGAGGCGGACCTGAAGACGGTGCTGCGCGCGACGGTCCAGGAGCTGACCGACGAGCGCTTCGACCTCACGATGCGCGCGCTCAGCTCGGAGATCATGCACGATCCGGAGCTGGCGCGGATGTACTCGGAGCGGCTCGACGAGCCGGTGCGGGAGCTGAAGAAGGAACGGCTGCGCAAGGCGGTGGAAGCCGGGCAGCTGTCCGATGTGGACCTGGACGTGGCGGTGGACGTGATCTGGGGGCCGGTGACGGTGCGCTGGATGCAGCGCGGGCCGCTCACGGTGGAGTTCGCGGACCAGGTGGTGGAGACGGCGTTGTCCGGGTTGCGGCCCTGAGGTGACGGGGGTTGCGGGGAAGGGGTTTGCGGGGAACGCCTTGCGGTGGTGGCGGTCGCTTTGAGGGGTGCGAGGTCGGATCGGGTGGTGGAGATAGCGTTGTCCGGGTTGCGGCCCTGACGCGACGGGGGTGCTGGGGAAGGGGTTGCGCGGTCGTGGTCGCTCTGAGGGGTGGACGCGAGGAGGATCGGCGGTGGGTATCGCAGGGTGGGGGCGCGGAGGCGTGACACTGACGCGATAGGCCCTTTCGGAGGGGGGCTGCCGCAGCGGTGCGTCATGCCCGCCTTGCTGACGGGTGGAGTTGCGTGAGGTGCCGCAGACGCGCGAGCCGGCTGGGGGTGACGCGTCGAGGTCCGTTCGCGGGCCCCGGAGAGCCCGCGAACGGGAACGCCTCAGTTCTTCGCCGCTACGGCCTGTTCGAAGAAGTCCGCCAGTTGCCGCCCGTAGGACTCCAGGTCCAGGGCCGGGTTTTCGGCATAGGCCTGGATCGCGCCGTCGATGCTCTGCGCGATCGTGCGGGCCGCGACCTCCGGCGAGAACTCACCGAAGGCGCCTTCCCGCTGCCCCTGGGACAGCAGCCGCTCGATGCGGCCCGTCCGGAAACCGCTCAGCAGTGGGCCCGCCACCGCCCAGCCGTCCGGGTCGTCCGCGTTCGCGGCCACCTCGCGCAGCACCCGGACGCATTCGGGGTGGTCGCGGACGAACGTGACCTCCGTTTCGATCAGCGCGCGCAGCATCGCGGCCCGGTCGGTCGTGTCGCCGGCCCGCTCCTCCAGGTACCTGTCCCGGATGCTCAGCGCCGTCGTCACCACCGCCTGCATCAGCCCGGCCTTCGTGCCGAAGTGGTAGCCGATCAACCGCGTGCTGCTCAGGCCCGCGCGCTCCTTGATGCGGGCGAACGACGTCCGGCGGTACCCCAGTTCCGAGATCGTCGCCAGGGTCGCCGCGATGATCTGCGAACGGCGCGCCTCCTCGGCCGGGCTCAGGCCCAGGTCCGGCTGCACCTCATTGATTACCTGCATGAGTAAAAAGTTACTCGCCCGAGTAACAGGGCGCAACCGGATTACTTGAGCAGCGTGTCGACCAGCTCGGTGGTCCAGCTGGGATCCGCGGGCTGACCTGCGAAGATCGCCCGGTAGTACAGCGGCCCGAGCAGGACGTCCGCGGCGTGCGCGGTCTCCGGCGCGGTCCCGCCGCGGGAACGTTCGCGATCGAGGATCGCCGTGAGCTGAGCGTGCCGGTCCGCGGTGCACGCGCAGCCGCCGTCGGGGCCGGAACCGATCGCGGCCCGCATGATCGCCAGCACGTCCGGGTCGGCCAGGTCGGTCGCCACGTCGGACGCCCACCGCCGCAGGTCCTCGCGCAGCGAACCGGTGTCCGGCACGACGATGTCGCCGCTGAACCGGCTGCTCGCCACGTCCGCCATCAACTCCGCGACCGACCCCCACCGCCGGTACAGGGTGGTCGGGTGAACGCCCGCGCGCGTCGCGATCAACGGCAGCGTCAGCGCCTCCGCGGGGTGCTCGGCCAGGAACTCCACGACGGCGCGGTGCACGGCGGCACGCACCCGCGCGGACCGGCCGCCGGGACGGGTTGTGCTGGTGGTGGCGGACATGGAGAAATTATCGCATCGATCGTTGCGTTTGCGCTATGGTCGTCCTAACGCATCGATCTTTGCTTTTCCGAGGAGTGCTGATGTCGAGTTCCCCCGCCGTCGCCGTCGCGGTCCGTCCGAGAGCCCGGTTGCCGCACCCGGTGGCGTTCACGGCGGTCGCGGTGATCTTCGTGCTGTTCATGGCCGCCTCCAGCGTCCCGTCCCCGCTCTACGTCGTCTACCAGCAGGAATGGGGCTTCTCGTCGATGACGCTCACCGTGGTCTTCGCGGTGTACGTCCTGGGGTTGATCGCGTCGCTGCTGGTCGTCGGCGCACTGTCGGACCACGTCGGGCGGCGGCCGGTGCTGGCCGCGGCGATCGTCGGGGAAGCCGTCTCGCTCGTGTTGTTCCTGGTCGCCGGGGACGTCTCCGCGCTGTTCGCGGCGCGCGTCGTGCAGGGCGTCGCCACCGGTGCGGCCATGTCCGTGCTCGGCGCGACGCTGGTCGACCTGAACCCGTCGCACGCGCCCGGTCGCGCCGGTGTGATCAGCAGCGTCGCCCCGACGAGCGGGCTCGCCCTCGGCGCTCTGGGTTGCGGCGCGCTCGTCCAGTTCGCGCCCGCCCCGACGCACCTCGTCTACGCGCTCCTGCTCGCCGGCATGGTCGTCGCGCTGTTGCTGACCGCCGGCCTGCCCGAGACCTCCGCCCGTCGCCCCGGCGCGCTGGCCTCGCTCACCCCGCGGCTCGGTGTCCCGGCGCGGCTGCGGCCGGACCTGTTCGCGCTGGTGCCGATCCTGATCTCCAGCTGGGCACTCGGCGGCCTGTACCTGTCGCTCGGGCCGTCGGTGGCGGCCGGGCTGTTCGGGCTGTCCAACCACCTCGTCGGCGGGCTCGTCGTGACCCTGCTGTGCGGGACGGGGGCGCTGACCTCGCTGGTGCTGCGCGCGGCCCCGGTGGGCGTGGTGCTGCAGGCCGGCGCCGCGTTGCTGGCGACCGGCATGGGCATCACCCTGGCGGGTGTGCTGGCGGACCTGGTCGCGCTCGCCGTCGCCGGGACCGTCGTGTCCGGGATCGGGTTCGGGGCCTCGGCGCTGGCCAGTTTCGGCACGCTCGCGCGCCTGGCCGCGCCCGCCGAACGGGGCGAGCTGTTCGCGGTGGTCTACGTCGTGTCCTACCTCGCGTTCAGCATCCCGGCGGTGATCGCGGGCTTCGCGGCGACTTCGGCCGGGTTGCGGCCGACCGCGATCGTCTACGGGTTCGCCGTGGGCGGGCTGGCCGTGCTCGCGGTGATCGCCCAGTCGGTGCGCGCCGCGCGGAGGTGATCGCGCGGTCAGGGGTCGACCAGCTCGAACTCCAGCCTGTGCAGCGCGTTGTGTTCACGGTCTTCCCGTGCGGCGCTCTCGAAAATCTCGACGATCTTGGCGAAGTTCGTCTCGCCGAGCGTGGCGCGACTCGTGGCCGCGTGTAGCCAGCGGACCCGCACGGGTCGCTCGACGTCCCGGCTGAGGCGGTCCCAGAGGGCGTCGAAGTTGTGTCCGTAGTACGGGCCGAAGTCGAGCAACTCGGACGCCTGCCGGTGGAACGAGGCCAGGTCGGTGATCCGGCGGCCGTCCAGCTCGGCGATCTTCATCGGTTCCACCCGCCCAGTGTTGCGCAATCCGGACAAGAGGGTTATCTTCACTCCGGTAATACCCCCTAGGGGTATTGAACGGAGGAAACGAGATGGACCACTCGACGCACCAGCACGCGGGGCACGCGGAACACGCCGCGCACCGGCCGCCCGCCACCTGGGCCGCCGCGGCGCAGGCCACCCTGCACTGCCTCACCGGCTGCGCCATCGGCGAGGTGCTCGGCATGGTCATCGGCACCGCGCTCGGGTTGCACGGCGTCGCCACCGTGGCCCTCGCCGTCGCGCTCGCGTTCGTCTTCGGGTACGCGCTCACCATGCGCGGGGTGCTGAAGGCGGGCGTGCCCTTCCGGGCCGCGCTGAAGGTCGCGCTGGCCGCCGACACGATCTCGATCACCGTGATGGAGATCGTGGACAACCTCATCATGGTCAGCGTGCCGGGCGCGATGGACGCCGGCGCGGGCAGCTGGCTGTTCTGGGGCGCGCTGGCGTTCTCGCTGGCCGTGGCGTTCGTGCTGACCTGGCCGGTGAACAAGTGGATGATCGGGCGCGGCAAGGGGCACGCGGTCGTCCACCAGTACCACCACTGACTGCGCCGGGCGGCCCTGTCGGCCGCCCGGCCGGTCGTGTTGTCTTGATCCCGTGGGCGGGCGGAAGATCGACCGCGGCCCGGCCGGGGACGGCTGCCCGGTGCGGCGCGGCCCGGACGGGACCTGGCGGGTGACGGGCTATGAGCACGCCCGCGCGGTGCTGCGCAGCGGTGGCACCGTGCAGGCCGGCCTCGGCATCGAGACGGTCGACAGACTGCCGGCGCGGTTCCGCCGCCCCGTGCTCTACCGCGACGGCCCGGAACACCGCGAACACCGCCGCCAAACCGCCCGCTTCTTCACGCCCCGCCGCGTCAGCGAGCACTACCGCGACCTGATGGCCCGCATCGCCGACGAGCAACTGGGCCGTTTGACCCGTACCGGGCGCGCCGAACTGCCGGACCTGGCCTTCGGCCTCGCGATCGGCGTCGCGTCCGAGGTCGTCGGCCTCACCGAGAGCAGGCCGGGCATCCAGCGGCGGCTGGACCGGTTCTTCCCCGAGGAGTTCGGGCGGCCCGGCTTCACCAGCCTGACCGGGATCCGCTGGTTCTTCCGCCAGATGCGCAACTGGCTCGCCATCTACGTCGCCGACGTGCCGCCCGGCCGTGCGCGCCCGGCGCCGCCACCGCCGCGACGACCTCATCTCGCACCTGCTCGACGAGGGCTGCTCGGCGGGCGAAATCCTCGGCGAGTGCCTCACCTTCGCCGCCGCGGGCATGGTCACCACCCGCGAGTTCGTGTCCGTCGCGGCCTGGCACCTGTTCACCGACGACGCCCTGCGCGCCCGCTACCGCGAAGCGGACGAGGACGAGCGGATCGCCCTCCTGCACGAGATCCTGCGCACCGAACCCGTCATCGGCGGGCTCAAACGGCGCACCACCGCGCCACTCCGGCTCGACGAAGACACCATCCCGGCTGGTGAGCTCGTCGAGGTGCGGATCGACGCAGCCAACCTCGAGCCGTGCGAGGCGCCGGGCCTGTCCTTCGGCGACGGCGCGCACAAGTGCCCCGGCGCGCACGTCGCGATCCTGGAGACCGACGTCTTCCTCAGCCGCCTGTTCGCCCTGCCCGGCCTGCGGATGGTGAGCCCGCCGCGGGTCACCATCAAAGCCGAGATCGACAGCTACGAATTGCGGAATCTGGTCGTGGCGGTCGCCACACCGGACTAGCATCCGCGCTCGTGGCGGACACCGACATCTCCTTCCGAGCCGACCGGATCGACCCGGCCGTGGTCGCGCGGCAGGCCGAGATCCTCGACCTGCAGGCCGCGACGCCGGGCGTGCGGCGGTTGCGGGCGTGGGCGCACGATGCCCTGGCCGTCCGGCCGGGCGAGCGCGCGCTGGAAATCGGCTGCGGCACCGGCTCCGAGGTGCAGGTGCTCGCGGCCGCGGCGGGGCCGGAGGGCGAGGCCGTCGGGCTCGATCCCAACGAAGCCATGCTCGCGCTCGCCAGGGACCGGGCCGCCGGATCGGCCGCGCGGTTCGTGCCCGGCGACGTCTCCGCGTTGCCCTTCGCCGACGCGACCTTCGACGCCGTGCTGTGCGAGCGCGTCTTCCAGCACCTGACCGACCCGGCCGGCGCGGTCGCCGAGATCGTGCGGGTCCTGCGTCCCGGCGGGCGCGTCGCGCTGATCGACACCGACTGGGCCACCGGCATCATCCACCCCGGCGACCCGGACACCGTCCGGGCCGTGCTGGCCGGGATGCTCACGCAGACCGCCGAACCCGCCGCGGGTCGCAAGCTCGCGGGCTGGCTCAGCGCGGCCGGGCTGACGATCGCCGACCGCGGCTCACAGGCCCTGATCTCCGACCACGAATCGGTCCGCGACACGCTGCTGCCGATGATGGTCCAGCACGCCGTGGGCAACGGCGTGGTCACCCGCGAGCAGGGCGACCGGCTGCTCGCCGAGCTCGCCGACGGCGCCGCGCGCGGGGACTTCCACCTGTCCGTGACGATGTTCGGCGTGCTCGCTCAGCGTCCCTGAACCTCCCGCCAGGCGGCGAGGATCGCGGCCACGCTGCGGTCGACGTCGGCCTCCGTGGTGCGCCAGTTCGACACTGAGACGCGCATCAGCCGCCTGCCCTGCCAGACCGTGCCGCCCATCCAGCACTCGCCGGACCGCTGCACCGCCTCCAGCACCTGCGGCGTGTTGTCGCCGAAGCCGACGAGGACCTGGTTGAGGACGACGTCGTTGACCACCTCGGCCCCGGCCTCGGACAGCCGCGCGGCGAACCGGCGCGCGAGGGCGCAGGACCGCTCGACGAGTTCCGCGACGCCCGCGCGGCCCAGCTGCCGCAGCGCCGCCCACGTGGTGAAGCCCCGGGCGCGGCGCGAGGAGTCCGGCACGAAGTCGCCGGGGGAGCGCAGCGCCTCCGGCCGGTCGCCGACGAGGTAGGCGGCGGTGTAGGAGGTCGCGGCCGCGTGCGCGGCGGGGTGCGCGCAGAACGCGTAGCCGCTGTCGTAGGGCACGTTGAGCCACTTGTGGCCGTCGGTCGCCCAGGAATCGGCCTCCGCCACGCCTTCGGTGAGGTGCCGCAACCGCGGGCTCGCCGCCGCCCACAACCCGAACGCGCCGTCGACGTGCACCCACGCCCCGCGCGCGTGGGCGGCCGCGATCGCGGTGGGGAAGTCGTCGAACGCACCGGTGTTGACCTCGCCTGCCTGCAGGCACACGATCGTCGGCGCATCCGATGTGGACAGTGCGCCGGCCAGCGCGGCGACGTCGATCGAGCCGGACGGGGCGGTCGGCACCTCGGCGAGCGCGTCGGTGCCGAAGCCGAGCAGGCGCAGGGCCCGGTCGATCGTCGCGTGCCGTCCGCTGCCCGCGACGATCCGCACCCGCGGCGCGCCGTGCAAGCCCTGCCGCTCGACGTCCCAGCCGTGGCGTTCCAGCACGGCGTGCCGCGCGGCGGCCAGGCCCACCGTGTTGCCGCCCTGCGCACCCGTCACGAACCCGAACGACGCCGTGGGCGGCAGGCCGAGCAGGTCCTTCAGCCACCCGCCCGCGACCTCCTCGACGAGCGCGGCGGCGGGTGAGGTGAGCGCGTTGAAGCCGTTCTGGTCCCACGCCGTGGTCAGCACGTCGGCCGCCGCCGCGGCCTCCAGCGAACCACCGGTGACGAACCCGAAGTACCGCGGGCCGGCGCTCGCGACCAGGGCGGGCTCGACGGCCTCACACAGCTGGTCGAGCACGGCCGCGGGGTCGGCGGGCCCGTCCGGCAGCTCGCCGAGCGCGGCGCGGACCGCGTCCGGGTCCAGGTCGCGGGGGAACACCGGGCGCTCGTCCAGCCCGGCGCGGAAGTCCCGGCCCAGCGCCGCGGCGCGGGGGAGCAGGTCGTCGGCCACGCGACGATCGTAGTTTCACCCGGCGGCGGCGCGGTGCAGGCTGAGCACGCCGTCGCGGGGACCGGTCGCCGTCCACGCGCCCGAGTCCGCCGTCCAGGTCACGCCGTCGAACGTGACGCCGTCCAGGCCGAAGCGGGTGGCGTTGGCGACCAGCCAGGTCGCGAACGCCCAGCCCTCGGCCGCCGGGTGCGGCCCGCTCAGCACCGCGGTGCCCAGCTCGGCCCTGGCGACCGCCACGATGTCCGCTTCGGGCGCGCCCGGGGAGAGGTTCGCGCAGGTCAGCGCGCCCGGCTTGGCCCCGGTCAGCGCTCCCGCCGTCGCCGCCGCCTCGGTCTCCCACTGCGCGTAGGCCTCCGGGAACGCCGACCGCTGCACCAGCTGCGCCGCCTGCGTCACCGTCAGGTCCGCCCAGCCGGGCTGCTCCCGCAGCCGCTCGTAGAACGCCGTCGCCGCGTACACCGGGTCGGTGACCTCTTCGTAGGCGCCCCACCCCTGGCTGGGGCGCTGCTGGAACAGGCCGGCCGAGTCCCGGTCGCCGCCGGGCAGGTTCCGCAGCCGCGACTCCTGGATCGCGGTGGCCAGCGCGACCGTGACCGCGTGGTCCGGCATGCCGAGGCGATCGCCGACGGCGGCGATGGTGGCCGCGTTGCGGGCCTGCTCGACCGTCAGGTCGAAGGACGAGCCGTCCGCGGCGGTCACCGTGCACCCCGGCTTGGGCGCGGGCCGCCCGGTGAGCGCGATCCACGCGACGACCCCGCCTACCACGACCACGGCGAGGACGAGAGCCAGCAGCGCCCCGCGACTGCTCCGCATGCTCCCCTCCTCCCCGGACCTCCCGCCAGTACAGACGCACGAGGCCGCCGCTGGTTCGTCGTACCCGCTCGCGACCCCGGAAAACGGCGTCCGCGTTACCCGGAAGAGGTGCGAAATCGGGTGCGATACCGTTCGGTGCCGAACCTCCACCCGCGCACGAAGGATTTGATCATGGGAGAGAGCTCCCCGAAGGTCACGGTCGTCGTCCCGACCTACAACGAGCGGGACAACCTGCCCAAGCTCGTCGGCCAGCTGACCGGCCTCGGGCTGCCCGGCCTGCACGTGCTCGTGGTGGACGACAACTCGCCGGACGGCACCGGCGACGTGGCCGACAAGCTGGCGACCGAGCACCCGGACCACATCGGCGTGCTGCACCGGACCGAAAAGGACGGTCTCGGCCGCGCCTACGTCGCCGGCATCAGCCGGGCGCTCGACGAGGGCGCGGACATCGTGATCCAGATGGACGCCGACCTGTCCCACCCGGTCGAGGCCGTGCCGCGCATGATCGACAAGCTCGCCACCTCGGACGCCGCCGTGGTGCTCGGATCCCGTTACGTGGCAGGCGGTTCGCTCGCGGGCGAGTGGGGGTGGCACCGCAAGGCGCTGTCGGCGTGGGCGAACTTCTACGTCAACGCCATCCTGCGGCTGCACGTCAAGGACGCGACCGCCGGGTTCAAGGCGTGGCGCGCGGAGACGTTGCGGCGCATCGACATCGCCACGATCCGCAGCAACGGCTACGCGTTCCAGGTCGAGATGAACTACCGCACCGTGAAGCAGGGGATGCGGATCGCCGAGATCCCGATCCGGTTCGAGGAGCGCGCCGACGGCGTGTCGAAGATGAGCCTCGCGGTGCAGCTGGAGTCGGCGCTGATGCCGTGGAAGCTGCTGTTCGGCCGTAAGCTGAGCTAAACGAACCTTCACAATCTTTCACTTGTTCTGACGTGTCCGCGGTCGCACGCTGGTGGTGTGATCAAGACGTGGGTGCGGATGGGCGTGCTCGCCCTGCTGTGGGGGTCGGCGTTCCTGTGGATCAAGCTCGCGCTGCGCGGGTTCACGCCGATCGAGATCGCGGTGTTGCGGAGCGTGCTCGGCGCCGCCGTGCTGTTCGTCCTGGCCCGGATCGCGGGGCAGCGGATGCCGCGCGGGCGGGCGATGTGGGGGCGGCTGGTCATCGCCGCGTTCTTCTGCAACGCGGTGCCGTTCGCGTTGTTCAGCATCGGTGAGCAGACCGTCGACTCCGGCATCGCCGGGGTGCTCAACGCGACCACTCCACTGTGGTCACTGCTCATCGGGCTGGTGCTGGGCGCCGAACGCGGGATCCACCCGGCGCGGCTCGGCGGGCTGCTGCTCGGCTTCGCCGGGGTGTCGCTGATCTTCGCGCCGTGGCAGCGGGCCGGGCTGTTCGGGTGGGGAGCGCTGGCGCTGGTGGGCGCGGCGGCGAGTTACGCGATCGCGTTCGCTTACATGGCACGGAAACTGGCCGGGACGGGCGGCCCCGTCGCGATCTCGGCCGCGCAACTGGCCGTCGCGTCCGGCCTGGCCTCGCTCGCGCTGCCCCTGGAGGGCGCCCGGCCGGGGTTCGACGGCCTGGCGGTGCTCGCGGTCGTCCTGCTCGGCGTGTTCGGCACCGGGATCACCTTCTACCTCAACTACCGGCTCATCGAGGACGAGGGCCCGACCGGCGCGGCCGTCGTCGGGTACCTGCTGCCGGTCGTGTCGGTCGCGCTCGGGGCCGTCGTCCTCGGCGAGCCGGTGACGCCGCGGGTCGTGGCCGGGATGCTGGTGGTGCTGGCCGGGGTCGGCCTGACGCGCACGAAGCCGCGGCGCGTACGCGTGGCGGCGTAGGCGCAGGTCGCGCTCTGCGCCGGATGCCCAGGGACGTCCGTTTTCGCGACAGTCGAGGGCATGAGACTCAAAGCTGGAGGACGGAAGGCGTGGCTCGCGACGCACATCATCTCGGCCGGCGCGTGGATCGGGATCGACGTGGTGCTGGCGGTGCTGGTGTTCACCGCGATGCTGACGGACGATCCGGCGCTCGCCGCGGTGTGCTACCAGGCGCTGCGGCTGTTCGCGGTGTGGCCGCTGCTGGTGGCCGGACTGGTGTGCCTTGGCAGCGGCGTGATGCTGGGGCTGGGCAGCCGGTACGGGCTGGTGCGGTACTGGTGGGTGGCGATCAAGCTGGTGCTCAACCTCGCCATGGTGACGCTGGCGGTGGTGTCGCTGCGCCCGGGCGTCGGCGAAGCCGCGGCCTACGGTGAGTCGCTGCTGGCCGGCCTGCCCGGGACGGCGCCGGACTTGGTGTTCCCGCCGATCGTGTCACCGGCGTGCCTGCTGGCGGCGGTGCTGTTGTCGATCTACAAGCCAGGTGGGCGCATCCGGCGGACCGGTTCCAGGATCAGCGTGCGCGGCACGCCGTCCAACGCCGGCGCGTTCTCCCGCGACGACCAGACCTCCCGCTCCAGGAAGGCGAGGAACGCCTCCGCGTCGGGCACCGAGCCGAACTCCAGGTCGACCACCACGTAGTGGGGATCGCCGACGGGGCGGGACACGTGGTGACCGCGCACGCCGGCCCGGCTGCGCGCCTCGGCGAACCGGTCGAACGCCGCCTGCCACAGCGGGAAATCCACAATCGAGTGTTCGATGTGCAAGATGGCCATGATTCCTCCTTCGCCACGCTTGCGACGGTAGGAATTCCGCGTCGTCGCGCACATCCCAGCTTCCTGGGGTCTTAGACTCGACCACGTGGACGCGAGAGCGGTGCGGCTGCGCGTGCTCGGCGAGATCCGGCGCAGGGTCGGCTTCGACGCCTACGCCTGGCCGCTGACCGACCCGGAGACCGCGGTCGGCACCGCCCCGCTCGCCGACGTCCCGTGCCTGCCGGAGCTGCCCCGCCTGATCCGGCTCAAGTACCTCACCCCGGTCAACCGCTGGACGGCCCTGCGCCCCGGCGCCGTCGCGACCCTGCACACCGCGACCGGCGGCAACCCCGCCCGCAGCCTGCTCTGGCGCGAGATGCTCAACCGGCACGGCGTCGCCGACGTCGCGTCGGTGGTGTTCGCCGACCGGTTCGGAGTCTGGGCGTTCCTCGACCTGTGGCGGTCCCGGCCCTTCACCGACGCCGAGACCCGATCGCTGACCCGGATCCTCGAGCCGGTCACCGCCGAGCTGCGCCGGGCGCAGGCGGAGACCTTTGTCGCGCGATGGCCTCCCCGCCCGGTCCGGGCCGGTCGTGCTGCTGCTGTCGCCGGACCTCGACGTCCTCGGCCACACCCCGGACACCGCCGAGTACCTGCGCGTCCTCGTCCCGCCCGGCGACGGGCAGGCGCCGGTCCCGGCCGGCGCGTACAACGTCGCCGCCCAGCTCCTCGCGAACGAGGCCGGCGTCGACGGCCACCGCCCGGCGGCCCGGGTGCACCTCGCCGACGGGCGGTGGGTCACGCTGCGCGCCGCCCGGATCGTCCGCGACATCGCCGTCACGATCGAGGAGTCCGCGCCCGCCGAGCGGGTCGGCCTGTTCGGCCGGGCGTTCGGGCTCAGCACCCGCGAGCGGGAACTGCTCGAACACCTCGCCCACGGCAGCGACACGCGGGACCTCGCCCGCCGGATGTTCCTGTCCGAGCACACCGTCCAGGACCACCTGAAGTCGATCTTCGGCAAGACCTCGGTGCGCAACCGGCGGACCCTGCTGGCGCGGGCACTGGGCGGCTGATCGAAAAGCCGCGAAACCGTCGGTCATCGGTGGTATGAAGGCGAAGTGACCGACGATGCCTTCGCCGACCTCGACGCCTACGTCCGCCTCCCGCGGCTGTCGGGGCTGGTGCTCTCCCCGGACGGCCGCCGACTCGTGGTCGGCGTGGCGACGCCCGACCTGAAGAAGAACCGCTACACCACGGCGCTGTGGGAAGTGGACCCCGACGGCGAGCGCCCGGCGCGGCGGCTGACCCGCAGCGCCGAAGGCGAGTCCGGCGCCGCCTTCACCCCGTCCGGCGACCTGCTGTTCGTCTCGGCCCGGCCGGACTCCGCGGCCGAGGGCGAGGACGGCCCCAAGAGCGCGCTGTGGCTGCAGCCCGCGTCCGGCGGGGACGCCCGCGTGATCGCGGCGCCGGCCGGCGGTGTGCGCGGGGTCGCGGTGGCCGCGGAGGCCGGCACGGTGCTGGCCGGGGCGCCGATGATGCCCTCGGCCACGAGCGCCGACCACGACGCCGAGATCCGCAAGGCCCGCAAGGACGCCGGGGTGTCGGCGATCCTGCACGAGGAGTACCCCATCCGCTTCTGGGACCACGACCTCGGCCCCGACCGCACCCGGCTGGTCGTCGCCGACGGGGTGCCTGCGGGGGAGGAGCGGCTGGACCTGCGTGACCTCACCGGGCACGCGGGGCGTGCGCTGACCGACGAGGCCGTTTGGGACGTCTCGCCGGACGGGCGCACCGTCGTCACCACCTGGACGGTTCCCGAAGCGGGCGGCTCGCAGCGGCCCACCGTCGTCGCGATCGACGTCGCCACCGGTGAGCGCCGCGTGCTGGCCGACGACCCGGACCACGAGTACGAATCGCCGCGGATCTCGCCGGACGGCACGCAGGTCGCGGTCGCCGTCTACCGCCGCTCGACCCCGCACGAGCCGGGCGACTACTGGCTCGCGCTCGTCCCGCTCGCCGGCGGCGAACTCCGGCCGCTGACCCAGCGCTGGGACCGCTGGCCGCACTCGCCGCGGTGGCTGCCGGACGGTTCGGCGCTCGTCGTCGGCGCCGACGACCAGGGCCGGGCGCCGCTGTGGAAGGTCGACGCCGCAACCGGCGACGTCACCCGGCTGACCGCCGACGACGGCGCCTACAGCGAGCCGCGGATCTCCCCGGACGGGCAGTGGGTGTACGCGCTGCGTTCGGCCGTCGACCACCCGCCCGCCCCGGTGCGGATCGCCCTCGACGGCGGCGCCATCGAGCCGCTGCCCGGGCCCGCCGAGGCGCTCGGCCTCGACGCCGAGATCCCCGGACGGCTCGACGAGGTCACCGCCACGGCCGAGGACGGCACGCCGCTGCGGGCGTGGCTCGCGCTCCCGCGGGACGCCGGCCCCGGCTCGCCCGCGCCGCTGCTGCTGTGGATCCACGGCGGGCCGCTCGGCTCGTGGAACGCCTGGCAGTGGCGGTGGAACCCGTGGCTCGCCGTGGCGCAGGGCTACGCCGTCCTGCTGCCCGACCCGGCGATCTCCACGGGGTACGGGTACGACTTCATCAAGCGCGGCTGGGGCGCGTGGGGCGTGGCGCCGTTCACCGACCTGATGGCGCTCACCGACGCCGCGGAGCAGCACGCGGGGGTCGACGAGACCCGCACGGCGGCGATGGGCGGGTCGTTCGGCGGCTACATGGCCAACTGGGTCGCCGGGCACACCGACCGGTTCCAGGCGATCGTCACGCACGCCTCGCTGTGGGCGCTGGACCAGTTCGGGCCGACGACCGACGCGACCTACTACTGGCAGCGCGAACTCACCCCGGAGATGGCGGAGGCGAACTCGCCGCACCGCTTCGCCGACGAGATCACCACGCCGATGCTCGTCATCCACGGCGACAAGGACTACCGCGTCCCGATCGGCGAGGGGCTGCGGCTGTGGTGGGACCTGGTGTCCCGCTCGGCCGCCGAGGACGGCTCGACACCGCACAAGTTCCTCTACTTCCCGGACGAGAACCACTGGATCCTGACCCCGCACCACGCGAAGCTCTGGTACGCCACGGTGTTCGCGTTCCTCGCGCAGCACGTGCTGGGCAAGGACTGGGAGCGGCCGGACCTGCTGGGCTGACGGTTAGACGCCGCCGGAGCGGGAAAGTCCTCCCTCGTCATCGTCACCGGCGAGGGAGGACCCGTGTTCCGACACACCAAGTTCCTGCAGTTCGAGGCGAAGCCGGAGCGTCCGGACCCGTATTTCGCGCGCAAGCTGCAGGAGCTGATCGGCGGGGCCTACGGCGAGATGACGGTGACGATGCAGTACCTGTTCCAGGGCTGGAACTGCCGCGTCGAGGGCAAGTACAAGGACCTGATCATGGACACGGCGACCGAGGAGATCGGTCACGTGGAGATGCTGGCCACGATGGTCGCCCGGTTGCTGGAGGGCGCGCCGGCGACGGCGACGGTGGAGGCGGCCAAGGACCCGGTGATGGCGGCGGTGCTGGGCGGGATGGATCCGCAGCAGGCGATTGTGTCGGGTGGCGGGGCGGTTCCCGCGGATGCGAATGGCACCCCGTGGGACGGCAAGTACATCGTGGCTTCGGGGAACCTGCTGGCGGATTTCCGGGCCAACGCGGCGGCCGAGGCGCAGGGCCGGCTGC
>NZ_JAKGSD010000006.1:107024-221522 GCF_021654135.1 Amycolatopsis tucumanensis | reverse complement strand
ACGTGGACAGCCACGAGCGTGCGGTGGAGCTGGCCGGGGAGCTGTCGGCCGCGCCCGGGGCGGGTGGGAAGCCGATCCACGAATGGCTCGAGCTGCGCCCCTTCCTCGCCGAGCCGCCCGACGTGGCCCACTGCCACGGATGATCGCTGACAGGGCGTCAGGACCAGGCCGGGTAGCGCTCGGCGACGGCCGCGTAGCGCTCCGGCCACGCGGGCGGCTCCGCGCCGGCCAGGTGGGCGGCCAGCCGGTCGAAGAAGGCGTGCGTGCCCGGGATGAAGCCCCGCGCGTTGCGCACTGACAGTCCCCGGTGGGTGAACTTCAGCAGGGTGCCGTCCGGCGTCTCGGACAGCTCGTAGCGCACCACGCCGTCCTCGACGATGCGCTGGCGCCACTCGTGCTCGAACACGTGCGGCGGCTGCCACACGAGGATCCGCCCGGTCATGCGCTTGGCGTCGTCGGCCGCGGGCGGGTCCTCGGGCAGCATCTCGATGGTGCCTGCCTCGGTGTCCAGGACCGTTTCGCCGAACCACGCCCGCCGCTGCGCGGGATCGGTGATCGCGGCCCACACCGTCTCGATCGGGAAGGGCAGGTGGCGCTCGAAGCGGATGACCGCCGCCTCGCCGTCGGTTTCGATCGTGCCGTTCTCGGTGCTCACTCCTGGTGTCCTTCCTGGTTGCGCGCCAGGTGGCGCTCGAGGGAATCGAGGTGGCGCGCCCAGTAGCGGCGGTACCGGCCGAGCCACTTGTCGATCTCGGCCAGGCCGTCCGGGCGCAACGCGTAGATCCGGCGTTGCCCGTCCGGGCGAACTTCGACCAGCCCGACCTCCCGCAGGATCCGCAGGTGGCGGGACACGGCCGGCTGGGTGAGGCCGGGCAGCGCCGCGACCAGATCGCCCGCGGGCAGCTCGCCCTGGGCCAGAAGGTCCAGCAGGGTGCGCCGGCTGGGCTCGGCCACCGCTTCGAAGACGTCCACCCGCGAAGTATCACACAAGACGTATATAAGCGCCAGCAAATATGCGGGTTTGAAAGCGGCGCGGGAAGGTACCCCGGAAGCACACCGAAGCTGAAGGAGTTGCGATGACAATCGGTGGAATCATCAGCGCGATCGTCGTTGGTTTGATCATCGGCGCGCTCGGTCGGCTGATCGCACCCGGCAAGCAGGGGATTCCGATCTGGCTCACGATCATCGTCGGTATCGTCGCGGCGTTCATCGGCACCGCGATCGCGCGGGGCATCGGCTACGCGGACACCAAGGGCTTCGACTGGCTGGAGCTGATCACCCAGGTGGTCATCGCGGCGATCGGGGTCTCGCTGGTCAGCGGCATGTACGGCCGGCGAAAACTGACCAGGTAACGCATTCGGACGTGGTGCCCGGGAAGGTCCGCCTTCCCGGGCACGTTCGCGTTCAGGACCGGAACGCGGCGCAGCCGACGGCCACGAACGACTGCTGCGGCGAGCGCCACAGCACCTCGGCCCACCGGTTGTCGGTCAGCTGCTTGCCCTCGGCTCCGACACAGGTGTACTGCCCGCCGGTGACGACCTGCCCGCACGGCAGGTCCCGCTCCGGCGCGTGCACGCAGGTCGTGTAGTTCGTGCAGGTCAGCGTGTGCAGCAGCGCCGAGCCGACGTCCGCGGCCGCCCGGATGTTCAGCTTGCAGCCGTTCTGCGGCGAAGCGTGCACCAGGGCCGGCTCGCCCTCCGCGGCCGTGGCCGTCCCGGGCAGCACCACCACCGCCGCGGCCGCCGCCAGCAGGGCAAGGGACTTCTTCACGTGGATCCTCCCTCTCTCGAGAACGGTGACGGAGGGTATCGGAACGTACGCGGAGTGATCGCGCCGGTATGTTCGCCCGATGGACCTCGACCACCAGGGCCTCACCCGGCTGCCCGAGCTGCCCGCGGGCCTGGAGTACCTGAGCGCCTACGACAACGAGCTGATCGAGCTGCCGGACGAGTTGTGGGACCTCGACCGGCTGGCCGTGCTGAACCTGGCCGCGAACCGGCTGACCTCGATCCCGGCCGGCATCGCGCGGCTGACCTCGCTGCACACCCTCGACCTCGGCCACAACCAGCTCACCGAACTACCCCGCGAGCTGGGCGACCTGCCGAACCTGACCGAGTACCTGTACCTCTCGGACAACCGCCTGACGACGCTGCCGGACTCGCTGACCCGGCTCGGCCGGCTGCGGTACCTGAGCGCGACGGACAACGGGCTGAAGTCGCTGCCCTCGGACCTCTCCGGCCTGCGTGAGCTGCGCGAACTGCGCCTGTACCGCAACGACCTGCACGAGCTGCCGGACAGCATCGGCGAGCTGAGCAAGCTGCGGGAGCTGCACCTGCGCGGCAACCACCTCACCGAGCTGCCCGCGTCCGTCGGGAAGCTGCGCGACCTGCGGTACCTGGACCTGCGGGAGAACGAGCTGCGCACGCTGCCGGACGGGCTCGCCGAGCTGCCGCTGGTGAAACTCGACCTGCGCTGGAACCGGTGGCTGGAGACCCCGGACTGGCTCGACGACCTCGACGACTGCCTCGTGCTGCGCTGAGATCAGGCGACCACGGCCAGCAGCGTGGTCACCGCCCCGGCGAGTTCGCGGTCGCCGTCGAGGTCCGCGCGGCGGCGGGCCTCGTCGACGGAGATGCCCCGCGTGGCCAGGCGCCAGAAGTCGCCGGGCCGCATGGTGACGGTGGCGGCGGGTTCGCCCCCGGCGGCCATCCGCCAGCGCTGCCCGTCCGACCGGGCGTGCCACGTCCCGCCGTCGGGGACGACGACCCGCACCACGGTGCCGTCCGGGCGAACCACGTCTCGCAGCGTGTGGGGCAGCGCGCGCATGAACGCGTCCAGCACCGGGCGCACCAGCTCGGGCTCGTCCGCGCCGGGCCGCCCCACCGCGTCCCGGATCTGTTGCTGGTGCACCCAGAACTCGGTGTACTCGCGCGCGATGTCCAACCACGCCGGGCTGGTGCCGGGACCGGCCCACGACACGTCCAGCATCGCCGGCGCGGTCAGGTCGAAGGACTCCCACAGCCGGTCGAGCTCGGGGCCGAGGACGGTGAGCAACTGGACGATCAGGTCGGGGCTGACCTGCCGCATCGCACGGACGAACTCGTCGTTGACCCGGGTCAGGTAGGCGGGCAAGGTCTCGTCGTTGGCGAACTTCGCCCCGGCGAAGCCGTCCCGGCCGCCCGACAACCGTCGCATGTAGTCGTTCAGGATGTGCCCGGCGAGGTCGTGCACCGTCCAGCCCGGGCACACCGTCGGCGCCGACCACTCCGCCGCGCTCAGCGAGCCCAGCAACCGCAGCAGTTCGCGACGCTCCCGGCCGAACAGCGGCCGCACGTCCAGCACCGGTCCGAAGATCTCCACCACCGGATGCTGACAGCGGCCCCGGCGGCTCCGCTACCGGATTTCCGTGCCGTGCCCCGGGTCGGAGCTCACCCCGAAACCACACAGCACGGCCGGCTTCGGGGCGTAGGTGACGGTCCTGGTGTCGCGGCGGACCTCCGCTCCGGTGGTCACGTCGTAGAGCACCCGGGTGTCGGTGGTGGTGAAGCCGGGGCGGCCGCCGGACGGGCGGCAGTCCGGACCGGGGCCGCCGGGCTGCAGCGGTGGCGGCCGGAAGTCCGAGAACGAACCGGTCGAGGACTCCACGCGGTACTGCTTGGTGCCCCAGATCTTCACCGTGACGCTGCCGCCGGACACCGACGCCTGGATCGCCACCCCGCTCTTGAGGCTGTCGGTGAACTTCAGGTCCACCGCCGCCCCGTCGGCGGTGATCGCGACGGCGTCCCGGCCCGCCGGGTAGCGGTCCAGGTGGTAGCTGTGCTCGGTGTGGCCCGCGTCGGTCAGGCCCGCGAAGTACGCCGCGTTGTAGAGGGTCGTCGCCAGCTGCGACGAGCCGCCGCCGATGACCTCCGGGCCGAACCCGTCCTCGTTGACCGGCGCCGGGACGTACCCCTGCGACTGGCTGCGGGCGCCCACCCGCGCGTTGAGGCTGAACGTCTCACCGGGCCGCAGGATCGTGCCGTTCACCTTGTCCGCCATGATCCGCGCGTTCGTCGCGGCCGGGCCGGACAGCCCGCTGGTGGTGAACTCGCCGACGACCTCCTTGATGCCCAGCGCGTTCGCCTCCTCGGTGGTGGTCTGCGGGCGGGTCGTCTGGTAGCGCACCGCCAGGTCGCGGCCGTCCGGCTTGGCGAGGACGTCCATCAGCGGCTGGAACGTCCGGTTCCAGTCGATCTTGCGCGCGTCCTCGGACGGCTGGACGGCGGGCGCGCCACCGGCGAACACGATCTGCGCGTCCTTGCCGCGCTTCTCGGTGGACACCAGGGGGTCCCGCACCGCCTGCTGCAGCTTCCCCGGATCGGCCTCGACCCGCAGCGCGCCGCCGTCGGCCGGGCTGAACTTCAGGGCGGCGGCGATCGCGCTGGGCTTGAGCACCGCGTCGGCGCCGTCGCCGTGCAGCGTGACCGGCTTGGCCACCGCGGGCGCGACCAGCCGCTCCAGCGCCGAGTGCACCCCGGCCGAGGTGACCTTGACCGGCGTCAGCACGACCGGCAGCCGCACGCCGCTCTTGTCCAGCCAGCTCGCCCGCAGGATGTCCCCGGCGCCCTTGACGTCGACCAGGTCCTGCCCGTTCCTCGGCTCGATCGGGTACGGGTTCACCCCGCCGTCGGTGCCCGGGACCGTCACGAACCCGATGCTGCCCTCGGTGGGTGGGTGGTTGATGCGCTCGGCTGCCAGCCGCGCGATGGACTGGTGCAGCTTGTCCGGATCGGTGGACGTGACGACCCCGACCTCGCGGGTGCGGAAGAACGACGTGATCCGGTCGAGCGGGTCCAGCGGCTGGCGCCCGGCCTGCGCGACGGTGGACGACCAGTCGACGGTCAGGCCGGACCGCGCCGGGTCGAGCGTGGTGCGCACGTCCCCGGCCTCGACCGGGACCGGCGCGTTCAGGCGCGGGCCCAGCTCGCGGCGCAGCTTCGCCTCGGCGTCCTCCCGGCTGAGCCCGCCGACCTCGACACCGGCGACCGTCACGCCGCGCGGCACGTCACCGGCGCTGACGATCAGGTCCGCGCCGTAGAGGATGACCCCGACGCCCAGCAGGCAGCCGGCGACCATGAACGCGCGGGCCAGGAAGCGCTTGCCGGGCGACGGTGGCGCCGCGGGCGCGTCGCCGACCTCAAGGAGTTCCCCGACCAGGGCGTCCTCGGTCGCGTCGAGCGGTTCGTCCAGCAGGAACTCGGCGGGCGGACGCGGTCCGACCGCGGTCTCGGCGTTCCGGAGGGAATCAGGGTCCCGCTCCGGCCAGTACTGGTCCTCCCGCCCCACGCTTCCTCCCGGACGCGTTACAAGTACAGGCCCGTCCCGTGCTCCGTGCGCTCGGTGGCCACCGCGTGGATGTCGCGCTCCCGCATCACCAGGTACGCCTCGCCCTGGACCTCGACCTCGAGCTGGTCCTCGGGGTTGAACAGCACGCGGTCGCCGACCTTCACGTTGCGTACATTACTGCCTACCCCCAGTACGTCGCCCCACGCGAGACGGCGCGCCACCTGAGCGGTCGCCGGAATCACGATGCCGCCGCTGCTGCGGCGCTCTCCCTCCTCCGCGGAGACCCGGACGAGGACGCGGTCGTGCAGCATCTGGATTTCCAGCTTCGCCGCGGCGTCCGGCAGGTTCTTGGCTTCCGACACGCCGGTAATGCTACGTGTCCTCAGCGTGCCGCGGAGACCAGCGGTTGCCGTCCGCGCAGGGTGAAGTCCCGGTGTGTGGTCCCGCCCTCGCGCACCAGCGCGCGGCTCGCGGTCGCCTCGAACCCTGGCGCGGACACGACCAGGTCGACGAACTGACCGGGCAGCCCGGCGACCGCGTAGCGGCCCTCGCCGTCGGCCGTCGTGCGGACGAGCTGGTGCCCGCGGCCGTCCATCACCGTCACCGCGGCGCCCGGCACCGGCGAGCCGTCGGCCGCGTGGACCGCGCCGGTCAGCGTCGGCACCGGCTCGCCGAAGTGGCGGTGGTCCGCCGGCACCGCGGTCGGCTGCGGCATCTCGAAGGCCGGGTCCTCGACCGGCGGCTCCTCGACCGCGCCGCCCTTGCGACGCTGCACGAGGGCGTGACCGGCGATCAACACGACGCCGAGCAGGACCCACCCGCACAGCACCAGCACCGGCCGCAGCACGCCCCGGCCGTCGAAGTAGAAGATGCCGCGCAGGGCCTCGATCAGGTTGCCCATCGGGAAGAACGGGTGCAGCGCGCGGAAGAACCCGGGGACCATCTGGACCGGCACCGCGCCGCCACTGGACGGCATCGACAGCAGCACGAACAGGCCCATCGCCACCCCGGGGAACCACTGCTTGACCAGCGGCACCAGGCCGAACGAGGTCAGCGAGACGGCCTGCGTGAGCAGGAACGCGACGGGGATCGCGACCGGGTCGTTCGGGATGACGTCCATCGCGACGCCGCCGGCGTAGCCGATGAGGGTGAGCAGGGCGCCGAAGCCGACCAGCGTGGCGACCTTGGCGCGGCGGCTCAGCGTGACCGCCCGCAGCAACATCATCACGACGATGTAGCTGGGGATGTTCCAGATCAGCACGAGGTAGAACAGGCCGGTGCCCATCGCATCGCCGGGTTCGGTCGGCGCGAGGTCGACGACGGTGAGCGCGTGCCCGGTCTGGGCGGCGACCGGGGCGAAGGCCTGGTTGAGGACCGATTCGAGCAGGTAGCCGTCGGCCTTGGCGACGAACAGCGTCGGGCGCGCCGGGTCCGCGGAGTAGGCGGCGGTGGCGTCGCGGTCGAGCACCGCCTGGCGGGCCTGGTCGGCGGTGGCGACCGGCTGGATGTCGAACGCGCCGGGGCTCGCCTGGCCCAGGGCCGCCTCGATGCGCGCCGCGGCGGTCTCGTCGGCGACCGCGACCTCGATGTGGTGCGGCGACGGCGCGTGGAACGCGAGCAGGTAGCAGAAGACGAAGCCGAGGGCGAAGAAGACCGGGAACCACAGGCTTTCGGCCAGGGTGCGGAGCTTTCCGGGTTCTTGTTCCTGGGTTTCGACATGTTCCGCCATGCTGTCAGCTTATCACTTTTTGCAGGCGCTGCAAAAATGCAGTACAGTAAGAATCGTGAGCCCGCCCACCGGTCTGCGCGAGCGCAAGAAGGAAGCCACCCGCGAAGCACTGCGCCACGCGGCCGTCACGCTGTACCGCAGGCACGGGCCGGACGCGGTGACCGTCGAGGACATCTGCGCGGCCGCCGGGGTCTCGCCACGGACGTTCTTCAACTACTTCGCGACCAAGGACGAGGCCGTGTTGTCGCTGGACATCGCGGCCGCCACGCTGGGGCAGCGCATCGCGGACCGGCCCGCGGACGAGCCGCCGCTGACGGCGTTGCGGGAGGTGTTCGCCGGGCGCTTCGCGGAACTGGCCGCCACTGACGTGTGGACCGAGCGGACGCTGCTGCTGCGCGAGCACCCGGAGCTGATGCCGCGAGTGGCACAGGCCAACCGCGCGCTCGAAGAGGCAGTGGCCGAAGCCCTGGCCGCGCGCACCGGACTACCGGCGGACGACCTCTACGTGCGGACCACGGCCGCGGCCGCGATCGGCGCGAACCGGGCCGCCATCGGACGCTGGCAGCCCGGTTCGGATCCGGACCTGGTCACGTTGTTCCACCAGGCCGTGGACGTGCTGGAGAGTGCTTTCACGCCCCCGCGAGGATCAGCTGGAGGCGGTCCGGCCCGTCCGGCGTGATCCGGATCGGCACGCCCCAGTCCTGGCGGGTCACCCGGCAGACCGGGTGCTCGGCGTCGGCGTCGCAGCTCGCGGCCTGCGCCACGACCTGCAGCACGCCCTCGGTGTGGCCCTCGGCGATCTTGAGCGTCCGGGTCAGCTCGGTGCCGGTGCCCTCGCCCTCGGCCAGCAGCTCCGGCGGCGCGGCGGTCACCTGCAGGCGGGTCGACGGGCCGAACCGGTCGTCGAGCTTCTCGCCGGGCGGCGGCGTGAAGACCACCGAGAACTCGACCGTGCCCGGGGCCAGCTCGGTCGGCGGGCGGCGCACGGCGAGCGCGTCCCCGGCGACCTGCTGCCCGTCCGCGCTCAGCGGCAGCGCGGTGAGGCGGTGCGCAGCCGACTCGACGACCAGCAGCGCGTCCCCGGTGACCAGCAGGCCCGACGGCTCGGCGAGGTCCTTCGCCAGCGTGGAAACCTTGCCGCTCGCCGGGTCGTAGTGGCGGACGGCGCCGTTGTAGGTGTCCGCGATCGCGATGGTGCCGTCGGCCAGCACCGCGACGCCCAGCGGGTGCTGCAGCAGCGCGTCCGCGGCGTCGCCGTCGCGGTGGCCGAAGGAGAACAGGTCGGTGCCGATCGCGGTGTGCACGGCGCCGTCCTCCAGGTAGCGCAGCGCGGAGGTCTCGGCGTCGGCGAGCCACAACCGGTCGCCCTGGACGGCGAGGCCGGAGGTCTGCGCGAAGAACGCCTCGGCGGCCGCGCCGTCACGCAGGCCCTCGACGGTCGTGCCGGCGAACCGGGAGATCCGGCCGGTGCGCGGATCGAACAGGCCCAGCGTGTGGTTGCCAGCCATCGCGACGACCGCGCCGCCCGCGGGCTCCCACCAGATCACGTCCCACGGACTGGTGAGGTCGATGGACAGCGCGTCGCCGTCGGTCTCGCCGTCACGCCACTGGTTGCCGGTGCCGGCGACCGTGGTGACCTCGCCGGTGACGAGGTCCACGCCACGCAGCAGGTGGTTGGCCGTGTCGGCCACGAGCAGGTGGTACCCGGCCTGGTCGGCGACCTCGGCGGGCAGCAGTGCGAGACCGGACGGCTCGGCCAAGCTCGCGACGTCGAACGCGCCGTCGGCGCGGCCGCGGGCGCCGCTGCCGAAGCGGCGGATCAGGGTCTCGCCGTCGGAGGCGAACTCGGCGATCGAGTGGTTACCGGTGTCGGCGACCAGGATGCGACCCTCGGCGGTGACCACCGCCTTGCTGGGGAAGCGCAGGTCGGCGGGCTGCTCCTCGACCGGCACGTACGGGTTGCCGCCGCGGCGCAGGGTGCCCTTCGCGTCGTGGGTCTCGACGAGCTCGGCGATGACCCGGCGCAGCGCCTCGGCGTGCCCCTCGCCGGCGGCGGTGTGCACGACGTAGCCCTGCGGGTCGACGATCACCAGCGTCGGCCAGGCCTTCACGGCGTACTGCGACCAGGTCGTCATGTCGGGGTCGTTGAGGACCGGGTGGTGCACTTCGTAGCGGCGCACGGCCGCCTCGATGGCCGCGGCCTCGCCCTCGTGCAGGAACTTCGGCGAGTGCACACCGATCGTGACGAGCACGTCGGCGAACTCCTCCTCCAGCGGGCGCAGCTCGTCCAGGACGTGCAGGCAGTTGATGCAGCCCGACGTCCAGAAGTCGAGCAGCACGATCTTGCCGCGCAGCTGGGCGAGGGTGACGGTCTCACCGCCGGTGTTCAGCCACACGTCGCCGGCGAGTTCGGGCGCGCGCACGCGCGCCTGCCGTTGCTCTGATGCCACGGAACGGTTCAACGAGACGCGGGAATCCGCTTGTTCCCGCAGCTCACGATGTGGAATCTCACAGCCGTTCCAGCGCGTCCGCGATGGTGGCGGGGTCGGTGAGCGGCGCGAGGTGGTGGGTGTCCAGGCGCTGCACGGGCCAGCCGCGTCCGGCGGCTTCGCGGGCTTCCTCGTCGTAGGCGCCGCTGAGCTGGAGGTAGGCGCTCGGCGGTTCGGTCTCGGCGGGCGCGGGTTCGGTGAAGTAGGCGAGCGGGACGCGGGGCAACCCGGCCAGGAACTCGTCGCGGATCCGCTGGTCGGGCAGCAGGTCCTCGACCGTGCCGGGCGGGAACCACTCGTGCCACGGCGGGAGCCTGCCGTCGGTGGCCAGGTCGCGCAGGCGCTGGGCCAGCTCGGGCGGCGCGGTGTCGAACCAGCTGCGGCCGGGGTGCGGCAGGAGGGCGTCGACGAAGACGGCCCGCGGTGCGCCGGTGCGGGCGGCAATCCCGGCGGCCAACGCACCCGCGCCGCTGTGCACCACCAGGGTGCCGGGTTCGCGGACCGCGTCGAAGAGCCGCGGGTAGTAGGGGCCGGGCCCGTCGAGCGCGGCGACCAGGGACGGGGTGGCCACGCGGTGGCCACGCGAACGGAGTTCGTCGGCGACCAGCTGCCAGGTCTGCGGACCCACGAGCGGGCTGTGGACCAGGAAGAATTCGGCCATCACGCTCCAATCGGGCAATTCATTTCGGATCACATCCGGACTTCGTTGATCACTACCATGGAGCGCATGGACGAGGCGTTGCGCGCTGTGGAGAACAGTCTGGACCGCCCGTCCGCGGCACGGGTCTACGACTACTTCATCGGCGGCACGACGAACTACGCCATCGACCGGGAGTTCGCGCAGAAGATCCGGCGCAGGCTGCCGCTCATCGGCGAGTACATGAAGACCAGCAGGCAGTTCCTCGGCCGCGCGGTGCGGGAGTGCGCGCGGCTGGGGGTGCGGCAGTTCGTGGACATCGGGTCGGGGCTGCCGACGGCGGGCAACGTGCACGACGTCGCCGACGAGGCGCGGCCCCAACGCGACAGCCGGGTCGTGTACGTGGACAACGAGCCGGTCGCGCTGGCGCACTCGCAGCTGCTGCTGGCCGACACCGCCGACCCGGCGCGGCACGTGGCGATCGCCGCCGACTTCATGCACGCCGAGGACCTGTGGGAACGGGTCCTGGACACCGGCATGGTGGACGCGCGGCAGCCGGTCGCGCTCGTGATCAACGCGGTGCTGCACTTCATCAAGGACGCCGACGACCCGGACAGCCGCGTCGCCTACTTCCGGAACCGGCTCGCGCCGGGCTCGCTGCTGGTCCTGTCGCAGATGACGAACGAAAACCCGCGCAGCGACGAGGAGCGGCAGGCGCTGGCCGACCTGGTGGAGTACTACGAGGGCACCACGAACCCCGGGCAGCTGCGCACGAGGGCCGAGTTCGCCCGCTTCTTCGGCGACTGGGAGCTGCTCGAGCCCGGGCTGGTGTACGCGCCGTCGTGGCACCCGGACCGGCGCACCCTGTTCCGCCGGACGCCCTCGGAGTCCCGCGTCCTCGGCGGCGTGGCCCGCAAGCCCTGAGCGAACACGCTTCCGGCGGCCGCCGGGCGGTGCCAGGTTGGGGGCATGCGGGTGGTGTTCGTGCACGGTGCCCTGGTCCGCGACGGCGCCTGGTGGTGGAGCCGGATGGCGCCGCTGCTGCCGGAGAGCGTGGCGGTGGAGCTGCCCAGCTGCGGTGGCGGGGGTGACCTGTACGCGGACGTCGCGGCGGTGCGGGCGGCGCTGGACGACGGCCCAGCGGTGCTGTGCGGGCACTCCTACGGCGGAGTGGTGATGACCGAGGCCGCGGCGGATCACCCGGCGGCGCGGCACCTGGTCTACGTCGACTCGTACCTGCCCGACGTTGGCGAGTCCCTGGCCGACGTGACCGGTGGCGTGGCGCCGGTGGAGCCCGCCGGGGAGGGGCTGGTGTCGCTGCGCCCCTCGCTCGCGCCGCGCTACGTGCACGACTGCGACCCGGACGTTGCGGCCGGCGCCATGACGCGGCTGGTCCCGCAGACCGCGGCGGCGTTCACCCAGCGGGTGCGGGCCGCCGCGTGGCGCTCGCTGCCCTCGACGTACGTGGTGTGCGCCGACGATCCGGCGACACCGCCGGACGTGCAGCGCGAGCAGGCGAAACGGGCTGGCTCGGTGGTCGAGATGACGTGCGGGCACCACCCGTTCCTGACGCGGCCGGCGGAACTGGCGGCCGTGCTGCGACAGGTGGGCTAGGGTCGGCGGCCATGCGGCGCGTCGTGGTGCTCGGCTGCGGTGGGGCGGGCAAGTCGACCTTCTCCCGGCGGCTGGGCGCGCTGCTCGACCTCCCGGTCACCCACCTCGACCACGTCTACTGGCAGCCGGGCTGGGTGCCGCTGCCCGCCGGGGAGTTCGCCGCGCGGCAGCGGGCCCTGGTCGCCGGCGAGCGGTGGCTCCTCGACGGGAACTACGGCGGCACGCTGGAGATCCGGCTCGCCGCCGCCGACACCGTGATCCTTCTCGACCCGCCGCGGAGGGTCTGCCTGCGCCGGGCCGTCCTGCGTGTCCTGCGGGGCTGGGGGCGGGACGGGCAGGCGCCGGGCTGCCCGGAACGTCTGTCCCTCGAGTTCCTGGCCTGGATCTGGGCCTTCCGCCGCCGCTCGCGGCCCCGGGCCCTGCGCGCGATCGCCGAGCACGGCTGCGGCGCCCGGCAGTACCTGCTGACCACCCCGCGCGAGGCCGGGCTGTTCCTCTCCGGCCTGGCCCGGGAGAAATCCGCCGGTTCCGGACGTTGAACCGGTATGGCTGTCGTGTTGCTGCTGTACATCGTCGCCGAGGTGGCTGCCGTTTGGGCGGTCAGCTCGCTCATCGGCTTCCTGGGCACGCTCGGGCTGCTCGTGGTCGGGGCGTTCCTGGGCTCCTGGCTGGCCCGGCGGGAAGGGGCGCGCGCCGCTCAGGCGTTCCTCGCCACCGCTCGCGCCGGCCGCTCGCCGCACGCGGAGATCACCGACGGCATGCTCGTCGCGTTCGGCGGGTTGCTCATCATGATCCCGGGCTTCCTCTCCGACCTCGCCGGGCTGGCGCTGCTGCTGCCGCCCACCCGCGGCATCGTCCGCCGGGCCTGGCTCAAACGCGCCGAACGCCGCATGCCGAACCGGCTCATCGTCGTCGACAGCGAGGTGGTCGACAAGGAGACCACCAACCGCCCGATCATCGAGGGCTAAGCTGGCTTCGGTATATCGAAATAACCCGACAGCCGAACAGCGGGCGCGTACTCGCCCTTCACCTTGACCTTGCCGGTCACGAACATCGCCGCCACCGCGGCGTTGCCGGTCGCGACGCGGAAGAAGTCGTCCGGCGCGATCGTGATCGTCGTGTCCGGCTCGCGCCCCAGGTCCTTCCCCGAGTGGCACCGGCCGTCCTCGATGACCGTCTGGAACCGGTCGTACCCGCCGATCCCGGAGCCACCCGGGAACCGCCAGCACACCACGACGCTCGAATACCGCGCCTTCTCCGCCAGGAAGTGGTCCGACATCCGGCGGAAGATCTCCTCCAGGAACACCATCCGCAGCTCGGGGTGCTCACCGATCGCCCTGAGCTGCTCCTTCGACGCGCGCCGCACGACGTCGGCGAGCGTTTCCGTGGACATCCCGCTCAGGTGCACGCCGGTCCCGGCCGACCCCAGCATGTGCAGAGTTTCGAGCAGCTGGATGAACTGCTCCGCGGACAGCCTGCTCAGATCGATCTGGCGGGCGAACGCGTCGACCACTGTGCCGGACACAGGCGGAGATTCTACCGGCGAAGGGGTGAGGAGGTAGCGTTTCGGCGTGAAGGAGGTCGGCGTGACGGAAGACGTGAAGACCCCGCGCTCGCGGCGGTTGCCCAGAGCCGTGCGAGAACGGCAGATCCTGGACGCCGCCGTGGAGGTGTTCTCCCGGCACGGCTACCACTCCGCGTCGATGGACGAGATCTCCGAGGTCGCCGGCGTCTCCAAGCCGATGATCTACTCCTACCTCGGCGCCAAGGAAGACCTGTTCGCCAAGTGCATCCGCCGCGAGGCAAGCCGCCTGCTGGAGGCGGTCCGCGACGGACTGCGCTCGGAACTGCCGCCGGACATGCAGTTGTGGCACGGGCTGCGGTCGTTCTACCGCTTCGTCGCCGAGTACCGGGACTCCTGGACGGTGCTGCACCGCCAGGCCCTCACCGTCGGCGGCCGGTTCGCCGACGAGATCACCATGCTGCGCTCGCGCGCCATCGAGGTGGTCACCGCGCTCGTGGTCACCGCGGGCATGAAGAAGGGCCTGGGGGACCGGGCCGAGTTCTCCGGCCCGGCCCTCGCCGTGGCGCTCGTCGGAGCCGCCGAATCACTGGCCGACTGGTGGCTCGATCACTCCGAGGTGTCGGACGGCGTGCTCGCGTCGTGGCTGATGAACCTGGTGTGGCTGGGGTTCAACGACCTCATCGAGGGTTCGGTGTGGCGTCCGGAGGAGTGATCGTCCCCTCCAGGTGCGGCTTCGGCTTCCTCGCCGCCCACAGCTCGAAAGCCCACCCGTCACCCGTCTGCCACGACGTGAACGCCACCTTCGCCGGCAGCAGCACGGGCAGCTTGAACTTCACGTCGACCGTGTAGGCGTCCGGCAGCCTGCCCTCGAACGCGGCCAGCACACGCGCCTTCGTCCACATGCCGTGCGCGATCGCCGACGGGAACCCGAACAGCTTCGCGGTCAGCGGGTGCAGGTGGATCGGGTTGCGGTCGCCGGAGACCTCGGCGTAGCGGCGGCCGATGTCGGCGGGCACGCGCCAGATCGCCTTCGGCGCGGGCGCCGCGAGCTGCTCGCGCTTCCCGCCGCCCTCACCGCCGCCGCGCCGCAGGTACGTGCTCACCTCCGTCCAAATCGGACCGTCGGCGGTGGTGAACTCGCTGATCACGTCGAACTGGCGGCCCTTTTCGTGTGGCCGCAGGTTCTCCGCGCGCACCCGGACCGTGCCGGTGTCGGTCAGCCGCACCGGGCGGCGCTGCGTGATGCGGTTGGCGACGTGCACCATGCCCAGCAGCGGGAACGGGAAGTCCGGCTGCGTCATCAGCGCCATCTGCAGCGGGAACGCGAGCATGTGCGGGTAGGTCACCGGCAGTTCGTCGCCCAGCCGGAACCCGCAGACCTGGTTGTAGGCCGCCACGTGCGCCGGGTCGAACTCGACGCCCGCGCGCACGTACTCGGTGTCCGGCAGGCCGCCGCCACCGCTGTGCGGCAGCAACGCCTTGGCGTACAACGGCGCCAGCTTCGGCGCTTCGCGGAGTTCCTTCGTGCCCATCACGCCCCCAGCAGAGCCTGGCCGCACACGCGGACCACGTTGCCGTTCACCGCGGCCGACGCGGGGTTGGCATACCAGGCGATCGTCTCGGCGACGTCCACCGGCAGCCCGCCCTGGCCGAGGCTGGACAGCCGCCGCCCGGCCTCGCGGATGAACAGCGGGACCGCCGCGGTCATCTTCGTCTCGATGAAGCCGGGCGCGACGGCGTTGATGGTGGCGCCGTACTCGGCGAGCTTCGGTGCGCCGTCGGCCACCATGCCGATCACGCCGGCCTTGCTGGTGCCGTAGTTGGTCTGGCCCACGTTGCCCGCGATGCCGGCGATCGACGAAACGCCGATGATGCGGCCGTTCTCGCGGAGCACCTTCTCGCTCAGCAGCTTGTCGTTGACCGCCAGCTGCGCGGCCAGGTTCACGGTGATCACCGCGTCCCAGGCGCCCTCGGTGAGGTTGCCGAGGGTCTTGTCGCGCGTGATGCCGGCGTTGTGCACGACGATGTCGACCCCGCCGTGCCGCTCCTTGAGGTAGGCGGCCAGCTTGTCCGGCGCGTCCGCCGCGGTGATGTCCATCTGCAGCGCGGAGCCGCCGACCTTGTTGGCGACCTCGGACAGCTCGCCGCCCTGCGCCGGGATGTCCAGGCCGATCACGTGCGCGCCGTCGCGGGCGAGCACCTCGGCGATCGCCGCGCCGATGCCCCGGGAGGCGCCGGTGACCAGGGCGACCTTGCCGTCGAGCGGCTTCTCCCAGTTCTCGATCGCGGGCACCGACGGTGTGCCGGTGGCGCCGACGCGGATCACCTGGGCGTCCACGAACGCCGACTTGGCCGACAGCACGAACCGCAGCGTCGACTCGGCGGCCTCCTCGGCGCCGGGCGCGACGTAGACGAGCTGGGCGGTCGCGCCACGCTTGAGCTCCTTGCCGACCGAGCGGACGAACCCTTCGAGCGCGCGCTGGGCGATCCGCTCCCGGCCGTCAGCCAGCTCCGGCGGGGTGCCGAGCACGACGACCCGGCCGCAGTAGCCGATCTTGCGGATCACCGGGTGGAAGAACAGGTACACCTCGCGCAGCTGTGCGGGGTCGGTGATGCCAGTGGCGTCGAACACCAGGCCGCCGTAGCGCTGGTCGCCGCCCGCGGGCTCGGTCAGCACCGTGATGCCGGCCGCCGCGAGCTGGTTCTGCACGGTCTTTTCGAGCCGCCCACCGGGCGCGGCGCCGAAAAGTGCGGGACCATCGAGGGCGGGCTGCCCGGGGCGGTAGCGGCGCAGCACCGGCGGGTTGGGCAGCCCGAGCTTGGGCACCAGGAACTTCCCGATCGGCGTCTTGGTGAACTGCTGATACCGGTCGGCCATCACGTGCCTCCTTACCGAGCTTACCTACTCGTGAGTAGGTTACACTGTCATCCGAGGCTCACCACCGCAGTGGGAGGAATTGATGGACGTTCGTCGCGTCGCCATCGTCGGCGGCAACCGCATCCCGTTCGCGCGGTCGAACGGCCGCTACGCCAACGCGTCCAACCAGGACATGCTCACCGCCGCGCTGGACGGCCTGGTGAGCCGCTTCGCGCTGCAGGGCGAGCGCATCGGTGAGGTAGCCGCGGGCGCCGTGCTCAAGCACGCGCGGGACTTCAACCTGGCCCGGGAGAGCGTGCTGGGCAGCAAGCTCTCGCCGGAGACCCCGGCCGCGGACGTCCAGATGGCGTGCGGCACCGGGTTGCAGGCGATCGTCAACGTCGCGAACAAGATCGCGCTCGGCCAGATCGACTCGGCGATCGCCGGCGGCGTGGACACCACCTCCGACGCCCCGCTGGCGGTGAACGACGACCTGCGCCGCATCCTGGTGCAGCTCAACTCCGCGAAGACCGTGGGCCAGCGGCTCAAGCTGCTGACCAAGCTGCGGCCCGGCCAGATCGTGCCGGAGATCCCGCGCAACGCCGAGCCGCGCACCGGGCTGTCGATGGGCGAGCACGCGTCGATGACGGCCAAGGAGTGGGAGATCTCGCGCGAGGAGCAGGACGTCCTCGCCGCGACCAGCCACCAGCGCCTCGCCGCGGCGTACGAGCGCGGGTTCTTCGACGACCTGGTGACGCCGTACCTCGGCCTGTCCCGCGACCAGAACCTGCGGCCGGACTCGACCGCGGAGAAGCTGGCCAAGCTCAAGCCGGTGTTCGGCGGCCCGGACGGCACGATGACCGCGGGCAACTCGACCCCGCTGACCGACGGCGCGTCGACGGTCCTGCTGGCCACCGAGGAGTGGGCCGCCGCGCGGAAGCTGCCGGTCCTGGCGTACCTGACGTTCTCGGAGACCGCGGCGGTGGACTACGTGCACGGCGGCGAGGGCCTGCTGATGGCCCCGGCGTACGCGGTGCCGCGGATGCTGGCGAAGGCCGGGCTGACGCTGCAGGACTTCGACTTCTACGAGATCCACGAGGCGTTCGCCTCCCAGGTGCTCGCGACGTTGAAGGCGTGGGAGAGCCCGGCGTTCGCCAAGGAGAAGCTGGGGCTGGACGCGCCGCTCGGGCCGATCGACCGGTCGAAGCTGAACGTGAACGGCTCGTCGCTGGCCGCGGGCCACCCCTTCGCGGCGACGGGCGGCCGCATCGTGGCGACGCTGGCGAAGCTGCTGCACGAGAAGGGCTCCGGGCGGGGCCTGATCTCGATCTGCGCCGCGGGCGGCCAGGGCATCACGGCGATCCTGGAGAAGTGAACAGAGGTTTTGAGCGGCGGTGCCGGTTGCTGTGGGCCAGCAGCCGGCACCGCCGCGGGTTCTGAGTTGGCTCAGCCGCGCGGAGCGCGTCGGTTGAGGGTGGTGGGCGACGGGCGGGCGTCCTCTCACGAGGTCCCGCCACCCGCACCGCAACGCAGGCCGATTGTCATGGCACGAGCCCGAGCTGCTGGAGCAGGCCGAGCTGGTCGAGCCTGCCCCAGCGCTCGACGATGCGATCGCCCTGCACGCGGAAGACGTTGATCCCGCGCAGGGTGATCGTGCGGCCGGTGCCCGGCACGCCCATCAGCTTGCCCTGGTGGGTGCCGCGGGCGGTGAACACCTCCACGACGATGTCGTCTTCGGCGACGAGCCGCTCGACTTCGCTGCGCCAGTCGGGCATGGCCTGGCGCATCGTCGCGGCGGCCTGGCGCATGCCGTCGGGCCCGTCCGGGATGCCCGGGAACGGCGGGTCGTGGTTGACGAACGCGGGGTCGAGGTAGCGGTCGACGGCGCCGAGGTCGCCCTTGGTGAACAGGTCCTGGATGAAGTCCTCGACGAGTTGCTTGTTGCTGCTGAGCTGGTCAGTGGTCATGCGGTGATGCTGCGGCGGCGATGACCCCGGGACCATCCCACGCGTCTGGGATTTCCGCGGGGCACGGCGGGGGCGCACACTGGGCACATGCGGCGATCGCCCAGTGCGGTCCGCGCCGAGCACGACGTGATCCGCCTGTCGCACAGCGGCCTGGACACCACCGGCGTCCGGCGGGAGGTGCTGCGGGCCCTGCGCCGCGTGGTGCCCTCGGACGCGACGTTCTTCGCGACCGCCGATCCCGAGACGCTGCTGTTCACCGGCGCCTGGCCGGACCCGCCGCTGGACACCGCGGCGCCGTTGTTCCTGGACAACGAGTTCGGCGGCGGCGACGTGAACACCTTCGCCGGGCTGGTCACCTCCGGCAGGCCGGTCGCCACCCTGGACGGCGCCACCGGGCGGGACCGCTGGGCCAGCGAGCGCTACCGCGAGATCATGCGCCCGCTCGGGCTCGGCGACGAGATGCGTGCGGCGCTCGTGACCGGCGGCCGCTGCTGGGGCTACCTCTGCCTGCACCGCGAGGACGGCCTGCTCGGCTTCACCGCGACCGAGAAGACCGCGCTCGCCCGTCTCGCCCCTCATCTCGCGCACGCCATCCGCACCGCGGCTCTCGTGGACGGCCCGGCCGCCGCGGACCACCGGCCGGGAGTGGTGCTGCTGACCGACGACCTTCGGCTCGTCTCGCTCACCCCCGACGCCGAGCACCTGTTGTCCCTGCTCCCGCCAGGCGTTCCGCTGCCCCTGCCGGTGTACGCGGTCGCCGCCGCGCTGCGGTCCGGTAGTGCCGTGCCGAGTGTCCGGGTGCGTGGCGCCGACGGCTCGTGGCTCACGCTGCACGCCTCGCGGCTCACCGGCACCCGGCAGCTGGCCGTCGTGGTCGAACCGGCCGACGCGCGCGCGGCGGCTCCGCTGGTGCTGGCCGCGCACGGGCTGACCACGCGCGAGGCCGACGTCGCCACGCTCGTCCTGCGTGGCCTGCCGACCCGCGCGATCAGCGACCGGCTGCACATCTCCGCGCACACCGTGCAAGACCACCTCAAGGCCGTGTTCGACAAGGTCGGCGTGCGCAGCCGCCGGGACCTGGTGATCCGCCTGCTCGGTTAGACCGGCAGGACGTCGCGGGCGGACGCGGCCGTCGACTGGATCTGCTTCGACGCCTTGTGCGCCTGCTTGCTCGCCCTCTCGGTCGCCTTGTGGGCCTGCTTGCTCGCCTTGTCGGCGGCGCGGCGGGCGCGCCAGCCCAGCGACGGCTTGCCCTCGGTGTCGGCGGCCGCGATCAGCAGGCCACCGGCCAGTCCGGCGTTCTTGAGCAGGTGGATCAGCTGGTCCTGCTTCTGCTGCGGGTCCTTGGCCTCCCAGAACGGGTGGCCGGCGACGGTCGTCGGCACCAGGCTGCCGACCAGCGCCAGCGCGGACAGCCGCGGGAACTTGCCGAGCGCGAACAGGGTCCCGGCCGCGATCTTCACCCCCGCGTCGATCTTGACCAGGCTCACCGGGTCGGTCGGGAGCGCGTCGGGCAGCTTGTCCTGCTGCTCGCCGACCTTGTCGAGCACGGGTTTGGCCGCCTCCGCGTGCCCCTCGGCCTGCTTCAGGGCGTTGATGCCGCCGTAGATGAAGATGCTCGCCAGCATGGGGCGGGCCAGTCGACGCAAGATCACGATCCTCGCCTTCCTCGGATGCGACATGTCACGTCGAGGATCTACCCATTCCCGCGTCACTTCATCCCTAACGTTTTCTAGTTCGCACGCTAGTTATCCCTATAAAAAGGTAGCGACACGCCGGTAGCGGAATCTCCGCAAATATCGGGGTCGCACTAGACGCGCCGATACGTTGGCAGAGTGGACCCGATCCGCAACCCGTTCGCGCCGGGCGCGGGACAGCGGCCGCCGGAGCTGGCGGGCCGTGAACGCGAGCTGACCGCGTTCGAGGTGGTGCTGCAGCGGGTCGCCCGTGGCCGTCCGGAACGCAGTCTCGTGCTGACCGGCCTGCGGGGCGTCGGCAAGACCGTGCTGCTCGGCGAGCTGCGGTCGATGGCCGTGAAGCACAAGTGGGGCGCGGGCAAGATCGAGGCGCGCCCGGACGCAGAGCTGCGGCGGCCGCTGTCGGCGGCGCTGCACCGCGCGATCCGCGACCTGGCGGTGCGGCACCGGGCGCCGGACCGGGTCGAAGAGGTCCTCGCCGTGCTGAAGGCGTTCGCCCTGCGGTCGAACAAGGCGGACGCGAAGCTGCGGGACCGGTGGCAGCCGGGCATCGACGTGCCCGCCGCGCAGGGCCGCGCCGACTCCGGTGACATCGAGATCGACCTGGTCGAGCTGTTCACCGACGTCGCCGAGCTGGCCGCGGACGTCGGCACCGGCGTGGCGCTGCTGATCGACGAGATCCAGGACCTGCAGCCGGACGATGTGTCGGCGTTGTGCACGGCGTGCCACGAGCTGTCCCAGTCGGGCGCGCCGCTGGTGGTGGTCGGGGCGGGGCTGCCGCACGTGCCCGCGGTGCTGTCGGCGTCGAAGTCCTACTCGGAGCGGCTGTTCCGGTACGTGCGCATCGACCGGCTGAACCGGGAAGAGGCCGACCGGGCCGTGCTGGCGCCGATCGAGCGGGAGGACGCCGGCATCGAGCCCGAGGCGCTGGACGCGTTGTTCGACGCCTCCGGCGGATACCCGTACTTCATCCAGGCCTACGCGAAAGCGGCCTGGGACGCGGCGCCGGACGACCCGATCACGGTGCAGGACGTGCAGGTCGCCGCGCCGGAGGCCGAGCAGGAACTGGCGGTCGGCTTCTTCGGCTCCCGCTACGAACGCGCCACGCCCGCCGAGCGCGAGTACCTGCGGGCGATGGCGGAGCTGACCCAGGGCCGGGACGAGAGCGCAGGCACCTCCGACGTGGCGGTCTACCTTGGCCGCAAGCCCTCGTCACTGTCCCCGGCGCGGGACTCGCTGATGAAGAAGGGGCTGGTGTACTCCGCGGAGCGCGGGCACATCGCCTTCACCGTGCCGCACTTCGGGCACTACCTGCTCAGCCGCGCCGTGGACTGAAGCAGTTCCCGCTCCTCCTCGGCGACCCGCCGGTCGTAGGCCTCGTGCGCCGCGGCGATCTCCCGCTGGTGCTCCTCGGTCCACGTCACCAGCGACTTGATGACCTGGTGCAGCGAAATGCCCAGCGGGGTCAGCTCGTAGTCGACGCGCGGCGGCACCACCGGGTAGACCGTCCGGCTGATGATCCCGTCCCGCTCCAGGTGCCGCAGCGTCACGGTGAGCATCCGCTGGCTGACCCCGTCGATCGCCCGCCGCAGCTCGGAGAACCGCATCGTCCGGCGGTCGAGCAGCGCGATCACGAGCAGGGACCACTTGTCCGCGATCCGGTCGAGGATGCGCCGGACGTCGCAGTCCGCGCGGGTGTCCCACTGGATGACCTCGTCGTCCTCGGTTCCCGTGCAGTAACCGAGTGCCTTTGAAGTGCCGTCTTCCACAGTTGTCCATGGTCACACAAGATTCGTCTGTTACCAATCGAAACCTTGGGAGCGGATCTCGTGTCCACCACCGCCGGAGCGCCACCGCGCTTCACTCCACGAACCTGGGGAACGCTGTTCGTCCTGTGCGGCGCGATCTTCCTGGAGGGCATCGACGTCGCGATGCTGAACGTCGCGCTGCCCGCCATCCGCGCCGATCTCGGCCTGTCCACCGGCGAGCTGCAGTGGGTGGTCAGCGCCTACGTGCTCGGCTACGGCGGGTTCATGCTCGCCGGCGGCCGGGCCGCGGACCTGTTCGGCAGGCGCCGGATGTTCCTGGTCTGGCTCGCCGTGTTCCTGGTCGTCTCCGCCGTCGGCGGGCTCGCCGGGGAGGGCTGGCTGCTCATCGTCGCGCGGTTCGTCGCGGGTGTCGCCGCCGCGGTGATGACCCCGGCCGGACTGTCGATCATCACCACCGGCTTCGAGGAGGGCCCGCAGCGCAACCGGGCGCTGCTGGTCTACTCCGGGACGGCCGCGGGCGGTTTCTCGCTCGGCCTGGTGCTCGGCGGGCTGCTCAGTGCCGTGAACTGGCGGCTGGTGCTGTTCGTGCCCGCCGCCCTCGCGCTGGTCATCCTGCTGCTGGGGGCCGCGTTGATTCCCGCCACTCCCCAGGAGCGCACCCGGGACCGGCGGGTCGACGTGCTCGGCGCGGTGACCGTCACGGCCGCCATCGTGCTGCTGGTGCTGGGTGTCGAGCGCTCGGCGCACTCCGCCGCGGGCTGGACCACCGCGACCATCGCCGCCGGGCTCGTGCTCGCGGCCCTGTTCGTCCTGGTCGAGCGCCGGTCCGCGGCGCCGCTGATCCGGCTGGGGCTGCTCCGGTCCGGGGCGCTGGTGCGCGCGAACCTGGCGGGTCTGCTGTTCGCCGCGGCCTTCTTCGGGTTCCAGTTCATCGCCGTGCTGTACCTGCAGGAGCTGCGTGGGTGGAGTGCGCTGGAGACCAGCCTCGCGATGCTGGCGATCGGCGCGGACGCCGTGCTCGCGCCGACCCTGACCCCGCGCTTGGTCGAGCGGTTCGGCAACGCGAAGGTCATCGTGGCCGGTCTCGTGCTCGCCGTGGTGTCCTACGCCCTGTTCCTGCCGATCTCCACGGACACCGTCTACCTGGCGATGTTCCCGACGATGATCGTGCTCGGGGTGGCGTTCGCGCTCGCCTACGGCCCGCTGACGATCGTCGCCACCGACGGGGTCGCCGAGCACGAGCAGGGGCTGGCCGGCGGGCTGCTGTACACCGCCTTCCAGTTCGGCGCCGCGCTCGGGCTCGCGGCGTGCACGGCGGTGCTCACCGGGGCGAGCGGCGGGGTCGACGGCTACCGGTCCGCGCTGGTGGTGCCGATCGCGGCCGCCGCGGTGGCCGCCGTGATCAGCGCGTCCGGGTTGCGGAAGCGGGTGGCCCGATGAGCCGCGTCGTCGCCTCCTTCGCCGAGCTCGAAGCCGAGTTCAACGCCTACGTCGGGTCGATCGGGTACGCCACGATGGTCACGGTCGACTCCCGGAACCGGCCTCGCACGCGGATCCTCATCCCGGTCTGGGAGAACGTGGACGGGCAGCCGCGCGGGTGGCTGGCGACCTACCGGACGCCGGTCAAGGCCGCGCACCTGGCCCGCAACCCGCACACCTCGTTCTCGTACTGGAAGCCGGGGAACAACTCGGTCGCCGTCGAGGCGGTCGCCGAGTGGGTCGACGACGTGGACGTGAAGTCGCACGTGTGGCGGCTCTACCGCAACACCAGCCCGCGGGGCGCCGGGTACGACCTCGGCGCGTTCTGGCGGTCGCCGTCGGACCCGAAGCTGCACGTGCTCCGGCTCGAGCCGTGGCGGATCCAGGTCATCCGCGGCGCCGATCTGCGTAGTCGCATCTGGCGGTCTCTACCGCTTTCTAGCGATCAAGCTAGAAATGGCGATCTTCCGCAAGATCGAGCTGTTGCCGATGATTCGTAGGCAAGTGCCCTAGGTCACCGGATAATCGTTGGCGACCTTGTGAAAAAAGGTGCATACTGGAAGCACAGCCACCGAGATGCACGAGGGATGCGAACACCGATGAGCAACATCGCCGCCAAGCTCCGAGCCCGCCGCGCCGAGGCGCGCACCCGCCGGGCGCTGAGCCGCGCGATCGACACCGCCGGTTCCGTGACGGTCCGCCAGGAGCTGATCGCCATCGCCCAGGCGCGTCAGTCCAACTTGCGCTGACGCGTGAGCTAGGCCACAAATAGATCAGGTTGTAACGCCACCAGGGGAAGTGGCGATACCCCAGATGACCCCGTGATGCTGGCGGACCCCCGACCTGGCAGCATCACGGGGTTTTCCAATTTCCGGGCTCCCACCTCGAAAAACCACTTGCGGCCCACCTCCACCCGAGTACTGTTTGACTCAGTCAACGAGTTTCTTGAGGTGGTCAATGAACAGCCCGCCACTGCTCGACCGCATCACCCAGGTCCGCGCCTTCAACCGGCTCTACACCGGCCTCATCGGGGTCCTCGAAGAAGGCCTCGTCGGCAGCGACTACTCCCTCGGCGAGGCCCGCGTGCTCTACGAGCTCGCGCAGGAGGGCGTCACCGAGGTCGCCGAGCTGCGGCGCCGCCTCGATCTGGACCCCGGGTACGCCAGCCGCCTGCTCGGACGTCTGGAAAGCCGCGGCCTGCTGGTCCGTGAGCGCCACGAGACCGACGGCCGCCGCCAGCTCGTCCGGCTCACCGAAGCCGGCCGCGCCGAGCAGCAGGTCCTCGAGGACCGCACCATCGAACAGATCGGCAAGCTGCTCAGCCGCCTCACCGACGACGACCAGCACCGCCTGGTCACGTCGATGCGCACCATCCGCCACCTCGTCGGCGAGCGCGAACCCGCCCCGGCACTCGTGCTGCGCCCGCCCCGGCCCGGCGACTTCGGCTGGGTCGTGCAGCGCAACGGCGCGGTCTACGCACAGGAGTACGGCTGGGACGCCACCTACGAAGCCCTCGTCGCCCGGATCATCGCCGACTACGTCGAGCACTACGACCCGGCGCGCGAGGCCGGGTGGATCGCCGAGCTGGGCGGGGAGCGCGTCGGCTCCGTGTTCTGCGTCCGCGGCTCGGACGACAAGACCGCGAAACTGCGCCTGCTGCTCGTCGAACCGCACGCCCGCGGCCGCGGCGTCGGCAAGCGCCTGGTGGACGAGTGCCTGGCCTTCGCGCGGGCGCACGGCTACACCGCGATGGAGCTGTGGACCAACAGCGTCCTGGCCGCCGCGCGGCACATCTACCGGCGGGCGGGGTTCGAACTCGTCGACTCGCAACCCCACCACAGCTTCGGGCACGACCTCGTCGGCGAGACCTGGCGGCGGGAGTTGTGACCACGTGTTCGTCGTCTACTGCGAAACCTGCGACACCCGGACCCTGATGGGCATCGACGAGGTGGAGTGGGTGCACAACCTGACGCCCGGCGTCATCTCGGTGACCACGGCCTGCCCGCGCGGGCACCCGACCGTCGTCCTCACCGGCGACAAGTTCCGCCCGAAGGCCGACCCGCGCGTGCCGGACCGCATCCCGCCGCTGTGGGTGCGCGCCTACCGGCACCCGGCGAAGTGGTGGGCCCGGCTGCTCGGCCGCCTGCTCCGCAAGTACGAGATCCAGCGCGACCTGCACGAGTCGCTCTACCGCTTCTGATCGCGGCCCATCGCGTAGAACTCGGGGTTCGGCCGCAACGCGGTCAGGTGCGCCAGCCGGTTGGACATCGCGAACAACGCGGTGATCGCGCCGACGTCCCAGATCTCGTCCTCGGTCAGCCCGGCCTTGCGGGCTGCCTCGATGTCGGCCTCCCCGAACAGTTCCGGCTTGCGGGCCAGCGCGAGCGCCAGGTCGACGATCGCGCGGCCCCGCTCGTCCAGCTCGACCTGCCACGGGTTGGTGGCGACCCGGTCGGCCAGCTGCGGGTCCTTCGCGCGGATCCGCAGTATCGCGCCGTGGGCGACCACGCAGTAGGTGCAGTGGTTCGCCCCCGACGTCGCCACCACGACCAGCTCCCGCTCGGCCTTGCTCAGGCCGTCGGTGCGTTCCATGAGCGCGTCGTGGTAGTCGAGGAAGGCACGCAGTTCAGCCGGCCGGTGCCCCAGCGCGCGGAAGACGTTCGGCACGAACCCCGACTTCTCCGCGATCACGCCGATGCGCTCCCGCAGGTCCTCGGGCAGGTCTTCCAGCTCCGTGACACCGAACCGGCTGTCCACGTTCTTCCTCCCTAGTGCGCCGCGCCGATGGGGCGTAGATCCTTGTCGTGCTCGTCGGCGTGGTAGTCGGTGCCCTCGGTGTCGTCGGTGCCGTTGAAGATCTTCAGGCTCCGGGCGATCACCGTGACGATCACGGCCACCACGAGGTTCGCGATCAGCGCCACGAACCCGGGGTAGATCTGGACCATCGAGCCCGAGAACGGGTGCCAGCCGAAGATCGACAGCTTGTCCAGCGCGAGCGCGGAACCGCCGAAGTGCGCCTTGCCCGTCTTCGGGTTCGGGATGCCGTAGAGCATGATGATGCCCCACACCATGCCGACGATCCAGCCGGCGATCAGGCCCCACCGGTGCAGCCACCGCGTGTACAGCGCGATCGCCACCGCGGGCAGGGTCTGCAGGATCAGCACACCGCCGATGAGCTGCAGGTCGATCGAGAACTGCGGGTCGATGAACAGGATGAACGCGACCGCGCCGAACTTCACGACCAGCGACGCCAGCTTGGCCTGCTTGGCCTCCTGCGCCGGCGTGGCGTCCCGCTTCAGGTACTCCTTGTAGATGTTGCGGGTCCACAGGTTCGCCGCGGCGATGGACATGATCGCCGCGGGCACCAGCGCGCCGATGCCGATCGCGGCGAACGCCACGCCCGCGAACCACGACGGGAACTGCGTGTCGAACAGCACCGGCACCACGGTGTTGGAGTCGGCGTTGCCGGTGGCCGCGTTGGTGATCGGCTTGACGCCCGCGGTCAGCGCGACGTAGCCGAGCAGCGCGAGCAGGCCCAGCAGCAGCGAGTACGCGGGCAGCGCGATCATGTTCCGCTTGATCACGCTGCGGCCGCGCGAGGCGAGCACGCCGGTGAGCGAGTGCGGGTACAGGAACAGCGCCAGCGCCGAACCCAGCGCCAGGGTGATGTACTGCAGCTGGTTGTTCGCGGTCAGCAGGATCGAGCCCGACGGGTTGCCCGTCTTCGGGTCCGGCGTCTGCAGCTTCTGCTGGCTCACGTCGAAGATGTGCGACCAGCCGCCGAGCTTGGACGGCAGGTAGAACACCGCGACCAGGATGACGATGTAGATCAGGCCGTCCTTGACGAACGCGATCAGCGCGGGCGCGCGCAGGCCCGACTGGTAGGTGTAGAGCGCGAGCACCAGGAACGCGATCAGCAGCGGCAGGTGACCGGCGATGCCGCCGCCGTTGAGGCCCATCGTCCGCAGCACCGCTTCCAGGCCGACCAGCTGCAGCGCGATGTACGGCATGGTCGCGACGATGCCGGTGATCGCGATCAGCAGCGCCAGCGTCGGCGAGCCGTAGCGGCCGCGCACGAAGTCGGCCGGCGTCACGTAGCCGCGCGAGCGGGACACCGACCACATCCGCAGCGCGGGCAGGAAGACGATCGGGTACAGGATCACCGTGTAGGGCAGGGCGTAGAAGCCCAGCGCGCCGGCGCCGAACACCAGCGCGGGCACGGCGACGAACGTGTAGGCGGTGTAGAGGTCACCGCCGACGAGGAACCAGGTGATCCACGAGCCGAACTTGCGGCCGCCGAGGCCCCACTCGTCGAGGTGGTCCAGCGAGGCCGCCGCGCGCCACCGGGACGCGACGAAGCCCATCACGCTGACCACCAGGAACAGCAGGACGAAAACGCTCAGCTCCACCCACTGCAGCCCGCTGCCGGGCGCCTGCGCCAGTGCCATCACTTCTCACCCTCGTCCAGCTCTTCGGCCGCGAGCCGGTCCGGCTTGCCCGTCACGACCGGCTTCCCCTTGGTCATCACGTAGACGATCGCCACGGATACGACACCGACGAACACGAAGAGGAACTGGTACCAGTAGAAGAACGGCAGTCCCAGCAACCGCGGCTTGTCGAAGTTGAACCACGGCGTGACGAGCATCAGCAGTGGTAACAGCAGGATCAGGTTCCACGGGCTGATCTGGAGCCCGGTGACCTTCCCGGCGGCTTTGCCAGACATGTGACCTCACTTGGACGGGGAATGGCCGCGTTGACCTTAAGTCCTGACCTCCCCGCCGTCACGCGTGCCCGAGTATCGATTTGATCAGCGCAACACCCGACGAACGCAGGTTGCCCGGCCCCGGCCCGGCCGATATGAATAGGCGCGCCGCGGGGTATGCGCGCGGCTGCGGCTAGTGACGAAGGGGCGAGCATGACACGGACGCGCTGGGCGGTGGTGATCCCGGCTCTGGCCGGCACCCTGCTGGCGGCGGGCACACCAGCGATCGCGGCGCCGGCCGGGCCCGCACTGAACTCGGCCGGCATCCCGGATCGCTACGCCCTCCAGACGTTGAACTGGCACACCTGCACGCCCGACGAGCTGTCGGGGCAGACCCCGCCTCCCGGCGCCGAGGGCATTGAGTGCGCCACCTACCTCTCGCCGCGGGACTGGTCGGCGCCGAACCAGGGCATCGACGTGACGATCGCGGTCAGCAGGCTCAAGGCGACCGGCGAGGCGACGGAGAGCACGTTCGTCAACCCGGGCGGCCCGGGCGCTCCCGGCCGGATGTTCCCGGCGCGGCTGCGCAACCAGACGCGGGTGCGTGAGCACCAGGACATCATCGGGTTCGACCCGCGCGGCACCGGCAAGAGCACGAACATCACCTGCGGCGGCGCGATCGGCACCGGCAGCGACCTCGACCCGCGGGACCGCAGCCGGGAGAACCTGAAGCTGATCCTGGATGCCACCGAGTACGCGGCCGACTCGTGCCAGGTGAAGTCCGGCGACCTCGGGCCGTTCATCAACACCCGGCAGACGATCAACGACCTCGACCTGCTGCGCGTGCTGCTGAAGCGGCAGAAGATCAACTGGGTCGGCTACTCGGCGGGCACCTGGATGGGCGCGCACTACGCGCAGGCCTTCCCGGACCGCACCGGCAAGTTCGTGCTCGACTCGAACACCGAGTTCACCACGACGTGGCAGAAGTCGTTCGACTGGCAGCCGCTGGGCTTCGAGCGGCGCTGGCGGGAGGACTTCCTGCCGTGGATGGCGAAATACGACAGCCTGTACCACTTCGGCACGACCGCGGAGATGACCCGGCAGACCTACGAGCAGGTGCGCTACGCCCTCACGCAGAACCCGGTCGAGGTCGACGGGACGAAGCTGTCGGCCAACGCGCTGGACTCGTTCATCGCCTCCGAGCTGTACAACAAGCGGTACTTCCCGGAGCTGGCGGACTACCTGGTCAACGTGCGGAACCTGACGCAGGGGACGGCGTCGGCCCAGCAGCAGACCGCGTTGCTGGACCAGGTGAAGGCGGTGACCGACGCGGTCGGCCCGCAGCCGCTGGTGGTGCCCACCGACTACGACGACGCCTACGACGCGAGCTTCTGGACGATCCCGTGCAACGAGGGTCCGTGGTTCGGCAACCGGAACACGGCGGTGCGGCAGTCGGCGCAGCTGGGGCCGCAGTACCCGCTGCTGGGCTGGGGGTGGCTGATCCAGCCGTGCATCTTCTGGAACAACAAGCCGGAGCCGCTTCCGGTCCTGGACGGGCGGGGCGTCCCGCCGGTGCTGATGGTGCAGTCGACGCACGACCCGGCGACGCCGATCGAGGGCGCCGAGCGCGCGCACCGCGCGTTCAAGGGCTCGCGGATGATCACCGTGACCGGCGAGGGTGACCACGGGATCTACGCCGGGGGCAACGCGGCGGTGGACAAGGTTGTGGAGGACTTCCTCGTGGACGGGGTGGTGCCGCGGGACCAGACGCTGCCTGGTATGCCGCTGCCCGACCCGACCGCCTAGTTCTCGGTCTTCAGGACCCCGCCGGGCTCGTTCTCGGCGGGGTTCTTCAGTTCTTCCTTCAGTTCGCGGAACCGGCCCGTGCAGGTGCACAACACCAGGTAGACCAGGGTCAACACGAACATCAGTCCGCCGGCCAGCAACATGGCGGCCTCCTCTCCGACTGGTATGAGTGAGACGTGCGACACAGCAGAAGAGTTGCCGTTCCGGCGGTTTTCACGCCCCCTTTCTTCTGGTAGTCCCCAGCCTGTGCACAGAGTTGTCCACAGGCTGGGGACAGGTGGGCGGATAGACTGTGGACATGGTGCGAGTCCCGCTGACCGAAGCCGAACGCGAACGCGGCGAGCGTCTCGGTGCCGCACTGCGAGCCGCGCGGGGTTCCCGCAGCATGGCCGAGGTGGCGCTGGAGGCCGGCGTCTCGGTCGAGACGCTGCGCAAGATCGAGACCGGCCGCATCCCGACGCCTGCGTTCTTCACGGTGGTCGCACTCGCGGACGCGGTCGGCCTCCCACTGGACGCCCTGCGCGACGCGATCACCGGCGTACCGACCGGCTGACGGCGAACTCGCGCACCGGAACGTGGAACTCACGGCGCCGAGGGTGGAACTCGCGGCACTTGGCGCAGAACTCACGCCACCCAGCGCGGGACTCGCGCGGCGGAGCGTGGAACTCGCGGCGCTGAACGTGGAACTCGCGGCGCGGAGCACGGACTTGCGACCCTGAGCGCGGAATCACCCGCCCGGCGCCAGCGTGCGGCTCGCGCGGCGGAGCGCGGAACTCGCGGCGCCGAGCGTGGGACTCGCGGCGCGGAGCGTGGGGCTCGCGGTTACTTCAGTTGCTCGAGCACCGGGGCGAACGCGTCCAGGCTGCGTTCCAGCACCGACACGTAGGTGATCCCGAACTGCTCCCGCATGCGCTCGATCTGCGCGACGATCTCCGGCACCGAACCGACCAGCAGCGTCGGCAGCTCGCCGATCGCGTCGACGCTCATCTCCGGCGCGAACCGCTGGAGGTCGGCCAGTGCGGCGCGGCGGTCGTCGGTCACCACGACCAGTTGCACCAGGACGTTGATCTCCGCCGTGCGGGCGCCCAGCCGTGACCGCACGAACGACACCCGCTCGGCGAACGCGTCCGCGCCGGCCAGGCCGACCAGTCCGCCGCCCTTCGCCGTCGGCGCGCCGGTCAGCGCGATCGTGTCCGCGTACTCCGCGGCCAGCGCCAGCATCCGGTCGCCCCAGCCGCCCAGCATCAGCGGCGGCCCGCCGTCCTGCGCCGGGCGCGGCTGGTGCTCGGGGTCGCCGAACAGCTTGCGCAGCTCCACGACCGTCCGTTCGACGTGGTCGACCCGGCGCCCCGGCCACGGCAGCCCGGCCGCCTCGAACTCCTCGCGCACGTACCCCGCGCCGAGACCCAGCTCCAGCCGCCCGCCGCTGTACTGGTCGGTCGTCGCGACGTCCCGCGCCAGCACGGCGGGGTGGTAGAAGGGCGCGTTGAGCACGAACGTGCCCAGCCGCACCGTCGACGTGGCCTCCGCGGCGAGCACCAGCGCCGGGAACGGCGCCGGCATCCCCAGGTGATCGGCCACGGTCACGACGTCGAAGCCCAGCTCCTCCGCCCGCCGCACCTTGTCCACGAACTCGGCCCGCGATCCGGGCTCCATCATGTTCACACCGAAGCGCATCCCCAGCATGTTCCGACCATAGAGCCGAAAACGGCGAAACGGCCACCCCCGGCCGGAACCGGGGATGGCCGTTCGCGCGGCGGAAAACTCAGCCGAGGCGCTGCTTCAGGGCCGCCAGCTCGTCGTGCAGGCTGGAGGGCACCCGGTCGCCGATCTTGGCGAACCACTCCTCGATCAGCGGGATCTCCTGGCGCCACTCCTCCGGCTTGACCGCGAGCGACTCCTGGACGTCCTCGATCGGCTCGGCGATGCCGTCCAGGTCGAGGTCCTCGGCGCGCGGCACCAGGCCGACCGGGGTCTCGACCGCGCCGGCCTTGCCCTCGAGACGCTCGACGATCCACTTGAGCACGCGCGAGTTCTCGCCGAAGCCCGGCCACAGGAACCGCTTGTCGTCACCGCGGCGGAACCAGTTGACGTAGAAGATCTTCGGCAGCTTGGCGGCGTCGGCGTTCTTGCCGGTGTCCAGCCAGTGCTGGAAGTACGCGCCGGCGTGGTAGCCGAGGAACGGCAGCATCGCCATCGGGTCGCGGCGCACCTCGCCGACCTTGCCCGCCGCGGCCGCGGTCTTCTCCGACGACATGGTGGCGCCCATGAACACGCCGTGCTGCCAGTCGCGGGCCTCGGTCACCAGCGGGACCGTGGTGGCGCGGCGGCCGCCGAACAGGATCGCCGAGATCGGCACGCCCTTCGGGTCGTCCCACTCCGGCGCGAGCGTCGGGACCTGCGCGATCGGGGTGCAGAAGCGCGAGTTCGGGTGCGCGGCGGGCTCGTCCGACTCGGGGGTCCAGTCGCGGCCCTTCCAGTCGGTGAGGTGCGCCGGCGCCTCCTTGGTCATGCCCTCCCACCACACGTCGCCGTCGTCGGTCAGCGCGACGTTGGTGAAGACGGTGTTGCCGGCCTCGATGGTCTTCATCGCCACCGGGTTGGTCTTCACACCGGTGCCCGGCGCGACGCCGAACAGGCCGAACTCGGGGTTGATCGCGTACAGGCGGCCGTCCTCGCCGAACCGCATCCACGCGATGTCGTCACCGATGGTCTCGGCGCGCCAGCCCGGGATGGTCGGCTGCAGCATTGCGAGGTTGGTCTTGCCGCACGCGCTCGGGAACGCGGCCGCCACGTAGTAGGCCTTGTTCTCCGGCGAAATCAGCTTGAGGATCAGCATGTGCTCGGCGAGCCAGCCTTCGTCACGGGCCATGACGGAGGCGATGCGCAGCGAGTAGCACTTCTTGCCCAGCAGCGAGTTGCCGCCGTAGCCCGAGCCGTAGCTCCAGATCGTCCGGCTCTCCGGGAAGTGCGAGATGTACTTGGTGTCGTTGCACGGCCAGGCGACGTCCTTCTCGCCCGGCTCCAGCGGCTTGCCGACCGAGTGCAGAGCGGGCACGAACTCGCGCTCGGTGCCGTCGTCGGTGACGAACTTCTCCAGCGCCTTGGTGCCCATGCGGGTCATCACCCGCATCGACGCCACGACGTAGGCGAAGTCGGTGACCTCGATGCCCAGCTTCGGGTTCTCGTCGCCGAGCGGGCCCATGCAGAACGGGATGACGTACATCGTCCGGCCACGCATGCAGCCCCGGTAGAGCTCGGTCATGGTGGCGCGCATCTCGTCCGGGTGCATCCAGTTGTTGGTCGGCCCGGCGTCCTCTTCGTTCTCGGAGCAGATGAAGGTCCGCTCCTCGACCCGCGCGACGTCGCTCGGGTCCGAGGCGGCCCAGAAGGAGTTCGGCTTCGCCTTCAACGGGACGAACGTGCCGGCCTCGACCAGCTCGTTGTTGATGCGCTCGGCCTCCTCGTCGGAGCCGTCGCACCACACCACTCGGTCAGGGGTGGTCAGCTCGGCGACCTCCCGTACCCACGCAAGCACACCGCTGTGCGACGTCGGCGCCTTGTCCAGTCCCGGGATGGCTACTGCAGTCATTCCTTCTCCTGACTTCGACGGCAGGAGCACGACCCCGGACAGTGAGTCCGGGGAAGCGCTCCGTCGCCGGCGACCGAATGGCTTCGCACACCGGCTGCCCTACCGGTGTGCTGGAAATACTGGGATTCCCCGAGGGTAGCCGGATGGACGGCCGGTAACCGAGGCCTGACCTGTCGGTTCTCTCACAAGAACGATCAGGGAATCGATTCAGATATCGCTGAACCGGCGTAGCGGAGAAAGTTCTTCGGCTTGCGCGTGATCTCGCCGATATCCGGGGGTGGGTGATTTGCCCGGAAACGCGATCAGGCCCCGCCGTCCGCGAGGGACGATCGGGGCCTGATTTCGCCGTGGTTACCGGTCAGTTCAGGGAAGTTCGGTTCCGCGGCCGTCAGTTCTGGGAGATCCACTGCCCGGTGCCGGAGTCGATCTTCGCGACCCCTTCGACGGCCTGTGCGCCGCTGCCGCCCCACAGCTGGTCGCTGTCCGGCGGCACCTCGGCGGTGAAACCGTTCGTCGTCTCGGTCCACTCGCCGGGGCCGGTGTGCTGGTACGTGGTCGTCTCGCCCTCGGGCGTGATGATCGTCTGGACGTCGGCCTGGCCGTCGCCGTCGACGTCGGTGAAGACCCGCGTGTTGCCCTGGTCGTCGGTGACAACCGCGCTGTCGGCGGTGCCGTCGTTGTCGCTGTCCACAGTGGCCGGGCCGACCTCGACGGTGCCGTCGGACATGTCCGCCGTGATCTCGCCCGCGCGGCCGGTCTCGGTGGCGTCCGGCTCGCCCGCCTCGGAGTCGTGGTCGGCGACCCAGTCGCCGGTCGTCTCGTCGTAGCGGGCCAGGTCGACGACGTTGCCCTCGGTGTCGGTGTGCACGTACTGGTCGGCGCGCCCGTCGTCGTCGGTGTCGACGTACGCGGTGATCGTGCCGTCGGCGTTGTCGAGGCGGACCGTCTCGTTGACCCCGTCGTGGTTGAGGTCCATGTTCTCTTCGGCCGTGTAGGTCTGCCCGTCGACCGTGATCTCCAGGTCACCGTCGGAGGTCGTGGCGTCGGTGGGCTCAACCCCGCCGGTCTCATCGATCCACACGCCGAACTCCCCAATCTCACACCAATGAAGTCACACGCTTTGACTCACGTTAGGCCGGTTCGGTTCCCCGGCACAACCGACCCTCTCAGGCCTGCTCACGCAGGGTGCGGATGCGCCCGAGCAGGGTCTCGGCCCGATCACGGCCGTCACCGGTCTCCTTGAGCTTCCGGCTCACCGCGGCCAGCTTCTTCGCCCGCTCCTGCGCGCCCATTTTGATCGACTTGTCGACCTGCTTGAGTTCGGCCTCGATGGCGTCGATCCGGCGGGACAGCGCCTCGTCGAGCGCCAGCGACAGCTGCTGTTCGGCCTCGATGAGCTGCTCGGCCACCAGCTGGTCGAGGATCGAACGCGCCTCGGCGATCGACTCGACCAGCCACTGCTTGAGGTGCTGCTTGTCCGCCGCGTGCCGCCGGGTGCGGGCCATCCACCAGCCCGCGCCGAGGCCGACGACGATCGTCGCGGGCAGCACCACCGGGTTGAGCAGGGCGACCCCGGCCAGCGGCAGCGCGGCGATCTTGCCCGCCCCGACGCCACCGGAGATCCCCATGAAGATGAGCAGCTTGTCCTCGGGCGTGGACGGCTTGCGGTCCGGCGGCCGCAGCACCACCTGCGGGCCGCCCGCGCGCAGGAACTGCGAGCGGATCACGTCCAGCTCCTCCGGCGCGAACAGCTCGGCCAGCGCGATCTCGGTGACCCGGTTCAACCGCTGCGCCATCGTCGCCGACACGCGCTGGGAGATCATCTGCAGCGCCGCGTCCACCTGCTGCGGCAGCTGGGTCAGCTGGTCGCGCTTGGCGTTGTCGATCTGGGCGCGGAAGTAGGACTGGGCGTCCCGGACCTGGCGGCTGGTTTCGTGGCCGAGGTCGACCCTGGCCCGCTGGATCTCGCCGCGCAGCTTGAGCTGCCAGCCGCGGGTGGACGTCTTGCGCTCGGCCGCCAGCTCGTCGCGCCGCTCACGCAACCGCTCCGCCTCGGCCTCGCCGGAGGACAGGGCCCGCTGCTCGGCCAGCAGCCCGGCGTGCACCTCGCCGAGCGCGCTGGACAGCGCCCGCAGCGTGTTCGCCTCGCCGAGCATCGCCGACCGGCCGACGACGAGTTCCTGCAGCGCGGCCTGCAGTTCGATCACACCAGACCGCTCCCGCAGCATCACCGCGGCCTGCTCGTTCGGCGCCTTCGCGGCCATCTCGAACATCCGCGCCGACACCGGGTGGAACACCGCGTCGGCGAAGCGCGGCGCGTGCTCGGCCAGCAGCCGCCGGTCGGCCTCCAGCACCTCGCGCCAGCCGCGGAAGGCGTCCGTTTTGGACAGTGCGAACACCACGGTCTCCACGCGATCGCCGACGCGGCGCAGGAACTCCAGCTCACCGGCGGTGAACGGGGCCGAGGCGTCGACGACGAACAGCAGCGCGGTCGCGTTCGCCGCGGCTTCGGCGGCCAGCTCGCCGTGCATCGAATCGAGCCCGCCGACCCCGGGGGTGTCCACCAGCGACACTCGCTCCAGGATCGGGACGGGACCGGTGACCTCGACGTACCGCGGCGGCAGCTGGCCGTCGGGCAGCTCGTGCGCGGCCGAGACCCAGCGAACGAGTTCAGGCAGCGGCACGGCGACCGGCGCGAGCTGACCGGGGTAGCAGGCCTGCGCGCCCCACTCCGGGGCGTGGTCGAAGACGAGGTAGCCGGCGGTGGCGACGTCGGCGTCCACCGGGGACAGACCTGGGGTCGCCAGCAGCGCGTTGACCAGGGAACTCTTGCCGCGGTTGGTCTCGCCGACCACCACCACCTGCGGCTTCTTCGGCCGCGACCGGCGGACCTCCTCGACCCACGCCGCCGCCTTCGGGTCGTTCTCCCGCAGCAGGGTCAGCAGTGCTTCGCGGGCCTGCTTGACCTGGTTGGGCAGGGACGAGAGCGGCGGAGCGGTCACGACCGGACCTTAGCGCTTCGTGTAGACCGTCACGACGGGCGCGCGCAGCAGGCGGCCGCCGTCGGTGAACCCGACGACCTCGGTCTCGGCGACCACGCCGTCCAGCGCCGGGTCGTCGGTCTTGATCGCGCCGCCTGCCTCGTGCACGGACGGGTCGAACCGCTGCCCGTCCGGCCGCACCGCCTCCACCCCGACGCGGGCCAGCCCTTGTTCGAGGCGCTCGACCACGCCCCCGCTGCGCGCCCGGTCCAGGGCGTAGAGGCAGAGCTGGATCAGCTCCTGCCGGTCGGCCCGCGCCTGCTCCAGCGCTTCCGGGCCGGCGGCGGCCAGATCGGATACACGGTTCACATCGGTGTTGGACGGGGGTTGCGCCGCTGTGGTTCCCTCGACTTCGTCGATGATCTTCGCCAGTTGCGCGCCGGGGATCTGCCCGGTCGGGGAGTCGTCCGCGGACCGGCGCCGGAACCAGGAAGCCACGCTCACCACCCCTCGTTCATCTCAGCTGCTGCCAGATGAGGAAGTACGCCCGGTGCACGACGTGCGCGACCCGGCTCTGCGCGGGCGTCGCGCCGAAGGACGCGAACGACCGCCACCAGCCGGCGCGCTCCAGCGCGTGCGCGGCGAGCTCCGGCCGGGACGCGCCGGGCAGGCCCAGCTGCTCGTCGATGTCGGCGTTGCTGCCCACCCGCAGGACCTCTTCGGCCAGGTCCTCGGGCATGTCGACCGCGCCGGCCACGACCAGCGTGAGCGCCTCCAGCAGGCGCAGCTGGTGCGCCTCGGGCTTGGCGAGCAGCACCTCGATGGCGTCGTGCACGCGCTGCCGCTCGGCCGGGTCGCCGGAAGCGTGCGCCAGCGCGGTGACCGACGCGAGCGCGGCGGCGGCCTTGATCCCGTCCGCGCGGGCGGCGAAGACCGTGTTCAGCCGGGCGCGGACGGCGTCCAGACCGGAGGCGCTGAGCAGCAGCCTGCGCAGGGCGCCCGCGGTGATCGCCGAGTCGGCGCGGATCGCGTCGATGGCGCGGCGGATGCCGTAGAGGTCGAGCTTCTCCAGCAGCCGCAGGCGGGTGCCTGCCGGGACGTCGCAGTCCCAGCTGGTGAAGATGTCGGCCGCCATCAGCATGGTCTCCAGCGTCGCGTCGTCCAGAGCGGCCAGCTGGCGCAGCGCGTCGGCGTCGGCGGAGGTGAAGTTGCCCGACTCGGCCGACTCGGCGATCAGCCCGATCACCGGCAGCACGTCGGCGACCCGCGGCTTGAGCAGCAGACCTTGCTTCTCGGCGAGGATCGACGCGGCCCGCCACACGTCGCCGCCGGAACCCTCGACGGACTCCGGCGGGATGGTGTCGGCCTTGTTCAGCACGGCGATCGCGTTGACCGGGCCGGCCTCGCGGCTCGCGGTCGCGGCGGTGAACGCGGCGAGCGCCTGCTGGTCGTCCGCGCGCACGCCCTGGGTCACGACGTAGAGGACGGCCTCCGCGCCGGCGACCGCGTTGCGCGAGGTCTCGTCCAGCTCGTCGCCGCCTTCTTCGGCGTGGGCCGCGCCCAGCAACTGCTCGGTGCGCGACACCGACGCGGCGTCCAGCGAGCCGAGGCCGGGGGTGTCGATGACGGTCATCTCCTGCAGGACCGCGCTGGTCAGGTACGCCTCGATGTGCGAGACCTTGCTGATGTCCACGCCCAGCTCGGCCGGGATGGACCCGTCCGGCGCGAACGGCAGCACCTGCTTGTGTCCGCCGGCGAAGACCACTTCGATGCGGTCGACCGTGCCGTACTGGAAGCGGGTCACCAGGCGGGTGCACTCGCCCACGTCGGTCGGCGCGACCCGCCGCCCGATCAGCGCGTTGACCAGCGTCGACTTGCCGGACTTGATGCGCCCGGCGACCGCGACCTGCAGCGGCGCGCCGAGGCGGCGCAGCACCTCGGCGAACCCGGCGGCGGTGCGGGCGGAAACCTGCGGCTGCAGGCGGCGGCAGAGGTTGGCCACCGACACCGACAGCGGACCGGCCAGGCGGCCCTGATCCGTCGTCGCCGTCACGTCGCCCCCTCCCGGTGCCTGCGTTGTGCCCCCGAATCCTGCCATGAAGCTCGGCCCGAAGTCCCACGTGCGGTGATACCTCGGGATGACGCGGAGTGGACCGCCGCCGACCTAGGGTGAACGGTGTGCGGCGACTGAGCTTGTGGATGCGGGCGCACCCGATGGTCGGGGACGTCCTGCTCGCCGTGTTGCTGCTGCTCATGGATCTGTTGTTCCTGGTCGCGCGGGCCGAGCCCAGCGAGGGTCAGCGGTGGTACGTGGCGATCCCGCTGGACCTCGCGATGGTGGGGCCGGTGGCGTTCCGCCGGAAGTACCCGGTGGTCACCGCCTACGTGATCCTGCTGATGACAGTGCCGCACAGCGCGCTGGAGCTGGGGGTCGGCAGCGCGACGGCGAGCTGCGTGGCGCTGTACACGGTGGTCGTCTACGTCGGGCGGCGGCAGGCCGCGCTGTACCTGGCCGCGCAGGCCGTGATCAGCGTGGTGCAGATGTGGGCCGGCTGGTCGCCGCAGGGCTGGGCGCCGCTGCTGTTCATCGGGCTGATCTTCGCGTTGTGCTGGGTGCTCGGCGAGTTCGTCGGCGCGCGCCGGGCCTACCACGCGGAGATGGAGGCGCGGCTGCACCTGCTGGAGACCGAACGCGACCAGGCCGGGCGGATCGCGGTGGCCGAGGAGCGCGGGCGGATCGCGCGGGAGCTGCACGACGTGGTCGCCCACGCGGTGAGCGTGATCGTGGTGCAGGCCGACGGGGCGTCCTACGCGCTGCGGTCCAACCCGGAGCTGGCCGAGCGGGCGGTGCGCACGATCTCCGAGACGGGCAGGCAGGCGCTGACCGAGCTGCGGCGGCTGCTGCAGGTGCTGCGCAACGAAGAGGTGGCCGGGGAGCCGCGCATCCCGCAGCCGACCGCGGAGTCGCTGGCCGACCTGGCGGAGCGGGTGCGGACCGCGGGGGTGCCGGTGGAGTTGTCGATCGACGGGTCGCTCGCCGAACTGCCTGCCGGGGTGTCGCTCGGCGTGTACCGGATCGTGCAGGAGTCGCTGACCAACACGCTCAAGCACGCCGGTCAGGGGGCCCGGGCGGAGGTGCGGGTGCGGCGGACCGAGAACCTGGTGGACGTGGAGATCGTGGACGACGGGGCCGGGAAGGCGCGGGAGCTGGTGCCCGGGCCGGACCTGCCGGGAGGCAACGGGGTGATCGGGATGCGCGAACGGGCGCACCTGTTCGGCGGGATTTTGCAGGTGGGGCCGCGGCCGGGCGGTGGCTGGCGGGTGCACGCGAGCTTCCCGGTGAGGCTCGACCCGTGATCCGCGTGGTGGTGGTCGACGACCAGGAGCTGATGCGGGTCGGGTTCCGCATGGTGCTGGGCGCGCAGGACGACATCGACCTGGTCGGCGAGGCGGGCAACGGCGCGGACGCGGTGTCACTGGCCGGTTCGCTGCGGCCGGACGTCGTGTTGATGGACGTGCGGATGCCGGTGATGGACGGGGTGGAGGCGACGAAGCGGATCGTCGAGGCCGGCACGTCGCGGGTGCTGGTGATGACGACCTTCGACCTGGACGAGTACGTGTACGCGGCGCTGCAGAACGGGGCCAGCGGGTTCCTGCTGAAGGACACGCCGCCGGACCACCTGGTGTCGGCGCTGCGGTCGGTGGCGTCCGGGGACGCCGTGGTGTCGCCGTCGGTGACGCGGCGGCTGCTGGACCGTTTCATGAGCGGCGGCGGCCCCCTGCGCGACGAGGCCGAGCTGAACGTGCTGACCGAGCGGGAGCGGGAGGTGCTGGTGCTCATCGCGAAGGGCCTGTCCAATGTGGAGATAGCGGAAAAGCTGTTCCTCTCCGAGGCGACGGTGAAGACGCACGTGGGACGGATCCTGGCGAAGCTCGGACTGCGGGACCGCGTGCAGGCGGTGGTGCTGGCCTACGAGACGGGGTTGATCCGGCCCGGGTTGGCCTGAGCGAGGCGGCCCCGGCGGGGCACCTGGCTCGGGGCGACCGATCGCTTGCCGTTGGGCGCCGGGTGGCGCCGCCCGCGTCCGGGCCAGCGCGGCGGAGCCGGCTCCGGCTCGCGACCCCCCGGCGTGCCGGTGGCCGCACTGAGGCGGCCGGCCACGCGCGAGGTGGCCATCGGGTTCCGGCGTGGGCGGCGCGTGGGTCGCCGCCGTGGACAGCCGTCGGCGGTGCGGCCTGAGGCGTCAGAAGAGCAGCACCCGCAGGCGATACAACTCCAGGTCGGCCACCGCGCGCGCCAGGTAGCGCTCGTCCAGAGGGCGGAGGACGGACCGCAGCTCACGCGCGGCCTTGTGGGGCAGTGCGGCCAGCACCGCCACCACCCCTTCCGACGCGCGACCGCGCCACTCGACTGGCAGCCCCGCCGAGCGGCAGTCCTCGACGGTTCCGGCCTGTGGCGTCACAGGAGCAGCGCTCGCAGGCGATGCGTCTCCGAACCAGCGACGGTGCGCGCCAGGTAGCGCTCGTCCAGAGGGCGGACCGCAGCTCACGCGCCGCCTTACGGGGCAGTGCGGCCAGCACCGCCGCCACCCCTTCCGACGCGCGACCGCGCCACTCGACTGGCAGCCCCGCCGAGCGGCAGTCCTCGACGGTTCCGGCCTGTGGCGTCACAAGAGCAGCACTCGCACGCGATACGACTCCGGATCAGCCACCGCGCGCGCCAGATAACGCTCGTCCAGAGGGCGGAGGACGGACCGCAGCTCACGCGCCGCCCTACCGGGCAGTGCGGCCAGCACCGCCGCCAGCGTCTTCCGGCGCACGACCGGGTCGTCCCACTGGCAGCCGGGGCAGGGGCAGTCTTCGGGGGCGTAGCCGTCGAAGCGCCGGGCCGCGCCGTGCACGAACCGGGACCAGCCGGCCACCGCCTCGGCGACAGCGCCTGGGTGCAGCCGGGTGCGTTCCAGGTGGGCGATCGCGCGCAGGGTGCCCGCGGAGACCCCGCCGACCTGCGGGATGCGGCGGTGCTCCGGCCAGGTCGTCCGGCCGGTGCGCAGCTGTGCGGGGCGCCTACGCGGCATGGCCCTTTCTGGTCGTCATGCCGGTCATCCTCTCACCGGTAGGGGGCCGGGTCCACCTCCGCCGGGTTGCGGCCCGCCTTGTGGACCTCCGCGTACCAGCGGCCCCAGTCCGGCCGGGTGCCGTCCACGTCGGTGACGTCGTACTCGTGCATGAGCGTCCACGAGGCGAGCGTGCGGCCGGCGAAACGGGCCGCGTCCGGGTCGTTCACCAGCGCGGCCACCCCACGCGCCAGGTAGTACGGCGTCTCCGAGATCGCGAAGTCCGGGCCGCCCGCGCCGGTCACCGCGTCGCGCCAGTTCGGCTCCGCGACGCCGAACAGGTCCAGCATCGCCTCGGAGCGGAGGAAACCGGGCGTGACCGACAGGCCGACGCACCCCTTCGCCGCCAGCTCCGCGCCCAGCGCCCTGCCGAGCGCCCGCACCCCGCACTTCGCCAGGTAGTACGGGATGCCCGCGCCCACGTACTCGTCGTCGTCGCCGTCGGTCACCTCGATCACGAAACCGCCGAGGCGCCGCACCACCAGCGGCAACAGCCGGTGCAGCGCGATCAGGTGTGTGTCCAGCGCGTTGTGCACCAGGGTCAGCGCGTCGTCCAGGCTGGACTCCCAGTACGGCCGCTCGAAGTCGACGAACGGGTCACCACCCCAGACGTCGTCGACCAGGACGTCCAGGCCGCCGGACTCCGCCTCGACCCGGTCCCGCAGCGCGTCCACGTCCGCCACCGACGTGAAGTCGCACCGCACCGGAACGCCCCGGCCGCCCGCCGCGTCCACCAGCTCGGCCGTCTCCTCGATCGTCTCCGACCGCTTCATCGGCGACGACGACTCGCGGGTCGTACGTCCGGTGACGTACACCGTCGCCCCACCCCGGCCGAGCTCCACCGCGATCGCGCGACCGCACCCCCTGGTCGCGCCCGTCACCAGCACCGTCTTCGCCGTCATGCGGGCACGATAACGCCCGACCCCGACAAAATCGGGCCCCGAAGCTCAGGGGCGATTCAGGGTCATCACCGATCCCGTGCGCACGCGAATCGCGGGAGGCTACTACCGCAGTCGGGTGGGAAGTTCGAACCACAGGATGACGCGCACGCGTGCCCCGATCGGTCAGCATGAGAGCCGCACGGGGAACAACAGGCTTTTGACCAGCACAGGGGAGCAACCATGATAGAGGCACGGGGCCTCACCAAACACTACGGAAAAACGCTCGCCGTCAACGATCTGTCATTCGACGTCGCCCCCGGCGAGGTGACCGGTTTCCTCGGTCCGAACGGCGCCGGGAAATCGACCACCATGCGGATGATCCTGGGCCTGGACAATCCGACGAGCGGCCAGGTGACCATCGGCGGAAAGCGTTACACGGAACTGAAGAATCCACTTCGGACCGTCGGCGCGCTGCTCGACGCCAAGTGGGTGCACCCGAACCGCTCGGCGCGAGCGCACCTGGCCTGGATGGCGAAGTCCAACCACATCCCGGCGCGCCGCGTCGAAGAGGTGCTGGACATCGTCGGCCTGACCAGCGTCGCGGGCAAGCGCGCAGGCGGGTTCTCGCTGGGCATGTCGCAGCGGCTGGGGATCGCCGCGGCACTGCTCGGCGACCCGGAGGTGCTGCTGTTCGACGAGCCGGTCAACGGCCTCGACCCGGAGGGCATCCTCTGGATCCGCAAGTTCATGCACCGCCTCGCCGACGAGGGCCGCACCGTCTTCGTCTCCAGCCACCTGCTGTCGGAGATGGCGCTGACCGCCTCCAACCTCGTGGTCATCGGCAAGGGCAAGCTGATCTCGCAGAGCACCACGAAGGAGTTCGTGGCCAGGGCCAGCGAGAACACCGTCAAGGTGCGCAGCCCGCAGCTGGCGAAGCTGCGCTCGCTGCTGCCCGCCGACAGCGCCACCGACACCGACGACGGCATCCTGGTGTCCGGTTTGGACAGCGACAAGATCGGCGAGCTGGCCGCGAGCAACGGCATCGTGCTGCACGAGCTGAGCCCGCAGACGGGTTCGCTGGAGCAGGCGTTCATGCAGATCACGGGCGATTCCGTGGAGTACCACACCGGTCTGGAGACCGAAGCCCGGCACGCTCTCGAGCCGGCGAACTAGGGGAGACGCGAACATCATGACTTTGCTTGCCGTGGAACGGATGAAACTGTTCACCACCCGCTCGCCGTGGTGGTGCGCACTGGTGGCCCTGGCCACCACGATCGGGTTCTCCGCCCTGGTCGTCGGCAACGCCGACGACGGGGGCGAGTTCACCGCCACCGTCGCCTCGACCCAGTTCGGCTACAGCTTCGGCATGGCCGTGATCATGGTGCTGGCCGCTCTCGCGGTCACCACCGAGTACCGCTTCGGCACGATCCGCACGACCTTCCAGGCGGTGCCCAACCGGGCCGCCGCACTGGTCGCGAAGACGACAGTGGTCGCACTGGTCGCACTGGTCATCGGCGAGCTGAGCGCGTTCGGCTCGTGGGCGCTGGCGCTGCTGCTCAAGCCGAACGCCCCGCTCGCGCTGGACACCGGCGCAGACTGGATCAACGTGGCCGGGGTCGGCGCGGTCTACGCGCTCGCCGCGGTGATCGCGGTGGCCGTGGGCATCCTGCTCCGCCACAGCGCCGGCGCCATCGCGCTGCTGCTGATCTACGCGCTCGCGGTCGAGGACCTGATCCGGCTCATCCCGAGCATCGGCGACGACATCTACCAGTGGCTGCCGTTCAACGTCGCCAACAAGTTCCTCACCGGCGACGGCGCGTCGAACATGGGCCGCAACGTCGACGCGGGCGCGCCGATGTCCACCGCGGTGCTGTCGCAGGGCTGGTCGCTGGCCTACTTCGCGGCGGTCGCCGTCGGGCTGCTGGCCATCGCGGTCGCCACGGCTCGCAAGCGCGACGCCTGAGCGAAGACCACCACAGGAACGCTCCGGTGGGGACCGGAGCACGGGGAAGAAGAACGGCCCGGGCCACCGAATTCGGGGGGTGGCCCGGGCCTTCGCCTGTAGTGCATCCGGCGACCTTCGGAAAGGTCGAATCGATTAATCGGATGATGCTGTTACGACCCCTGGGTTAATACCGCGTAAAGCACCTGTGGTCGCCCTCACAGGAAGCGGACGCACCGCCTCTGACCAGGCATTCTGGAATCACCACGTCAGGCGACTCCACGGAGGTGACCCTTGACGGTGGATATTGATCAGGAAATCGCCGCCCCGCGCGCCGTCGCGCATCCGCCCGCTCTGGAACCGCTCGACGCGCTCGAATGGTCGCAGGCCGTGGAGTTGCCCCGGATCGTGGCCACCGCGACGAGACCGGCGGAGATCCGGCGCGCGTGGATCCACCGCGCCGCCGAAGCCGAAGTGCTGGCGTTGTTCCGCGCCGTGAGCGCCCGGGGCGAGATGATCCCGGCGCCCTGGTGGCTGCGGGCCCTCGCGGAGGGCAGGCTGGACTCGCGGGAGACCGGTTTCCGCATCGAGGACCGGGTGGCGCAGCTGCTGTCCCGGCGCCCCGGCTGGGAGTACGTGCCGTGGGCCGCGGACGGCGAATCCGGGTACTGGGAGTTCATGCCGTCGGAGAACGGGCGCTCCGGGCACAAGATCCCCACCACGATCCTGACCACCAGCCGCCACGACGGGTGGATCGACGTGTTGCCGGCCCACACCGGCACGACGCCGTCGCCGATCGCCGTGAACGGGGTCGGCGGCCTGCGCTCCCGGTTGGGGGAGTTCGAGGCCGTCCGCTAGGGGCTTTCCTCTGGAGAAGTGGCGGAGCCGCTTGCACCACTCGGGCAGCCGGCACCGCCGCGGGTTTGAACGGGCATAGCCGCGCGGAGCGCGTCCACCAGGGGTGGTGGTCGGGGATTCATGAGGAGGCGATCCCGCAGCCAGGGGCCGCCTTGACCGAGGCTGTCACGCGTAAGCGTGTCCGTTGAGGGCGGTGGCGGGCTGGCGGGAGGGGCCGCTACCCGCACCGCCACGCAGGCCGCATCAGGGACGGCAGCTAACTTGGGCGGGTGGAGAGCGAGCACGAACCCCGCCTGCGGAGTGTCGTTTCATACGTGCAGCGTGGCGGCCGGATGACGGTCGGCCAGCAGCGTGCCTGGGAGCGCCAGTGGGCGGACATCGGGCGCAGGGTGGCCGACCTGCCGCCCGGTCCGATCGACTTCGCCGGGTGGTTCGGCCGCCCGGCTCCGGTGCTGCTGGAGATCGGTTCCGGCATGGGTGAGACGACCGCGCAGCTCGCGGCCGCCGAGCCGGAGGTCAACTACGTCGCGGTCGAGGTGTACGAGGCCGGTCTCGGGCAGCTGATGCTGCGCGCCGAGCGGCTCGGCCTGGAGAACCTGCGCCTGCTGCACGGCGACGCGGTGATCGCGCTGAAGGAGCACATCGAGCCGGACTCGCTGTCCGGGGTGCGGATCTTCTTCCCGGACCCGTGGCCGAAGAAGCGCCACCACAAGCGCCGGCTGGTGCAGCCGGACTTCGTCAAGCTGGTGGCGTCGCGGCTGGCGCCGGGCGGGATCCTGCACATGGCCACCGACTGGGAGCACTACGCCGAGCAGATGCTCGAGGTGTGCTCCGCCGAGCCCGCGCTGCGCAACCGCTTCGACGACTGGGCGCCGCGGCCGAGCTGGCGGCCCGTCACCAAGTTCGAGCATCGGGCCGACCAGGAGGGCCGGATCAGCCGGGACCTGATCTTCGAACGCGTGGGCTGACCGGCCGCCCCTCCCCCGACGAGGGGCGGCCGGACCAGCTCATTCGTCGGCCAGCGGTTCCGCGCGCACCCGGTTCAGGGCCGGGGTGCAGACCGACGCGGCGAGCACCGCCACGGCGAACCCGAGCACCACCGGCGCGACCAGCCACGGGCTGATCACCGCCGAGGCGTTCTGGGATTCCTGAATGATCGAGAACAACCCGAGGCCCGCGATCATTCCCAGCAGCCCGGACCCGATCGTGGCGACCAGCGCGGGCAGCGCGGCCTCCATCCGCAGCGCCCTGGACAGCACCCGGGTCGGCGTGCCGGCCGCCATCAGCGCCCCGAACGTGCGGCGCCGGTCCATCACCGATCCGGCGGTCGCGATCGCCGCGCTGCACCCGGCCAGGATCGCCGCGACCGTCACCCCGATGACGGTGACGCGCCGCAGGTCGTCCAGCTGGTCGCGCTGGCCGTCCAGGTACAGCTCCCGGCTGTACACGCTTTCGCCGCCGGCCGCGCCGACCAGCGCGGTGCGCACCAGCTCGCGGTCGGCCGGCGTGGTGTCGACGGCGACCCGCGAGTACGACGGCACCACTCCGGCCGGCATGACGGCCGGGTCGATGATCAGCGGCGCGTACCCGTCGTCGTCGGTCTGCGTCATCGGCTTGACCGCGGTGCCCGCGGCGAACGGCACGCCTTCGGCGTCGTAGTCGCCTGCCACCCGGAAGCCGCCGAGCTCCAGGTCGTGGGTGCTGTAGATCCCCGGCCCGGTGCAGGCGGCCTGCACGCGGAAGACCTTGACCGCGTCCGCGCAGGGGACGACCACGCCGGTGTAGGTGGAGCCGTTCACCGACTTCAGCGTCACCTCCGGCATCGACACCGCGCGGGCGGGCAGGTTGTAGCGCTCCAGCGTCGCGTTGGCCTGTGCGGCGATCGTCCCCGCCCGTTCCCCGGAGGTGTCCACCGACAGCACCGAGTCGCGGTAGGTCCCGCCGCCACCGGTCATCGCGTCGAAGCTGGGCATCAGCGTCAGCGCCATCGACCCGGTGAACACGGCGAGCACGACCCCGGCCGAAGCGCGGTAGGCGCCGCGCGGGTCGTTGCGCAGCCGGCGCCCGGCCAGCAACGCGGACGGCTTGCGCCAGCGGCTCACGAAGAACCCGCCGATCACCGCCGTCACGTACGGCCCTACCAGCATCGCCGAGGCGATCATCAGCGCGAGCCCGAGCAGGATCAGGTTGACGTCGTCGCCCTGCTCGATCGCGAAGAAGAAGAACAACGCGGTCGCCGGCAGCGAGAGCAGGCGCCACCAACGCAACGGCTTCGGCGTGTGCTGCACGACCGCCCCGACCGGGTTGCTCACCACCCGCCGCAGCCCGAGCACGGCGGCCAGCAGCACCAGCGCGGGCACCGCGACCAGCACGAACACGGTCAGCCCGATCGGCACGCGGAAGTCACCGGCGAGCCAGGTGCCGCCGTCCCACGGCACCAGCCGGGCCAGCGACCACAGCAGCGGGCTGATCGCCCAGCCGAGCAGCGCGCCCGTGACCGCGGCGATCCCGGTCTCGGCCGCGGTGATCGACACGACCTGTCCCGGTGTCGCGCCGGCCAGGCGCAGGGCCGCCAGCCGCTGCTCGCGGCGGGCCGCGATGAGCCGCGCCGAGGAGGCCACCAGCACCAGGCTCGGCACCAGCAGCACCACGACCCCGACCCCGGCCAGCAGGGTGAGCAGCGCGTCCACCCTCGCCTCCGACGGCGGCACGAACCCGTTCCGCTCGTTCGCGTTCGCCGGCATCGTCTCCGGGGTGTGCCCGACCAGCGCGACGAGCTGGTCCGGGAACCGCAGGGCGTCCTCGCCGAGGGTGCCCACCACCTTGCCGGGGAACCGGTCGGCCAGCTGCGAGGCGGGCAGCCGGTTCATCGCCTGGTACAACTCCGGCGACACCAGCACCTCGCCGGGCGCCGGGAACTTCGGCACCCCGGCGGGCAACGCGACCCCGTTGGCGAGCTGGGCCACGTCCACGCGGTCGATCCGCCTGCCATCGAAGTAGTCGGCGCTCGACGAGATCGACAGGGTCGGCGTGCCGCCGTCACGGGAGCCGTACTGCTCCTGCCACACCGCGCGCTCGGCGCGGGCCTGCGTCGCGTACGGCAGGCTCAGCAGCAACAGGACCAGACCCGTGGCCACCGCGACCCCCACCGCGGTGAGCAGGGTGGCGGTCCTGGTCCGCCGGTCCGCCCGCAGAACCTTGAACGCCAGCTGGACCGGGCTCACGGCAGCACCCCCACCTGCTCCGCGATGCGCCCGTCCCGGATGGTCACCGTGCGCGGCAGCGACGCGGCGAGCTCCACGTCGTGCGTCACGATGACCACCGACGTGCCCGAGTCCGAGGCCGCGACCAGCAGGGCGTCCATGGTGTCCTTGCCGGTGCGGGTGTCCAGCGCGCCGGTCGGCTCGTCGGCGAAGATCACCTTCGGCCGGTGCGTCAGCGCGCGGGCGATCGCGACCCGCTGCGCCTGGCCGCCGGACAGCTCACCGGGGCGGGACCCCTCCCGGCCCCGCAGCCCGAGCCGGCCCAGCCACTCCCGTGCCGCGCCGATCGCCTCGCGGCGCTTGGCGCCCCCGAGCAGCATCGGCAGCGCCACGTTCTCCTCCGCGGACAGCTCGGCCACGAGCATCCCCTGCTGGAACACGAAACCGAACTCGGTGCGCCGCAGCTCGCTGCGCTTGGTCTCGGACAGCTGGTCGACACGCCTGCCGTCCAGCAGGATCTCGCCGCCGTCCGGCCGCAGGATCCCGGCCAGCACGTGCAGCAGCGACGTCTTGCCCGACCCCGACGGGCCGACGACGGCGAGCGCCTCCCCGGCGTGGACGTCCACGTCGACGCCGGCCAGCGCCACCTGCTCGCCGTACCGCTTGACGAGCCCCCGCCCGGACAACACGACACTCCCTTGTGGAGTCATGAACCTTCCCCTTCCGTTGTTCCCGCACAGCAGGTTCACAGGTGGGGCGGGGTGCCCGTATCGGCCGATCGGCCGATACGGGGTGGCCGGGCGGCCAAGGTGCGGGGGCGCGCGGATCCTCTACCGTTCCGTTGTGCCGTTCTCCGATCGCGTGACCTCGGCCTGGCGATGGCTGGGTCTCGAAGGCGTCCTGCTGCTCGCCGCCTTCCTGTGCGATCTCGCGGTGGTGCTGCCGGCCAGTGTGGACTCGCTTGGGCCGCGGGGCCGGGATCTCCTGCTGCTGCCCGGGATGGTCGCGCTGGGCGCGTGCGCGTTGTGGGCGCGGACGCGGCCCGCGGTGGCCGTGTTCGCGGGCGCCGCGACGTTGTTCGCGTCGACCTTCCTGATCCGGGCGACCGACGCGGCGGCGTATACGACGCTGCTGAGCAACGTGTCGCTGAGCGAGACCGTCGCCGGGCTGGAGCTGGTGTTCTTCTGCGTGCGGCGGGTGCGGTGGGCGGAGTCCATCATCGGCACCGCCACGCTGGTGCTCGCCACCCTGTTCGCCACCGCCTACCGCAACGGCTCGGGCAGTCGCGGGCTGAGCGAGACGATGCTGCTCGGCATGGTGCTGCTGGTCGCCGTGGTGCTCACCGGGCTGCAGTTCCGGCGCGGGCAGGCGCCGCGCAAGGAGAGCGCGGTGCGTGACCTGGTGCGCGAGCAGTGGCCTCTGATCGGCGCGCTCAGCCTGCCCGTCTTCCTGGAGCTGTACCAGCTGCTGGACAGCAACATCCGGGCGCTGCCCGCGCTGACCTGCTCGCTCGCCGCGGCCGCGACGGCCGTGTACGCGACCCGCCGCCCGCTGCGCGCCGGCTTGCTGCTCGCCGGGATCATCTTCGCCACCTCGGCTGCGCTGTGGATCGCGCCGCGGCAGTACCTGCTGGGCTACGGCGCGTTGCCGTTCACCGAGATCGTCGCCGGGATCATCGTCGTGGTCCTGCTGGTCCGGTCGGTCGAGCCGAAGCGGGCGTGGGGCGCGATCGCGCTGATGTCGGCCGCGGTCGCGTTCACCACGCTCACCACGGTGGTCAGCGGCCGGGGCCGGGCGGACATGTCGGACCTGCGCGACCTGGTGATCGCCGCGGTGCTCGTGCTCGGGATCGCGGTGGCCGCCGGGCTGTACTTCCGGGCCCGCGACTCCGAGCGGCGCAAGGTGGTCGAGGCCGCGGTCGCCGACGCGCAGAACTCCGAGCGCATGGCGCTGGCGCGGGAACTGCACGACCTGGTGGCGCACCACGTCACCGGGATCATCGTGCAGGCGCAGGCGGCGAAGGTGATCGCCGACCAGAACCCGAAGGTCGCGCTGGAGGTCATCGAACGCATCGAGGCCGCGGGCACCGAGGCGATGACCGCGATGCGGCGGCTGGTCGGCAGCATGCGCGCGGGCGGGGAGGCGGTCACCGACCAGGCCACCATGGACCTGGACGCGGACCTGCGGCGGCTCGTCGAGGCCGGGCACCACGGCGTCCCCACCGAGGCCGACGTGCGGGTGCCCGCGGACCTGCCGCAGGAGGTGGCGCGCTCGGCGCTGCGGCTGGTTCAGGAGTCCCTGACGAACATCGGCAAGCACGCGGCGGGCGCGACGCGGGCGTGCGTGCTGGCCGAGGTCCGGGACGGCGAACTGCACATCCGGGTGGCCGACGACGGACACCAAGTGGTGACGCGTCCGGCCGGAGGTTCCGGGGGATACGGTCTCGTCGGGATGCGCGAGCGGGTCGAGCTGCTGCACGGCCGGCTCGCCGCGGGCCCGGCGCCGGACGGGGGCTGGGTGGTGGAGGCGTGGTTGCCGGTGGAGGAAGAGGCTTGATTCGCGTACTGATCGCCGACGACCAGAGCATGGTGCGCATGGGGTTCCGGATGATCCTCGACGCGCAGGACGACATCGAGGTGGTCGCCGACGTCGAGGACGGTGTCGCGGCGGTGACGAAGGCGCGTGAGCTGCGGCCGGACGTGTGCCTGCTGGACATCCGGATGCCCGGGCTGGACGGGCTGGAGGTGACGCGCCAGCTGGCCGGGCCGGACGTCGCCGACCCGCTGAAGGTCGTGGTGGTGACGACCTTCGACCTGGACGAGTACGTGCACACCGCGCTGCGCAACGGCGCGAGCGGCTTCCTGCTCAAGGACGCCGGCCCGGCGCTGCTGATCGAAGCGATCCGGGCCGCCCACCGCGGCGACGCGCTGGTGTCGCCGCAGGTGACGGTGCGGCTGCTGAAGCACTTCGAGGGCGCGTCCGCCAGGCGGCAGGTCGATCCGCCGAAGGAACCGCTGACCGCGCGTGAGCTGGACGTGGTGAAGGCGGCGGCCCGCGGCCTGACGAACACCGAGATCGGCGCCGAGCTGTACATGTCCCTGTCGACGGTGAAGACGCACCTGGCCGCGGTGCAGGGCAAGGTCGGCGCACGCAACCGCGTCGAGGTCGCGGCCTGGGCGTGGCGCAGCGGGCTGGTGGACTAGCCGCGCAGGGTGCAGGCTGTCCGTTCATGGGGCGCAGGGCGGCGTGGGTGGTTTCGGTCGTCGCGGCGGCCGGTCTCGGGGCCTGCTCGACAACCGACAGCGACAGGCCGACGCCGGCGCCGACGACGGCGGCACCGACCGCGGACCCGCTGGAGCCGCTGGCCGCCTGCGCCGTCCTGGACCAGCTGCTCGCCGGACAGGGGTTCACGCCGGGCAGGCCGATCGGCGTGCGGAACGAGTGCGGCGCGTCCAGGCCGGGTTACGGCACCGTGAGCATCGCCCTTGAGCACGAGCAGGGGGAACCGGCAGAGGCGGCGCCGCTCGACGTCAACGGCCGCAAGGCGCTGATCGGCCAGTTCACCGGCCCCGGCACGTGCGAGGTCGTGCTCGACGTCCCCGGGCACGCCCCGGCCGCGACGACCGTCGTGCTGCTCTCCGCCGACCTGCAGGCGGAGGCGTGCGCGGCGGCTCAGGACCTGGCCACCAGCCTCGAACCCATGCTGCCGCGCTGAGTCACTGCGCCGTCCAGCCGCCGTCGACCGGGAGCAGGGCGCCGGTGACGAAGCTCGCCGCGTCGGAGGACAGGAACGCCACCGCTTCGGCGACCTCGTCGGCCTTGCCGATGCGGCCGATGGGGTGGGCGGGGCCGAACGAGGCGAGCATTTCGCGGCCGTTGTCGACCACCCCCTCCATGATGTCGGTGTCGATGACGCCCGGCAGGACGGCGTTCGAGCGGATCCCCACCGGTCCGCCTTCGATGGCCAGCACCCGCGTCATCTGGGCCAGCGCGCCCTTCGACGCGGCGTAGGCGGTCTGCGTCTCGAACGCCACCACCGACGACACCGACGCGATCGACACGATGGCCCCGCCACCGGCGGCCGCCATCACGCGGAACGCCTCCCGCGCCTGCACGAAGTTGCCGCGCGCGTTGACCCGCAGGATCGCCTCGAAGTCCTCGACGCTCGTTTCGGTGACCGGCTTGTTCAGCGTCCGCCCGGCGTTGTTCACCAGCACGTCCAACCGCCCGAACCGCTCCACCGCAAGCCGCATCGTGGCGCGGGCCAGTTCCTCGTCCGCGACGTCGCCGGTCAGCACCGCCACGTCGTCGGCGGCCAGCTCGTGCACGGACTCCCGCAGATCGGTGACGACGAGGCGCGCGCCCCGCGAGCGCAGCAACTCCGCGCACGCCCGGCCGATGCCGCGCGCCGCGCCGGTGACGACGGCGACCCGCCCGGTGAGATCGAGTTTGCTCATGGCACCGACCGTGGCCCGGGTGGCCGGACCGTGGCAGGGCGCGGTCTTCCTGGGAGCGCTGCACCCAGGTAGCACCGCCGCCGCGGACCTACGATCACGTCATGGCACGGTCCGAACTCGGCGACTTCCTCAGCTCCCGGCGGTCCCAGGTGCGCCCGGACGAGGTCAACCTCCCCAGCACCGGCCAGCGCCGCGTGCCCGGCCTGCGCCGCGAGGAGGTGGCGCTGCTGGCCGGCGTCAGCGTGGACTACTACGTCCGCCTGGAGCAGGGCCGCGAGCGCACCCCGTCGGCGCAGGTGGTCGACGCACTGGCCGCCGCGCTCCGCCTCGGCGAGGACGGCCGCCAGCACCTGTTCCGCCTCGCCGGGCTCAGCCCGCGCACCCGGCTCACCGCGGTGCCCGCTCGCGTCGATCCAAGCCTGCTGCAGCTGATGAGCGCCTGGCCGGACAACCCCGCCATCGTCTACAACCTCGCCTACGACGTGCTCGCCTCGAACGCGATCGCCGACGCGCTCTTCCACGACTGGGCGCACTCGCGCAACCTGATGCACGTCGTGTTCACCGACCCGGCCGCGCGCACCTTCTACCGGGACTGGCACGAGGTGGCGCGCAACTCGGTCGCCGGTTTCCGGCTCGGCTACGGCAAGAACCCGGACGACCCGCGGGTCCGGCAGGTGCTCGCCGAGCTCCTCGCGGCCAGCCCGGAGTTCGCCGAGCTGTGGACCGGTCACGACGCCCGAGGCAAGAGCCTGGAGCGCAAGGAGTTCGTGCACCGCGAGGTCGGCCCGCTGACCCTGACCATGCAGACCTTCGACGTCCGGTCCAGTCCGGGGCAGGAGCTCGTCGTCTACCACGCCGAACCGGGTTCGCCGAGCGCCGAGGCCCTCGCGCTGCTCGGGTCGCTGGCCGCCACGGCCCGGCAGGAGACCTAGAATCCCAGGATGCCGCAACGCTTCCGCGCCCCCGTCGTCCTGCCCTGCGATCCGGCCTGCTCGGTCATCCGGGACGGCGTGGTGGACGTCGGCGACGACGGGCGAATCACGTTCTGCGGTCCCGCGGCCGAGGCGCCCGGCGATCTGCCGGTCACCGAGCTGACCGGGATCCTGCTGCCCGGCCTGATCAACGCGCACGCGCACAGCCCGATGACCCTGCTCCGCGGCATGGGCGGCGACCTGCCGCTGTTGCGCTGGCTCAACGAGATCATCTGGCCTGCCGAGGCGAAGCTGCGCGCGGAGGACGTGCGTGCCGGGATGCTGCTCGGTTCGGTCGAGATGCTCCGGCACGGCGTCACCACGAGCGCGGAGATGTACTTCTTCGCCGAGCAGATGGCCGAGGCGGTGCTGGAGACCGGTGCGCGGGCGGTGCTCGGCGGCCCGATCATCGACCTGCCCGGCGTCGACTGGCGGCGCATGATCGAGGTGGCGGACCGCTGGATCGACGCCGACGGTCTGCGGTTCGGCCCCGGTGAGCGGATCGAGCTGTCCTACGCGCCGCATTCGGCGTACATGCTGCCGGTCGAGGCGCTGCGGCAGGTCACCGAATCCGCCGCGGCGCGGGGTGCGCTGGTGCAGATCCACGTGGCCGAGGCGGCGGACGAGGACGCCCGGCAGCGCGCGGAGTTCGGCTCGGTGCCGCAACTGCTGGAGGAGGTCGGCATGCTGGGCGGGCGGGTACTCGCCGCGCACGCCGTCCACCTGTCCGATCAGGACATCGCGTTGTTCGCCGCGCGCGGGACCGGGGTGGCGCACTGCCCGGGGTCGAACGCGAAGCTGGCGTCCGGCATCGCGCGGCTGACGGACCTGCGGGCGGCGGCGGTCGCGGTCGGGCTCGGCACGGACGGCCCGGCCAGCAACGACGACCTCGACCTGTGGGAGGAGGTCCAGCTCTCCGCGATGCTCGCCCGGCTGTCCACACAGGACTCGACCGCGCTGCGGGCGAAGGACGCGCTGCTGCTGGCCACCCGCGGCGGCGCGGACGCGCTGAGCCGGACCGACATCGGCGCGCTGGAGCCCGGCCGCTGGGCCGACTTCGTGCACGTGGACCCGGACGGCCCGGCGTTCGCGACCGGCCTGGACGAGCCGGACGAGCAGGTGATCTCGAACCTGGTGTGGGCGTCGGGGTCGCGGCAGGTCCGGGACGTCTGGGTGGCAGGCGAACAGGTGGTGTCGGACCGGGAGCCGGTGCACGTCGACCGCGGCAAGGTCCAGTCCGCCGCCCGCGATGCGGCCGCGCGCTTGCGCGCCTAGCACCGCAGGCGAGACTGGCTGCGGGGCGCTCGGCCACCTCGGCGCCGCCACCCGCTTGCGTGGCCTAGTGGAACAACGACGCGTGCGCGACCGCCCACTCGACGAACGGAATGCCCGGGCGGCCCAGCACCCGTGAGGTCGCCGCACGCTTGCGCGCCTGACGGTCAACGAGGCGCGCGGCCGCCCACTCGGCGTGGGCCGTGCCCGGACACCCTAGACGCCGCGGGCGAGATCGGCTGCGGATACTCCGCCACCTCGGCGCCGCCGCGCGCTTGCGCGCCTAGTGGAACAACGACACGTGGGTGGCCGCCCACTCCGCGAACGACAACCCCGGGCGGCCCAGCACCCGCGATGCGGCCGCACCTCGCGAGCCGCACGGACAACGACGCGTGCGCGGTCGCCCACTCGGCGAACCTCACGCCCGCCCAGCGTTCGCGGCCGCGGCACGTCCGTCCACTCGGCGCGCGCCGCCAACCGCGCGCCCCGCCTAGCGGAACAACGACGCGTGCGCGGCCGCCCACTCGGCGAACCTCATGCCCGGGCGGCCCAGCACCTGCGACACCGCAGGCGAAACCGGCTGCGGGTGCTCCGCCATCTCGGCGCAACCGTCCAGGTACCAGGCGGCCGCGTCCGCGCCCATCGTCTCCGTCAGGTCGGCCAGTGCGTCCGCGTGGGAGACCTCGACCAGCGGGATCTCCCGCCCCAGCGCCTGCCCGATCTGCTCCACCAGCTCCGCGCGGGTGAGCGTCTCCGGCCCGGTCAGCCCGTACGCCGCGCCTTCGTGGCCGTCCTCCAGCAGGGCCTTCGCCGCGACGGCCGCGATGTCCTCCAGCGCGATCGGCGCGTTCGCCGCCCGCGGGTACGCCTCGCGCACCTCGCCGCGGCTCCGGATCTGGTCGGCCCAGATCGTCGTGTTCGTCATGAACTCGCCGGCTTCCAGGTGCGTCCACGGGATGCCGGAGTGCTCGACCGCCTTCTCGATGTCGTACCACCAGCTGCCCTCCGGCCCGGCGAGGTCGACGATCCGCGTCACGCCGGCCTCCCTGGCCAGCTCGGTCACCTCCCGCACCGTCCGGGTCAGCGGCGCCAGGTACATCCGGTCCACGCCCTCCAGCGCGCGGGGCAGCGTCTCGACGCGCCCGAGGTAGCCCTCGACGACCTCCACCTCGGGCGGCAGCGCGGCCCGCACCGGATCGGTGGTGAGCGCCCGCACCTCGGACGCGCCCGCGGCGAGCAGCTCGTCCACCACCAGCCTGCCCACGTTGCCCGTCGCGCCGGTCACCAGGATTCGCATTTCGCCCTCCCCAGAGTGGAACATCTGTGTTCCACAACAGTACTCCCGCGACCCAATATGGCAAGGCGGTAGTTTGTCGCCGTGAGCACCCGCGACCGGACCCGCAGCGCCATCCTCAGCGCCGCCGCGACCCTCCTCGGTCGCGACTACCAGGCCAAACTCGCCGAGATCGCCGACGCGGCCGGGGTCGGGCGGACCACCCTGCACCGCTACTTCCCGGATCGCGCGACCCTGATCAAGGCCGCGGTCGAGGACTCGATCGCCGCCATCGAGGCCTCCGTCGCCGACGCCGCCATCGACCGGGGACCGGCGCTGGACGCCATGCGCAGGCTGGTCGCCGCGATGGTGGCGGTCGGGGACCGGCTGGTCTTCCTGTTCGGCGACCCGCGGGTGCTGGCCGAGCACGGCCCGGACGGCGGCACGCCGCCGGACGATCCGGTGATCGCCCTCATCGAACGCGGGCAGGCGGAGGGCGTGTTCGACCCCGGGCTCACTCCACAGTGGATCCAGCGCGTGCTGTGGGCGCTGGTGTACACCGGGCACACCGAGGGCGAGCTGTCCGGCGTGCCCCGGCACGGCATTGTGGACACCGTGGTCAAAACGTTGCACAACGGAATCGCGCGATCTTGATCTTCGCGGCCGGTTCACCCCCGCTCACACGCTCGTTCACCGCCCGTTCCCGCCCGCTGGCTTACATCGGAGCACGTGTGGGGAGTTCTTGACGCCGAGCCGGATGAGCTGAACAAAGCCGCAGGTCACTTAGGTGACGTACTGGCCAAATTGGACGATTCGCCGCTCGCCGGGATCGTGGCGACGGCGGACGTCTACGGCGACCCCGCTCTGGCGAGCAGGCTCGGCGAGTTCACCGGGCTGGCACGCATCGCCGCGCGCTTGCTGCAGGAGCGGGTCGGCCTGACGGGCACCGCGCTGCGGGACACGGCCACGCTGTTCCAGGGCACCGAGCTCGACAACGAGGCCGCCATCCGCCGGGCCGGGCGGTGAGCGCGGAGCTCGGCTCCACCGACGATCCCCGCGCGCTCGTCCCCGGCTCTCCGGACACGATCGTCGAGCACGTCCGCACCCTGCTCGACCAGGCGAAGCAGTTCGAGGGCGTCGGCTCCGGGCTGGCCGGCTTCGGCGTGCCGGGCTGGCAGGGCGCGGCCTCCGACGCCTTCGGCGAGCTGGTCGACCTGCTGCCTCCGCAGTGGCTGAAGGCGGCCGACAGCCTGGCGGCCGCCGCGGGCGGGCTGAGCCGCTACGCCGACACGCTGCGCTGGGCGCAGGAGCAGGCCCGGGAGGCGATCGAGCTGTGGAACGACGGCCGCCGCGCTCTCGAGCGAGCCGCCGAGGACGCCGCGGAAGAAGCGGTGCGGCAGGGTGAGCAGCTCCAGCAGCAGGCGCGGGAAGTGCTCGACCGGGCGCGTGACCAGCTGGAACGCGAAGCCGTCGACGCCGCGCGGGTCATCGGCACGATCGAGGCCGCGGCCGGCAGCGCGATCGGCGGTCTCGTCGACGCGATCACCAGCGGGTGGGACGCCAGTGGCAGCTCGTCGATCAAGACGTGGGAGAACGGCAGCAAGTTCATCCCGCCGGAGCACGGCAAGCTGGGCCGCTACCGCTACTACGCCTACCTGCTGCACCAGGTCGCCGAGGGCAAGCTCCAGAAGGGCGACCTGACGCTCACCGGCAAGGTCGAGACCATGGTCGGCATCGAGACCAACCTCCAGGCGGCGCTGAACAACAAGGGCCTCATCCTGGAGGCCGAGACCATCGACGGCGTCAAGAGCACCGCGACCGGCCGCGCCGACTACGGCGTCCTCGGTCTCGACGGCAAGGCGGAAGGCATGTTCGGCGTCCGCGGCCGCGCCGGGCTCAAAGCCACGAAGGAAGTGGTCGAGGCCAAGGCCGGCGTGTTCGCCGGGGCGCGCGGCAGCGTGCGTGGCGCCGTCGACGTCGGCGGCGTCGGGGCGGGCGCGACAGCGGAGGGCTGGGCCGGTCTCGGCGCCGAGGCCGGGTTCACCGTCGGCAAGGGCGAGGACGGCAAGTTCCACATCAAGGGCAACGCCGGGGCGGCGCTCGGGATCGGCGGCGAGGTCGGGTTCGACCTGCAGGTCGACGGGCACAAGGTCGCGGAGACCGCGAAGTCGGCCGCGAACGCGGTCGGCGACGGCATCGAGGCCGCAGGCGAAGGCATCAAGGACTTCGGCGAGGACGTCGCCGACGTCGGCAAGTCCCTCAAGGGGTTGTTCGGATGACACTGCCCGTTCCGGTCCACTTCGGACTGCCCGACGGCTGGGAACCGGTGCCGTCGCGGGACGCCGCCTTCGCCGCGGTGCGGTCGGCCACCGCCGGGATCATGTTGACCGGCGGGATGTGGCCGGTCGCCACGCCGTTGCGCGAGGTCGCCGCCGAATCCGCGGAGGAACTGCGCGAAACGGCCGACGAGGTGACCGTGCTCAGCGGTGAGGAGATCGGCGACGGCGGTTTCGTGCAGGAACTGCGGTTCACGGTCGGCGACGAAACGTTCGTGCGCAGCGAGGTCCACCTCGCGATGGGCGAGGGGGCGGGACAGCGCGCCGTCGTCCGCGCCGTGCTGACCTGCACGCGCGCGGAGTTCGACGCGCTGGCCGGCGACTTCCGCGAGTTCGTCGGCTCACTCGGCCCCGACGTCTAGTGCGGGCGGGGCCGGATGGTCACGTCGGAGATGTGCGCGTCCGGGCCGGCGGTGACCGCGGACAGCACCGCCGCGGCGACCGAATCCGGCCGGAGGTACTGGTCCGGGGCGTACTCCTTGCCCTCGCCCGCGATGATCGCCTGCTGCATCTCGGTGTCGGTCCGGCCGGGGTAGACCGAGGTGACGCGGATGCCGGGCTCCTCGGCGCGCAACGCGTCGGCGAACGCGCGGACCGCGTGCTTGCTCGCCGCGTACGGGCCCCAGCCGGCGCGGGCGGACAGGCCCTGGCCGGAGTTGATGATCACCACGTGCCCGTGCGCGGCCCGCAGCGCGGGCAGCAGCAGCCGGGTCAGCTCCGCCACGGCGACGACGTTGACCTCGAAGTTCTTCCGCCACGCCGAGGGCGCGGCCTGCTCGACGGTGCCCAGCTCAGCCGTGCCCGCCGAGTGGACGAGCACGTCCAGGCGGTCGATGCCGGCGACCGCCGCGCGCACGCCGTCGAGGTCGCTCAGGTCCACCGGCCACGGCTCGGCGTTCGCCGACTCGGCGGCCTGTTCGGCGAGCGCGTCGACGTCGCGGCCGCCGAGCAGCACGCGGTACGCAGGCGCGAGGGCGCGGGCGACGGCGGCGCCGATCCCGCGGGAGGCACCGGTCACGATGGCGAGGGGACTTTCCGGCATGCCCCTACGTTAGGTGGTTGATCCCGGACCGCTGGAGGAGATCCCGTTGTCGCAGTCCCTCCGCGCCCGGCGGGCGCGCCACGCCCGGGTCTCCGCCGCGTTGGCGCAGCTCAGCGACCCGCGGCTGACCGCGTCGCTGGAGTCCGCCCGGCCGCTCGGCGCGGGCATCGGCGGCACCACCTGGCTCGCCGACGTCGGCGGGGTGCCGGTCTTCGTGAAGCGGGTGCCGGTCACCGAGGTCGAGCTGGCGCGCCCGGGTTCGACCGCCGACCACTACGGGCTGCCGGTGTGGTCGCACTACGGGGTCGGCTCGGCAGGCGGCGGGGCCTGGCGCGAACTGGCCGCGCACGTGCTGACCAGCGACGACGTGCTCGCCGGCGGCAGCGAGAACTTCCTGCTGCTGCACCACTGGCGCGTCCTCGACGCCGGGCCGCGGCCGGTGCCGACCGCGGCCGAGCGGGCGGAGCGGGTCGCGTTCTGGCACGGCCACCCGGGCGTGCGGCGGCGGCTGGAGGCGCTCGCCGCGGCGCCGGCCGACCTGGTGCTGTTCCTCGAACACGTGCCGCACGACCTGCACGGCTGGATGCACGAGGGCGCGTGCGGGATGGCCGAACGGGACCTGACCGGCATCACGCGGTCGCTGAGCCGGCTCGGGTTGTGGCACTTCGACGCGCACTTCGGCAACACCCTCACCGACGGCGAACGGCTCTACCTCACCGACTTCGGGCTGGCGGCCGCGTCCCGGTTCGACCTCACCACCGCCGAGCGCCGGTTCCTCGCCGACCACGCGACCCACGACCGGAGCTACGTGCTCACCCACCTGGTGAACTGGATCGTGCGCGCACTCGGCGGCATCGCCGACGTCCCGCTGCGCAACACGGCCATCCGCACCGGCGACCTCCCCGCGCTGCCACCCGCGGCGGCGGACGTCGTGCGACGGCACGCGCCGGTCGCCGCGCTCGTCAACGACTTCTACTTCCGCCTGCACACCGAGAGCCGGATGACGCCGTACCCGCGCCACGAGATCGAACGTGTTCTGGGCAGATCTTGACGAACCACTCGAACGTGGCATGCAATGCGGGGATGTCGACGAGGACCATCGCCGAGGGTGACCGCGTGCTGGGCAAGGTCGCGCTGCGGATCATGCCCTTCCTTGCCCTGCTGTACTTCGTGAACTACCTGGACCGCGTCAACATCGGCTTCGCGGGGCCGAACGGGATGAACACCGAGCTCGGCCTGACCGCGACCGCGTTCGGGTTCGCCTCCGGGATCTTCTTCCTCGGCTACCTGACGCTCGAGGTGCCCAGCAACCTGGCGCTGCACCGGTTCGGCGCGCGCCGGTGGCTGGCCCGGATCATGATCACCTGGGGGATCGTCGCGACGGCGCTGGCGTTCGTGCCCAACCCCACGACGCTGGTGATCATGCGGTTCCTGCTCGGCGTCGCCGAGGCGGGCTTCTTCCCCGGCATCATCCTGTACCTGACGTACTGGTTCCCGGCGGCTCAGCGGGCCAAGGCCGTCGCCCTGTTCATGGCCGCCGTGCCGGTGTCGTCGGCGATCGGGGCGACCGTGTCCAGCCTGCTGATCGCGCACGGGCACGGCGTGTTCGGGCTGTCCGGGTGGCGGTTCATGTTCCTCGTCGAGGGCATCCCGGCGATCCTGCTCGCGTTCGCGACCTGGTTCTACCTGACCGACCGCCCGGAGCAGGCGAAGTGGCTCACCGAGGACGAGCGCCGCTGGCTGACGACCGAACTGGACAACGAGCGCAAGGCGACCGAGGCCGAGCACCACTGGCCGCTGCGCAAGGCGCTGACCCACCCGCGCATCCTCGGCCTGGCATTCGTGTACTTCGCGATCGCCTACGGCCTGTACGCGCTGGGCTTCTTCCTGCCGACGATCATCGCCGGGTTCGGCCAGGAGTTCGGCACGAAGCTGTCCACCGTGCAGGCCGGGCTGGTCACCGCGATCCCGTACGTCATCGCCGCGGTGGTGATGGTCTTCTGGGCGCGGCACGGCGACCGCACGCGGGAGCGGAAGTGGCACGTCGCGCTGCCGATGATCGTCGGCGGCGTGGCCATCCCGGTCGCGCTGTACCTGGGCAACCCGTACGCGGCGATGGTCGCGGTGACGATCTGCGCCGTGGGGGTGTGCGCGGCGCTGCCGACGTTCTGGGCGCTGCCCTCGACGTTCCTCTCCGGCGCGGCGGCCGCGGGCGGCATCGCGCTGATCAACTCGCTGGGCAACATCTCCGGCTTCGCCGCGCCGTACGTGACGGGCTGGCTGCGGGACCTGACCGGGTCGCAGCGGACCGGCCTGTGGGTCGTCGGCGCCTGCATGCTCGCCGGGGCGCTCGTCGCGCTGGTGCTGGGCGCGCGGCCGCGGTCGGATTTCGCTCGAACGGTCGACTCACGGCCCTGAACGTGGAACTCGCGGAGCCCGGGGAGCTTGGTCCCCGGGCTCCGTCGTGCCGTCAGCGGCGCTTGCGCCACACCGAAACCACCGCCGGGCGGGGCAGGTTGTCGCCGCCGTCCGGCCAGTGCGACTGCGGGTTCTGCACGGTGCCGCCCTCACCGGGGTGCTGCACCGCGACCGTGACGAAGTCGCTCGTCACGTTGGGGCCGCAGGTCTCCGCGCCGATCGGCACCGTGAGGAACTGCTTGACCTGGCCGCGGTTCGGGCCGTCGACCGGCACCGCGAACAGGCCGTCGTTCATGCCCAGCGCGTTGCCGTCGGTGGAGATCCACAGGTTGCCGTACGGGTCGAACGCCACGTTGTCCGGGCAGGAGATCGGGCTGACCTGGTCCTTCGGGAAACCGCCGAAGTAGGTGTCGGCCGTGGCCGGGTCACCGCAGACCAGCAGCAGGCGCCAGGAGAACTTCGTCGAGGCCGCGTCGCCGCGGTCCTCCTCCCACTCCAGCACGTGGCCGTTCTTGTTGCCGATGCGCGGGTTCGCCTCGTCGACGCCGGCCTTACCCGCCGCGCCGCGGTCGCTGTTGTTGGTCAGCGCGGCGTAGATGCGGCCGTTGACCGGGTTCGGCTCGATGTCCTCGGGACGGTCCATCTTGGTCGCGCCCGCCTTGTCCGCGGCCTGGCGCGTGAAGACGTAGACCTCCTCGGCGGTGAATCCGTCCACGAAGGACTTGTCGCCGCTGGCCAGCGGGATCCACTCGCCGCGGCCGTCGAACTCGCCGTCGGACGGGAGCTTGCCGGTGCCGTCGATCTGGCTCGCCGGGCTGTCGCCGGTGAACTTGCCGACGTACAGCGTGCCCTCGTCGAGCAGCGCCGAGTTGTGGCGGCGGGCGTGGGCGCTGGTGCCCGGCTTGTACTTGCCCTTCGACACGAACTTGTAGATGTACTCGAAGCGCTCGTCGTCGCCGGAGTAGACGGCGACCCGGCCGTCCTTGGTGATCTTGACGTTGGCGGCCTCGTGCTTGAAGCGGCCCAGCGCGGTGTGCTTGATCGGCGTCGAGTTCGGGTCGTTGGGGTCGATCTCGACGACCCAGCCGAACCGGTTGACCTCGTTGGGCTCCTGCGGCACGTCCCAGCGCTTGTCGAAGCGCTCCCACTTGCGGGTCGAGGTGCCCTTGCCGATGCCGTAGCGGGTCAGCCGCGCCTGCTCGACCGGGTCGGTGATCTTGTCCGAGTTGGCGAAGTACTGGTGGAAGTTCTCCTCGCCGGACAGCACCGTGCCCCACGGCGTCACGCCGCCGGCGCAGTTGTTCTGGGTGCCGCGCACCTTGGTGCCGGTCGGGTCGGCGGAGGTCTTCAGGTACTTCGAGCCCGCGGCCGGGCCGCGCACCTCGAAGGTGGTGTCCAGGGTGATGCGGCGCCCGTAGCGGCTCGGCACGACCTGGAGGCCGCCGTCGCGCTGCTTCTCCACGAGCACGACCGACAGGCCGTGCGCCGCCCAGCCGATCTTCACCTGCTCCTCGGTCGGGTTCGCCGAGTCGTACTGGCCCGCCGGGAACATCTGCGTCTCGGTCGTGTACTCGTGGTTCACGACCATCAGGAAGCGCTTGCCCTGGCGGTCCTGCGGGATGAGCCCGACGAAGTCGTTGTTGTAGCCGAACTGCTTCGCCTGCGCGGCCGCGGTCTGCTTGGTGATGTCGAACTTCGGCGCGCCGGTGACGACCGGGTCGCCCCAGCGGATCACGACGTTCTGCTCCCAGCCGTCGGGGATGACGACCGCGTCGGCCTTGTTCGGCGCGACCGGGGTGAAGTCCGTGCCGGGCACGGGGCGGCCGGGGCGCTTGCCTGCCAGCGCGGGCGGGACCGCGGCGGAGGCGGTGGCGCCGGCGTTCAGCGCGGCGAACCCGCCGGCCGCGGCGGCCATGACCGCGCCGGCCTTGAACGCGCCGCGGCGCGACATGCCCTTGACGACGTCACCGAAGTACTCGTTCGAAGACTCGTTGGGCGCTTCGTGAGCGCACTGGTTGCCGCAGCGGTAGATGCACGTGGTGGCGGCCCGGCCGCTCGTGTGGGTAAGGAGGGGCAGCAGCCGCCCGGGGGTGAAGGACACCTGGTCTCCAGTCACTCAGTCAGGGGAAACGCTGGTGACGTTAAGCGACAGAGGCCAGGTGTCCTCAAACTACAGGTGAACGGCAGTCAAAGCTCTTCCCCGACGAGAGCTGCCTCACGCGGCACGCGGTGCGGATCCGCGCTGTTCGTCCGGACCGCGAGGAGACCCCCGGCCAGCACGCACAGGACCGCGGCGATGACGAACGGGGCGTGCTCCGACCCGAGCCATTCGGCGACGTGCCCGACGAGGGTGGCGGCCACGGCGCCGCCGAGCCAGCGGCAGAAGTTGTAGCCCGCGCTGGCCACCGGACGGGGCGCGCCGCTGATCGACATCGCGGTGCCGGTGAACAGCGTGTTCAGCAAACCGGAGACCAGCCCGGACACGATCACGCCGACCACGATCACCGGCTTGCTCGGCACCACGAGCACCACCATCAGTACCGCGTAGCCGAGCACGGACACCACGGTCGCGTGCCGCTCGCCGAGCCGGGCGGCCAGTTTCGGCGCGAGCACCACCCCGGCGACCGCGACGCACAGGCCCCAGCCGCAGAAGATCAGCCCGACCGCGACGGCGCTCCAGTCCAGCACGAACGGCGTCCACGCCAGGACGGTGAAGAACGCGGCGGTGTAGAACGCCGAGCCGATCGAGGTGCGCAGCAGGCCGGCGTGCTTCAGCGCGCGCAGCGGGTCGAGCAGCCGGATCGGGTCGCGCTTCTCGTGCTTGTCCCCGGCCAGGAAGATCGAGCACAGCACCAGGGCGGCTGCCATCAGCACGGCGGTGCCGACGAACGGGCCGCGCCAGGAGATGCTGCCGAGCAGGGCGCCGAGCAGCGGCCCGACCGCCAGGCCGACGCCAAGCGCGGCCTCGTAGAGCAGGATCGCGCCGGCCTGCCCGCCGGTCGCGGCGCCGACGATCACTGACAGCGCGGTGGCGATGAAGAACGCGTTGCCAAGGCCCCACACGGCGCGCAGGGCGACGAGCTGTTCGATCGACCCGGCCGCGGCGCACAGCGCGGTCGCGACCACGATCAGCGCCAGCCCGGTGAGGACCGTCCGCTTCGGACCGAACTTCGCGCTCGCCGCGCCGGTGACCAGCATCGCGATCACCTGGACGCCCAGGTAGGACGAGAACAGCAGCGTCACCTGGGACGGCGTGGCGTGCAGCCCCTCGGCGATGGACAGCAGGATCGGGTCCACCAGTCCGATCCCCATGAACGCGATGACCGCGGCGAACGCCGTGATCCACACCTGCTTGGGCTGGTTCTTCAGCGCGTCCAGCAGGCTCCCGTGACTGTGACTGCTCATGCGAGCAGCTCCTCCTTCTTGACCGGATCGATGAGCCTCCGCAAGGCCGGCAGCGCGGCGTCGATCGCGTCGCGGTCGGCCGGATCCAGGGCGGCAAGGCGCTCGCGCAGGAACTCCTCGCGGGCCGTGATCAGGTCGGTCACGTACCGCGTGCCCGACTCGGTGGCCTCGATGAGCACCGCGCGCCGGTCGTCCGGATCGGGGCGCCTGCTCACCAGGCCGAGCCGCTCCAGCCTGCGGACCAGATCCGTCATCGACGGCTGCCGCACGCCCTCCAGCTCGGCGAGGACGCTCATGCGTCGCGGGCCGCCGTGGACCAGCTCGCTGAGCACCGATCCCTGGGTCAGGGTGAGCTGGTGCTGCGGGGTCAGCCGCCGGACCACGTAGTAGAGGCGGAAGACCAGCGGGCGCAGCTCGTGCGCGAGCTCTGCTACTCCTGGATTCACTTAGCTATACTAAGCTTTTATTGCTTAGGTTGTCTAAGTTAATCGGCTCACAACCAGCACCGCGCCGCCGAGGGTGACGGCGCCGGCTACGACGAAGGCGCTGCCCAGGCCCGCACCGGTCTGCACGACCGCGCCCAGCACCGCCACGCCGAGCACGGCCCCGATCTGCCTGGTCGTGCTGCTGATCCCGGACGCCAGCCCGCCCTCCCGCGGGCTCACCGCCTGGATCGCGGCTCCGGTCAACGGCGACATGGCCAGCGCGAACCCGATCCCGGTGAGCGCAAGACGCCACCACACGTTCCCGTAGCCCGTGCTCGCGTCCACGAACCCCAGCACCAGCAGGCCCAGCCCGGCCAGCACCAGGCCGCTGGTGACCACGACCCGGAAGCCGTGCCGCGCCGCGAACCTGCCCGCGAACGGGCTCACCACCACCATGCCGAGCGACGCGGGCAGCGTCCGCAACCCGGCAACCAGGACCGAACTGCCCTGGACGTGCACGAAGAACTGCGAGAAGAAGAACGACGAGCCCATCAACGCGAAACCCACCACGACCATCGCCGTGTTCGACACCGTGAACAGCCGCTCCCGGAACAGCCGCAACGGCAGCATCGGCGCCGTCCGGCGGGCCTCCACGGCGACGAACCCGGCGAGCACCACCACCGCGACCGCGAAGCTGCCCAGGATCAGCGGCGAAGTCCAGCCGCGCGATCCGCCCTCGATCAGGCCGTAGGTCAGCGCCCCGACGCCCACGACCGACAGGACCGTGCCCGGCACGTCGATCGACGGCGCCTCCGAGTTGCGGGACTCGCCCAGGACGCGGAGGCCGGCCACCAGCAGGACCGCGCCGACGGGCACGTTCACCAGGAAGATGGCAGGCCAGGAGAAGGCCTCGACCAGGAGGCCGCCTGCCAGCGGTCCGGCGGCCAGGCCGATCCCGCTGAACCCGGCCCACAGCCCGATCGCCCGGACGCGCTCGGCCGGTACCGGGTGCGCGGCGCTGAGCAGGGCCAGCGACGCGGGGCTGAGCGCCGCGGCCCCGATGCCCTGCAGCACCCGTCCGGCGATCAGCCAGCCGATCGACGGCGCGACGGCGCACACCACGGACGCCGCCGTGAACACCGCGACCCCGGCGAGGAACACGCGCTTGCGACCGAACCGGTCGGCGAACACCCCGCCGGACAGCAACAGCATGGCGACCAGCAGCACATAGGCGTCCACGATCCACTGCAGGCCGCTGAGCCCGACGTGCAGCCGCTCCTGCATGTCGGGCAGCGCCGCGCCGACGATGGTGCTGTCGAGCAGCACCATGAACTGGCCGAGGCAGGTCAGCGTGAGCAGCACCGGCCGGCTCACGGGGCGCGTTCCGATCTCCGTCATGGGACCGGACCATAGTTCGATAATCCCGAACTGTCGAACTGTTTGCTACGCTCGACCAATGCGATCGCTACCCCACCCCGCTCGCGAGTCGCTGGCACTCGCGCCGGTGCTGCACGCGCTCGGCGATCCGGTGCGGCTGGAACTGGTGCGGCGCGCCTCCGGCAACCCCGGGTCGACCTGCGCCGTGCTGGCCGAGGGTCTGGACGTGCCGATGTCGACCCTGACCAACCACTGGCGGATCCTGCGGGAGGCCGGTGTGATCACCATGACCGTCGACGGCAGGCACCGGCGGATCCAGGTCCGCGGCGACGACCTGGGCGAACGCTTCCCCGGCCTGCTCGACCCGATCCTGCGCCTGGCGGCGGGCGAGTAGGTACGGTCACGGGCATGGACGCGGTGGTTTTCGACCTCGACGGCGTGCTCGTGGACTCCGAGCAGACCTGGGACGAGGTCCGCCGGGCGGTGGTCGCCGACCACGGCGGCAGCTGGACGGCCACGGCGACCAGGGCGATGCAGGGGATGAGCACCCCGGAATGGGCGCGCTACCTGGTCGAGCACCTGGGCGCGCGGCTCACGCCGGACCGGATCGCCAAGGTCGTGATCGACCAGATGGCCAAGCGCTACGCGGGCGGGCCGCCCGTGCTGCCCGGCGCCGCGGCGGCCGTGCGCGCGGTCGGCGAGCGGTACCCGGTGGCGATCGCCAGCTCGTCACCGCCGGTGCTGATCCAGGCGTTCCTCGAGGCCACCGGCCTGACCGGCCTCGTCGAGGTGGCGCTGTCCAGCGAGCAGGTCGCCGCGGGCAAGCCGGCGCCGGACGTCTACCTCGAAGCCGCCCGCAGGCTGGGCAAGGACCCCGCGCGGTGCGCCGCCGTCGAGGACACCACCAACGGGCTCAAGGCCGCGCTGGCCGCGGGCATGACCGTCTACGCCGTGCCGAACCCGCACTTCCCGCCGGATCCGGCCGTGCTGGCGCAGGCCCACCGCGTGCTGGACACCGTCGCGGACCTGCCCGCCGCGCTCCGGGACTGAAAAAAGGGGCCCGGTCCAGGACCGGGCCCCTCGGCACTCAGCGCTCGATGTCGCCGGTGATGAACTTCTCCACCGCGTCCCGCGCGGTCGAGTCGTCGTACTGCTCCGGCGGCGACTTCATGAAGTAGGACGACGCGGACAGCAGCGGGCCGCCGATGCCGCGGTCGAGGGCGATCTTCGCGGCGCGCACCGCGTCGATGATGATGCCCGCCGAGTTCGGCGAGTCCCACACCTCGAGCTTGTACTCCAGGTTCAGCGGCACGTCACCGAAGGCGCGGCCCTCCAGCCGGACGTAGGCCCACTTGCGGTCTTCCAGCCACTGCACGTAGTCCGACGGGCCGACGTGGACGTTGGCCTTGCCGAGGTCGCGGTCGATCTGCGAGGTGACGGCCTGGGTCTTGGAGACCTTCTTGGACTCCAGGCGCTCCAGTTCCTTCATGTTCTTGAAGTCCATGTTGCCGCCCACGTTCAGCTGCATGGTGCGGTCGAGCTGGACCCCGCGGTCCTCGAACAGCTTCGCCAGCACGCGGTGCGTGATGGTGGCGCCGACCTGGGACTTGATGTCGTCACCGACGATCGGGACACCCGCGTCGGTGAACTTCTGCGCCCACTCCGGGTTCGAGGCGATGAAGACCGGGATCGCGTTGACGAAGGCCACACCGGCGTCGATGGCGCACTGGGCGTAGAACTTCTGGGCCTGCTCGGACCCGACCGGCAGGTACGAAACCATCACGTCGACCTGGGCCTCGCGCAGCGCGGCGACGACGTCGACCGGCTCCTCGTCGGACTCCTCGATGGTCTCCTGGTAGAAGCGGCCGAGACCGTCCATCGTGGGGCCGCGCAGGACCGGCACACCGAGCGGCGGCACGTCGGTGATCTTGATCGTGTTGTTCTCGCTGGCGAGGATCGCGGACGACAGGTCCTGGCCGACCTTCTTGGCGTCGACGTCGAACGCGGCCACGAACTCCACGTCACCGACGTGGTACTGGCCGAACCGCACGTGCATCAGGCCGGGCACCCGCGAGGCCGGGTCGGCGTCGCGGTAGTAGTGCACCCCCTGCACCAGCGACGCCGCACAGTTTCCGACGCCAACGATGGCCACCCGTACGCGGCCGCTGTTGTCGCCCATGCCGGTTTCTCCTTCGTTCAGTGATGTCTTGCCGATTTCGGATGCGGTCTCAGCTCTGAAGCCCGCGGTTCTGCTCGTCCTGCTCGTGCGCGATCAGTTCGTTCAGCCAGCGCACCTCGCGCTCGCTGCTCTCCAGCCCCAGGCGGTGCAGCTCACGCGTGTACCGGTCGATCTTCTCCTCGGCCCGGGCGAGCGCCGCCCGGAGTCCTTCACGGCGTTCCTCGACCCGGCGGCGCCTGCCCTCCAGGATCCGCATCCTGACATCGGCCGGTGTCCGGGAGAAGAAGGCCAGGTGGACCCCGAACCCTTCGTCCTCCCAGGTCTGCGGCCCGGCGTCGACGAGCAGCTTCGCGAAGTGCTCCTTACCCTCCGCTGTGAGCTTGTACACCGTCCGAGCCCGCCGGCCCCAGCCCTTGACGGGCTCTCCGGCTCCCCCGACGTCACTGTCGGCCTCTTCGATGAACCCCGCCCGCTGCAACCGGCGCAAGGTCGGGTACAGCGAGCCGTACGAGAAGGTGCGGAACATGCCGAGCGTGTCGTGCAGCCGTTTGCGCAGCACGTAGCCGTGCATCGGTGCCTCGTGCAGCAGCCCCAGGATGGCGAACTCCAGCACGGTGCACCCCCTTTCGAGGACTTCCACGACACTCCGGCAACCTAACGCCGAATTATATCGGGCCGATACATCGAAGTGGTGTAGCCAACACCAACGATCACCCAATGCGCCCTGAACCACACCCGTGATGTTCACCAGAGCGTTATCGAAAGGTCGGCGTGTCGCACACGCGGTCCAGACCGTTAGTCCGCACAGCTCATGGCGGACACACGACGGCCACGTACTCTGTCACCGTGCAGAACCAGCGACAGGTGGTGGACTACGCCCTGCAGCGCCGTGCGCTGCTGGCCGGCGTCCGCTCCGGTCGTGTCGGCACGCGCGACGTCTGCGACGCCGATCCGTACCTGCTCAGAGCTGCCCGGTTCCACGGCGAACCGAGCGACGCCCCCTGCCCGCTGTGCGGGAAGGACGGCCTGACGAACGTGTCCTGGGTGTTCGGGGAACAGCTCAAGCACGTCTCCGGCTCGGCGAGGACACCGACGGAACTGGCCCGCCTGGCCAACCTGGTCGGGGAGTTCAACGTCCATGTGGTGGAGGTGTGCCGGACGTGCCGCTGGAACCACCTGGTGCGTTCGTACGTCTCGGGCAACGGAACCCCGCACGGCCCGTCCCGGAGGACGGCCGGGCAGTGAGGGGACGTAGCGCAGCGCTGGCACTCGATCACAGAACGGCGCCCGGTGTACCGCCGGTCTGGGAGGCTCACTCGTGAACGACCACCGCAATCGCTCCTGGCCTGGTCAGGAGCCTGATGAACCCCGTCGTGCCCAGTGGCCGCGCGAGGGCGGCGGCCCGGCCTGGCCGAGCGGTGACGAACCACCGCGGCGGCCCGTGCCTCCCCAGCGCCCGCAGGCCCGTGGCCCGCAGGGCCCGCAGTGGCCCGGCGAGGGCGGTGGCCCCGGCTGGCCGGGCGGCCAGGACCCGGACGTCCCGCGTGGCGCCCGCCGCGTCCCGCCCGCGGGCAACCGGATGCCTCCGCCACCGCCGCCGCGCCGTCCCGGTCCGCCGCCCCCGAACGGTGGACCCCAGAACGGTGGTCCCCAGAACCCGGCCGACCGGCCGATGCGTGGCCGCTACCGCCCGCCCGCGGGCCCGGCCGCCGCGGCTGCCGGCGCCGGTGCCGCCGCGGGCGCGGCCGGCCGCCGTCCCGGCATGGGCGACTCCGAGCCCGGCCTGCTCACCCACGCCGAGCTGCACGCCGGCGGGTACCACGACGACTACGACGACTACGTCGACGAGCCCCTGAACGACTCCGGTCCCGAGGACGACGCGCCCGAGGAGACCGGGAAGGGGAAGAAGGGCAAGGCGGCCCTGACGCCGAAGCAGCGCAAGAAGCGGCGCTGGAAGATCATCCGGCGCACCCTGTACGCCTTCTTCGGCGTGTTCGTGGTGCTGCCCGCGATCGCGTTCACGATCGCCTACTTCCTGGTCGACGTGCCGACGCCGGAGGAGGTCCTGGCCCAGCAGGACCAGGTGGTGACCTACTACTACAGCGACGGCTCCGTCATGGGCAAGGAGATCCCGGACAGCGGCAACCGCCAGATCCTCAAGCCAGGCCAGATCCCGGACACCGTCAAGCACGCCGTGTACGCGGCCGAGGACGCGACGTTCGAGACCAACAACGGCTTCGACGTGATGGGCATCCTCGGCGCGGTCTACAACAACCTGACCGGCGGCTCCGGCGGTGGTTCGACCATCTCGCAGCAGTACATCAAGAAGGCCACCGAGAACGAGGCGCCCACGCTCACCCGCAAGGCGACCGAGCTGGTCAAGTCGTTCAAGATGAACCAGACGCAGTCCAAAGAGGACATCATCACGGCCTACTTGAACATCGTCTACTTCGGACGTGGCGCGTACGGCATCGAGGCGGCGGCGCACGCGTACTTCAACAAGACCTCGGCCGAGCTGACCCAGTCCGAGGCGGCGCTGCTGGCCGGCATGATCCAGGGCCCCGGCAAGTCGGAGAACGCCGAGTACACCACGTGGCGCTGGAACTACGTGATGGACCAGATGCTCAAGTACAACTGGATCACGCAGGCCGACCGCCAGTCCGCCCAGTACCCGACGCCGCTGCCGAAGGACCAGACCAAGCCGCAGGCCATCACCGGCAACAACGCCTTCATCCAGGCGCAGGTGGAGGCCGAACTGGAGGCCGCGGGCTACTCCAAGGAGAAGATCCAGGCCAACGGCTACAACGTCTACACGACGATCGACCCCAACGCGCAGCGGCTGGCCGAGAAGGCCGTCAACGACGTGATGCAGGGGCAGCCCGCGGAGCTGAAGAAGGCGCTGGTCGCGGTCGACCCGAAGACCCGCGGCGTCATCGCCTACTACGGCGGCCCGAACGACAAGACCGACTACATCGACTGGGCCAACACGGCACGCAACCCGGGGTCGTCGTTCAAGACGTTCGACCTGGTCGCGTTCCTGAAGATGGGGAAGGGCCTCGGCGAGACGTTCGACGGCACCACCCACCGCCAGTTCGGCGTGCTGCCCAACGGCAACCCGCGCTACATCAACAACGCGGGTGCGTCCAACAGCTGCTCGAAGGAGTGCACGGTCGCCGAGGCGACGATGCGCTCGACCAACACCGTGTTCTTCGACATGGTCGCCAACGTGACCGGTCCGCAGGCCGTCGCCGAAGCGGCGAAGGAGGCCGGGGTCACCTCGCTGAAGGCCGTCGACAACAACATCGCGCTCGGCGGTGGTTCGACCGCCGCGTCGCCGCTGGACATGGCGTCCGGCTACGCGACGATCGCCGACAACGGCACCTACCTGGACCGGCACTTCGTGCAGAAGGTGACCACGCCGGGCGGCGACATCGTGTACCAGCCGTCGAGCAACCCGAAGCCGGCGTTCGCCGAGGGTGACGCCAACAAGAGCAAGCAGATCGCGGGCAACGTGACCAACGCGCTCAAGCCGGTCATCGAGTTCTCGAAGCTGAGCTGCCCGAGCGGCCACGAGTGCGCCGGCAAGACCGGTACCCAGCAGTACGACGCCAGCGCCGGCAACGGCTCCGGGTCGGAAAAGGACAACTCGCAGGTGTGGATGGTCGGCTACACGCCGTCGGTCTCGGTCGCGTCCTGGGTCGGCAGTGACAAGAACACGCCGCTGCGGGACAAGAACGGCAACGCGGTTTCGTCGACCGGGCTGCCGGCCAAGATGTGGCAGCAGTTCCTGAACGACTACCTCAGGGGCAAGCCCAGCGAGAAGTTCCCGACGGTGTCGCCGATCGGCAAGAGCGCGACCGCCGGCGACGACGCGTCGTCCTCGACGAAGCCGTCGTCCAGCAGGCCGAGCACGACGAACTCCAGCACGCCGTCGTCGCCCCCGCCGTCGACGCCGCCGACCTCGGAGTCCACGGAGCCGTCGACGAGCCGGAGCCGGAACACGCCGACCTTCACGTTCCCCGGCGGCGACGACTTCGGGCCGACGAACACCCGCGACAACGGCTGATCCCCGGCTCACGCCGGAGGCCGTAACATCGCGCGGGTGTCCAGCCCGACCGACGAGACCACCTCGGCCGAACCCGCGCCGGCGTCACTCGACGCCGGTCAGCGGGTCGCGCCGTCCCGGACCGATCCGCTGGTCGCGGCCGCGAGCAGACCGATCGGCGGACCGCTCGGCGAGCACGCGGCCGTCGGGCGGCACTGGTTCTGGACGCCGCAGCGGGTCGGGCTGGCGCTGGCCACGCTGGCGCTGATGCTGTGCTGGTTCGGCAAGGCCAGCTGCATCCAGCAGTACGTCGACGACAACGGGCAGACCCAGCTGGACTGGCGGTCCGGCCGCCCGTACGTCGCGATGTGCTACAGCGACGTCGTGCCGCTGTTCAGCGCCGAGCGGCTGGACCAGCCCGGCACGTTCCCGTACCGGACGAGCTGGATCGACGACGCCGGCACGCCCAACGCGCACGTGCGGTACATGGAGTACCCGGTGCTGACCGGGCTGTTCCAGTGGGCGAACGCGAAGATCACGCAGGCTTGGAAGGCGATCTCCGACACCGGGTGGCTGCCCGGGGCGCTGCCGGTGGCGATCTACTTCAACATCACCGCGTTCTGGCTCGCGCTGGCCTGGCTGGTCACGGTGTGGGCGGTGGGCCGCACCGCGAACCGCAGACCGTGGGACGCGTGCCTGGCGGCGATCTCACCGCTGGTGCTGGTGCACGCGTTCACCAACTTCGACACGCTGGCCACCGCGTTCGCCGCGACCGGGCTGCTGGCGTGGGCGCGGCGCAAACCGGCGGTCGCCGGGGTGCTGATCGGGCTCGGCGCGGCCGCGAAGCTGTACCCGTTGTTCCTGCTCGGACCGCTGCTCATCCTGTGCATCCGCGCCGGGAAGCTGCGCCCGTGGGCGGTCACCGCGGGCACCGCCGTCGGCACCTGGCTGGCCGTGAACCTGCCGATCGCGCTCACGCTGAACGCGGGCTGGCAGGAGTTCTTCCGGCTCAACGCGCAACGCGGGATGGACCCGGACTCGATCTACAACGTGATCTCCTACTTCACCGGCTGGGCCGGCTTCGACGGCCCGCTCGCGGCCGGGCAGACGCCGACCTGGCTGAACATCGTCAGCGGCACGCTGTTCCTGGCCTGTTGCGCCGGGATCGCCTACGTCGGGCTGTCCGCGCCGGTGCGGCCGCGGCTGGCGCAGCTGTGCTTCCTGGTGGTGGCCGCGTTCCTGCTGACCAACAAGGTGTGGAGCCCGCAGTACTCGCTGTGGCTCGTGCCGTTCGCGGTGCTGGCGATCCCGCGGTGGCGGCTGCTGCTCGGGTGGATGCTGCTGGACGCGCTGGTGTGGGTGCCGCGGATGTTCTACTACCTCGGCACCAACCACAAGGGACTGCCGCCGGACTGGTTCCTCGGGTTCGTCGCGCTGCGGGACCTGGCCGTGATCGGGCTGTGCGTGCTGGTGCTGCGGGAGATCTACCGCCCGGCCGAGGACCTGGTGCGCGCCGCGGGCGACGACGACCCGGCGGGCGGGGTGCTGGACCGGGCCCGCGACGTGGTGGTGCTGCAGCGACGCCGGGCCCGGCACGCGGTCTGAGATCAGCAGCCCCGCAGCACGCCGGCCAATGCGGACTTCTCGGCCTGGTCGACGGTGAGCCGGTAAGCGGCCTTGGCCTGCACGTACAGCGCGGCGTATTCGCAGCGGTGGCCCCGGGGCAGCCAGTGCGCCGGGTCCTGGCCGTTCCGCTGCTGGTAGCTGCCCTTGCTCACCGCGACGAGGAACCGCTCGTCGTTGCCGAACCGCTCCTTGTCGGCCTTCGACCAGGTGCGCACGCCGGACCGGTTGGCCTCGGCGGTGCCCACCACGTGGTCGACCTCCATGCCCGATTCGACCTTGACGGTCTGCCCGTCGTAGGGCGAGGTCCACTTGCCGGTGATCCGGCAGCTCCCCTTGACCTTCGTCCCGCTGCCCTGCCGCCGCAGGACCCGGTCCCGGACGCTGCAACCCTGCTTCATGTCCGGCGCGGCCTTGAACTGCGCCCAGTCGGAGCTGTAGTACCGCAGCTCGACGTCCTCGGGCGCCACGACCAGCGTGTCCAGCTGCTGCAAGGCGGCCGCGGGGCTGGGTGCGTCGTCCAGCGGCGTCCGGCCCTTGGACGAACACGCGGAAGCCACCAGGCACACACCGACGGCCAGCACGATCGGAAACTTCTTCACTTCTCCCCCCTCGATCACGACAGCGGTCGCGATCATGGCAGGGGTCAGCCGAGCTTCTCCCGCAGGTAGGCGATGTCGTCGGCCTGGCCGTCGGCCGGGGTTTCGACCACCACGGGCGCTCCCGCGGCCGCCGCGACGGCCACCAGCGCCTCCGGGTCGATCGTGCCGCCGCCGTGCACCACGTTCGCGTGGCGGTCCCGGCCGGAGGCGAACTCGTCGCGCGAGTTGTTCAGGTGCACCAGGTCGATGCGGCCGGTGATCGCCCGCACCTTGTCGACCACGTCGTCCAGCTCCCAGCCCGCGGCGAACGCGTGGCAGGTGTCCAGGCAGAACCCGGCGCCGAACTCGGCCACCTCGTCCCACAGCCGCGCCAGCACGTCCATCTCCCGCGCCATCGCGCCGTCGCCGCCCGCCGTGTTCTCGATCAGGATCGGCACCGCGAAACCGCCGTCGGCCGCCTGCCGTTCGAACAGCTTGCGCCAGTTCGCCAGGCCCTCGGCCACGTCCTCGCCGCGGCCGACGTGACCGCCGTGCACGATCAGGCCCTTCGCGCCGATCTCCGCCGCGGCGGCCGCGTGCTGGGCGGCCAGCTTGCGCGACGGGATGCGGATCCGGTTGTTCAGGGAGGCCACGTTGACGATGTAGGGGGAGTGGATGAACACCTCCACCCCGGCCGTCTCGATGTCCGCCCGCGGCGGCTGCGCGACGGGCTTCTTCCAGCCCTGCGGGTCGGCCAGGAAGAACTGCACCACGTCGGCCGAGCGTTCCTTCGCGGCGGTCAGCGGGTCGTCGTCACGGACGTGCGCACCGATCTGCATGTGGCCACGCTACCGGCGGAATCGGCTCGGTTCTCGCCAACCTCGCGGACGCTATGAAGTACCGTGAGCGCGGTCCGTGACACCTGAGGGGGACTCATGGGGAAGACCGCGCGCCGTGCCGGAGTGGCCGGGTTCGTGCTGGCGCTGTCGGCCACGCTCGCCGCGCCGGGCGCGTTCGCCGAGGAGGCCGATCCCGCGCTGGCCGGCAGCTGCGCGGCGACGCTGCGGGACGAGCCGGGCGATGCCCTCACCCTCGACGTCGGCGCCCCGCTCGACCAGCCCGGTGTGCTCACCGTCGGCACCGGCAGCGAGTCCGCCCCGACCGGCCCGGACCAGCGCGACCCGCTGCTGGCGCTGCCGGTCGCGGACCTGACGAAGGCGCTGGGTGTCGGGGACGCGCCCGTCGTCGGCGACCTGGCCGCCGAGCAGCTGTGCCCCGGCGTGCAGGGCACGGTGAACACCCTGTCCGCGGCCACGCAGAGCGTCGTCTCCGGCGAGCCGCTCGACCCGCCGTCCGACCCCGCCCCCGGCCGACCCGCGCCCGGTGAACCCGGCGAGCCCGCGCCCGGCGCGCCTCAGCCCGGCCAGGACGTGACCCCCGCGCCCAGCGGCCCGACCCCGGACGGCGGGATCGTGCCCGCGTCGTTCGTCACCGGCGGCCTGGTGGCCGGGTCCGGGATCGTCCCGCTGACGCCGTCGCTGTCGGCGCTGATCCGGCCCGGCGTCGTCGCGCCCGCCGCGCCCGGGCTCGTCCCACCGGCTGGGACGGAGCCGCCGGTGGTCACGCAGAACTCCGGGACCGCCGAGGCGATGCCGTCGGCGACGACGCCGGCCCGGTTGCCGCTGATCATCGCGGTGTTCGCGCTCGCGGTCGTGGCCGCCGCGCTGACCCGCGCCTGGATGCGCCGCGCCTGACGGTCACGTTCCGGCGTGCGGGCGTCACGCACCTGCCCTAGCTTCGTTGGAACCAGTAGCGACGCGCTGGAGGACGAAGATGCAGGGTCGGACACGCAGGACCGCCGCGGTGGGCGCCGCCGCTTTCGCACTGGCCGGATCGGTCTCGCTCGCCCTGCCCGCGACCGCGAGCGCGGAGACGATCAGCGCACAGTGCGGCGACACCGTGACGGCCAAGCCCGGCGACGTCATCAAGACCCCGCTCGGCCTGAAGACCGTCACCGACGGGCTGACCTCGATCGTCGGCGGCCTGCTCGGCGGGCTCTGCCAGATCACCGTCAAGGTCGTGGACACGGTCGTCGAACCGCTGCCGGTCGTCGGCGCGCCGGCGGCGAGCGCGGTCAACGGCGCGGTCGCGGGCACCACCAACGGTCTGACCAGCACGGTGGACCAGACGGGCAAGGCCCTCACCGGGGGCGGTGCGAGCCAGCCGCAGCCGCAGACCCCACCGGGCGGCGGCGGCAACCAGCAGACCCCGCCGGGAGGCACGCCCGGCCGCACCGAGGGCGCCGCGCCGGCCGCGATCCCCGGGTCGACCAGCCCGGTGCTGGCCGGCGATCCGTCGGCCTTCAGCCTCCTGCCGTTCGGCTCGGGCAGCGCGTACGCGCCGATGCGCAACTACGCGGGCCTGCCGTTCGCGGTGTCCGCGTTGTGGGCGCCCTCGCCGGGCCTGCGCTACGGCAGCCAGATCCCGGGTTACGCGCCGCAGTACGGCGCGCTCGGCCAGCCCGCGCAGTCCGGCCAGGCGGTGCAGAACGCGGGCCAGGCCGAGGCGTTGCCGGGCGGTTCGGACCGCGGCGGCAACGTCGCGCTACCAATGCTCATCGCCGTTGTCGCTCTATCGGGTGTCAGTGCCGCTCTCGTACGCTCGTGGGTCTTACGCGGAGCTACCGCTTAGTATCCTTTGGGTCCGCTCGTCGTTAATCCCTTCCGGGGGCACACGCCTGCGATCACTGGAGGTCCGCGCTCGTGCGCAACACCGGCCTGATGAAGACCACCCGTAGAGCGCTCACCGTCACCGCCGTCGCCGCGGCCATCGCCGGCGGTTCGCTCCTGTCCGCGGGCACCGCGTCGGCGAGCACCGTGCTGTCGCAGGCGTGCACCGGCACCGTGATCGGCGCCCTCAGCGACAGCGTCGCCGTGCAGGGCAAGGACCTCGCGGGCGTGGTCAAGGCAGGCGCGCAGGAGCAGGAGTGGTTCCTGCACCTCAACGGCGTGGACCCGCAGAAGGTCGCGGACACGGTCAGCAAGGCGGGCGCGATCACCGTCGGCCAGATCCCGGCGAACGCGGCCACCGGCACCATCGCGGGCGACGCGATCGCCACCGCCGTCGCGACCACGCTGAAGAACGCGGGCGACCCGTACGCCGTCGGCCTCGGCATCGGCGCCGACCAGCAGAAGAAGACCCTCGACGCGATCACGAACAAGGTCACGGGCAACTGCGGGCTGACCACCTACGCGAACAACTACTCCCAGCCCGGCCTCCCCTCCTCCCAGCCCGGCCTCCCCTCCTCGCAGCCCGGCACGACCGCACCCGCGCCCGGCACCCCGGCGGCCACGACCGTCCCGGGCATCTCGGGCACCGGATCGGCCACCGCCCCGCCGCGCAACTACGGCAACATCCCGGCCGCCGTGCCCGGGGTGGCCGGCGTCGCGGTGCCGCCGAGCGCGCTCTACCCGTCCTCGGCCACGCTGCCCGACCAGGCGCTGCCGCAGGTCGGCGTGCTGGGCGGCCAGTCCACCTCGGCCGGCGACCAGGCGGACGTGCGCAACGCGGGCAACGCCAGCGCGATCGGCGGCGAGCCGGCCGCGGGCAACGTCCAGCTGCCGATGCTCCTGGCGGTCGTGGCGCTGGCCGGGGTGAGCGCCGCGCTGGTGCGGACCTGGGTGCTGCGCAAACTGTCGTAGCCGCCACGTACACTCGACAACCGGCAAACCCTCCTGCCACGGAAAGCCCGTGGCCGTGAAGCCCACAGGAGGTGAGTGGTTGTGTCGCGCCATTACGAGGTGATGGTCATCCTCGACCCCACGCTCGACGAGCGTAAGGTCGCCCCGACTCTGGACACGTTCCTCAACGTGATCCGCACGTCCGGCGGAAGCGTGGAGAAGGTCGACGTGTGGGGCCGTCGCCGGCTCTCGTACGAGATCAAGAAGCACGCCGAGGGCATCTACGCCGTGCTGGACCTCAACAGCGAGCCCGACGCGGTGAAGGAGCTCGACCGGCAGCTGTCGCTGCAGGAGACCGTGCTCCGCACCAAGGTCGTCCGCAAGCCGGTTCCGCGCAAGGCCGCCAAGGCCGCGGCGAAGGCCTGAGGCGGATAGCCCATGGCTGGAGACACCGTCATCACCGTGGTCGGCAACCTGACGTCCGACCCCGAGCTGCGGTTCACCCCGTCCGGCGCCGCGGTCGCGAACTTCACCGTCGCGTCCACCCCGCGCACCTTCGACCGCCAGTCCGGCGAGTGGAAGGACGGCGAGGCGCTGTTCCTGCGCTGCAACATCTGGCGGCAGGCGGCGGAGAACGTCGCGGAGAGCCTGACGCGCGGTGCCCGCGTCGTCGTGCAGGGCCGCCTCAAGCAGCGGTCGTTCGAAACCAAGGAAGGCGAGAAGCGGACCGTCGTCGAGCTCGAGGTCGACGAGATCGGTCCGTCGCTGCGCTACGCCACCGCCAAGGTGAACAAGGTCAGCCGCGGCAGCGGCGGCGGTGGCGGCGGCTACGGCGGGAACACCGGCGGTGGTGCCCCCGCCGACGACCCGTGGGGTTCCGCCCCGCCCGCGGGCGACAGCGGCGGTTTCGCCGACGAGCCCCCCTTCTGACCAACCACTCGTACTGAATTCCCAGGAGCATCACCGTGGCCAAGCCACCCATCCGCAAGCCCAAGAAGAAGGTCTGCGTGTTCTGCAAGGCCGAGCAGAAGGGCCACCCGGAACTCATCGACTACAAGGACACCAACCTGCTGCGGAAGTACATCTCCGACCGCGGCAAGATCCGTGCCCGCCGGGTGACCGGCAACTGCAGCCAGCACCAGCGCGACATCGCCACCGCGGTCAAGAACTCCCGCGAGATGGCGCTGCTGCCCTACACCTCGACCGCGCGCTGAGGAGGGACCACATCATGGCGAAGATCATCCTCACCACTGACGTGGCGAACCTCGGCGGCCCCGGCGACATCGTCGAGGTCAAGGACGGCTACGCGCGCAACTTCCTGCTGCCCCGCGGCTACGCCATCCAGGCCACCAAGGGCGCCGAGAAGAACGTGCAGACCATCCGCCGCGCGCAGGAGTCCCGCCGCATCCGCGACCTCGACCACGCTCGTGAGGTCAAGGCCGCGCTGGAGGGTCTCGGCACCGTCGAGCTGACCGCGAAGGCCGCCGCCGGCTCGAAGAAGCTGTTCGGCTCGGTCACCACCGCCGACATCGCGAACGCGATCAAGGCTGCGGGCGGCCCGCTGCTCGACAAGCGCGTCCTGGAGACCGACGGGCACATCAAGACCGTCGGCAAGCACTCGGTGAACGCGCGCCTGCACCCCGACGTGCAGGCCTCGGTCCGCCTCGAGGTGAAGGCAGGCCAGTAGGTCGTCGAACCGGAGAACCGGGCAGGTTTCCGCAGCTCGCGGGACCTGCCCGGTTTTTCCTGTTCGGGCCCGGAACCGGGTGGCCTGCGCTAGCATCCAATCCGGGCGATCAACGCGGACCGGCGAGAACGTAGGGGGTTCCTGGCGATGACCGGTGAGAAGCCGACCGACCGGCTCACGGAGGTGCCGCCGCCGGCACCGATCCAGGTGGGCGGCAACGGCAGTCCTGGCGGGTACCAGTTCTCCCCGGACGAGGTGCGCGGCGTGATCAGCAAGTGGAAAGAGCTGCGCGACGACCTCCAGACGGACCTGGCGAACGCGCAGGCGGTCGCGCGCGTCGCGCCCCCCGGCAAGGAGTTCGCCAGCGGCGACTTCATCAACAAGGCGGCCAAGGCCTCCGGCGAGACCCTCCTGCTCCAGCACCAGCGGATGGTCGACTACGTCCAGAACTACATCGCGGCGCTGGAGAAGGCCGCGGGCATCGTCGAAGAGCAAGAGGCCGAGACGCACCAGTCGGTGGGCCGGTACCGGGAAGTCTGAGCATGATCCGCACGTGCCTGGCGGGCGCCACCGTGGCTGCCGCCGCACTCCTCACCGCCTGCTCGTCGAGCGGTGGCACCGCCGCCGCACCGAGCACGGCCCCGTCGATCGACCCGTCGCTGCGGGTGCCGGCCCCGCTGGCCGCCGACGCGCTGACCGGCAACCCGTGCGCGGGCCTGTCGGACGGTCAGGCGAGCGCCATCGGGCTCGCCACCCCGGGCGAGGTCATCCCGGGCCAGACCGGTTCGCGGTGCCAGTGGCAGTCGGCCGCGCACGACGCCAACAAGATCTTCATTTCGCCGCTCGCGGTGCAGGAGAACGGCCTGACCGGGGTGTACGCCACCAGGGGAGCGTCGAAGTACTTCGAGCCGACGACCATCGCCGGCTACCCGGCCGTGTACGCGGACAACGCCGACCTCCGGCCGAACGGCTCGTGCGCGCTGTGGGTCGGGGTCACCGACCAGCTGGCGGTCGGGGTCACGTCGAGCATCCTCGTCGGGCCCAACGCCACGAATCCTTGTCCCATCGTCGAAGAGGTCGCCGTCGCGATGGTTCAGCACCTGAAGGGGGACGCGTGATGCAGATTCGGCAGCAGGAGGGGTGGAGCCATGGTTGACGACTACACGGTCGGGCGCGTCGCCACGGGCGCGGCCGTCGGCGCGGCGGTCGGATCGGTCGTCCCGGGTGTCGGCACGGCGGTCGGCGCCGGGGTCGGCGCGGTCGTCGGCGGTCTCGTCGGCCTGATGAGCACGCCCGAGGCGGAGCACCACGAGGCCAACATCGCGGGCCGCACCATCGACGCGCGGCAGATCTGGGAGCAGATCAGCCCTGGCAACGCGACCTCGCTGGTCACGGGCGCCAACGCGGCGAACAGCCTGAAGAGCGTGCACGAGGAGCGCGGGCGGCTCATCCAGCAGATCAACGACCTGATGGACAACGCCTGGAAGGGCATGGCCTCCGGTCAGGCGCAGGCCGGCGCGCACCCGCTGGGCATCTGGCTGCAGGACTCGGCCACGAACCTCGGCAAGAGCCACACCTACCTCAACGACCAGGCCGCGGCCTTCGACACCGTGAAGTCCAAGGTGCAGGAGGTGCCGGCGCAGCCGCCGGACGGCAACTTCCTGGACGGCATCAACCCGATGTCGGACGTCGACGAGCAGATCGAGCAGTACAACCAGCGCGGCAAGGCGAACGTCGACGCGTTCAACGCCTACTACCAGGCCAGCATGAACAACGCGGGCGGGATGCCGCAGTACACGGCGTGGCAGGGCAACGTCTTCTCCGGCGGCGGCGTCCCGGGCGGGGTGCCCGGCGGGGTCGGCGGCGCCGGCAACATGCCCAGCGCGTCGGGCATGCCCGGCGACTTCAAGCCGGCCAGCACCGGTGACCTTCCGCAGTTCAACTCGACCAACCCGTCGGCCACCGTGCCGAAGACCCCGACCCCCGCCGGCTTCACGCCGGGCACCGGTTCGGGTGGGTACAACCCGGCCTTCGACGGGACCACGGCGGCGGGCTACACGCCGTCCTCCACCAGCGGGTTCGGTCCCGGTGGCGGCGCCGGAGCCGGCCTCGGCGGTGGCGCTGGTGCGGGTGGCGGTGGCGTCGGCGCCTCCGGGTTCGGCGCCGGGTTCGGGCCGGGAGCCGGGATCGGCACGGGCGCGACCGCGGGCACGGGTGCCGGGCCCGGCGGCGCGGGCGCCGGTGGCGCGGGCGGGCGATCCGGCCGTGGCGCGGGCCGCGCGGGCATGGCCGGGGCGCCGGGCATGGGCGGACGCGGCGGTCACGGCAACGGCGAGGAAGACGAAGAGCACGAGAACAAGTACATGGTGGGTGACGATCCGAACGAGCTGTTCGGTACCGACGAGCTGACGGCTCCGCCCGTCATCGGCGAATGAGGCCCGGGACCATGCCGGTGAACCGGCCGCTGACGATCACCACCCCGACGCTGCTCAACCTGCTGCAGCGCCGGGGTGCGGAACCGCACAACACGCTGTCGCCCACCCCGACCTGGTACGACGAGACCGCCCAGCGGATCGTCGATCAGCAGGTCAACGCTGTGCTGACACACCACGGCCTGATGGGGCCGCGGGGCATGGACCGCGAGTTCGCCGCGATGATCGAGTCGATCGCGCGACCCGGTGTGGAGTTCTACGGCTGGTTCGAGGGCTCGTTCCCGGACGACGCGCCGCAGAACTTCGCGGTGCTCGCGGGCAGCGGCCCCGGTGGCGGGTTCGTCCTCGCCCGGCACATCAAGGAAGACGTCGTGGTGATGCGGCCGCAGCGTCCGGACCAGCTGCTCCCGGCGTTCCTGGACCAGATCCCCCGGGTGCCGCCGGGTGGCAGCAGCCCGATCGTGGCGCCGAAGAGCGAGGTCTACGGCGGTGGCCGCCGCTCGTCCGGGGAGGACGTGTCGATCATGCGCGGCGGCGGCCGGACGGTGGCCGACCCTGGCAAGGAGATCAAGCGCATCCTCGAGGCGCCGCGGGTCGCGGCCGGCAGTCTGTACGCCGCCGCCCGCACCCGGGCCGGCACGCGCAAGCGGTGCGACCGCGCGCTGAACTTCATCGACACGGCCGAGGGCCGCTGGCTGATGGAGGAGCGGCCGGGCACCGGCGAGTCGTTGATCGTGCTGACTCCCGGCACCCCGCAAGCGATCGGTGAACGACTACACAACGCGATTCGATCTCTGGGCTGATCGGCCCGCCGGACCCCCCACTCGGACGAGTGGGGGGTCTTCTACTGTGCGTAGGCTCATCCACAGGTCGAGGCCTGCACTCGGCCGCGACACGCCGAAGATCGGCTTCCCGGCGACACGCCGAAGTTTTTTCACCAGAGTTCTCCACAGGTTACCCACAGGGTTTGACCTGCGGTTTTCCTGACGGTCCCCGGAGTTGCCCCCAGCTTGTCCACAGGGTGCGGCGTGCCTGTGACTGGTTGACCCCGCTCCTCCACAGGCTGTCCACAGAGCGGTCCCCAAGCAGGTTTGCACTGGTCCGTCCGAGCGATCTACGGTGCCCGCCGGAGTAGTAGCACTGGGTGCCCGCGGGACACGGTTCCCGCGGGTGCGCCGGTCCCACACTCCGGCCGGGGATCCGGCATAATCGAACTGGTGTTCGCTGTCTGGGAGGTATCCGCGCGGTGGCGCTGACTGACGACCGTGGTCCGGCCTATCCGTCCGATCCCGGGCCCGAGGACCCTGGGCCGCGGTACGGCGAGTTCGACCGTCAGCCGCCGCAGGACATCCCGGCCGAGCAGTCCGTGCTCGGCGGCATGCTGCTGTCCAAGGACGCCATCGCCGACGTCGTCGAGGTGCTCTCGCCCAACGACTTCTACCTGCCCAAGCACCAGGCGGTCTACGACTGCGTCCTCGACCTCTACGCGCGCGGCGAGCCCGCCGACCCGATCACCGTGTCCGCCGAGCTGGAACGCCGTGGGGAACTGGCCCGCGTCGGCGGCGCGCCCTACCTGCACACCCTGATCGCGACCGTGCCGACCGCCGCCAACGCCGGCTACTACGCGCAGATCGTCGCGGAGAAGGCCGTGCTGCGCCGCCTGGTCGAGGCGGGCACGCGGATCGTGCAGTACGGCTACGGCGCGGCGAACGACGGCGGCGACATCGACGAGGTCGTGGACCGCGCGCAGGCCGCGATCTACGACGTCACCGAGCGGCGCACCAGCGAGGACTACGTGGCGCTGGAGGAACTGCTCCAGCCGACCATGGACGAGATCGACGCGATCGCCTCCCGCGGCGGGGTGTCGCAGGGTGTGCCGACCGGCTTCGCCGACCTCGACGAGGTGACCAACGGCCTGCACCCCGGCCAGATGGTCATCGTCGCCGCGCGTCCCGGTGTCGGCAAGTCGACACTGGGCCTGGACTTCGCGCGGTCGTGCTCCATCAAGCACGGCATGACCAGCGTCATCTTCTCCCTGGAGATGAGCCGCATCGAGATCGTCATGCGCATGCTCTCCGCGGAGGCCCGGATCCGGCTCGCCGACATGCGCAGCGGCCGCATGTCCGACGACGACTGGACCCGGCTGGCGCGGCGGATGAGCGAGATCAGCGAGGCGCCGCTGTTCATCGACGACTCGCCGAACATGACGATGATGGAGATCCGCGCCAAGGCGCGGCGGCTCAAGCAGCGCAACGACCTCAAGCTCGTGGTCCTGGACTACATGCAGCTGATGACGTCGGGCAAGCGCGTCGAGTCGCGGCAGCAGGAGGTCTCGGAGTTCTCCCGTCAGCTCAAGCTGCTGGCCAAGGAGCTCGAGGTGCCGGTGATCGCGATCAGCCAGCTGAACCGCGGTCCGGAACAACGCACCGACAAGCGCCCGATGCTGTCCGACCTGCGTGAGTCCGGCTCGCTGGAGCAGGACGCCGACATGGTCATCCTGATCAACCGGCCGGACGCGTGGGAGCGGGACGACCCGCGCGCGGGCGAGGCCGACCTGATCCTGGCGAAGCACCGCGCCGGCCCGACCAGCACGATCGTCGTCGCGCACCAGCTGCACTACAGCCGGTTCGCCGACCTGGCCCAGAGTTGACCGGCCCGGAGTCGGCCAGCACCACGCTCCGGCGCTTCACCGCGCGCGACGGAGCCGAGCTGGCCTACCGGGAGACCGGTTCGGGGCGCCCGTTGGTGCTGATCCACGGCTACTTCTCCACGTCGCAGGTCAACTGGATCAGCTACGGCCACGCCGCGCACCTCGCCGGGCTCGGGTTCCGGGTGATCACCCCGGACCTGCGTGGCCACGGCGAAAGCGCGAAGCCGCACGACCCGGGCGCCTACCCGCCGGACGTGCTCGCCGACGACGCGTTCGACCTGGTCGAGCACCTCGGGCTGACCGACTACGACCTGGGCGGCTACTCGCTGGGCGGCCGGACGACCATCCGCATGCTGGTGCGCGGAGCCCGCCCGCGCCGGGCGGTCGTCGCCGGGATGGGGCTGCACGGCATCGAGCACACCAGCGGCGGCAACGCGCACTTCCGCAAGGTCCTCACCGGCCTGGGCACCTTCGAGCGCGGCACTGCGGAGTGGCGGGCGGAGGCGTTCTTCAAGCAGATCGGCGGCGACCGCGACGCGCTGCTGCACGTCCTGGACACCTCGGTCGACACGCCCCGCGCGGACCTGGCACGCCTCGACACGCCGACGCTGGTCGTCGCCGGCACCGAGGACCCGCACAACAAGACCGCGCCGGACCTCGCGGCAGCCCTGCCGCACGGGCGGTACGTGAGCGTGCCGGGCAACCACCTCAGCGCGGTCGCGCAACCCGAACTCGGCCACGCGATCGGCGAGTTCCTCACCTCATAGGCCGAGCAGCTCGGGCCGGGCCGCGAGCGCGCGCCAGTAGTCGCCGGGCTGCTCGACCAGTCGCCGCCGGGTCAGGTCGAGCAGTCCGGACACGCTCGTCACCTCGGCCACCAGCACGCCGTCCGGGTCGTGGAACTCCTGCGCCACCCGCGAGATCTTGCCGGGGCCCCAGGCGAAGTCCGTGGTCACCGTGATCGTCGCGCGGGCCCGCAGCTCGCGGCGGAACCGGATCGTGGTCTCCAGGTTGACCGGCCCGAGGTCCTTCTCCCGCAGCCGGTCCGGGTCGATCCCGGCCGCCCACAGGCACTCCCACCGGGCGTGGTCGGCGTAGGCGAGGTAGGCCGGGCCGCGGACGTGCCCGTTGAGGTCGAGGTCGTCAGTGCGCACCGCGATCGTCAGCCGGAAGCTCATGGCCACGATCCTGCGGCCGGGCGGACCCCGAAGTCTGGAACGTTTCGGCCAGCCGCCGGCCGCGCACCAGCTCGGCGGGCGAGGAGCCGGTGAGCCGTCGGGTCTCCCGGCCGAGGTGGGACTGGTCGGCGTAACCGTGCTCGGCGGCGGCCGCGGCCAGTGCGGTCGCCGGCGTCAACCCGGCCAGGAAGGCCTGCAACCGCAACACGCGCTGGAGTCGTTTCGGCGACATGCCGACCTCGTGGGTGAACCGGCGGCGCAGCACGCGCTCACTCGTCCCGGTGCTGGTCGCCAACGCGGGCACCCGGGCCCCGGACAGCAGGGAGACCGCCGCGGACACCACCGGATCCGGCTCCGCCGCACGCCCGCCGACCAGGTCTTCCAACACCGCAAGCGCTTGCGCCGGGGTGGTGCAGCCGGCGAACCGGTCCTCGCTGGCCTCCGGCCACAGCTCCCGCAGCGGCGTCGCGCCCGGGGGCAGGTCCGCGATCGAGGTCCCGAGCAGCGATCCGGCCACACCGCAGCGCAACCGCAGACCGGCCGACCACGACGAGCGCAGCGGAACACGCAGGGCAACGTCCCGCGTCACGACCGCCGAGAGCTCGCGCCCGTCCCACACCAGATCGACGCACCCGTCGGGCAACACGCGGATGTCCCGGACCCAGCCCGGCCTCCCCGCCCAAGCGGCGGCGACCACCGGCCGCAGGCCCGGGTGTGGTGCGCGAGAGCGGTACACCGAGGGACCCGCGCGGTGGTGCAGTGGAACGCTCACGGCCTCACCCTCCCGTCGCGGCACGGATGCGGTCGGCGAGTTCGCGGGACCGCTTGACGAGTTCCGGCGGACCTTCGATGGTGTACGGCACGCCGACCATCGGCAAGGTCACCGCCAGCCACTCCCACGAGTCCACGGGTGTGACGAACCGGCAGCTGTGCTCGTCGAGCGCCTCGAGCGTGCCGGCTTCGGCCATCAGCCGCTCCGACACGACGGAGACCGGCGCGTCGAACCGGACGACCCCGCGGTGCCTGCTGAGCGGGAAGTTCGCGCTGGACTGCACGAAGCTCACCGGGTCCGGCGGCAGCGGGCGCGGGGTGAACGTCGTGCCGGACACGGTCACGTCGGTGATCCGGTCGATCCGGAAGGTCCGCCAGTCGCGGCGGTCGATGTCCCAGGCCAGCAGGTACCACCGCTTGCCCAGCAGCACCTGGCGGTACGGCTCGGCCCGGCGTTCGCTCCGTTCCCCGGCGCGCGTCGTGTACCCGAACCGCACGTCCTGGTGGGCGTGCGCGGCGGTGGCCAGCAGCTGGAGCACGCGCAGGTCGAGCAGGCCCACCGCCCGGGAGACCGCCTCGGTCGAAGCCAGCACCGCCGCGACCCGGTACCGCAACCGCGACGGCAGCACCTGCTCCAGCTTCCGCAGCGCACCGTCGGCAGCGCCCGTGGCGCCGTCCACCTGCGCCAGCGCCGCGAACCGCAGCCCGACGACCGTGGCCACGGCCTCCTCGTCGGTGAGCAGCAGCGGGGGCATCGCGCGGCCGGCGGCGAGCTGGTAGCGGCCGCCGGGCCCGGACACGACGACACCGGGAAGCCCAGCTCGCGCAGCCGTTCGACGTCCCGGCGCAGGGTGCGCGGCGAGACACCCAGCCGCTCGGTCAGATCAGCGCCACTCCAGGTGCGGCCGGTCTGCAGCAACGACAGCAGCTCCAGCATCCGCGCGCTCGGTCCGTGCACGGATCGATGGTCGCAGGAATCGCGGCCAGGGTGTGGCCGCGATCGTTCCTAGCGTCGACGGCATGACTGAACTCCGGGTCGTTGGCGCCCGCGAGCACAACCTCCGGGACCTCACCGTCGCGCTGCCGAAGGACGCGTTCACCGTGGTCACCGGGGTGTCCGGGTCGGGCAAGTCGTCGCTGGTCTTCGACACGATCGCGGCCGAGTCCCAGCGGCAGCTCAACGAAACGTTCACCACCTTCGTGCGCAACCGGCTGCCCCGCTACGGCCAGCCCGACGTGGACGCGATCGAGAACCTGCCCGCCGCGATCGTGGTGGACCAGAAACGCCTCGGTGGCGGGCCACGTTCGACGGTCGGCACGGTCACCGACATCTATTCGCTGATGCGGTTGCTCTGGTCGCGCGCCGGCCGGCCGTTCGCCGGGTACTCGAACGCGTTCTCCTTCAACGACCCCCAGGGGATGTGCCCGCACTGCACCGGGCTGGGCACCGCGCGGACGATCGTCGTCGACGAACTCATCGACCGCGGCCGCTCGCTCAACGAGGGCGCGATCCGGTTCCCCACGTTCCAGCCCGGCGGTTGGATGTGGCGCACCTTCGCCGACTCCGGCCTGTTCGACCTGGACAAACCGCTCGCCGAGTACACGCCCGCGGAGTGGGACGCGTTCCTGCACGGCGTGCCGGACGCACCGTCCGCGAACTACGAAGGGCTGCTGCCGCGGTTCGAACGCATCTGGCTGCCGAAGGACGCCGACTCGCTGAAGGGTCGCACCCGTGAGGCCTTCGAGCGGGTCGTCATCCAGGAGACGTGCCCGAAGTGCCACGGCGCGCGGCTGTCGCCGGAGGCGCTGGCGTCCAAAGTGGACGGACGGTCGATCGCCGAGTGCGCCGCGATGGAGGCCGAGGACCTGCTGGCCTTCGCGCGGACGCTGACCGAACCGGAGCCGGTGGTCGCCGCGCTGGTCGCGCAGTTGCGGCGGCTCGTGTCGATCGGCCTCGGCTACCTCACGATGGACCGCCCGACCTCGACCCTGTCCGGCGGCGAGTCGCAGCGTGTGAAGATGGTGCGCCACCTGGGCAGCAGCCTCACCGGCATGCTCTACGTGTTCGACGAGCCGAGCGTCGGGCTGCACCCGGACGACGTGACCCAGCTGGTCGCGCTGCTGAAGAGCCTGCGGGACAAGGGGAACACCGTCCTGGTGGTCGAGCACGACCCGGACGTGATCGCCGCGGCCGACCACGTCATCGACCTCGGACCCGGCGCCGGGCAGGACGGTGGCCGGGTGGTCTACCAGGGCGGGGTCGCCGGGCTGGCGGACACGCCGACCGGCCACCACCTGCGGCACCGCCCGCGGATCAAGGAGAACCCGCGACCGGCTGAGCGGTTCCTGGAGATCCGCGGCGCCACGCGGCACAACCTGCGTGGGGTCGACGCGGACATCCCACTGGGTGTGCTGACGGTCGTCACCGGCGTGGCCGGGTCCGGCAAGAGCACGCTGGTGCACGGGTTCGTCCCGGACGCGGTGTCGGTCGACCAGAGCCCGATCCGCGGATCGCGCCGGTCGAGCCCGGCGACCTTCACCGGGATGCTCGACGGCATCCGGCAGCGGTTCGCCGCCGCGAACGGGGTCAGCGCCTCGCTGTTCAGCGCCAACTCGGAGGGGGCCTGCCCGCGCTGCAACGGCCTCGGCGTGATCTACACCGACCTGGCCTTCCTCGACCCGATGGTCACGACGTGCGAGGAATGCCAGGGACGCCGGTTCGTCGAGGACGTCCTGCGCCACACCTACCGCGGTCACACGATCAGCGAGGTGCTCGACCTGTCCGCGCGGGACGCGCGGAGCGTGTTCCCCGACGAGCCGGTGCTGGACCGGCTCGTCGACGTCGGCCTCGGGTACCTGTCGCTCGGGCAGCCCCTGAACACGCTGTCCGGCGGGGAACGCCAGCGCCTGAAGCTCGCCGTCGAACTTTCCCGTCCCGGCCGGACCTACGTTTTCGACGAACCCACCACCGGGCTGCACCCCTCCGACGTCGCCGGCCTGGTCGAGCTGTTCGAGCGGCTGGTGGCGGCCGGCTCGACCGTCGTGGTCATCGAGCACAACCTCGACGTGATCGCCAGGGCGGACTGGGTGGTCGACCTGGGTCCCGGAGCGGGCAGGCACGGCGGGCGGGTGCTGTTCCAGGGACCACCCGCGGAGCTGGCCCGTCAGCCGGGGTCGAAGACCGGGCGGCACCTGGCCCGGCTGTCAGGGAACGACTAACCCGGCGCGGCGCAGCGCCTCTTCCACCCGCAGCCGCTCGATGTCGCGCTCCACGCCCTCGGGCAGCGAGTCCAGCCAGTGCTGCAGGCCGAGTGCCGTGCAGGCCTGGACCAGCAGCGCGTCGTAGGCCTGGTGCGTCGCGCGGCGGCGCAGCATCGGCGCGTCCGGGGCGAGGTCTTCGAGGCAGCGGTGCACGCGGCGCAGGTCCGCCGCGAGGCGTTCGATGGGCAGGCCGGTCGGCGCCGGTTCGCGGCGGCGACGGAGGGCGGCGGCCACCGCGGGCGCCTTGCTCGCGAGCCAGAACAGCAACGGCGGCGTGGCACATACGACCAGGTAGATCGCCACGTTCACCGCCATGGCTCAGGATAGGCGCGCGCCGTCCGGGTAGGGCCACTCTGTACCGGTTCCGCCTCCGGGAATACTGCGCGCCCCCAGCGCGTCGGGTAGCTTAGTAGTTGAACTTTCAAACATGGAGGCTGCGATGAGTGCGACTCCCGTGCTCTACCTGAGCCATGGCGCGCCGCCGCTCGCCGATGACGCCCGGTGGACCCGTCAGCTGGCCGACTGGTCGGCGAACCTGCCCAAGCCCAAGGCGATCCTCGTCGTCTCGGCGCACTGGGAGGAGGCGCCGGTCACCGTCGGCGCGACCACGACGGTTCCGCTGGTCTACGACTTCTGGGGCTTCCCCGAGCACTACTACACCGTGAAATACCCGGCTCCCGGCGCGCCCGAGCTGGCCGCGAAGGTGCGGAAACTGCTGTCCGGCCCCGGCACCGAGGTGCACGAGGCCCCCGACCGCGGCCTCGACCACGGCGCCTACGTGCCGCTCGTCGAGATGTACCCGGACGCGGACGTGCCGGTGCTGCAGATGTCCATGCCGACCCTGGACCCGCACAAGCTGTTCGAGCTGGGCCGCAAGCTGAAGCCGCTGCGGGACGAAGGCGTGCTGATCATCGGCAGCGGGTTCTTCACGCACAACCTCTCCGCGATGGGCGTCGGCGTTGACGGCAACCCGCCGCAGTGGTCCACCGAGTTCGACCAGTGGGGCGCGGAAACGTTGCGCGCCAACGACATCGACGCGCTGCTCGACTTCCGCCACAAGGCGCCTGCCGCGACGCTCGCGCACCCGCGCATCGAGCATTTCGCGCCGTTGTTCGTCAGCCTCGGCGCCGGCTCCGAGGACGCCAGGCCGGAAACGGTCATCGACGGCTACTGGTACGGCCTCGCGAAACGGTCCGTGCAGATCGGTTGAGAAAAGGAAAACGGGCCCGGAAGCACCACCGGGCCCGTTTTCACTTCGTCAGGGCGTCAGCCCTTGATGTTGATTCCCTTGCCGCCGACCAGGTCGTTGACCTGCTGGAAGACGGCGGTCGGCTGGGAGTCCAGCTGCGCGATGGCCGGGAGGTCACCGGCGGGCAGGACACCCTCGACGCTCGCGGGCAGGTCCGCCAGGTCCGCACCCGGCAGCTCGACCGGCAGCGTGTTGACCTGCGGCAGCGCGGAGCGCTCCGAGCGGGCCGGCAGCGCCGGCAGCTTCGGCAGGGCGGTGGCGCCCATCTCCGGCATCGTGATCGGCAGCTCGATCTGCGGCTCCTTGCCGGCGACCGAGATGTCCGTCGCGTTGCTGACCGTCGTGCTGGTGACCGCGATCAGGCCCAGCGGGATGTCGTAGACCTGCGCGACGACGCCGACCGGCACCTGCTTGCTGATCCCGGACAGCGCCTTGGCCGGGCCGGACGTGGTGTCCGTACCGCCCACGGTCCCGGTGGTGGTGTTGTCGGCCACCGCGTGCGCGACCCCGCCCACGGACAGGGCGTTGCCGAACACCTGCGCCACAGCCGCGGCCGGGACGTCGAAGATGTCGCCGGACAGCGCGCCACCCTCGCCCGAAGTGGTGATGTCGCCACCCGAGTTGGCCTCGGTGTCGTTGACGCCGGTCGCGTGCGCGACACCGACCAGGCTCGCGGCGTTGCCGAACACCTGGGCCACCGGCAGCGCCTGCGCCGCGAGCACGTTGCCCGCGATCGAGCCACCCTCGCCGTTGGTCTCGGCGTCGCCACCCGCGGTCGAGACGACGTCGTTGGACGCGTCGCCCTTGACCACGCCGCCCCACACCGCGGCGTCACCGAAGACGGTGGCCACGGCGCCGACCGGCGCCTCGACGATGTTGCCCGCGACGGAGCCGCCCTCGCCGGTGGTGTTCAGGTCGCCGCCCGCGGTCGAGTCGGTCACGTTCTCCGACTCGCCGAAGCCGTTGCCGATCCACGCGGCGCCGAGGCCGTGCACCTGCGCCGGGAGCGAAACCGGCACCGCGGCGAGGTTGCCTGCCGCGAAGCCGCCCTTGCCCGTCGCCTTGCCGTCGCCACCCGCGGTCGAGGTGGTGTCGGTCGTGGCCGCGCCGGCGCCCTGGCCGATCCACGCGCCGCCGATGCCGAACACCTGGACCGGGGCCGACACCGGAACCTGGACCAGGTTCGCGGAGGCCGCGGCGTTGTCGTCCTGGGTGTTGCCGTCGCCACCGGAGGTCACGGTCTTGGTCTCGGAAGCCTCCCCGGCCCCCTGACCGATCCACGAGCCGCCGACGCCGAACACCTCGGCGGGCACGGCAACCGGGACCTGCACGGCGTTGCCGGAGCCGGCCGAGTCGTTGCCCAGCGTCCCGGTGTAGCCACCGGCCTTGACGTCCTTCGTCTCGGTCGCGCTGCCCGAGGCGTTGCCGATCCACGAGCCGCCGACACCGAAGACCTCGACGGTGCCCGCCGGTGGGGCCGACACGCTGTTGCCGCCGAGGAAGCTGCCGTTGCCGGAGGTGAAGGTGTCCGAACCGGCCTGCGCCTCGGTCTCGTTGTCGCAGCCGTTGGCGTGCGCGTTGCCGATCCAGGTGCCGCCGACGCAGAACGCCTCGACGGGCAGGGCGACGGGCGCGTCCGCGATGTTGCCGGAACCGGCCGCGTTCTCACCGCTGGTGCTGGTGGTGCCACCCGAGGTGGCCTCGCTGCCGAGGTCCACGCCACCGGACTGGCGGTCCGCGCCGCCGCCGACGAGCGAGTTGCCGATCCAGGCCGCGGCGTTGCCCGCGACGGTCGCCGGCACCGCGGGCTGCGGCTGCGCGACGTTGCCCGCCAGGAACGAGTCGTCACCGTCGGTCTGGATGTAGCTCGGGCCACGCGGGCCGTCGGCGGTGTCGCCGGCCTCGGCCTCGGCGTCGTACGAGCCGGCCGGGACGTCGGCGTCGCCACCCCAGGAGATGGCGTTGCCCGACACCTTGGCGGGCAGGGCCACGGGGACGCCCGCGACGTTGCCGGTGCCGGCGCCCTTCGAGCCGTGCGTCTCGATCGAGCCGCCGGACTCCGCCTCGCTGGAGCCTTCGAAGTCGGTCTCGGCGTGGCCGAGGAACCAGCCCAGCGCGTTGCCCGACACCTGCAGCGGGGTCGCGCCCTGCGGGGCGATGACGTTGCCGGACAGGCCGCCGTTGGTGCCGTCGGTGACGATGTCACCGGTGGTCGACGCCTCCTGGGTCGCGCTGCCCGAGGTGTGGCCGCTGCCGACCAGGCCGAGCGCGTTGCCCGAGATCTGGACGGGCAGGGCCCAGTCCAGCGCGACGACGTTGCCGGCGAGACCGCCGTGCGAACCGTCGGTGTTGATGTCCGAGTTGTGCTCGTAGGTCTGCGTGGCGTCCGACTCGACGGACGCGTCACCCAGCACACCGAGCGCGTTGCCGCTGATCAGGATCGGCAGCGCGGCGTTCAGCGAGACCTTGTTGCCGTGGAACGGGTCACCGTTGTCCTGAACGGACGGAGCGGCGTCCTGCGCGACCGTGGCGCGCTGGGCACCCGGGTTCGTGGCCTGGCCCACGCGCTGCGCCGCACCGGTGGCGGCGTCGGTGGCCTTGGCGATCACGCCGTTGGCGGCGCCCATCGCCGGGGCGGCGGGCTTGAGGGCGCCGGTCTTGGTGACCGGGGCAGCGGCCTTGTTGGCGGCGTCGGTGATCAGCTTGGTGCTGATCTCCTTGTGGACCTCAGGCAGGTTGACCTGCTTGCCCAGGGTGCCCAGGGCGTTGTCCTGGATGTCGACCGGCACGCTCAGGTTGACGTCCAGCGGACCGGCCGGACTGTCCGGGTTCACGTTCTCGTCGGCAGATGCGATGCCGGTACCCAGCATCAGCAAGCCACCCGTGACCAGCGCGGTTTGGATTCCGCGCTTTGCCCAGGTCTGCATCGAGGGTTTCTCCTTTTCTTCGGGTTCCCTTGCGGGGCTTGAGGGTCGGTGCGCTAACGGAGCACCGGGGTTCGCGGGCACGGGTGAGTGCGCCCGCGAGGGCTGAAAAAGCGGGGTGCTCTGGTTGCGCGCGCGACACCGGCCCGAAGAAGGGGCACGGCGAACAGGGCGGCGCTTCGAGCTACCCCGCGCGGAAATCAGTCAGGAGTGACACCGGGCTGCTCGCCCGGCTGAACCGGCGTGTGCCGGGAAACGATGCGGACGGCACTGCGGTCGTCCACACCACGCACGGCCGGGCCGCCGGCGGGAACGCCGAACAGCAGGCCGTCGATGTGGCCACCGGTGACAGCGCCACCGGGGGCGAACGGAACACCCGCGGGCGCGAGCGGCCCGCGCAGCGGCGAGTACGGGAACTGGTCCCGGTGCTCGCCCTCGGAACGGTCGGCGGCGCGGTCGTGGCGACCGGCCTTGGCCGCCTGGCCGTGCGTGCTGTCCGGAAGCGCGTTGGCGACCGGACCCATCACGGCGTCGGCGACCGGAGCGGGCAGGACCTCGGCCGCGGGGAGCGCGGCAGGCTGTCCGTCGTCGCCGGAGCCGTCCAGGCCCGGCAGCTTGATCAGGCTTCCGCCAGCGGGGCGCAGGATGTTCCACACCTTGTCGCCGAAGTCCTTGACCGCGGGCGGTGGGGTCAGCGCCTGGCCGATGACCTGCGGCGCGTCCTGCGGCTTGCGGCTGATGTGCTCGGCCGTGCCGAGGGTGCGCTCGACCGGGCGCAGCACCGCGTCGCGCGTGAACGAGTGGACCGTCTGGCGCAGGTCCGCCGCGGCCTCCTCGCCGCGGGCGGGGTCCGCCGGAGCGCCGGCCATGCCGTACTTCAGCACGGTCGCCGTGGCGTTGCCGACCAGGTCGGAGGCGCCCCAGGTGAGGTCGTCGGTCGCGGTGACCACGCGGTCGGTGACCGGGGTCGGCTCGTCACCGCTCGTGCGCGTGTCGGCGGGAGCGGGGGCGATCTGGGTGGCGGAGGCGGTGGCGTCGCCGAGCAGCCAGGCGGCCGCTGTGCCGAGTGCGGCACCGGCGATCACGAGCAGGGCGCGGACGAGCCAGCGCACGGCGGGTGCCGTACCCCGTCCCATGGCCGCGTTCGCCTGCAACACCGTTCTCCTGTCGAAAAAGTTGATCGCGGTTTCCCCGCCGGACCGTGTCCGAAACGTATTCGCATCGATGCGGTAACCGCTTGCGCTGTCGAGATAACCAAACCCCGGGCGACCCTCGCACCTTCGACACGACTTGATCGCACGATCGTGTGAAGAACACTGGGTGTGGTCGGGCCTTACGCGAGGTGACCGGGCGCCGGTGCGCCCAGGATGCCAGAGATCCTGGGCGCACCAAGGGAAATCAGCCCAGCGCGCCCTGCACGATGGACGGGATCGCGCCCGCCCAGGCAGAGCTGACGAGGCCGGCGGCACCGGCACCGGCGAGCGCGCCGGACTCGTTCCAAGCGTTGACGTAATCCGCACCCGTCGGGTGCGACGGCACGACCACCGGAGCGGTCAGCTCGTCGGCCGACGCCGTGCCGGCGAAGGCGAACGCGCCGAGGGCGATGGCGAAAGCGGCGGCGCCGCGGATCAGGGTCTTGCGCATGACGTGCACTCCTTTGTTTGTGAGTTCGTGGGTGAAAGCGCTATCCGAGGGCGCCCTGGACGATGGACGGGATCGCGCCCGCCCACGCCGAGCTGACGAGGCCGGCGGCACCGGCACCGGCGAGCGCGCCGGACTCGTTCCAAGCGTTGACGTAATCCGCACCCGTCGGGTGCGACGGCACGACCACCGGAGCGGTCAACCCGCTGTCGTCACGGACGCCGACGGCCCCGGCCGCCCCCTGCACGATCGACGGGATCGCGCCGGCCCACGCCGAGCTGACCAGCCCCGCGGCGCCCGCGCCGAAGCAGGCCCCGGACTGGTTCCACGCGTTGACGTAGTCGGCGCCGGTCGGTTGCGACGGCACCTGCGCTGGGCAGGTCACGCCGGACGGTTCCGAACCGGTCGCCGCCGACGCCGTTCCCCCGGCGGCACCCATCGCGAGCAGGCCGGCCCCCACCAGCACCGCCGCCGCCGTCGTCTTGCGGAATTTGCTGAACATCGTCAGTGCACTCCTCTTCATTCGGCCGGAAGTTCCACGCACTCCCGTCGCAAATGACGTTAAACGTCGAATGGAAGAATTCACCAGATCGACTACCCAGAAGTGTGAAGAAAGCGTTTCTGGGCAGCACAAAAAGCCGCTCCACTGCTGGTCAGAGTGGCTGAAAATGGACACAACGGAGAACAGTTGGAAACGTCTCGGCGAATTCCGCCGGAAATCAGTCGGGGGAGACCTGCGGGCAGTCCGCCCGGATGAATTCAGGGAGAACGGGACGGAACCGGTCGGCCATTCCGGCGGGCACCGGCGGTGGCGCCGGACGTGGCGGGCACGCCCCGGCCGTGTCCGTCGGGTGCACCGGAGCCGTGCAGACGCCGTTCGCGGGCGGTGCCGGAGCCGCCGGTTCCGGCGCTTCCTCCCTCGGCTCCGACGGCCGCGGACCGTCCGGCACCGCGTCTGGTGCCGGTTCCGGGAGCCGGACCGGCGTGACGACGCGCTCGACCGCGCGTGGCGCGGGTGGCGTGATGCGCGCCGGGACCGGTCGCGGCTCCGGTTGCCGCGGCTTCGCCGTGGCTCGGCGTTCCGGCGCGGCCGGTGGCGGGACGCTCGCCCGGGTCGTGCTCGCGGTGCCGGTCGCGCGCGCCGGTTCCCGGAACACCGGCGCGGTGCCGGTCAGGTCGGCGACGATCCGGTCGGTCCGCAGCGGTGGCACGATCACCTCGGTCACCTGCCGCACGACCTCGTGCACCGGCTCGGTCGTCGTGCCGACGAGGTCGATCAACGGGGCCAGCGGCTCCGGCCGCTCCTCGGCAGCCGACGCCGACGAGGCGAGGAGCCAGGACACCAGCGTGATCGCGAACGCCCCGGCGATGCCGAGCAGCACGCGCACCGGGGTGGTCCCGGCCGTGGTCCGTCGCGCCATGGAGAAGTTTCCACTCCCCTCATCGCGCTGGGTGCTCAACGCGATCACGCAGTGTCGATCTTGATCGAGATTGACATACCGCCGGAACCTGCGCTGGCCCGCTGCCGGCACTGCGCCTGATCGTGTGATGGCCGGCCCGGGCGCTGCTTGCGCGAGTTGCGCTGCCGTATTCGTCCGGCTCGATAGGGTGGATCCGTGAGTGAGCCGCAGCCCCCGAAATACGGATTCCTCAGCGACGACTCGGTCGTCCCGCGTGGGCTCCGCGTCAGCGCCGCGTTCAGCTGGCGGTTCCTCGTGGTGGCCGCGGCCGCCTACCTCATCCTGCGGCTGCTCGCCTTCCTGTCGGTCGTGGTGATCCCGGTGGCGATCGCGCTGCTGCTCGCCGCGCTGCTCGCCCCGGCGGTGGCGCGGCTGGTGCAGATCCGGGTGCCCCGTGGTCTGGCGACGGCGATCGTGCTGATCGGCGGGCTCGCGGTGCTCGGCGGGCTGCTCGCGTTCGTGGTCATCAACGTCACCGACGGCCTGCCCGCGCTGACCAGCCAGGTCAACAGCAGTCTCGACCAGATCCGCGACTGGCTGATCAACGACCTGCACCTCAAGCAGGAGCAGATCCAGCAGTTCCTGGACAACTCGATCGCGTTCCTGCAGGACAACCAGGCCGCGTTCACCAACAGCGCGCTCACCACGGCGACCACCGTCGGCGAGATCCTCACCGGGTTCGTGCTGACGCTGTTCGTCCTGATCTTCTTCCTCGCCGGCGGCGACAAGATCTGGAGCTGGGTGACGCTGGGCATCCCGCAGCGGGTCCGGCGCCGGGTGGACGTCGCGGGCCGGCGCGGGTTCGCCTCGCTGGTCGCGTTCGTCCGTGCCACCGCCGCGGTCGCCGTGGTGGACGCGGTCGGCGTCGGGATCGGGCTGGCGATCCTCGGTGTCCCGCTCGCGATCCCGCTGTCCACGCTGGTGTTCCTCGGCGCGTTCATCCCGATCTTCGGCGCGGTGATCACCGGCGCGGTCGCCGTGCTCGTCGCGCTGGTCACCAAGGGTTTCGTCACCGCGCTGATCGTGCTGGCGATCCTGATCGCGGTCATGCAGCTGGAGAGCCACATCCTGCAGCCGCTGCTGCTCGGCCGGGCGGTCAAGCTGCACCCGCTGGCCGTGGTGCTCGGCATCGCCGCGGGTCTGGTCATCTACGGCATCCCGGGCGCGCTGCTCGCGGTGCCGCTGATGTCGATCGTCAACGCCGGCGTGCGCTCGCTGCTGCACGAGGTCGACCCGGACCCGGCCGAGGTCGACGTCCTGCACGACATCGAAGCCGTGCCCAACGCCGACCCCGCGGAGGCGGACAAGGAGCCCGGCGAACCGGACAAGTCGTGAGCCGCCGGTTCGGCCCGACTGCGCGCGAACCGGCGACCCCGCTGTGGTGGGGCACGATCGGCCTGCGCGTGCTGACTCTGCTGTTCGCGCTGGGTGCGGTGATCGTGCACAGCGACGGCTACCAGCGACCGTGGCTCGCCTGGACCGTGCTCGGCGCGATGGCGTTGTGGACGGTCGCGACCGCGCTGGTCTACGCGCGGGAGGCGCTGCGGTGGCGGTGGCGCTGGTTCGTCCTCGCCGACGTCCTGGTCACCTGCGCCCTGATGCTGACCTCGCCGTGGATCCTGACCGACGCGCAGAACGCGGCCGTGGCGCCGCTGATCACGACCGTGTGGGTGGCCGGGGCGCCGGTCGCCGCGGGCACGCGCTTCGGCGGGGTGGGCGGTGTCGCCGCCGGGCTGGTGATCGCGGCCGCGACGGGGATCGCGCGGCAGGGGTTCACCCTCGACGTGGCGCGCGACGGGGTGCTGCTGGTCGCGAGCGGGCTGCTGATCGGGATGAGCGCGACCACCGCCCGCAAGTCGGCGGCCGTGCTCGCCGAGGCGCTGCGCACCGAGGTCGCGAACGCCGAGCGGGAACGGCTGGCGCGGGACATCCACGACAGCGTGCTGCAGGTGCTGGCGCGCGTCCGGCGGCGCGGCGCCGAGCTGGGCGGGGAGGCGGCCGAGCTCGCCGAACTGGCCGGTGAGCAGGAGATCGCGCTGCGGGCGCTGGTCACCACCGGGCCGAGGGGGCACAGCACCGGCGAGACCGACCTGCGGGCCGCGCTGCAACTGCTGGGGTCGTCGAAGGTGCAGGTCGCCGCGCCGGCTGGCGAGGTGAACCTGCCGTCGCGCACGACCGCGGAGCTGGTCGCCGTCGTCCGCGAGGCCCTGTCCAACGTCGACAAGCACGCCGGCCCGGCGGCCAAGGCGTGGGTGCTGCTGGAGGACGTCGGTGGCGAGGTCGTGGTGACCGTCCGGGACGACGGTCCGGGCATCCCCGAGGGACGGCTCGCGGATGCGGAGGGTGAGGGCCGGTTGGGCGTTGTTCGCTCGATGCGGGGACGCGTGGCCGAACTCGGTGGCACGATCTCCCTGGAGACCGCGCCAGGGCAGGGGACCGAATGGGAGATCCGGGTGCCGAGGAAATGATCAGCGTGATGGTCGTCGACGACCACCCGATCTGGCGGGACGGCGTGGCGCGCGACCTGACCGAGAACGGCTTCGACGTGCGGGCGACCGCGCCGGACGCCACCGCCGCGGTGCGCATCGCGGCCGCGGTCCGGCCCGACGTGGTGCTGATGGACATGAACCTGGGCAGCACGTCCGGGGTCGACGCGACCCGCGAGATCACCACGTCGCTGCCGGACACCCGGGTGCTGGTGCTGTCGGCCAGCGGCGAGCACAGCGACGTGCTGGAGGCGGTCAAGGCCGGGGCGTCCGGGTACCTGGTGAAGTCGGCGTCGGTGCGGGAACTGGTCGAGGCCGTGCGCCGGACCGCGGAGGGCGACCCGGTGTTCACGCCCGGGCTGGCCGGCCTGGTGCTGGGCGAGTACCGGCGGATGGCGGACGCGCCGGCCGGCGGAGTGGCGCCGCCGCGGCTGACCGAACGGGAGACCGACGTCCTGCGGCTGGTCGCGAAGGGCCTCACGGCGCGGCAGATCGCCGAGCGGCTCGTGTTGTCGCACCGGACGGTGGAGAACCACGTGCAGTCGACGCTGCGGAAGCTGCAGCTGCACAACCGCGTGGAGCTCGCGCGCTACGCGATCGAGCACGGGCTCGACAAAGACTAGGGATTTTCCCGGATCTCGGCCCGGGGTCCGCGGCCGTAGCGTGGTGGCATGGGCGAGGAGACCGGGACCAAGCCGATGAGCCCGCGCGACCTGCGGGTGTCGGACGCGGAGCGCGAGCACGTCGTCGAGGTGCTGCAGAAGGCGATCGGCCGCGGCATGATCGACCTGGACGAGTTCACCGAGCGCACCGACACGGCGCTGGCGGCGCGGACGCGGGGTGAGCTGAACGCCGTGCTCGCGGACCTGCCCGGGCTGGTGCACCCCGACGTGTACCCGGCCGCGCCCGCCGCGTCGTACTCGTCCGACCAGCGGCTCGAGCTGAACGCGAAGTACTCGGCGCTGGTGCGCAACGGCCGCTGGCTGGTGCCGCCGGAGGTCGTGGTTCGCAACCGGTACGGCTCGACGAAGCTCGACTTCAGCGACGCGCAGGTGAGCAGCCCGGTGGTGCGCGTCGAGCTGGACTGCAAGTGGGGTTCGGTCGAGGTGATCATCCCCGAGCACGCGGCGGTCGACCTGAACGCGATCACCGAGATCAAGTACGGCTCCCTGCAGGACAAGACCGGTTCGGACGGCCGGCCGGGCAACCCGCGGCTGGTGTTCGCCGGGCGGTTGCACGGGGGCTCGCTGGTGATCCGCCACCCGCGGCGAGGGATTTTCGGCCTGTAGCGGCGGGGTGGCGCCGGGGGCGTTCGCGCGGCGGGCGACGGGCACCCCTGGCGCGCGGCGCCCTGGAGGGGAAGCTGGGCACCAGTGGCGCGGGGTCGCTTTGGCGGGTTGATGGCACCCGGTAGGCGCCAGTGGTCGTGGCGTTCGCACCGGTTGCGCGCGGGAGTTCGCGCCGCCTGCGCGCGGGCGTTCGCGCCGCAGGCGGGCAGCGACTACGGCGGAGACCGTGGCGCCACCGCGCCGAAGGGGGCGCCACCGGCGGCGGGGCGCGAGCTCTCGCGGTGCCGCCCGCCGCAAGCGCCTGCGCCTCCAACCCCGCGCGCGGCCACCCCCACACCCAGCGCAAATCAGCCCCACCGGGGCTAACCCCCGCACGGTCAGCCCACCGGGCTAACCCTCAGACGGTCAGCCACCGAGGCTCACCCCCCCGCACGGTTAGCCCCGCGCAGCCAGCCCCGCCCGGCCAGCGCCGCGTCGTCAGTTCCCCCGCAGTCAGCCCCTTGCGGCGGCGCGGGCCTCGGCCGGCGTCGTGGCCTTGAGCGCGGCCTGTGCAGCCGCTTCGCAGTCGGCCAGCGTGGCCGTGGCCAGGCCGGCGCCCACGGCGCGGATCGCGCTCGCGTTCATCGACAAGCTCGTCATGCCCAGGCCGGTGAGCACGCGGGCCAGCAGGGGATCCGCGGCCGCCTCACCGCACACGCCCGCCGGTTTGCCGCTCGCCTTCGCGGCTGCGCCGATCATCGCGATCAGCCGCAGCAGCGCGGGCTGCCACGGGTCGTTCAGGCCCGCCACCGCGCCCAGCTGCCGGTCCGCGGCGAAGGTGTACTGCGCCAGGTCGTTCGTGCCCACCGAGACGAAGTCGACCGCGGCCAGGATCTCCTCCGCCGCCAGCGCGGCCGACGGCACCTCGATCATCACCCCGGCCCGCGCGATCCCCGCCGCCCGCACGCGCTCGGCGAACCACGCCGCCTCCTCGGCCGTCGCCACCATCGGCGCCATCACCGACACCTCGGCGCCCGAATCCGCGGCGGCGCCCGCGATCGCTTCCAGTTGCCGGTCCAGCACGTCCGGCCGGTCGAACGCCACGCGCAGGCCCCGCACGCCGAGCGCCGGGTTCGGTTCCGCCGCGGGGGACAGGAACGCCAGCGGCTTGTCGGCGCCCGCGTCCAGCGTCCGCACGACCACCGGTTTCCCCGCGAACGGCGTCAGCACCGCGGCGTACGCGGCACGCTGCTCGCCGACCGGCGGCTCGGCCGGTGCGTCCAGGTAGCAGAACTCCGTGCGGAACAGGCCGACGCCCTCCGCGCCCGCGTCCGCGGCGGCGCGTGCGTCCGCGGGTGAGCCGACGTTGCCGAGCACCTTGACGCGGTGGTCGTCCGCCGTCGCGCCGACGCCGTTCCACTCCGCCGCGCCCTCGCGTGCCGCGGCGACCACCGGGGCGTCCGCCGCGACGACCTCCACCACGCCGGTGTCGCCGTCCACCAGCAGCGCGTCCGCCTCCAGCGCGAGGACCCCGCGCACCGCCACCACCGCCGGGATGCCCAGCGAGCGGGCCAGGATCGCGGTGTGGCTGGTCGGTCCGCCCTCCTCGGTCACCAGCGCGAGCACCTGCGCCGGGTCGAGGCCCGCCGTGTCGGCAGGCGCCAGGTCCCGCGCGACGAGCACGCTCGGGCCGGCCAGGTCGGGCACGCCCGGCGGTGCGACACCCCGCAACTCCGCGATCACGCGGTCCCGGATGTCCTCGATGTCGCGGACCCGCTCGGCCATGTACCCGCCGGCCGCTGCAAGCGCTTTCGCGAAGCCGTTCGCCGCCTCGTACACCGCCCGCTCGGCGGGCCTGCCTTCCGCGGCCACCAACCGTTCCGCCTCGCTGATCAGCGCCGGGTCACCCGCCATCGCCGCGCTGGTCAGCAGGATCGTCGCGGCGTCGCCGGACGCCCGGCCCGCAAGCGCTTCCAGCCGCTCGGCGACCACGCGCGCGGCGGGGGCGATCCGCGCAGCCTCGGCCTGCGGATCGGACGGCGCGGGCCCGCTCTCGGGTGCGCCTGCGGGTTCGGCCACGGCGACGACCGGACCGCTCGCGCGCCCCGGGCTCACCGGCACCCCGGACAGCCTCGTTTCCGACATGGTCTAGACCATACCCTCTCCGGATGCGTTCCCGACCAGCGTTCCACGAACCCGCGGCTTCCGCAGCCGTCGGACTGGAACGCACGCGACCAGAGCGCGGTGAGCCCGTCCGGGCACTCTTCCCTATGCAAACGTGAAGATTCTTGTAACTTCTGCGGCTGATGGTGCGACACTAGGGTGAGCGTCCGCGACGTCACCCGATCGGGGCAATCTCGACATCGGGCCGTCCCGCCAGGGTTCACGCGGGCTCTCACTTGGCGTCCGGCACCGGTTGCGCCACCGGAAGCCGGGCATCGGGTCGCTGGTACCGATCGCGTAGCCCCCCGAGCGATCGGTACCGGCGGCGCCCGATTACGTCGGAAATGCCGCGCTCACCTTCTAGAATGCCGGGATGGACAAGCCGACCCGACGGGGTCGCGAGCGCGCGGCGACCGATCAGGACATCCGCCGCACCGCGCGCAAGCTCCTCGTCGAGCGCGGACCGGAAGCCGTCACCCTGCGGGCCATCGCCCGCGAGCTCGGCATCACCGCACCCGCCCTCTACCGGTACTACGGCTCACGCGACGACCTCGTCGAGCACCTCCGCCTCGACGTCGTCGCCGACCTGGCCGCCGAACTCACCGAAGAACTCTCCGGGCTGCCCGACGACGGCGCGGTCCAGCTCTTCGCGATCTGCCGCGGCTTCCGCCGCTGGGCGCTCACCCACACCAAGGAGTTCACGCTCGTGTTCGCGTCGCCGACCGGCGAGGTCGGCTCGGCCGCGGGCAGCGTGGCGACCCTGAACCGGGCCAACGAGCCGTTCGGCCGGATCTTCCTCACCGCGGCCGGGCACCTGCTGGCCAACTTCCAGCTGGAGATCCCGCCGGCCGAAGCGGTGCCCGTCGAGCTGCACGACGACCTCACCGCGTTCCAGGACGACCTGCTGGCGGTGCTGCGCGAGTCCGGCGTCGACTTCCCGCCGGACAAGCTCGACCTGGGCACCACGTACGTGATGATCCAGTTCTGGGCGCGCCTCTACGGGCACGTGACGCTGGAGGTGTTCGGCAACTACCCGATCCCGATGTCCAAGCCGGACGCCGTGTTCGACGCGCTGCTGGCCGACCTCGCGCGCGAGATCGGCCTCGACACCCCCTAGAGGACCACGTTCACCAGGCGGCCCGGCACGACGATGACCTTGCGCGGCGTGCCGCCGTTCAACAGCGCCGCGATCTTCTCGTCGGCCAGCGCCGCCGCCTCGACGGCGTCCTTCGCCGCGTCGGCGGGCACCTGGATCCGCGCGCGGACCTTGCCGTTGACCTGGATCGGGTACTCCACCGTGTCCTCGACCAGGAACTTCTCGTCCGCGACCGGGAACGGGCCGTGCACCAGCGAGTCCTCGTGGCCCAGCCGGTGCCACAGCTCCTCGGCGATGTGCGGGCACAGCGGCGCCAGCATCAGCACCAGCGGCTCGACCAGCTCGCGCGGCGTCGCCTCGGCGGCGCCGTAGACCTTGGTGAGGTGGTTGTTGTACTCGATCAGCTTCGCGCCGGCGGTGTTGAACCGCAGGCCCGAGTAGTCGTCGCGGACCCCGGCGATGGTCTTGTGCAGGATCCGGCGGTCCTCGTCCGTCGCCTCCGCGCCGGACACGCGCAGCTCACCGGTCTGCTCGGAGACCACCAGCCGCCACACCCGCTGCAGGAACCGGTGGGCGCCGACGACGTCCTTGGTCGCCCACGGCCGGGAGTCGGCCAGCGGGCCCATCGACATCTCGTAGAACCGGAAGGTGTCGGCCCCGTAGTCCGCCGCCATCTGGTCGGGCGTGACCACGTTCTTCAGGCTCTTGCCCATCTTCCCGTACTCTTGCTTGACTTCCTTGCCCTGGTGGAAGAACTTGCCGTCCTTCTCCTCGACCTCCTCGGCCGGGACGTAGAAGCCGCGCTCGTCGGTGTAGGCGTAGGCCTGGATGTAGCCCTGGTTGAACAGCCGCCGGTACGGCTCCTCGGCGCTGACGTACCCCAGGTCGAACAGCACCTTCTGCCAGAACCGCGAGTACAGCAGGTGCAGCACCGCGTGCTCGACGCCGCCGACGTACAGGTCGACACCGCCCGGGTCGTTCACGCCGTGCTCGGCCGGGCGCGGGCCCATCCAGTACTGCTCGTTGCCCGCGTCGACGAACCGCTCGGCGTTGTCCGGGTCGATGTAGCGCAGCTGGTACCAGCAGGAACCGGCCCAGTTCGGCATCGTGTTGGTGTCGCGGCGGTAGGTCTTCTTGCCGTCGCCGAGGTCCAGCTCGACCTCGACCCAGTCGCTCGCGCGGGACAGCGGCGGCGACGGCTCGCTGTCGGCGTCCTCCGGGTCGAAGGTGCGCGGCGAGTAGTCGTCCACCTCGGGCAGCTCGACCGGCAGCATGTGCTCCGGGATCGCGTGCGCCTGGCCGTCCTCGTCGTACACGATGGGGAACGGCTCGCCCCAGTACCGCTGCCGCGAGAACAGCCAGTCGCGCAGCTTGTACTGCACCGTGCCGGCGCCGTGGCCGTTCTCCTCCAGCCACTGGATGATCGTCTTCTTGGCGTCGTCGACGTTCATCCCGTCCAGGAAGCCACTGTTGATCGCGACCCCGTCGCCGGTGAACGCCTTGCCGTCGAAGCCCTCGCTCGGCTGGACCGTGCGGACGATCTCCAGGCCGAACTTCTCCGCGAAGTCCCAGTCGCGCTGGTCCTGCGCGGGCACCGCCATGATCGCGCCGGTGCCGTAGCCCATCAGCACGTAGTCGGCGATGAAGACCGGGATCTCCTTGCCGTTGACCGGGTTCACCGCGTACGAGCCGACGAAGACGCCCGTCTTGTCCTTGCTCTCCTGGCGGTCCAGTTCGGACTTCCGGGACGCGGCGCGGCGGTAGGCGGCGACGGCCTCGGCCGGGGTGGCGGCCCCGCCGGTCCACCGCTCGTCCACATCGGACGGCCACTGCGCGGTGGTCAGCTCGTCGACCAGCGGGTGCTCGGGCGCCAGCACCATGTAGGTGGCGCCGAACAGCGTGTCCGGACGGGTGGTGAAGACCTCGATCTTGTGCTCACCGGCGGCGAAGGTGACGCGCGCGCCGTGCGATCGGCCGATCCAGTTGCGCTGCATCGACTTGACCTTCTCCGGCCACTCCAGCCGGTCCAGGTCGTCGACCAAGCGGTCGGCGTAGGCGGTGATGCGCATCATCCACTGGCGAAGGTTGCGGCGGAACACCGGGAAGTTGCCGCGCTCGCTGCGGCCGTCCGGCGTGACCTCCTCGTTGGACAGCACCGTGCCCAGGCCGGGGCACCAGTTCACCGGCGCCTCGGAGATGTAGGCCAGCCGGTGCTCGTCCAGGATCTTCAGCTGCTCGGCGCGGGTCAGCTCGCACCAGCCGCGCCCGTCGGGCGTGCGGCGCTTGTCCTGCGCGTACTCGGCCTCCAGCTCGACGATGGGGCGGGCCTTGCCCAGCTTCTCGTCGTACCAGGAGTTGTAGATCTTCAGGAAGATCCACTGGGTCCACTTGTAGTACTCCGGATCGATCGTCGCGATCCGGCGGCGCTCGTCGTGGCCAAGCCCCAGCCTGCGGATCTGCCGCAGGTAGGTCTCCATGTTCTGCTCGGTCGTCGTGCGCGGGTGCTGCCCCGTCTGCACCGCGTACTGCTCGGCGGGCAGGCCGAACGCGTCGAAGCCCATGGTGTGCAGGACGTTGCGCCCGATCATCCGGTGGTAGCGGGCGTAGACGTCCGTCGCGATGAAGCCCAGCGGGTGCCCGACGTGCAGACCGGCCCCCGACGGGTAGGGGAACATGTCCTGCACGAAGAGCTTGTCCGAGGGAACGCTGGAGTCGGTCGCCAGCGAGCCGGCCGGGTTCGGTGCGTGGAAGGTGCCGTGATCGGCCCAGTAGTTCTGCCAGCGCAGCTCGACCCGACCGGCCAGCTCGGCGTTGTACCGGTGGCCGGGCGTTTCCTCGATTGCTTCACTCACCCAACCATGGTAAGCGGCCCGGCCTGCCCGGCTCTCAGCGCACCGCGAATGCGATGACCTGCGTGATCTGGCGGGTCGACAGGTTGTCGTCGCTGACCAGCAGCAGGGTCCGCTCGCCGCTCGGCAGGCGCGGTCCCCAGGTCATGCCCTCCAGGTTGTCGACCTTGGACAGCGGGTAGTCGGCCAGGTCGAGCAGCAGCTTCTTCCGCACCGGCCGCACCTTCGCGCCGTCCAGGGAAGCGGTGTGCAGGACGTTCGTCGCGCCGGTCGTGTCGATCTCGTAGATCCGCACCTTGTTGCCGACGCCGGACACGTAGGAGCGCTCCATCACGAGGTAGCGCGACGGGTCCAGCGGATCGGCGGCGAGGATCGACGAGACGCCGGTGTCGGTGGTGCCGCCGGGCGGGTTCGAGTCGGCGAAGACCGGTTCCTGCGGGTAGGCGTACTGCGCGAGGACCGGACCGGTGCGGGCCTGCACGGTGATCCGGGACAGCGCGCCCCGCTCGGGCGTCGCGACCGGGCCGTCCTGCAGCAGCGGGCCCTCCACCGAGCTGACGACGAGCGTGCCCGCGGCGGCGAAGGTGAGGCCTTCCAGCACGAGGTTGCGGCGCGGGCCGGAGTCCGGGCGCATCCGCTCGTTGTCCGGAATCGGCAGGGTGCGCACGTAGCCGCCGTCGCGCCGGGCCACCTGGACCGACGGGTCGATCAGCGCGGTGTCCGACCGGATGCCCTCCTGGCTCCAGTAGTAGGAGCCGGTCCACGGGTCGACCCGCATCTCCTCGGGGTCGACCGAGTCCTCCGGGTAGGTGCCGCCGTCCGGCTGCCGGAACAGCTGCGCGCTGGTGAAGGTGACCGGTCCGAGCCCCTTGGCGGACACCGGGACCTTCGCCGTGAAGAACCGGGCCGGCGCCTCGGAGGTGTCGTCGGCGATGAAGACGTACTCGCCGGTGCGCGGGTCGTAGTCGATGCTCGACAACTCCCCGATCGTGTAGTCGCCGACGGGCAGCGCGTGCGAGATAATTTGTTCCCCCAGGAAACGCACGGGCGCGGGAGCGGCCTGTGCGGCGGGAGCGACGGTCAAGAGCAGAGAGCCGGCGAGCACGCCGGCCGAGAGTCGCTTCAGCATGGCGTGCAGCACAGCGCACGTGGGTGTCCAGCGGGTAGCGCCAACATCACGCTTATGCTCGTTGACGTGTTCGTAGTCGCGCTGGTTCCGCTCGTGCTGGGTGTCGTCGTGGGCTGGGGAGGCCTGCTCGGCTGGCGGGAGAAACTCCCGCGCGACCGCGGCGCCGGTGTGCGCACGGCCGCCACCCTGCGCTCCGACGAGGCGTTCCGCGTCGCGAACCGCGTCGCCGGGCTGCCCACCATGGTCGCCGGGGTGATCGGGATCGTGGCCGGGATCGCCGGCCTGCTCATGCCGGGCACCGCGGGTGTCCTGACCGCGACCGCGATCGGCCTGGTCGGCATGTTCGCGCTCGTCGCCGGTGGTGGCGTGCTGGGCAACCGGGCCGCGGCCGCCGTGCCGCCGCCGGCTCCCGCCGCGCCGGCCGGGTGCTCCGGTTGCGCTTGCGGCGGGTGTGCCGTGCAGCGCGCCTAGTTTCGCTGCAAGTCGCCCGGGTGGGTGGCCAGCAACGCCGTCGGCACACCCTGGCGGCGCAGGACCTGGCCCCACAGGTCCCGCTCCGGCGTGGCCAGCACGTCGCTGGGCAGCGCCGGGACGATGAGCCAGTCACCGCGGTCGATCTCGCCGTCCAGCTGACCGGAGTCCCAGCCCGCGTAACCCGCGAACACGCGCAGGCCACGCACCTTCGGCACCAGCGCGTCCGGATCGGCGTCCAGGTCGACCAGCGCCACCGGACCACGCACGCCGATCAGCCCCGGCACGCCCGACGCGGTCTCCCCGGCACGCAGCGCGGCCAGGCACAACGCGGTCTTCTTCTCCACCGGGCCGCCGACGAACACCGACTGCGGCTCCACCACGTGCCGTCCCCAGCTGGGCAGCACGTCGTCGACCGGCACGTCGCTCGGGCGGTTCAGGACGACCCCGAGCGTTCCCTCCTCCCGGTGGTCGATGATGAACACCACCGTGCGGCGGAAGTTGGGATCGAACATCGTAGGAGCGGCGACCAGGAGCGATCCCGGTTCAACCTCGGCGTCCGCTGGCACGCACCCATGATCCCACTCCCGGAAAACAGGGCCGCACGGCCGGGAACAAGGCGCGGCCCCCACCCGTTGGACTGGGTGGCCGGCGCACTCCGTGTCCCCCGGGCTCACTGAAGAAAAGCCTTTGTGGAATACCGTTCGGCAGGAGCCACACTGCGCAATGCCGCCGAGAGGCGACCAAGTGCGCCGGCCCTCGAAATCTTCCCCTCCTTCCGGCGCGCCCGGCACCGTAAGCTGGTGAGCCGTGACAGCGAGTGCACATCCCGTCGAGAAGGTGTCACCGCGCGCGTTCTTCGCGATGGCGGGCTTCCGCACGCTTCTGTTCACCCGCTTCGCCGCCCAGTTCTCCGACGGCATGTTCCGGGCCGGGCTGGCCGGGGCGGTGCTGTTCAACCCCGAGCGCGGCGCCGACCCGCTGACCATCGCGGGCGGGTTCGCCGTCCTGCTGCTGCCGTACTCGTTCATCGGGCCGTTCGCGGGCGCTCTGCTGGACCGCTGGGACCGGCGGCGCGTGCTGATCGTGGCCAACCTGCTGCGCGGCACGGCGATCGTCGCGACCGCGGTCTCGGTCGGGCTCGGGTTCGCCGGGCTGGAACTGTTCGTGCTCGCGCTGATCGTGGAGGGCATCTCGCGGTTCGTCGGGTCCGGTCTGTCCGCGTCGCTGCCGCACGTCGTGCCAGCGGGCACCCTGGTCACGGCCAACGCGGTGGCGACCACGCTCGGCTCGCTGGTCGCGGTGCTCGGCGGCGGGGTCGCCATCGGGTTGCGGTCGTTGATCGGCGCCGGGAACACCGGTTCCGGCTGGACGACGGCCGTCGCGATGCTCGGCACTGTGGTCTCGGCCGCGATCGCCCGCCGGTTCGCCCGTGGCGCGCTGGGACCGGATTCGGTCGACGAGCCCAGTGATGCGTTCCTTGCCGTGGCCCGCGGCTTGGTCGACGGGGCCAAGGCCGCGCTGGGCGCGCCCAGCGTCGTCGCCGGGTTCGTCGCGCTGCTCGCGCACCGGGCGTCCTACGGCATTTCGCTGCTGATCACGGTGCTGCTGCTGCGGTTCAGCTTCACCGACCAGGGGCTGCTCAAGGCCGGGCTGCCCGGACTGGGGCAGCTCGCCGCGATGGCGGGCGCCGGGATCCTGTTCGCCGGCTTCCTCACGCCGCGGCTGGTGCGCAGGCTCGGCCGCCGCCGCGCGATCCCCGGCGCGCTGGTGGTCGCCGCGGTCGCGCAGGCCGGGCTCGGCCTGCCGATGCAGCTGCCGACCGTGCTGGTCGCGTCGTTCGTCATCACCGCCGCAGGCCAGGTCGTCAAGCTGTGCGTGGACTCCTCGATCCAGCACGACGTGCGCGACGAGGCCCGCGGCCGGGTGTTCTCCCTGTACGACACGCTGTTCAACATCACGCAGGTGATCGCGGTCTCCCTCGCCGCGACGGTCGTGCCGTTGACCGGGCGGTCCGTGTCGCTGCTGCTCGTCGCCACCGCGCTGTACCTGCTCGGCGCGGCCGGGTACCTGGTGATCGCGCGGCGCGCCCGCACCGAGTGACGGAATTTTCCCGATTACGCCGACCGGCGGAACGCGGCCCACTAGAGTGGCCCGCGTGAGCACCCCGGGGGACGACCGCGCGCAGAAGGAAGCCCGCAACGCGGCGATGCGTGAGACCGTCGACCAGTTGATGGACAAGTTCCACCAGCAGACGGCGCAGCTGAGGGAGGCGCAGGAGGCCGCGTCCGCCCTCACCGCGGAACTGTCCTCGCCGGACGGCCTGGTCAAGGTCACCATCGACGCGCAGGGCACGCTGGCCGACCTCAAGCTCGCTCCGACGACGTTCGACCGCACCCGCCCGGAGGCGCTGGCGCGCACGATCAGCGACCTGGTGCGCCGCGGGATGCTGCAGGTCAAGCAGCAGCAGGCCGAGTTGTTCCGGCCGCTGACCGCGGACCTGCCCGACCTGTCCGAGTTCATCGAGGGCGCGCCGTCGCTGGCCGGCCTGATGCCGGACATCCCGGACTTCCTCGAACCCGAGCCGGAACCGGAGCCGCGCCCCGCCGAGGACCCGGAGTCGCAGACGATCATGCGCCGGGACGCGCCGATTTCTGCGCCGGCACCGAAACCGGCGGCGCGCCGCCCGCGTCCGAGCAACGACGACGACGAAATGCCCGACACCTGGATGACGCGGGGTGACCGATGACCGGACCCGGTACCGGCCATGACATGGACCCGGACACGGTCCGGTCCGGCGCGGGGAAGTTCCGGCCGGCGGGTGACGACCTGAAGGCCGCCGGCGCGGCGCTCAAGGCCGCGCTCGAGGCGCAGGGCGCCTGCTGGGGCAACGACGAGTCCGGCCAGGCGTTCGCCAAGGACTACGAACCGGCCGCGAAGAACTGCACCGAGGCCTTCGGGAGCCTCGACCAGGCGCTGAAGGACGTGGCGAAGGCCGTGAAGGACGCCGCGGACGCGACCGAGGGCACGCACAAGGACGCCGAGAAGGTCATCAAGAACACAGGTCAGGTCTGACCATGGGGATGGAGTTCCCCGAGGACGTCAAGTGGCTGCTGCCCATCGTCGTCGGCGAGCACTGGCCGGAGGGCGACGAGGACAAGCTGCGCGAGGTCCGGGACGCGTGGCTGGCCGCACGGGACGCGCTGGGGCCGATCGTCGACAAGGCGAACGGGGCCGCGTCGGAGGTGCTGAGCACCTGGACCGGTCAGCCCGCGGTCGAGTTCCAGAAGATGTGGGACAAGTTCGTCACCGGTGACGAGGCCTACTTCACGAACCTGACCAAGGCGTGCGAGGCGCTGGCGCAGTCGGCGGACGCGACGGCGCTCGACGTCGAGTACACGAAGTACATGATCATCGCGTCGCTGATCATCCTGGCGATCCAGATCGCGGCGATGATCGCGGCCGCCGTGGTGACGTTCGGCGGGTCGACGGCGGGCATCGTGCCCGCGCAGATGGCCACGCGGATGACCGTGCAGATGGTCTTCCGGCAGCTCGTGCAGAAGATGCTGCAGGAGGGCTTTCGCAAGGTCGCGATGCAGTTGCTGAAGCGGCTGGCCAAGGAGATCGCGATGAACGTCGCGATGAACCTGGCGCTGGACGGCGGCATCCAGGCGCTGCAGATGGCCAAGGGCGACCGCAAGAGCTGGGACTTCGACAAGACCGCCGGTGCGCTGGCCAGCGGTGTGGCCGGCGGTGTCGCCGGGGCGGCCGGGCACGCGATCCCGAAGGGCGCGACCAAGGGGCTGCAGGACAGCGTCGCCGGGCAGATCGCGGACCGCGCCGTGCGGGAGGGCGTGCGCGGGGCCGTCGAAGGCGTGGCCACGACGGTCGGGCAGGCCGCGCTGACCGGCGACCTCGGCAACCTGAAGATGCAGGACCTGGCGATGGGCGCGTCCGCGGGGGCCGTGGACCGCGCGACCGGTGGCGCCAAGGACCAGATCAACGAGATCAAGAGCTTCAACGCCGACGTGCGGGCGGGCAACATCAAGGTCGACGGTTCGCCGGTGGATTCCGGCTCGTCGGACTCGGGTGGTTCGTCGTCGTCTTCGGACTCGGGTGGCTCGTCCCGTTCGGATTCCGGTGGTTCGTCGCGCTCCGATTCGAGCGGTTCGTCGTCTGCGCCGGCCGCGCGTGAGCCGGCGATGGCCTCGTCGGGCAGCTCGTCCGGGTCGGTGTCGAACGCGATCGCGAACGACCGGGTGAGCGGCCAGTCGGCGGTGGTGGCGGATCGCCCCGCCACGACGGCTGAACCCCCACGGTCCACTTCGGACGGCGGTGCCGCCCACCAGGGCGGCCAGGCCCCGGCGGCGTCGACCGCCGCACCGGCAGCCCCGGTCGGCGGCGCACCAGTGGGCGGCGCCCCCAGCCAGGCCGGCGGGGGTTCGACGGCAGGTACTTCGGGCGGTTCGTCCGGCGGTTCGTCCGGCGGTTCGTCCGGCGGTTCGTCCGGCGGTTCGTCCGGCGGTTCG
>NZ_JAKGSD010000006.1:102851-106927 GCF_021654135.1 Amycolatopsis tucumanensis | reverse complement strand
TGCGGTTCGTCCGGCGGTTCGTCCGGCGGTTCGTCCGGCGGTTCGTCCGGCGGTTCCTCCGCGGGTTCGTCCGCAGGCAGTTCGTCGTCCGGCGGTTCGTCCGCAGGTGGCTCGTCATCCGGCGGTTCGTCCGCAGGTGGCTCGTCATCCGGCGGTTCGTCGGCAGGCGGTTCGTCGGCAGGTGGCTCGGCGGGTTCGGCGGGCAGCTCCTCCGCGGGCTCGGCCGGCAGCTCCGCGGGCGGTTCTTCCGCTGGTTCTGCCAGCGGTTCTTCTGCTGGTTCGTCCGCCGGCTCCGCAGCCGGCTCGTCCAGCGGCTCCGCCGCAGGCTCCGGCAGTGCTTCGGCGGGCTCCTCGTCCGGCAGCTCCTCCGCGGGTTCCGCCAACACGGGGGGTACCTCGTCCCGCGGCACGTCCGGGACTTCGGACGGCGCCCCGGCCACCGGTGCGGACCGGGTGCCCGCCCTGGCCGGTGCGGGTCCGGCCCAGCCGGGCAGCGGGTTCCCGCCCAACGACCCGTCGACGAACCCGGACGGCGTGGCAGCCGCCGGTTACACACCCGGTGGCTTCGGCCCTACCGGAGGCGCACCTTCGTCGCCCCAGCACGGCGACCGGGGACAGCAGCCGCCGCCGCAGATGCCTCCCGCCGCGCCGATGCAGGGTTACCCGGGCGGCGCACCTCAGGGCTACGGCCAGGGTGCTCAGCCGCCGCGTGCTCCGCAGGCCGGCCCTCCGGTGCAGGGCAGGCCGCCCCAAGGCTTCGCCCAGGGCGCACCGTTCCAGGGGCGGCCACCTCAGGGCGCCCCCGCACAAGGCGCGCCGTTCCAGGGACAGCCGCCCCAGAGCGGCCCCCCGCAAGGTGGCCCGGCGCAAGGCGGCCCCATGCAGGGCGGTCCGGTTCAAGGTGGCCCGGCGCAGGGCGGCCCGTTCCAGGGGCAGCCACCTCAGGGCAGGCCCCCGCAGGGATTCGCCCAAGGCGCACCATTCCAAGGCCAGGGCGGCCCGGTGCAGGGCAGGCCACCCCAAGGCGCTCCACTCCAAGGCCAACCGCCGCAGGGCAGGCCGCCCCACGGCACGCCCGTGCAAGGCGGTCCCGTCCAGGGTGCGCCGATGCAGGGCGGCCCTGCCCAAGGCGGCCCTGCCCAAGGCGGCCCTGCCCAAGGCGGCCCGGTTCAAGGCGGCCCAGTCCAGGGCGGCCCTGCACAGGGTGCACCGATGCAGGGTGGCCCGGTTCAAGGCCGTCCGGTTCAGGGCGGTCCCGTTCAGGGCGGTCCGTTCCAAGGGCAGTCACCTCAGGGCGGCGCCCCGCAAGGCGGGCAGGTCCGGCCGCCGGTTCAGGGACAGCCGCCCCAGGGCGGTCCCTCTCAGGGCGCGCCGTTCCGGGGTCAGCCGCAGAGTGGGTACGGCAACACGGCACCCCAGCGCCCGATGGGCACGCCGCCGAACGGTGGTCCGCCCCGGCCGCCTCAGGGTGGGTACGGCCCGCCCTCGCAGCAGCCACCGACTTACGGGCCGCCGTCGCAGCAACCGCGCTCGCCGCAGGGCGGGCAGCCGTACGGTCCGCCACAGCAGACTCCGCAGGGTGGATACGGCCAGCAGTCGCAGGGCGGGCGGCCTGGCGCGCCCACGGATCCGCGCTGGATGCTGGCCACCCCGCCCGAACAGCCGGCGCCGCTCCCGCAGGCGGGCCCGCCGGCCGAGACGCCCATCTCGCGCGACACGCCCGTGCCGACGCGCGAGACCGCGGCGCAGCCCACGGCCGAGGAAACCGCAACCCCGCGCCGCGAGGAGACGCCTGCCGCCGAACGCACCCCCTTCGACCCGGCGCAGGACACCGTCACCCCTCCGCGCGAGGACGCGCCCGCCGCCGAGCGGACGCCGTTCGACCCGCCGCAGGACACCGCAACTCCTCGCCAGGAGGCACCCGCGGCCGAGCGCAGCCCGTTGGACCCCGCCGAAGACACCGCGACGCCACGCCGCGATGAAGCACCCACCCCCGAACGCACCCCGTTCGACCCCGCGGAGGACACGGCCACCCCACGGCGCGACCAGGCACCCTCGGAACGAAACCCGTTCGACTCCGCCGATGACACCGCCGCCCCCACGCGCGACCAGGCACCCGCCGAACGAAACCCGTTCGACCCCGCGGAGGACACGGCCACCCCTGCGCGCGACGAGGCGCCCGCCGCCGAGCGCACCCCGTTCGATCCCCCGGAGGACACCGCCACCCCGACCCGCGAGGACGCGGTGCCGGAGCGCGACCGGCCGGTCGTCGACGAGCCGTACATCGCGGACCTGGACTTCCGCACACACGACCGCGCCGACTTCGACGCCCTCGGCGAGGACCAGCTCGCCAGCGGCATCGTCGACGAGCGCACCGGCAGGCTCACCCACGAGCACGAGTTCCTCGAAGCGCTGCAGATGCGCGACCTGGACGCGGCTCTGCGCCACATGACCGACAACGGCGCCTACGCCGTGCACAGCTACACCTCGAGCGCCGTCTTCGACGTCATCAACGACGCACTGCGCACCGGGCGGAACCTCGACGACGTCATGCCGATGGTCCGCGCGCTCGTGTCCGGCCTGAACGAGATGCCGCGGTACGAGGGCGAGACGGTGCGCCGGGTCAACGTGCGCGGCGAGGCGGCCGCCATCGTGGCCAGCCGGTACGAAGTCGACGCGGTCGTGGTCGAGTCGCAGTTCCTCAGCTCGAGCCGTTCCGACATGGGCGCGGCCATGTGGCCCGGCGACGTCGAGATGATCATCGAGGGCAAGACCGGTCGATACATCGAGTCCCTGGCCTCGAACAAGGCGGAACACGAGGTCCTGTACAAGCCGGGCACCCAGCTGGTCGTCAAAGAGAAGATCGAGATCGAGACCCCGCACGGCGGCAAGAAGTGGGTGATCCGGCTCGAGGAGATCACCCCCGACGACCCGCGTTACCTCCCGCCCGACGCCGCCAAGCAGCAGATGGACCGCAACCGCGAGGTGGCGGACGTCCAGGCAGCGGAGATCCACGCCGCGTCCCAGCGCGAGTTCGCGCGCGCCTTCGGCGGTGAAGCCGCGGCGGCCGATGTCCCGGCGAAGTCCGACTCGGACACCACGTCGAAGCCCCCACAGGAAGCCCCGAAACCGCCGAAGATCGGTGAACCGGCGAACGGCTGGGGTGGCATCCGCCGGTCCTCCGACGTCGTCGGTGAGCCGGCCATCCACGCGCGGAGCACGGATCCCGTCGACCCGCGTGCCCAGGCCACCGGCCCCACGCCGCTCACCCGCAACGCCCACCAGGAGGTCCGGTTCCTCCGCGAGCACCTGCCGGAGATCGCGGACGTCAACACCCGCGGCTACTACGCCGACGCGATGCCGGAGGCCTACCGGACCAACTCGGCCGAATCCGTGCTCGCGTTCGAGCTGCGCATGGAAGGCATCCAGGCCGAGGCACAGCCGGGCAGGCCGGACGACCCGCGCGGCAGGGACTTCCTCGCCAGGCAGCTCGGTGGCGAGTTCCACCAGCTGCCGGACTACAACAGCGTGGTGCGCGAGATGGCCGGGCAGCCGGTCGGTTCGCGGGCCGTGCTGTCGGTCGACACGCCTGACGGTCAGCGCGCGTTCAGCGTGGTCAACACCGAACACGGGGTGGCGCTGGTCGACCCGATGACGAGCCGGCTCGCCGACCTGCCGCCGAACCCGTCCGGTGTGCACCTGATGCAGACGCACAGCGGCGACGGCACGCCGTTGTCCAGAAAGAGCGAACCGGCGCCGTCCACCACGCCGGAGCCGCCGGTCAGCCGGATCAGCGAGCTGCTCGGCGCAGGTCCCGAACGCACCGATCCGGTTTGGAACCCCGCCGCGGGCGACGCGCTGCGGAACCGCCTGGACGGCGTTCCGGCGCAGCCCGGCTCGGCGACGCCGGTCCGCCCGGACGAGGCGCCGGGTTCGCACCCGCACCAGCAGCCGCCGCCGCACCAGGGCGGGCCGTACCAGCAGCAGGGGCAGTTCGGGCCGCCTCAGCAGGCGCCTGTCCACAACCCGTACCAGCAGGGGCAGCACCAGCAGCCGGTCCACAACCCCTACCAGCA
>NZ_JAKGSD010000006.1:0-102754 GCF_021654135.1 Amycolatopsis tucumanensis | reverse complement strand
TCCACAACCCGTACCAGCAGGGGCAGCACCAGCAGCCGGTCCACAACCCCTACCAGCAGCAAGGGCAGTTCGGACCGCCCCAGCACACGCCGGTGCACAACCCGTACCAGCAGCCCGCGCCGACGCAGCCGAACCAAGCCGGTCCCGCGCCGGTTCACCAGCAGCAGGGGCAGTTCGGGCCGCCCCAGCAGGCGCCCGTGCACAACCCGTACCAGCAGGGGCAGCACCAGCAGCCGGTCCACAACCCCTACCAGCAGCAGGGCCAGCACCAGCAGCCCGTCCACAACCCCTACCAGCAGCAGGGGCAGTTCGGGCCGCCTCAGCAGGCGCCCGTGCACAACCCGTACCAACAGCAAGCGCCGGTCCAGTCGCAACCCGGCCCACTGGTGCAGCAGGGCGTGCCGCTGTTGCAGAACCAGCCGGCGCCCTGGTCGAACATGGCCGGCGCGACACCGCTCCACCAGCTGCCCGCCATCCACGCGGGCACTGTCGGCCCCAACGAACGCGCCTACGTCGCGGCGCGGCACCCGGAGCTGCCGAACGTCAACCCGAACCGCGTCCTGCCGAACGCCGTGGACATGGGCTACTGGCACAACTGCACTCGGTGCGTCGTGGCCTACGCGCAGCGGCTGATCGGGATCGACGCGCAGGCCGATCCGGTCCTGCCCAAGGACCTCGCGGCCTTCGACCGCATGAAGTGGCTGGAGGACCAGCTCGGCGCCAAGTGGGTGCACGGTGTGGGCAGCTACGACAATGCGATCGCGCGCGTGGCGAACATGCCGCACGGCTCGCACAACGTGATTTACGTGTCGTACCAGCAGCCCGACGGTTCGCACCAGGCGCACGTCGCCCTCGCCGTCAACACGCCGGAAGGCGTCGTGTTCATAGACCCGCAGAACGGCGGGTTGATGAGGCTTCCGACCAACCCGACGAGCGTCAGCCTCCTGCCGTTCGGGTCGCTCGCCACCAGCAACGGGCTGGCGGCGAACCCGCAGTTCGCGCTGCCTTACGGCACGCAGCAGGCTCCGAACGCGCCCGGCCCGCAGACCCTCAACCTGCAGGCCCCGAACACCCCGGGGCCCGCTCCGCAGACGGTCAACCTGCAGGCGCCGAACACCCAGGCGCCGAACCCGCAGGTCCCGGACACGCCGGTCCAGCAGATCCCGCAGGTTCCGGACACGCCGGTCCAGCAGACTACGCAGGTTCCGGACACGCCGGTCCAGCAGATCCCGCAGCTGCAGGACACTCCGATGACGCCGTTGCAGCACGGCTCGGCCACGCCGACGACCCCGATCACCCTGGGGCCGTTCATGCCGGTCGAACCGCCCGTCCACGACGGCGGAACGCCGGACGGACACGACACCCTGGAGCTCCAGCGCGACCAGGCATCGCAGGCGGACGCGCCGGCCGACCGAGACGGGACGCCGGAGAAAGCGGCACCGCGGGACGAGACGACTCGCCGGGACGAGACTCCCGAAGAGCAGTCCCCGCGCGACGACACGCCGCGCGAACCGGAGCCGCGGAATGACCGCCGCGACGCGCTTCGGGATGGGATCCCGGAGGCACGGGACACCCTCCCGGACGCACGGCAGGACGACGCTCCCGAAGCACCGGCTCCCCGGGACGAAGCGCCCCAGGCACGCGACACCGCTCCCGACGCCGCAAGCCGACAGGACGACACCCCGCAGGCACCAGCTCCCCGGGACGAAACCCCGCAGGCACGCGACACCCTCCCGGACGCACGGCACGACGACGCTCCCGAAGCACCGGCTCCCCGGGACGAAACCGCCGAGCCACGCGACGTCACCTCGAACGAGCCGGTGCCCCGGGATGACACCGCCGAGGCGCCGACCTCCCGTGACGAAACCCCCGCGGATCCGGACGAACCCGGGCCACGGGACGAGAACCCAGACGACCACCGGGCCGCGGACGACACCGCGGACCGCGGCGCGGACGATCTCCGCCCCGGCGAGGACACCGTCGTCGTCAACGGGCAGACCATGCGCGTCGACGACGCGTTTCAGCGGCTGCTGGACGAGCACCCCGAGCTCCGCGACGCCGTCGACAACAACCCGGGCTTCCGGCGCCTGCTCCTCACCAATCTGGGCATCCTGGTCAACCTGATCACCTACCCGGACGCGATCCCGGTGGTCGAGGAAGCCTGGGACGAGCGGCTGCCGATGCCGAAGTTCCCGGACCACGTCGAGGCGGACTTCCGGCCACCGGCCGAGCACCAGCCGCCGCCCGAGCGGCCCCAGCAGCCCGGCTTCCCCCCGGCAGGCGGAGGCTTCCCCCCGGCAGGCGGAGGCTTCCCGCCCGGCGGCATCGGTGACCAGCTGCTGCCCGGGTTCGACCCCTCGCGCGCGAGCGACCCCGCCTACACGGACGCCTACCTGCGCGACCAGCTGGAGCGCGCCGCCGCCGCACGGCGGGAGCTGGACTCGGCGCTGGGTGGCATCGCGAACGCGGTCGGGGGCACCGCCCTCCCCGCGACCTCACCCGGCTGGGACGAGCTCCAGCGGAACCTCGCCGGTTTCGACGGCGACGCCTCCCGCCTGTCCGGCCTCGCGTCCGCGGGGATGCAGGTCGGCAGCGCGGACGACGCCTACCGCGCGGCCGCCCAGCTCGCCGGCACCCCCGGCATGGAGGTCCTCGCCACCGAGGACCGGCTCGCCCAGGGCGGCGGACTGGACATGCAGGTGCGCACCTCGGACGGCACGGTCGGCGCGGTCAGCATGATGCCCCCGATGCCGGGCATGGCCGGGCCGGGCGCCGCGGGCGGCACCGCCCGGGGCGGCAGGCACCGCAAGCTCGACGGACCCCAGCAACCCCTGGTGGAGGAAGCCGTCGAGGTCCCGACCCCGCAGTACTTCAAGTGCTTCAACAAGACCTACAGGGTCGATTGGGACGGCGACGGCAACCTCACCGGCTTCCTGCTCAACGTCCGCACCGGCCAGTTCGAGGAGAACAGCACGCACCTGGAGAAGGTCCTGCAGGACGAGCTGCCGTCGAACTTCCGCTCGCTGACCGAGGCGGAGTTCATCGCGGAGACCGAACGGGAGCGCGCCTTCTACCTCCGCGGCGAGGGACCGTTGTTCGCGCTCTACGCCACCGTCGACGGGATGCGCAAGCAGGCCAAGGAAGAGGGCCGGGCGCTCACCGCCCAGGAGGAGTCCTTCATCGAGTCGGTGCAGCGGCGCACGTTCGGCATGTGGGAGGCGCAGCCCGCTGGTTTCCCGTGCACCTCCATCCTCGCGTGAGCTGGTTACAGTGAGCGGCACTACGGAGATGGGCAGGGAGGCGACGGCGATCATGGAGCCGCACCGTCCGTTGCTCGTGCGCATCGGCACGCTCGCCAGGGCCGACGCGCCGTCCGGGTGGGAACGGATCGAGCTGAACTTCCGCCAGGTCGGTGACCACGCCGAGCTGGAGCCGATCGCGTTCACGCGCGGCTCCGGCCGGACCTTCCCGGCGTCGGCCGAGCTGGCCGAGGTGTTCGCCGAACTACGGGAGGCCATGTACGAGCCGGGTGTCGGGGCCTGGCTGCAGGCCCGATACGCGCTGCACCCGTCCGGTGAGTTCGACCTCGACGTCAGCACCACGAGCCAACCGTGGTGGCGGACGCCCCCGGACCACCTGTCCGCCGCGCTGGAAGCCGAGTTGAAAGCGTTTCCCCGGGATCCGGAGCACCTGCCGGACTGGTGGCGCCGCGCGGCCGGCCTGCCGCTCGGCGTCAAGTTCCGGCACGCCCGCGTGGTCGACACGTACGAGGACGGCGCCGCGCCCGTCATGGGGCGTCCGCCGGTGCCCGAGAACGAGGTGCCGGCGCTCCTGCGGTACCTCGAACGCCAGCCCGCGGTGCTGGTCGGCAGCGGGCTGGGCCCGGACATCTTCAGCGGCGGCACCGAGTCCGACGTGCCGGAGAGCTACCACACCGATGGCTCCTGGATCTGGCACGCGTCGGTCCCGCACTACCTGCGCAAGTACGGCACGCCACCGGAGCCGGACTTCCTCGCGCACATCCGGGACCAGGACTTCCAGCCGCCCTATGTCGACAAGCTGACCCGGCGCACCGCGGCGGCCGACCTGCTCGGCCGGTCCCGTCCGAAGGCCGATCCGGGCGAGGCGCTGCCGACCACCGGCGACATCGCGGCTGAACTGGAGACCCGCACGGATCCGGCGCTGGAGGACCCGGCGTTGCTGGTGGTGCTGGCGCAGCGGCTGGCCGAGCACGGCATCTGGCCCGCGGCCTACCGGCTGGCGTCGCGAGCCGACGGCGCGTGGTGCCTCAACCCGACCGATCGCGGCTGGGAAGTCGCGCGCTACGCCGGTGGGGCGCCGGTGCGCCCGCAGTACTTCGAACGCGCCGAGGACGCGGCGCAGCACCTGCTCGGCGCCCTGCTGCTGCACCCCGCGCGGACCACGGGCGGCGCCGAAACTCCGCTGGAAACCTCCGCCGAGCTCGCGGACTGGCCGATCCAGCCCGCCGAGGGCGAGCCGCCGCTGACCCTGCTGCGCAACAAACGCCTGATCCGGCTGCCCGCGGCCACGGTCGTGCAGCGCTTCGGCGACGAGACCGGCAACCTGGTCCACCACGACGAAACCCGTTTCCCCGCGACCTCGCTGCCCATCGAGCGGGACCGCGAGGAGCGGCGCTACCGGCTCCGGCGCAGCCTCGCGGTCGTGACCGGCATCGCGATCCCCTGGGCGAACCTGCCCGGTGGCGGTGTCGCGTACGTCCTGCCGAAACCGCTGAGCGAGCACCTGGCGGACGCAAGCCTGGAAAGGATCGAGTAGTGGAAGCGGCAGAAGCGGTCGCGAAGGTCGAGGAGTGGCTGCGCGAGGTCCACCCCGGCGCCGGCCTGCGTGCCGACCAGGCGAACCTCGTGCGGCGCCCGGAGGGCTGGTACGTCCCCTACAACTCCACCGCCTACCTCGACGGCGGCGACCTCGGCGAGCAGATCATCCCGCCACCCGCGCTGATCGTCCGCGACCCGGAGGGCGACCTGCGCCACGCGTCGCCCATCAGCGGTGGCTTCAGCATCCCCGCCCAGTACCCGGGCCGCGACCACTGGGCCGAGGTCATCGACCCCGAGTACGCCGCCTCCGGCCTCGGCCGCCTCGGCGTGCCGCTCGCCGCGATCACGGGCTGGCAGCGCCACCTGCCGGACGGCACGGACACCGGCGAGTTCCGCCCGAACCCCGAGTACCGGACGGGGCCGAGCCGGCGTGGCTACCCGATGCCGTGGACCACGCTCGACCACCTCGTCGAGTTCCGCCACATCGGCTGGATCGACCAGCGGAAGTTCGTCATCGGCCTGCTCGAGGAGAGCGTGCTGGTGCCGCTGTCCGACGGCCGGGTGCGCCACCAGTCCACCAAGGACGGTCGTCGCACGGTGGAGCTGTGGACGTCGACCCGCTTCTTCCCGCCGGGCAGCCGGGAGTGGTTCTGGCTGGACCCGGTGACCCTGCTGTCCCACGTGCCGGAAGCCGACCTGGTCATCCACGGCCCGTGGCAGCTCCCGGTCGAGGTCACCACCGAGGAGATCCGCGCGGCGAACGCCGAGTTCCCCCGGTACAGCGACAAGATCGAGGTCACCGGCGAATGCGTGGAGGCCTCGGCGGACCTGACGCGCTGGGCCGCCGACACCGCGGCGCGGATCGGGCTGCCCGAGCCGGTGGACCTGCCGGTCGACGCGGGGGACAGCGCCCGCGCCCACGGTTTCGAGCTCACCGCGGACGAGTGCTACCGAGTGGTCACCGGACGGTCCTGGGTCCGGCGCATGGGCATGGCGCTGCCGCCGCGACCGCCGTACGACCTCGCCGCGTTCGGCCTGGCCCGCGGGTACGACGACAACGGCGAACCGGTGTTGCGGGTGGACTCGTTCGGCAAGTTCGCCGACGTCGGCCAGGACACCAACTTCAGCTGGCAACGCATCCTCGGCGCGTACGTCGGCTTCGCGCTCGGTGAAGCGCTGGGCAACTCGGCGGACGGGACCGAGCCCGGTCCGGTCGGCCCGCTCACCCAGCGCCTGCTGTTCCTCACCGAGGCCGTCCTGCGCGGCGGTGCGGCGCACGAGGCGACCACCCGGTGGCTGCATACCCAGGGCGAGGCGGTGCCGGACATCGAAGGGTGGCTGCCGCACCTGGCCGAGCTGCACGCCGTCCGCGATCCGGACCCGGCCGATCTCCGCTCCGGCCCGGCGGTCCTGCTCGGCGCGCTGCCCGGTGTGCTCACCATCGGTGGCCGGGGCGAGGTGCCGTTCGGTGCGTCCGAGGCGGCTGTCCGCTCCTTCTCGGCCCTGCCGGAATCGGACGGGACCGACCTGACCTTCGCCGTGTTCCTCGGCCTGCTGTTCGAACGATCACTGGAGCGGGAGTTCAGCCCCGCGTTGTGGGTGTCGGCCGGTGCGGTGCTGCAGGACCGGGAAGGACCGCGGTGGGACGCCGTGCGCGAGCTGGCCGCGCGGTCCCTGATCGCCATCCCGGAACAGGGCCTGTACCGCCTGCCCGAACCCGAGGAGATCGGTGACGGCCACGACACGGCGTCCGTCCTCGGGCGCGCGCTCGCCGCCGTGAGCGGGTTCGAGAACAACCCCGAGGTCGCCCTGCTGCGCGCGGTGAACCACTCCGGGCGCGGCGCGCTGACCGGGGCGATCGCCGGCGCGCTGGCCGGCGCGCGCAACGGCGTGCCCGGCCTGCCGCAGAAGTGGGTGGACCAGCTCGAACTCAAACCGCTGATCGAGCGGGTCGTCACGGACGTCGCCCGCCGGTTCGAGGGGATCCCGGAGGGGGAGGAAGGACAGCGATGGCTTCGGCGCTATCCGGCGATCCGGCCGTGACGGCTCAGCGCTTCACCGACTGGAAGGCCGTGCCGGACCCCGAGTTCCGGCGCAACGAGTTCCCCGGGCTCGGCACCCCGGAGCCGGCGATCGTGCGGTGGATCGAGGTCGACGAGCGCGAGCAGCCGACCGGCAACGTCCGGGAGAACCCCGCGCACCGGCCCGGCCCGGAGTGGTTCGGCAGCCCGAAAGCCACCACCCCGGCGGCGAGGCTGCTGGGCATGCACCGCGTCGGCTGGATCGACGGGCCGACCATGCGCAGGCTGTTGCTGGACTGCGAGGTCCTGGTTCCGCTCGGTGCGGACGGCGAGCCCGTCCGCAATCGCACGCGGGACGGCCAGATCGTCGTCCCCGCCTACACCGCGACGGGCACGGTCCCGGCCGGTGTGCACCGGTGGCGCCGGATCCGGCCCCGCGACCTGCTGCGGCCCGGCGCGGGGGAGACGCGGCTGGACCTGGACCCCGGGCACGTCCTGTCCGTGGGCGTCGACCTGGCGGCGGAGATCGACGGGGCCGAGCAGAACCCGGGCCGGTATGTCGACGAAGTCGCGCCCGAGGTTTCCCCGCGGATCGCGGAGCTGGCCGGCGAGTCCGGGCTCGGCGACCTCGTTCCGCAGCGGCTCCGCGCGGTCGGCGGCTGGGCCAGGAAGAACGGGTACGAGCTCAGCGCCGACGAATGCGAGCGCTACGCGCGCGCGTACGCCCTGTGGGTGCGCAACCTGCGGCTGCGCCACGACGGCCGGCCGGTCGAGTGGCCTGCCGACCTCGCCGGGGCGGGCCTGATCAACCACTACGACAACACCGGGCGCCCCGAACCGAGGCCGTGGACGCTGGGCAAGTTCCAGGACGCCGGGACACCCTCGGGGCTGTTCGCCTGGCACCGCGTCGTCGGCGCCTACGTCGGGTTCGCGGTCGGGGAGTGCCTCGCCCTCGGCAACGGCGACATGCTCGGCCCGATGACCCGGCAGGCCCTCCGGCACACCGAAGCCGTCATGCGCGGCCTGCCGTTCATGACCCTCACCGGCGACGTGCCCGAGGGGTTCCCGCCCGCGCCGAAGCCGGACAGCTGGCTCTCGGTCGCGCTCGGCGACGGCCCGGAAGCGCCGCCGAACCCGCTGACCGCCGTGCTCGCCGCGACCATGACCGCGGGCTTCGAGCTCGAGAACGCCGGGCTGTCGTACCAGATGGCCGTCGCGCGGGCCATGACCGGCGCGGGCGGCGAGGCCGCCACCGCGGTCGAGCTGGTCGTGCGGCTGCTCACGAAGGTGCTGGTCAACGGCGAGCCATCGTGGCCATTCCACGCCATCCTTGGTGAGCTGCGGAAGTCCGGGCAGACGCCGTTCGACGAGATCGCCGCGATCGTCCTCGCGATGCGCGACGGCCGCGACATCCCGGACACCGAGCAGATCGAGACGCTCGGCGACCCGGCGAGCCCGCTCGCGGTGGCCGGGCGCGCCGTGTTCGCCGCCACCAAGCGGCAGCACGACCCGTTCGCCGCGATCCAGGCCGCCGGACTGCAGTCGGCCGAACCGCCGCTGACCGCCGCGCTCACCGGGGCGCTGGCCGGCGCCCGGCTCGGCGTGCCCGGCCTGCCCGCGGACCTGGTCGGGGCGCTGACGCCGCTGGGATTGCTGGACAACATCGCCAACGACATCTACCTGCACTTCAACCTGTACGGCATCACACGCAGCCGGTCGCTGCGGGAGGACTGGGCGCGCCGGTACCCGCCCGGTTAAGTTTGACGGGCCCGTTTTCCGGACGCAGGGGGAAGTCGTGCGGTACCGAGTGGAGTTGGCGGAGCGCCCCGACGGGCTGTACGCCGTGTGGCAGGGGCGCGTCTTCCCGGCGCAACGCTCCAGCGCGGACGGCACCGTCCTGCTCGTGACGCCGTCCGGCGAGGACGCGCCCGCCGACTTCGACAAGGAGTTCGACGGGCGGCCGGCGAAGGTGCTGCCGGAAGCCGAGGTCGCCGCGACCTTCAGCCTGCAGACGCACTGCCTGTTCGACGACGACATCTACCGCGTCGCCCCCGGCGAGGGGCTGACGTTGCGCTGGAACGGCACCGACGAGACGCGGGCGCGGCAGCTCGGCCTGCACGACTTCGCCGTCGACGCCACCGAGGCCGAAATCACCGCGATCTGGCAGGAGCGGCACGACTTCGCCGCCGGTGTGCGGCAGCTCGGAGCCGGGGATCCACAGGAGCTGGTGCGGGAGATCGCGCGGCTGCTGCGGGACGTCGTGCCCGACGGCTGGGAGCGGATCGCCGCGCAGTTCCGGCAGGTCGGGGACTACGCGGAGATCGAGGTCCGCGCCGCGGGCGAAGGCGAGTCGGTGTCGTTGCCCGCGTCGCCGCGGCTCGGGCAGCTGTTCGGCGACCTGCGGGCCGCGATGTACCAGCCGGGCGCCGGGACGTGGTTCAAGGGCACGTTGACACTGGTCGCGCCCGCCGACTTCACGTTCGACTACGACTCGTCGGCCGAGCCGAACTGGCGCCAGTCACCCTCAGGCAGGCCGACGGCCCGCGCGTACGAGGCCGAGCTGGAGCACTTCCCGCGCGACCGGAAGCAGGTCCCGGACTGGCTCGCGGCGAAGGCCGGCTTGCCGGTGGACGCGGCGTTCCGGCACGCCGCGGTCGTCGACGGGCCCGGCGAGCCGCCCGTGGTCAACCGGCAGGCGCTGCCGCCGGACGAGGCCCGCGCGTTGTTCGACTACCTGTACCGGGCGCCGGTCGCGGTGGCCAGGCCGAACCGGTTGCCGGACCTGTTCGCGCCGGCGGCGCAGCCGGACGTGCCCGACGCCTTCCACACCGACGGCACCTGGATCTGGGCCGCGGCGGTGCCGCACTACCTGCGGAAATACGGTCTGCCGCCGCAGCCGGAGCTGGTCGAGCACGTGCGCGCGCAGGGTTACCGGGCGCCGACCGTGCCGGCGCACCTGCTCGCGGCCGCGGAGGCGGAGCTGCTGGGCAGGCCGCTGCCGCCACAGCCCGACGCGGGTGAGGTGGACGCGGTCACGCTCATCGACCGCGGCGGCGATCCGCCGTACGGGCTGCGGGCGTCGGAGGTTCTGACGGTCCTGGAGCGGCGGCTGGCGGAGTACGGGATCGCGCCCTCGGCGTACCGGATCGGTTCGCGGGCCGAGGGGGCGTGGAGCCTGCAGCGGACCGAGTCGAGCTGGGAGGTCACCGGTCCGGACGGCGCGGAGCCGGCGGCGTTCGCGCGGGTCGAGGAGGCGGCGCGGTTCCTGCTCGGATCGCTGCTGCTGTACCCGGTGCGGGTGGTCGACGACGAGGGCGACTGGCCGATCACACCGCAGCGGGGCGAGCCGCCGCTGACCTTCTACCGCGCGAAGCGGCTGATCACGTTGCCCGCAGGGACGACGCTGGTGCGGTTCGGCGGCGAGGCGGGCAACCTGGTGCACGACGAGACGGCGCGGTTCCCGGAGACGTCGCTGCTGCCGGAGCGGGAGGGGCAGCGAGCGCTGTACCGGGTGGCGCGGCCGGTGCGCGTGCTGACCGGCGTGACACAACCCTGGGGAGCGATGCCCGGCGGGGCGGTGGCGTACTTCCTGCCGCACCCCGTCGGGCACCACCTCGAAACGGGCGGCTTGGAGCGGCTTTAGCGCTTGCTGCTCTTGATCAGCGCAACGAGCTGATCGAACCGCGCGTTCATCTGGTCGACGACCTGCTCGAACCTGGCGTCGACCTGCTCGAACCGCCGGTCCACCTGCTCGAACCTCGCGTCCACCCGCGCGAAGCCCTCGTCCACCCTCCGTTCGAGTCGATCCAACCGGGCCCCCTGCTCGAGCTGGGTCTCACGCAGCGCGTGGAGCACCGTGATGTGCCCTCTCAGCTGAGCTGACACGTCGCCGACCTCCTTCGAGGCCGCGACGGCGAGCACACGGGCTTCGCGGGCGGTCTCCAGCGCTTCGATGGCGAGCCTCCGGGTGTCGTTCTGTTCTTCGGTCTTGCGCGGCAAGTTATCCACCCGAAATCAGCTCCTTTCAGCGCGAACGCGCCATACCGCGCGATACCCCGGCAATCATCGCGGCATCCAGAGCGTCACGCGAGTTCCGCTGCCCGGGCTGGACTCCACCCGCGCCTGGCCGCCCGCCTCGGCCAGGCGCGCCGTGATCGACTCGCTGATTCCGAAGCCCGGTGGGCGGTCCGCCTCGTCGAAGCCGGCGCCGTGGTCGCGAATCACCACCGCCACCCCGCCGTCCCGTTCCTCAGCGCGCACGACGACCCGGTCGGTGCCCGAGTGCTTCAGCGTGTTCCGCAGGGCCTCGCGGGCCGCGTCGCGGATGGCGACCTGCCGGACCTCCGTCAGGGTGTCCGGGTCGAGCTCCGCCATGACCAGCTGGGCGCGCAGGCCGTCACGGGCCATTTCCGCTGCCAGGGCCGCCAGTTTCTCGCCGAGGGGGCCGCTGCCCTCCGCGCCCTCGATCGTCTGCCGCACCTCGATCGCCTGCGCGCGGGCCAGCCGCCGCATCTCGCTGAGCTGGTGTTCGCTGCTGCCGGAGCCCGGCAGGGCGATCGTCTCCAGCGTCTGCAGCACCGTGTCGTGCAGCATCCGGTGCTGCCGCGCGCGCTCCGCCTCGCGGCCGTGCCTGATCCCGTACGCCAGCGCCAGCCGGGTGCCGAGGCCGAGCAGCACCAGCGCGCCGGTCGCCGTCACCAGGACGCCGATGATCGTCCCGACCCCGGCGAAGGCTTGTTTCACGTTGAACACGCCGCTGTTGAGCCACCACGCGGCCCCGGCGAGCGGCACGCTCAGCACCGTCAGCCCCAGCCCGTACCCGACTCCCAGCGCGAGGGTCAGCAACGCGACCCCGCCGAGCAGGTGCTTGCCCGGCACCTGCATCGCGGCTGTGAAGGCCGGGGCAGGCACCGTCGCCGCGACCACCAGGTTGGCCGCGACCGTGAACACCACGTCGAGCACCAGCAGCCGGACCGCGCCGCCGCCGTGGAACGGCGTCGACCGGAACAGCCAGCGCAGCCCGTACAGGTTCAGCGCGATCGAGCACACCGCGACCGCCACCACCGGCGCCACGCCACCGTGGTCGCCGGCGAGGAACGCGACCAGCGCCCCGGCCACCGCCAGCACGCGGTAGATCAGCGGGACCATCGCGACGTACCGGGTGGCGCGGAGCAGCAGGTTGTCCTGCGCCGCGAGGTCGACCGGCCCCGCCATGCGCCGCATCCGGGCGAGTGGGGACACCGGCGCCGGGTCGGCGACCTCGTCGTCCAGTCCACCGGTCGCGCCGGCCATCGCGGGCGCGCCCCGCCGCAGCAGGGTGCCCAGGTAACTCGCCGCTCGCGGTGGGGACATCACGACCTCCCGGTCGTCTCGACGCACCCTGAAGTTACAGGCCGTTCTCCTCGGCCCAGCGGCGCAACTCGGCGACGGCCTCGTCGTGGTCGAGCGGCCCGCGGTCCAGGCGCAGCTCCTTCAGGTGCTTCCACGCCTTGCCGACCATCGGCCCCGGCGGCAGGCCGAGGATCTTCATGATCTCGTTGCCGTCCAGGTCGGGCCGCACCTTCGCCAGGTCCTCCTCGGCCTGGATGCGCGCGATCCGCTCCTCGAGCTCGTCGTAGGTGCGCTGCAGCGCGGCCGCCTTGCGCTTGTTGCGCGTCGTGCAGTCGGCGCGGACCAGCTTGTGCAGCCGGGGCAGCAGCTCACCCGCGTCAGTGACGTACCGGCGCACCGCCGAGTCGGTCCACTCGCCCTTGCCGTAGCCGTGGAACCGCAGGTGGAGGAACACCAGCTGGCCGACGTCCTCGATGACCTGCTTCGGGTACTTCAGCGCCCGCAAGCGCTTGCGGGCCATCTTGGCGCCGACCACCTCGTGGTGGTGGAAGCTCACGCCGCCGCCCTCCTCGAACCGGCGGGTGGCGGGCTTGCCGATGTCGTGCAGCAGCGCGGCCAGCCGGAGCACGAGGTCGGGCTCGGCGTCCGGGTCGTCCCGGCGCTCCAGCGCGATCGCCTGGTCCAGCACGGTCAGCGAGTGCTGGTAGACGTCCTTGTGCTGGTGGTGCTCGTCGATGGCCAGCCGCATGCCGGGCACCTCGGGCAGGACGTGCTCGGCGAGCCCGGTGTCGACCATCAGCTCCAGCCCGCGCCGCGGGTACCGGCCGAGCATCAGCTTGGACAGCTCGGTCTGCACCCGCTCGGCGGTGATGCGCTGGATCTCGCCTGCCATCTCGGTCATCGCGGTCACCACGCGGGGCGCCGGCTCGAAGCCGAGCTGGGCGGCGAACCGGGCGGCACGCAGCATGCGCAGCGGGTCGTCGGCGAAGGACTCCTCCGGGGTGGCGGGGGTGTCGAGCACCTTCCGCCGCAGCGCGTCCATCCCGTCGTGTGGGTCGACGAACTGCTTGGTCGACAAGTCGATCGCCATCGCGTTGACCGTGAAGTCCCGGCGCTTGAGGTCACCCTCGATCGAGTCGCCGAAGGTCACCTCGGGGTTGCGGCTCACCCGGTCGTAGACGTCGGCGCGGAACGTCGTGATCTCCAGCGTCGAGCCGCGCTTGGTGACGCCGACGGTGCCGAAGGCGATGCCCGCCTCCCACACGCCGTCGGCCCAGCCGCGGACGACCTTCAGGATCTGCTCGGGCCGCGCGTCGGTGGTGAAGTCGAGGTCGGCGGACAGCCGGCCGAGCAGCGCGTCCCGGACGCTGCCGCCGACCAGGTACAGCCGGTGCCCGGCCTTCGCGAACAGCCCGGCCAGCTCGTCGGCCAGCGGCGAGATCCGCATCAGCTCGGTCACCGCGTTCCGCTTCGCGGTCAGTTCGTTCACCGGGATCGAACCGCCTCGGGAGTCGACTCAACCATGACAGACACGAGGAACCAGCCTACCGATCGACGAGGAGTGAACAGTCAACTACGCAGTAGCGGCCGGAAGGGGCCGCCACGCACTAGCATCGCAGCATGTCTGGATCGGCCGGTCGCTCCGGCGGGGGTAAGCCGCGACGCCGGTCACGCCGCCGCCGCGGCCGGAAGATGACGACCTCCGTGGAGACCTCCGCCGGCGGCCTCGTGGTCGATCCCGCCAAGGAGAACGCCGTGCTCATCGGCAGGCTGGACCGCCACGGGAAGCTGCTGTGGTCGCTGCCGAAGGGCCACATCGAAGACGGCGAGACGATCGAGCAGACTGCGGTGCGCGAGGTGAAGGAGGAGACCGGGATCTCCGCGGAAGTGCTGCGGCCGCTCGGCACCATCGACTACTGGTTCGTGGCCGAGCGACGGCGGGTGCACAAGACGGTGCATCATTTCCTGCTGGAAGCCACCGGCGGCGAGCTGTCCGACGAGGACTCGGAGGTCACCGAGGTGGCCTGGGTGCCGATCGCCGATCTGGAGACCCGGCTCGCCTACACCGACGAGCGGTCCCTGGTGCGCAAGGCGCGGGAACTGTTCGACGACGACACGCGAGCGACAGAAGGAGCGTCGGAGTGAAGCGGTTCGCCGCCACCGGGCTGGTTGCGTTCCTCCTCGCGATGTTCACCCCGGTCACGGCGAGTGCCCAGTCGGACGCGCCCAGCCGCCTGCGGCTGGACGTCGCGCAGCTCAACCCGCGCGTGATCACCACGAACTCGGTGACGCTCAACGTCACCGGCTCCGTGACGAACGTGGGCGACCGCCGGATCAGCGACCTGCAGGTCCGGCTGGAGCTGGGCGAGCGGCTCACCACCGAGCGCCAGGTGCGCACCGCGATGAGCGGCGCGGCCGCGGCCGCCGCGTCGAGCACCGACTGGGTCGACGTCGAGCCGTCGACCCTGGAGCCGGGGCAGACCGCCCAGCTCAGCGTCACCGTCCGGCTCGACGGGACGCGCGGCAACCTGCGCGTGAACAGCGCCGGCGTGTACCCGATGCTGGTCAACGTCAACGGCACGCCGGACTACGGCGGCGCGGCGCGGCTGGCGTCGATGAGCATGCTGCTGCCCGTCCTGTCCGCGCCGGGCAAGAGCGCGACCAGCCAGAACACCTCGCCGTCGCCGTTCACGATGCTGTGGCCGATCGCCGACACCCGCCCGCGGATCGTGGCCGCGCCGCTGGGCGGCACCGCGGTGCTGTCCGACGACGTGCTGGCGACCGAGCTGCGGCCCGGTGGCCGCCTGTACGGGCTGGTGGAGTCGGCGAGCGCGGTCCGCGACGACCCGCAGCTGACCCGCGCGCTCTGCTACGCCATCGACCCCGACCTGCTCGACACCGTGGACGCGATGTCCCGCGGCTACCAGGTCCGCACCTCGACCGGCACCACCGGCGGCACCGGCGCGGAGGCCGCGAAGGCGTGGCTGCAGTCGCTGCGGGAGCTGGTCACCGGGCAGTGCGTGGTCCAGCTGCCCTACGCCGACGCCGACCTGACCGCGCTGACCAAGGTCCGCAGCGGTGACCTGCTGCCGTTCGCCCTGGACACCGGCGCGCGAGTGCAGGAGCTGCTCGGCGTCACCCCGCAGAACGGCGTGCTGTGGGCGGGCGGCGCGCTGGACCAGAGCACGCTGGCCGCGCTGAGCGGGGCCGGGGTGCGCACCCTGATCACCGACCCGGTCGACTCGTCGACGAGCGGCCAGTCGTCCGGCGCGGTCACGCTGGACGGCACCGCGCTGCGGGCGCAGCAGGTCGACTCGCTGGTCCTGTCCGGGCTGGCCGGCGCGTCCGGCAGCACCGAGGCGACCGCGGCGACGCCGGTGGACGACCCGGACATCGCCACGCAGAACGGCCTGGCCGCGCTCGCGTTCCGCGGCGGCCTTGCCGGTGGCGCCTCCCGTCCGGTGCTGGTCGCCCCGCCCCGCCGGTGGACGGCGACGCAGGACGAGCTGACCGGTTTCCTGCGCAACGTCGGCGACTTCGTCGACCGCAACATGCTGACCCCGCAGTCGCTGCCCGCGCTGCTGGCGACCGCGAGCACGGGCAGCGCCAAGATGAGCTACACGGCCGAGGACCTGGCCACCGCGACCCCGACGTCGGTCACCGACGAGATGAGCTCCATCGAGACCACGATGGCCGACCTGCAGGGCGCGATGCAGATCGACCCGGCCGCGCAGGTGGAGCCCGCCGAGCTGCTCGAACCACTGCGGTTCGCGCTGGTCCGCAGCACGTCGGCGGCCTGGCGCGCGCGGCAGGGCGCCGCGGAGGCCTCGGCCGCCGACGCCCGCGCCGAACTGGACGGCCTGCTCGGCCGCGTGACGGTGGACACCCCGCCGGTGCCGATCTCGATGGCGTCCGGGTCGGCGCCACTGCCGGTGTCGTTCAACAACCGGCTGCCGGTGCAGATCGCGGTGCGGATCCAGCTGAGCAACACGCCCGGCCTGCGCGTCGAGCAGGTGCCGGACCGCCTGGTCCCGGCCGGCCTCGGCGGCAGCGAGCGGATCCCGGCCGAGGCCCTGCGCGCCGGTGTGTTCAACCTGACCGTCTCGCTGACCACCCCCGGCGGCACGCCGCTGGGCAACCCGGCGCGGTTCGAGCTGCGGTCCAACGAGTACGGCGTCGTGACGCTGGTCCTCACGATCGCGGGCGCGGCGGCCCTGGTCCTGCTCTCCGCGCGCCAGATCTACCGTCGCGTCCGGGCCCGCAAGGCCTGACCGACTACTCTGGGGTGCCAGAACCGGACCGGCGAGGATTGGGCGCGCGCGTTGGACAGAGACCCGGGGTGGCCACCCGAGCGTCCCGCCGACCGCGGAACACGGCGCCCGCCGCCGCCTGATCGCGCTCGGCAGGACCAGACCCGCCGCATCCCGCCTGCGGCGAACGGCAGGCCGCGGCCCCCGCAGCCGACTCGCCAGCAGGGACAACTGCCGCCGGACCGGCTGCCGCAGCCACCGCGCCGCCAGCCGCCGCCGGATCGCAGGCAGCCGCCGCCCACGGGCAGACAGGCCCCGCCGGACCGCCGCCAGCCGGTGCGGCCGTGGCGGCAGGAGCGGCAGCGCCACCAGGACAGCATGCCGTTCGGCGCGCCGCCGCTGCCGCCGAACGACCCCGACGCGACCATGCTGATCCCGCGGATCAGCGGCGTGCAGGGCGGCAACCGCTGGCCGGTGGCCGACCCGGACGTGCTGCGGCCCTACGACGCGCTGGCGACGCGGATGATGCCGCGCATCACGGCGTCGCCGTCCACCTCGTTCGGCGAGGGTCCCGGCCTGGACGCCACCGGCTTCCACGCGCCCGTCGAGGCGCCGGAGAAGCCGGCCGCGCCGTCGCTGGCGAAGTCCAGCAGCCGGATCGCCATCGCGTCCCTGATCAGCCGGATCACCGGGTTCCTCTGGAAGATCATGCTGGTCTGGGCCGTGGGCACCGGCGTGGTGAACGACTCGTTCAACATCGCCAACACGCTGCCCAACATCGTCTTCGAGCTGCTGCTCGGCGGCGTCCTGAGCAGTGTCGTGGTGCCGCTGCTGGTGCGGTCGCAGGACGACAAGGACGGCGGCCTGGCCTACACCCAGCGCATGCTGACGGTGGCGTTCGTGCTGCTGGTGATCGGCACGGTGGTCGCGGTGGCCGCCGCGCCGTGGCTGACCTCGCTCTACCTGGACGGCGAACCGGGCAAGACCAGCTCGGACCTGACCACGGCGTTCGCCAGGCTGCTGCTGCCGGAGATCCTGTTCTACGGCCTGTTCGCGCTGCTCTCGGCGATCCTCAACGCCAAGCAGATCTTCGGGCCGCCGGCTTGGGCGCCGGTGGTGAACAACCTTGTCGTGATCTTCACGCTGGCCGTGTTCATGCTCACCCCCGGCGAGATCACGTTCAACCCGGTCGAGATGAGCCAGCCGAAGCTGCTGCTGCTGGGCATCGGCGTGACCATGGGCATCGTCGTGCAGGCGATCATGCTGGTGCCGCCGCTGCTGCGCAGCGGGTTCCGGTTCAAGTGGCGCTGGGGCATCGACAAGCGCATGAAGGAGTTCGGCGGCCTCGCGCTGTGGATCCTCGGCTACGTCGCGGTCAGCCAGATCGGCTTCACCGTCAACACCCGCGTGCTGACCAGCGGTGACCCGGGCGGTGTGACGATCTACTCGAACGCCTGGCTGCTGTTCCAGCTGCCGTACGGCGTCATCGGCGTCTCGCTGCTGACCGCGATCATGCCGCGGCTGTCGCGCAACGCCGCCGACGGCGACACCCGCAAGGTGGTCGCCGACCTGTCCTACGCCTCCCGCATCTCGACGGTGATGCTCGTGCCGATCGCCGCGGTGATGTCGGTGATCGGCACCTCGGTCGGTGTGGCGTTGTTCAGCGGCGGGGAGAACTCGACCGCGGACGCGTCGCGGCTGGGTGAGGCACTGGCCATCTCGGCGTTCGGCCTGCTGCCGTACGCGCTGGTCATGCTGCAGCTGCGGGTGTTCTACGCGATGAAGGACGCCCGCACGCCGACGCTGATCATGGTCGTGATGACCCTGGTCAAGATCCCGCTGCTGTACCTGTGCCCGGTGCTGCTGTCGGACCAGAACATCGTGCTGGGCGCGATGATGGTCAACTCGCTGACGTTCGTGGTCGGCGCGATCATGGGCCAGGTCTGGCTGTGGGTGAGCCTGGGCAACCTGCGCAGCAAGCGCGTGCTCGGCGTCATCCTGTTCACCGTCGTGGCGAGCGGGCTGGGTGTGCTCGCCGCGGTCGCGGTCGGGTGGGTGGTCCCGGACTTCGGCGAGCGGCTGACCGCGTGGATCAAGCTGATCCTGCAGGGCATCGTCGGCCTCGGTGTGTCGTTCGGCGTACTGGCGCTGCTCAGGGTGGACGAGCTGTCGCCGGCCACGAAGAGAATCACCCGATTGATCAAGCGCGGGTAACGAACCACTCACGGATAACCCTGTCTCACCCCGTGTGTTCACGTACCCTCGACCACAGGGCGCGGGAAAGAGAGCGTGGGGTGAACGAGAAGCGGAGCGAGCAGTCCGGTCCGATCCGGACGGGTGTCCGCGCGAGGGGAGGCTCCCTCGCGCCGGGCAGCGTGGTCGGAGACGGCCGGTACCGGTTGCTCGCCCAGTTCGGCATCGACGAGCGGGCGGGCGCCCACCTGTGGCGTGCGCGGGACGGCCAGCTGCGGCGGGACGTCGCGCTGACGCTGCTCGTCGGCGACCCCGCGGACGCCGAAGCCGCACGTCAGGCCCGCAAGACCCTCGAACGCGCCACGCACGCCGCCAAGTTCAACCACGAAGCGGTCGCCAGGGTGCTCGACGTGCTCACCCTCGGCAACGGCATCACCTCCGGTGAGGGCCTGCTGGGCGTCGTGGTCACCGAGTGGACCAAGGGCACCGACCTGATCGATCTGGTCGCCGACCGCCCGGTCCAGCCGCTCGCCGCGGCCCGGATGGTCCAGCGGCTCGCCGAGGCCGTCGAGCGGGCCCACCACTCCGGTCTCGTGCTCGGCCTGGACCACCCGCAGCGCCTGCGCCTGACCACCGAAGGCTCGCTCCGCCTGGCGTTCCCCGGCCCGCTGCCGGACGCGACGCTGCGCGACGACGTGAAGGCCATCGGCGGGATCCTGTACCTGCTGCTCACCGGCCGCTGGCCGCTGCCGGGCGGGCCGGCCGCGATCCCGGCCGCGCCGCACGCCCCGAACGGACGGCTCGTGCCGCCGCGCTCGCTGCAGCCGTCGGTGCCGCAGGAGCTGTCGTCGCTGGCGGTCCGCACGGTCGAGGACGGCGGCCCTGGCGGCATCCGCACCAGCGCGGCGATCGTGCGCGCGCTGGAGATGGCCGCCGAGGCCGAGGAGCGGACGCAGCTGATCAAGGCCCAGATGGAGGCCGACGGCGACGGCACGATCTGGACGACGAAGAAGCCGGTCAAGGACCGCGCGCGGCGGCGAAAGCTGGCGCTCGGCGTCACCGTGCTGGTCGTCGCCGCGGTCGCGATCCTGGCCTGGCTCGGCATGCTGGCGATCAGCTTCTTCCAGGACGATCCCAGCTCGGGCGGCCCGCCGATCAACGTGGCCAACCCGACCCCGACGGCGTCCGCGTCGGCCCCGGTCAACCCGTCGCCGAACCCGCCGCCGTCGCCCGGCGGGCAGGCGCAGATCGGCGCCGCGGTCGGCCCGGAGAGCGTCACGGTCTACAACCCGGACGGCAATGGCGACAACACCAGCCGGGCCCGCAACACCGTCGACGGCGACCCCACCACGATCTGGCGGACCGACCAGTACCGGCAGCAGTTCCCGGCCATCAAGGAGGGCGTCGGGCTGCTGGCGAGCTTCGAGAAGCCGATCAACCTGGCGAAGATCACGGTGGCCGCGGACAGCCCGGGCACCTCGATCGAGGTCCGGCTGGCCGACTCGCGCAACCCGGAGCTGGCCGACACCCGCGTGATCGGCACGGCCACGTTGAACGGGCAGACCACCGACATCACCCTTCCGCAGCCCCAGCAGGGGCAGTACGTGATCATCTGGATCACTCAGCTGAGTGACACGGACAAGGGCTACCAGTCCCAGATAGGCGAATTGACCTTCCTCCCCGCCCAGTAGGGTGCTGCGGGTGACCGCAGCTGCACCAACGGACGCCGACCTCATCGCGGCGCATGCGTCGGGGGATCCGCACGCGTTCAGCGAACTGGTCCGGCGGCATCGGGACCGCATGTGGGCGGTGGCCCTGCGCACCCTGCGCGACCCCGAGGAAGCCGCCGACGCCCTGCAGGACGCCTTCATCTCCGCCTTCCGCGCCGCCGCGAACTTCCGCGCGGAATCCCAGGTCACCACCTGGTTGCACCGGATCGTGGTGAACGCCTGCCTGGACCGGGTCCGGCGCAGGCAGGCCCGTCCGACGGTGCCGCTGCCGGAGACCGGCGTGAACGAGCCGGCCACGCCGCGGGACTCGATGGCCGACCGGGAGACCCGGTTGGTCATCAAGGAGGCGCTCGCGCAGCTGCCGGAGGACCAGCGGATGCCGATCGTGCTGGTCGACGTCGAGGGGTACTCGGTCAGCGAGACCGCGAAGATGCTCGGCATCGCGGAGGGCACGGTGAAGAGCCGCTGCGCCCGCGGCCGCGCCAAACTCGCCAAAGTTCTCGGCCATCTCCGGAACCCGGATGCATTAGCGAACGTCCCAACTCCCGAAAGCAAACGGGAGCGCGGCGGCCGGTCTGGGGCACAGCGCGAGAGGGAGGGACGATGACGGACGAGAGTCGGGGGATCGAGGCCGCCGGCCCGCCCTGGTCTGTCGACCTGCTCGCGGACCTGCACGCCGGCGTCCTGGACGACGACGAAGCCGCCCGCCTGTGGCCGCTGGTGCAGGCCGATCCCGAGGCACGCGCGATCATCGAGGCGCTGGAGGCGACCACTGCCGACCTGGCTGAGCTGAGCGCGGACGTCCCGCCGATGCCGGCCGAGTTCGCGGCTCGCCTGGACGCCGCGATCGCCGAGGAGTCGCGCCGCGCGTTCCCACAGCAGCAGCAGCCGGGCGTGGCGCCGGTGGTGAGCCTGGACGCGGCCCGCCGTCGCCGCAACAAGCGCATCGGCTGGATCAGCGGGGTGGTGGCCGTGGCCGCCGCCGCGGTGGCCGCCGTCGCGATCGCCATCCCGGGTGGCACGTCGCCGTCGCCGGGCAGCAACGTGGCCGCGCCCCCGCCGGGTCAGAGCGCGCCGCAGCCGCCGCTGAACCTGCGCAGCGACCAGGCCGCGAGCGCGGTCGGCCAGATGCAGGGCACGTTCGACTACGGCCCGCTGGGCAACGCGGACGCGCTGCAGACCTGCCTGACCGCCGCCGGCTTCGCCGACACCGCCAAGCCGATCGGCGTCCGCCAGGGCTCCATCGACGGGCAGCCGGCCGTGCTGACGCTGCTGACCACCGGCCAGCTGGCGAAGTTCCGGCTGGTCGCGTTCGCCCCGACCTGCGGCGCGGGCAACGCCGGGGTGCTCTTGGACAAGGTGATCGGCTGATCTGCTTTTTGAGGCGGCCGCCGGCCGGCACCGCCGCGGGTTCTCAGGAGCCCCCTCGCGAGGACAGCGCCGACGTGGTGAACCGGCGTTCATGAGGAGGCGATCCCACAGCGAGGGGGCTTCTGAGGTTCCGCCACCCGCACCGCCAAGCAAGCCACGACCTGTGGATTTCCGCGACACGGGCGACGCGTGTCACGCCGGGAACACTGGACCCTACGATCGTGTTGAGCCTGGTACGCAGGTCACGACGAGCGGAGGTCTACGGGTGGCAGCGGAAAACGTTCGGAACCTCATCATCGTGGGGTCGGGTCCGGCCGGGTACACGGCCGCGGTGTACGCCGCGCGTGCCCAGCTCGAACCGCTGGTGTTCGAGGGTTCCCAGTTCGGCGGCGCGCTCATGACCACCACCGAGGTCGAGAACTACCCCGGCTTCCGGGACGGCATCCAGGGCCCGGACCTGATGGAGGAGATGCGCAAGCAGGCCGCGCGCTTCGGCGCGGAGCTGCGCGCCGAGGACGTGGAGAAGCTCGAGCTGGAGGGCGACGTCAAGTACGTCACCGCCCACGGCACGCGTCACGCGGCCAAGGCCGTCGTCCTCGCCATGGGTTCGGCCGCGCGCTACCTCAACGTGCCCGGTGAGCAGGAGCTGCTCGGCCGCGGTGTCTCGGCCTGCGCGACCTGTGACGGCTTCTTCTTCCGCGACCAGGACATCGCCGTGCTCGGCGGTGGCGACTCCGCCATGGAGGAGGCCACCTTCCTGACCAAGTTCGCCCGGTCGGTGACGATCGTGCACCGGCGCGAGGAGTTCCGCGCCTCCAAGATCATGCTCGAGCGCGCCCGCGCGAACGAGAAGATCAAGTGGGCGCTGAACAAGCAGGTCGTCGAGGTGCTGGGCGACACCACCGTGTCCGGCCTGAAGCTCAAGGACACCGTCACCGGCGAGGAGTCGGTGCTCGACGTCACCGGCTTCTTCGTCGCGATCGGCCACGACCCGCGCAGCGAGCTGGTCAAGGGCCAGGTCGAGCTGGACGCCGAGGGTTACGTCCTGACCAAGGGCCGCACCTCCTACACCAACCTGCCGGGCGTCTTCGCCGCGGGCGACCTGGTCGACCACACCTACCGGCAGGCCATCACCGCCGCCGGCTCGGGCTGCTCCGCGGCCATCGACGCCGAGCGCTGGCTGGCCGAGCACGCCGGCAACCCCGAAGCCGAGATCGCGCCCGAACTGGTGGGCGGCGGCTACGGCTCCGCGAACTGAACTCCAAGCTCGTACCAAGTAGGGAGATGAAATGTCCGACACCGTCAAGGTGACCGATAAGTCCTTCGCCGACGACGTTCTGACCAGCGACAAGCCGGTCCTGGTCGACTTCTGGGCGACCTGGTGCGGGCCGTGCAAGATGGTCGCCCCGGTGCTCGAGGAGATCGCCGCCGAGCACAAGGACAAGCTGACCGTCGCGAAGCTGGACATCGACGAGAACCCGGGCACCGCCCGCGACTACCAGGTCATGTCGATCCCGACGCTGATCCTGTTCCAGGGCGGCAAGCCGGTGAAGCAGATCGTCGGCGCCAAGCCGAAGGCCGCGCTGCTGTCGGATCTGTCCGACGTTCTCGCCTGACGAAGGCAACCCGGACCCGGGGGTAAACGTCTTCTACGGACGGCCCCCGGGTTTTTCCATGCTCACCCGCCCGGATGACGCACCGACCGGCCCTACGCGGTCACGGAGAGTCCTCAGGGCAGAATGGGTACCCGAGGTTAGCCCGGGACTGTTTGTGCCGCATCGGTTTTTGATCGATGCCCAAGGAAAGAGCGAGGAGTGCATGCGGGTGCTCCGCCGCGGCGACGTCGGGGACGACGTCGCTGAGATCAGGTCGATGCTGGCCTCGATCGGTCTGCTCCGGCCGGATGCCGGCAACCTGTTCGACCACGAGGTCGAACGGGCCGTCCGCGGGTTCCAGCAGCGCCGAGGGCTGCTCATCGACGGCGTCGTCGGCCCGGCCACCTACCACGTGCTGCGCGGCGCGACCTTCCACCTTGGCAGCAGGCCGCTGGCCTACCTGATCTCCTCGCCGGTGCACGGCGACGACGTGTTCGCGCTGCAGGACCGGCTGACCGAGCTGGGCTACGACGCCGGCCGCCCGGACGGCATGTTCGGCCCGAAGACCGAGCACGCACTGCGCAACTTCCAGCGCGACTACGGCCTGGTCATCGACGGCATCTGCGGCCCGGCGACCGTGCGCGCGCTGCGGCAGCTCTCCCCGCGTGCCCGTGGTGGCCGCCCGGTGCTGCTGCGCGAGCAGGAGCAGGTCCGCCAGTCCGGGCCGCGGCTGCGTGGCAAGCGGATCGTCATCGACCCCGGTCACGGCGGCGCCGACCCGGGTGTGGAGATCGGCGGCCTGCGCGAGGCCGACATCGTGTGGGACCTGGCGCGCCGTCTGGAAGGCCGGATGAAGGCCACCGGCATGGAGGCGCTGATCTCGCGTGGCCCGGACACCGGGCCCGCGGAGGCGGAGCGCGCCGCGTTCGCCAACAACGCGGGCGCCGACCTGTTCCTGTCGCTGCACTGCGACCGCAACTCCTCGCCGCACGCGCAGGGCGTCGCCTCGTTCCACTGGGGCAACGGCCTGGGCACCACGTCGACGGTGGGTGAGCTGCTGGCCGGCTACCTGCAGCGCGAGGTGGCCGCCCGCACCGGTCTGCTGGACTGCCGGACGCACGCCAAGACCTGGGACATCCTGCGGCTGACGCGGTGCCCTGCGGTGCGGATGGAGATCGGCTACCTGAGCAACCCCGGCGACCGGGCGAAGCTGTCCGACCCGGCGTTCCGCGACATCGTCGCCGAGGGCATCCTGATCGCCGTCAAGCGCCTGTACCTGCTCGGTGAGGGCGACCAGCCGACCGGCACGTTCACGTTCGCCGACGTGCTCGCCCACGAGCTGGCGAAGGCCGAATAAGCCCACTCGTTCACAGCAGTTGTCCACAGAAACCTGTGGACAACTGCTGCCTTGTGGACCGTTTCTGTGGATAACTCCGTCTACGCGCGGGCTGTGCTGGGCTCGGCTGTGGTGATGGTCACCTGGCCGAGGAGCCGCTCCAGCGCCGCTTCGACGTCTTCCTTCCAGGACAGCGCCGACCGGATCTCCAGGCGCAGCCTGGGCCACTTGGGGTGCGGGCGCACGGTCTTGAACCCGACCGCGGTGAGGAAGTCGGCCGGGACCACGCAGGTGTGCCCCAGCAGCTCGTTGTCGGCGTCGTCCGGGCTCGCGTCGCCGAACGCCTCGATCGCGCGCACACCGCGGCGCGTCATGTCCTTGGCGACCGCCTGGATGAGCGTGCGGCCCAGCCCGCCACCGCGGAACTCGGGCAGCACCTGGAAGCTCGTCAGCAGCACCGCGTCCGCGCTGGGCGGGGACGTGGGGAAGGCGACCGAGCGCGGCACCAGGTTCGGCGGGGCGTACAGCACGAACCCGACGGGCAGCGAGTCGCTGTAGATGATGCGGCCGCAGGAGCCCCACTCCAGCAGCACCGAGGAGACCCAGGCCTCCTTCTCGACCTCGGTCTGGCCGAACTCCTCCGCCTGCGCGCGCAGGTGCGGCGCGAGCTCCCAGTACACGCACCGGCGGCAGTTCTTGGGCAGGTGTTCCAGGTTGTCGAGGGTGACGCCCACGACTCGACGCGACACCTGATCCCCTCCCCGGATTTCGCGGCGGCCGGCCCGACGTGGAGCAGGGCGTGGCGTACCGCCGCAGCCTGCTCGGCCGCATTTGAGGATAGGCGTCTGTGACCCGCGCCGGAAGGCCGGGAATATCACAAGGACGAGTGGTTACACTCGGGAAACTGACCATTCGACAGAGCGAAGTGCGATGACTGCGAATCCACCTGAGCACACTGGCCGCCGAGACCTCGATCCCCACCTCGCCCGTTACGCCGCCCGCACGGCAGGCATGACGGCGTCGGAGATCCGAGCTCTCTTCGCGGTGGCCAGCCGCCCGGAGGTGGTTTCGCTCGCCGGCGGCATGCCGAACCTCGCCGCGCTCCCGCTGGACAGCCTGTCCTCGCAGGTGGGGGAGATCATCGCGGAGGACGGCCTGGTCGCGCTGCAGTACGGCTCCGCGCAGGGCGTGCCGGTGCTGCGCGAGCAGATCTGCGAGGTCATGGCGATGGAGGGCATCAACGCGCACTCCGACGATATCGTGGTGACCGTCGGCTCCCAGATGGGCCTGGACATGGTCACCCGGCTGTTCTGCGACCCTGGCGACGTCGTGCTTGCCGAGGGGCCGTCCTACGTGGGCGCGCTGGGCTCGTTCGCCGCGTACCAGGCGAAGGTTGTGCACGTCGTGATGGACGACCAGGGGCTGGTGCCGGAGGCGCTGCGGGAGGCACTCGCGGCCGCCGAGAAGGCCGGACAGCGGGTCAAGTTCCTCTACACGATCCCGAACTTCCACAACCCGGCCGGCGTGACGCTCGCGGTCGAGCGGCGCGCCGAGATCCTCGCGATCTGCCGCGCGCACGGCGTGCTGGTGGTCGAGGACAACCCGTACGGGTTGCTCGGCTTCGACGGCCAGACCTACCCGGCGCTGCGGTCGCTCGACCCGGACAACGTCGTGTACCTGGGCTCGTTCTCCAAGACGTTCGCCTCCGGCCTGCGGGTCGGCTGGGTCCTGGCGCCGCACGCGGTGCGGGAGAAGCTGGTGCTGGCCGCCGAGTCGGCCACGCTGTGCCCGCCGAGCCTCAACCAGATGATCGTGTCGCGGTACCTGGCCACGCACGACTGGAAGGGCCAGATCAAGACCTTCCGCGAGAACTACCGGGAGCGGCGGGACGCGATGCTCTCCGCCCTGGAGCAGCACCTGCCGTCCGGCTGCAGCTGGACGAACCCGGACGGCGGTTTCTACGTGTGGGTGACGGTGCCGGAGGGCGTCGACACCAAGGCGATGCTGCCCCGCGCCGTCACCGCCCGGGTCGCGTACGCGTCCGGAACCGGTTTCTACGCCGACGGTTTCGGCAGCAGGCAGATGCGGTTGTCGTACTGCTACCCGACGCCCGAGCGGATCAAGGAGGGCGTGCGTCGCCTGGCCGCGGTGCTCGAGTCCGAAATGGACCTGGTGCGCACGTTCGGTAACGTCAGCATGCGCGCGATCCCCGGCCCGGAGACGCCGTCGCCGGACACGGCCTGATCGCCGCGCTGCTGAGTCCTATTTAGACTGTTGATTGAGGAGAGTGCCGGCGTGGTTATGCCGACCGTCGCCGTTCTCGCGGGCGGGCTTTCGCATGAACGCGATGTCTCGCTGCGGTCCGGCCGCAGGCTGTCCGCCGCGCTGCGGGAGCAGGGGCTGACCGTCGAGGAGTGGGACACCGACGCGGGCCTGCTCGACCGGTTGCGGTCCGAACGGCCCGACGCGGCCGTCGTGGCACTGCACGGTGGCCAGGGCGAGAACGGATCGGTGCAGACCGTCCTGGAGATGCTGAAGGTGCCGTACGTGGGCACCAGCTCGCGCGGGTGCCGCCGGGCGTGGGACAAGCCGACCGCGAAGGCCGTGCTGTCCGCCGCCGGGTACGCGACCCCGGACTGGGTCGTGCTGCCGCACAGCACCTTCCGGGAGCTGGGCGCGCAGGGCGTGCTGGATGCGATCGTCGACCACCTGGGCCTTCCGCTGATCCTCAAGCCCGACCAGGGCGGGTCCGCGCTGGGCGCCCAGGTCGTGCGGGACGCCGCCGAGCTTCCCGCCGCGATGGTGGGCTGCTTCGCGTACGGCGACACCGTGCTGGCGGAGCGGCTGGTCGAGGGTGTCGAGGTCGCGGTGGCGGTCGTCGAGCGGGACGGGGAGCCGGAGGCGCTGCCCGCCGTGGAGATCGTGCCGGAGAGCGGTGTCTACGACTACACCTCGCGCTACACCGCGGGGCTGACCGACTTCTTCGCCCCGGCCCGGCTGCCGGAGCCGTCCGCCAAGGCAGTCGGCGAGCTGGCCGTCGCCGCGCACAAGCTGCTCGGTCTGCGGGACATCTCCCGGACCGACGCGATCGTGACCGCCGACGGCACGGTCCAGTTCCTCGAAGTTAACTCGTCGCCGGGCCTCACCGAGACGTCGACCGTGCCGATGGCGATCGAGACCGCGGGCACGTCGCTCGGCGCCGTGTTCGCCGATCTCGTCGCGCGGGCGATCCGCCGGTCCGCCTGACACGTCCCCGGAACCACTGAGGGCCACCTTCCCGAGCGGGAGGTGGCCCTCAGTGTTGTCAGATCAAATCATCACCGTGACGAAACGACCTGGTGTCATTCCTCATCGGTTCGCAGCGCCTGATTTGCCCGATTCGGGTCCATGATCGAGACGATTCGCTCCAGATCGTCGATCGAGCCGAACTCGACGACGATGCGCCCCTTCCGGCGGCCGAGGTCGACCTTGACGCGGGTGTCGAAGGTGTCCGACAGCCGGTTCGCCAGATCCTGGAGACCGGGCGCCTGCATCGCCTTGCGGGGAGCGGCCTTCGGCTTGGCCGGCGCCTCGCTCTTCTTGAGAGTCACCGCCTCCTCGGTCGCGCGGACCGAGAGCCCCTCGGCGACGATGCGCGTCGCGAGCTCCTCCTGCTGCTCCGGATCTTCGAGCGAGAGCAGCGCCCGGGCGTGCCCGGCGGAGAGAACCCCGGCGGCGACGCGGCGCTGCACGGGGAGGGGGAGCTTGAGCAGCCGGATGGTGTTGGTGATGACCGGGCGGCTGCGGCCGATGCGGGAGGCGAGCTCCTCGTGCGTCACCTCGAACTCGTCGAGCAGCTGCTGGTAGGCGGCCGCCTCTTCCAGCGGGTTCAGCTGGACGCGGTGGATGTTCTCCAGCAGCGCGTCCCGCAGCATCGCTTCGTCGGCGGTCTGCCGGACGATGGCCGGGATGTTCTCCAGCTCGGCCCGCTGGGACGCACGCAGACGACGCTCGCCCATGACCAGCTCGTACTCGCCGCCGCCGAGTTCGCGGACGACGATCGGCTGCATGAGGCCGAACTCGCGGATCGAGTGCTCCAGCTCGGCGAGGGCGTCCTCGTCGAAGACCTGCCGCGGCTGCTTCGGGTTGGGCTTGACCGAGCTCGTCGGGATCTCGCGGTAGACGGCGCCGGCCACCTCACCGCTGGGGACGACCTCGCTGTTGGCCGCGAACCAGTCCTTGTCACCGTTGCGAGACGGCGCCTCCGGGCGAGCCGGCGCACTGGGGGTGTTCTCGCCTGCGGGCGGTCCGGTCGGGATCAGCGCGGCCAGGCCACGCCCCAGGCCACCCCTGCGTTCGGTCATAACGTGCCCCTCCTCGATCCGTTGCTGCTGCCACGCTCCGCGAGTTCGCGAGCCGCATCGACGTAGCTCATCGCGCCCCGCGAACCCGGGTCGTACGCCAGCACGGTCTGGCCGTAGCTGGGCGCCTCGGACACCTTCACGTTGCGGGGGATGACGGTCTTGAGGACGACGTCGCCGAAGTGGTCGCGCACCTCGGCGGTCACCTGGTCGGCCAGCTTGGTGCGGCCGTCGTACATGGTGAGGAGGATCGTCGAGACGGAGAGGCTGGGGTTGAGGTGCTTCTGCACCAGCTCGATGTTGCTGAGGAGCTGCCCGAGGCCTTCGAGTGCGTAGTACTCGCACTGGATCGGGATGAGCACCTCACGGGCGGCGACCATCGCGTTGACCGTGAGGAGGCCGAGCGAGGGCGGGCAGTCGATGAAGACGTAATCGACGCCGAGCTGGTCGACCACCTCCCCGGTGAGCGCCTCCTTCAGCCGCGATTCGCGGGAGGGCATCTCGACGAGCTCGATCTCGGCGCCGGCGAGGTCGATCGTCGCGGGGACGCAGAACAGGTTGGGGGACTGCTCGCTGACGGCCATCGCCTCGCCCAGGGGGAGGTCGCCGAGGAGGACGTCGTAGATGGAGGGGGTGCCGGAGCGGTGGTCCACGTTGAGCGCGGTGCTGGCGTTGCCCTGCGGGTCGAGGTCGATGACGAGGGTCTTGAGCCCGTGCACCGCGAGGGCCGCGGCGAGGTTGACGGCGCTGGTCGTCTTGCCGACGCCGCCCTTCTGGTTGGCGACGGTCAGCACGCGGCGCTGATCGGGCCGGGGGAGGGAGTTGGGTTCCGGGTGCAGCACGCGGGCGGCGCGCTCGGCCTCTTCGGCAATGGGGGTCCAGTCTGACGCAGGCGGGGTCACCGGCCGAGCCACCTTTCCGCAATCGACGCTGTTGGTTTCACGTGGAACATGGGTCGCATCATGCTGATCTGGCCTCCACAAGCCATCCAGTACGCCATCCTGTCATCCCGCACGGCGCGGGCGACGGGCACTTCGTACGCGCTCCACCCGCACCACGGTCGTCGGCGTTTCGAGCACGCCGACCCCGCATTCAGAGACCGTTGGAGCACCCCCACCGACGCGGGCAACCGCCTTCGCATCACGGGCAACTTCGTCCCGGGCACTAGCTCCCTTGACTGCGAGCATCATGCCACCCTCCCGGACGAGGGGGAGGCACCAGCCCGCCAATCGCGCGAGCGGAGCGACGGCCCGCGAGGTGACGACGTCCGCGGTCCCGACGCGATCCCGGAGTGCCTTCTCCTCCGCCCGGCCGCGGACGACGGTGACGTCCAGTTTGATGGTCTCGGCGACTTCGTTCAACCAGTCGGCGCGCCGAGCCATGGGCTCGACGAGAACGACTTCCAGATCCGGCCGCGCGATGGCGAGCGGCACCCCGGGAAAGCCGGCACCGGACCCGACGTCGATCACCCGGACGCCGTCCGCGATCCGCTCACCGACGACGGCGGAGTTCAACAGGTGCCGATCCCAAAGCCGCTCCACCTCACGCGGTCCGATCAACCCCCGCTCGACGCCGAACCGCTCGAGCATCTCAGCGAAGGCGACGGCCTGCTCGAGCCCATCGCCGAACACTCGCCCCGCCACGTCGGGCACCGGCACCACTAGCACTCCTCGGGTTTCACGTGAAACGACCAACGCCCCCGATTCTCCACGACGCGAACATCATCGCGGGGAGGCGGACCGCAACTGTGGACGGTTTCACGTGAAACTGCCCCGAGGAGTGTCAGCGGCTGGTTCCACGTGAAACCGACGCACAGTCATAGACGCGACCCCGCCCGCGAGCCGCCGCCCGACTCGCGCGAAGTGAGCAACCTTTCGAGAGTCTCGCGTCCGCGCAATGCGCGGCGCCGGGTCGAAGCAGAGCCACCGCGAGACCCGCCAACCCGCGCGGTACCACCGCTGGGCCGCTTCACAGCAAGCCACGAGCGGGCCGCCGCTCGGACGGCGGGCGCGGGAAGAGCCACCGCTCTGACGCCGCCGGCGCACCGGGTCGCCAGCGTGAGAGAACCAGCGCTCGAAATCGCGGACATAAAAAAGGCGGCCCACCGAAGTGGGCCGCCTTCCGAGAAACCTGAACGCCTATGCGTCCGGCATCACCACGACTCGCCGCTTGGGCTCCTCGCCCTCGCTTTCGCTCTTGACGCCGCCCACGGCGGCCACCGCGTCGTGGACGACCTTTCGCTCGAAGGGGCTCATCGGCTGCAGCCGCACCTTCTCGCCCGTCGCCTTGACCGTCTCGGCCGTCGTGCGGCCCAGCTCGCTCAGCTCGGCGCGGCGGCCGGCCCGCCAGCCGGCGATGTCGAGCATCAGCCGGCTCCGAGTGCCGGTCTCCTGCTGCACCGCGAGCCGCGTCAGTTCCTGCAGCGCCTCGAGCACCTGGCCGCGTCCGCCGACCAGCTTCTCCAGATCGTCACCGCCGTCGATGCTCACGATCGCGCGGCCGCTCTCCACGTCGAGGTCGATGTCCCCGTCGTAGTCGAGCAGGTCCAGCAGCCGCTCCAGGTAGTCGCCCGCGATGTCGCCCTCGCGGACCAGCAGGTCCTCCGTCGACGAACCCGTCGCCTCCGCAGCGGGCGCCTCGTCGTCAGCGTCGATCGCTTCGACCGTCTCCGCCATCGTCATCTCCTTTCACCGGGCTCCAGCGCTCAGCGGCGCTTCTGCCCCGAGCCCTTCTGTCCTGAGTTCTTGCCGCCCTGCGAAGGCTTCTTGCGCTTCTGCGCCGAGCCGTTCTGCGGGCGTTGCCCCTGCTGCGGGAAGCGGTGCGGGGAGCCGGCCTTCGAACCCGGCTTCTGCCCGGTCGCCTTGCCGTCGGCGGCCGGCTTGCCGTCGGCGGCCGGCTTGCCGTCGGCGGCCGGCTTGTCGGCCGCGCCGTCACCGTCGTCCGTCTTCTTCGGCTGGACCGGCTTCTGGCCCGGCTTCGGCTTCGCACCCGGGCGCGGCGCCAGCGAGTTGCGCTTCTCGGCGGCCTCGGCCTTCTTCTGCGCCTCTTCCTTGTCGATGCGCGTGTAGACCAGGCGCTGCTGCATCAGGGTCCAGCCGTTGTTCGCCAGCCAGTAGACGAGCAGACCGATCGGGAAGAACGCACCGAACACCAGAACACCGAGCGGGAAGATGTACATCGTCAGCCGCTGCATCATCTGCGTCTGCGGCGTGATCGCCTCGGGGTTCAGGTTCTGCCGCTGCGCCGAGTGCCGCGCGGTCAGGTGGGTCAGGACCGACGCGAGGATCATCAGCGGGATCGCGACCGGCGCGACGTGCCAGTGCCAGCCGCCGCCCTGACCGCCCAGCATCGAGGCGTTGTGGATGGCATCGCCGATGTTGACGCCGAACAGCTTCGCGTGCACGTACGACTCGACGCCGGCCTGGTCGAAGAAGTAGTTCTCCGTCTTCGGGCTGCCGTCCGCGGGCTGGATGGAGAACGCGCGCAGCACCCAGTTCAGACCGATGAACACCGGGATCTGCAGCAGCATCGGCAGGCAGCTGCCCAGCGGGTTGACGCCGTGCTCCTTCTGGAGCTTCTGCATCTCCATCGCCTGGCGCTGGCGGTCGTTCGCGTACTTCTTCTGAATCTTCTTCAGTTCCGGCGCGAACTCCTGCATCTTCTTCATCGACCGGACCTGGTTCACGAACGGCTTGAACATGATGCCGCGAACCGTGAAGGTCAGGAAGATGATCGCCAGGAGCCAGGTGATCGCGTTGTCGGCCCCGAAGACGAACCCGAAGACCTTGTGCCAACACCACAGGATGAAGGACACGGGGTAGTAGATGAAGTCGAGCACTGAGCTACTCCTCGGTTGACAAACCAGGTCTCTGGTGGCGCCACGAGAACACCTCAGGCACCGGGTCGCGGCCGGGCATCGTCCACGGGCCGCAGCGCAGCAGCCGTCGGAGGGCGAGGTAACTGCCCTTCGCGGCGCCGAAGCGGGTCAGAGCCTCGACCGCGTACGTGCTGCAGCTGGGGTAGAAGCGGCAGCTCGGCGGGAGGTAGGGCGAGATGAAACGGCGGTAGAACCGCAGCGGGAGCAACAACACCTGGGCGACCGGCCCAGGGCGCTCGACCTTCCGCGGTGCATCGGTGCTGGCGTCATTCACCGGCGTGGCCCCTCATGTCCGCGGCCGTGTCCGGCCGGGGTGTCGCCGGGCCGTCGGATGGGCGGCCCGGGAGCAGGCTCAGCCGTTTCAGCGCCGCGTCCAGATCGGCACCGAGTTCGGCACTGGACGCGGTGGCCGCCGGCGGCAGGGCCCTCACGACCAACGAACTGCCGGGCGGCACGGTTCCGAGGCGCTGCATGACGAGATGCCGCAGGCGCCGGGTCACCCGGTGGCGCACAACTGAGTTGCCCACGGCCTTGCTCACCACAAAACCCGCCCGCGGCGTTCCCGCGGACGGGTCGGTGGACTGAACCGCGTGCACCACGAGGCGGCGCCGACCTGCCCGAGCACCCCTGCGCATGACCTCGCGGAAGTCCTCACTGCGCCGCAACCGGGCGGCACGGGGCAGCACGTCGCGCCTCGGAACGGCGCTATCAGGCGGACAGCTTCTCGCGGCCCTTGCGACGGCGGGCCGACAGGATCGCGCGACCGGCGCGGGTGCGCATCCGCAGCCGGAAGCCGTGGGTCCGGGCGCGTCGACGGTTGTTCGGCTGGAAGGTGCGCTTACCCTTGCTCACTGCTAACTCCTGGTCTCGACATACTCGGCGGCAAGCTGGAGCCACCGATCAGCTCGGGGGTGTCTCGAATCGCGCGCATGCGAACAAACCCGTCGCGCGCGGGAGACTTATCGAGAGTACGCACCCCGCTCACCGGCCCGGCAACCGGCCCCCTCAACCACAGCGGGGGACCGAGTGGCGACGCCACGTGAGGCATGCCATCCTGGCTCCCACGGTGCCTTGTGGCACGGCACGGGCCTTTGTTAGCGTGTCTCCTCTTGGGTCACCCGTTCGAGGTGCTCGGCGCCGCCGTAAGAAGGTGTGGAGGCTCTGGCTGGCGTAGGTTCGCACCCGCAGGTGGAGTGACTGCGGGCCGCCGTACATTAGTGCACAGTTGTGGACAACTCTGTGGATACTTGCTGCGCGCGGTGACCAGGGGGCTGCGAGGCGCCGCTCGTGTGAGTGAGCCAGGCGCCCGGCTCGGGTGTTCTTCGAGGTCGGTGGGGTCGTCCGGGGTGACGAGGGGAGGGGACGAAGTCGGTGTCCGAGCACCAGTTGAATCTGGGCGTGGTCTGGGACCAGGTGGTCCGGGAGCTGTCGGACGGCACGCTTTCGCCTCAGCAGCGGGCCTGGATGCGAGTCACCCGCCCGATCGGCCTGCTCGACGGCACGGCCCTGCTCGCCGCCCCGAGTGACTTCGCCAAGGAAGCGATCGAGCGCGCCCTGCGGGACCCGATCACGCACGCGCTCTCGCGCCGGCTCGGCCGTCCCGTCTCGCTGGCCGTGAAGGTCGACACCGCCGAGGTGACCCCGCCTCCTCCGCCGCCCGCCCCGTACCCGTCACCCGCCCGGGTGGAAACGGCGCCCGTCGCCGCGGCCGAGGCGCCGGTGATGCCCCCGAAGATGCCGCCGCTCGACGACGGCATGCTCCCGCCGCTGCGGCGGGTCCGGGCGCACCCGCCGGAACCGGTGAAGGCCGTCCTGCCCGAGGACGACGGTGACGAGGAAGTCGACGAAGAGGGCGAGGCCCTGGCCGCCGCGCACGAGATCTGGCCGATGTTCTCCGGCCAGCCGAGCGCGGGCCAGCCCTACACCGCGCCGGCCCAGCCGGAGACGTCGAAGACGCGGCTCAACGAGAAGTACACGTTCGACACGTTCGTCATCGGCGCGTCCAACCGCTTCGCGCACGCGGCCGCGTTCGCCGTCGCCGAGGCGCCCTCCCGCGCGTACAACCCGCTGTTCATCTGGGGCGAGTCCGGGCTGGGCAAGACGCACCTGCTGCACGCCGTCGGGCACTACGCACAGCGGCTCTTCCCCGGGATGCGCGTGCGCTACGTCTCGACCGAAGAATTCACCAACGACTTCATCAACTCGCTGCGCGACGACCGGAAGGTGGCGTTCCAGCGGCGCTACCGGGACATCGACATCCTGCTCGTCGACGACATCCAGTTCCTGGAGGGCAAGGAAGGTACTCAGGAGGAGTTCTTCCACACCTTCAACACGCTGCACAACTCGAACAAGCAGATCGTGGTGTCCTCGGACCGGCCGCCGAAGCGGCTGGAGACCCTGGAGGACCGGCTGCGCACGCGGTTCGAGTGGGGCCTCATCACCGACATCCAGCCGCCCGAACTGGAGACGCGCATCGCGATCCTCCGCAAGAAGGCGGCGCAGGACCGGCTGGCCGTGCCGGGTGACGTGCTCGAGTTCATCGCCTCGCGCGTGGAGGCGAACATCCGAGAACTGGAGGGCGCGCTCATCCGCGTCACCGCGTTCGCGTCGCTGAACCAGCAGCCGGTGGACGTCGGTCTCGCCGAGATCGTGCTGCGCGACCTGATCCCGGACTCGCAGGCGCCGGAGATCAGCGCGCCGACGATCATGGCCACCACGGCCGAGTTCTTCGACGTGACGGTCGACGACCTGTGCGGCCCCGGCAAGACGAAAGCCCTTGCCACGGCGCGGCAGATCGCGATGTACCTGTGCCGCGAGCTGACGGACATGTCGCTGCCGAAGATCGGGCAGACGTTCGGCGGCCGCGACCACACGACGGTCATGCACGCGGACAAGAAGATCCGCAAGGAGATGGCCGAGCGCCGGCGGATCTACGACCAGGTGCAGGAACTCACCGCGCGCATCAAACAGCGCGCCCGTCAGTAGCCCGCTCCGCGCACACCGCTTCGATCGCCGCGATCGCGCGGGCGATCGGCCACTGCTCCTCGCTCCCGCGCCGGACGCAGCCGACGATGCGCCGCGACGGACGCGGGTTGCCGCGCAACGGAATCCGCACCACCTCGTGCTGCGGTGGCAGGGGAGCGAGCCGCGGCACGAGGCACACCCCGAGCCCGGCGGCGACGAGCGCGGACACCGCGAACCACTCCTTGGCTTCGTGCGCGATGCGCGGCGTGAAACCGGCGGCGGCACAAGCGGCTTGCAGGAGCGTGTACGTGTCGTTGTGGCGCGGCTTCACGATCCACGGTTCACGCGCGGCGTCGGCGAGTTCCACCGCGTCCTGCCGAGTCAGCGGATGTCCGGCGGCGACGAGGAGGTCCTGCGGGTCGTCGAGGAGCGGCCACTGCGTGAAGCGGGGGTCGTCGACGGGCGGCGCTTCGGGCGTGGGCAGCACGACGGCGATGTCGGCCGCCTCGGCGAGCAACAGCTCGTAGCAGTCAGCGCTTTCCTCTTCTATCACGCGCGCCGTCAGCCGCGGGTGCTCCTGCCGCAGCCGCGTGACCGCAGGACCGAGCAACGCGGCGACCGTCGACGAGACGCCGCACATGCGCACGGCGCCGACCTCTTCGCCCGCGGTCAGGTCGGCCCGCGCCCGTTCCCATTGCGCGAACAGCGAATCCGCGTGCTCGAGCAACACCACCGCGGCGGGGGTCAACCGGACGCGGCGGCCATCGCGGCGCAGCAGTTCGACACCGACCTCCTTGGCGAGCAACCGGAGTTGCTGCGAGACCGCCGACGGGGTCAGGTGCAGCGCCTCCGCGGCGGCCGTGACGGTGCCGTGCTCGGCCAGTACCCGGAGGACGCTCAGGCGCCGGAGGTCGATCATGTAGTGGAGGCTAAAGAGTTCCGTGCGCGAAGTCTCGATGGATCTTCACCGGGTCCGCGCCAAGACTCGACGGCATGGGAGCCGCACTTCTCGTCCTCGGCAGCGTCGTCAGCGTGCAGACCGGGCAGGCGTTCGGGAAGCAGCTCTTCGCCGCGGCCGGCCCCGGCGGGGTGGTCGCCTTGCGGCTCTCCTTCGCCGCGCTCGTGCTGCTGGCGATCCACCGCCCGGCGTTGCCGTCGCGCCGGAACCTGCCGCCGGTGCTGGGTTTCGGCGTGGCGATCGCCGGGATGAACCTGATCTACCCGGCGCTGGGTTTCCTGCCGCTGGGCGTGGCGAGCGCGTTGCAGTTGCTCGGTCCGCTGGGAGTTGCGGTGGCGACGGCACGGCGAGCGCGTGACGTCGGTTTCGCTCTGGTCGCCGCCTTCGGGGTGTGGCTGTTCCATTCGCCGTCCGGGACGACGCTTCCGGCGGCCGGAGTCGCGCTCGCTCTGCTGTCCGCCGTGTCGATGGGCGGATACCTGGTGCTGAGCCGGAAAGTCGGCGCGAGTGTCCCGGATGGATCGATGCTCGCGCTCGCGGTGACGGTGGCCGCGATCCTCGCGCTGCCCTTCGGCGTGACCGCGCCGGTGTGGCGGCCTTCCTTGCTGCTGGCGGGATTCGGCGTCGCGGTGCTGTCGGCCGTGATCCCGTACTCGCTCGATCTCGCCGCGCTGCGCCGGGTTCCACCGCGCACGGTCGCGGTGCTGGAGAGCCTCGAAGCGGCGGTGGCGGGAGTGGCCGGCGCGCTTGTTCTCGGTGAGCGGCTGCCGTTCGCCGCGTGGGCCGGGATCGCTTGTGTGACAGCGAGTGCGGCCGCGGCGGGCCGCGCTGCGGCGCGAAATCTGTGATCCCAGTAACGAGAACGCATCGATCGACGCGAGCGTGGTCACCCACTGGGTTGGTTCCACGGCGACCGCGTCTGTGCGCGGCCATGGGGACGAACATCCCCACAACTGGGGACAGTTCTGTGGACAGCTGGGGACAACTGTGGATCAGTTGGGGAGCGCCCGAAGTTGTCCACGGACGGCCCGAGTTGTCCACCGGTAGTACTCCACAGATGTCCACACCCCGCCGCGCGAGCGGACCTGCGACGACGGCAGTAGTCCCCAGAATCCACAGCCCCTATTACTGTCACTGCCTTTGGTTTTTTCTCAAGAAGTCCTTCGGAGAAAAACAGGGGGCTGTGGACATGGGGACAGAGCTCCGGACGAGATCGTCTTATCGACAAATCGATGGGCTGCCCCGAGTGACGCCGGTGCCGCTCACGTTCTAACGTGGGTATCCACACCCAGCCCGCTCGTCGTTGGCGACATCGGCACCGGGCCACACCACACTGCGAGATCCCTGGCCAGCGCGCTGCTCGAGGCCTGCCCGGGGACGTTTGTCGATCTTCTCGGGCCGCGATGAGGGGCTCGGCTGTCGAAAGGATGGGCACATGAAGATCCGCGTCGAGCGCGACGGGCTCGCGGACGCCGTCGCGTGGGTGGCACGCAGCCTGCCGTCGAGGCCACCGGTCCCGGTCCTGGGCGGGGTGCTGCTCGACGCCGGATCCGACGGCTCCACCGACGCGCTCACCGTCTCCGGCTTCGACTACGAGGTCTCCGCGACGGTCGGCGTCCCGGCGACGATCGCCGACGGCGGCAGGCTGCTGGTGTCCGGGCGGCTGCTCGCCGACATCACCAAGGCGCTCCCGGCCCAGCCGGTCGAGATCTCCGTCGAGGGCTCCCGCGCCTCCATCACCTGCGGCAGCGCCCGGTTCAGCCTGCCGACCATGCCGGTCGAGGACTACCCGCAGCTGCCGGCCCAGCCGACGTTCGCCGGCGAGGTCGCCGGTGAGGCGTTCGGCCAGGCGGTCACCCAGGTCGCCGTCGCGGCGGGCAAGGACGACACCCTGCCGATGCTGACCGGCATGCGGCTGGAGATCTCCGGCAACTCGCTCACCCTCGTCGCCACCGACCGCTTCCGCCTGGCGATGCGCGAGTTCGCGTGGGAGCCCGCCGAGGGTCTGGCCGACGCCGCGGTGCTCGTCCCGGCGCGCACCCTCGCCGAGGCGGCCAAGTCGCTCGGCACCGCGGGCAACAAGGTGTCCGTCGGGCTCGCCAGCGGCGAGGGCCTGCTCGGCCTGTCCGGCAACGGCCGCTACACGACCACCCGGCTGCTCGACGCCGAGTTCCCGCCATACCGGCAGCTCCTCCCGAACCAGCACTCCTCCCGCGCGGTGATCGAGGTGTCCCCGCTCTCGGAGGCGATCAAACGTGTGTCGCTGGTGGCGGAGCGGGGTACCCAGGTCCGGCTGGAGTTCGGCGACAACTCGCTGCGCCTGTCGGCCGGCGGCGACGACGAGGGCAGCGCCGAAGAGGAGCTGCCGGTGGAGTACGAAGGCGAGCCGGTGACGATCGCGTTCAACCCGGGCTACCTCGTCGACGGCCTGGGCGCGCTGCACCACGACCGCGCCGAGCTGACCTTCACCACCCCGAACCGTCCGGCTTTGATCAAGCCGGCCGATGAGCAGGGCCAGGTCGTTCCTGGTTACCTCTATCTACTGATGCCGGTCCGCCTACCCGGCTGACCGCGACGGAGAAAGCACGAAGGGGAGTTCCATGGTTCAGCTGGGACTGGTCGGCCTCGGCCGGATGGGCTTCAACATGCGCGAGCGGCTGCGCGCCGCCGGGCACGAGGTGGTCGGCTTCGACCGCAACCAGGCGGTCTCGGACTCGACCTCGCTCGCCGACATGGTGTCCAAACTGGACGCCCCGCGGATCGTCTGGGTGATGGTCCCCGCGGGCGGGCCGACCCGCGAGACGGTGGCCGAGCTGGGTGAGCTGCTCGCCGAGGGCGATCTGGTGATCGACGGCGGCAACTCCCGGTTCACCGACGACAAGCACAACGCCGAGGTGCTGTCCGCCAAGGGCATCGGCTACCTCGACTGCGGTGTGTCCGGTGGCGTGTGGGGCAAGGAGAACGGCTACGGCCTGATGGTCGGCGGCGACAAGGAGCTCGTCGAGCGCGCCATGCCGATCTTCGACGCGCTGCGCCCGGACGGCCCGCGCGAGGAGGGCTTCTCGCACGCCGGCTCGGTCGGCGCGGGCCACTACGCGAAGATGATCCACAACGGCATCGAGTACGGCCTGATGCAGGCCTACGCCGAAGGCTTCGAGCTGCTCGAGGCCGCGAAGGTCGTCGAGGACGTGCCGGCCGTGATCAAGGGCTGGCAGCGCGGCACCGTCGTCCGGTCCTGGCTGCTCGACCTGCTGGTGCGCGCGCTGGACGAGGACCCGGAGCTGGACGACCTCGAGGGCTACGTCGAGGACTCCGGCGAGGGCCGGTGGACGCTGGAGGAGGCCATCAACCACGCGGTGCCGGCGCCGGTGATCTCGGCCGCGCTGTTCGCGCGGTTCGCCTCGCGGCGGAAGGACTCGTCCGCCATGCGCGCCGTCGCGGCGCTGCGCAACCAGTTCGGCGGCCACGCCGTGAAGAAGGCCGGCGAGTAGGCACCCAGCCGTGCACATACGGCACCTGCAGGTCACCGACTTCCGCTCCTGGGAGCACGCTGACCTGCCGCTCACCCCCGGACCGACGGTCCTCGTCGGCCAGAACGGCCGCGGGAAGACCAACCTGCTGGAGGCGATCGGCTACCTGGCGACCCTCGGGTCGCACCGGGTCGCGACGGACGCCCCGCTGGTGCGGCACGGTTGTGAGCGGGCACTCGTGCGGGCGGCCGTGGTCAACGAGGACCGCGAGCTGACCGTCGAGCTGGAGATCAACCCCGGCCGGGCGAACCGCGCCCGGGTCAACCGGGGCGCGGTCGGGAAGCCGCGGGACATCCTCGGGATCCTGCGCACCGTGTTGTTCTCCCCGGAGGACCTGGCGCTGGTGCGCGGCGACCCGGGTGAGCGCCGCCGGTTCATGGACGAGCTGCTGGTGCAGCGCGCGCCCCGGTACGCGGGGGTGCGCGCCGACTACGAGCGGATCCTCAAGCAGCGCAACGCGTTGTTGAAGACGGCGGGCAAGAAGAAGGGCGTGGCGCGCGACGACCCGTACGCGCTGTCGACCCTGGAGGTGTGGGACAACCACCTCTCGGTGGTCGGCGCCCAGCTGCTCGCCGCGCGGCTCGACCTGGTCGCCGACCTCGGGCCGCACACCACCGCGGCCTACGCCGGGGTGGCGCCCGACTCGCGGCCGGCGAAGATCTCGTACCGGTCCAGCCTCGGCCCGGCACTACCCGAGGGGTACGGGGTGCCGGACGGGAAACGCGCCGAACCGGAGGTCCTCACCGGTATCCTGGTGGAGGCGATGGCGCAGGTCCGGCAGCAGGAGCTGGAACGGGGGATCAGCCTGGTCGGGCCGCACCGCGACGAGCTGGAAATCGTCCTCGGCGAGGCCCCCGCGAAGGGCTACGCGAGCCATGGGGAATCCTGGTCGTTCGCCCTCGCGCTGCGGCTGGCGTCCTACGAGCTGCTGCGGCGGGAAGCGGGTGAGCCGGTGCTCCTGCTCGACGACGTCTTCGCCGAGCTCGACCGGCGGCGCCGGTCACGGCTGGCCGAGGTGGCCGCGGGTGCCGAACAGGTGCTGGTCACCGCGGCGGTGGACGAGGACGTGCCAGGGGAACTGGCCGGGGTCCGGTTCACCGTCGCCGACGGGGAGGTGCGCAGTGCCTGATGACCAACGGCCTGATGAGCCACGGCGAGTGACCGGCGACACAGGAGTTACCCACCGATCTGGGGACAACTCTGTGGATAGTGTGGATAACACGGTGAACGCGTTATCGCCCCGCGTGACCAAGCGGCCAAACGAGCGATCTTCAACCGCGCCACAAGCGGCGCAGACTCCCCAGAAGAGTGGATCAGACACGGACGGTGACGTCCCGGCTGGGCCGAACGGGAACACTACCGGACGTGATCTCGTCCGCTCCGCACTGGCCGCCGCTCGCGCCAAGGCCGACGCCAGGGGCACCGAGCCGGGCAGGCGGAAGTTCGAGCTCGGCGGCCAGAGCCCGCGCCGGCGCCGCTGGTCGGGAGCCGGCCCGGACGCCCGCGACCCGCAGCCGTTCGGCCGCCTCGTCGGGCGGCTGGTCGCCGAACGCGGCTGGCAGGAGCGCGTGACCAGCAGCCGGGTCTTCGGCGAGTGGGCCCGCCTGGTCGGCGAGGACGTCGCCGAGCACGCCCAGCCGGTGACGCTGAAGGACGGCGAGCTCACCGTCCGCGCCGACTCGACAGCGTGGGCCACGCAGCTGCGCCTGCTGCAGAGCCAGCTCATCGCCAAGATCGCCGCTGGGGTGGGACACGGCGTGGTCAAGCGCATGCGCATCCACGGCCCGACCGCCCCGAGCTGGCGGAAGGGCCCGCGGCACGTGCCCGGTCGCGGGCCACGCGACACCTATGGGTGACTGAGCGCGTCGTATCGCGGCTCGACCCCCGCCGGATAGCGCCGGACCCGGCGACGCTCGCGTTCGGGCCTCTGTGACGAAATCAGGGGTGTCCTTGCGGCATGTCAGCGGAGCTGGCCAAGTAGACTGGAGGGCAGTGGGGGAGTCCCTTGGGCAAGACTGAGGAGAAAGCAGGCTCGTGGCAGCTCAGCAGAACGACTACAACGCGTCCTCCATCACGGTGCTCGAGGGTCTCGAGGCGGTCCGCAAGCGGCCAGGCATGTACATCGGTTCCACCGGTGAACGCGGTCTGCACCACCTGATCTGGGAGGTCGTCGACAACTCGGTCGACGAGGCCATGGCTGGCTACGCGACGAAGGTCGAGGTCACCCTCCTCGCCGACGGCGGCGTCCGCGTGGTCGACGACGGTCGCGGCATCCCCGTCGAGGAGCACCCGGTCCACAAGAAGTCGACGCTGGAGATCGTGCACACCGTGCTGCACGCGGGCGGCAAGTTCGACAGCGAGAGCTACGCGGTGTCCGGCGGTCTGCACGGCGTCGGTGTCTCCGTAGTCAACGCCCTGTCCAGGGCGCTCGACGTCGAGGTCTCCCGCGACGGCAAGAAGTGGCGTCAGCACTACGACCACTCCAAGCCCGGCCCGCTGGAAGAGGTCGGCCCCGCCGAGGGCACCGGCACCTCCACCACCTTCTGGGCCGACCCGGACATCTTCGAGACCACGACGTACAACACCGAGACGGTCTCGCGCCGCCTGCAGGAGATGGCCTTCCTGAACAAGGGCCTGAGCATCACGTTGCGCGACGAGCGGGTCACCGAGGCGGAGACCGAGGCCGACGCCGACGGCAAGCAGGCGCGGGTCAAGGAGCGCGTCTACCACTACCCGGGCGGGCTCGAGGACTTCGTCAAGCACATCAACGGCTCGAAGGACCCGATCCACTCCAGCATCATCTGCTTCGACGCCAAGGGCGACGGCCTCGAGGTCGAGGTCGCGATGCAGTGGAACAACTCGTTCACGCCGTCGGTGCACACCTTCGCCAACACCATCAACACCCATGAGGGTGGGACCCACGAGGAGGGCTTCCGCGCTGCGCTGACCCGCGTGGTCAACGCGTACGCGCGGGACAAGAAACTCCTCAAGGAGAAGGACGAGAACCTCTCCGGCGACGACGTGCGCGAGGGCCTGACCGCGATCATCTCGATCAAGCTGGCCGAGCCGCAGTTCGAGGGCCAGACCAAGACCAAGCTGGGCAACAGCGAGGCCAAGTCGTTCGTCCAGTCCAAGACCAACGAGTGGCTGTCCGACTGGTTCGAGCGCAACCCGGCCGAAGCCAAGACGATCATCAACAAGGCGCTGTCCAGCGCGCAGGCGCGGATGGCCGCCCGCCGGGCGCGCGACCTGGTGCGCCGCAAGGGCGCGCTGGAGATCGGCGGCCTGCCCGGCAAGCTCAAGGACTGCCAGTCGACCAACCCGGAGGAGTGCGAGCTCTACATCGTGGAGGGTGACTCCGCGGGCGGGTCGGCCAAGGAGGGGCGGGAGTCGCGGTTCCAGGCGATCCTGCCGATCCGGGGCAAGATCATCAACGTGGAGAAGGCCCGCATCGACCGGGTGCTCAAGAACAACGAGGTCCAGTCGCTGATCACCGCGCTGGGCACCGGCATCCACGACGACTTCGACCTCTCCAAGCTGCGGTACCACAAGATCGTGCTGATGGCCGACGCCGACGTCGACGGCCAGCACATCCGCACCCTGCTGCTGACGCTGCTGTTCCGGTTCATGCGCCCGCTGATCGAGCACGGCCACGTCTACCTCGCGCAGCCGCCGCTCTACAAGATCAAGTGGCCGCGGTCGGAGCCGGAGTACGCGTACTCGGACAAGGAGCGCGACGGTCTGCTCGCGGCCGGCGCCGAAGCCGGCCGCAAGGTGCCGAAGGAAGACGGCATCCAGCGGTACAAGGGTCTCGGCGAGATGAACGCCGAAGAGCTGTGGGAGACCACGATGGACCCGTCCCGCCGTCTGCTGCTGCAGGTCACGCTGGACGACGCCGCCGCGGCGGACGAGCTGTTCAGCGTCCTGATGGGCGAGGACGTCGAAGCCCGGCGCTCGTTCATCACCCGCAACGCCAAGGACGTCCGCTTCCTCGACGTGTAGCGCGCCCCCGCCTCCTTTTCCCATTCGTCAGTAGAAGGACCCCATGACGGAAACCTTGCCGCCGGAACACGACCGCACCGAGCCGGTCGACATCCAGCATGAGATGCAGCGCTCGTACATCGAGTACGCGATGAGCGTGATCGTGTCGCGCGCGCTGCCGGACGTGCGGGACGGCCTCAAGCCGGTGCACCGCCGCGTCCTCTACTCGATGTACGACTCGGGGTTCCGGCCGGAGCGCGGGTACAACAAGTGCTCGCGCGTGGTCGGCGACGTGATGGGCAACTACCACCCGCACGGCGACTCGGCGATCTACGACGCCCTCGTGCGGCTGGCCCAGCCGTGGGCGCTGCGGTACCCGCTGATCGACGGCCAGGGCAACTTCGGCTCGCCGGGCAACGACCCCGCGGCGGCCATGCGGTACACCGAGTCGCGGCTCGACCCGCTGGCCATGGAGATGCTGCGGGACATCGAAGAGGAGACCGTCGACTTCTCGCCCAACTACGACGGCCGCACGCAGGAGCCGGACGTCCTGCCGTCGCGGATCCCGAACCTGCTGGTCAACGGCACGTCGGGCATCGCGGTCGGCATGGCGACCAACATCCCGCCGCACAACCTGCGCGAGGTCGCCGAGGGTGTCGTGTGGGCGCTGGACAACTGGGAGGCCGGCGACGACGAGACGCTGGCCGCGCTGATGCAGCGGATCAAGGGCCCGGACTTCCCGACGAAGGGCCTGATCCTGGGCACGTCGGGCATCGAGGAGGCCTACCGCACCGGCCGCGGCTCGATCCGGATGCGCGCGGTGGTCGAGGTCGAGGAGGACGCCCGCGGCCGCACCACGCTCGTGGTCACCGAGCTGCCGTACCAGGTCAACCCGGACAACCTGGTGGAGAACATCGCCACCCTGGTGCGGGACGGGAAGCTGACCGGCATCGCCGACATCGCCGACGAGTCGAACAGCCGGCGCGGCATGCGGATCGTGGTCACGCTCAAGCGGGACGCGGTCGCCAAGGTGGTGCTGAACAACCTCTACAAGCACACCCAGCTGCAGTACAACTTCGGCGTCAACATGCTGGCCCTGGTCGACGGGGTGCCGCGCACGCTGCGGCTGGACCAGGTCGTCCGGCACTACGTCAAGCACCAGATCGAGGTCATCGTCCGGCGGACCCGGTTCCGCCTGCGCAAGGCCGAGGAACGCGCCCACATCCTGCGTGGTCTGGTCAAGGCGCTGGACCAGCTGGACGAGGTCATCGCGTTGATCCGCCGGTCGCCGACGGTCGACGAGGCGCGCACCGGCCTGATCGAGCTGCTGGACATCGACGAGATCCAGGCCACCGCGATCCTGGACATGCAGTTGCGCCGCCTGGCTGCCCTGGAGCGGCAGAAGATCGTCGACGAACTGGCGAAGATCGAGCTGGAGATCGCCGACCTGCAGGACATCCTGGACAAGCCGGAGCGCCAGCGGCAGATCGTCAAGGACGAGCTGACCGAGATCGTCGACAAGTTCGGTGACGACCGGCGCACCCAGATCATCCCGTTCGACGGCGACGTGTCGGTCGAGGACCTGATCGCGGTCGAGGACGTGGTGGTCACCATCACGCGCACCGGCTACGCGAAGCGCACCAAGACCGACCTGTACCGCTCGCAGCGCCGCGGTGGCAAGGGCGTGCAGGGCGCGCAGCTCAAGCAGGACGACATCGTCCAGCACTTCTTCGTGTGCTCGACGCACGACTGGATCCTGTTCTTCACGAACAAGGGCCGCGTCTACCGCGCGAAGGCGTACGAGCTGCCCGAGGCCAACCGCGCCGCCCGCGGTCAGCACGTCGCGAACCTGCTGGCGTTCCAGCCGGACGAGACGATCGCGCAGATCATCGAGATCCCGAACTACGAGGTCGCGCCGTACCTGGTGCTGGCCACGAAGAAGGGCCTGGTCAAGAAGACGCGGCTGAGCGAGTTCGACTCGAACCGCTCCGGCGGCCTGATCGGCATCAACCTGCGTGAGGGCGACGAGCTGGTCGGTGCGGTGCTCGCCGGCCCGGAGGACGACCTGCTGCTGGTGTCGGCCGAGGGCCAGTCGATCCGGTTCCACGCCACCGACGAGACGCTGCGCCCGATGGGCCGCCCGACGTCGGGTGTGCTCGGAATGCGGTTCAACGACGGTGACGAGCTGCTCGCGCTGAACGTGGTCAAGCCGGACAAGTTCCTGCTGGTCGCCACCGACGGTGGGTACGCCAAGCGGACGCCGATCGAGGACTACCCGGTGCAGGGCCGCGGCGGCAAGGGTGTGCTGACCATCCAGCACGACCGCAAGCGTGGCAGGCTGGTGGGGGCGCTCATCGTCGACGCCGACGACGAGCTCTACGCCATCACCTCCAGCGGCGGCGTCATCCGCACGCCCGCGGACCAGGTGCGCAAGGCGGGCAGGCAGACGAAGGGCGTGCGGTTGATCAACCTGGGCGAGGGTACGACTCTTCTCGCGGTCGCACGCAACGCTGATGAGCCCTCGGGCGTCGGTAATGGTGAAGGCAACGGAGGAACCGAAGAACCCGTCTCGGAAGAGAGCTAAGTGACGACACCGGAGAACCCCGAACAGCACGGTGCGCAGACCGGTGACGCGGGCACGCCGCCCTGGCAGCGGCTGAGCCGCGACGCCGGTCAGGGCACGACGACCGACCCCAAGGCAGGCGGTTACCGGGACGGGTGGTCGTCGGAAGGCCAGGCCGAGAAAACTGTGTTGTACTCGAACGGTGACGACCAGCCGGTCGTCACCGGTTCGGCGGCGCAGGGTCTGTTCGGCAACCCCGCGGCGCGCGACGACGCGTTGTCAGGGTTGAGGGGGCAGGAAACGGTGAGCGTCGCCAGTGCCGGCACCAAGGGACGTTCGACGCCCAGCGCACTGCGCCGCCCCGGCCGCGGCCCGCGCCGGGCGAGCCTGCAGATCAAGCGGTTCGACCCGTGGTCGGTGCTGAAGCTGTCGCTGGTTCTCGGTGTCGCGCTGTTCTTCGTGTGGCTGGTGGCCGTCGGCGTGCTGTACACGGTGCTCGACGGCATGGGCGTGTGGGACAAGCTGAACGGCACCTACTCGTCCCTGGTGTCCGGCGAGGGTGCCGGCGTGACCAACGAACCGCTCATCAGCGCCGGCCGGGTGTTCGGCATCGCGGCCATCCTCGGCGCGATCAACATCGTGCTGCTCTCGGCGCTGGCCACGGTGAGCGCGTTCATCTACAACGTGTCCGCCGACCTGGCCGGAGGCCTAGAGGTGACCCTGTCGGAACGCGAGTAGAAGGCATGTTGTAGTCTTCTCTCCGTTCGAGGGCCCATAGCTCAGGCGGTTAGAGCGCTTCGCTGATAACGAAGAGGTCGGAGGTTCAAGTCCTCCTGGGCCCACAGCAGCTCAGCCCCCGTCTCCCAACCAAGGGAAACGGGGGCTGAGTTTTTGTTGGCTGCCTACCGTCCCGCCAGCTCGGCGACCACCGGCGCGAGGGCACCGGCGGCGTCAGCGCCGAACACGAAGTAGGAGAAGCCGATCTCCTCGCGTCGCCGCTGGATTTCCTCGGCCGCGGCGGCGGGATCGCTGGGCAGGAACGCGAGCGAGTCCGCGGCCCGGACGGCGGCGGGGTCGGTGTCGGGTCCGGCCATGAACGCGGCGACCGAGTCGCCGACCACGGGTACGTGCAACGCCAGTTCCGCACCGCGACGGTTGTCGAAGCTTTCTACCCGTTGCACCGTCGCCGCCCGGGTCTCGATCTGTGGCATCACGAAGGTCACCGTGTCGGCGAGTTCAGCCGCCAGCGCTTGTGCCTTCGGACCGCGCACGGCCATGGCCACCGGCGTGTGCCGGTCCGGACCGTCGAGCTCCCGCAGGGCGGCGACGACGTCACGCACTTGGCTCCACCGCTGGCCCTCCGGAGGGAGCGGCAGACCCAGCTCACGGAGTTGGTCGGCGATCCCGGGCCGGCCGGTGCCGATGCCCATTTCGAACCGCCCCTCGGTGAGCACGGACAGCGAGTGCGCCTCCCACGCCGTGATCCACGCGGGCCGGACCGGAGACGCGTACACCCAGGTGCCCACGCGCAGGCCGGTGATCGTTGCCGCCACGGCGAGCGCCGGGCCCGGTGCCGGCTGCCACTGCGGCACGTCGGGCATCAGGACCGTCGAGAAACCACTGTCGGCCAGCCCGCGCAACTGATCACGCCAAGCCGGCATGTCAGTGGTGATCGGCGCGACGACGCCGAACCGCAACGGCCTGATCTCGTGTGTCGAACCACCCGTCATCGGTGGAGCTCCTCCCACGTGGCCCGGCCTGGTGCCGAGCTTCACATCTTCTACGAACGAGCCACCGTGCATCCGACAGGACCCGCCGCTGGAGGGTTAACCGGCTGGTCTGAGCGGGTATCCACCGCCACCGAGGGAGGGAGCCGGCGATGTCCGATGTCCCGTCCGGTCTTGCGGCGGTGCTCGCCGCCGCTGAGCGGGCCTCTCCGGTTCGCTCGGTCGACGTGGTCGCGGCTTACCTGGCCGAGCGGTTCGCCGCCTCGGACACCTCGTTCCTGCTCGTCGACCTCGTGGCCCGCGCGCTCGTCCGGCTTCACGGCACAGCCCTGCACGGCGCGGACGCCGACCGCGTCGACCTGGCCGGCACCGTCTACGAGCGCGTCCTCTACAGCCAGGAGCCGTTCCACGACCAGGGGCGCGTCATCGTGCCCGTCACGCACCGCGGCGACGCCATCGGTCTGCTCGAAACGACCGTCCCCCGCCCCGACGTGGTGGAGCAGGTGGGCGAGGTGGCCCACGCCCTCGCCTACCTCATCGTCACCGACCGGCGCTTCACCGATCTCTACGAGTGGGGCGAGCGCACCACCCAGGTGAGCCTGGCCGCCGAGATCCAGCACCAGCTGCTGCCGCCTGCCCCGTGCTGCGAGGCCCCGGAGTTCACGCTCGCCTGCGCGCTGGTGCCCGCCGACGACGTGGGCGGCGACACCTACGACTACGCCCTCGACCACGGCACGTTGAACCTGACGATCACCGACGCGGTCGGCCACGACGTCCAGTCCGGCCTGGCCGCGACCCTGCTCATGGGCGCGTTGCGCGGCGCCCGCCGCGCCAACCGGTCCCTCGCCGACCAGGCGGCGGAGGCCGACCGGGCTGTGCGGGAGCACGCGAAGATCCCCTACGCGACCGGTCAGCTGTTCCGCTTCGAACTGGCCGAAGGCCGTGCCGAAGTCGTCAACGCCGGGCACCCGCTCCCGCTGCTCCTGCGCGACGGCCACGTCCGCGAGCTGCCGCTGCACCGCGACACCCCCTTCGGCACCGGCCTGCAGGACAAGCCGCACGAGGTCCAGGTCGTCGACCTGCGCCCGGGTGACCGGCTGTTCCTGCTGACCGACGGGATGCTGGAGCGGGAGGCGGCGTCGGTGGACCTGCGCAGGCTGGCGCGGGAGACCGCCGGCCTGCACCCGCGTGCCGTGGTGCAGGTGATGACCAGGGCCGTTGTCGATGCCGCCGCCGGGCACCCCAAGGACGACGCCTGCGTCATCTGCCTCGACTGGATGGGGTGATTCAGCGATGCCGGAGCGGTGACTCTGGTAACGACCGGGTCACGGAACGCCGTTCGGCTGGTTATGGTCGCCTGCGGACCACCGACCGATGGGAGCGCCTCCGATGTTCAGCCGCCTGCGTCGACGTGACGGCCGGCAGGGGGAGCCCGTCACCTTCGCGGCCGGCGCCGGCCTGGTGAGCGCCCGGCTGCGGGACGAGACGGGCAACCCGCTGGCCGGCGCCGAGATGGTCCTCCGGCACAAGCGCAGTCCGCGGGTGTTCCGGGCCGTGTCCGACGACTACGGACTGGTGGTCGTCACCGCGGCCACCGGCACCTACCAGGTGACGATCACCGCGGGCGGTTACCGCGAGGCCACCCACACCGTCGACGTCGCCAGCGGCGACCACACCTCCCTGGGCGACGTCGAGCTGCACCCCGACGCGAGCGTCCGCCTGCCGGGTCCGGGCCGCTGGGTGATCGACCCGGACCACACGTCGATCCGCTTCGTCGCGCGGCACATCGGCCTGTCCCGCGTCCACGGCCGGTTCACGCGCTTCCACGGCAGCGTCACTGTCGGCGAGCGGATCGAGAACTCGTCGATCGAGGTCGTCATCGACGCGGCCAGCATCGACACCGCCGCCGAGAAGCGGGACGAGCACCTGCGCTCGCCCGACTTCCTCGACGTCGAACGCTTCCCGAAGATCCACTTCTTCAGCGACCGGGCCCAGCGCGTGGCCGGGGACCGCTGGCAGATCGACGGCACGCTCAACCTGCGCGGCGCGAGCCGCGGCGTGCGCCTGGACGCGAGCTACCTCGGACTGCGGTCGTGGAACGGCGAACGCCTCGGCGCGGTCGCGAAGGCCGAGCTGCACCGCGAGGACTTCACGATCAACTGGCAGCAGACGCTCGCGAAGGGCCTGGTCGTGGTCGGTTCGACGGTCGAGCTCCGCTTCGACGTCCAGGCCGTCCGCGGCGCCTAAGCCGCGACGTCGGCGACCACGCAGGCGATGTTGTCCGGGCCGCCACGCCGGTTCGCGAGGTCGACCAGCGTGCCGACGGCGTCGCCCGGGGTGGCGGCCGCCCTCAGCTCGGCCTGCAGCACGTCGGCCGGCACCGCGTTGTAGAGGCCGTCGGAGCACAGCAGGTACCGGTCGCCGTTCCGGCCGTCGCTCAGCAGCAGATCCGGCTCGGCCGGCTGCCGGTGCAAGGCCTTGACCAGCGTCGCCGGGATCGCGCTGCCCTGCACGTGGTCCTGCGTCAGCTGGTGGAGCTCGACTGCGCGCAGCAGGTACGCGCGCGAATCGCCGACGTGTACGACCCCGAGCCGCGAACCCGACCACAGGAGCGCGGTCAGCGTGGTGCCGGCGTCCTCGAGGTTCCGGACCGCGGCGCCGGCCGCGCGGAACGCTTCGCCCAGAGCAGCCAGCGGATCGCCGCTCGTCAGCGAGTCCAGCGGCCGCACGGCCTCGATCGCGGCGACGCTCGCCTGGTGCCCGCCCTGGCCGAACCCGTCGGCGACGGCCAGCAGGTGCGGCCCGGCGTAGGCGGCGTCCTGGTTCGATTCCCGCACCAGACCACGGTCGGCGCGTGCGGCGTGGATGAGTCCCGTCATCGCAGTGTCCTTTCCGGACAGTTGCTCGACGAGGAAGGCGACGAGCCGCCCGCGCGCCGCGACGTCGGCCTCGACCGAACGCCAGTAGGCGAGGACCTCGGCTGCCGGATCGGAGCTGGACAACGCCAGGGAGATCCGCGCCAGCGGCATCCCGGTCCGGCGCAGCAAACCAATCAGGCGGGCCCGCTCCAGCTGGTCGGGCGAGTACCGCCGGTAGCCGGACACCGGGTCGACCGACGCGGGCCGGAGGAGGCCCAGGTCGTCGTAGAGCCGCAAGGCCTTCGGGGACAGTCCCGCCGCGCGGGCGAACGCCCCGATCGTGAGCAGTCCCATGTCGCCCTCCTCGTACCAGGCATTTTGCCCGGCGGAAGCGACTGTGGGGCTTGCCCCAGGGACAAGGTCAACCTTGGTTCCACGTGGAACGGCCAGGACAGACGGGGAACTGTGCCGCGTCTGACCTGGCCGTGTCTCGGGGTGTGTTACTGCTCGCTGCGCTGCCGCGCCTCACCGAGGGCCGCTTCCTCCCGCGCCCGGTCGGCTTCGGCTTCCTTCTCGCTGACCCGCTGCTGCGCGTCCGCCTTCTCCTGCTGCGCGCGGCCTTCCCGCTGCGCCGAGTCGTTCCCCAGGAACGTGCCCGCGGTCTCCTTGACCTTGCCCTTCAGGCCCTCGACCGCGCCCTTGATGCCTTCCTGACGGTCTTCCTTGTCGGTCATTCCTGCCCCTCCTTCGTCACCGTCACGAATCGGCTACCCGGGTGGCAGGAGCGCTAATCACTCACGCGGGTGCGAGTGCGGGTTTTATGTTCGGGTTGCGGTGCAGCAGGTTCTCCGGGTCGTAGTGCGCCTTGATCCGGGCCAGCCGTGCGTATTTCGCGGCCCCGAAACTCGTGCGCACGCGGTCGTCCTCGTAGTCGGTCATGAAATTGACGTAGCCGCCGGTGCCGGACGAATGCGGTGCCACGGCGTCCCACAGATCCCGGGCCCATTGCCGGTCACGCGCGAGGAGGTCTGCGTCCGTGGCCAGCGCGGCGATGCTGAACAGCACCACGGGGTTCCGGGCGCCGCCGAACGCCGTGGCGTCGTTGGCGACCTCGGTGAACGCGCCGCCCGCGAACATGTTGGGCAGGAACGACATCGGCGAGCTCCGCAGCGGCATCCGTTCGGTGACCGCGGTGATGACCGGGTCCGAGAAGCGATCCAGGTAAAGCGCTTTCTCGTAGGCGAGGATGCCCGGCAGCGCGGTCTCGTCGAGCATTTGCTGGAGCGCGACGTAGGGCATCGGGGTGGTGAACTCGAACAGCGGCGCGAGACCGGTGCGGACCTGCTGCGCGGCTTCGGCGAATTCCGGTTCCGGGCCGAAACCGGCGAGGAGGAGCGCGTAACCCGGGCGGAAGTGGTGTTCCTCGGGCACGAAATCGGCGGGCGGAGCGTTCAGCGCCGCGATGATGGCGCCGGCTTTCCGCGGCAACGATTCGACGATCCCCTGCATGTGCCGCAGTGCTTCGGCGCCGCGGTCGTCCTCCCAGAAGAACAGCCCGAGCTGGATGATCGGCCCGACCGGGTGGAGCTGGAACTCGAACTCGGTGACGACGCCGAAGTTCCCGCCGCCACCGCGCAGGGCCCAGAACAGGTCGGTGTTCTCGGTGTCCGACGCGCGCAGCACGTCGCCGGAGGGGAGGACGACCTCCGCGGAGAGCAGGTTGTCGCAGGCCAGGCCGTACTGGTTGGTGAGCCAGCCGAAGCCGCCGCCGAGGGTGAGGCCGGCGACGCCGGTGTCGCTGACGGTGCCGCCGACGGTCGCCAGGCCGTGCCCCTGGGTGGCGGTGTCGACCTGTCGCCACCGCGCGCCGCCGCCGACCCGCGCGGTGCGGCTGCCGGGGTCGACCACGACCTGGTCGAGGCTGCTCAGGTCGATGGTCAGGCCGCCATCGGCGACCGCGGCCCCGCCGACGTTGTGCCCGCCGCCGCGGACAGCCACCTCCAGGCCGGAGTTCCGGGCGGTCGCGAGCGCCGTGGCGACGTCACGCGGGCCGGACGGCTGGACGATGACCGCGGGATGGCGGTCGATGAGGCCGTTCCACACGGCGCGGCCCTGGTCGTAGCCCGGATCGCCGGGTGTCAGGGCGGCGCCGTCGAGGGACCGCCGCAAGGTCTCCACGTCGAAGGGGTTCATGACTTCCTGCTTTCGCGGGCGGACGGTGGACGTGGCGCGAACCACCAGAGGAAGTCGAAGTGGATGTGACCTGCATTACAGCTCGCGGCCGTCCGCACCGCGCGAACCTCCCCCTGGCGGGTGCAGTAGCATCGTGAGGTCAGCCGGACCGTCGAAGAGGGGCCTGAACGTGAAGAAGCTGCTGGCGCTCGCAGTCGTCGCGGGTGGGGTGCTGTTCGTGATCAAGCGCAACAAGGACGCGAAGGCTGAGGCCGACCTGTGGCGCGAGGCCACCGCCCCGACCGAGCGCCCGCTGGCCGCGGTCTCGACGAACGGCAGCGCGCCGGCGAAGGCCGCCGAGGCAGGCACGAACAACTGAACTTCCGCGGGCTTGGGGGCCCGCGTCCGGGGCTGTAGCTCAATTGGTAGAGCGCTGCTTTTGCAAGGCAGAGGTCAGGGGTTCGATTCCCCTCAGCTCCACTCGGAGAGGGTTGCGGTGATCGACCAGACGGAACTCATTGCCGACGACCTCCTCGACAGGTTCGAGCGCTGGTGCGCCGACCACGGTGTCGAAGCCGACCTGTTCTTCGTTGACGCGACCCTCGACCGGTTCGTCGAGCAGGATCTCGATCCCGCGCGCTGGACAGTTGAGGACATCAGCGACCTGCTGCTCCACTGGTTCCCGCGCAACGTGACCCTCGAACACGCCGCGCGGCCGGCGGTGCTTTCCACGTTCCACCACTGGATCGACTTCCTGTCAACCACGCCCGTCGGCCGCATCCGTGACGCGGGTGCGCTGCACGCGGAGATCGACCGGAACGCGGATGCGTTCTTCGCGGCCATGTCCGACGAACGCAACTTCGGGCTGGCGAAGTTCTGGGCGGCGCGGATGCTCGAGCACGGTGTCGATCCGGAGGACGGCGACCAGGTCCGCGAGTTCCTCGACGGGGTCAACGCCGGGCAGATCGACTACGACCGGGACGTGCTGGACGAGATCGTGCGGCGACGGACCGAGTCCGAAGAAGAGCCGCCCGAACCGCTGCCGCCGGTCGTCCTGCCGCCGCAGGAGGAGATCGAGGCGCTCGCCGCGAACACCGCTGTCGTGCACCGGCTGCGTACGTTGACGGAGTGGGTCGGCACGGGACGCGCGCTCACGCAGACGAATCGGCTTCGGGTTGCGGACGCTCGTGAGCTGGCCGCGCTCCTCGACGTCGACCGGACCGCCGAGCGGGTTCGCAGCAGCGCGGACCTGCCCGAGGTCACCTTGCTGGTCGCGTGGGCGAAGGCGGTCCGGTTGGTGCGCGTGCTCAAGGGCAGGCTGGTCGCCGTCAAGAGCGCGGCGGGCCTGCTGCGGCGGCCGTGGGCGTTGTGGCGGCAGGCCTACGACGCCTTCCCCCACCTCGGGCCGGCGGTTTGCCTGCCGGCGAACCGGTACGACCAGCCCTGGCTGGGGCACCTGCTTCCGGAGCTGGCGCCGGACCTGTGGCTGGCTCTCTACCGGGCAGGCCGAACGCCGTTGCCGGTCGAACTCCTCGTCCAGTACGTGCAGGAGACTCTCGGCGGTCCTGGTGGTTTCGCGTCCGCGCTGATGTGGCGGCGAGAGCTGGACGGCATCCTCGCCGCGCTCGAGGTGCTGGGCGCGGTGGAGATCACGAAGAGCACCCTCCGCGACCTCGACAAGATCGCCGAGGTGTCCGGCCTCGGCAACCCGGACGACCGGCTCGTGCAGCTCACGCCGCTGGGACTGTGGGCCGCGCGGCAGGTGGCGCTGGCGCAGGGGATTCCCGCACCGCTCGCCCACGAACTGGCTGCCCTGTCGCCGGAACGCCTCTGTGAGGCGCTGAACCACGCCGATCGCGAAGTGGCCGAGATCGCGATGAGCGAGTGGATCCGGGCCAGGACCCCCGCCGGGGCGGCAGTCGCACTGGCTTCGTTGTGCGAGCGGACGCAGTCGCCGTCGCAGCGGGTGTTGGCCTGGGGCGGGCTGGAACTGGCCGGTGACGACGGCATCCGGGAAGCGGAGCGGTTGCGGGCAGGTGGCGGAGTGGTCGGCGCGAGCGCCGCGCAGTGGCTGGTCCGCCGAGGCGCGCTGGACGCTCGTGCGGTGGATGAACAGGAGATGGTCCTGTCCCTCGCCGAGAACCTCGCGGCGCTGCACGAACAGGGCTTGCTCGTCGCGGAGCTCACCCAGCACTCGCCGGACGACCAGATCGGCATCGTCCGCGGGCTGGCCGCCAGTGACCACCCCGGTCGCGGCGACATGCTGGCCGAGATCGTCGCCCACCATCCCGTGCCCGAGATCGCTGCCGAAGCGAAGCGTGCGGTGTGACATCTTGGGTGAACCTGTCGCGCCCGGCCTTCCGATCATGGACAATCAGGGCTCGTTGATCACCTGATCCGCTGGGGTTCCCTTGTCCTCCTTGGCCGTCTGGCTCGCCGCTGCCGTGGTGCTCGTCCTCGCGGGCGGTGGTGTCGTCTTGCTTCCGCGGTGGCGCGACCGGCGCCGCTCCACCGGCACCGCTTGGTCGTCGGCGCGGGCGGCTGTCGTCAGGGCGCAGATCAGTCGTGATGCCGCCCGGACCGACGTCGAGGAGGCCGAGCATCTCCTCGCCAAGGCGGAGCGCCTGCTCGCCGACGGTGGCGGCACCGGCGCGGCCGAGACCGCCGAGCACGCCGCCCGCCGGGCCGATCAGCTGTGGCGCGACGCGTGAAGCGCGGGCTCGAATGGCTGCGCTGGGGCTGCCTCGCCGCCGCGATCGGCGTTCTCGTCGTCTTCCTCGTCGCCCAGGGGCAGGCCTTCGACGTCAGCTACGGGCAGTCGCCGACGCAAACCGAACCCATCCGCGAGGGCGAGGCCGGCGAGCTCAGCGACACCACCGTCCCCTCCGTGGAGGAGATGACCGCGCTCGTCGCCGCCAACCCGGTCACCCGCCTGCCCGGTTCGATCGCGCAGTGGGACGAACAGCAGGTCCGCGCGGCGCTCGGCGCCACCGACGTCCGCATCCTCGTCGCCCCGCCCGGGCTGGACAAGGCCGAGCGCGACCGAGTCCGGGACGTCGACAACGCGAACATCACGATCATGGGCACCCAGGTCACCGGCGACCCCGGCCAGGTCGTCGCCGACCGGCTCACCGGCTGGCGCGCCCAGTTCGCCGCCGGTGACGTCACCGACCTGCTGCTCTTCCTGATCGCCCACATCCAGGACCGGCCCGAACCATCCGACACCGACACCATCCGGTACCGCCAGCCGACCGCCGCCGAGCTCGAACCCGTCGTCGCGGACCTGCGCGCCACCGGCGTGCACGGCATGACCGACATCCCCTCCGCGGCCGACGCCTTCCCGAACGGCGCGCTGTTCGTCGTCCTCCCGCGGCAGCAGGCCGGGCAGCCCATCCCGGACTACGGCACCGCGTTGACCAGCGTCTTCCCGGACAAGCCGATCGTCGTCATGGTCGGCGAGTGGGTCGAGTACCACGGGCCGCAGGCCGCCGACTTCGCCGAGGTCGCGGCGGCCAGCTTCTACGGCCAGTACAGCGACCGGCTCAGCCTCTACGCCTACCCGCAGCGCAACATCCTCGGCGCCTACCTCGACCGCGTCACCGACGTCCGCTACGCGGGCCTGTTCGACCGCCCCCTGCCGTACCAGCCGTTCGACCCCGTCCGGGTCGCGCTGCCCGCGCTGCCGTGGATCTTCGCGGCCTGCGCGGTGGTCTTCCTGGTCCTGACGGCGCGGGCGGTGCGCACGGCCGCGCAACGGCGGTCGGGCGCGGGTGTGCGGATGGCCGGCCTCACCGCGCTGGCCATCGAGGTCTCCGGCCTCACCGGTGACACCACCGACCCCGCGCTGACCAGGGCGATCGCCACCCTCCAGTCCGCGCGGGAAGCCGTCGCCCAGAAGCTGCCGGACCAGCACGTCGCCGCACTCCTCGACGACGCCGAGGCCGAACTCGACCACGTGGCGAAGACCCTGAAGCGCCGGGAGTACCGGCCCGCTGTCTACCTCCGGGGCAGGCTGGCATGACGAAGTTCTTCCGCAGCACCTTCGGCATCGCCACCGTCGTCTGCTTCGCCTTCGCGCTCTGGGCACTGTGGACCGGCGGGATCTTCGACGGCGCCATGGCCCGCGACGTGCGCACGTCCTCGGTGTACGTCGCGGACGGGGTGGACCTCGACGAGGCCGCGGCGGAACGGGTCATCGGCAACCGGCGGCTCGTCGTCATCCTCGACGAACCCGGCGCGGACCTCCGCGAAGGCTGTGACGACGTCGAGCGCGCCGCCGACGGCAACCTCGTCCTGCTGCTCAGCCAGGACGGCGACGAGTACGACACCTACGGCTGCGCGCTCCTGCCCGACCGCGACGACGAAAACTTCGGCAAGGCCTTCGTGGCCGAACAGATCATCAAGCGCGGCATCGACCAGTTCGCCGACCGGCCGTTGGAGGCGATCAAGGTCGCCGCGGTGAACTACGACCTGCTCGTCCGCGCTGGCACCGTCCCGGACGGCGCGCGTGAGGTCAGCGCGCCGCTGCCGAGGTTCCTCATCGCCGGAGCCGCGGTGCTGGCCGTCGTGCTCGGCGCGGTCGGTCTCAACCTCGCGGCCCGGCGCGCCGCCCGGCTCGCGATCCGCGTGCAGGAACAGCGGACGGCGGAAGGCGACGCCCGCAGCAGGCTCAACGCCGGAGCCGCCGTGCTGGCCCAGCAGATCATCGACCTCGACGGACGGCACCCCGCCTCGATCATCAACGACTACGTGCGGTTGCTGGACGACATCCCGGACGCCCGCACCGAGGCGGACTACAACGCGCTGGCCAAGCGGGTCGACGCGCTGAGCGAACGCTGCCGTCGCGTCACGTAGAGTTGCGGCAATGGCAGGCAGAGGCACGAAGCGGCGCGGCGCCGCCCGACCGATTCCAGGCCGCTACCCGGTCCGCTTCGGACTCGCCGAGTTGCTCGCCGACGCCGACCGCCCCAACGCCTGGCTCCTGACCGTCGACGAGGTCGCGCAGTCCTATGTGGACTTGGACGATCCGACGCACCTGGAGTTCGAGTACGTGCGGCGCATCGGCGACGTGATCGACTGCCTCGCCGGCGGCCCGCTGGAGGCGCTGCATCTCGGCGGCGCGGGCTGCACCGTGCCGCGCTACATCGCGGCCACGCGGCCCGGCTCGCGGCAGCTCGTCTTCGACGCCGACGAGCCGCTCATCGACCTCGTCCGCGAACAGCTCGACCTGCGCGCGGTCCCGAACCTGCGGGTGCGCATCTCCGACGGCCGCGAGGGCGTCGCAACGCGCCGCGACGACTCGGCCGACCTGGTCGTCGCGGACGTCTTCCAGCGCGCGAAGATGCCGGGCGACGTGGCGACCCTGGAGTTCACCACCGACGTCGCGCGGGTGCTGCGGCCGGCGGGCACGTACCTGATCAACGTCGCCGACGGGCCGGGCCTGAAGTTCGCCCGCCGGGTCGTCGCCACCATCGGCGCCGTGTTCCCGCACGTCGTGATGCTCGCCGACTCGGGCGTGCTGCGCGGGCGGCGGTTCGGCAACGTCGTGCTGGTCGCCTCGCGCGCGGACCTGCCCGTCGACGAGATCACCCGCCGCGCCGCGTCCGCGGCCTTCCCGGCCCGCGTCACAGGCGGCGAGGAGCTGGACCGGTTCCGTGGCAACGCGAAACCGATCCACGACGACGAGGCGCTGGACACCCCGCGCCCGCCGTGGAACGTCTTCGGCCTGCCGCCTAGGACCTGATCTCGGCCAGGTGGTTGTAGGCCGACGCGCGGGAGATCCCCAGCGCGGCCGCCACCTCTGGCACGGCCTTCTGCAGCGCGAACAGCCCGCGCTCGTCGAGGGCCCGGAACAGGTCCAGCCGCTCGGCGCGCGTCATGCGGCTCACCGGACGGCCGAGCTTCAGCTCCTCCTCGGCCACGACCGCGCGGATCAGCTGCCCGACGTCGTTGGTGAACGTCGTGGTCGCGTCGGGCAGCGCGGTCACCGCCGCCAGCTCGCCGAGCAGCACGGCCGCGTGCCGCAGGTCGGTCACGTCCAGGTTCACGCACAGCGCCCCGAACACCTCGCCGTCGCGGTCGCGCAGCAGCATCGTGGAGGCCTTGATCACGCGCCCGGCCGGGGTGCGCGTCAGGTAGTTGATCTGGTCGCGCGCGTCGCGGCCCTGCTTGAGCAGGCTCAGCCCCAGCTCGCTCATCGAGCCGCCGGGGGCGCGGCCGGTGACCTCGCCCGCGACGGCGACGACGGAGCCCTCCGGCCGCCGGTAGTCGTGCAGGACGACCTCGCAGTTGCCGCCGAAGGTGGCGGCCAGGCCGTCGAGCACGGGTCGGAGCGCGGAGAGCACCGCGTCGGCATCGGTCACCTGGGCATGATGTACAAAACCTGGATCGATTGTCTAGCGCGCCTCGGAGATCAGGATGTCCACGGCCGCGTCGTTGCGGGTCGTCTCCCGCACGATGTCCTCGTCCGGCGGGTAGAAGCCGGGGAACGGGCTCGTCGGGTACATCTCGAAGGTGAACGTCAGGATCTTGTGGGTGCCCCACATCCAGTCGTTGATGTCACCGTCGGTGACGTAGAGATCGCTGGACTGCTGGGCGGTGTACCCGTTGGTCGCCGCCATGCGCTGTCCGATGTCGCGGAAGCGGGCGTTGTCCTCGGCCGTCATGCCCTCGCCGATGTCCTCCTCGGTGTGCCCGAACGGCCAGAGCACCAGCTCGGAGTAGGTGTGGAAGTCGATGTGCGCCTTGATCCGCTGCTTCCCGCCCGCCGCGCGGGAGTCGACGAACCTCGACACGGCCTGCGTCTCCGGCTCGGAGAAGGCCGACGGGCCGCGGTAGGTGTCCGAGGCGGGCCGCGTGCTGGAGCCGTCGCAGCAGCCCCACTTGTAGCCCCAGTTGCGGTTGAGGTCGGTGCCGATCTTGCCGCCGTCCACGGGCCTGCGGTTCTTGCGCCAGTACTTGTAGTCGGTGTCCGAGATGTCGTACTCCGAGCCGTCCGGGTTGACGTTCGGGATCACCCAGATCACGTGGCCGTCGACCAGCGAGCGGATGTGCGGGTCGGTCGCGTAGCCGTCGGTGAAGCGCTGCACGATGTGCAGGCACATCTCGGTGGTCAGGTGCTCGCGGGCGTGCTGGTTGCAGGTGAACAGCACCTCGGGCTCGCCCTCGTCGGCGGCGGCGTTGTCGCTGATCTTCACCAGGTTCAGCTCGCGGCCCTCGTAGGACTTGCCCACGCTGGAGAGCACCGCGATGTCCGGGTGGTTCGCGGTCGCCTTCTGCAGTTCCGTCGTGACCTCGGCGTAGGTGTGGTAGCCCTCGTCGCCGGCCGGGAATTCGGCCGCGACGGCCTGCGCGGGCGCGGTCCCGGCCAGCAGGGCGGCTCCGGTCACCAGGGCGAGCACGCCACCGGCGGCCCGACGTGAATACATTTCGCCTCCGAACGAACACGTAGAGTAGTGCCTTCTACCCTGCTGTAGCGGCGCGCCCGCCACAACCCGGCGGGCGCCGGGTGGTTGACTGATCGGGTTATGCGACGAGTTCTGCCCGCCCTGATCGCGGCCGCCGCGTTGGCCGGTTGTGCCGCCCAGCAGGCTCCGGAGACGCCGCCGTCCCCGAGCGCGCCGGCGACGACCGCCGTGCAGCTGCCGCCGGAGCCCACGCCGGCCCGTGCCGCGCCCTGCCCGTACCTGGAGAACTCGTTCGTCGCGGACGCCAACGGGCAGCGGGTGTCGAAGGTGGAGGTCTCCGCCGACCAGCCGCACCCGACGTGCTTCTTCTACGCGCGCTCCGGGAAGCTCCAGCTGACCGTGCGCGTCTACACCGGCGATCCGGCGGTGGCGAAGGCGATCGTCGACCAGGCGGCCCCGGTGGCCACGAGCAACCCCGCGACTGATCCGCCAGGGTGGCAGGGCGGTTACGCAGCGAAACCGGACGGCGCGGTATATGCCGTGGCCAAGGGCGGTACGGCCGTCGTGGTGACCACCGATCAGCAACAGACGGTGAAGGCGAGAACCGTTGCCCGGCAGGCGATCTCGCGGCTTTAAGGCCGCCAGGGTGCAGTGTCAAGTTGATCTTGTATTACCCTGATCGCACCTCGCAGCCGGGGGAGGACCAGCACGCGTTCGGTCGAGACCTGCGGCCGGCGCCGTGCCACGGGCTGCGAGAAGCCCCCCGTGTACCTCGATGTGAAGAAGGACAGACATTCGTGGCTGACACCCTCAAGGAAATCCTGCTCGACTCCAGCAGGCGTCCGGCCGTTGTGACCGACCTGGAGACGCTGGTCGACGAAGAGGTCTCGGACAAGGGCGGCGTGTCCGGCGCCGTCATCAAGACCGGCTTCGCCGCGGTCAAGAAGATCAAGCCGGGCATCATCGGCTCCGCCGTCGACAGCCTGCTCGACGACTTCACCGCCGCGCTCGAGCCGTTCTACGCCGACTTCAAGGGCCAGGGTGGCGGCGACTTCGGCGCCTACCTGTCCAGCCGTGGTGACCAGGCCGCCGACGCGCTGCTGGGCGTGACCGACGCGCGCGCCGCCAAGAGCAGCCGCGACAGCATCAAGAAGGTCTACGAGAAGCTGCGCCCGAACGGCAAGAAGAACGTCGAGGAGGCGCTGCCCCGCCTGGGCAAGCTGATCGACAAGCACGCGGCCGCCGCCTGAGGCAGGCCACGCGCGCGAAGCGGCCGTTTTCCCTTCGGTACCAGTAGGGAAAGCGGCCGTTTTCGCATGTGCGGGCATCCCGCGGACGTCGCCCGCGCAGGCGGAAGCGCCGCTCGGCTCAGAGCCGAGCGGCACCTCCGGTGGAACGTGTCAGTTCTGCTTTTCCGCGGGTGACGGGCTCGGCGCGTGCTGGCCGTTCGCCGTCGACTCAGGGGTGGCCGGCTTCGGCGCGGCGCGCGGCGGCTCGGTGGCCACCGGCGGCTCCTGCTTGCCACGCAGCGCGACCGCGGCGCCCGCCGCGGCCAGGACGCCCAGCACCAGGAAGAGCGGCCACTTGCGGCTCTTCTTCGTGCCCTTGGCGGCCAGCTTCGCCTCCTCCAGCGCGGCCCGGAAGTCCTTCTTCGCCTGCTTGAAGTCCTTCTTGGCCTTGCGCTTCGACTCGCCGGCGGCCTTCGCGGCCTGCACCGCGGCCTTGCGGGCCTTGCGGCCGGGCTTGCGCAGCTCGGCGAGCCGTGCCGCGGCCTCCTTGCGCGCCTGCTTGCTGGCCCTGCTCAGGTCCTTCCGGGCCTGACGGCCCCGCTTGGCGGCTTCCTTGCGCGCCTCCTCGGTGCTCTCGGAAAGCCGTTTCTCGGCCGCATGGGCGGCCTGAGCGGTCACCTCGGCGCCTGCCTTGCCGACCTCGACGGCCCGCTTGCTCAGGCCGAGCAAGCCGGCCTTGACCGACTCACCCACCGAGTCCGCAGCTCGGGTCATGGCCTTTCACCTCGACAATCGTTTCGTCTCACGTTCCATCCCCGTAACCATCCTGCCCGTTTCCGGCCGATCTCGCTGCGGATGGCACGATGAAGCGGTGACCCAGAGCAGTGAATCCCTCGTTGGTGCGAAGGCGACCGCCGTCCTGCACACCAACGCCGGGGACATCCGGATCAACCTTTTCCCTGATCACGCCCCCAAGACGGTGGCCAACTTCGTCGGCCTCGCGGAGGGCACGAAGGAGTACCAGCGCCCGAACGCCAAGGGCGAGAACTCCGGCCCGTTCTACGACGGCGCGATCTTCCACCGCGTCATCTCGGGCTTCATGATCCAGGGCGGCGACCCGACCGGCACCGGCCGCGGCGGCCCCGGCTACCAGTTCGGCGACGAGTTCCACCCCGAACTCCAGTTCGACCGGCCGTACCTGCTGGCGATGGCGAACGCGGGACCGGGCACCAACGGCTCGCAGTTCTTCATCACCGTGGCAAAGACGCCGCACCTGAACTTCAAGCACACGATCTTCGGCGAGGTCGCCGACCAGCAGTCGCGCGACGTCGTGGACTCGATCGCGAACACCGCGACCGGCCCGGCGGACAAGCCGCTGCAGGACGTCGTCATCGAGAAGATCGACATCGAACGCGCAGGCTGAGCCAGGGTAGGTTGGAGGCATCGTGAACATGCCTCCCCACCCGCCTGCCTCGCAGCCGCCCCAGCAGTCGGCCCTGCCCGGTTGCTGGTGGCACCCGTCGCGCCCCACCGGGCTCAGCTGTGTCCGGTGTGGCCGTCCGGCGTGCCCGGACTGCCTGCGTGAGGCCTCGGTCGGCTACCAGTGCATCGACTGCGTGCAGACCGGGCGGCGCGAGCAGAACGTCCAGCGCTACACGCCGCGCACGGTCGCCGGCGCCCAGGTTTCGCACCGGCCGGTGGTCACGCCGATCCTCATCGTGCTCAACGTGCTGGCGTACGTGGTCACGGTGTCGCAGGCGGGCAGCCTGACCCGCAACGACACCGCGCCACTGTTCGGCGACGGGGTGTTGTGGCCGCTGGCGATCGCGGGCGAAGACGAGTGGTGGCGGCTGGTCATGTCCGGCTTCCTGCACTACGGCCCCATCCACCTCGCGGTCAACATGCTCGCCCTGTGGATCCTCGGCCGCGACATGGAGACGCTGCTGGGGCGCGTGCGCTTCACGGCGCTGTACCTGGTGTCGCTGCTGGGCGGCGCGGTGGCGGTGTACCTGTTCGACGGGGTCGACCGGGGCACGGCGGGGGCGTCCGGTGCCATCTACGGATTGCTGGGCGCGATGCTCGTCGCCGTCATCCGGCTGCGGCTGAACCCGGCGTACGCGATCGGCACGATCGTGCTGAACCTGATCATCACCGTGTCGCTGCCGAACATCTCGTTGCTCGGCCACCTCGGTGGCCTGGTCGTCGGCGCGCTCGTCACGGCGGCGATGGTGTACGCCCCGGCGAAGGGGCGCCAGTACTGGCAGGGCGGCGCGGTGGCGGTGCTGCTGATCGCGTTGCTGGTGCTGGTGTTCGTGCGTGACGCGCAGCTGGCGAGCGTGGTGTGCGGCTACCGTGGTGACGAGCTGAACTGCGGGATTCCCGGCTAGGGCCGCAACGCGGTCAGCGTGTCGAGCACGTCCCGCGGGTCGGCGCCGAGTTCGAGCCAGCCGAAGACGAACAGCTGCTCGCCCGCTTCGATTTCCAGCGTCGCCGAGTCGCGGCCGAGGCGGCGCGTGGTGCGCACGCGCGCGGTCACCTCGGGCCAGTGCAGGTCGTGTTTTCCCGTCGTGGTGCGGATCCGCAGCCCACGCGGATCCGCGGTGAGACGGGGGCGGACGAGCAAACCGTGCAGGGACAACGCGGTCAGCGCGATCGCCGCGACGGCGAAGAACACGGTGCCCATGCGGTCGCTCGCCAGTACCGCCGCGGCCGCCGCGAAAACGGCCGCGGCACAACCGGCTCCGACCAGAACGGGTCGCGGAGCCCAGTGCGGAGACGAGTTATCCACAGTGGTTATCCACACTGGGGAAAAGTCACAGTGCTGTAATTAGTGGTCAAGCGGCTGTTCGGGGCAATCGCTGTGATCTTCCGCTCAGCGCCAGCGCATCGTCATGAGCAGACCGACGATCATCAACGCGAAGCCGACCGCGAAGTTTCCGTTGCCGAGGTCCGCCATGAACGGGATCTTGTCGCCCGCGATGTAGTTCACGACGAGCCAGACCAGGCCGAGCAGCATCAGCCCGAACATCACGATCTTGTAGATCAGGCTGGACGGCCCAGCGGCACGCACCTTGACCGGCGTGCGCCGATCGGCCGGCGGCGTGTAAGCCGTCTTCTTGCGGACCTTGGACTTGGGCATCGGAACCTCGCGGTGTTCGGGTTTGGCCAGGTGGTGCGCATCCACCTCCTACCTCACACGTTAACGTAAGCGTCCCCGAGAGAGGAGCGCGCGTGGCAGTCCTCGACGCCCCGCCACCGCAGAAGTCCGGTGGCGGTTTCGCCAGGACCGTGCGGACGATCGGCGAACTGCTGATCACCGCCGGACTCGTCGTGCTCCTGTTCGTGGTCTACGAGCTCTACGTCACGGACCTGTTCTCCGCGCGCAAGCAGGCCAGCGCGACGGTGGCGCTGGACCAGGACTGGGCGCAGGGCCGCACGCTGCACGCCGACCTGATCGACGGCGAGGCGTTCGCGAAGATGTACATCCCGAGCTTCGGCGCGGACTACCACTTCACGATCCAGGAGGGCACCGACGCGAAGGCGCTCGAAGTCGGGCCGGGGCACTACAAGGGCACCGCGCTGCCGGGCGAGCCGGGGAACTTCGCCGTCGCCGGGCACCGCGTCGGCAAGGGCGCCCCGTTCAACGACCTCGACCTGCTCGCCTCGTGCGACGCGATCGTGATCGAGACCCAGAGCGACTTCTTCGTCTACCGCGTCCTGCCGCACTCCGACGAGCTCGCGAACTGGAACGCGGACAAGGCGGCGCGGCCGCAGTGCGCGAACGTCGGCACGCTGCGCACGGACGCGCCGGACGGCGGCCCGTACGGCCGCACCTTCGGCCGGGAGATCGTGCGGCCGGACCAGGGCGAGGTGGTCGCGCCGGTGCCGCACCAGACCGCCGACGTGCTGCCGACGGCCCAGCAGGTCGCCCTGCTCACGCTGACCACCTGCCACCCGCGGTTCTCCGACAAGCAGCGGCTGATCGTGCACGCGGTGCTGACCAACCAGTACCCGAAGACCCCGGGTGCCACCTACGAACAGCTGCTGCAGGCGATCGGAGGCGTGTGATGTACGGCTGGATCTGGCGCAAGCTGCCCGGACCGGTCGCGGTCCGGGCCCTGATCGCGCTCGTGCTGGTGCTCGGCGTGATCGCGTTGCTGCTGTTCGTCGTGTTCCCCTGGCTGGAGCCGATGCTCCCGTTCAACCAGGTGTCGGTGAACTAGCCGCGCGAGACGCGGATCATCTCCTCGCGCTCCACGACCTTCACGCGCTCACGGCCCTGCGGCTCGCCCAGGGCGCGTTCGTGCGCGTCCAGCTTGCCCCAGCCTTCCCAGGTGGTGAACGGGACGCCGCGGTCGGCGAGGAACGACGTGATCGCGTCCGGGTCGGCCTGCTCCGGCGCGGTCAGCTGGTCCGCGTCGGCCAGCAGGTTGCGGATCGTCTCGGCCGCGTCGCCCTTGGTGTGGCCGATCAGGCCGACCGGGCCGCGCTTGATCCAGCCGGTCACGTACACGCCCGGCACCTGGTCCCCGTCGATGTCCAGCACTCGGCCGCCCTCGTTTGGGACCGTGCCGCTGTCGTGGTCGAACGGGATCTCCGGCAGCTCGGACGACAGGTAGCCGACCGCGCGGTACACGGCCTGGACGTCCCAGTCGTGGAACTCGCCGGTGCCGCGGACGTTGCCGTCGCCGGTCAGCTCGGTGCGCTCGGTGCGCAGGCCGGTGACCCGGTCGTCGCCGAGGATCTCCGTCGGCGAGTGGAAGAAGTGCAGGTGCAGCCGCTTCGGCCGGTCGCCCTGGTCGCGGATCGCCCACTCCTGGAGCGTCTTGACCACCATGTCGACCTGCTTGGAGGCGCGGATCGCGGCGATCGAGCCGTCGTCGAACTCGATGTCCTCGGGGTAGACGATGACCTCGACGTTCGGCGAGTGGTCCAGCTCGCGCAGCTCGAGCGGGGTGAACTTGGCCTGGGCGGGCCCGCGGCGGCCGAACACGTGCACGTCGGTGACCTTGCTCGACTTCAGGCCCTCGTACACGTTCGGCGGGATGTCGGTGGTCAGCAGCTCGTCCGCGGTCTTCGCGAGCACCCGGGCGACGTCCAGCGCGACGTTGCCGACACCGAGGACGGCGACGCTGGTCGCGTCCAGCGGCCAGGTGCGCGGGACGTCCGGGTGGCCGTCGTACCAGGACACGAAGTCCGCGGCGCCGTAGCTGCCGGGCAGGTCGACGCCCGGGATGTTCAGCGCGCGGTCGCTCATCGCGCCGGTGGCGAAGATGACTGCGTCGTAGAACTCGCGCAGGTCGTCCAGCTTGATGTCGGTGCCGTAGTCGACGTTGCCGAGCAGGCGGATGCCGGGCCGGTCGAGCACCTTGTGCAGCGCGGTGACGATGCCCTTGATGCGCGGGTGGTCGGGCGCGACGCCGTACCGGATCAGCCCGAACGGCGCCGGCATGCGTTCGAAGATGTCGATGCTGACGTCGGCGTCGGACTTGTCGAGGATGTCGGCGGCGTAGATGCCGGCGGGGCCGGCGCCCATGATGGCGACGCGAAGAGGACTACGGCTCACCCTTGCCACGGTAAAGATAGGTGACCCTTACTTTCACTGTGATATGAATTGCGGTCCACCATGTGGACGCCGGTACGCTGGGCGGCATGCGCGTATTGGTCGTCGACAACTACGACAGCTTCGTCTACAACCTGGTCCAGTACCTGGCCCAGCTCGGCAACGAATGCACTGTCTGGCGCAACGACGTCGTCGACCTCGACCGCGTGCCGGAGTTCGATGGGGTGCTCGTCTCGCCCGGCCCGGGCACGCCGGAGCGCGCCGGCCAGAGCATCGACGTCGTGCGCAAGTGTGCCGACACTCACACCCCGATGCTCGGCGTCTGCCTCGGCCACCAGGCGATCGGCGTGGCGTGGGGCGCGACGGTGGACCGCGCGCCGGAGCTGCTGCACGGCAAGACCAGCCAGGTGCACCACGAGGGCAGCGGCGTGCTGGCCGGCCTGCCCGACCCGTTCACCGCGACCCGCTACCACTCGCTGACCGTGCTGCCGGAGACGATCCCGGACTCCTTCGAGGTCACCGCGCGCACCGAGTCCGGTGTGGTGATGGGCATGCGGCACCGCGAGCTGCCGGTCGAGGGCGTGCAGTTCCACCCCGAGTCGGTGCTGACGCAGGGCGGGCACCGGATGCTGGCGAACTGGATGGCGACCGCCGGGCACCCGGTCCAGGCGCCCGTGGTCGACGCGCTGGAGCGTGAGGTCGCGGCGTTGCAGAAGGCCGCCGCTGCGTGATCCGGCTGCTGGGGGTCGGCAAGCGCTACGGTGACGCCCCGGTGCTGACCGGGGTCGACCTCGACGTGCGCCCCGGGACCGTGGTCGGCATCGTCGGCGCCAACGGCTCCGGCAAGTCGACACTCCTGCGGATCCTCGCCGGGCTGTCCCGGCCCACGTCCGGCACGGTCACCGGCCGCCCGCGCGTCGGGTACGTGCCCGACCGGTTCCCGGCGTCGACGCGGATGAGCGCGCTCGCCTACCTGCGGCACCTCGGCCGGATCTCCGGAGCATCCGAAGTGGACCCGCGGGCGCTGCTGGACCGGCTGGCGCTGGCCGGTGGCCCGCGCGCCCCGTTGCGGCAGCTGTCGAAGGGCAACGCGCAGAAAGTCGGGCTGGCCCAGGCGTTGCTGACCGAACCGGACCTGCTCGTGCTGGACGAACCGTGGTCCGGGCTCGACCCGGACGCGCACGGCGTGCTGGCCGAGATCATCGCCGAGACCAGCGCCCGCGGGGCGAGCGTGGTGTTCACCGAGCACCGCGACGAGCGCGCCCACGCCCACGCGACCGAGGTCGTCCGCCTGACCGACGGCGTGCTGCGGGTGGTGGACCGATCCGCACGCGTGGTGCTGCGCGGCTCCGGCGCGGTGGACCTGCCCGGGGTGCTCGCCACCCACCACGACGGCGACCACGTCGAACTGACCGTCGCCGCGGGGAGCGCGGACGAACTGCTGCTCAAGGCGCTGAGCGGCGGCTGGTCGGTGGTGCGGGTCGACACCCCGGAGGCACGCCGGTGATCCGCTACCAGCTCGCGCTGCTCGGGCATTCGCAGCGCTGGCTGCCACCGTCGCTGGCCTACCTGGTCCTGCTCGCCGTCCTGTACAACGATCCGACGGCGCCGGTTCCGCCGGAGTTCGCCGTCAGCGCGGGCGGTCTCACGGTCGTGGCGTGCTGGCTGACCATCGCGCTGGTGGACGCCGAGGACCCGGTGCAGCGGCTCATCACGCTGGTCCACGCCCGCCGGCTGTCCACTGTGCTCGCCGGGTTCGTGGCCGCGGCCGCGCTCTGCTGCGTGGTGCTCACCGCGGTGTCCCTGGCGTGGGCGGCCCTGGTGCACCACGGTCTGCCCGCCGCCGTCCTGACCGACGGGGTGGTAGCGCACGCGGCCTGCGCGGCGACCGGCATCGCGCTCGGCCTGCCCTGCTCGCGGCTGCTGCTGCCGCGGATCGGCTACACCGTGCTGGCCGCGCTGGCGCTGCTCGGGGTCGTGCTGCTGGTCCGGTGGGTGCCGGTGGTGAACCCGATGCTGCGCTCCCTGACCGGCGCGGGCTCCCACAGCGGCGCGGTGGCGCTCGGCCTGCTCGGTGGCGCGCTGCTGCTGGTGGCGAGTGCCGCGGCCACGGGCTGGCTCGTGCACCGGCGGGCTTGAGTATCGTGCCGGAACACCGGTTTGGGGGTGTTCGTGGCGTCGGTGATGTTGGTTGAGGACGACGAAGCACTGGCGGAGGCGTTTTCGCTCGCGCTCGGCGGGCTCGGGCACGACGTGGTCGTTGCGGAGTCCGGCGAGAGCGCGCTGGCGGAGTTGTTCGACGGCGCACGCGTGGTCGACCTGATCCTGCTGGACGTCATGCTGCCGGACGTCGACGGGTTCGAGGTCTGCCGTCGCATCCGGGCCCGCAGCCTGGTGCCGGTCATCATGCTGACCGCGCGCGGCGACCCGGTGGACGTCATCGTCGGGCTGGAGGGCGGCGCGGACGACTACGTGGTGAAACCCGTCGAACCGCGGGTCGTCGACGCCCGGATCAAGGCGATCCTGCGGCGCGGTGCCGCGCCGTCCACCCCGAAGTTGCAGGTCGGTCACCTCGAGGTGGACACCGACGGCCTGACGGTGCGGGCCGACGGGGCGGAGCTCAACCTCACCGCCACCGAGCTGAAACTGCTCGTCGAGTTCGCCAACCACCCGGGGCAGGTGCTGAGCAGGCAGATGCTGCTCAAACGGGTCTGGGACTACGGCTACGTGGGCGATTCGCGCATGGTCGACGCCGCCGTGGCCCGGCTGCGGGCGAAGATCGAGAAGGATCCCGCGCATCCCGAGCTGATTCGGACCGTACGCGGCCTCGGGTACCGGCTGACCAGGCCATGAGGCCGCACTTCGGTCTGCGCGCACGCATCGCGGCCGCGGTCGTCGTGGTGACGGTGGCAGCGACGGCGGCGATGGCGCTGGCGGCCTACCAGCTCCAGTCGAACGACACCACGCGGCGCTTCCACTCGGCGTCGCGCGCCGACTTCGCGTCGGATCTCGCCCAGGTGCGGTTCGTCGCTCAGAACTTGTCCACCGACCGGGTGATCGACTACATGTCGCGCGAACACGCGGTCGCGTGGAGCGTGTTCGACTACACCGGCGAGCAGGCGGTACTGCACGGCGCCGAGCCGCCGGTGGCGGTGCCGGGATGGCTGCTGTCCGCCGCTCGCGCGGGGGACGAGCCGCTGGGCACCGAGCCCGAGAACTCACCGTTCCTGGTGCTGGCCGGGTCGCCCGTCAAGCACGTTGTGCTCGTCGAGTACTACACCCTGGACGCGCTGCGGGCGGACCTGTCGAAGTTGCGGCGCAACCTCGCCGGTATGGCGTTGCTGGTGACGGTGCTCGGGATCGCGGGCGGGATGGTGGCCGCCAAGCGGATCCAGCGGCCGGTGCGGGCGGTCGCGAACGCCGCGATCCGGCTGGGCGGGGGTGAGCTCGACACGCGCCTGGTCGTTCGGGGAGGCGACGAGCTCGCGGACCTGGCCGGGTCGTTCAACGCCATGGCCGAGCAGGTCGGGCGGTCGATCGCGGAGCTGCGCGCGAAAGAGGAACAGCAGCGCCGTTTCGTCGCCGACGTCGCACACGACCTGCGCACACCGGTGGCGACGGTGGTCGCCGCCGCTGACGGAGTCGACAGCGAGAACCCGGACGCCCGCCGGCGCGCCGCCCGGCTGCTGTCCGTGCAGTCGCGGCGCCTCGCGAACCTCGTCGAGGACCTGCTGGAGATGTCGCGGTTCGACGCGGGTGTGGCCGACTTCCATGCCGGCCCCCTGGACCTGGCCGACCTGTGGGCGGAGGCGATCGACCTGGTCGGTGGCGCTGACGGCACCACCCTTCACACGGTCGGCGACGTGACGGTGTGCGCCGATCCGCGGCGGGTGCACACCATCGCGCGCAACCTCTTGACCAACGCGCTCACCCACGGTGCCGCGCCGATCACCGTCACCATCGACGGAACTCGGCCCGGGGTGGTCACGGCCGAAGTGGCCGACTCCGGTCCGGGTGTTCCCGAGGATCTCCGCGAGCTGGTCTTCGACCGCTTCGCCCGCGGCGACCGGGCGCGCACGGCGACCTCCGGCAGCGGACTCGGACTGGCGATCGCCCAGGAGAACGCCCGCATCCACGGCGGCCGCATCACGGTGTCCGAACAGGACGGTGCGGTGTTCACCGTGGTCTTGCCGCGGGGTCAGTGAAGTCCGAGCGTCGTCTGTCCCGGTGCCAGCGTGTCACCGCACTGCCGCAGGCCCCACGCGTTGATCCGGCTCTCCGTCACCGGGATCGTCTCCCGGGCGTACTCCCGTGCCGCGTCGAGCAGCACCGGGTCGCCGGCCACGTCACGGCGCACGAAGTCGCCGCCGTACTCGGCCGGGAGCGGGTACTCGTAGAGCGGCACGTAGTCGCGTGCGAGTCGTGGATCGCCGGCGAGTCCGGTGACTCCGCCCCAGTACAAGCGGAAGTGCACGAACGTCGGCTGGACCGTCTCGAACACGTGGTCGCGCAGTCCCGCCATGTCCCCGTCGTGGTAGAAGTCCGCGATCTTCGCGTCCACGAGACCGGCCAGGTCGACCACGTGCAACCGGCTGGTCAAGGCCGTGCCCCCCAGGTCGGGTTCGAGCACCGAGCCCTCCTGCACACCCAGGATGTCCGCGTACTGGTTGAACATCCGCCCGAACCGGTCTGCGATGAAGCACATCGGCAGTGTCGGCGTCCGGCTGAACTTCTCGCCCGCCTCCGCGAGCACCACACCGGACGGCAGCAGCGTCGCGACGAGCGCGACTGTGATCAGTGCGCGGCCACGCGCTCGCGCGGCTCGGAAGACCTCCACCGTCGTGAGCGCGGCGATCAACGCCAGCAGCGCCCACACGGGTGTGGCGAACCGGAACTGGCCCATCCAGTCCGGTTCGAGCACCGCGTACGCGAGCGACGCGAGACCGAGCGGCACCAGCAACGCGACCAGGCCGTCTCGCCACGACGAGGAGCGGGCGAGGGCGAGCCCGATCAGGACGACCAGCACGAGCACGGCCGGCGCCCCGAGGTACTGCACCAGGTCACCGGCGCGGGTCAGCTGCTCGATCTCCGGCACGCCCTGCTTCTTCGCCACGGCGGTGTTCGGCACCATCCGCCCGAACTCGGCGTAACGCCACAGGAGGTACCCGCCGTACGGGACCGCGAACGCCGCGACCGAGACGAGGACGTGCCGGACGCTCGACCACAGCACCGGCCCGCGCAGGTGGATCAGCAACACCAACGGGTAAACCGCCGCGTAGACCGCGCCCTCCGGCCGGGTCAGGGCCGCCGCCGCAGCGAGTACCCCGGCCGCCGCCGCGACCCCCCGCGTCCGCAACCGCCCGGCCAGGACGGCTCGGAAGACCGTCACCGCGAGCGCGACGACCACCAGCGCGTACAGCGAGTTCTCCAGACCGGAGAACGACCAGATCACGAACGACGGCACGGACGCGAGCGCAACCCCGGCGACCAGGGTCACCACCCAAGGCCGACGCCCCACGACCGTCGCCGCCGAGTGGACCGCGGCGAGGATGCCCGCACAGCACACCAGCGCCAGCGCCTTCGGGAACAGGACGTAGTCCGGGATGCCGAGGATCGCGCCCCGGTCGAACAAGCCGAGCAGCTTGCCGATCGCCAGCAGCGCGGTCCACGTGGGATTCGAGTACCCCTCCACGGCTTCCGCGCCGGGCTGCACAACCGGCCCCAGACCTTCCGCGAAACCGCGGGCGTAGCCGAACGTGATGGCGGCGTCGTCGACGATCCAGTTGCCGTACCGCGCGGCTTGTGCCGCGATCAGGGCGGTCCCACCGGCCACTGCCACGACCGCCTGCCATCGCTTGCCGCTCTCGATCGGCTCGCGCGAGGCGAGATCGGGTTCCCGAATCCGGGCAGGGGGTATCGGCGGAGCGGAGACCATGTCCGCACGCTATTCGCGTTGTGTGCCAGTTCTGTCACAGCCACTCGCTGATCGTGTGCCAAACGAAAGGGCCCGCCTCCCCTGGGGGAAGCGGGCCCTTCGTCATGCGCGTGGATCAGCCGTTGTTGCGACCGGTCGGGAAGATCCCTCCCGGAGTCGTCGGCGTCGTGCTGTCGTTGCCACCGCCGCCGCCGCCGTCGGAGTCGCCGATCAGCAGCGTGATCGTCTCGTTCTTCTTGATCTGGCTGCCCGCCGTCGGCACGCTGCCGGTGACCTTGCCGTCCATGTCCTCGTCGGACAGCTTGTCGGACTGGTAGTTCACCTGGCCGTCCCAGCCGAGCTGCTGCATCCGCTGCAGCGCCTCGTTCTGGGTCAGGCCACGCAGGTCCGGCATCGAGATCCTCTGCTCCGACCCGTTCGACACCGTCAGGGTCACGGTCGAGCCCTCGCGCTGCTGGCCCGCGTTCGGCTTCTGGTTGAGCACCTGGCCCTCCGGCTGGTCGGAGTCGGCCTCCTGCTTGCTGACCCTGAACCCGAGCGCCTCCAGGCCGGCCTTCGCGACGTCGTACTGCTGGCCGGTGTAGTCGGTGACCTCCACCATGTTCGGCGTCTTGCCGATCTTGATGGACACCGTGCTGCCCTGCGCGATCTGCGTGTTCGCGTTCGGGTTCTGGCTCTGGACCTTGCCGTACTGGTCTTCGTCGTTGACGTCGACCTCCTGGACGTTCGGGTCCAGGAGCAGCCCGACCTGGTTGAGCAGGGCCAGGGCCTCCTCCCGGGTCTTGCCGAGCACGCTCGGCACCGCGACGTTCGCCGGCGCGCGTCCGATGTACAGCGTGATCTTCTGGTCGAGCGCGACGCTCACGCCGGCGGCGGGATCGGTGTTGATCGCCTTGCCGATCGCGTCGGCCGAGCAGGTCTCGACGCCGTTGGGCTGGCGCACGCACGGCTTGTCCGCGAGCACGATGTTGGTGAAACCCTTGTCCCGCAACGTCGCCTCGGCCTGCGCCTGCTGCTGGCCGTTGACCTCGGGGATCATCGCGGTCGCCGGCTTCGACTCGAACGCGCCCGCCAGCCACATGATGAACGCGATCAGCCCGAGGGCGATCAACGTGAAGATCACCGCGGCCGTGACGCGCCTGCGCTTCCGGCGCTTCTCGTCCTCTTCGACCGCGTCGGGGTCGTAGTCGTAGTCGGCCGCGTGGCCGGGCGCCCCGCCGATCACCTGCGTCCGCTCGTCGGCGGTCATGACCATCGGCGCCGACGGCCGCTGCCCGGACAGCGTCCGCACCAGGTCGGCGCGCATCTCGGCGGCCGACTGGTACCGGTTGGCCGGGCCCTTGGCCAGCGCCTTCAGCACGATCGCGTCCAGCTCCGGCGACACCGCGGGGTTGACCGCCGACGGCGCCTTCGGGTCCTCCCGCACGTGCTGGTAGGCCACCGCGACCGGCGAGTCACCGGTGAACGGCGGCTCGCCGGTGATCAGCTCGAACAGGACGCAGCCCGCGGCGTAGACGTCACTGCGGGCGTCCACACCCTCGCCGCGCGCCTGCTCCGGCGACAGGTACTGGGCCGTGCCGATCACCGCGGCCGTCTGGGTCATCGCGGCCTGGCCGTCGTGCATCGCGCGGGCGATGCCGAAGTCCATCACCTTGACCGCACCCTGGTCGGTGATCATCACGTTGGCCGGCTTCACGTCCCGGTGCACGATGCCGTGCCGGTGCGAGAAGTCGAGCGCGGCGCAGACGTCGGCCATGACCTCCATGGCCCGCTTCTGCGACAGCGGCCCCTCGGTCTTGACGATGTCCCGCAGCGTCCGGCCGCGGACGTACTCCATCACGATGTAGGGCAGCGGACCGTACTCGGTCTGCGCCTCACCGGTGTCGTACACGGCGACGATCGCCGGGTGGTTGAGCGCCGCGGCGTTCTGCGCCTCGCGGCGGAACCGCTCCTGGAACTGGGGGTCGCGGGCGAGGTCGGCACGCAGGATCTTCACGGCGACCTCGCGGCCCAGCCGGACGTCCGTGCCGTGGTGGACCTCGGACATGCCGCCGTAACCGAGCGTGTCGCCCAGTTCATAGCGGTTGGACAGCATCCTGGGTGCAGTCATCGGAGAAAGCCGTTCCGTTCCGTCCAAGGTGTGCTCATCATGCCTCGTAGGTCGTCTCTTCGGGGGGAGGGAGTTGCCGCGTGCCGGGAACCATGTCGGTCGTGCCGACCTGACCGCCCGGGACCCGGCCGGTTCCGCTGTCGCCGCCCCAGTCGGGCAGGAGCACCAGCAGAACCACCACGATCCCGGCCACCAGAACGGCCAGCAGCACCCACACGGCGATCGGCACCCGCCGCCGTGGTGGCACCGGCATCGGCAGCACCCCGCTCGGGTGCGGCATACCGGGTGGGCTCACCGGCTGCATCGCCGGCTGCGAAACCGGGCCGACGGCAGCCACCGGGCCGACGACCGGGGCATAAGTCTGCACCAGTCCGGACGGCGTCGGTAGCGCGTGCCCGTTGCGGACCGCGGCGATGGCGGCCGCGAACTCGCCGCCGCTGTTGTAGCGCTGCCGCGGGTCCTTGACCAGGGTCGCCTCGATGACCGCGCGGGCGTGCGGTGGCACGTCCGGCGGCAGCGGCGGCGGCAGGTCGCGGATGTGCATCATCGCGACCGTGACCGCGTTCTCGGACAGGAACGGCCGGTGCCCGGCCAGGCACTCGTAACCGCACACGGCCAGCGAGTACACGTCGCTCGCCGGCTCCGCGTCGTGGCCGAGCGCCTGCTCCGGCGCGATGTAGTGGGCGGTGCCCATGACCATGCCGGACCTGGTCACCGGCGCCGCGTCGGCCGCCTTCGCGATGCCGAAGTCGGTGACCTTCACCGTGCCGTTCGGGGTGACCAGGATGTTGCCCGGCTTGACGTCCCGGTGCACCAGACCGCGTTCGTGCGCGGCCTGCAGCGCGTTGCCCGCCTGCTCGAGGATGTCCAGCGTCCGGTCGGCCGCCAGCCTGCCCTCGCGCATCAGGATCCCGGCCAGCGGCTCGCCGTCGACGTGCTCCATCACGAGGTAGGCGATCGCGTGCTCGCCCGCCACCGTTTCGCCGTAGTCGTGCACGGCCGCGATGCCGGGGTGGTTCAGCGACGCGGTCGTGCGCGCCTCGGTGCGGAAGCGGTGCAGGAACTCCGCGTCCTGGGAAAGCTCGGCCTTGAGCACCTTCACCGCGACGATCCGGTCCAACCGGGTGTCGCTGGCCTGCCAGACCTCGCCCATCCCGCCGACGGCGATGCGGTGGACGAGACGGTAGCGATCGGCCAGCAGCTGACCGGTGGACAGCATGCGCTACCCACCCCCGAGCTGGGCGTTGATCGCGGCGCGGCCGATCTCGGCCGCCACGGTGCCACCGGTGGCCTCCAGGCCGCGGTTGCCACCGGACTCGACGATGACCGCGACGGCGATCTGCGGGTCGGCGGCCGGCGCGAACGCGGTGTACCAGGCGTGCGGCGGCGTGGCCTTCGGGTCGGTGCCGTGCTCGGCGGTGCCGGTCTTGGACGCGATCTGGATGTTCGCGCGCTTGCCGCCGCCCTTGGTGTTGGCCTCGGAGGCGATCATCATGTCGCGCAGCACGGCCGCGTTCTCCGCGGACAGCGCCGGCGTGCCGGTCAGCTCCTGCGGCGAGAAGGTCTCCAGGTCGGACAGGTCCGGCGCGAGCAGCTTCTTGATCAGCTGCGGCTTCATGGCCATGCCGCCGTTGGCGATCGTGGCGGACAGCATCAGGTCCTGCAGCGGGGTCAGCCGCACGTCGCGCTGGCCGATGCCGCTCTGGTACAGCGCGGCCTGCGAGTCCATCTCACCGAGGCTGGACGGCGCCACGTTCATCGGGATCGACAGCGGCGTGCCGATGCCGAAGTTGACCGCGATCTGGTTCAGCTTGTCGGCGCCCAGCTGGCCGGCGAACGTCGCGAACGGCACGTTGCAGGAGTGCGCCAGTGCCTCCTTGAACGTGGTGCCGGGGCAGGCCGCGCCGCCGTAGTTCTCCAGCGTGACCCGGGTGCCCGGCAGCTGCACGTTCGGCGCGTTGCTCACCGGGGTGTCGGCGGTGGCGCCGTTCTCCAGCTCGGCGGCCGCGACCAGCAGCTTGAACGTCGAGCCCGGCGGGTAGGTCTGCGAGATCGCCCGGTTGAGCATCGGCTCCTTCGGGTCGTCCGTGAACCGCGTCCACGCCTCCTGCTGGGCCGTGCTGTCGTGCGAGGCCAGCGCGTTCGGGTCGTAGGACGGGGTGGAGACCATCGCGAGGATCTCGCCGGTCTTCGGGTTCATCGCGACCGCGGCGCCGGTGTAGCCCTTCGACGTCATCGCGTTGTACAGCGCCGACTGGACGGCCGGGTTGATCGTCAGCTGCACGTTGCCGCCGCGCGGGTCCCGTCCGGTGACCATGTCCGACAGGCGGCGCACGAACAGCCGCGGGTCCTCGCCGTTGAGGATGTCGTCCTCGGCGCGCTCCAGGCCGCCGGAGCCGTAGCGCACCGAGTAGTAGCCGGTGACCGGCGCGTACATCGGGCCGTCGGTGTAGCGGCGCTCGAACTTCAGCTTGTCGTTCGTCGCCACCACGTCGGCGAGCACCTGGCCGTCGTACTGCGACACGATGCTGCCGCGCTGCCGGGAGTACTGGTCCAGCAGCACCCGCTGGTTGCGCGAGTCGGTGCGGTAGTCGTCGGCCTTCACCACCTGGATGTAGGTGATGTTGACCAGCAGCAGCACCACCATGGTGATCATGGCGATGCCGACGCGGCGCATGGGCTTGTTCATGCCGTCGGTTCCCCTGTCGGATTGCCCCCGGCCGGCGGCCGCTGCACCATCACCGTGTGCGCCTCGGCCAGCGGAGCCTGCTGCTGCGGCTGCTTGGGCCGGGGTTTCTGGGCGGGCCGCCGCGCCGCGTCCGAGATGCGGAGCAGCAGGGCGACCAGGATGTAGTTGGCGAGCAGCGACGAGCCGCCGTAGGACAGGAACGGCGTCGTGATGCCGGTCATCGGGATCAGCTTGGTGACCCCGCCGACGATCACGAACACCTGCATGACGATCGCGAACGACAGGCCGCAGCCGAGCAGCTTGCCGAAGGTGTCCCGCACCGCCAGCGCGCTGCGCATGCCGCGGGTGGCCAGCAGCAGGTAGATCATCAGGATCGCGGCGAGCCCGACGAACCCGAGCTCCTCGCCGAGGCCGGCGGTGATGAAGTCGGTGTTGGACTCCGGCACGATCTCCGGGCGCCCGGCGCCGAGGCCGGTGCCGCCGACGCCGCCGGTGCCGAGGCCGAACAGGCCCTGCGCGATCTGGTAGCCGCCGCCAGGGTCGGAGTAGGTCGCCAGCGGGTCGATCCAGTTCGCCACGCGCTGCTCGACGTGCGTGAACAGCTGGTAGGCGATCAGGCAGCCGACGATGAAGAAGCTCAGCCCGGTGACCACCCAGATCGCGCGCTCGGTGGCGACGTAGAGCATCACCAGCACGATGCCGAACAGCAGCAGCGAGGTGCCCAGGTCCTTCTCGAACACCAGGACCAGCAGGCAGACACCGGCCGCGATGAGCAGCGGGCCCAGGTCACGCGCGCGGGGCAGCTCGACGCCGAACACCTTGCGGCCGGCGATCATGAACAGGTCGCGTTTGGCCACCAGGAAGGACGCGAAGAAGATCATCAACAGGATCTTCGAGAACTCCGCCGGCTGGATGGAGAAGCCCGGCAGCTTCAGCCACACCTTCGCGCCGTTGACCTCGGACAGCGAGCTGGGCAGCACCGCGGGCAGCGCCAGCGCGACCATGCCGACCAGGCCGGCGGTGTAGCCGTAGCGGGTCAGCGTCCGGTGGTCCTTGACCAGGATCAGCACGGCGAGGAACAGCACCAGCGCGAGCGCGGTGAACAAGACCTGCTTCGGCGCGTCCGCGGTGAAGTCCTTGCTGGCCTGCGTCGCCTTCTCGGCGTTGGCCAGGTCGATCCGGTAGATCATGACCAGGCCGAGGCCGTTGAGCAGCGCGACGCACGGCAGGATCAGCGGATCCGCGTACGCCGCCCACTTGCGCACGGCGGCGTGGGCGACCGAGAACAGCCCCAGGTAGGCCAGCCCGTACCAGACGATCGACCAGGACAGCTCCTGCTCCTGGTTCGCCTGCACGAGCACGAACGCGCACGTCACGATGAACGCGGCGAAACCCAGCATGGCCAGTTCCGTGCCACGCCGGGTCGGCATTTCCCGCGGGGGGTTGGTCGCGTAGATGGAGGCTGCCTGGTCCGACAGCGGTGGCTGGCTCATCAGCCACCGCCACCTGGCACCGTCGTCGTCGCGCAGTCCCTCCCCGCCTGCTGGCTCGTCGATTCGCTCGGCAGCGTCGGCACGCCGGGAATGGTGGTCTGGGTGCAGTCCCGCAGCGTCTTGTAGCGCAGGAAGTTGTCGATGTAGTCGCGCGCGTCGGCCAGGCTGTCCTTCTTCACGCCGTTGCGCACCGCGGCCTGCGCGTCCTGCTGCAGCTGCGGCACCGTCAGCTCGTCGCACACCTGGTCACCGGACGGGCACGAGCCCTCGGCCTGCTGGTGCAGCGGGATGCCGAGGATGCTGCCGGGCACGCCGCGGAAGATCGCGACCTCCGAATTGGCGCCCTCGCCGACGTAGTACTGGCTGAGCACGAAGTAGCGGGTCGCGATCGCGCCCGCGCCCAGCACCACCAGCACCAGCAGGACGCCCACGATCCAGCGCCACTTGCGGCGCTTCTTGGGCTCCTCCGGCGGCGCGATCATCTGCGGCGGCGGAGGCGGCGGCTGGGTCAGCGCGCGTGCCCTGGCCGCGGGGGAGTCGCCCTGGTGGTCGTACTGGTCGCTGCCGTCGCCGGCCGCGCCGCCCACGATCGGGGCGTTTTCGCCGTAGTCGACGTCCACCACGTCCGCGACGATGACCGTCACGTTGTCGGTGCCGCCGCCCTTGAGCGCGAGCTCGATCATCCGGTCGGCGCAGTCCTGCGGGTCCGGGATGCGGATCGCCTCGGCCAGCGTCTCGTCGCTGACCATGCCGGACAGGCCGTCCGAGCACAGCAGGTACCGGTCGCCCGCGCGGGCTTCGCGCACGGTCAGGCTCGGCTCCACCTCGTGCCCGGTGAGCGCCTTGAGCAGCAGCGAGCGCTGCGGGTGGGTCGCGGCCTGGTCCGCGGTGATGCGGCCCTGTTCGAGCAGCTCGTTGACGAAGCTGTCGTCGCGCGTGATCTGGGTGAGCTGCCCGTTGCGGAACAGGTAGGCGCGCGAGTCGCCGACGTGCACCATGCCGAGGCGCGAACCGGAGAACAGCATCGCGGTGAGCGTGGTGCCCATCCCGTCGAGGTCCGGGTCGTTCGCCACCAGTTCGCTGATGGCCGCGTTGCCGCCGGCCACCGCGTCTCTCAGCATGGTCAGCAGGTCGTCGCCGGGCTCGTCGTCGTCGAGCGGGGCGAGCGAGGCGATCACGACCTTGCTGGCCACCTCACCCGCGGCATGGCCACCCATGCCGTCGGCGAGTGCGAGCAGGCGGGGGCCCGCGTACACCGAGTCCTGGTTGCTGGACCGCACCAGGCCACGGTCGCTGCGGGCCGCGTAGCGAAGAACGAGTGTCATGGGCGAAGCTCGATCACCGTCTTGCCGATCCGGATGGGGACACCGAGTGGAACTCGGAGGGGTGCAGTGACCTTAGCCCGGTCCAGATAAGTCCCGTTGGTCGATCCCAGATCTTCCACGTACCAGTCCGTGCCGCGCAGCGACAGCCGGGCGTGCCGGGTCGAGGCGTAGTCGTCGTCCAGCACCAGGGTGGAGTCGTCGGCCCGGCCGAGCGTGATCGGCCTGCCGTCGAGGGTGATCCGCGTGCCGGCCAGCGCCCCGTGGGTGACGAGCAGCTGGCGGGGCGTCTTGGCGTTGCCCCGCGGCTTCTTCTGCTCCTTGGCGCGGCGCAACCCGGGCATCGCGACCTTCAGGCCCGACGCCGCGTACAGGTCCGAGCGCACCACCCGAAGGGCAGCCAGCACGAACAGCCAGAGCAGCACGAGAAAGCCCACTCTGGTGAGTTGAACGACCAGCTCCGGCACGTGTCTCCGCCTTCTGTTCTCCCGACCGTGGCACGCGTGCGCCGCGGCGTCCCGCAGGGGTCATTCTGCGGGACACGGGATTTCGGGTGCGAACCCGGTCAGGCGCAGGTTACCGGCGCGCGTGTCAGCCCTGCGTGCGGAACACCAGCGAGGAGTGGCCGACCCGGATCACGTCGCCGTCCGCGAGCTGCCACGTCTGCACCGGCGTGCCGTTGACCGTGGTGCCGTTCGTGGAGCCGATGTCGGCGAGCGTCGCGCTCTGGCCGTCCCAGGTGATCTCCAGGTGGCGGCGGGAGACACCGGTGTCGGGCAGGCGGAAGTCGGCGTCCTGGCCGCGGCCGATGACGTTGCCGCCCTGCTTGAGGGTGTAGTTCCGGTTCGAGCCGTCGTCGAGCTGGAGGACGGCTTGCAGCTGGCGGCCCGCACCCGGCGCGGCGGGCGGCGGAGCGTAGCCCTGCTGCGCGTACGGGTCCGGAGCGCCCTGCGGCGGGCCGTAGCCACCCGGCGGGGTGCCGTAGCCGGGCTGCTGCCCGTAGCCCTGGTCGTACCCGGGCTGCTGGCCGTAGCCCTGGTCATAGCCGGGCTGCTGGCCGTAACCCTGGTCGTAGCCGCCCTGCGGCTGGCCGTAGCCCTGGTCGTAGCCGGGCTGCTGCTGCCCGTAACCCTGGTCGTAACCCGGCTGGCCGCCGTAGCCGGCGCCCTGGTCGTACCCGGGCTGCTGGCCATAGCCCTGGTCGTACCCGGGCTGCTGGCCGTAACCCTGGTCGTAACCCGGCTGGCCATAGCCACCCTGGTCATAACCGGGCTGTCCCTGCTGTCCGTAGCCGTACTGGCCCTGCTGGCCGTACGGGTCACCCTGGTCGTATTGGCCTTGGCCGTAGCCGGGGGGCTGGCTCATTGCTGGGTCTCCTGCGTTGCTGGGTCGTGCTGACCGTCCTGCACCCGCGACGTTACGCGCGCTGACGTCGGGGTCGACGGATGAACGGGTCTTGAATTGTCCAGTATGCAGCGCGTCGTTGCGCTCGAGCGAAACTACGACGTCACCATAGGTGTCCCAACCGTGTTCGGCGAGGTGCTCCTTGACGGCTTCCGTGAGCACCCTGGTGACGCGCAACTCATCGCCGGCCATCCGGTCGTAGTCAGTCGGCCCCAGTGACACGATGTAGTGGTTGGGGGCGAGCAGCCTGCCACCGGCCAGCTCACGAACGTTGTCCTCGCCTTCGCGTTCCAGGGCCTGCGCCACTTCTTGCGTGACGACGTTGCCGCCGAACATGCGTGCGAAGGTGTTTCCCACCAGGGATTCCAGGCGTCGATCGAAGCGCTCAACGCGACCCACGGAACCCCTCACCCTCCTTCGCACCATGTGCTTTCGCATCGATCCTATCGGGATCCGCGCCCTTCGACACGACCCCCGGTGAAGGGCCCCGAAACGGCCTGCTAGAGTTCTCTTCGCTGTCGCAGGCAACTCGGGCGAGTGGCGGAATGGCAGACGCGCACGGTTCAGGTCCGTGTGTCCGAAAGGACGTGAGGGTTCAACTCCCTCCTCGCCCACCCGATGACCCGGGCTCTGGATCCCAGAGCCCGGGTTTTTTCGTTCCACCCCGCCGCGGTGAGGAGCGCTCCCGCGAGGTGGTGGGCGTTCTGATGCACAACGACAGGGACTGTCACATGCGTGACCGCGTCGACGGGACAACCTGAACGTGGCCGCGGCGGGGCGGTTGGACGAGATCGGCGAGGACCTCGACGGTCTCCGGCGCCTCAGGCGTAGCGGCGGCGGTGGCGATGCTCACCACGATCGGATCCGGCCCGGCCCCGCGGTAGTCACGGCGTCCAATCCGCGTTGGCGCCGCAGAGCAGGACGCACGGCACTTCGCCGGGCACGGCGCCGGCCAGCCACGCGGCGAACGGCACCGCGGCCGCCGGTTCGACGGCCAGCCGGAACTCGTCCCACAGCCGGTCCCGCGCCGCGAGGATTTCCGCCTCGCTGACCACCAGCGACCGCACGCCCGGCCCGGACAGCACCTCGAACGGGACCTCCCCGACGCGGGTCGCGCCCAGCGCCGACGCGGCGACCGAGTCCACCTCCGCGTCCACCGGGTGCCCGGCCGCGAGCGCCTGGTGCAGGCAGGAGCACCGCTCCGGCTCGACCGCGACCGTCAGCCGCCCGCCGGAGCCGAGCGCCACCCCGGCCGCGAGCCCGCCGCCGCCGACGGCCACCGCGATCGCATCCACCTCGGGCGCGTCGGCGACGATCTCCGCGGCCACCGTGCCCTGGCCGGCGATCACGACCGGGTCGTTATAGGCCTCGACGTACCGCGCGCCCGGCGCCTGCGCGGCTTCGTGGGCTGCCGCCGCCGCGTCGGCGTACCGCGTGCCCGCCCGCACCAGCCGCGCGCCGGCCGCCTCGATCCGGCGTGCCTTGCCGGCCGGGACGCCGTCCGGCACGAACACGGTCGCGGGCAGGCCGAGGATCGCCGCGGCCGTCGCCACGCCGATGCCGTGGTTGCCGCCGGACGCGGTGACGACCTGCTCCGGCCGCTCCCCGGCGAGCAGGGCGTTCAGCGCGCCACGCAGCTTGAACGAGCCGGTGCGCTGCAGGTGCTCGAGCTTCAGCACGAGCGGGCGACCGTCGACTTCGGCGCGCAGCACCGGGGTGTGGCGGACGTACGGGCGGATGCGCTCCGCGGCGGCGGTGACGTCGGGGACGACCGTGCTTGTCATGACTCCACTGTGCGCAGGACGGCCGTAAGCCGCCAGCGCTTTCCCGTTGCCCGGCATTAGCGATACTTACGGCATGCTCGTCGCCGAACGGCTGCGCGTCCTGGTCGAGGTCGCCCACGCCGGGTCCATCGCCACCGCGGCGCGGAACATGGGCTTCACCGCCTCCGCGCTGTCCCAGCAACTGGCCCGGCTCGAACGCGAGGCGGGCTGCGCGCTGCTGGAGCGCCGCGCGACCGGGACGGTGCTCACCGAGGCCGGACGGCTGCTGGTCCGGCACGGCGAGGCGATCGCGGGGGAGCTGCGGGAGGCGGAGCAAACGCTTGCGGCCCTGCGCGACCAGCCGCCCGCCGCGTTGACGGTGGGCACCTTCGCGACCGCGGGGCAGGTGCTGTTGCCGCAGGTCGTGGGGGAGTTCCGGCGGGCGTACCCGTCGACCCGGCTGCGGCTGGTGGACCTGGAGCCGCCGGAGGGCTACGACCTGGTGGTCTCGGGCGAGCTGGACCTGCTGATCACCCACCGCTACCCGGGGCGGCAGCTGCCGCCGTCACGCGGGCTGACGCGGGTGCCGCTGCTCGCCGACCGGCTGCGGCTGGTGCTGCCCGCCCACCACCCGGCCGCGCGCAAGCCCGAGGTGAAGCTGATCGACCTCGCCGACGACGACTGGATCTCGGCCGACCGCCAGTGCCTGGACCTGCTGGCCGCCAAGGACGGGGTGGAGCCGCGGATCGCCTACGAGACCCGGGACTACGCGGCGATCCTCGCGCTGGTCCGGGCCGGGCTGGGCGCGGCTCTGGTGCCGGCGAGCGTGGTGCGCGGCGCCGACGGGATCGTGGTGCGCGACCTGGCCGGGAGCGCGCTGGACCGCGAGGTGTACGCGGTGCACCGCCCCCGGCCGGCCGCGCACGTCGAGGCCGTGGCGGGCCTGCTGGCGCGGGTGGCGTCCCGGCTCAGCTGACGTCGACCAGGTCCACCACGAAGACGAGGGTCTCGCCCGGCTTGATGACGCCGCCCGCGCCGCGGTCGCCGTAGGCCAGGTGCGGCGGGATGACCAGACGGCGGCGACCGCCGACCTTCATGCCCTGCACGCCCTGGTCCCAGCCCGGGATGACGTGCCCGGCGCCGAGCGGGAAGCGCAGCGGCTCACCCCGGTTCCAGGACGCGTCGAACTCCGCGCCGGTCGAGTGCGAGACGCCGACGTAGTGCACGGACACGACGTTGCCCGCGGCGGCTTCGGGACCGTCGCCGACGGTGAGGTCGGTGACCTCCAGCTCGGCCGGGGGCGGCCCGGTCGGCTTGTCGACCTCGGGGCGTTCGAGTGCCATGCGTGTTCCTCCCTGTGTTTGCGGTCGCTGCACGGTACCCAGCGGCTCCGGGGGCCGCACGCCCAGCTCGTGGTCGGCTGTTGTAATGAGCAGCGTGAACCTCGACGACCTCACGCCGCGCAGCCGTGCGGTGGCCGCCGGACGACCGGACGAAGCCGGTGAGCCGCTGAACACCCCGCTGGTCCCGGCGAGCACCTACCTCGCCGGCGCGGGCTTCCGGTACGCGCGGGAGGACGGCACGCCGACCTGGGCCGCGCTCGAAGAAGCCGTGGGAGCGCTCGAAGGCGGGCACGCGACGGCGTTCGCGTCCGGCATCGCGACCGCGGCCGCGGTGCTGGACCTGCTGGACGTCGGCGCCGAGGTCGCCGTGCCGGTCTACAGCTACGCGGGCACCCGTGGGCTGCTGGACCACGCCGCGGCCAAGGGGCGGCTGAAGGTGCGCCGCATCGAGCCGTCCGACCGGGAGGGCTGGCTGGCCGCCGCCCGTGAGGCCGACGTGGTGTGGGTCGAGTCGCCGACCAACCCGACGCTGGACCTGATCGACATCGCCGCGCTGACGGGTCAGCGCGCGCGGGTCGTCGTGGACAACACGTTCGCCACGCCGCTGGCCCAGCAGCCGTTGTCGCTGGGCGCGGACATCGTCGTGCACAGCGCGACCAAGCTGATCGGCGGGCACAGCGACCTGCTGCTCGGGCTGACGATCGCCGCGGACGAGGGCGTGGCCGCGGAGCTGCGCGACGCCCGCACCCGCAACGGCGCCACCCCTGGCGCGCTGGAGGCGTGGCTCGCGTTGCGCGGGTTGCGGACGCTGCCGGTCCGGCTGGCCGAACAGTCCCGCACCGCGGCGCTGCTCGCGGAGCGGCTCGGCGCGCACCCGGCGGTGACGAAGGTGCGCTATCCCGGCCAGGGCACGATGATCGCCTTCGACCTCGCCGACGCGGACGCCGCCGACCGCCTGTGCGCGTCGCTGCGGCTGATCCGGCACGCCACCAGCCTCGGCGGGGTGGAGAGCATCGTCGAGCGCCGCGCTATGTGGCCGGGCGACGCGCACGTGCCCGCCGGCCTGGTGCGGTTCAGCGTCGGCCTGGAGGACCCCGAGGACCTCTGGCGGGACCTGGCTCAGGCGCTGACCTGAGCCCGCCGCGTCAGCTGGTCCGGGTCCAGGTGCCAGGCGTGCACGACCCGCGGGTGGATCCGGATCAGCTCGTCGCTGAAGAAGCCGCGCCCGAACTCCGGCGGCTCGACGCCGGTGATCAGTTCGGCGGTGCCGCGGACCTCGACGCCGCGCCCCCAGCCGGGTTTGACGGCGCCCGGCTCGTCCGGGGTGATGTCGTCGACGACGAACGACACCTCGGGGTTGCGTTCGAGGTTGCGCCACTTCTGGCTCTTGCTGAGCGCGGGTCCGCCGATGTCGATCGTGCCGTCGTCGTTGAGCCGGAAGCTCAGCGGCCGGACCTGAGGGCGCCCCTTGGTGTCGACGGTGCCCATGCGGCCGAGCCGCTGGCCGGCCAGGTACGCGCGCTCGCGTTCGGTGAAGATCATGGGATTCACGCTAGAACCTCCAGATAACTGGAGGTCAAGGAAATCCGGATGCCCGCCCGGCGTGATCCCGTTAGGGTCGCCGTTGACATGAGCAAGCACATCGCCATGGTCGGGGTCCCGGCCGTCAGCCACGTCCTGCCCAGCCTCGAAGTGATCCGCGAGCTGGTCGCCCGCGGCCACCGCGTGACCTACGCCAACGACCCGGCCGTGGCCCACCTGATCGAGCCGACCGGCGCCGAACTGGTGCCGTGCACCTCGACGCTACCGGTGGCCGACAACGACTGGCCCGCCGACCCGATCGCGGCGATGGACCTGTTCCTCGACGACGCGATCCAGGCGCTCCCGCAGTTGCGTGCCGTCTACGACGCGGATCCGGCGGACCTCTACCTCTACGACATCGGCGCGTACGGCGCGCGCGTCCTCGCCGAATCGCAGGGGCGCCCGTTGGTGCAGTTGTCGCCGACGTTCGTGGCCTGGAAGGGCTACGAGGAAGAGGTCGCGGCGCAGTTGTGGGCGCTGCCTGGTGCCGACGCGCACCGGGCGAAGTTCGCCGACTGGCTCGCCTCGTCCGGGGCGACCACTTTGGACAGCGACGCGTTCTCCGGCCGGCCGCCGCGCGCGCTGGCGTTGATCCCCCGCGCGATGCAGCCGAACGCCGAGCGGGTGGACGACAGCGTGACCTTCGTCGGGCCGTGCCTCGGCGACCGCGGGGATGTCGGCGCGTGGACGCGGCCCGCGGACGCCGGGAAGGTCCTGCTGGTCTCGCTCGGCTCGGCCTACACGCGCCAGGCCGCGTTCTACCGGGAATGCCTCGCCGCGTTCGGGAACCTGCCCGGCTGGCACGTGGTGCTGCAGATCGGCAAGTACGTCGACCCGGCCGAGCTGGGGGAGGTCCCGGCCAACGTCGAGGTCCGGTCCTGGGTGCCGCAGCCGGCGATCCTGGCGCAGGCCGACGCGTTCGTCACGCACGCCGGCATGGGCAGCAGCGCGGAAGGACTGCACGCGGGCGTGCCGATGATCGCGGTGCCGCAGGCCGCCGAGCAGTTCATGAACGCCGACCGCCTGGTCGAACTCGGCGTGGCGCGGCGGATCGACACCCCGGACGCGACGGCCGACTTGCTGCGGAGCACCCTGCTGGAACTCGTCGCCGACCCCGAGGTCGCCCGCAGGTCCGCCCGGCTGCGCGAGGAGACCCGCGCCGAGGGCGGCTCCACGCGGGCGGCCGACCTCCTGGAGGAGCTGCTCCGCTAAACGCCCGCGGCGGGGTAGGGGAAGTCCGCCGGTGGCTTGGCCTTCGGGTCGACCCACCGGCGCATTCCGGCGTCGCAGATGGCGTAGCCCCAGTTGATCAGCCGCTCCTGCGCCGCGGCCGGGGTGCGCCGCAGCCGGGTGGGTGACTCGGCGAGCGTGCGGGTCCGGCTGAGCGGCGCGGGCAGCGCGTCGTCGACCTCGAAGTTGTCGATGTCGCTGTAGCTGCCCCAGTAGGCGCCCGCGAACGTGCCGTCCACATAGGACTTGATCAGCGACGACGTGCGCAGCGTGCGGACCTGGTTGTCCATGATGTCGAGCGTGCGCAGCAGCTGGCCTGGCCAGTTCCGGGACACCGACCGCAGCTTGTCCATCCGCTTGCCCGCGTCGCTGACGAGCACCGTGTCGCAGTGCCCGATCACCGGGTCCAGGCCGAGGTTGTCGAACACGCCGGCGTCGCTCAGCTCGATGCGCCGGTCCTCGCCCGGGACCGGCGTGGTCAGCACGACCGGCGACAGGAACGGCGGGAACGCCGACGACGCCGCGACCGCGGTCGCGAGCTGGACCGGCGGGTCCTGCTGCCGTTCCCGGTAGAACCACCACTGGTCGCCGTCCTGCAGGTCGGTCGCGGTGAACACGAAGTGCGGGCCGTGCGCGGGCAGGTCCGGCAGCAGGAGGTCGCCGAACAGGTGCTTCCGGTACGCCGCCGCGAGGACCTCCCCGGTGCTGCGGCCGGGCGTCACCAAGCCGCGCAGGATCACCGGCACGTCGAGCGTCCGCCCGGCGAGCGCGCGCACCGGCCGCACGACCTCGTCGGTGAAGTTGGCCGCCACCCCGCCGGTGAACTCCAGCCGCGGCCACGCGACGGCGAGCGCGCCCGCGGTGATCGAACCGCCGGAGACGCTGGAGATCCGCGTCAGCTCGGGCAGCCAGCCCAGTTCGTTGATGCGCCACAACGCGCCCAGGTGGAACAGCATCGCGCGATAGCCGCCACCGGACAGGCAAAGCCCGACCCCAGTCATACGGACGGGTGTACTACGGGTGTCCCGCCGGGAGCAAGGAGTCACCTCTTGCCAGACGGTTCCGCGGCCACTAACGTACAACCATGTGGTTGTAAGTCAACTCGACGACGCGGAGATCGATCGCATCTTCCACGCACTCGCGGACACCACCCGGCGCGACATCGTCACCAGGGTGCTCCGCCAGGAGGAGTCGATCTCGCAGCTCGCCCGCAGGTACGACATGAGTTTCGCCGCCGTGCAGAAGCACGTGGCGGTGCTCGCGCGGGCGTCGCTGGTCGTCAAACAGCGGAGCGGAAGGGAGCAGCTCGTGCACGGCAATCCCGAGGTCCTGCGCAAGGCGGCCCGCCTGCTCGACGAATACGAACAGATCTGGCGCCACCGCGCCGACGCGATCGGCGACATCCTGTCCGAGGAGGACGAATGACGGTCATCAGCTCGCACAAGGACACCGAAGCCCTCACCCTCACGATCGTCGCGGAGTACGACGCCGCGCCGGAGCGGGTGTGGCGGGTGTGGGAGGACCCGCGCAAGCTCGAGCGGTGGTGGGGCCCGCCGACCTGGCCCGCCACGTTCGAGCAGCACGACTTCAAGGCAGGCGGCCGCTCCAGCTACTTCATGACCGGGCCGGACGGCACGAAGTCCCACGGCTGGTGGGAGATCACCGCGGTCGAGGCCCCGCACCGGCTGGAGTTCGACGACGGTTTCGCCGACGACAAGGGCGAGCGGAACACGGAGATGCCGGTCATCCACTGCGCGGTCACCATCGAGGCGAACGGCGGCGGCACCCGGATGACCACCGTGAACTCCTTCGACAGCCTGGAGCAGCTGGAAAAGCTGATCGAGATGGGCATGGAGGAGGGCATGAAGCTCGCCGAGGGCCAGATCGACGCGCTACTGGCCGAGGACTAGTTCCGGAACTCCCACAGGATCATCGACGGGACACCGGCGCCGGCGGCCTGCGCGGCCGCCGGCGCCAGTCCGGCCAGCGACCACGGCCACGTCTCCCACGGGCCGGGCTCGGACGCCGGGATCTCCCGCGCCGGCGCCGCCGGTTCCTCGCACCGCACCGGTTCCAGCCCGGCGGCGAGCGCGGCCCGCAGGTAGTCGCCGGTGCGGTGGCAGTGCGAAAGGACCCGGCCGGGCGCACCGTCCGCGCGGCGCACCGCCGGGACGTGACCACGCGCCACCTGCTCCGGGTGCACGTCGGCGATCACCACGCACCCGCCGGGGCGCAACACGCGCGCGAACTCCGCGAACACCGGGCCCAGGTCCGGCACGTGCGTCAGCGCGAGCGAGCAGGTCACCAGGTCGACCGGCCCGGACGGCAGCTCGGTGAGGCTCCCGACGTGGAATTCCCCGTCGGGCAAGCGTTTCCGGGCCAGTTCGAGCATCCCCGGCGAGGAGTCGACGCCCACCACCCGGTGGCCGCACTCCGCGAGCACCGCCGTCACCCGGCCAGTTCCGCAGGCCGCGTCCAATGCCACCCCCGGGGACAGCCGGCCGGCGATCTCGCGCACGAACGGCTCGTCGAAGTCGAACGCCGGGTTCGGGGAGTCGTAGGTCGGCGCCCACAGGTCGTAGCCCTCGACCGGGTCGACGTGCGCGACCTCCACGCCGTCCGGGGACTCCGCCAGCAGCCGGCGGATCTCGGCGAGGCGTTCCGCGACGAACGCGCGGTCGTGCTCGCCGCGGAAGGATCGCAGCAGCGCCAGGCCTTCCAGGCCGAGGACGTAGGCCAGCGGGTGTTCGTACGCCACGCCCGGACGGTAGCGATCAACCATTGCGTGGCACCACCGAATTTTCAGTCCAGCAGGTGTTCCAGCACGATCCGCTCGTCCGCGCCGACGTACTCGGCGTAGTAGTCGAACAGGGCGCGCCGCGCCAGCCGGGCCGCCAGCGGGCCGTCGCCGTCCTCCACCGCGCGCAGCACTTCCTTGTGGTGCGCGACCGACGCCGCCATCAGCGACTGCCGGTCCGTCGAGTTCTTCAGCTTGCCCGCGATCAGGTCCAGCACCACCCCGCGCACGACCTTGCCGCACACCACGATCAGCGTGTTCCGCCCGGCCCGCGCGACCACGTCGTGGAACGCGACGTCCGCGCGGCTGAAGGTCGCGTAGTCGTCCAGGCTCTCCGTCATCGCCGCCAGCGCCGCGCGCAGCTCCGACAGGTCCTCTTCGGTCCGCAGCTCGGCGGCCAGCCGGTACGCCGAGCCCTCCAGGATCATCCGGAACTGCAGCAGCTCGGCCAGCCCGAGCGTTTCCGCGCGCGCCAGCCGGTCCAGCGACTTCTGCAGGCTCGCCGGTGACGCGGGCAGGACCTCCGGCCCACGCGGATCACCAGGACGCGAGCGGATCACCTCGCCGGCCTGCAGGACCCGCAGCGCCTCGCGGATCGTGGAGCGGCTGACCCCGAACTGGGCCATCAGCTCGCGTTCGCCGGGCAGCCGCTCGCCCGGCCGGAGCCGGCCGGTGAGCACGGCCTGCTCGATCTGTTCCACGATCCGCTCGTAGGCGCGGACCGGGCTGACCGGCTCGAATTCCATCGTGTCTTGACCTTCACCCCGTGTGGTGCAAACCTAGGCTACTGGTCGGACCAGCATACTGACTCGGGGTGAGGATGAAAGTCCGAATTTCCGCGGCACTGGCACTCCTGCTGGTGGTTTCGGCCTGCTCCGCCGGATCCACGGCGACGGTCGGCTCCGGCCCGGACACGCTCGCGGTCGGGTTCACCGCCGAGCCGGCGAACTTCGACTTCACCCGCACCGACGGCACCGCCATCCCGCAGGCCCTGCTCTACAACGTCTACGAGGGCCTGGTGAAGCTGGACAGCAGCGGCAAGATCGTGCCGCTGCTCGCCAGGTCCTGGACCGTGAGCGAGGACAGGCGCACCTACGACTTCCAGCTCCAGCCCGGCGTGACGTTCAGCAACGGCGCGCCGTTCACCGCCGACGACGTGAAGTTCTCCATCGACCGGGTCAAGACCGACTGGACGATCTCCATCAAGTCCAAGATGGACGTCGTGGACCACGTCGAGGTGGTCGACCCGCTGCACGCCCGGGTGGTGCTGAAGAAACCCAGCAACGGCTGGCTGTTCGACATGACCGGCCGCGTCGGCGCGATGTTCAGCCCCACCGGGGTCGCCGACCTGGCGGGCAAGCCCGTCGGCACCGGGCCGTACGAGGTGCAGTCCCGGCGGCGCGGCGATTCGATCGTCCTGGCCGCCAACCCCGGCTACTGGGGCCGGAAACCGGCTTACCGGACGGTGATCCTGAAGTACATCAAGGATCCGACCGCGTTGAACAACGCGCTGCTCAGCAACGGCATCGACGTCATCGCGCAGATCACCGCGCCGGACTCGATCCCGCAGTTCGAGAACGACAACCGGTTCACCGTCCTGCAGGGCACCACGAACGGCGAGGTCGTGCTCTCCTTCAACGGCGCGAAAGCACCCTTCAACGACGTGCGCGTCCGCCGCGCCCTCACCCTGGCCATCGACCGCAAGGCGTTGCTGGACACCGCGTGGGCCGGTCGCGGCACGGTGCTCGGCAGCATGGTCCCGCCCACCGACCCCTGGTACGAGGACCTCGCCGGCTACTACCCGCACGACCCGGTGCAGGCGAAGACGCTGCTGGCCGAGGCGGGGCAGACGAACCTGTCGATCCGGCTGCGCGTCGCGAACCTGCCGTACGCGACGGCCGCCGCGCAGGTGGTCGCCTCGGATCTGGCAGACATCGGCGTGCGAGTCACGATCGAGCCGCTGGACTTCCCGGCCGTGTGGCTCAAGCAGGTGTTCACCGACCACGACTTCGACGCCTCGATCGTCCAGCACGTCGAAGCCCGCGACATCACCACCTTCGGCAACCCCAAGTACTACTGGGGCTACGACAACCCGCGGGTGAAGCAGCTCATCTCGGACGCGGACGCGGGCACGCCGGAGCAGCAGGTCGCGGACATGCGCGAGGCCGCCCGCACCATCACCGCGGACGCGGCCGCCGACTGGCTGTTCCTGTACCCGAACGTCGTGGTGGCGAAGAAGAAGGTGACCGGGCTCGCCGCCAACCAGGTCAGCGAGTCCTTCGACCTGACGGGGCTGGGCTGATGACCGCCGCGATCCTGCGCCGCGTGGCGATCCTGGTGGTCAGCGTGCTGGTCGCCTCCATCGTGGTGTTCGCGTTCATGGCGGTGCTGCCCGGCGATCCGGCGCAGGTCGCGCTCGGCATCAACGCCACCCCGGAGCTGCTCGCCAGGACGCGCGCCGACTTCGGCCTCGACCGGCCGCTGGTCGAGCAGTACCTGAGCTGGATGGGCGGGGTGCTGCAGGGCGACTTCGGCCGCTCCTACGTCACCGGCGAGGCGATCGGGCCGCAGCTGGTGGACCGGCTCGGCGTGACGTTGTGGCTGGTGGGCGCGGGGATGCTGGTCGCGGTGGTGCTCGCGGTGCCGTTCGGCGCGCTCGCCGCGGTGTGGCACCGGCGCTTCGGTGGCACGGCCATCTCCGGCCTCTCGCAGCTCGGGGTGGCGGTGCCGGCGTTCCTCGCCGGGATCCTGCTCGTGCAGGTGTTCGCGGTGCAGTTGCGGTGGCTGCCGTCGGGCGGGTGGACGCCGCCGAACGTCGACACCGGCGAGTTCCTGCGCGGGCTGATCCTGCCCGCGTTGTCGCTCGGGCTCGTGCAGGGCGCGGTGCTCACGCGGTACGTGCGCTCGGCGGTGCTGGACACGCTCGGCCAGGACTACCTGCGCACCGCCCGCTCTAAGGGCCTGCGTCCGTACCCGGCGCTGATGCGGCACGGCATGCGCAACGCCGCCGTCCCGGTGGTGACCGTGCTCGGGCTCCAGCTGACCACGCTGCTGGTCGGCGCGGTCGTGGTGGAGCGGGTGTTCGTGCTGCCCGGCCTGGGCAGCATGCTGCTGGACTCGGTGTCGGCGCGTGACCTGCTGTCGGTGCAGGGCATCGTGCTCGTGCTGGTGGTCGCGGTGCTGGTGGTCAACTTCGTGGTCGATCTGCTGTACGTGGTGATCGACCCCCGGCTGAGGACGGCGCGGTGAAGGGGCGGACATCGCCGGCGTTGATCGCCGGGGCGGTACTGGTCGGGCTCGTGGTGCTGGCGGCGCTGGTGTCGTTCGTGTGGACGCCGCACGATCCGCTGAAGGTCGAATCGACCGCCCGGCTGCTCGGGCCGACCGGTGAGCACTGGTTCGGCACCGACAAGTTCGGCCGGGACGTGTTCAGCCAGATCCTCGTCGGCGCGCGCACGACGCTGTACGTCGGCGTGATCGCGGTCGGCGTCGCCGCGCTGGTCGGGACGCCGCTGGGGATCCTGGCCGGGATGTCGAAGCGGTGGCTCGGCGAGTTCGTCATGCGGGTCAACGACCTGGTGCTCGCGTTCCCGGCGCTGCTGCTGGCGATCATGCTCGGCGCGGTCTACGGCGCGAGCACGGTCACCGCGATGATCGCGATCGGAGTCGCGACCATCCCGTCGTTCGCGCGGGTGGCCCGCTCCGGCACGTTGCAGGTGATGAGCACGGAGTACGTGCTGGCGGCGCGCTCGGCGGGCCGGTCGCGGTTCTTCATCGCGCGGCGGCACGTGCTGCCGAACATCGGCGGGCTGGTGATCGTGCAGTGCTCGGTGTCGTTCGGCATCGCGGTGCTGGCCGAGGCGGCGCTGTCGTTCCTCGGGTTCGGCACGCGGCCGCCGACGCCGTCCTGGGGGCGCATGCTGCAGGAGTCCCAGGAACTGTTGACGGTGCAGCCGCGGCTCGCGCTGGTGCCGGGTCTCGCGATCGCGATCGCGGTGCTCGGGTTCAACCTGCTCGGCGACGGTCTGCGCGACCGACTCGACCCCCGGCTGGAGCGGCGATGACCCTCGAAGTTTCGGAGTTGTCCGTGCACGCCGGCGCGCACCCGCTGGTGCGCGAGGTGTCGTTCGCGGTCGGCGCCGGTGAGCGGGTCGGGCTGATCGGCGAGTCCGGGTCCGGCAAGTCGCTGACCGCGTCCGCCGTGATGGGCCTGCTGCCGGAGGGGTTGCGGGCGAGCGGTTCGGCGAAGCTGACCGGCACCGAGCTGCTGGGCGCGTCCGAACGAGAGCTGTCGCGTCGGCGGGGACGGGACCTGGCGATGGTGTTCCAGGAGCCGATGACCGCGCTGAACCCGCTGATGCGCGTCGGCCGCCAGGTCGCCGAGGCGATCCGGCTGCACACCCGCAGGTCGCGGCAAGCCACCCACGAGGCCGCGGTGGCGTTGCTGGACGCGGTGAAGCTGCCCGATCCGGAGCAGCTCGCCCGCGCCTACCCGCACCAGCTCTCCGGCGGTCAGCGGCAGCGGGTGGTGCTCGCGATCGCCCTGGCCAACGATCCGGCGCTGCTGATCTGCGACGAGCCGACGACGGCGCTGGACGTCACGGTGCAGGCGCAGGTGCTCGACCTGATCCTGACCGGAGTCGCCGAGCGGGAGACGGCGCTGCTGTTCATCACGCACGACCTCGCGGTGGTGGCGCGGGTCTGCACCCGGGTGCTCGTCATGTTCGAGGGCCGGATCGTCGAGGAAGGGTCTACTTCGGACGTTCTCACCCGGCCGCGGCACGACTACACGAAGAAGCTGCTGGCCGCGTCGGACCTGGAGGCGGCGTGATCGAACTGCGGGACGTCCACCGCCACTACCGGCGGCCACGCGAGGTGCACGCGCTGCGCGGGGTGTCGTTCACCGTCGCGGCCGGGCAGCGCTTCGGCATCGTCGGCGAATCCGGCTCCGGCAAGTCCACCCTGGTGCGCCTGCTGGCCGGGCTGGACCGGCCCACCTCCGGCGAGATCTCCTTCGACGGCAGGCGCATCGACGGCCTGCCCGAGCGGAAGCTGGGGTTCCTCCGCAGCGCGTTGCAGGTGGTGTTCCAGGACCCGATGGGCTCGCTCGACCCGCGGATGCGCGTGCGGGACATCATTTCCGAACCGCTGGGCCGCCGCGATCCGGACCGCGTCGCGGAGCTGCTGACCGCGGTCGGGTTGCCGCCGGACGCGGCGAGCCGGTACCCGCACCAGTTCTCCGGCGGCCAGCGGCAGCGGATTTCGATCGCCCGCGCGCTCGCGCCGCGCCCGCGGGTGCTGATCGCGGACGAGCCCGTCAGCGCACTGGACGTGTCGGTGCGCAAGCAGATCCTCGACCTCCTCGCCGAGCTGACCGAGCGCTTCGAGCTGACGCTGGTGTTCGTTTCGCACGACCTCGCCGTGGTACGCCGGGTCTGCGACACGGTCGCCGTGATGCGCTCCGGGGAGCTCGTCGAGCTGGGCGCGGTGGAACAGGTCTACGGCGATCCGCGACATCCCTACACGAGGGAGCTCGTCGCGGCGGCCCCGAACCTGCGTGCGGAACTGGCCAGGCTGCAGGGAGGACGATGATGTTCGACCCCTATCCCGACGGACTGCCGATCGGGTCCGACTGGGTGTCCACACCGGACACGACGGAGATCAGGTTTCCCTACGACGGCTGCGTGGTCGCGCGGGCGCCGGTCGGCACGCCCGACCTGGCGCACCTCGCGGTCAACGAGGCGGTGCTCGTCGCGCGTGAGGTGGCGAAGCTGCCCTCGCACGTGCGCCGCGAGGTGCTGCTGGGCGTGCACCGGTCGCTGGTGGAGTGGCGGGACGAGCTGGAGGGACTGCTGGTCGTGGAGACCGGCAAGCCGCTCGTCGACTGCCGCGTCGAGGTCGCCCGCACCATGGTGACGTGGCAGGCCGCGGCCGAGGAGGTCGCCCGGCTGCACGGCGAGACCGTGCCGCTGGACCTGCTGCCCGCCGGCGAGGGGCTCACCGGGTTCTGGGTGCGCAAGCCGATCGGCGTGGTCGTCGGCGTCGCCGGGTTCAACTACCCGCTGCTGCTCGCCTCGCACAAGATCGCGCCCGCCGTCGCCGCGGGGTGCCCGGTGATCGTGAAGCCGGCGCCGCAGACGCCGCTGTCGACGTTGTGGCTGGTGCACCTCGTGCGCGAGGCGGCGGCTGCCGTCGGCGCACCGCTGCCGATGGTCCAGCTGGTCACCGGTGATGCCGAGGTCGGATCCGCGCTGGTCACCGACCCGCGGATCGGCGCGGTGTCGTTCACCGGCTCGGCTGCCGTCGGGCACCGGATCGCGAAGGACGCGGCGCCGCGGAAGACCCTGCTGGAACTGGGTTCGAACTCGGCGCTGGTGGTCGCCGAGGACGCCGACCTCGACGCGGCCGTGGACGCGGTGCTGCGCGGCGGGTTCTACGCGTCCGGGCAGGCGTGCATCTCCGTGCAGCGGCTGCTCGTCGTCGACGCGGTGGCGGACGAGTTCACCGAACGCCTGCTGGCCCGGCTGCCCGAGGTCGTCACCGGCGACCCGCGGGACGAGAAGACCCGGGTGTCCGCGTTGATCGACGAACGGTCCACCCGTCGCGTGCTGGACTGGATCTCGGCGGCGGTCGCCGCGGGCGCGAAGGTGGCCGCGGGCGGCGAAGCGGTGGACGGGATCATCCGGCCGACCGTGCTGACGGACGTGCCCGACGGCGTGGACTGCTGGGACGAGGAGATCTTCGGGCCGGTGGTCTGCCTGCGCCGCGTGCCCGACGTGGACACGGCGTTCGCGCAGGTCAACGACTCGCGGTACGGGCTGCACGCGAGCGTGTTCACCCGCTCGCTGCGCACCGCGATGCGGGCGCTCGACGAGCTGGAGGTCGGTGGTGTCGTGGTGAACGAGGTGCCCGGGTTCCGGTCGGACACCATGCCCTACGGCGGCGTGAAGGACTCCGGCATCGGGCGCGAGGGGCCGCGGTTCGCGATCGACGAGCTGACCGTGACGCGGATGGCGGTGATCAGGGCGTGAACTACGAGAAGCTGTTCCGGCTCGACGGGAAGCGTGCCGTTGTGCTCGGCGCGGGCAGCGGCATCGGCCGCGAATCGGCGCTCGCGCTCGCCGCGCACGGCGCGGAGGTGATCTGCGCGGACCGCAACGCCGCCGCCGCGGCGGAGACCGCGCGCGAGATCCGCGGCGAGTCCTACGAGATCGACGTGCTGGACTCGTCTGCCGTCGAGCGGGCGGCGGGCGAGCTCGGTGTGCTGGACGTCGTCGTGCTGACCGCGGCGACGAACGTGCGCAAACGCCTGCTCGACTACCGGCGCGAGGAGTTCGACCGGGTCGTCGCGCTCAACCTCGGCGCGACCTTCGACGTCGTCCGGGCCTTCGGTGCGGGCATGGTCGAGCGTGGGCGCGGCAGCATCATCGGGTTCTCCTCGATCCGCGGCACCACCGTCGAACCCGGTCAGGGGCCGTACGCGGCGACGAAGGCGGGGCTCGTGCAGCTGTTCCGCACCGCGGCCGCCGAGTTCGGGCCGTCCGGCGTGCGGGTCAACGCGATCGCGCCCGGCGTGGTCGAGACGCCGCTGACCGAACAGATCAAGGCCAGCCCCGACTGGTACGCCGCGTACGCGGGCAAGAGCGCGCTCGGCCGCTGGGCCAAGGCGTCCGAGCTGGCCGGGGCCGTCGTCTACCTGGCCTCCGACGCCGCGAGCTTCGTCACCGGGGCGGTGCTGGCCGTCGACGGCGGCTGGACCGCGGTGGACGGCCGCTACACACCGCCGGAATGAGGAGGGACCCGTGGAGCCGACCGATCTGACCGCGACCGAGCTGCTCGCCGCCTACCGCGCCGGGACGTTGTCCCCGGTCGAGGTCACCGAGGCGGTGCTGACCCGCATCGACGCGCTGGAGACGTCCCTGCACGCGCTCTACGCCTACGACCCGTCGCAGGCGCGGGACGCGGCCAAGGCGTCCGAGCAGCGGTGGGTCGCGGGGGAGGCGGGGCCGCTCGACGGCGTGCCGCTCACGCTGAAGGAGAACATCGCGACCAAGGGCACGCCGGTGCCGCTGGGCACCGCGGCCACCGAGCTGGTCCCGGCCCCGGCCGACGCGCCCGCCGCCGCCCGCGTCCGCGAGGCCGGAGCGGTGCTGCTCGGCAAGACCACGATGCCCGACTACGGGATGCTGACCTCGGGGTTGTCCAGCTTCCACACCGCGAGCCGCAACCCGTGGGACCTCTCGCGGACGCCCGGCGGGTCGAGCGCGGGCGCCGCCGCCGCGGCCGCCGCCGGGTACGGACCGCTGCACGTCGGCACCGACATCGGCGGTTCGATCCGGCTGCCCGCCGGGTGGTGCGGGCTGGTCGGCCTGAAGCCGAGCTTCGGGCGGGTGCCGGTGCACCCGCCGTTCCCCGGCCGGGTCGCCGGGCCCATGACGCGCACGGTGGCGGACGCGGCGTTGCTGATGGGTGTGGTGTCCGCGCCGGACAGCCGGGACCACCTGAGCCTGCCGCCGGCGGAAATCGCCTGGTCACAATTGGAACTCGACGTCACCGGACTGCGCCTGGGCCTGCAGCTGGACGCCGGGGTCGGGCTGCCGGTGGAGGACGACGTGCGGGCCGCGGTGCTCGACGCGGCGAGCCGGTTCGAGGCGGCCGGCGCGATCGTCGAACCGGTCGAACCCTTCCTGACCAGGGAAATGCTGGACGGGCTCGACGACTTCTGGCGCGTGCGGGCGTGGTGCGACATCAGCGCGCTGCCCCCGGAACGGCAGGCGCTGGTGCTGCCGTACATCGCCGCCTGGGCGCAGGGCGGCGCGGAGGTCTCCGGTGTCGCGGCGTACCGCGGGTTCGCCCAGATGGACGCGATCAGCGTCGCCGCGTTACGCGCCGGCGAGCCGTACGACTTCGTCCTGTCGCCGACCTGCCCGGTTTCCGCCCCGCCCGCGGAGTGGGCGTCGCCGACCAACGACCCGGAGCGGCCGTTCGAGCACATCGCGTTCACCGTGCCCTACAACATGTCCGGCCAGCCCGCGGTGTCGTTGAACTGCGGTTATACGAGTGGGGGACAGCCGGTCGGGCTGCAGATCGCCGGACGGCGCTTCGACGACCTCGGTGTGCTGCAGCTGGCTGCGGCGTTCGAAGGAATTCGCGGCCCGCAACGGTCGCCGGGGGTGTGAAGACGCGCCATCTGGGGGACGATCGGACCCATGCGGATGGTGTACACCGGAGCGGACGAGGAAGAGTTCATCGACGCCCGGCAGCGGCTGCTCGTCGAGCTGGACGCCTGGTCGCAGATGCGGCAACGGGTGGTGGACCCGGTGGTCGCCGGGGCGATGCTGGACTTCCGCTTCGAACGGGACGGCCTGCTCGGCCGCTGGACGCGTGACATCCTCCGCAACGCGCTGCTGGTGTGGTTCCCGCGCAAGGTCGTGCTGCTCGACCCGCACTCCTCGGCCGTGCTGTCCACGGTCGAGGCGCTGATGGACTTCTTCGACGACGCCGACCTGCTGGACGAGCGCAGCGAGCAGCCGGCCGTGCTGCGCACTTACCTGACCGCGATCGCCGACCGGTTCGACACGGCGATGAACGAGCCGTCGAACTTCGGGCTGGCCAAGTTCTGGGCCGTCGCGATGGCCGAGCACGGCATCGACCCGCTGAACGAGGTGGCCGCGCAGGCGTTCATCGACCGGGTGCGGCGGGGTGAGGTCGAGGTCGACCAGACGCTGCTGCACGACCTGGCGTACCGCCACTACCAGGGCGACCCGGACGCGGAGGCGGCCGCGCCGTCCCCGGTGTTCCCGCTCGCGTCGCCCGACCGGCTGGCGGCGGAGGCCGAGGTCACGGCGGTGGTGCCGCAGCTGCGCCGGTTCGTCGAGTGGGTCGGCGACGGCCGGGACCTGGCGGAGATCAGCGCGCCTGCCGAGTTCGTCGCGATGGCCAAGCGGGCCGGGGTGGTGCGCGTCTACCGCGGTCGGCTGGTGCCGGTGAAGAAGGCGGCGCGGCGGCTGGCCGACCCGGTCGAGCTGTGGCGGGCGGCGGTGGCGTCGGTCCTGGGCAACCCGGTCGCGGCCGAGATGGTCACCGAACTGGCTTCGGAGCCTGCCACGATCCCGATGCTGGTGGAGATGCTGGGCGGCGACGGCGGCACGATCCTGCGCGTGGTGCACCGGCTGGCCGAGTACGGGCTGGTGGAGATCTTCCCGGCGGGCGAGGAGCACGTCGAGGACCTGCTGGACTTCGCCGGGGTCGACTACCTCGACGAGGTGCCCGAAGAGGAGCGGCAGGTCGTGCAACTGCTGCCGCTCGGCGTGCAGGCGGCCTACGAACTGCGGGTCGCCGAGGGCGAGCCGGTGCTGACGGTGGACGACCTCGCGACCGAAACGGCGGAGGTCCTGTTCGCGCGCCTGGCGCCGCTGGACGCGCAGGTGCTCGACGAGGGCTCGGCGACGTGGCTGCGCGCCCGGGACCCCGAACGAGCGATCGCCGAGCTGTCGGCGCTGGCCCGCCGCACGGACGACTTCGAACACCTGATGCTGACGTTCCGGCTGCTGGCGCGCCTCGGCGGCGACGGCGTCGCGGCGATCGCCGCCCTGCGGGACCACTCGGCAGCAGGCCCAGCCGCGACGACGTGGCTGTTCGACGCCGGCCTGATCGACCGCAGCGAGGTCGCCGGCCGCGAGCGCACGTACAGCAAGGTGGACCTCCTGGCGGCGGACATCCGGACGGAAGGCCGGGAAAAGGCCCTCGCCGACTTCGCCTCACAACCCCGGCCGGACCAACTGCTGTTCCTGGCCGGAGCGACGATCTGCGGCCACCCGAGCGCACGCGAAGTGCTCGAATCGGTCGTCGTGGCACACCCCGACCGCGCCGTGTCCAATGCGGCGCGCAAGGCACTGGACTGGCTGCACGACGAACCGTTCTGAACGAACGAACCAAGGTAGCTGGGTGGTCATCCCGTCGCCTGAAACTGGACGATCACCTTGAGCCAGGGCCGCAACCTCCGTGCTCACCGGCGGCCGGACATGCCAACCTTGCGGCCCTGGATCAAGGTGATATGCACAAACCGGAAGGCGACGGGATGACCACCCAGCGACCCACTGCACGAGGTGGGACGAGGCACCCAACCCCTGGTCATCCCGGAGCCTGCCCGTCCGGCGAGGACTCTTTTGATCTTTAAAGCCGCGCCTTCGCGCGGCGGGGAGTCCGCCCTGCGGGCGGTGCGCCTTACGGCGCCGAAAGGTCACCTTCCGACCACCCCCGCCCCCTCTCCTTGAGTGTGTTTCAGTCGCCG
>NZ_JAKGSD010000069.1:25141-37923 GCF_021654135.1 Amycolatopsis tucumanensis | reverse complement strand
CCACCGAGGGCATCCAGCGCGGGCACATGTCGCTGCACGCCCGCAACATCGCCACGACCGTCGGCGCGACCGCCGCGGAGGTGCCCGCGGTCGTCGCGCGGCTGGTCGCCGACCGCAAGGTCCGTGCCGACCACGCCGAGAAGGTCCTCGCCGAGCTGCGGGCGAAGAGCCGGTCATGACCGTCGACCGGCTGCCCGGGCTGCCGTCCGCGGTGACGATCTGGGAAGTGGGCCCGCGCGACGGGCTGCAGAACGAGCCCGCGCTCGTGCCCGCCGCGGTGAAGGTCGAGCTGGTGGAACGGCTCGCCGACGCCGGGCACACCGTCATCGAGACCACCAGCCTGGTCCGCCCGGACCGGGTGCCGCAGCTGGCCGACGCCGAGGAGGTCCTGCGCCGCCTCGACCGCCGTCCCGGCGTGCGCTACCCGGTGCTGGTGCCCAACCAGCGCGGCCTGGCGCGGGCACTGGACCTCGGCGTCACCGACATCGCGGTGTTCGCCTCGGCTACCGAAGGCTTCGCCAGGGCCAACCTCAACCGGTCCGTCGGCGAGTCGCTGGAGGTGTTCGCGCCGGTCGTGGCCCGTGCTCGCGAGGCCGGGCTGAACGTGCGCGGCTACCTGTCGATGTGCTGGGGCGACCCGTGGCAGGGCGAAGTCCCGCTGCCCCAGGTGATCGCGGTCGCCACCCGGCTGTTCCACCTGGGCTGCACCGAGCTCAGCCTCGGCGACACGATCGGCGTCGCCACGCCGGGCCGCGTCGTCGCGCTGCTCGACGGGCTCGTCGCCGCGGGCGTCCCGCTCGGGCGGATCGCGGTGCACTTCCACGACACCTACGGGCAGGCGCTGGCGAACACCCTCGCCGCCCTGCAGCGCGGCGTCACCACCGTCGACGCCTCGGCGGGCGGCCTCGGCGGCTGCCCGTTCGCCAAGAGCGCCACCGGCAACCTCGCCACCGAGGACCTGCTGTGGCAGCTCGACGGGCTCGGCATCCACACCGGTGTCGACCTGACCAAACTCGCCGAAACCAGCGCCTGGCTCGCCGGGCACCTGGGCCGGCCCAGCCCGTCCCGCACCCTGCGCGCGCTCACCGGCGCCTGACCCAACGGAGAAAGCCTTGGCACTCAACGACGAGAAGCCCTACGTCGTCGTCTGGAACGACGCCGTCGACCTGCGGCACCTGGCCGCGTCCATCGTGATCTGCGTGGCCGCCGGCCTGCCGGTCTTCCTCGGCGCGAAGGCGCTGTTCGGCGCACTGGTCGACACGCCGTCGCTGGCCGGCGGTTACGCGCTGCTGGCCGGGCTGGCCGCGTGCGTGCTCGGCGCGGCCGTGTGCGCCCGGCTGTTCCGCCCGAAGCGGACGTTCGGCGCCGAGCAGGCCGCGGACCGGGAAGCCGCCATCGCCGAGCTGGAGCGCATGGGCGGCACCGCCGAGTCCTTCGCCGGGCTGCCGCCGCGCGTGCGGGCCGAAATGACCGAGCTCGGCCTGGTCCGGGAGACCGCGCAGGAGGTGCGGGCATGACCCCGGACCTGTTGTGGGCCCTGGGCATGGGCCTGCTCGGCGCCGTCGTCTTCGCGGCGATCGGACTGGTCTCCGGCACCGACGAGACCTCCACCCTCGCGCCGGTCACGCTGCTCGTCGTGCTGCTCGGCGTGCCGCCGGCCGGGGTGCTGACGTTCTTCATCGCCGGAGCGGTCAGCAAGCACATGACCCACGCGATCCCCACCACGCTGCTGGGCATCCCGGGCGACACGACCGCGGTGCCGCTGCTCGACGACGCGACCGCCTTGCGCCGCCTCGGCGCCCCGCACATCGCGCTGCGCAAGGCACTGGCGGGCGGGCTCGTCGCCGCGCTGATCGCGGTGCCGGTCGCGGTCGGCGTGGCGTCCCTGCTCGCCCCGCTGGCCGGCCCGATCAAGACGGTGGCGCCGTTCGTGTTCGGCGCGGCCGCGATCTTCGTCGGCTACTTCTCGCCGGGCCGGTGGGCCAGCGTCGCCGCGATCGTGCCGTTCGCGCTGCTGGTGACCGGGCTCAACACGGTCGCCACCGACCAGCTCGACAAGAGCCTGTCGATCAGCTTCTTCCTCGGCATCGCGATCGGCCCGCTCGTGGTGGACCTGCTGATCGCGTCGTCCCGCAGCGGGCGGCGCACCCTGGAACGCACCGGGCCGCGCCCGTTCTGGCTCGCGCCGGACGGCGGCACCGGACGGCGGTGGATCCCCAACCCGCTGCGGGTCCTGGACGGCAGGCAGACGGCGGCGACGGCCGCCGCGGCCGGGGTCACCTCGACCACGTTCATGCTCAGCCCGGTCGCCGCGACCGTGCTCGCCGGCGAGATCACCGGGTCCCGGATCAAGCACCCGTACCGCAGGCTGACCACGCTGATGGCGGTCAAGAACGGCACAACGGAGTCGACCTACCTGGCCGAGACGCTCATCCCGCTCGTCGCGTTCGGCCTGCCGCTGAGCCCGGTCGCCGCTGGTCCCGCGGCCGCGTTGTTCAACGCGCCGCCGGTCTACACGGTCAAGGGCCCGGACGGGGGCGTGCACAACCTGCACACCCTGCTCAGCTCGTGGCAGTTCCTGGTGTTCAGCCTGATCGGCGTGGTCATCGCCGGGCTGGTCGTGTACCCGTTCGCGATGCGCTACGCGCGGGCCGCCAGCGGCTGGGTCGCGCGGCGGATCAGCCACGAGGCGCTGATCGGCGCGTTCGTGGCGCTGATCGCCGTGGTGGCCTGGTACGAGGGCGGGCCGATCGCGCTCGCGGTGAGCCTGACGGTCGGCGCGGTCGGCGGGCTGGCGAACCGGATGCTCGGCATGACCTCCGGCGTGCAGTTCATGGCCTACTACGTCGCCGTGCTGCTGGTGCCGATCGTGCTCGGCTGAGACGTGAAGTGCCCCGCCGCAGGGGCGGCGGGGCTCAGGAAGAGATCGCGGATGTTCCGGGTGTCGTCCCTCCTTTCGTCGCGGGCCAACGGGTTTTCACGAGCGCGGAGGCGAGCGCTGTCGCCGCCAGAGCTGGGAGGTCCGTGCGGCGCGGGCCGGACGACCGGCCGGTTCGGGGAGCGGCACCCGGGGCGGTTCCGGCCGCGGGCGCGAGGTTTCGCCGAAGTTGGCGTCGATGATCGCGGCGAACTCGTCCCGCAGCCAGTCCGGGTCGTCGCACACCAGGTCGGCGAACCCGAGCTGCTCCAGCACGTCCGGCATCGCGAATCACTCCCGGGGGAGGTCCTGCGTCCACACCGCTGACAGTCATATGTGTAGCTCGGACTGTAGATTCAGTCAAGTCCCCGATCCAGGTTTGACCTGGAGCGCGCTCCAGCACCTAGCGTCGCCGCCATGACCACGGCACAGCACCCCATCGGATCCGGCTTCGGCGCGTCGACCACCGCCTCGGAGGTCCTGCGCGGGATCGACCTCTCCGGCAGGCTCGCGATCGTCACCGGCGGCTACTCCGGACTCGGCCTGGAGACCACCCGCGCGCTGGCAGGCGCGGGCGCGCACGTCGTCGTCCCGGCCCGCAGGCCGGACGCGGCCAAGGCGGCACTGGGCGACCTGGCCGAGGTCGACGAGCTGGACCTGGGCGACCTGGACAGCGTGCGGGACTTCGCCGGGCGGTTCCTGGCCTCCGGCCGGCGCATCGACGTCGTGATCGACAGCGCCGCGATCATGGCCTGCCCGGAGACACGCGTCGGCCCCGGCTGGGAGGCGCAGTTCGCCACCAACCACCTCGGCCACTTCGCGCTGGTGAACCGCCTGTGGCCGGCGATCGCGCCGGGCGCGCGGATCGTGTCGGTGTCCTCGCGCGGCCACCACTTCTCCGGCATCCGCTGGGACGACCTGTGGTTCGAGCGCGGGTACGACAAGTGGCAGGCCTACGGGCAGGCGAAGACCGCGAACGCGTTGTTCGCGGTGCACCTGGACGAGCTGGGGAAGCCGTCGGGTGTGCGGGCGTTCTCGGTGCACCCGGGCAGCATCCTGACCCCGCTGCAACGGCACATCCCGCTCGCGGAGCAGATCGCGAACGGCTGGGTCGACGAGAACGGCACCCCGGTCGCCGACTGGTTCAAGACCCCCGAGCAGGGCGCCGCGACGCAGGTGTGGGCCGCGACCTCCCCGGCACTGGCCGGGATGGGCGGCGTGTACTGCGAGGACTGCGACATCGCCGGGCCCGCCTCGGGTGAGCCGCTCCCGTCCGGCCCTGGCCGCCCGGCGATGTTCCTCGGCGTCCGCGACTACGCCACCGACCCGGAGCAGGCCGCGCGCCTGTGGGCGCTGTCCGCGGAGCTGACCGGGGTGAACGCCTTCGCGTAGGTGGAACCCGGGGCCCGGCCGCCCCGTCGACGGCCGGGCCCCGGAAGCGTCACGACAGGTGGTGCACCTCCTGCAGCCCGTACACCGGCGTCGGAATGCCCTCGTACCGGGCCTTCAGCTGCAGCGCCAGGTACAGCGAGTAGTGCCGCGACTGGTGCAGGTTCCCGCCGTGGAACCACAACCCCGGCTGCTGGGTCGGCTTCCACATGTTCCGCTGCTCGCCCTCCCACGGGCCGGGGTCCTTCGTCGTTCCCGAGCCCAGCCCCCAGCACTTGCCGACCCGGTCGGCCATCTCCTGCCCGGCGATGTCGGCGACCCACCCGTTCATCGATCCGTACCCGGTCGCGTACACCACCAGGTCGGCCTCCAGTTCGGTGCCGTCGGCGAGCACCACGGCGTTGCGCGTCAGGTGGTCGACCTGGCCGCGCACCAGTTTGATGTCGCCGTTCGCGACGAGCTCGGAGGCGCCGACGTCGATGTAGTAGCCGGAACCGCGCCGCAGGTACTTCATGAACAGACCGGACCCGTCGTCGCCCCAGTCGTGCAGGAAACCGGCCTTCTCCAGGCGGTCGTAGAAGTCCGCGTCGCGCTGCTTGATCTGCTGGTACACCGGGATCTGGAACTGGTGCATGATCCGGTAGGGCAGCGACGCGAACACCATGTCGGCCTTGTCGGTGGTCATGCCGCCGGCCACCGCGCGCTCGGAGTACAGGTCGCCGAGGCCGATCTCCATCAGCGAGTCCGACTTCACCACGTGCGTGGAGGACCGCTGCACCATCGTGACGTCCGCGCCGTGCTCCCACAGCGCCGCGCAGATGTCGTGCGCGGAGTTGTTCGAGCCGACCACCACGGCCTTCTTGCCCGCGTAGGCGTCCGGGCCCGGGTGCTGCGAAGAGTGGTGCTGGTCGCCCTCGAAGACATCCATCCCGGGGAACGAGGGGATGTTCGGCTTGCCCGACATGCCGGTGGCGAACACGAGCTGTTTCGGCGTCAGCACCACGGTTTCACCCGCACGGTCGACGGTGACCGTCCACTGTGCCGTGTCCTCGTCGTAGGACGCGGACTTCACCTCCGACCGCGTCCAGTACGGCACGTCCATCACGCGGGTGTACATCTCCAGCCAGTCCGCGATCTTGTCCTTCGGCGCGAACACCGGCCAGTTCTCCGGGAACGGCAGGTAGGGCAGGTGGTCGTACCAGACCGGGTCGTGCAGGCACAGGCTCTTGTAGCGCTTGCGCCACTGGTCGCCGGGACGTTCGTGGCGGTCCACGACCAGCGCCGGCACCCCGAGCTGCCGCAGCCGCGCGCCGAGGGCGATGCCGCCCTGCCCGCCGCCGATCACCACCACGTAGGGCTGGCGCTCGTACCCGAGCTCCTTCTTCTCCAGCTCGCGTTCCTCGGCCCACACCCGGCGTCCCCGGATGACGCCGTGCCGCACACCCTTCGGGCGGCGTTCGCGTTGCGGTTCCTCGAAGCCCTTCAGCTCGCGCAGGCTGGTCAGGAACGTCCAGGCGCCCTCGTCGGTGAGCCGGAGGTGGCCCTTGCCGCGGCCGGTGGCGGTCTCGAACTCCAGCCACGCCTCGACGACCCCGTCGGCCTCGGTCGGGGTCTCGGTGGTGCGGAAACCGGACGGATCCGTGCCGTCCAGGCAGGCGGACAGCATGTCGGCGACGCCTTCGCGGCCTTCGACGGTCTTGATGTTCCAGGTGAACGCCACCAGGTCGCGCCAGAAGCTGTCGACCGCGAACATGCCCGCCGCCGCCTCGACGTCGCGGGCGGCCAGCGCGGCTTCGAACCGCTCCAGCCAGGCGTCGACGCGCGCCTGCGGCGACCGCGCCGGCGCCTCCCGGTCGATCGTCTGTGTCATCGCCACTCCTCCTCGCCGTTGGGGATGTAACTCCGATCACAGCCCGCCGGTCGGGTGACCGGCAACGGTTGCAGCGAATTGCACGCCTTGGCGAGCGCGTGAGCGGCACCTATGCTCGATCGTCGACGCAGTGGTGCGGAGGTGGACCGTGAGCGTGCCCGGCGCAGTCCCGCCTGGCTGCAGCCTGCCCGCCTACGCCCGCGACCTGGTCCGCATGCACGACGCCGTGATCGCGGGCGGCCGTCCGCCGCTGCGCCCGCGCGACGTCGTGTCCCGGTCCTGGGAACGGGTCATCGGGCTCGGGCTGAAGGCCGACGGGCTCAACACCCGCGACTGGCTGAGCGAGGACGAGCTGGCCAGGCGCCGGGAGAACTCGCCGCTGCGGGACGCGGTCGGCGACCTCAAGCAGGTGCTCGGCGGGATGCCGCACGTGCTGCTGGTCGTCACCGACGCCGACGGCGTCATCCTGTGGCGCGAGGGCACGTCCCGGGTCCGCCGCCGCGCCGACGACCTCGGGTTCTTCGAGGGCGCGGAGTGGACCGAGGAGCGCGTCGGCACCAACGCGATCGGCACCGCGCTGGCCGAGGCCGCCCCGGTCGAACTGCTCGCGGGCGAGCACTTCGAGCAGAACCAGCACCCGTGGTACTGCACGGCGTCGCCGGTGCACGACCCGCGCACCGGGGAGCTGCTCGGGGTGATCGACGTGAGCGGCCCCGCGCTGACGCTGCACCCGGCCATCGGGGCGCTGGTGGAGACCGGCCGCAGGCTCACCGAGGCGCAGATCTGGCGCTGGCACCAGCGGCGGCTCGACCGGTTGCGCCAGGTGGGCGAGCCACTGCTGGCCACCGGGCCCGCCCTGCTGGTCGACGACCACGGCTGGGTCGCGGCGGGCGCCGGGGTGTCGGTGGGCGACCGCATCGCCGCGCCGTCCGCGGGCGAGCCGATCGCGGTGCCCGGGCTCGGCGCGTGCCTGCCCGAACGGCTGGCCGAGGGCTGGCTGATCCGCCCGGCCGGACCCGACCGGCGGGTGACGCTCGACCTCGACCTCACGCACACCCCGCTGCTGACGCTTCAGGGCGGCGACACCGGCTGGCGGCGCAAGGTGACCCGCCGCCACGCGGAGATCCTCGTGCTGCTGCACCGCGCCGGGCCGGCCGGGCTGTCGGCGGAGGCGCTGAGCCGCGCGCTGTACGGCGACGCCGAGCACGTCGTCACGGTGCGCGCGGAGGTCTCGCGCCTGCGGCGGCTGCTGGGCGCGCTGGTGGACACGCGCCCGTACCGGCTGGCCGATGGTGTGCGCATGACGGTGCGCTGAAGACCGATTCCTTTCCGGCCGCCCGCGAGTCGGTACCGGTATGACACTGCCCGAAACCGTCCGCCGCCTCGTCGGCGAACCGCACTTCGCGATCGTCTCGACCAGCAACCCCGACGGCCGTCCCCAGTCGTCGGTCGTCTTCGTCAAGTGCGAGGACGACGGCACGATCGTGTTCAGCACGCTCCGCGGCCGCCGCAAGACCCGCAACCTGGAGCGCGATCCGCGGCTCAGCCTGCTCGTGGTGTCCAGGGTGACCGGCCACTACGCGGAGGTGCGCGGCCGGGTGGAGATCACCGCCGATCCGGGGAAGGAACTGCCGGTGGTCATGTACCGGCTGTACATGGGCGGGCAGGAGCCGCCGCCGGAGCCGGACGCCGAGCGCGTGGTGGTGCGGATCTTTCCGGAGAAGGTGAACCTCTTCCCGCCGGCCGAGGTGAGGCAGAGTGCTTGACGTGGGAACCACCGAGGGCGGCTTCGCCCGTGTGGCGGAGCCGTTCCGCGCCGAGTTGCTGGCGCACTGCTACCGGATGCTCGGCTCGCTCGACGATGCCGAGGACCTGGTGCAGGAGACGTACCTGCGTGCGTGGCGGTCGTTCGGCGCGTTCGAGGGGCGGGCGTCGGTGCGCACCTGGCTGTACCGGATCGCGACGAACGTGTGCCTGACGGCGTTGCGCGGCCGGGGGCGGCGGGTGCTGCCGTCCGGGCTGGCGCCGCCGTCGGACGACCCGGCCGCGCCGCCCGGCGAGGCGCCGGGAGTGGCGTGGCTGCAGCCGATCCCGGTGGACCCCGCGGCGGCGGCCGAGTCGCGGGAGGGCGTGCGGCTGGCGCTGATCGCGAGCCTGCAGGTGCTGCCACCGCGGCAGCGGGCGGTGCTGATCATGCGGGACGTGCTGGCGTTCCCGGCCGCCGAGGTCGCCGGGATGCTCGGGCTGACCGTCGCGGCGGTGAAGAGCGCGTTGCAACGGGCCCGGGCGAGCCTGGCGGAGGTGGCCGCGCCGGAGGAGCTGGCGGAGCCGTCCGCGCCCGAGGCACGCGCGTTGCTGGAGCAGTACATGGCGGCGTTCGAGAAGTCCGATGTCGCGCTGCTGGAACGCGCGCTGCGCCAGGACGCCGCGCTGGAGGTGGTCGGCTCGCCGACGTGGTTCGCCGGCCGCCGCACCTGCCTGCCGTTCCTCAGGACTCCCGCCGTGATCGGCAAGCCGGGCGAGTGGCGCATGCTGCCGACGACGGCGAACGACCAGCCGGCGGCGGTGACGTACCGCCTCACCGACGGCGCGCACCGCGCGTTCGGCCTCGCGGTCCTCACGGTGACCCCCACGGGCATCGCGAAGATCACCGTCTTCGGCGAGCCGACACTGGTGCGGCGGTTCGGCTTCCCGGATGTCCTCCCGCCGCGAGCCCGTTCGTCGGCACACTGAAACCCCGGTGAAGGAGGACGGCATGCAGACGGTGACTTCGGCGGACGGGACTCGCATCGCCTACGAGCGGGACGGCAGCGGGCCGCTCGTCGTGTTCCTCGGCGGCGCCTTCAACGACCGCACGGCGTGCGCTCCCGTCGCGGCGGTGTTGCGCGACCGGTACACCGTCGTGTGCGTCGACCGGCGGGGGCGCGGGGACAGCGACGACGCCATTCCGCCGCATCAGGCCGCGACCTACCGGGTCGAGCGCGAGGTCGAGGACCTGAACGCCGTGCTCGCGGCCGAGGGCGGGCCTGCCGCGGTGTTCGGCTTCTCCTCAGGTGGCATCCTCGCGCTGCACGCCGCGGCCGCCGGTGCGGCGATCACCCGCGTCGCGCTCTACGAGCCGCCGTTCGCGCTCGGCGGTCTGGCCGGCTCGGCCCGGGACCTGGCGGGGAAGCTCGCCGCGCTGATCGGCGACGGCAGGCGCGGTGACGCGGTCGCGACGATGCAGATCGAGGGCATCGGGCTGCCGCCGGAGGCGGTCGAGCAGATCCGGCGCTCCCCGATGTGGCCGCAGCTGGAGGCCGTCGCGCAGAGCCTGGTCTACGACGCCACGCTCACCGCCGCGCCGAACCTGCCCACCGCGGCCATGCGTGCTCTCGACCTGGACGTCCTCGTCCTCAGCGGCAGCGAGACTTGGCCCGGCCTGCGCGAAGCCGCCCGGGCGCTGCCCGAGCATCTCGCCCGGGCGAGGTACGCCGAGGTCCCCGGCGGCGCCGGGCACGGCATCCCCGCCGAGGCGACGGCGAAGGTGCTCGACGAGTTCCTCGGCGGAAAATGACGCGCCCCGCCGCGCGGCCCCGCGCTACGGTCCCGCCCATGGACGACGGCTACTTCGGCGAGGACGTCGCCGCGACGTACGACCAGTCGGAGGGCCCGGAGTTCGAGTCCGCCGCGGTCGAGTCGGCCGCCGGGTTCGTGGCCGGGCTCGCCGGCGACGGCGCGGCCCTCGAACTGGGCATCGGCACCGGCCGGATCGCGCTGCCGCTCGCCGCGCGTGGCGTGCCGGTGCACGGCATCGACCTCTCCCGCGCCATGGTGGCCCGCCTGCGCGCGAAGCCGGGTGGCGACGCGGTCGGCGTGACGATCGGCGACTTCGCCACGACCAGGGTGCCGGGGGAGTTCTCGGTCGCCTACCTGGTCTTCAACACGATCATGAACCTGACCACCCAGACCGACCAGGTCGCGTGCTTCCGCAACGCCGCGGCGCACCTCCGGCCGGGCGGGTGTTTCGTGATCGAGGTCGGGGTGCCCGCGCTGCGGCAGCTGCCGCCCGGCCAGACGGTCGTGCCGTTCCACGTCGGCGCGTCGAGCTGGGCCTACGACGTGTACGACGTGGCCACGCAGGCGATGAGCTCCAACTACGTCGACGTGACCGGCGGCCGCGGCGCCTTCCGGTCGATCCCGTTCCGCTACGTCTGGCCCTCGGAGCTCGACCTGATGGCCGAGCTGGCCGGGATGCGCCTGCGGGAGCGGTGGGCGGACTGGGCGCGCGAGCCGTTCACCGGGGAGAGCCGCAAGCACGTCTCGGTCTGGCAGAAGCTCTGACCTCACTCCCCGCGCATCGAGCGGCGGATCTCCTCCAGCTTGTCGCGTGCGGCGCGGTCGCGGTCGGCCATCTTCTCGTCGAACGAGGCCGCCTCCGGGGTCTCCCCGGCCAGTTCGGTCGAGCCGAGGGCCGTCGCGTAGCGGTTCTCGATGCGGTCGCGCACGAAGTCGAAGCTCGGCACACCGGATTCGGTGTAGTCGCCCTCGGGCGTGGTCTCGTCGGGCATGGCGCCCCCTCTCTGGTCCCTGCCCATTGTGCCCCTCAGAAGACGAGCTGCTTCGCGATCTGCGCCGCGGCGTGCCGCAGCATGGTCCTCAGCTCCAGCTCACGCGGCGAAACGCCGGCGCCCGGATCGGGGTTGAACCGGAACAGGGGACCGGTGAGCGCAAGGCTGCACAGCACGCGGCCGGTCGCGCGCGGGATGGGCACCGCGAGCGCGGCCAGGCCCTCCTCGGACTCGCCGGTGTTGCGCCCGAAGCCCTCGGCCCGCACGCGCGCCAGCTCCGCGCGGAGTGCGGTGCGGGTGTGCAGGCCGGCGTCGGTCGCGCCGGTCAGTTCCTCGTCCGGGTACAGCCCGGTCAGCTCGTCGTCGGTGAGTTCGGCGAGCAGCACCTTGCCCGCGGCGGACGCGTGCGCCGGCATGCTCAGGCCGACCCGGCTCGCGACGCGCATCAGCAGCGGCGATTCGACGGCGGCGACGAACTTCACCCGCGCGCCGGCCAGCACCGAGATGTGCACGGTCTCCCGCGATTCGTCGCGCAGCTGCTGCATGAACGGGTACGCGATTTCCAGGCAGTGCTCGACCGCCTGCGTCTCGCTGGACATGGTCATCGACGGGCCGATGCGGTAGCGGCGGCCGCCGTGGGTCTGTTCGGCGAAGCCGTGTTGCTGCAAGGTGGTCAGCAGGCGGTGCGCCGTGGACGGACCGACACCGAGGTGCCGCGCCGCGTCCGTCACCCCGACGTCCGCTTGGGCGCGCAGCAGCAGCACGAGGCGCAAGGCGTTCGAGACGGACTGCAGTGTTTGTGAATTTTCCCCCATAGAGGAACGCTACCACGGTTATTCCGGGTTTCGCGGTCTGTCTATTGTGGACCTCTGGGGTCCCCGGAACGTGGGGGCCGGAAATTGTCGGTGGTGCCGGTTAGCCTCCGCGCATGCTGGATCATCTCGGAGTTCAGGTGGCCGACGTCGAGGCGTCCGCCGCCCTGTATCAGCGCGTGTTCGGGCCGATCGGGTTGCGGGAGGCGATGCGTTTTCCCGCGGGCGACAGTGTGGTGGTGGGGATGGCCGGGCCGGACGGCAATCCCGACTTCTGGCTGAGTTCCGCGGGCGGCGCGGAAACCCGCGAGCTGCACGTGGCCTTCCGCGCGCCCGGACGGGACGCGGTCGACGCCGTGCACGCCGCGGCCGTCGAGGCGGGTGTCGAGGTGCTGCACGCGCCCCGCGAGTGGCCCGAGTACCACCCGGGCTACTACGCGGTGTTCCTGCGCGACCCCGACGGGCACAACGTGGAGGCGGTGCACCACGGCTGACGGTCACCCCGCGATCGCGACCGCGAGCAGCGCGCCGATCGGTGGCAGGGCCTGCGCGGCCACCCCGCCGAGCCCGGCGCCCTTCTCGCGGCCGAGCGCCATCCGGTCGGAAACGAGCAGCACGAGGGAGGAGAGGATCATGAAGCCACACGTGTAGTACACGAGCGCGCGCCCGGCCTCGGCCTGGCCGGTGTTGACGGCGATGAGCCCGATGACCGTCCCGGCGGCGAGGAACAGGTTGTAGAAGCCCTGCCCGAACGACCACAACAGCACGGCGGGCACGTCTTCGCTGCGGATGCGGAAGACGCCCCAGTGCACCGCGGGCCGGCGGAAGAGCAGCGCCTCCCACACGAAGACGAGCACGTGCAACGCGGCGGCCACCCCGGCGAACACCTGAGCCACGACGTTCACGGCACCTCCCCGGTGGTGTTTGTCGTTCGGGTGGTGGTTGTCGTTCGGGTGGTGGTTGTCCGGGGGGTGGTTGTCCGGGGGGTGTTTGTCTGGGGGGTGTTTGTCTGGGCGGTGGTTGTCGCTCGGGCGGTGGTGCCGACGCGCGCGCTGCGCCGCCGCGGTGCGAGGGTTGCCGCGGTCCTGCGCCCGGCTGCCCAGCCGGGAACTGCGCCGCCCGGAGGCATCACGCGCCCGGTACGGGCACGGCTCGCGCGGCCGGAGAACGCGCGCCTGCCGCTCACAGCCAGTCCTGGCGCGGGATGTGCGTGGCAGGACGGTGCCGGAGTGCCGGTGGCAGTG
>NZ_JAKGSD010000069.1:0-25046 GCF_021654135.1 Amycolatopsis tucumanensis | reverse complement strand
CAGTGGGTGTTGCGGTGGCGGGTGTGCGGCTGGGCAGTGCCGGAGTGCCGGTGGCAGTGGGTGTTGCGGTGGCGGGTGTGCGGCTGGGCAGTGCCGGAGTGCCGGTGGCAGTGGGTGTTGCGGTGGCGGGTGTGCGGCTGGGCAGTGCCGGAGTGCCGGTGGCAGCGGGTGTTGCGGTGGCAGGTGTGCGGCCGGGCAGTGCCGGACCGCCGGTCGCAGCCCGTGCTGCGGTGGCAGGTGTGCGGCTGGGCAGTGCCGGACCGCCGGTGCCAGCGCGTGCCGCGGTGGCAGGTGCGCGGCCGGAAGGCATCGTGTCGCGGCTCATCGCCAGTCCTCCAGCACGATGCCGTGCCGGTGCAGCACCTCGGTGAGCAGTGGCGCGGCCTCGGCCACCGGCGTGTCGGCGGGCACCGCCTGGTCGACGTCCCGGAAGAAGCGGCCCATCTGCGCCCCCGGGCTGAACGCCAGGAACTTCACCGCCGGCGTGTGCACGGTGAACGTGTGCATCGCCCCGGCCGGCACCGTGATGGACGCGCCCGGCCCGAGGTCGTGGATCTCACCGTCGACGAGGACCGCCATCCGGCCGTGCAGCACGTAGTACGCCTTCGGCCACGGCGTCCCGTGCGGGGGCACCGCGGGCCCGCGCGGCGCGTCGACCTCGAACAGCTCGTAGGCGCCCGTGTGCTCGGCCCCGGCCTTCACGGTGATGATCGCGTCGGGCGAGTGCAGCTCCTGGCCCTCGCCCGCGGTGCTGGTGTGCGTTTTCATGCCGCCAGCCAACGACGCGCCACCCACCCGGGCCATCCCGGAAATGTGGGATACCCGCGGCCGCCGCCGCGGGCGCATACTGCCGGGCATGTGGGAGGGCCGGGCACACGGCGCCCGACGCGGCATCGCGGCACTCGCCGAGGCGGGCCTCGGTGTCGCGGACCTGCACGCGGCCGCCATCGAGGTGGTCGGCCGCGTCGTGCCCACCGACCTGACCTGCTGGGCCTCGCTCGACCCGCACACCGTCGTCATCAGCTCGATGACCAGCGGCGCCGCCCGCATCCCGGCGCACTTCGAGCCGGTGCTCGCCGCCTGCGAGTACGACGGCACCGAGCCGCACACGTTCGCCGAGCTCGCCCGGCGCCCGTCGCCGGTGGCGCGGCTGTCCGACCTGCCCCGCCGAGACCGCGAGCGCAGCAGCCGCGTCAACGACGTGTGGTGCCCGCTCGGACTGCACCACGAGCTGCGCGTGGTCTTCCGCGTCGACGGCGTGTGCTGGGGTGCGGCCGGGATGGTCCGCACGACCGACTTCACCGACCGCGAGGCCGAGTTCCTCACGGCCGTGGCGCCGGCACTGGCCTGCGCGACCCGCGTCGCCGCTCGCGCGGGCGGCGGTGGGCCCGAGCGGCCGGCGATCGTCGTGGTCACCGCGGACGGCGAGCCCCGCGCGGCCACCGCCGCCGCGCGGGCATGGCGCGACGAACTCGACGACATCGCCCCCGGCCGGTTCGCGGTCATGGTGCGGGCGGTGGTCAGCGGCGCCCGGGCTGCGCCGTCCGGCACGTTCGGCGCCCGCATCCGCGATTCACGGGGCGGGTGGATCCTGCTGCGCGCCGCCCGGCTCGTCTCCGACGACGACGAAACCGTCGTGACCCTGGAACGCGCGAGCGGCGACGTGCTGGTGGACCTGCTGTTCGCGGCCTACGGCTTCACCCCGCGCGAACGCGAGATCTGCCGCGAGGTGCTCACCGGCTTGTCCACTGTGGACATCGCGGACGCGCTCGGGATCTCGGCGCACACGGTGCAGGACCACCTCAAGGCCGTCTTCGTCAAGGCGGGCGTGCGGAGCAGGGGAGAGCTGGCGGCCCGCCTCAGGGGCTAGCGCAATCCGCAGATTGAGATATGCTATTCGGCTAGTGAAACCTACCGAAGTCGAGGTCTCATGATCGGTTCCGAGCGCAGCCCGGTCCTGTGCCCGGCGGAGAGCGTGACCACCGCGGTGAGCGAACTCGGCGAGTCGCCGCTGTGGGATCCGTCGGGCGTCCTGTACTGGGTCGACATCCCCGGTCTGCGGCTGCACAACGTCACGCCGTCCGGGTCGGGGGTGTCGGTCGGGCTGGACGTCCGGGTCAGCGCGGTCGAGCTCGGCCCCGGCGACGACCTGCTGGCGGTCACCGAACGCGGCCTGGCGTGGTTGGACCCGCGCTCGGGCCGGACGTCGCCGGTCATCGAGCTGCCGCTGGAGCCGGGCGCGCGCATGAACGACGCCGCGATCGACCCGCGCGGCCGGTGCTGGGCCGGTTCGGCCACGCACGACAACCGGCGGATCGGCGCGTTGTTCTGCGTCGCGGGGCGCAGTGTCGCGGTCGCGGTGCGGGGGCTGGGGATGTCGAACGGACTGGACTGGTCGCCCGACGGGCAGGTGCTGTACCACGTCGACACGGCGGCCGGGGAGATCGCGGCGTGGCGTTACCGCCCGGCCACCGGCGAGGTGTCGGGCCGCCGGGTGCTGCGGCACGTGTCGCCGCGGGTCGGGCTGCCGGACGGGCTGACGGTCGACGCGGAAGGCGGGTTGTGGGTGGCGATCTGGGGCGCCGGCCAGGTGTGGCGGCTGGACCCGGTGTCCGGGGAGCGCCTGATGACGGTCGACGTGCCGGCGGCGTGCCCGACGAGCTGCGTGTTCGGCGGGCCGGACCTGGACGTGCTGTACGTGACGAGCGCCCGCCAGGACGGCGACGGCGGTCTGCTGTACCGGGCGGAGGTGGGTGTGCGCGGCATACCGCCGCGCCGGTTCGTGGAGGGTTTCTGACGGAGGCGCCAGCGCGGAGACGGCGGTCGAGACGGGGCCGCCGCCCCCGCCGGGCTGCTCCGGGCCGGCGGCGCGGGCCGGCCCGGAGCAGCCCTGACGTGCCACTCGGGGTAAAGCCGGGCGATGGTCGCCCCGGGCGGCCCTTGACGTGCCACCTGTGGCGGAGGTGGGCAAACCGCCGGGCCGGAGCAGCAGCCTGTGGCGTGCCAGGGCCAGGCCGACCCGGCGGCGGCCCGTGGCGTGCCAGCCGTGGTGGGGCTGGGTGTTGGTCGGGCGGGGTCGCCTCGGGGGCGGCCGCTGGGGTGCCGCCCATGGTGGTGCGGGGCGCCCCGGGGCGGCCCTTGGTGTGCCGCCGCTCGTGGTCGAGCCGGGGTGGCGGGAGGAAGCGGCGCAGAATCAGCGGTCCAGGCAGGGCCGCTTCGGGTCGAAGGTCCAGCCCTCCACCAGGTACTGCATCGCCGCCGCGTCGTCGCGGGTGCCCAGGCCGTGGCGGCGGTACAGCTCGTGCGCCTGCTCCACCTGGTCCCAGTCCAGCTCCACCCCGAGCCCCGGCCGTTGCGGCACCTCGATCTCGCCGTCCTTGATGCGCAGCGGGTCCGTCGTCAGGCGCTGCCCGTCCTGCCAGATCCAGTGCGTGTCGATCGCCGTGATGTCGCCCGGCGCGGCCGCCGCCACGTGGGTGAACATCGCCAGGGACACGTCGAAGTGGTTGTTCGAGTGCGAACCCCACGTCAGGCCCCACGCGTCGCACAGCTGCGCCACCCGCACCGAGCCCGCCATCGTCCAGAAGTGCGGGTCCGCCAGCGGGATGTCCACCGCGTCCATCCGCACCGCGTGCCCCAGCTGCCGCCAGTCCGTGGCGATCATGTTCGTCGCGGTGCGCAGGCCCGTCGCGCGCCGGAACTCCGCCATCGTCTCCCGGCCCGAGTAGCCGCCCTCCGCGCCGCACGGGTCCTCGGCGTAGGACAGCACGTCCCGCAGCGACCGGCCGACCCGGATCGCGTCCGCGAGCAGCCACCCGCCGTTGGGGTCCAGCGTGATCCGCGCCTCCGGGAACCGCTCGGCGAGCGCCCGCACCGCCTCCGCCTCCTCCTCGGCGGGCAGCACCCCGCCCTTCAGCTTGAAGTCCCGGAACCCGTACCGCGCCTGCGCCGCCTCCGCCAGCCGCACCACGGCCTCCGGCGTCAGCGCCTCCTCGTCCCGCACCTGGAACCACCCGTCACCGGACCCACCGCGGTACGGCAGGTCGGTCCGCGTCCGGTCGCCCACGTAGAACAGGTAACCCAGCACCGGCACCCGGTCCCGCTGCCGCCCCTCGCCCAGCAGGTCCACCACCGGCACCTCCAGGTGCTGCCCGAGCAGGTCCAGCAGCGCGGCCTCCAGCGCCGTCACCGCGTGGATCGTCACGCGCAGGTCGAACGTCTGCGCGCCGCGGCCGCCGGCGTCGCGGTCGGCGAACCGGCGCCGCACCTCGCCCAGCACCGCGTGGTGGTGGCTCACCGGCCGCCCCACCACCAGCGGCACGCAATCCTCCAAAGTGGACCGGATGCGCTCGCCGCCGGGTACCTCGCCGACCCCGGTGCGGCCCGCGGAATCGGTGAGCACCACCAGGTTCCGGGTGAAGAACGGCGCGTGCGCGCCGCTGAGGTTGAGCAGCATGCTGTCCTGGCCCGCGACGGGCACCACCCGCATCGCGGTCACCACGGGAACGGTCATCTCGAAGCCTTCCTAGTCGCGCGAGAGCTCGCCGTCGATCCTGCGCCACACGCCTTCCGGGTTGCCGTCCCGCAACACCGGGGGCAGCAGCGCGGCCGGCACGTCCTGGTAGGCCACTGGGCGCAGGAACCGCTCGATCGCGAGCGAACCGACCGAGGTGGTGCGGGAGTCGGAGGTCGCCGGGAACGGCCCGCCGTGCACCATCGCGTGCCCGACCTCGACACCGGTGGGCCAGCTGTTGAACAGGATCCGCCCGGCCTTGCGTTCCAGCACCGGCAGCAACTCGGCGGCCAGCGGCTCGTCGGACTCCACGGCGTGCACGGTCGCCGTCAACTGCCCCTCCAGCGTCCGCAGCACGCCGAGCAGCTCGGCCTGGTCGGCGCACCGCACCACCAGCGAGGTCGCGCCGAACACCTCCTCCTGCAGCTCGGCCGTGAACCGCGACCCGTCCACGGTCAGCAGCGCCGCGCCACCGCAGGCGGCCGACGAGCCCGCCTCGCCGCGCGCCAGCTCGACGACACCGGGACGGCCGGCCAACCGGTCCCGGGCGCTGGCGTACGCACCGGCGATGCCGAGCGTCAGCATCGTCCCGCCCGCGTCGCCCCGCACGGCCTCGGCCGCCGCGGTGACGAACTCGTCCAGCCCAGGCCCCTCGACCGCCAGGACCAGACCGGGGTTGGTGCAGAACTGGCCCGCGCCCAGCGTCAGCGACCCGACGAACGCCGTGCCCAGCTCGGCACCGCGCGAAGCCAGCGCACCCGGCAGCAGCACCACCGGGTTCACGCTGCTCATCTCCGCGTACACCGGGATCGGCTGCGGCCGTGAGGCCGCCGCGGCGACCAGCGCCAGCCCCGCGCCCCGCGATCCGGTGAAGCCGACCGCCTGGATCCGCGGATCGGTCACCAGCATCGTGCCCAGCTCCGGCCCGTCGCCGACGAGCAGCGAGAACACGCCTTCGGGCAGCCCGCACGCCACCACCGCCGCCCGGACCGCGGACGCGACCAGCTCCGACGTGCCGAGGTGCGCGTCGTGCGCCTTGACCACCACCGGGCAGCCCGCGGCCAGCGCGGAGGCCGTGTCGCCACCGGCGACGGAGAACGCCAGCGGGAAGTTGCTCGCGCCGAACACCGCGACCGGTCCGAGCGGCACCCGCCGCTGCCGGATGTCCGCGCGCGGCAGGGGAGTGCGGTCCGGCTGGGCCGGGTCGATGCGCGCGCCGTGCCAGCTGCCCTCGCGCAGCGTCGCGGCGAACAGCCGCAGCTGCCCCGTGGTGCGCGCGACCTCGCCGGTCAGCCGCGCCTGCGGCAGGCCCGACTCGAGCACCGCCCGGTCGGCGATCGGTTCAGCGAGTGCGGTGATCTCGTCCGCGATCCGCTCCAGGAACGCCGCCCGCGTCGCCGAGCCGGTGGCGCGGTAGACGTCGAACGCGTCCTCGGCCAGCGCCGCCGCCCGCGCGACCTCCGCCGCGCCGCCGTAGCGGTAGCCGGGCGCCAGCTCCTCGCCGGTGCGCGGGTCGCGGGAGAACACCTCCTTGCCGGAGCCGCTCACCCGTGCCGCGCCGATGAACATCTCGCCGGTCAGCATCAGGCCACCGCCCCCATCGGCTCGATCAGCGCGATCAACTCGGTCAGGGTGGCCAGCTCGTCCGGCGCGAGGTCGGTCAGCGGCGGGCGGACCGGGCCTGCCGGGTGGCCGGTCGCGGTCATGCCCGCCTTGACGATGCTCACCGCGTACCCGGCCTTCCGGTTGCGGATCTCGACGTAGGGCAGGACGAACTCCTTCAGCATGCGCCGCACGTCGTCGCGCCGCTCGGCGCGCACCGCCGCGTAGAAGGCGAGCGCGAACTCCGGCACGAAGTTGAAGATCGCCGACGAGTAGGTCGTGACTCCCAGCTCCAGGTAGGGCAGCGCGAACGTCTCGGCGGTGGGCAGCCCGCCGATGTAGGTGAGCCGGTCGCCGAGCCGCGCGTGGATCTTCGTGATGGCCTCGACGTCGCCCACGCCGTCCTTGTAGCCGACCAGGTTCGGGCAGCTCTCCGCCAGGTCGGCCACGGTCTCCGCGGTGTACTTCGCGTTGGCCCGGCTGTAGACGATCACACCGAGCGAGGTGGCCGCGCAGACCGCGCGCACGTGCGCGGCGAGGCCGTCCTGGGGCGCCTCGGTGAGGTAGGGCGGGAACAGCAGGAGGCCGTCCGCGCCGGCCCGCTCGGCGGCGCGGGCGAACTCGACCGCGGCCGCGGTGCTCTGCCCGGCCGGGGCGACGATCGGCGTGTCCTCCGGGGCGCTCGCCACCGCGGCCCGCACCACACGGTCCACTTCGGACGGGGTGAGCGAGAAGAACTCCCCGGTCCCGCCCGCCGCGAACAGCCCGGCCACTTCGTACTTGCCCAGCCGGGCGATGTTGTCGCGGTAGGCGGGCTCGTCGAAGTTCAGCTCGCGGTCGAAGTGCGTGACCGGGAACGACAGCAGGCCTGAGCCCAGCCGCCGGGCGAGCTCGGTCGGGGTGAACGTCATGACTTGTCTCCAGCGGTTTCTCGGAGGGTTACCGGGGGCGCCACGACGCGGTCGCGGCGCAGGAACAGCACGAGGACGGCGGCGGCCAGGCACGCGGCGGCCAGGGCGTACAGGCCCCAGGTCACCTCGCCGGTCGCCTCCTTGATCAGGCCGAAGCCGTAGGGCGCGACGAACCCGCCGAGGTTGCCGAGCGAGTTGATGATCGCCACCGCGGACGCCAGCGCCAGCGGGTGCACGCTGCCCTGCGGGATGGTCCAGAACAGCGGGCTGGCGCTCTTGAAGCCCATCGCCGCGACGCACAGGAACACCAGCGCGAGCACGGGGGACACCACCGCCGCGAGGTAGGTGCCCGCCGCGGCGACGACGAGCGCGCCGACCAGCAGCGGCTTGCTGCGGCCCAGCCGGTCCGAGGCGCGCCCGGTGAAGTACATCGCGACCACCGCGCAGATCCACGGCAGCGACGACAGCAGTCCGACGGTGATGTCGTTGGTGCCCTCGATGCGGCGGACGATGTTCGGCAGCCAGAACGTGTTCGCGTAGATGGACAGCTGGATCGCGAAGTAGATCACGCAGAAGACCAGGATCTGCGGCTGCACCAGCAGGCGCCAGCGCGACACCCGGCCGGTGGCGGTGGACCGGCGCGCCTCGTCCTCCTGCTCGATGGCCGCGGCCAGTGCGTGCTGCTCCGGCCCGGTCAGCCACTTCGCGTCGGTGATCCGGCTGTCCAGCCGGGTGTAGGCGATCAGGCCTACCACGACCGACAGCAGGCCCTCCAGCCCGAACAGCCACTGCCAGCCCGCCGCGCCGAGGAAGCCGTGCAGCGACAACAGCGGCCCGGACAACGGACCGGACAACGCGGCGGCGATCGACGAGCCCGCCACGAACAACGCGGTGGCCCGGCCGCGGTGCGACGAGGGCAGCCAGCGGGAGAAGAAGTAGATGATGGCGGGGAAGAACCCGGCTTCGGCGGCGCCGAGCAGGAAGCGCAGCACGTAGAACGACGCCGGCCCCTGGACGAACGCCATCGCGGCGGACACCAGGCCCCAGCTGACCATGATCCGGGTCAGCCAGATCTTCGGCCCGTAGCGCTCCATCAGCATGTTGCTGGGCAGTTCGAAGATCGCGTAGGCGATGAAGAACAGGCCGGCGCCGAGGCCGTAGGCGGCCGCGCCGATGCCGACGTCGGCTTCGAGGTGCTCCTGGGCGTACCCGATGTTCGAGCGGTTGAGCTGGTTGCAGATCAGCATCACGACGAACAGCGGGACCACGCGGCGGAAGACCTTGCCGACCGCGGTGTCCAGCCGACCGCTGGCGGGGAGGGAGGACATCGGTGACCTCTCGGGGGAACGGGGGTGTCCGGCTCCCCGACGGTAGGTGCCCGCAGCGATACCAGTCCAACACCGTTCTTGCATCCGGTGATACCTTCCCGGCATGGAGTTCTCGTTCGGCCAGCTCGAGGGCTTCGTCGCCGTCGCCGAGGAGCGTCATTTCGGCCGCGCCGCCGAGCGCCTGTCCATGACCCAGCCCCCGCTGAGCCGCCAGATCCAGAAGCTGGAGCGGGCGGTCGGCGCGCAGCTGCTGGACCGGGACAGCCGCGGTGTGCGGCTCACCGCCGCCGGGGAGGCGTTCCTGGTCGACGCGCGGCGGCTGCTCGCGCTCGCCGGGCGCGCCCCCGACCTGGCACGGCGCATCGCCGCGGGCCGGGCGGGCTCGATCCGCATCGGCTTCACCGGGGCCTCGGCCTTCGGGGTGCTCGGCCGCGTGCTCAACACGATCGCGGGGCAGCTGCCGGACCTGCGCGTGGAACTGTCCGAAATGGTCACCGGGGAACAGGTCGCCGCACTGGCCAACGGCGAGATCGACCTCGGGCTGGCGCGCCCGCCGTTCGACACCGCGACCTTCGCCTCGCGCCCGCTGCACCGCGAACGGCTCGTGCTGTGCGTGCCGGCCCGGCACCGGCTGGCCGGCGCCGGGCCGGTGCCCGCAGCCGAACTCGCCAGCGAGCCGCTGATCATGCACTCGCCGGTCAAGGCGCGGTACTTCTACGACCTGATCGTCCGGTTGATTCCGGTCGCGCACCGCAACGTCGTCCACGAGGTCAGCCAGATCCAGACGATGATCTGGCTCGTCGCGGCCGGGCGCGGCATCGCGTTCGTGCCGGAATCGGCCACCCGCATGCAGATCGAGGGGGTGGCGTGGGCCGAGATCGACGGCCTCCCGGACCAGCCCGTCGAGCTGAACCTGTTGTGGTCGCGCGAATCGACGAACCCGGCGCTGAGCACCGTGCTGGCGGTGCTGGAGTGAGCGATACCGTCCGGGTATCGCGCCATGTCCAAACAGTCTTGGACGGGCATCAGTGAGCCGCCCTAACCTCCTGACACGCTCCAACGCAGGAGGACGACGATGTCGGAAACCGAGACGGCGCCGGCGGTGGCGAGCACCGCGACCGGACGCCGCCGCATTCCCACCAGGTACCTGGTTCTCACCCTGATCTTCATCATCACCGCGATCAACTACGCCGACCGCAGCAGCCTGTCGATCACCGGCAGCAGCATCTCGGCCGAGCTCGGCTTCAGCACGGTCCAGCTCGGCTACATCTTCTCCGCCTTCAGCTGGGCGTACGTGCTCGGGCAGCTGCCCGGCGGCGTGCTGCTGGACCGCTTCGGCGCACGCCGGATCTACGCGCTCAGCCTCGCGCTGTGGACGGTCGTGACCGCCGCCATCAGCCTGGTCGGCCTGATCACCACGCCGGTGCTGGTCGCGGTCACCATCGTGTTCGCGCTCCGGCTGCTGCTGGGTGTGTTCGAGTCGCCGGCGTTCCCGGCGAACGCGCGCGTGGCGACCACCTGGTTCCCGACCGCCGAACGCGGACGGGCCACCGCGGTGTTCAACTCCGCGCAGTACTTCGCGACCGCGTTGTTCGCCCCGGTGATGGGGTGGATCACGCACGAGTTCGGCTGGCGCTGGGTGTTCGTCATGCTCGGCGTGCTCGGGCTGACGCTCGCCGTGGTGTGGTCGCGCTGGATGGACTCGCCGCGCCACCACCGCCGCGTGACCGCGGCCGAACTGGACACCATGACCACCGGCGGCGCGCTGGTTGACCTCGACGACGCGCGCACCCGGGCCGAACAACGCGCACCGCTGGACCGGCGCACGATCGCGAAGATCTTCTCCACGCGGCCGCTGTGGGGCGTCTACATCTCGCAGTACGCGGTCAACGCGCTCACCTACTTCTTCATCACGTGGTTCCCGGTCTACCTGGTCGAGGGGCGGGGGCTGTCGTTGCTGGAGGTCGGTTTCGTGGCCGCGCTGCCGGCGCTGTGCGGGTTCGCCGGCGGACTGGCGGGCGGCTTCGTCTCGGACGCCCTGCTGCGCCGCGGGGCCTCGCTCACCGCGGCGCGCAAGATCCCGTCCGTGACCGGGATGGCGCTGGCCACCAGCATCGCCCTGTGCAGCCTGACCGACAGCAGCGCGCTGATCGTCGCGATCATGACGCTGGCTTTCTTCGGCAAGGGGCTCGGCGCGCTCGGCTGGGCGATCACCACCGACATCGCGCCGCCGCAGGCGACCAGCTTCGTCGGCTCCACGATGAACGCCTTCGGCAACGCGGCGGGCATCGTCACGCCGATCGTCATCGGCTACACCGTGCAGGCCACCGGTTCGTTCGACACCGCGCTGTGGTTCGTCGCCGCGCACGGTGTCCTCGCCCTCATCGGGTTCGCCGTGATGGGCAAGATCAAGCGCATCGAGTTCGACACCAGGGAGCAGACCGCATGAGCGCCACCCTCGACCGCGTCAGCCGCGTCCGGATCTCGTCCGTGACGCTGCCGCTGGCGACCCCGATCAGCGACGCGAAGGTCCTCACCGGGCGGCAGAAGCCGATGACCGAGGTGGCGATGCTGTTCGCCGAGATCACCACCGAGAACGGTCTGGAGGGCGTCGGGTTCAGCTATTCGAAGCGGGCGGGCGGCCCCGGCCAGTTCGCGCACGCCCGTGAGATCGCGCCGGTGCTGCTCGGCGAGGATCCCAGTGACATCGCCAAGATCTGGGACAAGCTGGTGTGGGCGGGCGCGTCGGTCGGGCGCAGTGGTCTGTCCGTGCAGGCGATCGCGGCGTTCGACGTCGCGCTCTGGGATCTCAAGGCCAAGCGGGCCGGTCTGCCGCTGGCGAAACTGCTCGGCGCGCACCGGGATTCGGTGCGCTGCTACAACACCTCCGGCGGGTTCCTGCACGCGCCGATCGAGGAGGTCGTCGAGCGCGCCGCCGAGTCGGTCGATCGGGGCATCGGCGGCATCAAGATCAAGGTGGGCCACCCGTCGCACGAGGTCGACCTGGCCAGGGTGACGGCGGTGCGCGAGAAGATCGGCGACGTCCCGCTGATGGTCGACGCCAACCAGCAGTGGGACCGCGCGGCGGCGCGGCGCATGTGCCGCGCGCTGGAGCCGCTGGACCTGGTGTGGATCGAGGAACCGCTGGACGCCTACGACTTCGAGGGGCACGCGCAGTTGTCGGCGGCGTTCGACACCCCGATCGCGACCGGCGAGATGCTCGCGAGCGCGGGGGAGCACGCCGAGCTGATCCGGGCCCGCGGCGCGGACATCGTGCAGCCGGACGCGCCGCGCGTCGGCGGCATCACCCAGTTCCTCAAGGTCATGGCGCTGGCGGACCACGCGCACCTCGGGCTGGCGCCGCACTTCGCGATGGAGGTCCACATCCACCTGGCGGCCGCCTACCCGCGCGAGCCGTGGGTCGAGCACTTCGAATGGCTGGACCCGCTGTTCGACGAGCACCTGGAGATCTCCGGCGGGCGCATGCACCTCTCCGGCCGCCCCGGGCTGGGCGTGACGATCAGCGAGCAGGCCCGCGCGTGGACGGTGGCGCGCGACGAGGTTCGCGTCTAGCGGGCCGGCTCCGTCGCCCAGGCGGTCACCGTGATCTCGCCCGTCGTGCCCAGGTCCGTTTCCACCGGCAGCTGTCGCGGCGCTTCGCCGGGCTTCGACGCCACGGTGAGCGCCGAACCGGTCACGACCTCGCCGTCGGTCACCGTGTTCGCCCAGGACACCACCGTCACCAGGGACTTCCCGGGCGCCAGCGCGAAGGTTCCCGGCCCGGGGTCGATCGCCATGTACGACGAGCCGCGCTCCACCCGGACGTCCAGCACCTCGCCCTCCGGGCCGAGGACCTGGACGTCCGGGTAGCCGGACACGGCACGCTCCGCCGTGCCGCAGTTCGTCAGCGTCAGCACGACGGCCCGGTGCCCGAGCGCCGGCTCCACCGGCCCGCTCTCGTAACGGGCGCAGTCCGCGGGCGGCGCGGGTGGGGGCGGCGACGGCGACGAGCACGCCGCCACCCCGAACAGCAGAACGGGCACCACGAACCGGAATCCCCCCATGCGGGGCAGGTTACCGCTCGAACGCGCCGATCGGTCCGGCGAGCCCGGCCTTCACGCCGCGGCTCAGCTCGTCGCCCAGAACCTCCTCCTGACCGCTCTCCACGGCGTCCAGCACCTGCCGCGCGAGGTCCTCCGGCGCCACCTTCGGCCCGTCGACGTGCGCGGCCATGTCGGTGTCCATGTACCCGACGTGCACCCCGACCACCAGCGTGCCCTGCCCGCGCAGTTCCCAGCGGGCGGAGTTCGTGAACGACCACGCGGCCGCCTTCGCCGCGCTGTAGTCCGCGGCCGCCGGCAGCGCCACCCAGGACAGCACCGACAGCACGTTGACCAGCGCGCCGCCGCCGTTGCCGCCGAGGACCGGCGCGAACGCGCGCGAGACGTGGACCGGGCCGAAGAAGTTGGTCTCCAGCACCTTCCGGGCCGCGTCCAGGTCCGGCGCGGTCAGCAGTGAGCCGTTGCTGCCGACCCCCGCGTTGTTGATCACCAGCGTGGCGTCGCCCGCGAGCTCCGCCGCCGCCGCGACCGACGCGGGGTCGGTGACGTCGAGCCGGACCGGCGTCAGCCGCGGATCGGTGATGCTCTCCGGGTTTCGGGCCGCCGCGTAGACGGTCTTCGCGCCGCGGTCGAGGAGAGCGGTCGTGAGCACGCGGCCGAGACCGCGGTTGGCGCCCGTCACGAGCGCGATCGAACCGGCGATTTCCACTGTCCTCAAATCCTTTCGATGATGGTCGCGTTGGCCGTGCCGCCGGCCTCGCACATGGTCTGCAGGCCGAACCGGCCGCCGGTGCGCTCCAGCACCCCGAGCAGGGTGGTGGCCAGCCGCGCGCCGCTCGCGCCCAGCGGGTGCCCGATCGCGATCGCGCCGCCGTCGACGTTGACCTTCGCCGGATCCGCGCCGGTTTCGGCGAGCCAGGCGAGCACGACCGAGGAGAACGCCTCGTTGACCTCGAACGCGTCGATGTCCGAAACAGACAGTCCGGCGCGCGCGAGCACCTTCGCGGTGGCCGGGATGATGCCGGTCAGCATGTAGATCGGGTCGTCGCCGGTGACCGTCGCGGTGTGGATCCGCGCCCGCGGCCGCCACCCGCGTTGCCGCGCGATCTCGCTGGTGGTGAGCACGAGCGCGGCCGCGCCGTCGTTGACCGGGCTGGAGTTGCCCGCGGTGACCTTCCAGTCGATCTCGCCGAACCGCGCGGTCCAGTGCTCGTGCGCGAACGCCGGGCGCAACCCGGCCAGCACCTCCAGGCTGGTCCCGGGCCGGATGGTCTCGTCGACGTCCAGCTGCGTGACCGTGCCGTCGGCGGCGGTGACCTTCAGCGGCGCGACCTGGCCCGCGAAGTGGCCGTCGCGCCACGCGGCGGCCGCCCGCTCGTGGCTGGTGACCGCGAACTCGTCCAGCTGCGTGCGGGACAGGTTCCACTTGCGGGCGATCAGCTCGGCCGCCACGCCCTGCGGGATGAGCCCGCCGGGGTAGCGCTTCTCGACCGATGGGCCCCACACGTCGGCCCGCACGCCGTCGACGTTGGCCGAGCTGCCGATCGGCACGTGGCTCATCGACTCGACACCGGAGGCGAGGACGATGTCGTAGGCGCCCGCGACGATTCCCTGCGCGGCGAAGCTGAGCGCCTGCTGGCTGCTGCCGCACTGGCGGTCGACGGTGACGCCGGCGACCGATTCGGGGAAGCCCGCGGCCAGCGCCGCGAACCGGGTGGTGTTCCCGCTCTGCTCGCCGACCTGGCCGACGGCGCCGCCGATGACGTCGTCCACTTCGGACGGATCGAGTCCCGGCACGCGTTCCACGGCGCTGCGCAGCACGTGGGCGTGCAGCTCGACGGGGTGCACCGCGGCGTAGGCGCCGGTCGGCTTGCCCTTGGCGACGGGGGTGCGGACGGCCTCGACGATGACGGCGTCCCTCATGGTGTGCTCCCTTCTGCGGACCGATCGGTCCCGGACCGGTCGGTCCGAGCATGCGCCGCTGATCACAGGCCTGTCAACGGCGCACGGACCGATCGGTCCGTTATCCTCGACACATGGCACGCACGGCAGCACCGGGAACGCGGGAGCGGATCCTCGACGTGGCGACCGCGCTCTTCTACACCGAGGGGATCCGCGCGGTCGGGATGAGCCGGATCATCGGCGAGGTCGGCTGCGGGAAGAACCTGCTCTACGCGCACTTCCCCAGCAAGACCGACCTGGTCGCGGCCTACCTCGGCCGGTTCCGGGAGTGGCGGGACCGCGCGGAGGCCGCGGCGCTGCGCGACGCGGGCGACGACCCGGCCGACCGGCTGGTGGCCCTGGTCGCGGAGGTCGCCGGGCGGATGCGGCGGCCGGACTTCCGCGGCTGCCCGTTCCGCAACCTGCTCACCGAGTTCCCGGCCGGTGACGAGCAGCCGGAGCGGATGGCGCGCGAGTACCTGGAGCAGACGCGCGAGCTGGTCGGCCGCCTGGCGCGGGAGACCGGCGTGGCCGATGCGGAGGGCCTGGCGGACCGGGTGTGGCTGATCATCGACGGGCTGTACGCGAGCGGGTTCCGGGAGCGGGCCGCCGACATCGCGCCGGAGATGGTGCGGGAGGCCATCGCGGCGGCCCGGTGAGGGCCGGAAGTCCCCGCCGCCGGTGACCATGGCCCGCTGTCGTGGCGGGCGCGCTCGCCTAGCGTCGGTTCCGGACCGACCTGGTGGAGGAACTGATGGACAGCAACGCGATCGTCGTCGGCGTGGACGGCTCGGACGAGGCGGACCGGGCGCTGCGCTGGGCGGCGCGCACGGCCGCGCGGCGCCACGAGCCGCTGCACATCGTGCACGGGTTCGCGCCGATGGCCGGCTTCTACGGCGCTGGGCTGCCGGTGCTGCACGAGGCCTACGAAGCGTTCGTGAAGGCGGCCGACGACCTGCTCGCCGCCGCCGTGCGCACCGCGCGGGAGATCGGCGGGCCCGAGCTGACGATCACCGCCGGGAAGCTGCAGGAAGCGGGTCCGGTCGCGTTGATCGAGGCGTCCCGCACGGCCCGCACGGTGGTGCTGGGCTGTTCCGGCACCGGCGGTTTCACCGGGATGGTGGTGGGCTCGACGACCGTCGAGGTCGCCGCGCACGCCCGCTGCCCGGTGGTGGTGGTCCGGGGCCGGGACGAGGCGACGGGGCCGGTGGTGGCGGGCGTCGACGGCAGCGCCACCAGCGAGCGCGCGCTCGCGACGGCGTTCGAGGAGGCGTCCTGGCGCGGTGTGCCGCTGGTCGCGGTGCACGTGTGGGCCGACGCCGACGTCGCGGGGCATCCGGGCACGGTGCCGTTCCTGGTCGACTGGCCCGAGATCGAGCAGGACGCGCAGCGGCTGCTGGCCGAGCAGCTGGCGGGGTGGCAGGAGAAGTACCCGGACGTGGTCGTGGAGCGGGTCGTCGCGCGGGACCGGCCGCGGCACCAGCTGCTCAGCTGGAGCACGCGGGCGCAGCTGGTCGTGGTCGGCAGCCGCGGCCGGGGCGGGTTCCGCGGCCTGCTGCTGGGATCGACCAGCCAGGCGCTCGTCCACCACGCGCAGTGCCCGGTGATGATCGTGCGCCCGGACGCCGTATAACGACTTATATCCGGCGGCTCAGGAGCGCGTCGTCCGGACGGTCGAGGTCGGGCCGATGACGATCGGCGGCCTCGTGTCCTCAGTGGACGGGGTGTAGGTGCTCAGCGGCGGGCGGGGGTGCGGTTCCATCGCCCGCTGCCGGGCCACCTCGTCGCTGTCGGTTTCGCGGGTGGTCACCGCCGAGCGGGTGCGGCTCGTCGTGGTGCGGGTGCGCGTGGTGCTCACGGTGCTCGTTGCGGACGGCGCCGGGGTGACCTCCACGACGGGCGCGACCACGGTCGCCGGCGGCGGTGGGGCGACGGTCGTGGCGGCCGGGCGCGCCTCGGCGGGCGCGGGCGGCGCGGGAGCGGGTGACGCGAGCGAAACCGTCACGATCCCGGCGGCGCCGGTCGCGAGCGTGAGGACGGCGAGCGCCGGGCGCGGCCAGGATCTGCGGGACATCGAACCTCTTCCGGGTGATCGGGAGGAAACGTATCACCCGGACGGGGTTCAGCTCGCCGACACCAGGTTCGCCAGCCGGTCCAGCGACTCGTCCAGCCGCCGCTCGACGTCGTCGGCGGCGCTGCCGCCGTGGGCGGCCGGCTGGTCGCCGTGGAAGGACAGGTGCAGCGTGGCGTAGCTGGAGCCGCCCTCGGCCGAGGACACCTGCAGCCAGCCGCTGTAGTCGGCGCTGCCGCGGCGGCCCCACTCCAGCCGCAGCTGCTCGCGGCGCGCGCCCAGCACGCCGGGCGCCTCGTACTCGCCTGCCGGGTCGTGCACGTCGACGTCCACGCCCTCGGGCTCGGCCGGGTGGACGGTGATCACGCCGGGCAGCCACTCGTCGAGCCGGTTCACGTCGGCGGCCACGGTGAACACCCGCTCGGCCGGGGCCGGCATGGCGCGTTCGCGTTCGAACTCGGTCATGCCCCGCGGGCTACCCGCCGCGGCCGCGTGTACACCCAGCGGCCGTCCACGCGGGTGAACTCGCTGTCCTCGTGCAGCGAGCCGGGCCCGTCCGGGGTGCGGTAGTGGGCGCGGAACTCGACGGTGCCGTCGGTGTGGAACGGACTGCCGCCGGTCGTGGCCAGCACGTCCAGCCGTGTCCAGCGCTGGTCCGGGTCGAGCCGGATCGTGGGCGGGCGGGTGTCCGGGTGCCAGCTGGCGAGCAGGTAGTCGACGTCCCCGACGGCGAACGCGCTGAACCGCGAGCGCATCAGCCGTTCGGCGGTCGGCGCCGCGGACTCGCCGCGGTGCAGGGGCGCGCAGCAGTTGTCGTACGTCTCACCGGACCCGCAGGGACACCTCATGCCCCCGATTGTCCGCACCGGCCGCGGCCCCCGGGAAGGCGCCGCCCGGTCGCGGCAACCGCGCTCACCGGCGCGTCGCGCCCGAGCCCGTCACCCTCAGTCCGCTGGAGGCGCGGCCGGCGGCGCAGTCAGCGCCGAACGGCCTGTTCACCGGGCTCGGCGGTTCCTGTCCGAGGCGCTGCTGCTGGCCGCGCTCGGCGGGCTGGTCGCCGCCGTCCTGATCGGCGCGCTGGCCGGCCTGCTCCCGGCGATCCGCGCCGCCCGGATGGCGCCGACGGAGGCCTTGCGATCCATCTGACCTTGACGCCGTCGGCCCGCTCTTGCTATCCCTATATCAGAACTACTGATATAGGGAGCGATGGATGAGCACAGCGGTCGGCAACGGGCGGGTCCGGACGGAGCCGTGGGGCGAGACGGTTCTGGTGGAGTTCGACGAAGGCATCGCCTGGGTCACGCTCAACCGGCCGGACAAGCGCAACGCCATGAACCCCGCCCTGAACGACGAGATGGTGCGGGTGCTGGACCACCTGGAGGGCGACGACCGCTGCCGGGTGCTGGTGCTGACCGGCGCGGGCGAGTCGTTCTCCGCGGGCATGGACCTCAAGGAGTACTTCCGCGAGGTCGACGCCACCGGCAGCACCGCCGTGCAGATCAAGGTGCGGCGGGCCAGCGCGGAGTGGCAGTGGAAGCGGCTGGCGAACTGGAGCAAGCCGACGATCGCGATGGTCAACGGCTGGTGCTTCGGCGGCGCGTTCACCCCGCTGGTGGCCTGCGACCTGGCCTTCGCCGACGAGGACGCGCAGTTCGGGCTGTCCGAGGTCAACTGGGGCATCCCGCCGGGCGGCGTGGTCAGCCGGGCGCTGGCGGCGACCGTGCCGCAGCGCGACGCGCTGTACTACATCATGACCGGTGAGCCCTTCGACGGCCGTCGCGCGGCGGAGATGCGCCTGGTCAACGAGGCGCTGCCCGCCGACCGGCTGCGGGAGCGCACCCGCGAGGTGGCGCTGAAGCTCGCGTCGATGAACCAGGTGGTCCTGCACGCGGCCAAGACCGGGTACAAGATCGCCCAGGAGATGCCCTGGGAGCAGGCCGAGGACTACCTCTACGCCAAGCTCGACCAGTCGCAGTTCGCCGACAAGGCGGGCGCCCGCGCCAAGGGGCTGACCCAGTTCCTCGACCAGAAGTCCTACCGGCCCGGCCTGAGCGCCTTCGACCCGGAGAAGTAGTGCGCAACCAGGGTCTGGGCTCCTGGCCGGTGCGCCGCGCCAGGATGAGCCCGCACGCGACAGCCGTCCGGCACGGCGGGACGGCGCTGACCTACGCCGAGCTGTCCCGCCGCGTCGCGCGGCTCGCCAACGGGCTGCGGGCCGCCGGGGTCCGCCCCGGCGACCGGGTGGCCTACCTCGGGCCGAACCACCCGGCCTACCTGGAGACCCTGTTCGCGTGCGGGCAGGCCGGCGCGGTGTTCGTGCCGCTGAACTTCCGGCTGGGCGTCCCGGAACTGGACCACGCGCTGGCCGACTCCGGCGCGTCGGTCCTGATCCACACCCCGGAGCACGCGGAGACGGTCGCGGCGCTCGCCGCCGACCGGCTGCTGCGCGTGCCCGCGGGCGAGCTGGACGTCGCGGACGACGAGCCGCCCGACCTGCCCGTCGGCCTCGACGACGTGTGCCTGCTGATGTACACCTCGGGCAGCACCGGACGCCCCAAGGGCGCGATGCTCACCCACGGCAACCTCACCTGGAACTGCGTCAACGTCCTGGTGGAGACCGATCTGGCGAGCGACGAGCGGGCACTGGTCGCCGCGCCGCTGTTCCACGCCGCCGCGCTCGGCATGGTGTGCCTGCCCACCCTGCTCAAGGGCGGCACGGTGATCCTGCACTCCGCGTTCGACCCCGGCGCCGTGCTGTCCGCGGTGGAACAGGAGGGGGTCACGCTCGTGTTCGGCGTGCCCACGATGTACCAGGCGATCGCCGCGCACCCGCGGTGGCACAGCGCCGACCTGTCCAGCCTGCGGACCCTGCTGTGCGGCGGGGCGCCGGTGCCCGCCGACCTCGCCGGCCGCTACCTCGACCGCGGGCTCGCGTTCGTGCAGGGCTACGGCATGACCGAGGCCGCGCCGGGCGTGCTGGTCCTCGACCGCGCGCACGTCGCGGAGAAGATCGGCTCCGCCGGGGTGCCCTCGTTCTTCACCGACGTGCGGCTGGCCGGCCCGTCCGGCGAGCCGGTGCCGCCGGGGGAGAAGGGCGAGATCGTGGTCAGCGGGCCGAACGTGATGAAGGGCTACTGGGGCAGGCCGGAGGCGACCGCCGAGGTGCTGCGCGACGGGTGGTTCCACTCCGGCGACGTGGCCACCGTGGACGGCGACGGGTACTTCCACGTCGTCGACCGGCTCAAGGACATGATCATCTCCGGCGGGGAGAACATCTACCCGGCCGAGGTGGAGAACGAGCTGTACGGCTACCCGGGTGTGGAGGCGTGCGCCGTGATCGGCGTGCCGGACCCGCGCTGGGGCGAGGTGGGCAAGGCGGTCGTCGTGCCCGCCGACGGGAGCCGCATCGACGGCGACGAGCTGCTGGCCTGGCTGCGCACCCGGCTGGCCGGGTACAAGGTGCCCAAGTCGGTCGAGTTCACCGACCGGCTGCCCACGACCGGCTCCGGCAAGATCCTCAAGGGCGAGGTCCGCCGCCGCTTCGGCTGACCCCCGCATCCGGCGCGGCCTCCTGCTCGGGCGGCCGCGACGGCAGGTGGCGGCTACGCTGGCGGCAGTGGACATCCGGACGAGGAACGCGGTGACCGTGGCCGGGCGGCCGGGCGGGCAGCCGATGGTGTTCGCCCACGGGTTCGGCTGCGACCAGGCCATGTGGCGGCTGGTCACGCCCGCCTTCGAACCGGACTACCAGCTGGTGCTGTTCGACTACGTCGGCGCCGGCGGCTCCGACCTGGGCGCCTGGCGGCCCGAGCGCTACGCCACGCTCGACGGCTACGCCGACGACGTGCTGGAGATCTGCGCCGAGCTGGACCTCGAAGACGTGGTGTTCGTCGGGCACTCGGTCAGCTCGATGATCGGCGTGCTGGCCGCCGCGCGGGAGCCGTCGCGGTTCGCCGGGCTGGTCATGGTGTGCCCATCGCCGTGCTACCTCGACGACGACGGCTACACCGGCGGCTTCACCCGGCCCGACATCGACGAGCTGCTCGACTCGCTGGACAGCAACTACCTGGGCTGGTCGGCGGCGATGGCGCCGGTCATCATGGGCAACCCGGACCGGCCCCACCTCGGCGCCGAGCTGACCAACAGCTTCTGCCGCACCGACCCGCGCATCGCCCGCGAGTTCGCGCGCGTCACGTTCCTGTCCGACAACCGGGACGACCTCGCGAAGGTGCAGGTGCCCAGCCTCGTCCTGCAGAGCCGCCACGACGCGATCGCGCCGGTGCCGGTCGGCGAGTACGTGCACGAGCAGCTGCCGGACAGCGAACTGGTCGTGCTGGAGGTCAACGGGCACTGCCCGCACCTGAGCGACCCGGACCTGACCACGGCCGCCATCGGGGCGTTCCTGGCCGGCCGCGGCACGCGGTGACGGAGCCGGAGGTGCTGCCCGGGGCCGCCGCCGACGACCTGTGGGACAACGCGCCCTGCGGATACCTCTCGACCCGGCCCGACGGGACGATCGTGCGGGTCAACGCGACCCTGCTCAACTGGCTCGGTTACGGGGCCGAGGAGCTGGCCGGCCGCCGGTTCAGCGACCTGCTCACCGCGGGCGGGCGGCTCTACCACGAGACGCACTACGCGCCGCTGCTGCGGATGCAGTCCGAGGTGCGGGAGATCGCGCTGGACCTGGTCGCCGCCGACGGCACACGGCTGCCGGTGCTGGTCAACTCGACGCTGCGCGCGGGGCCGGACGGGGTCACCGGCATCCGCACCACGGTGTTCGACGCCCGGGACCGGCGCGCCTACGAGCGCGAGCTGCTGCGCACGCGGGAGGAGGCCGACCGGGAGCGCGAGCGGCTGGCCCGGTTGTCCCGGACGCTCCAGGAGACCTTGCTGCCGCCGGGTTTGCCCGAAGTGCCCGGGTTGCGCGCCGCCGGGTACTACCGGGCGGCGCCGACGGAGATGATCGGCGGCGACTTCTACGACCTGTTCCCGCTGAGCCCGGGACGGTGGGCGTTCTTCATCGGCGACGTGTGCGGCAAGGGCGCCGAGGCGGCCGTGCTCACCTCGCTCGCGCGCTACACGCTGCGGGCGGCCGCGGTGCAGGAGCCCGACCCCGGCTCGGTGCTGCGCACGCTCAACGCGGTGCTGCTGCAGGACTACCGCGCTCCCGAGGGCCGCTTCTGCACCGTCCTGTTCGGACTGATCGAGCCGGACGGCGACGGGTTCCGGGTGGAACTGGCCGCCGGCGGCCACCCGCCCGCGCTGCACATCACGGCGGACGGCGCGGTGCACCCGATGGACACGCCGGGCGGCCGGCTGCTCGGGGTGTTCCCGGACGCGTGCGTGACGACCGCGGGCACCCGCCTCGGGCCGGGCGACGCGTTGTTTCTCTACACCGACGGGCTGATCGAGGCCAGGGACCCACGGGGCGCGCTCGTCGGCGAGGGGCGGCTGGCGAGCGCGGCGTCGGGCTTCGCGGGCCTGGACGCGGACGCGATCGTCGACCGCCTCGGACGGCTGCTCTCGGACCTCGACCAGGGGGTCACCGACGACACCGCCGCGCTGGTGCTCACGGTGCCGCGCTGAGCCGGGATTCCGGGCCATCGAGGCCACTCGTGACACTCCGCTGACCAGGTGAACACTGTTCTAGACGGGTGGTCGCTTCCGGTGTCCGGCCGAACGGCCGCTTGCGCACTGCTCCTGATTGTCTATTGTGGACATTGTCGGAGAAGTGACGTGGATCGCATCCGGTAAGCGTTTTCCCAGCTCGCGCCCGGTCGGATCGCTTGCCGTGGCGGCGGTTGCGCGCGCACCGGGCGCGAAAACCGTGCCGTGGCAGCGAACCAGGGGAGCGGCGGGCGTCCGGTGACTGACCGTGCGGCCAAGATCACTCCTCCAGCGGTACGTCTCGCTGGAAAGATGACGTTATGTTGGTCGACGGTCTGTCCCCCGCCTAGTCGAGCAGTTGCTCGCCAGACCGTCGGAGTGAGTGTGAACGTCGCCCCTGTGACCCTATTCGACCATGCCCGGAGACAGCTCGGAGAACTCTGCAGGGTGGCAGGCTTTCCCGGCGGCGGCAGCGATGCCGTCGACGTGCTGCGGGAGCTCCTCGGTGCGGCCGGCCGCCGCCCGCTGACCGAGCCGCCGCTGTGGCCTTCCGACGTCGCGGACGACGCGACCCCCGTGGAGTTCTCCGTCGCGTTCGACGAGAGCGGCGACCGCGCGGTGCGGATCCTCGGCGAGACCATAGCGGAAAACCCCGGCCCCGCAGCGAACATCGAAGCGGCGAAGCGCTTTCTCACCCACATGGCGCAACGGTTCGATCTTCGGCTGGACCGGTTCGCCGCGGTCGAGGACCTGTTCCTCGTCGACCGGCCACAGGGGAAGTTCACGCTGTGGTTCTCGGTGATCCTGCGGCCCGGCCGGGCGCCCGCGCTGAAGGTCTACTTCAACCCGCAGGTGCGCGGGCAGGGCGCGGCGCCCGGGCTCGTCGCCGAAGGCCTGCGGCGCCTCGGGTTGAGCGACGCGTACGACACGGTCGCCGAGCACGCGCTGCGGCGTGGCGCCGCCGACCAGTTCTCGTTCTTCGCGCTCGATCTCGACGACGGGCCGCTGTCCCGGGTCAAGCTGTACATCTCGCACGACTCGGCGGACTCGGCCACGGTGGAACGAGCGGCCGGAGCCGTGGAGGGCGTGGACCCGTTGACGGTGCGCGATTTCCTGGCGACCGCGGGCGGCGGCCCCGGCCCGTACGCCGGACGGCCGCTGATCTCCAGTTACTCCTTCGTGGAGGCAGGCGCGGGCCGTCCCGGCAACTACAGCCTCTACTTGCCGATCCGCGACTACGTCCCGGACGACGCCGTGGCGCGTGAGCACGTGCTCGCCCACTTCGCGCGGTCCGGGTTGCCGTCCGCGGAGCTGGACCGGGCGATCGCCGCGGTGACGAGCCGCCCCGCGGGCGCCGGTGTGGGCCTCATCGCGCACGTTTCCCTGCGTCTCGGCCGGTTCGGGTCGGGGACGACGGTATATCTTTCGTCCGAGGCCTACGCCGTGCAGGCGCCGCGCGGGCGCGTCAGCGCCTCGGCCACGTTCTGATCTGGGAGGAAGAAGCCAGCATGAAGTCGTTCCCGCCGTACCGGGTCCAGGTTGTCAAGGCGATACCGATCACGACCCGGGAGGAGCGGGAGGAAGCGCTTGCCCGCGCCGGCTACAACATGTTCGACCTGCCCGCGAACATGGTGACGATCGACCTGCTGACCGACTCCGGCACGGGCGCGGTGTCCGCCGCGCAGGAGGCCGGCGCCGCGGCGGCCGACCGTTCCTACGCCGGTTCGGACTCGTGGTTCCGGTTCAAGTCGGCGCTGGAGGACCTGACGTCGTTCCCGCACCTGTTCCCGGTGCACCAGGGCCGGGCGGCGGAGCGGATCCTGTTCTCCACCGCGTTGAAGCCGGGGCAGATCTCGCTGTCCAACACGCACTTCGACACCACGCGGGCGAACGTGGAGCTGGCCGGCGCCGAAGCGCGGGACCTGCCGTGCCCGGAAGCGGCCGACCTGGACAGCCGGGATCCGTTCAAGGGCAACATCGACCTCGGTGCGCTCGAGGAGACGCTGTCCGGTCCGGACGGTTCCCGGGTCGGGCAGGTGCTGATCACGATCACCAACAACGGCGGCGGCGGGCAGCCGGTGTCGATGGCGAACCTGAAGGCCGTGCGCGCGTTGTGCGACCGGTTCGGGGTCCCGTTCTTCCTCGACGCGGCGCGGTTCGCGGAGAACTCATGGCTGATCACCCAGCGCGAGGACGGTTACGCGGGCAAGACGCCGAAGGAGGTCGCGCAGGAGACGTTCGCGCTCGCCGACGGTTTCGTCGCCAGCCTGAAGAAGGACGCGATCTCGCCGATGGGCGCGGCGATCGGCGTGCGCGACGAGCAGCTGGCCAAGCAGTGCGAGGCGATCCTCATCGCCACCGAGGGTTTCCGCACGTACGGCGGCCTGGGCGGGCACGACCTGGAGCGCGTCGCGCAAGGCCTGCAGGAGGTCGTGGACCCGGACTACCTGCGGAACCGGGCCGAGGAGACCGCGCACTTCGCGCGGCTGATCAACGAGGCCGGTGTGGACATCGTCCAGCCGGCGGGGGTGCACGGCCTGTACCTGAACGCCGGGCGGCTGCTGCAGCACATGCCGCCGCACGGCTTCCCCGGGCACGCGCTGGCGTGCGAACTGTACCTGGCGGGCGGCATCCGGTGCGCCGAACTGGGGTCGCTGTACCTGGGCACCTTCGACGACGAGCACAACCTGATCACCCCGGCGCCGTTCGAGCTGGTGCGACTGGCCATTCCGCGGCGGACGTACACGCTGGCGCACCTGGAGTACGTGGCCGACGTGCTGGCGTCGATCGCGAAGAACCCCGAGTCGGTGCCGGAGTACCGGGTCACGCATGCGCCGCAGCTGTTGCGGCACTTCAACCTGAAGCTTCGGCAGGTGCCCCGGGCGGTTTCCTAGGCGCGCGCACGCGGTTTCCTGTCCGCAGGCCGGCAACGAAACGGGACAACCCCACGGACCATCCCCCTCCCGCAACCCGATCCCCAGCCAAATCGGTTGCCGAGCCACCGGGTCAAGG
>NZ_JAKGSD010000068.1 GCF_021654135.1 Amycolatopsis tucumanensis | reverse complement strand
GCCGAGCAGCGGCGTCAAGGCGGGAAAGAGTACCTTGACCCCGCTGATCGGCGACTAAAGATCGGCTGTGGATCGGGGGCGGGGGAGGTCTGGTTGGGGTAGTCGCTTGCTTTGCGTTGCCGGCTTGCGGATTCGAAGTGAGAAGGGCCGCCCCTGCCGGGGTGGCCAGTGCCGTTGCGTTGCCGGTTTGCGGTTGTGCCAGAAAAAAATGGGCCACCCCTCCTGGGGTGGCCCGCTTCTCAGGTGGCGTCTGGGTCTGTGGGCGGCTTTTCGCCTGGTTTGAGTGGTTCTGGGTCCGGCTTCGCGGCCGGGGTGGTCGTCGTGGCGGGGTAGCCGTTCGGTTTCACGCTGCCGCCGGACAGGCCGTTGATCCCGAGCGGGTCCGGGTCACCGTCGAAGAGGTGCTGGGTGACCGCCCGGCGCGGGTCGAAATTGCGCAGCTGCCGCAGGTCCTCCAGCGGCTTCTGGAACTGCTCGAAGTCCGAGCCCATCTCGTCCTTGAGCTGCTGCCGGGCGCCGGTCGCGAAATCGCGCACCTTCCGCACGCTCCGGCCCAGCCAGGCCGCCGCCTCGGGCAGGCGCTCCGGGCCGAGGATGAACAGGCCCGCGACGATCAGGACGAGGATCTCGCCCCAGCCAACGCTTTCGAACATTCGCGAACCTCCGCCTCACACGGCTCCAGCTACCTCAGATTACCCCGCCGGCCGGCCTGTTCGGATCCCGCGCGCGGAGTTCACGTCTCGTCCATCCGGCGGTCAGTCCGAGCCGAGCGTCACGTCGACCATCAGCGTCCGCCCCTGCCGGACCAGCTGCACGGGCACCGTCTCGCCGATCTCGTGCTGCCGCACCGCCACCGTCAGCTCCGCCGCGTTCCGGACCAGGCGGTCGCCGAGCTTCGTGATGACGTCGCCCTCCGCGATGCCCGCCCGCGCGGCCGGACCGCCGTCGGCGACGTTCAGCACCTGCGCGCCCTCCGACGTCTCCGCCGCGACCGACGCCGCGTTCACCCCGATGTCGGCGTGCTTGACCTGGCCACTGCTGATGAGCGTGCGCGCGATCTTGATCGCGTCGTCGGCCGGGATGGCGAATCCGATGCCGATGCTGCCGCCCGAACCGTCCGCGCCGCCGTCCGTGCGGATCGACGAGTTGATGCCCACCAGTGCGCCCGTCGAGTCGACCAGCGCGCCGCCCGAGTTGCCGCGGTTGATGGGCGCGTCGGTCTGGATCGCGTCGTACGTGACCGGCGGCTCGCCGTTCTCACCGGCCGCCGTCACCGGCCGGTGCAGCGCGCTCACGATGCCCGAGGTCACGGTGTTCTCCAGGCCCAGCGGCGACCCCACGGCGATCACCGAATCACCCGGTTCGAGGCCGGCCGGGTCGCCGATCTGCAGCACCGTCGGGTTCGACACCGCCACCTTGATCACGGCCAGGTCCGTCTTCGGATCCGTCCCGACCACCCGCGCCTCGGTGCGGGTGCCGTCGGTGAACACCGCGGTGATCTTCGCCTGCGGATCGCTGGTGGCCAGCGAGATGACGTGGTTGTTGGTGATCGCGTAGCCCTGCGGGTCGATCATCACGCCGGAGCCGACGCTGCCGGACTGACCGGACTTGACCTCGATCGAGATGACCGCGGGCGCCACCCGCTGCGCGATGTCGGCGATCGAACCGGGCGCGCGTTCCTTGCCCGCCTCGGCCTCGGAGATCGTCGCCGACCCGGTCAGCGAGTCGCCCGCACCGCCGAGCCACCAGCCGATCAGGCCGCCGACGGCGCCGATGAGCAGGCACACCACCCCGAGCAGACCGAGCGCGACCGGCTTCACGCGGCGGCCGAACAGCAGCTCGGGCAGCGACAGCTGGGCACTGCGCGGACGGTCGGCGTCCTCGTCGTCCTCGTCGTCGGGATCGAGCGCCGGGCGGGACAGCACCGCGGCCGAACCCGGGTCACGCCACGGGTCGGTCATGCGGGACCACAGCGGCGGCTCCGGATCACCGCCCGGCTGCCTGCCGTTGTCCCCGGCGGGGCGCTGCAGCCGCACGTCCTCCGCGCCGGGCGGGCGGCCGAAGGCCTCGGCCAGCGACTCCGGCGCGGGCGGCGCGGCGACGATCTTGTCGCCGTTGCGTGTGCCGGGGGTGTAGAGCTTGTCGAAGGCACCGTCCACGCCGTGCGGGCGGCCGAACACGCCGGCTTCCGCGGGATCCACCGGCGGCCGGTCCAGCGGGCGGGGCGCCAGCCGCGGTTCCGCGCCTGCGCTGTCCTGTGGTGGATTCGGCTGACTCATCGTTCCCCGGGTGGATGGCTCGTCGTGCTGTCGGCGCGACCCTACGCCACCGATTCTCCCCCGCGGACGGTGAAGGGCGCGTCAGCGACTGGCCACGGGGGCGGGAGTGGTGGTCGTCGTGGTGGTGGCGGGCACGCTCGGCTCGCCACCGAGCTGCGCACGCAGCACACCGGGCGCGGGCGCCTGGCCCGGCTCCGGGTTGGCCTGCGTGGGATCGCCGGTCGACGAGGTCACGACCAGCGCGAGCGCGCTCAGGACCAGGCCGGACACGGCCACCCCGGCGCCCTGCGCGACGCGGCGCCGCACCGAGGGGTGACGCTGACCGCCCAGAACGGCGGAACCACTACCGAGGGGCGCGCTCGACCCGAGCGGCGCCGACGAACCAAAAGGGGACGACCGGAGACCGGCGACGCGGTCGGGCCGCTGGATGGCGACCAGCTGGCCGTCCTCGGTGACGGCGAGGTTGTCGGGACTAGTGGGCAGGTCGGTGTCCTGCGGGATGTTGCGCAGGCTCGCCAGCAGGCTGGCCGGCATCGAGGGTGCTTCCGCGCGCCGGACCGCCGCGCGCACCTGGCGCTGCGACGTCACCTCGGCGGCGCAGATCGGGCACCGGGCGACGTGCGACGCGGCACGCTCGTGGGCGCCCAGGCTCATCTCGCCGTCCACGAAGGCGACGACGGCGTCGGGAAGCAGGTGAGACTCGGGCAGGCCCCAGCCTCGCAGTTCGCTCATGCGGAAACCCCCACGGATTCCTCCTTGGCCGCCCGGCGCCGTTCGAGCGAGGCACGCAACGCCTGCCGGCCGCGGTGGATCCGGCTGCGCACGGTGCCCAGCTTCACGCCGAGCGTCGCACCGATCTCCTCGTAGGAAAGTCCTTCGACGTCGCACAGCACCACGGCGGCGCGGAACTCCGGCGGCAGCTCGTCGAGCGCGGCCTGCAGGTCCGGGTCCAGGTGCGTGTCGCTGTAGACCTGCTCGGGGCTCGGGTCGTCACCGACGATTCTGTCGGTGTCCTCGGGCAGCCCCTCCATGCGCACCCGCGAGCGGCGGCGCGCCATGTCCAGGAACAGGTTCGTGGTGATGCGGTGCAGCCAGCCCTCGAAAGTGCCCGGCTTGTAGGAGGCCAGTGAGCGGAACACCCGGATGAACGTCTCCTGGGTGAGGTCCTCGGCGTCGTGGGTGTTGCCGGTCAACCGGTACGCCAGCCGGTAGACGCGGTCGCCGTGCTCGCGGACGACCTCGTCCCACGACGGCGGAGTCCACGCGGACTCGTCGACGGTGACCGGGCGGCCCTCGACCTGCTCGTTCTCCAGGCTGTTCTGCATCGTGGGGGACGGCACCTCCATCAGGCTGTTCTCCCAACTGATCTGTCCAACGCGGGCCATCCGCACTGTGTTCCCGGGAACCCCCTGGCGCCCGTTGAGACCCAGCTTGGCCCCTCTCCTTATGTGGGTAGTGAGACGAGACTGAGAGCCGCCTGAGAGAAGTGTGCACGTCTTCCACGGGTTTGGCGACGACCAGCGCTAACCTTTGCCGCGTGACCTCCGAGACGCTCGCGGCGAGTGGCGGCGACCACGCCGAGGGCTACCTGCCCGACCACCCGGCGGACGCCGCGCTGCTCGCCGCGCGGGCGCGCTCGGCGGAACTGGGCTGCGCGGCGCTCGGACCGGCCACCGGCGCGGCGCTGTGCTTCCTGGCGACGAGCCTGCGGGCGCGCGCGGTGGTCGAGATCGGCACCGGCATCGGGGTCAGCGGGCTCTACCTGCTGCGCGGGATGGCCCCGGACGGGGTCCTCACCTCGATCGACATCGAGCCGGAGCACCACCAGGCCGCGCGCCGCACCTTCCGCGAGGCCGGGTACCCGCCCGGCCGCACGCGGCTGATCATGGGCCGGGCGCTGGACGTGCTGCCGCGCCTCACCAGCGGCGGCTACGACCTGGTGTTCGTCGACGCGGCGCGTGCCGAGTACCCGCGTTACTACGAGCACGGCGTCCAGCTGCTGCGGCCCGGCGGGGTGATCGCGTTCCACGGTGTGACCGACGCGGCCCGCGGCGAGCGGCGGGAGCCCGGCGTGCTCGCGGCGCGCGAGCTGGCGCGGGCCATCCGTGAGGACGAGCGGCTGGTGCCGGCGCTGCTGCCGGTCGGCGGGGGGTTGCTGGTCGCCGCGGTGCAGTGATCATCGCTGGTCAGCGCTGTGTCGCGGGCCGCTGGCGCGGTGTGACGCCCCTCGAAATCGTCGTACCCCTGGTGCAGGATCTCCTCACGCGGGAAATGTCCGGATCGACGAGGGGGTCGTCATGCGCGAGGCAGTCCTGAACGCCGCGCGGTTCATCACCACGCACGCCGAGGAGCCGTTGGGGCTGGGGGACGTCGCCGACCACGTCGGCTACAGCCCGTTCCACCTGGCCCGCACGTTCACGCGGGAGCTGGGCATGCCGCCGTGCCAGTACCTGACCGCGCGCCGGTTCGAGCGGACCAAACAGCTGCTCCTGCAGACCGACGAGCGGATCATCGACATCTGCAACGCGGTGGGGTTCTCCGCGGTCGGCACGTTCACCTCCCGGTTCACCGCCGCGGTGGGCACCACGCCGGTCGAGTTCCGGCGGCTGCCGGACGTGCTCGCCGACTCGCCGCCGCGGCCGATGTCGTCCCCGGGCGCGGGCGGCGGCACGGTGATGGGCACGGTCCGGCTGAGCCCGGCCGCGCAGGTGGCGCTGGGGCCGGACCCGGCGGTGTACGTCGGGCTGTTCCCCAAGCGCGCCGCGCGCGGGTTCCCGGTCAGCGGCACGCTGCTGGCCGAACCCGGTGACTTCCTGCTCACCGGGGTCCCGGCGGGCACGTACTGGGTGATGTCGTCGGCGCTGCCCAGCGGCGGCGGCGCGACGGCGCAGCTACTCCCGGGCCGCACCGTGGCCGGCGCGTGTCCCCGGGCGGTGCGGGTGTCGGCGGAGGCGCCGGTGCACCAGCGGGACGTGCACCTGGACCTGGGGCAGGACTGGTCGCCGCCGGTGCTGATCGCCCTGCCGGCGCTCGCCTCGGCCGATGCGCAAGAACGGAGAAGACACCGGTGAGAGCGCCGCCGTAGCGTCCGGAGGGTGATCACGCACCTGCACTCGGCCACGATCCTGGTCGGCGACCAGGAGGAGGCGCTGCGCTTCTACGTGAGCACGCTGGGGTGGGAGAAGCGGGAGGACCTGCGGTTCGGGCCGGTGCACCGGTTCCTGAGCGTGGCGCCGCCGGGCGCGGTGACGTCGATCGTGCTGGGGCAGCCGGAGGTCTACGCGCGGGAGCTGGTCCCGGGCGGCACCGGGATCACGGTGATGACGCCCGACGTGGCCGCCACGCAGGCCGAGATGTCTGCCCGGGGTGTGCGCTTCGCGGGGCAACCGCAGGCGATGCCATGGGGCACGAAGGCGACGTGGTTCACCGACCCGTTCGGGAACGAGTACTTCCTGCTGGAGGGCTGAGGGCTGCGATCAGGCCGGGATCGCCGCCCGGCGGGCAGCGGCTGCGCGAAGGCTGATCCTTGCGGCCCGACCAGCACCGCCGGGTCGCCGCCGCACTGGTCACCCTCAGCCGAAATCAACCACCGGGTGGTGCGCCCCTCGGCCCGACCACGGCCAACGGGGCTGCCGTGCTGGTCGCCCTCAGCCGAAACCAGCCGCCGGACGGTGTGCCGACACCCTGGCCACCGCCGCGCCGGTCGCCCTAAACCACAGCCACCCGCGCGGTCCGCGCCCGCAGCCCGACCACCGCGGCGCCGGCCAGTGCCAGCCACACCACCGCGGCCCCGACCAGCCAGCTCCAGCCGAACCGTCCGAAGACCACGCTCCCGGCCGTGCCGCCGACGCTGCTGCCCAAGTAGTAGGCCAGCGTGTACATCCCGGACGCCTGGCCCCGCGCCCCCTCCGGGGCCTCCGCCGCGGCCCAGCCGTTGGCGACCGCGTGCGCGGCGAAGAAACCGCCGGTGAGCACCACGAAACCGAGCACCACCAGCGGCAGCGAGTCGGGCAGGGTGAGCAGGATCCCGGTCGCCATCACGGCCAGCCCACCGAGCACCGCGCGCGGCCGGCCGAACCGGGCGACCAGCCTGCCCGCGTTCGACGACGACACCGAGCCCACCGCGTAGGCCAGGAACACCAGCGAAGCGACCGCAGGCGACAGCCCGAGCTCCCCGGTCAGCCGGAAGCCCGCCGCGTTGTACATCGCCACGAAGGCGCCCATCGCGAGCAGCGCCACCCCGTACTGGGCCAGCAGCACCGGCCGCCGCAACGCGGTCCCGACGCCGGTCAGCACGTCCCGCAACCGCAACCCCGGACCGCGCGGCCGCGCGCCCGCAGGCAACGACAACACCGTGATCGCGCTGCACACCAGCGCCACCCCCGCGACCACGGCCAGCGCGCCGTGCCAACCGAGGGCCTCCGCGCTGAACCCGGCCGACAGCCTGCCGACCATGCCGCCGACCGTGTTGCCCGCGATCATCGCCCCGACCGCCGCGGCCACCCCGGTCTTGCCGAGCTGCTCAACCAGGTACGCCGAGGCCACCCCAGGGAACCCGGCGATCGCGATCCCCTGCAACGCCCGCAACGCGAGCAGCACCGGGTACGAGGGCGCGAACGGCATCAGGAGGCCGAGCACGACCGACAACGTCACCGACGCGACGATGATCGGCCGCCGCCCGACGATCTCCGACAACGCCGCGATCGGCAGCACCGCGATCGCCAGCGCCCCGGTCGCCACCGACACCGCCAGCGACGCCGAACCGGGGTCGAGCTGGTACTGCGCGGCGAGCTGCGGCAGGACCGGCTGCGGCGCGTAGAGCAGGGCGAACGACGAAATCCCGGCAGCGGCGACCGCGAGCTTCACCCGCCGCGTTGCCGGGCGGGCTGGGGCGAGCACATCGACTGACACGCCTCGAAAGTAAGCCGCGCTAAAAAATACGTCCAATGCGCGGAACTGGCAAAATTAATACCGTGACGTATGAAAGCCCGGCGGAAGCGTCTGACCAGCGGCCGGCCGCGGAGCTCGCGCCCAGCCTGGCCCTGCTGGCGGCCCTGCGTGAAACGCGCAACATCACCCGCGCGGCGGAGCGGCTGGGCATCCCGCAGCCGACGGTGAGCCGCCGCCTGGCCGGGTTGTCCGAGGTCGTCGGCGCGCCGCTGACCCGGCCGGACGGGCGCGGCGTCCGGCTCACGCGAGCGGGCGAAATCCTCGCCGCGACGGCCGCCCGCGCGCTCGCTGTCGTCGAGACGGGTGTGCGGCAGACGCGGGAGGAGATCTCGCCGGACAGCGGGCACGTCGTGCTCGGGTTCCTGCACCTGCTGGGCCGGTGGCTGGTCCCCTCGCTGCTGCGCGACTTCCGCGCCGACCACCCCGGCGTGCGGTTTTCGCTGGTCCAGGGCTCGCGGCAGCACGTGCTGGACCGGCTCGCGGACGGTGAGCTGGACCTGGCGCTGGTGGCTCCGCTGCCGGACACCGCGGCGCTGGACAGCTTCGCATTGTCGGAGCAGGACCTGCTGCTGTCGGTGCCGGAGGCGCACCCGCTGGCCCGGCGGCGCCGCATCCGGGTCGAGGAGCTGGCCGACGAGCCGTTCGTGACGCTCGAACACGGCTACGGCCTGCGTCAGATCATCGACGACCTGTGCGCGGCGGCCGGGTTCGAGCCGAAGATCGCGTTCGAGAGCCAGGAGTCGGACACCGCGCGGGGCCTGGTCGCCGCGGGGCTTGGGGTGGCGCTGCTGCCGCGGTTCGGGCCAGCGCCGCCGGCCGGGGTGGTGGAGGTGCCGCTGTCGCCACGGGTCAGCCGCACCATCGGACTGACCTGGCGGGCAGGCGAGGAACCGACCCCGGCGGTAGCCGCCTTCCGGGACTACGTGCGCACCAACGGCACGCGCTACGCCTGATCTGAGCCGGGCCGGGAGTAGCACTTCGGACCCGCGGCGCCCTCCCGGTAATCGAGATACCACCGCCCCGCAGGGCAGCCACACCATCGCGCCCGGAACTACGCCTGATCCGAACCGAACGCCTCCGCGAACGCCACCAGCGTCCGCGCCGCGAAACCCGTCGCGCCCGGGACGACCTCCGCGTAGGGCTTCTCGGCCCTGGCGGGGCCCGCGATGTCCAGGTGCGCCCACGGCAGGCCCTCGGTGAACTCGCGCAGGAACAGCGCCGCCGTGATGCCGCCTGGCCCGCCGGGCGCCTGCTTCACGTCGGCGAGCTCGCCGCGCACCGCGTCGGCGTGGGCGTCCAGCAGCGGCATCCGCCACCATGCCTCCCCGACGCTCGCGCCCGCCTCGCGGATCTCGTCGGCCAGCTTGTCGTCCGTGGCGAACAGCCCGCCGGTCCGCAGGCCCAGCGCGACCTTCATCGCGCCGGTCAGGGTCGCCACGTCCACCACCGCGTCCGGGCTGAACCGCCGGATCCCGTAGGCCAGCGCGTCCGCCATGACCATGCGGCCCTCGGCGTCGGTGTTGGACACCTCGGTGGTCCGCCCGCCGTAGTGCCGCACCACGTCGCCCGGCCGGTACGACGAGCCGGACACGTGGTTCTCCGCCGCCGGGACCAGCGCCGTGACCCGCACCGGCAGCCGCAGCGAGGCGATCGCCAGCGCGGCCGCGATGACGGCGCCACCGCCGGCCATGTCGGTGCGCATCAGGTGCATCCCGTCGGCCGGTTTGATCGACAGGCCACCGGTGTCGAACGTGATGCCCTTGCCGACCAGCAGCAGGTGACGGACCGCGCCACGCGGCCGGTACGTCAGCTCGATCAGCCGCGGCGGGCTCGCCGAGCCCCCGCCGACCGCGAGCACCCCGCCGAAGCCCTGCGCGGCCAGCCACTGCTCGTCCCGGATCGTGGCGCTCAGGCCCGGCACCTCGCCGGCCAGTCGCGCGGCGGTGTCGGCCAGCCACTCCGGGTTCTTGACGTTGGACGGCGTGTTCGCCAGGTCCCTGGCCAGCGCCGACGCGCCGGCCAGCACCCGCGCGCGCTCGACGACCCGCTGGTGACCAGTGTCGGCCGTGACCAGGCGCAGCGTGCGTAGCGCAGGCTGCTCCGCGTCGCCGCTGACCTTGAACCGGTACCCGCCGAGCAGCGCCCCCAGGGTCAGCTCCGCGACCTGCTCGCCGGTGACGTCGGCATCCAGTTCGACCTGCACCGCCTTGACGTCCGCGGCCTCCCTGGCGAGGGCCGCGCCCGCGGCGCGCCAGTGCGCGGGCCCGCCCTCGCCGATCCCCACCAGCCAGCGCACGTCCCCGCCGGGGAGCCGGCGGACCTCACCGGCCTTGCCGGTGTGCTCGACTCCGGCGACCGGCGCGTCCGCACCAGCGGGGACCAGGACGGCCAGGTCGGCGCCTCGACGGCGGCCGTCGGCGACCTCGACGTCGATCAGCCGGGTGGGAACGGACGGCAGGGGGAACCGCGCCATCTGGCGACCTCCTGGAACTCAAGGGACTGCGGCCGCGCGTGACGTCAGCCGTTGACGACGGAACGGGAGCGGGTCAGCTGGTGGCCTCCTGCAGGGCAACCCCCAGGTCCTTGGCCTCTTCGGCCGACAGCTCGACGACAAGTCGCCCACCGCCCTCGAGCGGAACGCGCATCACGAGGCCCCGCCCCTCCTTAGTCACCTCGAGGGGACCATCTCCGGTCCGGGGCTTCATGGCCGCCATAGCGTGCTCCCTCCGTATCAACCGGCGCGCCCGGGTCGCGCTCTTCAAGCCAACCGGGTCAGGCCCCATTCTCCCTCATCAGGATGGGCGCGCGAACGCGGACCGATCTTTTCGTGTTTGCTTAGGTGCTGGTATCGCCCCTCACCCGAGATTTCAGGAGGCCCTCCGGTGACCACCGAGGACGTGCTGCTCACCGCCGACGCCGACGGCGTGCGCACCGTGACGTTGAACCGCCCCAAGGCCTACAACTCGCTCACCGTCGAGCTGAAGGAGCGCCTGCTGGCCGCGTTGCGCGAGGCTTCGGCGGACCCCGCGGTGCGCGCGGTCGTGCTGACCGGCGCGGGCAAGGCGTTCTGCGCGGGCCAGGACCTCAAGGAGCACGTCGGGCTGCTGCAGGCAGGCGACCCGGCGCCGCTGCGGACCGTGCAGGACCACTACAACCCGATCGTCCGGGCCATCGTGGAGATGCCGAAGCCGGTGATCGCCGCGGTGAACGGGCCCGCCGCGGGCGCGGGAGCGGCTTTCGCCTACGCCGCGGACCTGCGCATCGCCGCGTCGTCGGCGAACTTCCTGATGGCGTTCGCCAACGTCGGGCTCGGCCCGGACTCGGGCGCGTCGTGGACGCTGCAGCGGCTGGTCGGCTACGGCCGGGCGGCCGAACTGATGCTGCTCGCGCGCACGGTCGGCGCCGAGGAGGCGCTGTCGCTGGGCCTGGTCACCGAGGTCGTACCGGACGAGGAGCTGGCCGGCCGGGCGCAGGCGCTCGCCGCGAAGCTCGCCGCTGGACCGACGGTCAGCTACGCGAAGATCAAGCAGGTGCTGACCGTGGCCGCGGAGGGCTCGCTGGAGGACGCGCTGGCCGCCGAGGACGCGGCGCAGACCGTGCTCGGCTCGACGGCCGACCACCGCGAGGCGGTGGAGGCGTTCGTCGCCAAGCGCAAGCCGGACTTCCAGGGCAAGTAGGGCCATTCCGCGGCGGAGCCGCTGTCACCACACACGCAGCTGGCGCCGCCGCGGGTTCGGAGTCGGCTCAGCCGCGCGAAGCGCGTCCGTTGAGGGTGGTGGCGGGCTGGCGGGAGGGCCCCTCGCGAGGACAGCGCCGACGTGGTGGTCGGCACTGCGCGCGGAGCGCGTCCACCAGGGGTGGTGGTCGGGCCGGCGGGCGGGGATTCACGATGACGCGATCCCACAGCCCGGAAGCACGGCGGCGCGAAGCGCCTCGATGAGGGGCGGTGGTCGGGTGGCGGGCGGGATCCTGAGGTTCCGCCACCCGCACCGCCGCGCAGGGTGCCCAACTATGAATTTGCGCGGAAGCAGGTCACCAGGTGGTCGTCGACCATGCCGGTGGCCTGCATCAGCGCGTAGCACGTCGTCGGGCCGACGAAGGCGAACCCGCGCTTCTTCAGCGCCTTCGCCATGGCCGTCGACTCGGGCGTGATGGCCGGGACGTCCGCCATCGTGCGCGGGCGGGGCCGCTCCCCCGTCGGCGCGAACGACCACAGCAGGTCGTCCAGCGGCTGGTCCAGCATGGTGATCGCGCGGGCGTTCGTGATCGCGGCCAGGATCTTCGCCCGGTTCCGCACGATCGACGCGTCCGCCATCAGGCGCTCGACGTCGTCGTCACCGAACTCGGCCACCTTCTCCGGCACGAAACCGGCGAACGCGTTCCGGAAGCCCTCCCGCTTGCGCAGGATCGTGATCCACGACAGCCCGGACTGGAACGCCTCCAGGCACAGCCGCTCGTACAGGGCGTCCTGCCCGCGCAGCGGCACGCCCCACTCCGTGTCGTGGTACTCGGCGTAGTCCGGGGCCGAGTTCCCCCACGGGCACCGCGACACCCCGTCGGCGCCGATCGACTCCGTCATACCTGCCCCACCGAATAGCTCTCCGCGAACTTCGCGAACCGTTTCAACGAGTACCGCAGCCCGATCACGAACGCGGGCTTCACCACCGGCCAGCCCAGCTGCCCCGCGGGCCCGAGCGGCGGCACCAGGCTCTCCGACCACACGAACGTCGAGGAGTGCGCGCCCTTCGCGTGCACGTGGAAGGCGCCGGTGCCCTTGACGACGCTGCCCAGGTGCCGGACCGTGCACCGCACCGGCGGCTCCCAGCTGGTGATCACCATCGGGTCGGTGACGCCGACCCCGCGCACCCCGGTGAACGCGCTCAGCTTCGACCCGACGCTGCGGCCGTCGCCCTCGACGACCTCGACGTGCGTGCCGAGCATCCACTCGTGCTGCCGCTCCCAGTCGGTCAGCGCGAGCCACGTCGTGCCCGCGCTCGCGTGCACGTCCACGGACAGGACCAGGTCGATCATCCCGAGGTCTGCCGTTCCGCCTCGAGCTCGGCCACCCTGGCGCGGAGCTCGTCGATCTCGGCGCCCAGCCGCCGCACCACCCAGTCCACTTCGGACATCTTGTACCCGCGCAGCACGAGCTGGAAGCGCACCTTCTGCACGTCCTCGCCGGTGATGTCCCGCACCGGCAGGCGCGTCGGGGAACTGCCCGGCGGCAGCGGGGCCAGCTCCTCGCCGCGGCCGAACACGACTGCGGCCAGCAGGAACACCACAGCCGCCACGAGCAGCATGATCACGAGGTAGATCAGGGCGGTCGTCACGTCAGAATCGTGACACACCCGGGCGGGGTTCGTCCCCCGAGCGCACCTCGCGCATCGGCGGCCGGTCGGCGACCAGGACGTCCGACTCCCGCGGCACCCACGCCCCGGCCTCGGCCACGAACTGCGTCAGCGTCCCCGAGCCGCCCGCGTCGACCCCGCAGCGAGCCAGCGCCGTGCCGAGGATCTGCCGCGCCATGACGCCCAGCTGCAGCAGCGACCGGTTCCGGTGCTTCCGGACACCCAGGTTGACCTGCGCGAGGCCGGCCATGCCGTAGCGGGCCTCGGCGTCGAGCAGCAACCCGATCTCCACCCCGTACCCGGCCGCGAACGGCACCGACTCGAGGAACTCGCGCGTGGCCGCGTACTCCCCACCGAGCGGCTGGACCACCGCCGACAACGCGGGCCGCAGCGCGGACAGCACCGGGCGCGCGAGCAGCTCGGTCACCCGCCCGCCGCCGTGACCGGCCTCGGCGGACTCGACCCGCAGCGGCCGCCGGTAGAACCCCTTGACCAGGTGCACGCCCTCGGCCAGCAGCAACGGGCCGAGCAGCGCGGGCACGAACCCGGGATCGGGGTCGACGAGGTCGGAGTCGAGGAACACGACGAGGTCACCGGTGGTCGCCGCCAGTGACCGCCAGAGCACCTCGCCCTTGCCGGGCAGCGGTTCCAGGTCCGGCAGCACGTCCTCGCGGCGCACCACCCGCGCGCCCGCCTCCACCGCGACCTCGATCGTCGCGTCGGTGGAACCGGAGTCGACGACCACCAGCTCGTCGACGAGGGTGCCGACCAGCGGCCGCACCGACGCGACCACCTCGCCGACCGTCTTCTCCTCGTCGAGCGCGGGCAGCACCACCGACACGGTGCGGCCCGCTTTCGCCCGTACCAGGTCAGCGGGGTCGAAATCGGGCTCCTGCCACGTGCGCAGGGCGAACCAGCCGGTGTCCATGACCGCCGATCGTGCCATGCTGGGATTGACGACGAACTGGAGGAACCCGTGCTTTACCAGCTGATCCGTCTCCTGGCCGTACCGGTGGTCAAGCTGATCTACCGGCCGGAGGTGCGCGGCGTCGACAGGGTTCCCGCGTACGGCCCGGTGATCCTCGCGCCCAACCACCGCGCGGCGGTGGACACGACGCTGCTGGCGCTGGTCAGCCCGCGGCGGGTGCGGTTCCTCGGCAAGGCGGAGTACTTCACCGGCAAGGGCCTGAAGGGCCGGCTGATGGCCGCGTTCCTGGACGCGGTGGGGTTCGTGCCGGTGGAGCGCGGCAACGCGAAGGCCGGGCTGGCGGCGCTGGAGTCCGGCCGCAAGGTCCTCGACGAGGGCGGCGTGTTCGGCATCTACCCGGAGGGCACGCGCTCGCTCGACGGCCGCCTGCACCGCGGGCACACCGGAGTCGGCTCGCTGGCGCTGGCGACCGGGGCGAAGGTCGTGCCGGTGGCCATGACCGGGACGGAGAAGCTGCTGCCCAACGGCAAGCTGTTCCCGCGGTTCGCGAAGGTCACCGTCGAGTTCGGGGAGCCCTTGGACTTCTCGCGCTACGACGGGCTGGACGCGTCGCCGGCGATCCGGCGGGCCGTGACCGACGAGGTGATGTACGCGATCGCCGAGTTGTCGGGGCAGGAGTACGTGGACAAGTACCACAAGCGGCCCGGGGAGGCCGCCTAGCGACCCCCACCCCGGTCGCACATTCTCGACTATGTGCGCCCGGGGTGCGTCACTGCCACTTGGCGATGTCGGGGGCCTCGTACTTCGCGAAAGCGTCCAGCAGCGCGGCGGGGTCCTCGTCGACGAAGACCAGGTCCCGGTGTTCCGGGCGGAGGAACTTCTCGGTGACCATGTGGTCGATGAACTCCTGGAACGGGCGGTAGTACCCGCGCACGTCGACCAGGCCGATCGGCTTTTCGTGCAGACCCAGCTGCGCCCAGGTCCAGACCTCGGCCAGCTCCTCCAGCGTCCCGGCGCCGCCGGGCAGGGCCAGGAACGCGTCGGCGTACTCGGCCATCTTCGCCTTGCGTTCGTGCATGTCGGCGGTCACCACGAGCTCCGACAGGCCCGCGTGGGCGATCTCCACCCGCTTGAGGTGCTCCGGGATCACGCCGATCACCTCACCGCCCGCCGCGAGCGCGCCGTCGGCCACCGCGCCCATCAGGCCGACGCTCGCGCCGCCGTAGACCAGGCCGATGCCGCGTTCGGCGAGCAGCTTGCCGAGCGCCGTGGCGGCGTCCACGTACACCGGGTCGCCGCCGCCGGAAGAACCGCAGAACACACAGATTCGCTTCACTTAGTGGGTGTCCTCCCAGGCCTTGTAGGCCTCCTCGACCATCGCCACCGCCTCGTCGACGTCGTCGGTGAGGTGCAGCAGCGCCAGGTCCTTGTCACTGATCTTGCCCTGGGCGTGCACCGAGTCCCGGACCCAGTCGTAGAGCCCGCCCCAGTAGGACCGTCCGAACAGGACCACCGGGAACTTCGTCACCTTCTTGGTCTGGACCAGGGTGAGCGCCTCGAACAGCTCGTCCAGTGTGCCGAACCCACCGGGCAGGCAGATGAACGCCTGCGCGTACTTGATGAACATCGTCTTGCGGGTGAAGAAATACCGGAAGTTCACCCCGAGATCGACCCACGGGTTCAGGCCCTGCTCGAACGGCAGCTCGATGCCCAGCCCGATGGACAGCCCGCCCGCCTCGGACGCGCCGCGGTTGACCGCCTCCATCGCGCCCGGCCCGCCACCGGTGATGACCGCGAACCCGGCGTTCGCCAGGCCCGCGCCGATCTTGCGGCCCAGCTCGTACTCGGGGTGGTCGCGCGGCGTGCGGGCCGAACCGAACACGGTGACCGCGCGCGGCACCTCGGCCAGCGCGCCGAAGCCCTCGACGAACTCGGCCTGGATGCGCATGACCCGCCACGGGTCGGTGTGCACCCAGTCGCTGGGCCCGCGCGAGTCGAGCAGGCGCTGGTCGGTGGTGGTCGGCTCGATGCGGCGCTCGCGGCGCAGCACGACCGGCCCCCGCTGCTTCTCCCGCGGGTGCTCGGGATACTCGGACGTTCCGTCCACTTCTGGCCCTGTCACGCCGCCGAGCTTACTGGCCCAGGAAGTCCCGCAGCACGCGCGTGACCTGCCGGATCTCCCGCGCCGCGACGTGCTCCTCGCGGGTGTGCGCGAGGGTCGGGTTCCCGGGACCGAAGTTCACCGCGGCCATGCCGAGCGCGGCGAACCGGGCGACGTCCGTCCACCCCAGCTTCGCCGCCACCGCGCCGCCGGCGGCCTGGACCAGCTCGGCCGTCGCCGGGGCGGTCAGCCCGGGCAGCGCGCCCGGCGAGAGGTCCACAACGGACAGTTCGTAGCCGTCGAACACCTCGCGCAGGTGCTTTTCGGCCTGTTCCGGGCTGCGGTCCGGGGCGAACCGGAAGTTCACGGCGAGCACGGCCTCGTCCGGCACGACGTTGCCGGCGATGCCGCCGGAGATCCGCACGGCCTGCAGACCCTCGCGGTAGGTCAGGCCGTCGATGTCGACCACCCGCGCCTCGTAGGCCTCCAGCCGCCGCAGCGGCTCGCCGAGCGCGTGGATCGCGTTGACGCCCATCCAGGCCCGCGCGGTGTGCGCGCGCTTGCCGGTCTGGCGCAGCTCGACCCGCATCGTGCCCTGGCAGCCTGCCTCGATGACCGCGTTCGACGGCTCCCCGACGATCGCCAGGTCACCGGCCAGCCACTCCGGCATCTCCCGCTCGATCCGGCCGAGACCGTTGCGCACGGCCTCGACCTCCTCGTTGTCGTAGAAGACGAACGTCACGTCGTGGCGCGGTTCGGTGACGGTGGCGGCCAGGTGCAGGAACACCGCGTCGCCGCCCTTCATGTCGACCGTGCCGAGCCCGTGCAGCACCTCGTCGTCGCCGGAGCCCTCGCGGCGCACCGGCAGGTTCTCGTTGACCGGCACCGTGTCCAGGTGCCCGGCCAGCACCACGCGGGCGGGCCTGCCGAGGTTCGTCCTGGCCAGCACGGCGTCGCCGTTGCGCACCACCTCCAGGTGCCCGGCCTGCGCGAGCAACGCGGCCTGCACCGCGTCGGCCAGCGCCGCCTCCTGCCCGGACACGCTCTGGACGTCCACCAGCGCGGCGGTCAGGTCGACGGGGTCGGCGTGCAGGTCGAGAGTCGTCATGTCCCGACTCTAGGGGGTGTCGTACGGTGGGCGGATGCGCACGTGGAAGGCCCTGATCACGCTCGGTGCGCTGGCACTCGTGCTGGCCGGCTGTTCGAACGAGGCGGGCCCGACCCCGAAGGGCGGCGGGGGCCAGGCGGAAACGCCGTACGCCCTGTCGGTCAAGCTCAACGCCCTCACCGCGGACACCTGCTTCCGCGACCCGGCCGGCCAGACCCCGCGCGGCTGCGGCAAGTACGTCACCGAGCTGGGCAGCACCCCGGGCCTGGTGCGCGAGCAGGCCGGCCCCAAGCACCCGGACGTGGTCGCGGCGGCGAACGGCCTGGAAAAGGCCATCGGCGACTACCGCGGCGGCCACTGCGACGCCGTCGCCGAGCCGGGCGGCGCGTGCACCACGGCGCTCACCGCGATCGCCGACAGCCTCCGGTCGGTCAAGCAACTGGTGGACACCCAGCTCATGACCGGCTGAGTTACGGTTGGGGCCGTGAGCGAGCAGAGCCCCAACCCCGAGACCACCGGTGCGCACGGCGTCGGCCTGGCCACCGTCACCACCGACGGGACCGTGCTGGACACCTGGTTCCCGCAGCCCAAGCTGGGTGAGCCCGGCACCAGCGGAACCGAGCGGCTGACCCGCGAGCAGGCCGCCGAGGTCCTCGGCGAGGCCGCCGCCGCGCTGCTCGGCCCGGACGAGGCCCGTGGCGTCGAGGTGGTCGCCGTCCGCACCACCATCGGCACGCTCGCGCAGGCCCCGGCCGACGCGCACGACATCTACCTGCGCCTGCACCTGCTGTCGCACCGCCTGGTGCAGCCGCACGGGCAGAACCTGGACGGCATCTTCGGCCTGCTGGCCAACGTCGTGTGGACCAACCACGGCCCGTGCCCGGTCGAGGGCTTCGAGCAGACCCGGCTTCGGCTGCGGGCGCGCGGCCCGGTCACCGTCTACAGCGTCGACAAGTTCCCGCGCATGGTCGACTACGTGATGCCCACCGGGGTGCGGATCGGCGACGCCGACCGCGTGCGCCTCGGCGCGCACCTGGCCAACGGCACCACTGTCATGCACGAGGGTTTCGTCAACTTCAACGCGGGCACACTCGGCGCGTCGATGGTCGAGGGCCGCATCTCGGCCGGTGTGGTCGTCGGCGACGGCACCGACGTCGGCGGCGGCGCGTCGATCATGGGCACGCTGTCCGGCGGCGGCAAGGAGGTCATCTCGCTGGGTGAGCGCTGCCTGATCGGCGCCAACGGCGGGGTCGGCATCTCCCTCGGCGACGACTCGGTGGTCGAGGCCGGGCTCTACGTCACGGCCGGGACGAAGGTCGTGGTCGAGGGCAAGACCGTCAAGGCGCGTGAGCTGTCCGGCATCTCCGGCGCGTTGTTCCGTCGCAACTCCGAGACCGGCGCGGTCGAGGCCGTTCCGCGGACCGGTGCGGGTATCGAGCTGAACGAGATGCTGCACGCGAACTGACCTGGGTGCGATTTTCGTTCACCTATCATTCATCCGGTGAGCACCGCTACGTTGCCATCCCGTGTCGTGACCGCCGGTGACCTGGGTCTGCCCGGCGAACCGCTGGTCGCGGGGCCACGAGACACCCCCGAGGCCCTGCTGCGGGCGCGGATCGACGGTCAGCTGCGCGCGATGCTCAAGTACGAGCCGGGCACGCGGTCCGGGGCCGATCCCGAGGACCTGCACCAGATGCGCGTCGCCGTCCGCCGGCTCCGCAGCGCGTTGAAGCTGCTGGGGCCGGCGGGCGACGACGTGCGGGCCGAGCTCAAGTGGCTCGGCGCCGGGCTCGGCGAGGTGCGTGACCACGACGTGCTGATCGACCACCTGCGGGCCACGGTCGCGTCGTTCGACGAGTCCGACCAGCAGGCGGGCGCGCGGCTGGTGCGGATCTTCGTCGCGGAGCGGTCGAAGGCGAAGCGCCGCCTGAACCGGTGCCTCGGCAGCGCCCGGTATGCCGCGCTGTTGCGGTCGACGGCGCGGCTGGTGCTGACGGAGCTGCAGCTCACCCCCGGTGCTCAGCCCGGGCCGGTCGACGTCGCCGCCGTGGTGCGGAAGCCGTACCGGAAGCTGACGAAGGCGGTGACCGCGCTGCCGGCCGACCCGCCGGACGACGAGCTGCACGAGCTGCGGATCCACGGGAAGCGCCTGCGGTACGCGGCGGAGACGGCGAAGTCGGCGGCGCGGAAGAAGCAGGTCACGCGGGTGCGCGAGCTGATCAAGGCGACGAAGCGGCTGCAGGACGTGCTGGGCGACCACCAGGACGCGGTGGTGGCCGCCGAGCGGATGCGCGCGCTGGTCGCCGCGACGGACGAGCCGGCCGTCGGTTTCGTCGCGGGCCGCATCGCGGAGCGCGAACTGAGGCGCCGCGCGGCGGCGCGGGCCGCCTGGGGCGCGGTGCTGGCGGACGTGCACACCGCGGCGGCGAAGGTCTGCGGCTAGCTCACTCCGGACGGGCATTGCCGCGGAACCAGATCGCTCGCACGATGCCCAGCCGCGCCGCTCGCAACGGGAGGGCCCCGCAGCTCGCGCACTGCCCGGACGGGCAACCGCAAGGCCCGCGGTCCGCCGCCAAGGCGAGACCATCGCGCGAGGCGCGCAGCGCCGCCCGCGGAGACGAGCGCCCTCTCGCCACCCGCCGCCCGGCGGACCTGCCGGGTCGGGACAGCCGCGAGGTCAGCGGGCCGCCGCGGATCGCGTACTGCCCGGGCGGGCATCGCCCGAAACGAGCGCCCTCTCGCCACCCGCCGCCCGGCGAGCCTGCCGGACCGGGGCAGCCGCGAGGTCAGCGGGCCGCCGCGGATCGCGTACTGCCCGGGCGGGCATCGCCCGAAACGAGCGCCCTCTCGCCACCCGCCGCAACACCCGCCCCCGCTGACCGGCGGCCATCACCACCCGCCGCAACGCCCGCGCCCCCACCGACCCGAGACCATCGCGCCCGGCCCAGCGCGACGGGCACCGCTCCCCCATCGGCCCGAGGCCAGCGCGCATTGCCCAACGCAACGCCCACGCCCCCACCGACCCGACACCATCGCGCCCGGCCCAGCGCGACGGGCACCGCTCCCCCACCGGCCCGAGGCCAGCGCGCCCTGCCCAGCGCAACGCCCACGCCCCCACCGACCCGAGACCATCGCGCCCTACCCAGCGCGACAGTCACCGCTCCCCCATCGCTCCGAGACCGTCGCGCCCTGCCGACCGCGCGTCCGCGGCTAGCGGGTCAGCGCGCCCACATAGCCGTCCGGCCGCACGACCACCTCCTTCGCGTCGTAGGCCGAGAACGCGAAGCCCTCCGCATCCACGACGTACCGCCCCGCCGCCTTCACCCCCGGGCGCAGCACCGCGTAGGTGTGTGGCTCCTCCGGTGCGTCGGCGTCGAAAATCAGCCTCGTGGCGTGCGGGCCGCGGAACAGGTCGAACAGGCGGACCTCCGCGCCGCCGGCGTCCAGGACCGGCGCGTCCGGCGCGCGGTCCCCCACCGCGAGGCCCGGCTCGTCCGTCACCCGGTAGCTGATGTCGAGCTGCTGGGTCTCCGCACCGCGTTCGTGGGCCCGCTCATCGCCTTCCAGGTGCCTGCGCAGCAGCTCCGAGGAGACCCCCAGCACCCGCTCGGCCACCGCCCGCCGCTCGGTTTCGTAGCTGTCCAGCAGCTCCGGTGAGCCGTCGGCCAGCTTCCAGCCCAGGTTGAAGGCGTCCTGCACGCCCGTGTTCAGCCCCTGCCCACCGGTCGGCGGGTGGACGTGCGCCGCGTCGCCGATCAGGAACACCCGGCCCTCCCGGAACCGCTTCGCCAGGCGCACGTTCGGCCGCCACACCGTCGACCACGCCAGCTCCCCCAGGCGCACCCCCGCGTTCAGACCATCCAAAATGGACTGGAGGGTCTCCGCGGTCGGTTCCGCGTCGGCCTCCCCCAGCGGCGCGCCGAACTGGAACAGGCCGATCCCGGGCAGCGGGCTCATCATGACCCCGCTGCCCGGGTCCGCCGCACGCGCGAACCAGTAGCCGAACTCCGGGTCCAGATCGGCCTCGACGTCGCCGAGCAGCATCTTCACCGACTCGTCGGTGACGCCCTCGAACTCGATCCCCAGCGCCTTCCGCACGAAACTGCGCCCGCCATCCGCGCCGACCAGGTAGTCCGCGCGCACCGTCTCACCGGTCGACAGCTCCGCCGTGACCCCGGCGCCGTCCTGCGTGAAGCCGGTCAACTCCGCACCCAGCTCGACCCGCACCCCGAACTCCGCCAGCCGGTCGCGCAGGATGCCCTCCGTCTGCGACTGCCCCAGCACCCAGCCGTTCGGGTAGGGCACGTCGGGAGTCGGCTCGCGCCGCTCGCCCATCCGGCGCTCCATGACGTACTCGCCGTCCAGGTGCACCCGGAAGGCCGGCATCTCCCGGCCCGCGGTCAGCACGGCGCCGATGACCCCGAGGTCGTCGAACACCTCCAGGGTGCGCGGCTGCAGCCCGTCGCCACGGGAGCCGCGGAAGAACTCGGTCGCTTTGTCGACGATCCGCACGCCGACGCCGCGCCGGGCGAGGTCGATGGCCAGGGTGAGCCCCGCCGGGCCCGCACCCGCGATCACAATGTCCATTTTCTGAATCTCCATTCACTGAATCTTGATTCATAGTGGACTTGCTAGCGTGCTCCCGTCAAGGAGGTGCCGTGAAGCGCAAGGAGAAGGCGGCGGAGACCGAGGCCGCACTGAAGGCCGCGGCGCAGCGGCTGTTCGCCACGCGCGGCTACCTGAACACGAAGATCACCGACATCACGGCGGAGGCGGGCCGGGCGGCCGGATCGTTCTACAACCACTTCGCCAGCAAGGAAGAGCTGCTCGAATCACTGCTGGCGGACCTGGAGGTGGCCGGCGACGAGAGCGCCGACCAGGCCGGTCACAGCCCGGACTTCGCCGACCCCGCGGCGGTCCGCTTCCACGTCGAGGCGTACTGGCGCTTCTACCGCGAGCACGCGCCGACAATGCGCGCGCTGCAGCAGGCGGCGATGGTCAACGCGGACTTCGCCCGCAAGCTCGCGGAGTTCACCCGCGCGCAGAACGAGGAACTGACCGACCACGTGGACTACGTGACCAAGGCGGGCCACCGCCTGCCCGGCACTCCGCGCGCGAGCGTCACGATGATGACCACGGCGGCCGAGACCTTCGCGCGGCAGTGGCACGACGGGCTGCTGGACCTGCCCGAAGAAGAGGCGCTCGAAGCCCTCACCCGGTTCGTCTACCGGGGCCTCACCGGCCGCGACTACTGAGCGGAAACACCGGGGAAACAGGTGCCCCGGTTCACTCTCCCGAACGATCACGACGGGAGAGTGCAGATGACGGCGTTTTCCCGGCGGGCCGCGCTCAGCGCCGTCCCGCTCGCCACCGGCCTGCTGGCCGCGCCTCCGGCCGCGGCCGCCGGCAGCTCCACGGCCGTGCCTGCGGCACTGCGGCCGGGCGGCGCCTACGACCGCTACCTGGCACAGCGCGCAGCCGAGGACCGGTTCTCCGGCACCGTGCTCGTGGCCCGCGGAGGCCGGCCGGTGCTGGTCCGCTCGTACGGGATGGCGGACCAGGAGCACGGCGTCCCCAACCGGGACGACACGATCTTCAACCTGGCATCGGGCGCCAAGCCGTTCACCGGGCTGGCCGTCGTCCAGCTCGCCGAGCAGGGCAAGCTGCGGTTCCACGACAAGATCGGCGACCACTTGGACGGTTTCCCCGCCGAGGTGGCGACCAGGGTGTCCGTGCACCACCTGCTCACCCACACCGGCGGGCTGACCTCCGCGACCAGCGAAGGCAGGATCTTCACCAGCGTCGAGGAACGCACCGAGTACCTTGCCCGGAGCACCCGTGAGCTGTCGCTGCGGTTCGTCCCCGGCAGCGACAAGGCGTACAGCAGCGAGGGCTACGAAATCCTCGGCGAGATCGTCGCGACCGTGTCCGGGCAGCCGTTCCAGGACTACGTCCGGCAGCACATCTTCGAGCCGGCCGGGATGCGCGACTCCGCCTACTGCACACGGGCGGACTGGCTGGCGAACGTGCGCATCGCCCACCCGTACGTCTACCTGCAGGACGGCTCGCGGGTGGATGGCGTGCGCGACCTCTCCGCCGGCTCCACCATCAACGGCGGGTTCGGTAGCAACGCCGCACGCGCCTTCGTCGGATCCGGCGGTGGCGGGGCCTTCTCGACCGCTCCCGACCTGGTGCGCTTCGCGCTCGCGCTGCGGGACGGAAGACTGCTCGGCCACGCCTACCGGGACCTGTACACGGGTGGCAAGATCAGCAGTCCGCCGATGCGGGGTGGCGCGCCACGCGGCGAGACTTTCCAGGCGTACGGCCCGCTGGTCGGCTTGGTCGAGGGGCAACGGATCGTCAACCACGGCGGCGGTATCGCCGGGGGCAACACGAACTGGTCGATCTACCTCGACACCGACTGGGTGGCCGTAATCCTGGCGAACTACGACCTGCCCGATTTCCCGGACGTCATCGAGCAGGAACGGCAGGCGTTGCTCGGCTACTGAGCGAGGCGCTCGGCGGCGGCTTCGACGCGCTCGTCGGTCGCGGTGAGCGCCACCCGCACGTGCTCGCCGCCCGCGGGGCCGTAGAACGTGCCCGGCGCGACGAGGATCCCGCGCTCGGACAGCCACCGCAGGGTCTCCCAGGAGTCCTCACCGCGGGTGGCCCACAGGTAGAGCCCGGCCTCCGAGTGGTCGATCCGGAAACCGTTGTCCTGCAACGCCTTCTGCAGCACCACCCGACGGCGGGCGTAGCGATCGCGCTGCAGCGACAGGGCGCTGTCGTCGGCCAGGGCGACCGTCATCGCCTCCTGGACCGGCCGCGGCACGATCATGCCGGCGTGCTTGCGCACCGCCAGCAGCTCGGCGACCAGCTCCGGGTCACCGGCGACGAACCCGGCGCGGTAGCTGGCCAGGTTCGCGGACTTCGACAGCGAGTGCACGGCCAGCAGGTTGTCGTGGCGGCCGCCGCACACCGACGGGTGCAGGATCGACACCGGATCGGCGTCCCAGCCCAGCGCGAGGTAGCACTCGTCGGAGACCACGATCACGTCCCGCTCGCGCGCCCACTCGACGATCTCGCGCAGCGCCTCGGCGCCCAGCACGCGTCCGGTCGGGTTGGACGGCGAGTTCAGCCACACCATCGCGGGCGGCTCGGCGAGGCCACGGGGGTCGTCGGCACGCACGACCCCGGCGCCGGCCAGCAGTGCGCCGACCTCGTAGGTCGGGTAGGCCAGCTCGGGGATCACCACGGTGTCGCCGGGCTCGGCGCCCAGCAGCCGCGGCAGCCAGGCGACCAGCTCCTTGGACCCGATCGTGGGCAGCACCGCCGCCGGATCGACGCCGGTGACCCCGTGCCGGCGGCTCAGCGCCTCGACCGCCGCCGCGCGCAGCTCAGGCGTGCCGTGGGTGGTCGGGTACCCGGGGATCTCCGACACCGACGCCAGCGCGGCGCGGATCGACTCGGGCACCGGGTCGACCGGGGTGCCGACCGAGAGGTCGACGAGGCCGCCGGGGTGGGACTTCGCCCGCGCCGTGGGCTCGGCGAGCGAGTCCCACGGGAAGTCGGGCAGGCCGGTACCGCCGCGGTTCATTCGCCCTGCGGGGGCAGGTCCTTGATCCACTGCGGATCGTTGCTGGTCTTGCCGACCTTCGAGGCGCCGCCGGGCGAGCCGAGGCTGTCGAAGAAGTCGACGTTGGCCTTGGTGTACTCGGCCCACTCGTCCGGGACGTCGTCCTCGTAGTAGATGGCCTCGACCGGGCACACCGGCTCGCAGGCACCGCAGTCCACGCACTCGTCCGGGTGGATGTAGAGCATGCGGTCGCCTTCGTAAATGCAGTCGACGGGGCATTCGTCGATGCACGCCTTGTCGAGCACGTCGACGCAGGGCTCGGCAATCACGTACGTCACTGCGATCTCCAGCTAGGTCCAAGGATCCACTACCGATCCTGGACATTACGCGCCGATGCGCGGACCTTCCAAAGTAAGGCCACCCTTAATCCGGGGATCCGCGAGCACAATGGGGACGTGGACTCCTCCGAGACGCTCGAGCTCCGCTGCGCCGACGCCTGGCCCGCGGTGACCGTGGACAAGATCGGTGACTGGCGGCTTCGCGCCGCGGGCGGGTTCACCGGACGCGCCAACAGCGCACTGGCCGTCGGCGACCCGGGAGTGCCGGTCGAGAGCGCGCTGACGGCCGTTTGTGACTTCGCCCACGCCCACGGCATTCCGCCGGTCGCCCACACGGTCGTCGGCAGCGCGAACGAGCGCGCGATCGCGGCCGCGGGCTGGGTGCCGAACACCGGTCACGCGGCCGGGCACCTGGTGTCCGTCCTCACCGGCCCGCTCGGCACGGGCGCCGACGAGGTACCCGTCCTCGCCGCGCCGACCGCGGGCTGGTGGGAGCTGACCGTCGGACGAGAAGAGCCGACGGACGCCGAGCGGCACGTGCTGACCACCGGCGAAATCGGCTACGCGGTCGCCGAAGTGATGGGAGTCACAGCCGGTGCGGTGCGTGCGGCGGTGGTCGACGACGTGCTCCACATCGCCCGGCTCGCCGTCCGCCCCGGGTACCGCCGTCGCGGCCTGGCCTCGGCGTTGATGGCCGCCTGCGGGCCATGGGCGGCCGAGCGCGGGGCGGCGCGCGCCGTGCTCCAGGTCGCCGTGGACAACGCCGGGGCGCTGGCGTTCTACGACCGGCTCGGGTTCACCGAGCACCACAGGTACCGGTACTGGGTTCCGGGACCCCGGGCGTGCGAGGATCGCTCGCTGTGAAGGTTGTCGTAGTTGTCGGCGGGGTGGGCGGCGCCCGCTTCCTGCTCGGAGTGAAAGCCGCGCTGGGTCTGCCCCCGATCGGCCCTGGGGACTCGACGCACGAGATCACCGCGGTGGTGAACACCGGCGACGACGTGTGGATGCACGGCCTGCGGATCGCGCCGGACCTGGACACTTGCATGTACACGCTCGGCGGTGGCATCGACACCGAACGCGGGTGGGGGCACCAGGGCGAGACCTGGGTGGTCAAGGAGGAGCTGGCGGCCTACGGCGCCGAGCCGACCTGGTTCGGCCTCGGCGACAAGGACATCGCCACCCACCTGATCCGCACCCGCATGCTGCGCGCGGGCTACCCGCTGTCGGCGGTCACCGAGGCGCTGTGCGACCGGTGGCAGCCCGGCGTGCGGCTGCTGCCGATGACCGACGACCGGGTCGAGACGCACGTCGTCATCGACGACCCGGACGAGCCGGGCAGCCGCAAGGCGATCCACTTCCAGGAGTGGTGGGTGCGCTACCGGGCGGAGCCGCAGGCGCATTCGATCGTGCCGGTCGGTGTCGAGGAGGCCAAGCCGGCGCCGGGCGTGCTGGACGCGATCGGGGAGGCCGACGCGGTCCTGTTCGCACCGTCCAACCCGGTCGTCTCGGTGGGCACCGTGCTCGCCGTGCCGGGCGTGACGGAGGCGCTGCGCAAGACCGAGGCCGGGGTGGTCGGCGTGTCGCCGATCATCAGCGGCAAACCCGTGCGCGGCATGGCCGACGCGTGCCTGAGCGCGATCGGGGTGGAGACGTCGGCCGAGGCGGTCGGCATCCACTACGGGTCGCGGCAGACGTCGGAGGACGGGCTGCTCGACGGGTGGCTGGTGGCCGAGGGCGAAACCGTGCACGTGCCGGGCGTCGCGGTGCGGGCGGTGCCGCTGCTGATGTCCGATGTGGACGCGACCGCGGCCATGGCGCGCGCCGCGCTCGAACTCGCGGGAGCCGAAGTTGAGTGACCACTCCGCCGCACGACTGGAGATCCTGCCGGTCCAGGGCCTGCCGGAGTTCCGGCCGGGCGACGACCTGACCGGCGCGATCGCGACCGCCGCGCCGTGGCTGCGCTCCGGCGACGTCGTCGTGGTCACCAGCAAGGTCGTGTCGAAGATCGAGGGACGGCTGGTGCGCGTCCCCAGCGACCCGGAGGCACGGGACGCGGCCCGGCGCGAGCTGGTCGAGCAGGAGTCGGTGCGGGTGCTGGCCCGGTTCAACCGGACCCTCATCACGCAGAACCGGATCGGGATCGTGCAGGCCGCCTCGGGCGTGGACGCGTCCAATGTGAACGGTGACGAGATCGCGCTGCTGCCCGCCGACCCGGACGCGGCGGCGTTGGCCCTGCGCAACGGATTGCGCGAGCGGCTGGGTGTCGAGGTCGCGGTGGTCATCACCGACACGATGGGCCGGGCGTGGCGGGTCGGCCAGACCGACAACGCCATCGGCGCCAGCGGGTTGCGCGTGCTGCACTCCTACGAGGGCGAGGTCGACGGGCAGGGCAACGAGCTGCAGGTCACCGAGATCGCGGTGGCCGACGAGATCGCCGCGGCCGCGGACCTGGTGAAGGGCAAGCTGACCGCGACGCCGGTCGCGGTCGTGCGCGGGCTGGAGATCGCCGACGACGGGTCGGACGCGCGGAAGCTGGTGCGGCCGTCGGAGGAGGACATGTTCTCCCTCGGCACGCGTGAGGCGATCGCGCAGGGCCGTCGCGAGGCGGTGCTGGTGCGCCGGTCGATGCGGTCGTTCACCGACGAGCCAGTCGACGCCGACGCGCTGCGCCGCGCGATCGGGGCCGGGCTGACCGCGCCCGCGCCGCACCACACGCGGCCGGTGCGGTTCGTGTGGCTTCGCGACCGCGGGTTGCGGACGAAGCTGCTGGAGGCGATGCGCGAGGCGTGGCGGGCGGACCTGTCCCGTGACGCGTTCACCGAGGAGCAGATCGCGAAGCGGGTTTCCCGCGGCGACATCCTGTTCGAGGCGCCGGAGGTGGTGATCCCGTTCCTGGTGCCGGACGGCGCGCACACGTATCCGGACGAGCGGCGCAACGCCTGCGAGCGCACGATGTTCACCGTCGCCGGCGGGGCCGCGGTGCAGGGGCTGCTGGTGGCGCTGGCGGCGGAGGACCTCGGCTCGTGCTGGATCGGGTCGACGATCTTCGCGGCCGACGTGGTGCGTGAGGTGCTCGGGCTGGAGCCGTCGTGGCAGCCGCTGGGCGCGGTGGCGATCGGGCACCCCGCCGGTGGACCCGCGGCGCCGCGCTCACCGGCGCTGGACGGGCTGGTCGAGCTGTGAACCTCCACACCGACGTGGTCGAGACGCTGGAGAAGTGGCAGCCGGGGACGGCCGGGCAGGAGGCGCTGCGGCACGCGTTCCTGGGTTTCCTCGCCGCGCGGGAGGACGCGTGCCGCCGGTCGTGCGCGGCCGGGCACATCACCGCGTCGGCCGTGGTGCTGGACGCTTCCCGGTCGAACGTGCTGCTGACGCTGCACCCGCGGGTCGGGCGGTGGTTGCAGCTGGGCGGGCATTGCGAGGATTCGGACACCTCGCTGGCGGCGGCCGCGTTGCGGGAGGCGTCGGAGGAGTCCGGGATGAGCGGGCTGACGATCTCGGCGGAGCCGGTGCACCTGGACGTGCACCCGATCACGTGCTCGCTCGGGGTGCCGACGCGGCACTTCGACGTGCGGTTCGTGGTCGTGGCGCCGGAGGGTGCGTCCCCGGTGCGCAGCGAAGAGTCGGACGACCTGCGGTGGTGGCCGCTGACCGCGTTGCCGCCCGGTTCGGAGGACCTGACCGAGCTGATCGCGGCGGCATGCGAATGATCGTCTCGGTCGACCCGGCGTCCGCGGTGCCGCCGTACGAGCAGGTGCGGTCCGGGCTGGCGCGCCAGATCAACTCCGGCGCGCTCGCGGTGGGCACGAAGCTGCCGACGGTGCGCGGGCTGGCGGAGGAGCTGGGCATCGCGCCGAACACGATCGCCCGCGCCTACCGCGAGCTGGAGGAGGCCGGCCTGATCGAAACGCGCGGCCGGGCGGGTTCGTTCGTGGCCTCCTCAGGCGACGAGTCGCTTTCGCGAGCCCGCGAGGCGGCCGAGACGTATGCGGCGGTGACGCGGGCTTTGGGGTTGTCGGGGGAAGAGGCGCTGAAGATCGTCCGCGCCGCGCTCGCCCACTGACGCAGCCTCACGCCGCGCTCGCGCGCAGCAATGTGGAACGCTCCCAAGCTCGCGAGTCCGACGCTGGAGTGTGCGAGTTCCGCGCTGGGGCGCGCGAGTTCCGCGCTCGGGCGCGGGTCACATCGCGCAGCGAAACCTCGGCCCGACGCGCGGCCGCGACAAACCACCCGCCCCCGGACAGCGCACCGCCCGCCGCGATCACCGCGCCACGAAGCACCAAACAGCGCCCACACCCCGCGCGTCACATCGCGCGATAATCCCTCGGCGAAAACCTCGGCCCAAAACGCGGCCGCGAGAAACCACCCGCCTCCAGGTAACGCACCGCGCGCTGCCGCTGCGGCGCGTAGGGCGCCAGCACCTCCGCCATGCCCTCGTCGTCCAGGGGCTCGCCCACCAGCGCGTACCCGACCACGGCCGGGATGTGGAAGTCGCCGAAGCTGACCGCGTCCGGGTCGCCCCAGGCGCGCTGCGCGATCTCCGACGCGGTCCACACCCCGATGCCCGGCACCTTCCGCAGCCACGCCCGCCCCTCGGCGCCCCGCAGCTCCACCGCCTTCTCCAGCCGGTGCGCCACCTGCGCCGCGAAGATCAGCGCCTTCCGCCTGCTGTGGTCCACCCCGGCGCGGTGCCACGTCCAGTCCGGAATGGACAGCACGGCCGCCGGCGTCGGCGGCACCCGCATCCCCGCCGGGGCCGGGCCGGGCGCCGGTTCGCCGAACCACCGGCACAGCTCCCGCCACGACCGGCGCGCCTCGAACCCGGTGACCTTCTGCTCCAGCACGGCGGGCACCAGCACGTCCCACACCCGGCCGGTCGAGCCGAGGCGCAGCCCGGGCATGCGGCGCCGCACCTCGGCGATGCGGTCGTGGTGCGAGACGAACCCGCTGTCGTCGTCCTCGGCGCCGACCAGCGCGGGCACGCCGTCGAGCAGCCGGTCCGCCCCCGGGCCCCACGCCGCGGCCTCGATCTCGCCGTCCGGCAACCGCCGCAGCGCCAGCGTTCCCGGGCCGTCGGCGGTGTTGCCGGTCAGCCACGTCCGGCCGTAGTCGTCCGCCCGCAGGCACGGATCGCCCTTGCCCCGGCGCAACGGCCGGAGGACCGCGTCGAGGTCGAGGGTGAAGGGCGGGCGGTAACGCATCACGCGTCGCTGGAGAACCGGATCGAACCGTCGGGCAGGGTCACGTCCGGCCACACGCGGGCACCGTCGAGCAGCTCGCAGCCGGCGCCGACGACCGCGCCGTCTCCGAGGACGACGCCCTTGAGCACCGCGCCCTTGCCGACGCGCGCGCCCACACCCAGCACGGAGTTCTCCACGACCGCATTCTCCGCCACGGACACCCGGTCGAACAGCACCGACCCGCTGATCCGCGCGCCGGACGCGACGTGCGCCCCCGCGCCGACCGTCGAGCCGCCGGTGACGGTCGCGTCCGCGGCGACCTCCGCGCCGTCCAGGACCAGGGCCTCGCCGGCCGGGCCGGGCAGCGCCGAGGTGGGGGCGAGCCCGCGCACCAGGTCCGCGCTGCCACGCACGAACGCCTCCGGCGTGCCGACGTCGAGCCAGTAGGAGGCGTCGACGAACCCGTGCAGGTGCGCGCCGCCCTCCAGCAGACCGGGGAAGGTTTCGCGCTCGACCGACACGCGGCGGCCCGCCGGGATCGACTCCAGCACCGGGCGGCGGAACACGTAGCAACCCGCGTTGATCTGGTCGGTCGGCGGGTTCGGGGTCTTCTCCAGGAAGGCGGTGACGCGGCCGTCGGCGTCGGTGGGCACCGAGCCGAAGCGGCTCGGGTCCTCGACGCGCTGCAGGTGGAGCGTCACGTCGGCGCTCGTGTCCAGATGGGTCTGGACCAGCGCGCGCAGGTCCGCGCCGGACAGGATGTCGCCGTTGAAGATCACGGCGTGGTCGGCGCGCAGGTGGTCCGCCACGTTGCGGATGGCGCCGCCGGTGTCCAGCGGCTCGTCCTCGACGACGTACTCCAGTTCCAGCCCCAGCGACGCGCCGTCGCCGAAGTGCTCCTCGAACACCTCGGCGCGATAGGACGTGCCGAGCACCACGTGCCGGATCCCCGCGGCGCGGATGCGGGACAGCAGGTGGGTCAGGAACGGCACGCCCGCCGTGGGCAGCATCGGTTTCGGGGCGGACAGGGTCAACGGCCGCAGGCGGGTTCCCTTACCGCCGACGAGCACCACGGCATCGACATCAAGCTCCGATGTCACCTCGAAAATCCTTCCCGTTATCACGCTCCGGTGGGCGACAAGCCGCGGGAAACAATGACGGCGACGGCCCGGAGGGCCTACCCTAGACAGCACACGGAGGGCCCCGTTCGGAGAGGGCCCACGTCGAAGTCGGGAGGCCTAGGGGATGGACCCCCGCGATCGAGCGGATGCTCTGCTGGCCAGGGCACAGTCCCGTGGCGCGTTCGTCGTGACGCCGGACGCCGCGACCTCGCCGATGGACGCTTCGACCACCCAGCAGATCCCGCGGAACGTGGTCAACGAGATCGACAACGACGACCCGGACACGACGGCCGTGGTGCCGTCGTCGGTGATCGAGTCGGTGCAGGGCAGCCTCGCCGCGTCGAAACCGGACACCCACGTGAACATGACGCCGGTGCAGCCCGAGGAAGAGGTCGACGGCCTGGTGCCGACGACCAAGACGCAGACCGGGAACTCCGATTTCGCGCGGCGGCTGGAAGGTCTGTGACTACTTGCCGCGCGTCTCGAACTTCAGGCGCAGCTTGAGGCCGAGCTTCACCGCGGCGAGCACCGGCTTCCAGGCCAGGCCGCGGTGGCGGTCGGCGAGGTAGCGGTAAGCGCTGTCGTGGTGGGCGGCCAGCATCTTCTTCGGCGCGCGGGACGTGGCCTTGCCGCCGATGTGCGTGACCGCCGCGGAGGGCACGTACACGTTGTGCCAGCCGGCGCGGCCGATGCGGTCGCCGAGGTCGACGTCCTCGAAGTACATGAAGTAGCGGGTGTCGAAGCCGCCGACCGAGTCCCAGGCCTCGCGGCGGATCAGCTGGCACGAGCCGGACAGCCAGCCGGAAGTGCGTTCGGCAGGGGCGGCGTGTTCCTGGCGGTAGGCGCGGGTCCACGGGTTCGCCGGCCAGATCTTGCCGAAGACGGCGTGGCCGACGCCGCGGCCGAGCGAGGGCAGCAGGCGGGCGGAGGGGTAGACGGTGCCGTCGGGGTCGCGGATGAGCGGGCCGAAGGCGCCGCCGCGGGGCCAGCGCTGCGCGGCCTCGACGAGCGTGTCCAGCGAGCCGGGCTCCCACTCGAGGTCCGGGTTGGCGATGACGATCCAGCCGTAGCTGTCGTCGAGGGTCGCCACGCCGCGGTTGGCGCCTCCGCCGTAGCCGAGGTTCTCGCCGATGCGCAGGACGTGGGTGTTCTTGCGCTTCTCGGCCCGGTCGAGGGCGTCGTCGGTCGAGTCGTTGTCGGCGACGACCACGTGGACGTCGCGGGTGGTCGCCTTTTCGAGGCTGTCGAGGAAGCGGTCGAGGTCCTCACCGGGGAAGTACGTCACGACAACCACGGCGACCCCGTCGCCGTAACGGCTCGGCTCGGTCACGCGGGCCATTGTGCCCCCACTACGGAGCGCGACGGGGCAGGCACCCCTCGGTTCGCTGCCGCGGCAGTCCGCTACCGCGCGCAGTCGTGCGTGTACTGCTCGTCCAAGATGGCTTGGTGCCGGTTCACGCCTTCATCGACGAATCCGCCCGGGCGCAGACCTACCTCATCTGTGTCGCGGTCGTGGATCCCGCGCAGCTCTCGCCTGCCCGCAAGCAGCTCACGACGCTGCTCCTGCCGGGTCAGCGCGAGTTGCACTTCAAGACCGAGAAGCCGCCGCGCCGACGGCTGCTCGCCGACCGGATCGCGGGCCTGCCCGTCACGACCTACATCTACGCGACCGGCAGGACGCCCAAGACCGAGGAGCAGGACCGGCAACGCTGCCTCGAGCGGGCCGTGCGGGACCTCATGGACCTCAACGCGCACCGGCTGGTGTTCGACAGCCGCGACCTCCGCGACAGGCACGACCGGACGACGATCTACCGAACCCTCGGCCGCCGCCCCGCCGACACGAACATCACCTACGAGCACCTGAACTCGGCCGGCACTCCCCTGCTGTGGATCCCGGACGCCGTGGCGTGGTGCTACGGCGCGGGCGGCGACTGGCGACGCCGGATCATGCCGGTGGTGACGAAGGTGACCGAGGTCTAGACAGCGCAAAGCCCGTGAGACGACCGTCCGGACGCGTCACGGGCTCACTTCTCGGCCCTACGGGGGCCTCGCGTCAATGACTATACCCCATCCGGCCGAACACCGTCCAACGGCTACTGCTCCCGCTTGTGCAGGTGCCACGCCTTCGCGTACGCCTCGCGGTGCTTGTCGGCGCTCGTGGCCCACGAGAATTCCTTCGCGCGCCTCTGGGCGGCCGATGCGAGGGACGCCCGGCGGGCGGGGTCGTCCAGCAGTTCGCCCAGCGCCACCGCCACGTCGCCGGGGCCGACGCCGCAGTACGCGACCGCGTCGCCGCCTACCTCGGGTAGCGACAGGCGCCGGGTGGTGAGCACGCAGGCCCCACAGGCCATCGCCTCCAGGACCGGCAGTCCGAAGCCCTCACCGAGGCTCGGGTAGGCCACCAGCTCCGCCCCGCCGAGGAAACCCGCCAGCGAGTCGAACGGCAGGTACCCGGCCCGGATCACCCGCAGCCGCAACGGCGCCGCCGCCAGCGCCTTCTCCACCTGCGTGTCCCAGCCCGGCTGGCCGGCCAGCACGAGCGCGGGCGGGTCGGGCCGGTTCTCCACCGCCTTCACGAAACCCCGGATCAACGCGGGCACGTTCTTCCGCGGCTCCAGCGCCCCCAGGAACGCCACGTACGGCATCCGCTCCAGGCCGATCGCCGCCCGCGCGGCCCGCACCTCGTCCGGCGTCGGCGGGTGGAAGCGCTCCACATCGACCCCGTGCTCGATGATCTCCGGCTGCCGCCGCGGACGGGCCACCCGCGCCAGCTCCGACGCGGTCGCCTTCGACGGCACCACGCACAACGTCGCCCGCTGCAACGCCGTCCGCGTCCACCCGCGGAAGAACCGCGCCTTCACCGACGAGTGCAGCACCGCGTCGGTGAAGAACGTCGCGTCGTGCAACGTCACCACCGACGCCGACGGCCCAGCCAGGGGCATCGTGTAGTGCGGCGAGTGCACCACGTCCACCCCGAGCCGCCGCGCCAGCGACGGCAGCGTCGTCTGCTCCCAGATCAGCCGCGCGGTGCGCGTGGCGGTGGACTGGACCGCCGGGACGACCCGCGAGCGCGGCGCGAGCCGGTCGAAGAGCCGGAAGTCACGCGGCTGGCAGACCACGGTGATCGGCGCGCCGCCTTCGTCCAGCGCCGCGACCAGCGAGTCCACGTAGCGCCCGACCCCGCCCCGGTCCGCCGGCACGGCCGTGGCATCGATCAGGACGCTGGGTTCGCCTCTTCCCACTCGTGCAGGGTACGGCTGATCGGGATCGCGGTGGTCAGGAACTCACGAAGTGGTGCGGTCGTGAACCGCCCACACAGCCCGCGCCGCGCCCGCCCAGGAGAACGACGCCGCCCGCGCCCGTCCGCGAGCGACCAGGTCAGCCGCGAGTTCCGGACTGGACAACACCTCCTGCAACGCCGCTGCCAGCGCCGCCGCGTCCCCGCGCGGGAACTCCACTCCCGCTCCCCCGGCGACCTCGACCAGCGCCGGAGTGTCCGAGTGCACCACCGGCACCCCGGCGGCCATCGCCTCCAGCACCGGCAACCCGAACCCCTCCGCGACGCTCGGCGCCGCCAGCACGGACGCGCGCCGCAGCACCGCGGCGAGCGAAACGTCGTTCAACCGCCCCAGAACCCGCACGTCCGCCCGGTCCCCGGCCATCGCGACCGGGTCCAGACCACCCCAGCCCGGCTGCCCCGCGAGCAGCAGCGGCACGCCGAGCCGCGCCACCGCCTCGACCAGGACGTCGATCCCCTTGCGCGGCTCGATGGTCCCGATCGCCAGCACGTACCGATCCGGCACGTCCACTTCGGGCAGGTCGTCGCGGGTGAACACGTCCGCCGCGCCGTGCCCGGCCACGGTCACCGGCACCTCGACCGGCACCCGCGCGCGCAGGTCGTCCGCCACCGCCCGCGTCGGCACGACGAGCCCCGAAGCACGCCGGGCCGCGCGCGCGATCACCGCGCGGTGCCAGCGCACCCCGCGCGGCGTCAGCGTTTCCGGGTGCGTCCACGGGACGGTGTCGTGCACGGTCACCGACAACGTCCGGCCGCGCGGCACCCGCGCCGGGGCCAGCGGGGTCGGCGCGTGCACCGCGTCCCCACCCGGCCAGTACGGCAGCCCGGCCTGCCACGCCGCGACCAGCGCCCGCGGCGGCAACGGCAGCATCCGCGCGCCCGGCAACCCTTCCGCGTGCCGCGCGGTGACGGCCGACACCGTCCACCCGGGCGGCGCAGTCTCGGCCAGCGCGCGCAGCAGCTCCGCGGTGTAGCGGCCCGTCCCGCCCGGCACGGGCGCGAGCAACTGCTCGGCGATGACCACGAGTTCCGGCACGGCCCGTATTCTCCCGGTGTGCCGATCCGCAGCACCGTCGTGGTGGTCACCTGGCGCGGCGCCGCGCACGTCACCGCCTGCCTGGACGCCCTCGCCGCCCAGACGCGCCCGCACCGGCTGCTCGTGATCGACAACGCCTCCGACGACGGCACCGCCCGCCTGCTGGCCACGCACCCGTCCGCGCCGGAGGTTGTCCGCCTGCCCCGCAACGTCGGCTACGCGGGCGCCACGGCACACGCGCTGTCCGAAGTGGACACCGAATTCACCGTGTGGCTCAACGACGACGCCGCCCCCGCCCCCGACTGGCTCGCCGAGCTGGAGGACCACATCGGCGACGCCGCGGCCGCCGGGTCGCGCCTGGAACACGTCGACGGACAGGTCCAATCCCTCGGCGTGAACCTCACCCCGGACGGCCACGGCTACGACACCACGGAGACCCCGGCCTTCGGCTTCTGCGGCGGCGCCGCGCTGATCCGCACCCGCACGCTTCGCGAAGTGGGCGGGGTGCCGGCGAGCTTCTTCTGCTACTACGAGGACACCGACACCGCGTGGCGGCTGCGGCTGGCCGGGCACGACATCGTGACGGTCACCACGGCCCGTGTCACACACCGGCACGGCGCCAGCACGAACCCGGGATCCGAGAGCTTCCACCAGTGGAACGAACGCAACCGCCTGCTCACCCTCCTGCGGTGCGCCCCCGCCGGGATCGCCGCCCGCGAACTGGCCCGGTTCGCCGCGATCACCGCCCTGCTGCCGATCAAGCGGAACGTGCCCGAAGCGCCCAATTTCCGCCTGGGCCTGCGGTGCCGCGTGCTCGGCGAAGTGGTCCTCCGGCTGCCCGGCGCGCTGGCCGCGCGGAAGTCGATCACGCGCCGCTCGACCGTCTCCCGAGGCGCGGTCTGGGCGGCCTGGACCTCCCGATAGTCTCTCCGGACATACGGCGAGTACGGAGGTCGGGCGTTGGTCCAGGGGGACACACCACTGCCGCTGGTCTCGGTGATCTTGGTGAACTACCGGGGCGCGGAGCACACGATCGCCTGCCTGCGCGCCCTGCGCGAGGACCTCGACTACCCGGAGCTCGAGGTGCTGGTCGTCGACAACGCCTCGGGCGGTGACGACGTCGCGCGCATCAAGGCCGCGGCCGGCGACGCGCGGGTGATCGAGTCCGGCGCCAACACCGGCTTCGCGGGCGGCTGCAACCTCGGCGCCCGGCACGCCCGCGGCAGCGTGCTCGCGTTCCTCAACAACGACGCCCGCCCGGACGCCGCGTGGGCGAAGGCGGCGGTCGACGTGCTGCGCGCCGAGCCGACGGTCGCCGCCGTGGCCAGCAAGGTCCTGGACTGGGACGGCACCGGCGTGGACTTCGTGGACGCCGGCCTGACCTGGTTCGGCATGGGCTACAAGCGGCACGCCGGCGGTCCGCTGGCCGACGTCGCGCCCGGCGAGCACGACGTCGCCAAGGACGTGTTGTTCGCCACCGGCTCGGCGATGTTCGTGCGCGCCGAGGTGTTCCATGCGCTCGGCGGGTTCGACGAGCGCTTCTTCATGTTCTACGAGGACGTCGACCTGGGCTGGCGGCTCAACCTGCGCGGCTGGCGCGTGCGGTACGTGCCGGAGTCGGTGGCCTACCACCGCCACCACGGCACGATGTCCGAAGTGGACGCCCCGGACACCGGCCGGGAGACGTTCCTGTTGGAGCGCAACGCTCTCGCCGCCCTCTACAAGAACCTCTCCGACGAGACGCTCGCGAAGGTGCTGCCCGCCGCGCTGGCGCTGGCCGTGCGCCGCGCCACCGCCCGGGGCGAGCTGGACCCGACGCAGCTGGACCTCGCCAAGGCCGGCCCGGTCGAGACCGCGCCGGTGGCGATCCCGCGCACCACGCTCGCCGGGGTGCTGGCCATCGACCAGTTCGTCGAGCTGCTGCCGTCGCTGGCCGAGTCGCGCGCCGCCGAGCAGGCCGCGCGCGTGCGCACCGACGCCGACCTGATCCCGCTCATGCGCAAGGCGATGGAGCCGGCCTATCCCCTGCCGCGTTACCTGGACGCGCACGACATCCTGGCCGACGTCTTCGGCATCGAGGCCGTGTTCGGGCAGCGCCGCAAGGTCCTGGTGATCACCGGCGACGCGATCACCGACCGCATGGCGGGCCCGGCGATCCGCGCCTGGAACATCGCCACCGTGCTGTCCGCCGAGCACGACGTGCGCCTGGTCACGGTCAACCCGCTGGCCGCGCCGCCGCCCGCGCCGTTCCCGGTGAGCGCGGCGAAGAAGCGGGATCTGACCGAGCCGGTCGAGTGGGCGGACATCGTGATCCTGCAGGGTCACGTGCTGGAGATGGCGCCCGCGCTGAAGGCGCAGGACTCCAGCAAGATCGTGGTCTGCGACCTGTACGACCCGATGCACCTAGAGCTGCTGGAGCAGGGCAAGAGCGCGCCGGACGACCGTCGTGCCGCCGATCTGGCCGGGGTGACGCGGGTGCTGGACGCGCAGCTGCTGCGCGGTGACTTCTTCCTGTGCGCCTCGGAGCGGCAGCGGCTGTTCTGGCTGGGGCACCTGGCCGCGCTGGGCCGCCTGTCGCCGCGGCTGTACGACGCGGACCCGACCACGCAGTCGCTGCTGTCGGTCGTCCCGTTCGGCCTGTCGCCGGAGCCGCCGGTGCGCACCGGTCCTGGCCTGCGGGCAACGCTGGACATCGACGGCGCCGACCGGGTCGTGCTGTGGGCGGGTGGCGTCTACAGCTGGTTCGACCCGCTGACGCTGGTGCACGCCATCGACCGGCTGCGGCAGCGGCGGCCGGACGTGAAGCTGGTGTTCCTCGGGATGAAGCACCCGAACCCCGAGGTCGCCGAGATGGACATCGGCGCGCGCACGATCCACCTGGCCGACCGGCTCGGGCTGACCGACAAGCACGTCTACTTCAACGAGCAGTGGGTGCCCTTCGGTGAGCGGCAGAACTGGCTGCTCGACGCGAACTGCGGCGTGACGACGCACTACGAGCACGTGGAGACCACGTTCGCGTTCCGCACCCGCGTGCTGGACTACCTGTGGGCGGGGCTGCCGATCGTGACCACGGACGGCGACGCGTTCGCCGACCTGGTCCGCGACGAGAAGCTCGGTGTCGTGGTGCCCGCGGAGGACGTCGACGCGCTGGCCGACGCGCTGGAGCGGGTGCTGTACGACGAGGACTTCGCCGCCGAGTGCCGCGCGCGGATCGAGGTCGTGGCGCAGCGGTTCGCGTGGCCGACGGCGCTGGCTCCGCTGGTGGAGTTCTGCCGCGACCCGCGCCCGGCGGCGGACCGCCTGATCGGCTCGGCTCCGCTGACCGCGGAGGTGCCGCCGCGTGGTGCGGAGGCGGTGCGGCGGGATCTGGCTCTGGTGAAGGAGTACCTCGCCGACGGCGGCCCGAAGGAGCTGGCGCGGCGGGTCGCGGGCCGGGTGCGGAAGGTAGCCCGCCGTCGTGGCTGAGCGAGCGCTCCGGGTCCTGCTGGACGGCACCCCGTTGCTGGGTGACCGGACCGGCATCGGGCGCTACACGGCGTCACTGGCCGAAGAGCTCGCTTCGATGTCCGATGTGGACATGCGTGCGGTGGCGTTCACCTTGCGCGGCTGGCGGCGGTTGCGTTACGTGCTCCCGCACGGCGCGCGGGCGCGGGGCATGCCGGTCGCCGCGCGGATGCTGCGCAAGGCGTGGCTGCGGTCGACGTTCCCGCCGATCGAGCTGTTCGCCGGACGCGCGGACGTGGTGCACGGGACGAACTTCGTGCTGCCCGGCGCGGTGCGGGCCGCGGGCGTCCTGACCATCCATGATCTGGCGTTCCTCGACGCGCCCGGCGAGTTGCCGCCCAGCGACCGCGAACTGCCGGAGCTGGTGCGCCGCGGCGCCGCCCGCGCCGACGTGATCTGCACGCCGACGGCCGCGGTGGCGGACGCGGTGGCGACCCGGCTCGACGTGGACCGCGACAAGGTCGTGGTGACGCCGCTCGGGGTGGACGCGGCGTGGTTCACCGGCCGCCCGCCGGACGAGCCGATGCGCGAACGCCTCGGGCTGCCGGAGCGGTACCTGTTGTTCGTCGGCGCGGCCGGTCCGCGCAAGGGCATGGACTGGTTGTTGAAGGCCCACGCCGCGGCCGAAGACCTGCCGCCGCTGGTGTTTTCCGGCCCGGGTCCCGCGCCCGGCACGCCCCGCAGCCGCCGCCTCGGCTACCTGTCCGAACGGGACCTGCACAACGTGATGGCCGGGGCGGCCGCGCTGGTGCTCCCGTCCCGGGACGAGGGGTTCGGCCTGCCCGTGCTGGAGGCGCTGGCCTCGGACGTGCCCGTGGTGTGCTCGGACATCCCCGCGCTGAGGGAGATCTCGGGCGGCTTCGCGCGGTTCGCACCGTACGGCGAGGTGGACGCCCTGATCACCGCGCTGCGCGAGGCCGTGGCGGAGGCCCCGCTGGCGTCGAGGTCCGTGGAGCGACGCGCCCACGCGGCGAGCTTCACCTGGCGCCGCACGGCGGAGACCACACTGGCGGCCTACCGCCAAGCCACCCAGCGCTAGCCAAAGCGCCGAACACACCCCGAGCTGGGTGGTCATCCCGTCGCCTGACACGCAACGATCACCTTGAGCCAGGGCCGCAACCTCCGTGCTCACCGCAAGCCGAACATGCC
>NZ_JAKGSD010000067.1 GCF_021654135.1 Amycolatopsis tucumanensis | reverse complement strand
CCAAGCCACCGCGACTTTGCGGGGGCGGGGACCTGAACCACGGCGATCCGGCGGCATTGCCGACCCAAGCCACCGCGACTTTGCGGGGGCGGGGACCTGAACCACGGCGATCCGACGGCATTGCCGACCCAAGCCACCGCGACTTTGCGGGGGTGGGGGGTTACCGCCGTGGTTTCGGTGGGTGCGGCTTTGAACCAGGGCGACCCCGCGGCGCTGCCGACCCGGCCCGGCCCACCAACGATCTTGTGGCGGGCTGCGGGATTGGAACCACCGTGGTTCCGCGGGTGCGGCTCTGGACCACGCCGGTTCCGCTCAGCAGCGCCTCGCGCTGCCCGCCCACCCAGACCCCCCGCCCACCCCGCTCGCCCCCGCAGCCAGTCACCGTAGAGTGCCGGGCTGTGACGGCACCCCCTCGCAGGCTCACCGTGCTCCTGCCCGTGCTCGGCCTCGTCATCCTGGCCGTGTGCGGCCTGACCGTTCTCGGCCTGGTCACCGTGCAGGTCGGGCCGCTCGCGGTGGCCATCGGCGTCGCCGCGGCGCTCGTTCCCGTCGCGGTCGTCGTGGCGACCATCCTGTGGGTGGACCGCTGGGAGCCGGAGCCCGCGAAGTTCCTCCTGGTCGCCTTCTTCTGGGGCGCGTGCCTCGCCGCGATCACCGCCCTGCTGATCAACAACACCGCCGAGACGGTGGGCGACCTGCTGCTCGGCGAGGGCAGCGGCAGCAAGCTCAGCGCGCTCCTGTCCGCCCCGCTCGTCGAGGAGGCCGCGAAGGCCTCGTTCGTGCTCGCCGTCCTCCTGCGCCGCGCCGACGAGTTCGACGGGATCATCGACGGCATCGTCTACGCGGGGTTCACCGCGGCCGGCTTCGCGTTCACCGAGAACATCTACTACTTCGGCCGCGCCTTCGCCGACTACGGCTTCGGCGACGCCACCAGCACCGGCGTGATCGCCGCGTTCGTGCTGCGCGGCGTGCTGTCGCCGTTCACGCACCCCCTCTTCGCCGCGATCACCGGCATCGGCCTCGGCTACGCCGCCCGCACCGACAACCGGGCCGTCAAGGTCCTCGCCCCGATCGGCGCCTACCTGGGCGCCGTCCTGCTGCACGCCCTCTGGAACGGCGCGGCGGTCCTCGGCGGAGCGCAGACGTTCCTCAACGTCTACTTCCTGATCATGGTCCCGATGTTCATCGCGGTCGTGATGCTCGTCCTCCTGCAACGCCGCCGCGAACAACGCATCGTCACCGCCGCACTGCCCGCGATGGTCCAGGCGCGGCTGATCGCCCCGTCGGAGGTCGAGCTACTGTCCACGCTCGCCGGCCGCCGCGAGTGGCGGCGGCAGGCCAGGCGGCAGTCCGGGCGCGCGGCGGCGAAAGCCGTGGCCCGCTACCAGGCCAGCGTGACCGAACTCGCGTTCCTGCGCCGCCGCAAGGAGACCCCGGACCACGAGAAGCGCAAGCGGGAACTGCTGGCCACGCTGCGCGCTTCCCGCGCCGACGCGGTCCGGCTGGCGGGTGAAGGCAGTCATACCGGGTAAACCGGGTCGGGTGAAGCTGGTCACCCGCCGCCGACCCGGGGCGTTTCCGCGAGCTACTCTCGCCCCGTCGTCCGGTACCCGCGAACGGAGCGGGACTGGAACGAGCTGAGGAGTTCTGCTGCCATGAGCGTCCACAGGGGCACGCCGTGAGTCGTCCCGCCAGGCTCGGCGTCGGAGTGATCTCCGCCGGCCGCGTGGGCAGCGTCGTCGGCGCCGCGCTGACCCGGTCCGGGCACACGGTGGTCGCCGCCTCCGGCATTTCCGCCGCTTCCCAGGCCCGCGCCGAGCGCATGCTGCCGGGTGTCCCGCTCAAACCGCCGGACGAGGTCGCCGCGGCCGCGGACCTCGTGCTGCTGGCCGTGCCCGACGACGAACTCGCCGGCCTGGTCCGCGGTCTGGCCGCCACCGGTTCCTGGCGCCCCGGCCAGATCGTCATCCACACCTCCGGCGCGCACGGCCTCGACGTGCTGGCCCCGGCCGCCGAAGCCGGAGCGCTGCCGCTGGCCCTGCACCCGGTCATGACGTTCACCGGCCGGTCCGAGGACCTCGACCGGCTCGCCGCCTGCAGCGTCGGCGTCACCGCCGCGGCCGACGACGAGGCCGCGTGGAGCGTGGGCGAGGCGCTGACCGTCGAGATGGGCGCGGAACCGGTGCGGGTGCCGGAAGCCGCCAGAGCGCTCTACCACGCGGCGCTCGCGCACGGCGCCAACCACCTGATCACGCTCGTCGACGACTGCGCGGACCTGTTGCGTGGCGCGGGGATCGGCGACGCGGAGCGCATGCTCGGCCCGTTGCTGTCGGCGGCGCTGGACAACGCGCTGCGGCACGGCGACCGCGCCCTGACCGGTCCGGTCGCCCGCGGCGACACCGGTACTCTGCGCAAGCACCTGGGCGTGCTCGAAGCCACCGAGCCCGCGATCGTGCCCGCCTACACCTCGCTCGCCCGGCGCACCGCGCAGCGAGCCGAAGCGGCCGGCCTGCTCGACGCCGGCGCCGCCGCCGAGATCACCGAACTTCTGGAAAGGCCGGAAAACCCGTGACCACACCGAAATTCAGCCGCGGGCAGCTGAACACCTACCAGACGCCCGGCGACGTGCACCGGGTCACCGCGGCGCTGCACTCGGTGGGCCGCAAGGTCGCGCTGGTGCCGACCATGGGCGCGCTGCACGCCGGCCACCGCGAGCTGATCCGCCGCGCCAAGCGCCTGCCGAACACCGTCGTCGCCGTGTCGATCTTCGTGAACCCCCTGCAGTTCGGCGAGGGCGAGGACTTCGACGCCTACCCGCGGCCGCTGGAGCGGGACCTGGAGATCCTCGCCGAGGACGGCGTGGAGATCGCGTTCGTGCCCAAGGTCGGCGACCTCTACGCCGACGGCCACGCGGTGACCCTTCACCCGGGTCCGCTGGGCGACGAGCTGGAGGGCGCCCACCGCCCCGGCCACTTCGCCGGCGTGCTGACGGTGGTGGCGAAGCTGTTCAACATCGTCACGCCGGACTTCGCGTTCTTCGGCGAGAAGGACTACCAGCAGCTGGTCCTGATCAAGCGGATGGTGCGCGACCTGAACCTCGACGTCCGCGTGATCGGCGTGCCGACGGTGCGGGAGTCCGACGGCCTGGCCCTGTCCTCGCGCAACGTCTACCTCTCGCCGGAACAGCGGGAAGCCGCCGTGGTGCTGTCCGCGGCGCTCGCGGCCGGCGGGCACTCCGGCCCGAACGGCGGGGAAGCGGTCCTCTCGGCGGCGCGCGCGACGCTGGCCGCCCGCCCGGAGGTCGACGTGGATTACCTCGAATTGCGCGGAACCGATCTCGGTCCCGCACCCGTCGATGGGGAAGCACGGTTGCTGATCGCCGCCCGGGTCGGGCGGACCCGGCTGATCGACAACGTCCCGGTGGTGCTGGGCGCGTCGGAGGAAGTGAGATAACCATGTACCGCACGATGCTGAAGTCGAAGATCCATCGCGCGACGGTCACCCAGGCCAACCTGCACTACGTCGGGTCGGTCACGATCGACGAGACGCTGATGGAGGCGGCCGACCTGCTGCCGGGCGAGCTGGTGGCCATTGTGGACGTCACGAACGGGGCGCGGCTGGAGACCTACGTGATCCCGGGCGAGCGGGACAGCGGCGTCATCGGCATCAACGGCGCCGCCGCGCACCTCGTTCACCCGGGCGACCTGGTCATCCTGATCTCCTACGGGCAGATGGACAACGCCGAGGCGGCCACGTACCAGCCGCGGATCGTGTTCGTCGACGACGAGAACCGGATCAAGCACGAGGGCAGCGACCCCGGGCACGCGCCCGACGGCTCCGGCCTGGTGAGCGGCAGCATCCCGATCGCGTCGCCGGACCGGGAGAACCCGTTCCCGGTCGCCGAAACCGTCGACGCCGCGCGGCTCGACGCGCTGCTGCACGCCGAGAGCTGAACTCCCTTGCTCCTGGCGATCGACGTCGGCAACACGAACATCGTGCTCGGCCTGTACGAGGGCCGTGGGGACGCGGCCAAGCTCGTCGGCGACTGGCGGATGCGGACCGACGCGCAGATGACCGCCGACGAGCTGGCGCTGACCATGCGCGGCCTGCTCGGCGAGCACGCCGACGCGATCACCGGGATCAGCGCGCTGTCCACCGTGCCCGCGGTGCTGCGCGAGATGCGGGTCATGCTCGGCCGGTACTACGCGCGGGTGCCGAAGGTCGTGGTCGAGCCCGGCGTGCGCACCGGCGTGCCGCTGCTGGTGGACAACCCGCGTGAGGTGGGCGCGGACCGGCTGGTCAACACGCTCGCCGCGCACCACCTGTACCGCACGGCGTGCGTCGTCGTGGACTTCGGGACCTCGACCAACGTGGACGTGATCTCCGCGAAGGGCGAGTTCCTCGGCGGCGCGTTCGCACCCGGCATCGAGATCTCGGTCGACGCGCTGGCCTCCCGCGCGGCGGCGCTGCGCAAGGTCGAACTGGTCCGGCCGCGGTCGGTGATCGGCAAGAACACCGTGGAGTGCCTGCAGTCCGGCATCGTGTTCGGGTTCGCCGGCCAGGTCGACGGCCTGGTGCGGCGGATCGTGCGTGAGCTGACGGCGCGGACGCACGAGCCGGTCACCGTGCTCGCGACCGGCGGGCTGGCGCCGCTCGTGATCGGCGAGTCGGAGACGATCACCGAGCACGTGCCCGACCTGACGCTGCTGGGCCTGCGCCTGGCCTTCGAACGCCAGACGCGTTAGCGGCGGACGGCGCGCAGCACCGTCGTCAGCAGCGGCAGGTCGAATTCGCCGTTCGCGGTGGCCGGGTTGGCGCGGAGGAATTCCAGCACCCGCCGCCGCGTCTCCGCGCGCTCGGCATCGTCCGCGACGAGCAGGTGGGAATGTGTGGAGATCGTTTCGACCAGGCTTTCGGGTGTGCGGCGGTGCGAGTGCCGGAACGTCTTCTCCTCGAACGCGCCGAACGCGGGGTGTTCGGGCAGAGTCGCGACCGACCGCCCGCGCTGCACGAAACCGGAGGCCCGCGCGAATTCCGCGACCCACGGGACGGAATCGTCGTTGCCGTTCCACAGCCCGGCGACCATGCCGCCCGGGCGCAGCACGCGTGCGATTTCGGGGAGCGCGGCGTCGAGGTCGAACCAGTGGAACGCCTGGCCGGCCAGCACCGCGTCGGCGCTGGCGTCGGGCAACGGGATCCGCTCCGCCGTGCCGTCCAGGACTTCGACGCACGCGTGCCGGCGGGCGAACTCGGCGCGCATGCCCGGATCCGGTTCGACCGCCGTGACGCGCAGCCCGAGCGCGCGCAGGCCGCCGGTGAGCTTGCCGGTGCCCGCGGCGAGGTCCACCACTTCCGCGGCCCCGGGCGGCAACGCCCAGCGGATTCCGTCGAGCGGGTAATCCGGGCGGTGCTCGTCGTAGGCGTCCGCGTGCCCCCCGAATGAGCGGGACCGCCGGCTCCACAGCTCACGATCGGCGGATGAAGTGGTTTCGCTCACTCCGGCGATGCTATCGGTGTGCTTGCGCTGGTCGGTACAGGTAATCCGGTTGGCCTAGTCGTCGCGGGGGTTCGTACCCTATCGGCATGACGGATTCCCCCTCCCCGGATCGCCCGGTGCCCGCTGACGACCTGCCCGAACAAATGCGGGTCCGTCGGGCCAAGCGCGATCGGCTGCTCGCGGAGGGTGTGGAGCCGTACCCGGTCGAAGTGCCGCGCACCCACACGCTCGCCGAAGTGCGTGCGGCGCACCCGGACCTGCCCGCCGACACGGCCACCGGCGAGGTCGTCGGCGTGACCGGCCGCGTGATGTTCTCCCGCATCGGCGGCAAGCTCTGCTTCGCGACGCTGCGCGAAGGCGACGGCACCGAACTGCAGGCCATGATCAGCCTCGCGAACGTCGGCGAGGAAGCGCTGGCGGCCTGGAAGGCGGACGTCGACCTCGGCGACCACGTCTACGTGCACGGCGAGGTCATCACGTCCAAGCGCGGCGAGCTGTCCATCATGGCCGACGAGTGGCGGATGGCCGCGAAGGCGCTGCGCCCGCTGCCGGTCGCGCACAAGGAGCTGGCCGAGGAGACCCGCGTCCGCCAGCGCTACGTCGACCTGATCCTGCGCCCGCAGGCCCGCGACGTGGTGCGCACGCGCGCCTCAGTGGTCCGTTCGCTGCGGGAATCGTTCCACCGCCGGGGTTTCACCGAGGTGGAAACGCCGATGCTGCAGACCCTCCACGGCGGCGCGTCGGCCCGGCCGTTCATCACCCATTCGAACGCGTTCGACATCGATCTGTACCTGCGGATCGCGCCGGAGCTGTTCCTGAAGCGGTGCGTGGTCGGCGGGATCGAGAAGGTCTTCGAGATCAACCGCAACTTCCGCAACGAGGGCAGCGACTCCTCGCATTCGCCGGAATTCGCGATGCTGGAGTACTACGAGGCCTACGCCACCTACGACACGAACGCGGTGATGACGCGGGAGCTGATCCAGGAAGCGGCGCAGGCCGTTTTCGGCGGCCTCGAGGTCACGCTCGCCGACGGCTCGTCGTACGACCTGTCCGGCGAATGGACGTCGCTGAGCATGTACGACTCGTTGTCCGACGCGCTTGGCGAGGAAGTGACGCCGGAAACGTCGGTCGAGAAGCTGCGCGGGTTCGCGTCCGCGCGCGGCCTGGAGGTCGATCCGAAACTCGGCCATGGGAAGCTGGTCGAGGAACTGTGGGAGCACCTGGTCGGTGATCACCTGCACGAGCCGACTTTCGTACGGGATTTTCCGATCGAGACCTCGCCGCTGACGCGGCAGCACCGGACCAAGCCCGGTGTGGCCGAGAAGTGGGACCTCTACGTCCGCGGATTCGAGTTGGCCACCGGATACTCGGAGCTGGTCGATCCGGTGATCGAGCGGGAAAGATTGCTGGACCAGGCCCGCCAGGCCGCGGCCGGGGATAGCGAAGCGATGCGCCTCGACGAGGATTTCCTGCGCGCGCTCGAGTACGGAATGCCACCGAGTGGTGGCGTGGGAATGGGCATCGATCGTCTCCTGATGGCCCTCACCGGCCTCGGCATCCGCGAGACCATCCTCTTCCCGCTGGTGCGCCCCGAATAGCAGGCACGAACTAGTCACGGTATCGGTAACGTGATTTGCGTGCTGCCCTGATTCCGGGTATTAATGTCCTAGTCAATGGCTTCTGGTCAGGGCGCCTGCCCCTGCCCGATCATTCGTGGCTGGCCGAAAACAGGAGGAAACACATGGCACAGAAGGTGCTGGTGTCGCTCATCGACGACATCGACGGCTCGGAGGCGGACGAGACCGTCGAGTTCGGACTTGACGGCATCTCGTACCAGATCGACCTGTCGGCGGAAAACGCCGAGGAGCTCCGTGACGCGCTGGCCCAGTACGTCGAGCACGCGCGGCGTGCCGGTGGCCGCAAGCGGGGCACGCCGGGCCGTCAGCCCGCCGGCAAGGTCGCGGGTCGTTCCGCGTCGGTCGACCGCGAGCAGAACCAGGCCATTCGGGCCTGGGCGCGCAAGAACGGCTACCAGGTTTCCGACCGCGGGCGTATCCCGTCGGAGGTCGTGGAGGCCTACCACAAGAAGAACTGAGCGCAGTTCGGGTAAAGAGGGGCGTGGAAGAGCCGCCGGGGATTCCCGGCGGCTTTTTTCATTGCGCGGCAGGTTGAACACGGTTCTGTCCGGGCGGGTCATTCGTGAGCGGCTGTCGCTTTTGTTCAAGACGGCGGCGTCGCGATTCGGCTGAATGGAGGCATGACCGACCTTCGACCGATGCTGGAGCGGGCCGCGCGCGAGTTCACCGGGCTGCTCCGCGCCATCGAACCAGCCCAACTGGACAACCGGACTCCGTGCGCCGAATACGACGTGCGTGGCCTGCTCAACCACCTTCTCTATTGGGGCCCGTGGCTGGCGGCGGCGCTGCGCCGCGAACCGGCGCCCGCGGTGACCACCGGCGAGCGGGACGTCGATCTCACGCAGGGTGACTGGCTGGGTGAGCTGTGCACGCTTGTGGATGGACTTGTGGATACCTGTGGGCGGCCGGAGGCGCTCGAGGGCACCACGAAGTTCGGCGACGCGGAGATGCCGGCCGAGATGATCGCCGGAATGGTGCTGACCGAATGGGTGGTGCACGGCTGGGACCTGGCCCGCGCGACCGGCCTGCCGCTGACCGTGGACCCCGAGGTGGCGGCGGCGCTGTACGCCTCGGCCAAGGCGACGGCGGAGCAGGCGCGGGAGATGAAGGTGTTCGGGCCGGAGGTGCCGTGCGGGGGCGAGGCGCCGGTGCTGGACCGGCTGCTGGCGTTGACGGGCCGCGATCCGGAGTGGCGCGCCTAAGCGGGGCGCCCTGGGGTGCCGGGGCCGAGGTGGCGCGGCTAGGGCTGCCGGCTGCCGGCCGCTGGCTGTTGGGCCGGGGGCTGGGGGTGGCGTCCGCCGCGGGGTGCCGTGCGGGGGCGAGGCGCCGGTGCCGGACCGTTTGTGGCTGAACGCTGCCCGGCTCCCGGCTACTGGCCGCCCTGGAGTTCGGCGTGCCGGGGCGAGGGCTTCGCCGCGGCGGGGTTGGTCCCGTCGGTGAACGACCCGGATCAACCGCGTCGGGCCGGTGTGGTGAAAGTCACCGGCGGCAGGTGCGCGGGCAGCCCTCGCACAGGGGCTGTTCCGGCAGCAGGTACGAGAAGCAGCAGCTCTCCCGCCGCCGGGCCCACCCGTCCTCGGTCGGCCGCAGTCGGGTCGACGCCGTCAGCGGCGGGTAGTGCTCGTCCAGCACGAGCTGCGCGTCCGCGACGCCCGCCGCCTCGTCCCCGGCGTACAGGCCCGCCCACCAGAGCGTGCTGTCCAGCGCGTCCGTCGCCGCCGCCCAGAGCATCCGGCGGCCGAGCCGGCTCAGCGGCGCGTACGCCTGCACGAACTGCGCAGCGTGCGCCGTGTAACGAGCGCGCAGCACCGCGGCCAGCGCCCGGTCGTCCGCGACCACCGTCGCCTCGGGGCGGTCCGCGTCGGGGTCCCCGGGCAGGCAGTAGAACTCGTCCCCCAGCACCGCCACACCTTCGGGGTGCGGGCGGTCCGCGCACAGGCGGAAGGCGAGTTCACCCGGCCGCAGCATGGGTACTCGCCGTTCGTGATGGAGCAGCAACGCACCGGTGAACGCCGGCACGTGCAGGTACCACGACATGACGAACCCGGCCGTCGTCCGTTCGGGCGCCTCGCCGAAGCCGTCGCGCAGCCACTCGCCGAGGAGCTTGCGCCACACGTCGAACCGCGCGGGGTCGGCCAGCAGGTCGCCGCAGCGCTGCCAGCCGCCCGTCGCGGGCAGGTCGGCGCGCACTTCCATGCGGTCCTGCAGGGCGGCCACCCTCGTGACGGACGCTCCGAGAGCGCCCAGCGCGGTTTCGATGGCGGACCTCCCTGCTCCATCCGAGTGGTTAGGTTGGCCTTACCTTACTCAATTCACGCGCGAGCGCCAGTCCCGTCCCCGTCCCGGGGGTGTTCGCGGTGAGCGGACAAACCGGGGCTTGCGGAATCGCCGGGAGAAGTCCCGCGTTGCACATGTACGTCAGCTACCAGCGCAGACTCATCGCCGGGGGTTTCCGGCATCTACACCAGCTGTGACCTAATCCGCCCCAGTGGTAGTCCGGTGGGACCGCATGGCTACTACAGTGGACTCACGGTGCTGAATCCATCGCGAAGTGATGGGTGCTCACCGCCGGCGCAGCAGTCGAGGGAGTGGGAATGTTCGAGAGGTTCACCGACCGCGCGAGGCGGGTGGTCGTCCTGGCCCAGGAAGAGGCCCGGATGCTCAACCACAACTACATCGGCACCGAGCACATCCTCCTGGGCCTGATCCACGAGGGTGAGGGTGTCGCCGCCAAGGCGCTCGAATCGTTGGGTATCGCGCTGGAAGGCGTGCGGCAGCAGGTCGAGGAGATCATCGGCCAGGGCCAGCAGGCCCCGAGCGGGCACATCCCGTTCACCCCGCGCGCCAAGAAGGTGCTCGAGCTGTCGCTGCGCGAGGCGCTGCAGCTCGGCCACAACTACATCGGCACCGAGCACATCCTGCTCGGCCTGATCCGCGAGGGCGAAGGCGTCGCCGCGCAGGTGCTCGTCAAGCTGGGCGCGGACCTGAACCGGGTGCGCCAGCAGGTGCTGCAGCTGCTCTCCGGCTACCAGGGCAAGGAGCCGGCCGAGGCCGGCGCCGGCCGCGGCGAGGGCACCCCGTCCTCCTCGCTGGTGCTCGACCAGTTCGGCCGCAACCTCACCCAGTCGGCGCGTGAGGGCAAGCTGGACCCGGTCATCGGGCGCGGCAAGGAGATCGAGCGGGTCATGCAGGTGCTGTCCCGCCGCACCAAGAACAACCCGGTTCTGATCGGCGAGCCCGGCGTCGGCAAGACCGCCGTCGTCGAGGGCCTCGCCCAGAACATCGTCAAGGGCGAGGTGCCCGAGACGCTGAAGGACAAGCAGCTCTACACGCTGGACCTGGGCTCCCTGGTCGCCGGTTCCCGGTACCGCGGTGACTTCGAAGAGCGCCTGAAGAAGGTGCTCAAGGAGATCAAGACCCGCGGCGACATCATCCTGTTCATCGACGAGCTGCACACGCTCGTCGGCGCGGGTGCCGCCGAGGGCGCGATCGACGCCGCGTCGATCCTCAAGCCCATGCTGGCCCGCGGCGAGCTGCAGACCATCGGCGCCACCACGCTCGAGGAGTACCGCAAGTACATCGAGAAGGACGCCGCGCTGGAGCGCCGCTTCCAGCCGATCCAGGTGGGCGAGCCGTCGCTCGAGCACACCATCGAGATCCTCAAGGGCCTGCGGGACCGCTACGAGGCGCACCACCGCGTGTCGATCACCGACTCCGCGCTGGTCGCCGCGGCCACCCTGGCCGACAGGTACATCAACGACCGGTTCCTGCCGGACAAGGCGATCGACCTGATCGACGAGGCCGGCGCCCGCATGCGCATCCGCCGCATGACGGCTCCGCCGGACCTGCGCGAGTTCGACGAGAAGATCGCCAAGGTGCGCCGCGACAAGGAGTCCGCGATCGACGCGCAGGACTTCGAGCGCGCCGCCCGGCTGCGTGACGAGGAGAAGAACCTCCTCGCGCAGAAGTCCGAGCGGGAGAAGCAGTGGAAGGACGGTGACCTGGACGTCGTCGCCGAGGTCGACGACGAGCAGATCGCCGAGGTCCTGGCCAACTGGACCGGCATCCCGGTGTTCAAGCTCACCGAGGAGGAGACCACGCGTCTGCTCCGCATGGAGGACGAGCTGCACAAGCGGATCATCGGCCAGGAGGACGCCGTCAAGGCGGTCTCCCAGGCGATCCGCCGCACCCGTGCCGGCCTGAAGGACCCGAAGCGCCCGTCCGGCTCGTTCATCTTCGCCGGCCCGTCCGGTGTCGGTAAGACCGAGCTGTCCAAGGCGCTGGCGGAGTTCCTGTTCGGCGAGGACGACGCGCTCATCCAGATCGACATGGGCGAGTTCCACGACCGCTACACCGCCTCGCGGCTGTTCGGCGCCCCTCCGGGGTACGTCGGCTACGAGGAGGGTGGCCAGCTGACCGAGAAGGTCCGCCGGAAGCCGTTCTCCGTGGTCCTGTTCGACGAGATCGAGAAGGCCCACCAGGAGATCTACAACACGCTCCTGCAGGTGCTGGAGGACGGCCGGCTCACCGACGGTCAGGGCCGCACGGTCGACTTCAAGAACACGGTGCTGATCTTCACCTCGAACCTGGGCACGTCGGACATCTCCAAGACCGTCAGCCTCGGCTTCTCTTCGGGTAACGACGAGGGATCGCGTTACGAGAAGATGAAGCAGAAGGTCAACGAGGAGATGAAGAAGCACTTCCGGCCCGAGTTCCTCAACCGGATCGACGACATCATCGTGTTCCACCAGCTCACCCAGGAGCAGATCATCGAGATGGTCGACCTGATGGTGACGCGGGTGGAGAAGCAGCTGAAGGCCAAGGACATGGCTCTCGAGCTGACCGACAAGGCGAAGGCGCTGCTGGCCAAGCGCGGCTTCGACCCGGTGCTCGGCGCCCGTCCGCTGCGCCGGACCATCCAGCGGGAGATCGAGGACCAGCTGTCCGAGAAGATCCTGTTCGGCGAGGTCGAGGCTGGTCAGATCGTGATCGTCGACGTCGAGGGCTGGAGCGGCAACCCGGAGGACCGCGACGACGAGGCGCGCTTCGTCTTCCGCGGCGAGCCGAAGCCGGCCGACGTCCCCGACGCCCCGCCGGTGAGCATCGGCGCGGGCACCCACGAGGACGACGCCGAAGGCGAGCGCTGATCTCGTAAGACCGCCAGACGAGAGTGCCCCCAGGGACTGGTTCCCTGGGGGCACTTTCGCGTTTCCGGGCTGGTTACTTGCACTCATAAGGTGTGCATTATATTCTGCGCATGGGGTGGGAGATCGAGTTGCACCGGGAGGTGGACGAGTGGTTCGTCGATCTGTGCCGGACCGATCCGCTTTCGGCCGACCTCGTCGAGGCAGCCATCGACCTCCTCGCGTGCCACGGGCCAGGGCTCGGCAGGCCGCTGGTGGACCGGTTGCGGGGGGCTCACGCCTCCACAACTTGAAGGAGTTGCGCCCGGCGTCCGCGGGTAGCACAGAGATCCGGATATTGTTCGCGTTCGATCCCTTTCGCCGGGCGATACTCCTCGTGGCCGGCGACAAGGCGGGCAACTGGAAGCGCTGGTACGACATCAACATCCCGCTGGCCGAGAACCGGTACGAGAAGCACCTGGCGGGGGAGGAGGACTGATGGGCCGCTCGTGGAACGAGGTCAAGGCGGAGAAGCTGAACATCGACGTCCAGGCCGGCCGGGACGTGAACGTCGTCATGGCCGATGCCGCGGAGGCGACTCAGGCCTACGTCCTCGGGTTCCGGCTCGCGCAGTTGCGTGAGGACGCCGGTGTGAGCCAGACCGAGCTGGCGCGCCGCATGGGGGTCAGCCAGCCGCGCATCAGCCAGCTCGAACAGGGCGACCCGCGGCAGATGGAGCTGGACACGATCGCCCGCTACGTGGCTGCGCTGGGCGGCAGGCTGCGCGTCGTGGCGGACTTCGACGACCACGACGTCACCGTGTCGGCCACCGAGCCGGCACACCGGTCGGCCTGATCGCCGAAACGAGAGCGCTTCCGGGGGCGACTCCTCTCGGGGCGCGGGGGCTCCCCGATAGTGTGATCGCTGCGCTGAGGGGAGGCACATGAACGTCCTGTCGATCGATCTGGGCACGTCGAGCACCGTGGCCGTCCTGTCCGCCTTCGGTCGCGGGCCGCGTGTCATCGAGGTCGACGGGTCGGTCACCATGTCCTCCGCGGTCTTCGCGGGCGAGGACGGCACGCTGGTCGTCGGGCAGGACGCGGAGCGCCGGGCGCGACTGGACCCGGCCCGGTTCGAGCCCAACCCCGAGCGGCGCATCGACGACGCGACCCTCCTGCTCGGCGACACCGTCGTCGAGGTGACCGACGCCCTCGCCGCGGTCCTGCGCCGCGTCGCGGAGGAGGCGCACCGCCAGCTCGCCGGGCAGCCACTCGACCACGTCCGCCTCTCCCACCCCGCCCGCTGGGGCACCACCCGCCAGCAGCTCCTCCGCCAGGCCGCGGTCAAGGCCGGTCTCGGCCCCAACCCGGTCCTCATCCCGGAACCGGTCGCCGCCGCCGCGCACTACGCCTCCCTCGGCCGCACCCTGCCGCCCGGCAGCACCCTCGCCGTCTACGACCTCGGTGCCGGCACGTTCGACTGCGCCGTCGTCGGCGTCACCGACCGCGGCTTCACCGTGCTCGCCGACAACGGCCTGCCGGACCTCGGCAGCCTCGACATCGACCAGGCCCTCCTCGAACACGTCGGCCGCCAGGTCTCCCACACCGACCCGGCCCAGTGGCAGCGGATGCTGCGCCCGCAGAGCCTCGCCGACCGCCGCATCCGCCGCGCGCTCCTGCAGGACGTCCGCGAGGCCAAGGAAACCCTGTCCCGCCACGCGCACACCGAAGTGCCGATGCCGGAACCGTTCAACGACGTCCTGGTCACCCGCGCCGAACTGGAGGCCCTGGTCCGGCCGAACCTGTTGCGCAGCGCCGAGATGCTCGCCGCGACCATCCGCGACGCCGGGCGCACCCCGCAGCAGCTCACCGGCGTCTACCTGGTCGGCGGGCCGAGCCGCATGCCGCTGGTCGCGACACTGCTCGCCGAGCAGCTCGGCGTCCTGCCGACCACCCAGGACCAGCCGGAGACCGCGGTCGCGTTCGGACTGCACCACGTCCCGGCCGCCGCGCCGCCGACCCCGCCCGCGATCCCCGCGATCGACGGCCGCACCGTCCCGGCCATGGCGCCGGCCACCCCGCCCGTCGCCTGGCAGCCACCGCCGCCCAAGCCCAGGGGCGTCCGCAAGCCGCTGCTCATCGGCGCCGGCGTCGGCGTGCTGGTCGCCGCGCTGGTGATCACCCTCCTCGCCGTCACCCGCGGCGGGTCCGGCGGCCCGGCCGCGGCCGGCAGCACCGGGCAGTCCACCCAGCAGGTTTCCGCGGGCTGCTCGACCGGCGGCGAGCCGGACGCCGACGGCTTCACGTCCTGCATGCGCCGCCTGGCAGGCACCGTGCCGGACGTCGGGACCTGCGAACGCGGCGGGGCCGGCGTGCCGATCCAGCAGGCGGGCGCCGAGAACGTGGTGACCTGCACGCTGCCCAGCGACTCGACCACCAGCGGCCGGTCGGTCGTCTACTACGAGGGCATGTCGTTCGACGCGCTGAAACCTGGCATCGAGTCCCAGCTGGGCGCTTCGGACACCGCGCTGGAAGGCCGCTGGAGCGGTGACGGCCTGAGCGGCGACTACCTGGCGGGCACGACCACCGGCATGGGCATCATGCTGTTCGGCACGGACGACGCCGAGATCTGCGGCCTGCTGGTGTGGATCGACTTCGGCACGGACGGCCCGACGCCGCAGGACATGGTCGACTACTTCGAGCAGAGCCTCAAGCCCGGCGCCTGATCTGGAACAGTGGTACCCGTGCGGGTGGCACTGCTCGGCCCGGTCCGGGCCCAGGCGGACGACGGCACGCCGATCGACATCGGCGGCGCGCGCCTGCGCATGCTCCTGGCCCGCCTGGCGCTCGACGCCGGGCGCGCGGTGGGCGCCGATGCGCTGATCGACGACCTGTGGGGCGCCGAACCACCGACCGACGGCGCGAACGCCCTGCAGTCGCTGGTGTCCCGGCTGCGGCGCGTCCTGGGCGGCGCGGGCACGATCACCTCCGGCTCCGGCGGCTACGCGCTCGAAGCCGACGTGGACGCCCACCGGTTCGAGGAGCTGGCCGCGCGTGGGCGGCGCGAGCTCGCCGCCGGACGGCACCGGGAGGCCGCCGCGGTCCTCGGCGAAGCGCTCGCGTTGTGGCGCGGCGAGGCGCTGGCCGACGTGCTCGACGCGCCGTTCGCGCAGGCCCCGGTCGCGCGGCTGGACGAGCTGCGGATCGCCGCGGTGGAGGATCGCTTCGAGGCCGAGCTGGCGCTCGGCCGCCACGCCGAGGTGCTCGCGGACCTGGACGCCGCCGGGGACGCGCACCCGCTGCGGGAACGGCTGGGGTCGCTGCGGATGCGGGCGCTGGCCGCGAGCGGCCGTCAGGCCGACGCGCTGGCCGTGTTCGAGCGGATCCGGTCGACCCTGGCCGAGGAGCTGGGCGTCGACCCGTCCGCCGAACTCCGCGAGGCCCACCTCGCGGTCCTGCGCGGGGAGGTGGCGCCGCCGCGTGCCGAGCCCGCGCTCCCGGTGCGGCTGACCAGTTTCGTCGGCCGCGAGCGGGAACTCGACCAGGTCGCGCGGGCGCTGTCGGCGTCCCGGCTGGTCACGCTCGTCGGGCCGGGCGGGGCGGGCAAGACGCGGCTGGCGACCGAAGTGGCGGAACGCCACGCGGCTCGTGCGTGGTTCGTCCCGCTCGCGGGTGTGCGCGACGCCGACGACGTGACCGGTGCGGTCCTCGGCGCGCTGGGGCCACTGGACTTCCGCGTCACCAGCGCGCCGAAGGCGCCGGTGGACGGGATGGCGCAGATCGTGGCGCTGCTCGACGGCGGCGACGCGTTGCTGGTGCTGGACAACTGCGAGCACGTCGTGGACACCGCCGCCGACGTGGCTTTCCAGCTGCTCGCGCGGGTGCCGGGGCTGCGGGTGCTGGCCACCAGCCGGGAACCGCTCGCGATCACCGGTGAGGCGCTGTGCCAGGTGGGTCCGCTGGAGGTCGCCGAGGCGGTGCGGTTGTTCACCGAACGGGCGGTCGCGGTGCGCCCCGGCTTCGTCCTCGACGAGTCCACTTCGGACGCCGTCACGGAGATCTGCCGGAGCCTGGACGGGATGCCGCTCGCGCTGGAGCTGGCCGCCGCGCGGCTGCGGTCGATGACGGCGGACCAGATCGCGCGACGGCTGGACGACCGCTTCCGGCTGCTGAACTCCGGCAGCCGCACCGCCGTGCCGCGGCAGCGCACCCTGCGGGCAGTCGTCGAGTGGAGCTGGGACCTGCTGGAGAAGCCGGAACGGATCCTGGCGCGCAGGCTCTCGGTGTTCACCGGGGGCGCCACGGTGACCTCGGCGGAGGCCGTCTGCGCCGACGAGCTGCTGCCCGCCGAGGACGTGCTCTACGTGCTCGGCTCACTCGTTGAGAAGTCCATTGTGGACGCGGTGTCGACCGGTGGGGAGCCGCGGTACCGGATGCTGGAGACCATCCGCGCCTACGGCGCCGAACGGCTGGACGAGTCCGGCGAGCGGGACGACGTGGTGCGGCGGTTCACCGGGTTCTTCGCCGGGCTGGCCGAGGAGCACGAGCCGAAACTGCGCGGGCACGAGCAGGTCCGCGCGATCGAGGTGTTCGGCGCGGAGCACGACAACATCATGGCGGCGGTGCGGCGCGCCCTCGACGGCCAGGACGCGGGCACGGCGGCGCGGCTCGTCGTCGCGACCCTCTGGTACTGGGTGATCCGCGGGTTCAACGCCGAACCGGCGCCGCTGCTGGACGAGGTGCTGCGCCACGACGGCCTGCCGGACCACGCCCGCGCGTGCCTCGACGTCATGCACGCGCTCATGACGAGCCTGCCGATGGTGCACCGGGACGACCTCCCGGAATTGACCGCCGAGTGCGTGCGCACCGGGGCGGTCGAGCGGTACCCGATGCTGGCGCTGGCCCTGCCGATGAGCTGTTTCCTCGGCGGCCGCCGGGATCTCGCCGAGCAGGAGGTGCGCCGCGCGCTGCGCGGCTCGGACCGCTGGGCGATCTCGTGCGCGAGCTGGGCCGACGGGTTCATGGCCGACCAGGACGGCGACCTGGACCGCGGCGGGCGCGCCAGGGACCGGGCGGTGGCGGGTTTCCGCGAGTGCGGGGACCGGTGGGGCACCGCGATGACGGTCGCGATGCAGGCGGAGGCGCACTCCCTGCGTGGTGAGCACGCTGCGGCGATCGCCGGGTTCGAGGAGGGCGTGCGGATCGCCCGCGAGCTGTCCGCCGCGGACGACCTGGTGCAGCAACTGTCCCGGCTGGCCGAGGAGCGGTTCCGGGCCGGGGACGCCGAGGCGGCCTGGCAGGACATCGCCGAGGCCGAGCGGCTGGTGGGGGACAAGATCGACCGCAGGGCGATGGTGGCACTGCGGAAGTTCGACGTGGCCCGGCGCTCCGGTGAGCTGGAGCTGGCGCGCGCCGAGCACGCGTGGCTGGCGGCGAACTCGGCGCGGATCCCGTTCCCGGTCGACCTGGCGGGGGAGCTGGTCGCGGTCGCCGGCGCGGCGCTGCTCGTCACCGAGGGGCGGCCCGCGGAGGCCCGTGCGTTGCTGGCGGCGCCGCTGCGCTCGTCCAGCGAGCGCCGGGACCTGCCGGACGTGGCGAAGGCGACCACCGTGGTCGCGCTCGCGTTCCACGCGGAGGGCGACCCCGAGCGGGCCGCCTGGGCGCTTGGGCTGAGCGCGGCCATCCGCGGCGTCTTCGACTCCGGCGACCCGGAGCTGCGCGCGGTGGTCGCCGTCCTCCGGGAGATCCTCGGGGCGGACGCCTACGAGGAGGCCTACCAGCGGGGCGCGCGGCTCAGCAGCTCGCAGGCGATGGCCGCGGTCAAGGCCGCGGTCGCCGATCGGATCGGGTGACCGGGTCTCCGCCGGACCCCCAGCGGCCGGCGGAGACCCGGTGCGTCAGGCCACCCGCCGCCGGTAGGCGCGCATCGCCAGCGGGAAGAACACCGCGACGATCCCCGCCATCCAGGCGAGCGCGCCCAGCAGCGGCCCGGCGACCGGCCCGCCGTTCAGCAGACCACGCATGGCCTCGGTCAGCAGGCTCACCGGGCTGACGTCCGACCAGGCGCGCAGCCAGCCGGGCATCGTGTCGGACGGGACGAACACGTTGCTGCCGAAGGTGATCGGCATCATGACCGCCACCATCACGCCCTGCACGGCGCCGGGGCTGCGCATGAGCATCCCGACGAACACCGCGATCCAGCAGAAGCACAGCCCGGCCAGCAGCATCAGCGCGACGCCGACCACCAGCGAACCCGGATCGGTGTGCAGCCGGTAGCCCATGACCGTGCCCGCGACCAGCAGCACCGCGAGCGCCACCGCGTACCGCACGACGTCCGACACCACCGCGCCGATCAGCGGCGCGGACCGGGCGATCGGCATGCTGCGGAACCGGTCGAAGACGCCCTTCGTGACGTCGGTGTTGAGCGAGGTGCCGGTGGCCATGCTCGCGAACACCGTGTTCTGCACCATCAGCCCGGGCACCAGCACCTGCAGGTAGGCGCTCGTGCTGCCGGCGATCGCGCCGCCGAACAGGTACCCGAACATGAGCAGGAACAGGATCGGCTGCAGCGTGACGTCGGCCAGCTGCTCCGGGTTCTTGCGGATCTTCAGCACACCCCGCCAGGCCAGGGTGAACCCGTCCTGCAGGGCCTTGCCTGGGCTGATGCGCCGGGGCAGTTCGAGCACGGTCACACCAGGCTCCCTTCCGGTGCGGTTTCCTCGGCCGGCTTCCCGGTCAGCGCCAGGAAGACCTCGTCGAGGCTGGGCAGGCGCAGCGCCAGCTCGTCGGCGGTGATGCCGGCTTCGTCCAGTTTCCGGACCAAAGTGGACATCAGGACCGGATCGCCGACCGGCGCCGTCAGCAGGCCGACATCGGTGTCGCGGGCCGGTTCGATGCCGGTCAGGCCGGTCAGGATCCGCGCCACGGCTTCGAAATCGGCCCGCGAGGTCGGCCGGACCTGCACGGTCTGCCCGCCCACCCGGCGCTTCAGCTCGTCCGGGCGGCCCTCCGCGACGACCCGCCCGTGGTCGATCACGGTGATGGTGTCGGCGAGCTGGTCGGCCTCGTCGAGGTACTGCGTGGTCAGCAGCACGGTCGCGCCGTCGTCGACGAGCCGCCGCACCACCTGCCACACCTCGTTGCGCGCGTGCGGGTCCAGCCCCGTGGTCGGCTCGTCGAGGTAGAGCAGCTTGGGGCGGCCGACCAGGCTCGCGGCGAGGTCGAGCCGCCGCCGCATGCCGCCCGAGTACGTCTTCGCGGCGCGCCCGGCGGCGTCGGACAGCTCGAACTGCTCCAGCAACTCGGCCGCGCGCGCCCGCGTGCCGGCCCGGCTCAGCCCGAGCAAACGGCCCAGCAGCACAAGGTTCTCGGTGCCGGACAGGTCCTCGTCGACCGACGCGTACTGGCCGGTCAGGCCGATCAGGCCGCGCACGCGGACCGCGTCGCGCACGACGTCGTAGCCCCCGACCGTCGCGCGGCCGGCGTCCGGACGCAGCAGCGTCGCCAGTATCCGCACGGTGGTGGTCTTCCCGGCGCCGTTCGGGCCGAGCACGCCGACCACCTTGCCGGTCGGCACCTCCAGGTCGACCCCGTTCAGCGCGGTGGTGCCCCCGAACCGTTTCACCAGGCCCTCAGCCTGGATCGCCAAGGTCATGAAATCCTCCTCCTGTGTCGGAACCGACTCTTCCGGGGGAACCTGACAGCGCGCGCACAGGCGACTGTCAGCCGCCGCCCAGACGTGACAGGAAGACTGGGCGGGTGGTCTTCTTCGCGATCCTCGCCGCGGTCTTCGTGGTGTTCGCCGCGATGCGCCTGTTCGGCGTCGACGGCGGGCGGCTGACCGCGTCGCTGATCGCGCTCACGCCGTACTGGATCGTCTGCGGCCTGCTGCTCGCGGCGCTCACCCTCGCGCTCCGGCACTGGTGGATCGGCGGGACCGTGCTGGTGCTGGCCCTCGTGCTGGGCGGGGTGGTGGTGCCGCGCGCCTTCTCCTCGGCGCAGCCGCAGGTGCACGGGCGGACGCTGCACGTGATGTCCTCGAACATGTACTACGGCGAGGCCGATCCGCAGACCATCGTGCGGCTGGTGCGCGAGAACCAGGTGGACGTGCTGAACCTGCTGGAGCTGACGCCGCAGGGGGTGTCCGCGCTGGAGGCGGCCGGGTTGTTCGAGCTGCTGCCGCACCGGGTGCTGGAGCCGGCGCGGCGGGGCGCCGGGTCGGGGCTGGCGTCGCGCTACCCGGTCACTCAGCTGTCACTGGCGGGACCGTCCGAGTTCGCCCAGCCGAGCGCGCGCCTGGACCTCGGGGGCGGGGTGTCGGTCGAGGTCGTGGCGGTGCACCCGACGGCGCCGGTCGCCGACGCGGGGGCGTGGAAGTCGGAGATCGCCGGACTGCCGCACCCCGATCCGGACGGCCCGGTGCGCATCCTGGCCGGCGACTTCAACGCCACGCTCGACCACGGCACGCTGCGGGACCTGATCGCGACCGGCTACACCGACGCCGGCGACGCGATGGGCGAGGGCTTCACGTCGACCTGGCCGTCGAAACTGCTGCCGCCCCCGGTCACGATCGACCACGTCCTGGTCGACCAGCGCGCCGCGGTCACCGCCTACCGCGTGTTCCCGATGCCGAACTCCGACCACAAGGCCGTGTTCGCCGCGATCACGCTCCCGTGAGCTGCGCGTGCCGGACGAACCGCGCGATGTCCGGGGACGTGGCGGTCGCGGCCCACACGACGTGCAGCTCGCTGGGTGACAGGCCGTGCACCGGCACCACGGCGATCCCGGTGAGCGGCAGTTCCGGCAGCAGCGTCCTGGGCACGAAACCGACCGCCTGACCGAGCCGGACCGCGCTCGCGTATTCGGCGCCGCTGCGCACCAGCGGGCCCGGTCGCCAGTCGTAGGGAATCCGGTCGGTGCCGGTCCAGTACGCCGTCTCGGCGGCCGACATGTCGACCCACCGCGGGAACGTCTCGCCGTCCAGCTCGGCCCGCTCGATCGACTCCCGGCCGGCCAGCGGGTGCGACCGCGGCAGCAAGGCGACCCGTTCGTCGATCCGCACCGGATCGCTGTCCAGGCCCCGGCTCTCGAACGGGACGCGCAGCAGACCCACGTCGGCGGCGCCCGTGCGCAGTTCGTCCGCCTGGACCTGCCAGTCCGCCACGGTCGCGACGGCCCGCGGTTCGTACTGTTCGTTGTAGGAATCGACCAGGCCCTGGAGCGTGGCGACGTCGCAGGCGCGCGCGGTCACCCGCAGCTGCGGCCCCTCCTGCCCGAACCGCGCCACCCTGGCGATCGCCGCGCGCGCGTGCTCGTCGATGCCCCGGGCGTCCTCGGCGAGCATCCGCCCGGCCGGGGTGAGCTTCGCGCCCTGGTGCCCACGGGCGAACAGCGCCGTCCCGACTCCGTCTTCGAGCGCCCGGATCGCCCGGGACAACGCCGGCTGCGTCATGCCGAGCCGTTGCGCGGCGGCGGTGAACGTGCCTTCCGTGGCGACCGCCAGGAAATACCGCAGGTGCTTCAGATCCACTCCGACAGGCTGCCATGCCGGCCCGGCATGAGCCCATGTCCGCGCGGCTTTGGACGGATTCCCGCCACTGCGCTGAGCTGAACGGCATGACACAGAGGGCAATCGTGACCGCGGCCACCGGGGGACTCGGCTTCGAGGTGGCCCGGCAACTGGCCCGGCTGGACCACGACGTGGTGATCGTCGGGCGCGACCCGGAACGCGGCGCGGCGGCGGCGCGGACCATCGGCGGCCGGTTCGTCCAGGCCGACCTCTCGGTGCTGGCGGAGGTGCGCGCGCTCGGCGAACGGCTCGCCGCGGAGGGTCCGTGGCAGCTGCTGGTGAACAACGTGGGCGGCATGTGGTCGGAGCGCTGGGAGACGGCGGAGGGCATCGAGGCGAGCTTCGCGGTGAACCACCTCTCGCCGCTGGTGCTGACCGAAGCGCTGCTGGACTCGCTGCGCGCCGGCCGTCCGAGCCGGATCGTCGACGTCACGTCGTCGTCCATCCAAGCCGCTCTGACGCTGGGCACCCCGTCATACGCGGAGGTCGAGCCCGGCGGGTACTACGGCATGGCGGTGTCCGGGCGGGCGAAGCTCGCGCACCTGGCGTACAACCGGGAACTGGCCGAGCGGTTGCGGGGCAGCGGGATCGCGGTGTTCGCGGCGGACCCGGGCGCGGCGGCGACCCCCAACGCGGCCGCGATGACGCCCGAGATCCTGCCGCCGGCGCTGCGCCCGATGTGGGAGCAGATCCTGGAGGGCGTCCAGCGACCGGCGTCGGAGGCCGCGCGATCCATCGTGTTCGCGGCCACCGATCCGTCGCTGGACACGGGGCTGGTGATCGGCCCGGACTGCACGCCGTCCGAGGACCTGACCGGGGCGCTCACCGACGAGCTGGTGGCGGCCGCCCGTGACCTGACCGAGCGGGTGCTGAAGCAGTAGTGCGCGTACCGGATCCGGCCGCTCGGGGGGCGTGACGGCCGGATCCGGTATGCCGGACGACTGCGAGGAGCACGGTGGCGCCCGTGCGGCCGCAGCCGTCTGGTTAGAGGGCACGACGGCCCTGACGGGACGCGTGGAACCCTCACGTTCACCGGATCGAGTGGCGCGGGTCAGTAGTCCTTGACCGCGTAGGACGCCACCACCTGCGCGAACTCCGCCACACCCGTTTCGACCAGGACCTCGGCCGCGGCGCTCGCGTCCGCCGCCTGACCGGCCTGGGCCCGGCGCTCCCGCAGGTTCATGACCGCCATCTCCTGGTTCGCGCGGGCGTAGTCCCGCAGTTCCTCCTCGTACGCCGCGAACGCGGCCCGGTGGTCGCCGCCGGCCGCGGCCAGCTCGCCGGCCAGCACGCACGCCCCGATCAGCGCCAAGCTCGTGCCCTGCCCGGACATCGGCGAGCCGCAGTACCCGGCGTCGCCGAGCAGCACGACCCGGCCACGCGACCACGAGTCCAGGAGGATCTGGGCCGCGGAGTCGAAGTGGAAGTCCGCGGCGGCTCGGGCGTGTTCCACCAGCCGCGGCATCTCCCAGCTGTCCCCGGCCAGCGCGCGGGCCACGATCTCCTTCTGGGCCTCGACGTCGCGGTGGTCGTAGTCCACCGGCTCCGCCGAGCCGAACATCAGGTAGGCGCGGGCTTCGGTGTTGTCCCGCGCGCTCATCACCATCGCGCCCCGCATGTCCCCGTCCGGCATCTGGTGCATGACCTGCCAGTTCTCCAGCCCCAGGAAGTTCGGGACCGTGCACACGGCCATGTTCACGCCGAGGTGCCGGATGAACCGCTCGGTGGGGCCGAAGACCAGGCGGCGGGTGTTCGAGTGCAGCCCGTCCGCGCCGACCACCAGGTCGAAGGTGCGTGCCCGGCCGGACTCGAACACCACGCGGACCTCGTCGTCGTCCTGGTCCAGCCCGGCGATCGAGTCGCCGAAGAGGTACTCGACATCGCCGGCGGATTCGGTGATGATCCGCGCGAGGTCGTCCCGCAGGATCTCGACGTCCGGGTTGTCCAGCTCGCCGCCGCTGACCGTGCGCTCGGTGGTGCGGTAGACCTCGGCGCCGGTGGAGTCCACGACCGACATCCCGCGCATGCCGGTGCTGTGCGCGCGCAGCTGGTCGAGGATGCCCATGCGGTCGGCGACGTCCAGCGCCGGGCCGCGCACGTCGACCGCCTGCCCGCCGGGCCGCGGGCCGGGCGCGCGCTCGACCACGGTGACGCTGAAGCCGTAGCGGGTGAGCCAGTGGGCGAGGGCGGGTCCGGCGATGCTGGCGCCGGAAACGAGGACCTTGGTGTCGTTCATGCCGCCACGCTGCCGGGCGCCGCTTACCGGTCGCTGACCGGAAACTGTCAGCCGTCGAGCAACGCGGTCAGCGCGGGCAGCGCGGCACGCGGGACGGAGACGCCGCGGCCGTGCCGGACCTCCGGTTCCCGCGGGTTGATGCGGATCAGCGCGCCGGTCGCGGCGGAAGCGAGCTCGGCGTACCGGCGGACGGTCGGCACCGCGCGTCCGGCGCCGATCTCGACCACGACGGCGTTCCGGTTCACGCGCCGCCACTCGGCCAGCGCGCGCATCTGGCCGTCCGTGCGGGACGGCAGCCAGTCGAAATCGCCGAACATCATGATGTTCGGCCGGGCCAGGCCGCCGCAGTTCGGGCAGGACGGCAGCGGCGGGCGGGCGCGCATGGTCGACTCGTCGACGTCGAGGGAGAAGTCCGCGGGCCAGATGTCCGGGCCGCACGGCACCGCGCACTGCAGGTGGTGGATCGACCCGTGCGCCTCGGCGACCAGCTCGAACCCGGCGCGCTGGAACTGACCGTCCACATTGGACGTGAATACCGCGACGCCGCCGGGCAGGCCGGCACCGTGCCGCAGCAGCAACCCGAACCCCGCGTGCGGTTCGGTGCGCCGGTACATCGCCAGCCGGTGGCCGTAGAAACCCCACGCCAGCTCGGGATCCTCGGCGAAGTGGCGGGGGTCGGCGAGTTCGGCGAAGCTCAGCCCGAGCCGCGCGTACGGCGGATAGGCCCGCCAGAACCCCTCGTTCCCGCGGAAGTCCGGCAGCCCGGAGTCGACGCCCATGCCGGCGCCCGCGCACACGAGGAGCGCGGAGGCGCCGGCGAGCATCTCGGCGGCCTCGGCCAGGCCGTCGCCGGTCATCAGTCGAGCGGAACGACCTCGAACTCCAGCAGGTTCGCCCCGCTGGCCACCGGCCGCGAGCTCTGGCCCGCGTGCGCCTCCTTGGCCGGGCCGCTCGCCCACGCCTGGTACGCCTCCTCGGACTCCCACTTCGTGTAGACGAAGTAGCGGTTCTCCCCGGCGACCGGGCGCAGCAGCTCGAAGCCGAGGAAGCCGGGCTGCCCGTCCACCGAGTGCGCCCGGTTCGCGAACCGCTTCTCCAGCTCGGGGCCCGCGCCCTCGGGAACCTCGATCGCATTGATCTTCACGACTGCCATGACCTCAGCCTACCCAGCTATGCTGGGACGTAATGGGGATCACAGGGGAAGATCGCAAGCTGGCCCGGGGGCTCGCCGGGGACCTGCGGAAACTCGTCCAGACGGCCGCGCTCGTGGTCGACGAGGACAACCCGGCCGAGGAGCTCATCAGCCGGATCACCGGGCACCTCGGCGTCGGATTCCGGCAGATCGTGCTGGTCGGCCAGGACTTCCCGCCGTGGGAGCACGTCAACGTGCACCGCGGCGTCGAGGCCTACCTCGCCGAACGCGGCGGCGAGCCGGAGTGGTTCGGCGTCACCGGCGCGAACCGGGTGCACGAGGAACTGACCGGGATGCTGTCGTCCGCGCGGCGGCACGGCGCCTTCGAACTGGGCGCGGTCGACATGGCGACCGTCGCGATCGGACCGGAGGCGACCGAGGAGGTCGTGCAGTTCGGGCTGGTGCTGACGACGGCGCCGGACGGCGGGCCGGTGGTCGTCGCGCTGCGCGGGCCGAACCCGCAGCACGGGCCGTCCGCGTTGTCCAAGGTCGAGGTGCTGGCCGGTGACCGCGCGGCGGCGGGCGCGGCCCGCGACCGCATCGAGCAGCTCGCCCGTGAGCACGACGTGCTGCGCGGCCAGGTGCTCGCTTTCGGCAGCAGCGAGTACCGGGGCAACGAGCTGCTGACGTTCCTGCCGCGCCCGGCCCTGACCGCCGAGCAGGTGGTGCTGCCCGAGGGGGTGCTGCCCGCGATCGAGGACCACATCGTCGGCATCGCCGAGCACGCCGACCGGCTGCGCGCCGCGGGGCAGCACCTCAAGCGGGGCCTGCTGCTGCACGGTCCGCCCGGCACCGGCAAGACCCACACCGTGCGGTACCTGCTGAGCCGCCTGTCCGGCAGCACGGTGATCATCCTGACCGGCGCCGCGATGCGGTTCATCGGCAAGGCCGCCGAGCTGGCCCGGCGGTTGCAGCCCTCGATCCTGGTGGTCGAGGACGTCGACCTGGTCGCCGAGGACCGCACCATGCCGGGCGCGGGCGGTTCGCTGCTGTTCACCCTGCTCGACGCGATGGACGGGATCGGCGCGGACGCGGACGTCACCTTCGTGCTGACCACCAACCGGCCGGAGGCGCTGGAGGCCGCGCTGCGCGACCGGCCGGGCCGGGTCGACCTGGCCGTGGAGATCCCGCGCCCGGACGCCGAGGGGCGGCGCAAGCTGTTCGAGCTGTACGCGCGCGAGGTGGAGCTGGCGGCGGACCTCGAACCGGTGATCGCCGAGACCGAGGGCGTCACCGCGTCCTACGTCAAGGAGCTGCTGCGCCGCGCGGTGCTGCACGAGATGCGCGACGGCGCGGACGGCGAACGGATCCGGGTCGGCGACAAGGCGCTCACCACCGCGCTGCGGGACATGCAGGAATCGCGGAACTCGCTCACCCGGTCGCTGCTCGGTAGCTGATTCAATGGGCGCCGTGAGCGTCGTGGACTTCGGCGGCGACGGCCGTCCGATCGTGTTGCTGCACGGGCTGATGGGCCGGGCGCGCACGTGGTGGCGGGTCGCGCAGTGGCTGCGCCGGTACGGGCACGTCGTCGGCCTCGACGCCCGCGGGCACGGGCGCGGGCCGCGGGGCGGGCCGTGGACGACGGAACAGTTCGTCGCCGACGCCGCCGAAGTGGTGCGGTCGCTGGGCGAACCGGCCGTGGTGATCGGGCATTCGATGGGCGGCCTGCACGCGTGGTCACTCGCCGCCGCCGAGCCGGACCTCGTGCACGCCGTCGTGGTCGAGGACATGGCGCCGGACCAGCGCGGCAAGACGGTCGAGACGTGGCGCGGGTACTTCGAGTCGTGGCCGGTGCCGTTCCAGTCGCTCGCACACGTGCGGGAGTTCTTCGGTGACACGGGCGAGTACTTCACCGAGTGCGTGGAGGAGCGCCCGGACGGCTACCACCTGATCGCCGCGCTCGACGACCTGTACGAGATCGCCGCCGAGTGGGGCAGGCGCGAGTACTGGTCCTCGGTGGAGGCCGTGAAGTGCCCGATGCTCGTCGTGGAGGCCGAGCACACCCTCATGCCGCCCGGCCAGCAGGCGGAAATGGCGCGCCGCGCGCAATCGGGGCGGCACCTGGTGGTCCCCGGCGCGAACCACGTCGTGCACGACTCGCAGCCGGACATCTACCGCGGCGCGGTGGAGGCGTTCCTCTCGGCGGTGCTGGGGCGGTAGGCGCGTCACCGCCCGGACAAGCGCTCCAGCGCCGACCGGCTCTCGTCGTCCGCGGGACGGAAGATCACCAGCAGCTGCGCCGCGTCGCGAAGTGGCGTGAGCGTTTCGAACTGCAGGGCGATTTCGCCGGCTTCGGGGTGCCGCACCACCTTGTGGCCGCGGCCGTCGACCTTGACGTCCCGTTCCGCCCACCATCGCGCGAAGTCCGCGTCCCGCCTGGCGCATTCGGCGATGAGGTCCGTCAACGCCTGGTCGTCCGGATGCGCCGCCCAGGCCGCGCGCAGGTGGGCGATCCCTTCCCGCACAACGCGTTCGCGGTCGACGTAGAGCTCACGCGTCTTCGGGTGCAGCAGGCACAACCACATCGCGTTGCGCTGCGACGGCGGGAGGGTGTCGAAATCGAGGAGGAGCTTCGCCATTCCGCCGTTCCAGGCCAGGATGTCGAAGCGGTGGTTCATCAGCATCGCGGGCAGCGGGGCGAGGTCCTCGACCAGCCGGGCCAGCTGCGGCGCGGCGGCGGTGGCGGGTTCGCCGGTGTCGCGGGGGCGCTGCCGGGTCAGGTCGAACAGGTAGGCGCGCTCTTCCGGGGTCAGGCGCAGAGCCTGGGCCAGCGCGTCCACGACGTCCGCCGACGGCCGCAGCCCACGGGCCTGCTCCAGCCGCACGATGTAGTCGACGCTGATCCCCGCCAGCTCGGCGACCTCTTCCCGGCGCAAGCCCGGGGTCCGCCGGGCCCGCCGCCCCGACGGCAGGCCGACATCACCTGGCTCCAGCCGTTCGCGGCAGCTGCGCAGGAACGTGGCCAGCTCCTGCGCGGGGTCCACGGTGCGAGTGATCACGGACGGTCCAACAGCCGGGGTAGGACCGGTGTTCCCAGGAAACCGGTTCCCTTACCCCCGGCTCGCCGTGCCCACAGACTCGTCCTCGGCAACGGATCACGAGCACTGGAGGACACGATGCCGCTCACCCTCGACACCTACCGCCTGCTGGGCCGCTCCGGCCTGCGGGTCTCGCCGCTGGCGCTGGGCACGGCGACCTTCGGCACGGAGTGGGGCTGGGGCACCGAGCCGGACGACGCGCGCAAGTTGTTCGACACCTACGTCGAGCGCGGTGGCAACTTCATCGACACCGCCAACACCTACACCGACGGCAGCTCCGAACGCCTGCTGGGGGAATTCACCCGGGGCAACCGGGAAAGCCTCGTGCTGGCGACGAAGTACACGACGCTGAGCCGGCCCGGCGACCCGAACTCCGGCGGCCCGCACCGGAAGAGCATGTTCACGTCGGTGGAGACCAGTCTGCGACGGCTGAACACGGACTACCTCGACCTGCTCTACCTGCACGTGTGGGACGACACGACGCCGGTGGAGGAGGTCCTGCGCGGCATGGACGATCTGGTCCGGCAGGGCAAGGTCCTGCACGTCGCGATGTCCAACGTCCCGGCGTGGCAGGTGTCGCGCATGCAGGCGATCGCCGACCTGCGTGGCTGGTCGCCGCTCGTCGCGCTGCAGATCGAGTACAACCTGGTGGAGCGCACCGGGGAACGCGACCTGATCCCGATGGCACGCGAGCTGGGCCTTGGCGTGGTCCCGTACTCGCCGCTGGCGGGCGGGGTGCTGACCGGCAAGTACCGCCGCGACGACGGTGCCGGGGAGAGCACCCGCAGGAGCTTCAACGCCGGTCTGGGCCTGGTCACCGAGCGCAACCTCGCCATCGCCGACGTCGTGCAGGAGGTCGCCGCGGAGCTGGAGTGCACCCCCGCGCAGGTCGCGCTCGCCTGGACCCTGCGGAACCCGGGTGTCACGGCGCCGATCATCGGCGCTCGCACCACCGCCCAGCTGGAGGACAACCTCGGCGCACTGGCGGTCGCCCTCAGCCCCGCCCAGCTGGCCCGGCTCGACGAGGTCAGTGCGATCGATCCCGGCTACCCGCACGCCCTGCTCGCCAGTGACCACATCCGGAAGGTCACCATGGGCGATCTGCAGATCGACAGCCGCCGCTGACCTACTTGTGTTCGCCCGGCAGCGCGAACCGGCCGTCCGCGGTCTGCTCCACCAGACCGTCCACCAGCAGCGAGTCCAGGCAGCGGTCCCGCTGGCCGGTGTCCGGCCAGACCACGTCCAGGCTCGCCTTCCACACGGGTTCGGGGGTGCCCCGCAGGACGTCCAGCAGCAGGCCGCGCACGTGCCGGTCGGTGCCGGCGTACTTCTGCGTCGCCTTAGCGGGGCCGTTGTACGCCGGGCGGCCGGCCTTCTGCCAGGCGCAGTCCGCGTACACCGGGCAGTCCGCGCAGCGCGGCGAACGCGCCGTGCACACCACCGCGCCCAGTTCCATCAACGCAGCCGAGAACCGCGCGGCCCGCGCCTCGTCCAGCGGCAGGATCGCCGACACGTCGGCCATGTCGCGGGTGTTCGACGGCGGCCCCGCGTCGCCCGCGCCGTGGATCGCCCTGGCCACCACGCGCCGCACGTTCGTGTCCACCACCGGCGCCCGCTTGCCGTACGCGAACGCCGCCACCGCCCGTGCCGTGTAAGCGCCGATACCGGGCAACGACAACAGGGTGTCCACATCGGACGGCACCACGTCACCGTGCTCGGTGGCGATCGCCGTGGCCGCCGCGTGCAGCCGCAGCGCCCGGCGCGGGTAGCCGAGCTTGCCCCACGCCCGCAGCACCTCGCCCTGGCTCGCCGCGGCCAGCGCCGACGGCACCGGCCACCGCGCGAGCCACTCGTGCCAGATCGGTTCGACCCGTGCGACCGGCGTCTGCTGCAGCATGATCTCGCTGACCAGCACGCCCCACGCCGTGCACTCCGGCCGCCGCCACGGCAGGTCCCGGGCGCACGAGTCGAACCAGTCGATCAGCAGTTCGGAGTCGATGGGCACCGGCCCAGGTTAGTTGTCCAGGACCTCGGTGACCTTGCCGGTGTGCACGTCGTAGACGAACCCGCGCACCTTGTCCGTGTGCGGCAGGTAGCGGCTGGTCCGCACCCTCCGCATCGACCGGCGCACGCTGTCCTCCACGTCGCGGAACGCCTCGACCGCCCACGTCGGACGGACACCGCCGGCTTCCTCCAGCTCGTCCTTGAACCCGTCTTCGGTGACGGTCGAGACACCGCAGGTGGTGTGCTGCATGATCAGCACCTCTTCGGTGCCCAGCTTGCGCTGCGACAGCGCGAGCGAGCGGATCACGTCGTCGGTCACCACACCGCCGGCGTTGCGCAGGATGTGCGCCTCACCCTGGATCAGGCCGAAGATCTCGAACACCCTGATCCGGGCGTCCATGCAGGTCAGAATCGCGATCTTCATCGACGGGCTGGCCGTGGAACGGTCGCCGAGCACGGGGTCAGTGAGTTCGCTGTTGCGCTGCAGCAGGGTGTCGATCGCGGTCAAGAATGCCTCCCGGGAGATTGTCCGGATTTCATTCCACCGGACCCATCAGCACCCCGCAATGAGAGAGATCACGGCCCGAACCAGTGCTGCTCCATCGTGCGCGGCGGCGCGGACGTCGTGCCGATCCGCAGCTGCGTGTTGAGCGTGATGATCCGCGGCTTGACGTGGTCGCCGGAGGACAGCAGCAGCTTGCCCGCCGCGCGGCCCTTCTCCAGCACCGGCTGGTGCACCGTGGTGAGGCCGGCGCGCTCCGCCTCGGCGATGCCGTCGAACCCGGTCACCGTGAGGTCCGCGGGCACCCGCAGGCCGCGCCGGTTCGCCTCCGCCAGCGCGCCGAGCGCGAGGATGTCCGAAGTGCAGATCAGGGCGGTCACCTGCGGGTGGGCGTCGAGCAGGTGGCGGGCCGCGGCGGCGCCGTCGTCCACGGTGTGCTCGAAGCGCTCCACGACCGGCACCGTCGACCAGTCGACCCCGACCTTCGCGAACGCCTTCGCCAGCGCCTCCAGCCGGGCGCGCTGCACGTGGAAGTGCGCGCTCTGCTGCCGGTCCAGGTAGGCGAACCCGTCGTTGCGGTCGCGCGCGAGCCGCATGCACAGCACGCCGACCTGCCGGTGGCCGAGCTGGATGATGTGCTCGGCGAGCGCGGTGACCGCCGTCGTGTCGTCCGGGCCGACCCGGTCGACGCCCTCGATGCGCGGCTGGTCGATGATCACCGTCGGCACCGGGCGGGCCAGCACGGCGCCCAGGTGCGGGTCGTCGTCCGGCACCGAGTAGACGACGAAACCGTCGACACCGGCGCGGTGCACCGCGGCCACGTCGTCCCGGCCGGGGCTGGCCGGCACCAGGTGCAGCCCGACGCCGGCGTCCTCGCAGGCCAGCGCGAGGCCTTCGAGCACGCCGATCGCCGCCGGGTCGCGGAAGGCGTAGGACAGGTTCTCGGTGAGCAGCAGGCCGACGGCGCCCGCCTTGCGGGTGCGCAGCGACCGCGCCACCGGGTCGGGGCCGGGGTAGCCGAGGCGGCGGGCGGTCTCCAGCACCCGCTTGCGCAGTTCCGGCGACAGCTGGTCCGGGCGGTTGTAGGCGTTGGACACGGTGGTCCGAGACACGCCGAGCTCCGCGGCGAGCGACGCCAACGTCACCTGTCGCCTCATGCGCATAGGACGCCCCATGGGGGAACCGTAACGGTTCAGAACGGAGTCGTGAAGTCGAACGCCGTCCGTGCGGCGTGCGCCACTGCGCAACGTGACGTTCAGGCGGGGGTAACCGAGGCGGTGAGATCGTCACCCGTTCAGGTAAGGTGAACTCGAAAACCGTTTCCAATAGTTCTGACCATGCGTCCCACCTCGTACTTCAGGAGTGCTCGCGATGAGTTTCCCCCGCCTGATCGGTCTCGCGTCCGCCGCGACGGCCCTCGTACTCGGCCTCACCGCCTGTGGTGGGACTAACACCGCGAGCGACACCGGGGGCAAGATCAACGTCGTCGCCTCCACGAACGTGTGGGGCAGCGTGCTGTCCGCGGTCGGCGGCGACCAGGTGGCGGTCACCTCGATCATCGACGACCCGAGCGCCGACCCGCACTCCTACGAGACCACGCCCGAGGACGCCATCGCCGCGCAGAACGCGCAGCTGACCCTCGCCAACGGCGGCGGCTACGACGACTTCTTCGGCAAGCTCGCCGACCAGGCCGCGAACGCCCGCAAGCTCAACGCGTACGACATCGGCGCGACCGGCGACGAGAACGAGCACGTCTGGTACAGCTTCACCACCGTCGCCAAGGTGGCCGACCAGGTCGCCGCGCAGCTCGGCCAGATCAAGCCGGACGCCGCGCAGACCTTCACCACCAACGCCACCAACTTCAAGGCCCAGCTGGACCAGCTCACCAGCAAGGCAGGGCAGATCGGCGCCGGCCACCCGGACACCAAGGTCCTGGTCACCGAGCCCGTCGCGCACTACCTCATCCAGGCCGCCGGGGTCACCGACGCCACCCCGGAGGAGTTCTCCGAGGCCGTCGAGGAGGAGACCGACGTCCCGCCCGCGGCGCTGGCCGAGTTCAACTCGCTGATCACCGGCAAGCAGGTCAAGGCCCTGATCAACAACGAGCAGACCACCACCCCGGTCACCGAGCAGGTCGTCGGCGAGGCGAACCGCGCCGGCATCCCCGTCGTGGGCGTGACCGAGACGCTGCCCGCCGGGACGACGGACTACATTGCCTGGATGACCAGCGAAGTCGACGATCTGGCGAAGGCCCTGAACTCTTGAGCCCTGCTGTGGAGATCTCCGGCGCGACCCTCGCGTTCGGTGCGCGCACGCTCTGGTCCGGTCTGGACCTCTCGGTCGAGCCCGGCGAGTTCGTCGCCGTGCTCGGCCCGAACGGGTCGGGCAAGACCAGCCTGCTGAAGGTGCTGCTCGGTCTGCAGCACCTGTCGCGCGGCAGCGTGCGCATCAACAGCGATCACCCGGTCGGGTACGTCCCGCAGCAGCGGGCGATGTCCGAAGCGCTCACGCTGCGCGGGGTCGACCTGGTCGGGCTGGGGCTCGACGGCCACCGGTGGGGCACCGGGCTGCGTGGACTCGCCGAGCGGCGGCGGCGGGTGTCCACCGCCGTCGCCGCGGTCGGCGCCCAGTCCTACGCCAAGCAGCCGGTCGGCAAGCTCTCCGGCGGTGAGCAGCAGCGGCTGCGGGTCGCGCAGGCGCTGGTCGGCGAGCCGGACGTGCTGCTGTGCGACGAGCCGTTGCTGTCGCTGGACCTCGCGCACCAGCGCGCGGTGAGCGAGCTGATCGACGCCCGCCGCCGCGAAGCCGGCACCGCGGTGCTGTTCGTGACCCACGAGATCAACCCGATCCTGCCCTATGTGGACCGGGTGCTGTACCTGGTCGACGGCCGGTTCCGGATCGGCCCGCCGGAGGTCGTGATGACCTCCGAGACGCTGTCCGAGCTGTACCGCGCCCGGGTGGAGGTGGTCCGCGTCGGCGGCCAGATCCACGTGGCCGGCGCGCGCAGCGCGGTCTGCGAGGACGAACCCCACCACCTGGACGAGCGCGTTTCGTGAGCACCGAAGGTTCCCGCTGAACATGGACAAGTTCTTCGACTTCGGTCTGACGGCGCAGCTGCTCGGGCTGCCGTTCGTGCAGACCGCCCTGCTCGCCGCGGCCGTGCTCGGGCTGGTCGCCGGTGTGCTCGGACCGCTGATCGTGACCCGCCGGATGTCGTTCGCCGTGCACGGCACCGCCGAACTCGCCTTCACCGGCGCGGCCGGCGCGCTGCTGCTCGGCGTCGGCGTCGAGTTCGGGGCGCTGGCCGGCGCGGTGATCGCCGCGCTGCTGCTCGGCCTGCTCGGCGGCCGGGAGTCCGATCGCGACTCGGTGATCGGCGCGATCCTGTCCTTCGGGCTCGGCCTCGGCGTGCTTTTCCTGTGGTTCTACCCGGGCCGCGCGGCCAACAAGTTCGGCATCCTGGTCGGCCAGATCGTGTCGATCGAGACGACCAACCTGATCGTGCTGGTCATCGCCGCGCTGGTGGTGCTGGCGGTGCTGGCCGTCATCTACCGGCCGCTGCTGTTCGCCAGCGTCGACCCGCACGTTGCGGCCGCCCGCGGGGTCCCGGCGCGCACGCTGTCCGTGGTGTTCGCCGTGCTGGTCGGCGTCGCCACCGCGCTCGGCGTGCAGATCGTCGGCGCGCTGCTGGTGGTCGCCATGATGGTCACTCCGGCCGCTGCGGCAGCGCGGCTCACCGCGAGCCCGTGGAAGGCCACCGTGCTGGCCGTCGTGTTCGCCGAGACGGCCGCGCTGGGCGGCATCATCCTCTCGCTCGCGCCGGGCGCGCCGGTCAGCGCGTTCGTCACCGCGATCGCGTTCACGATCTACCTGGTCTGCCGCCTCGTCGCCTACCTGCGTGACCGGGCGGCCCACGTCACCGAGGACTCGCCTGCAGTTGCGCCTGCAGCGCCGTGAGGAACTCGTCGGTCAGGAACGGCAGCTGACCGCTGGAGACGCTGCGCTCCACGGTCTCCAGCACGATCACGTCCGAGTTCGCGAACATCCCGATCGCCTGGTCCCGGCTCGTCTTCGGGGTGAAGTAGGCGAGCATCGTCAGGTTCGCGAACCCGGCCGCCAGGTAGCGCGACGACGCCTTGGTGAACGAGTCGCCGTAGAACAGGGTCTTCTCGTTCACGGTGGAGGACATCGGCGAGGCGAACCGGTAGGACGGGGTTTCGATGTCGGCGATGGTCTGGCCTGCCCGGTCGACGATGCCGTCCGGGCGCAGGTCGTAGAGCACGTTCGTCTTGTCGGCCTTCTTGCCCAGCAGCGGCGGCAGGTCCGCGGCGACGGTGTAGGTGCCGATCTGCTTGCTCTGCCAGGTCGCGGTGATCCCGGGCTGCACGGCCTCGGCGACCGCGCGGGTCATCACCAGTGAGCCCTCGTCGGTCCAGTGCGTGTCGTTGGACGGGTAGACGGGACGGTTGACGCGCCGCGCCTCCTGGGTCAGGGCGGGCCGCAGGTCCACCGCGCCGGCCGCGTCGATCTGCTGCCAGGTCGGCGCCTCCGCGGCCCGGTGGCACTCCCGGCCGGGGTAGCTGGACGGCAGGTTCTCCGGGACCATCGTGGACTTGTCCGGCGCCACCACCCAGACGAACTTGCGCCCGGACGCCTCGATGATCGTGCGCAGCCGGTTCATCCGCTCCAGCGTGTCGGACAGCATCCGGACCGGGGAGCACTTGGCCTCGGCGTCGTAGCCGAAGTACAGCCAGCCGTCGCGGCCCTCGATGACCTGCCGGTAGCCGGCCTGGTCGAGCGGGCCGGAGGTGGTGGGCTGGTCGTCCGTGCCCTGCGTCTGGGTCGGCGGCGGGCTGCCGGGCAGGGGACCGGTCTCGGTGGTGCCTGCCTGGTCCCGCGGCGGGGTCTCGCCGAAGAACGTGCGGCTGATCCAGTCCGCGGCGTCGATCGCGGCGCTGCGGAAGGTGAGCTGGTCGGTGGCCCAGCCGGGCAGGCTGGTGAAGAACGCCCAGCCGTCGCCGATGCTGGGGAAGCTCGCCAGGTGCCGGTTCTCGATCTCGGCGGGGCGCGCGCCGAACACCCACAGCAGCGCCGGGGTCGTGAAGAACACGATCGCGCTGATCAACGCGGTGAGCTGACGGCCGCCGTGCCGGGGCCGGTGCAGGGAGTGCTCGCGGGGAAGCCACGCCTCGTGCACCGCGGGGAGCTGCTGCGGTTCGTGCGCCACGCGCACACGTTAACCGTTCACCTAGTGAAGCATCAGCAAAACCTGCAACTCACCGACGACGAACCCGATCACACCGCCGACCGCGATCAGCTTCCACTCCTCCTGGCGGAACGCCGGGCGCAGCAGGTTCTCGTACTCCTCGGGCGTCAGCGCGAGCATCCGCCGCTCCACCATGTTCGCCAGGTCCATCGCCTCGACCAGGTACGGCTCGGCGTGCCGGAGGAGGTACGGCATCTGCGCGAGCGACCCGGCCGCCGCGGTCGCGGTCATCTCACGCAGCCGCTCGCCGCCGACGGTCGCGGACACCAGTGGCCGGATCAGGCCGACCTGCTCGTCGACGGCCCTGGCCACCACGCGCCGCACGAGCGCGGCGAGCCGGTCGGTGCGCGGGCCGGTCAGCAGCTCGTCGAGGAGGTTGGGGACGGTCAGCACCTCGCGGGCGATGATTTCGCCGTACTGGCGGGCGACCTCGGCCTTGCGGCGCTGGAACTTGCCCTGCAGGGTGATCGGCCCGATCTTCACCGGGCGGCGCGGCAGGAAGATCATCTTGATCGCGAGCCAGTCGGTGAACAGGCCGATGGCGCCGCCGAACACCGGCAGCACCCACGGGTTCTTCGTCAGCGCCCACACCACCGCCTGCACGATGCCGAGGACGAATCCGAAGTAGATCCCGCAGCGGGCGATGAACGCCATTTCCGGCCGGGACGTCTCGCGGATCAGGCGCACCAGCAGGGCGCGGTCGCGGGTGAGCCGCTCGACGGTCATGTGCTTGACGTCGAGCACTCCGTCGAGGTTGGCGCGGACCTCGTCCAGCAGCTCGCGAACCAGCTTCGGCGAGCCGGCCTGCAGCTGCTTGACGATCAGGTCCTGCGCCATCGGCGGCAGCGACTCCCACAGCCGCGGGTGGTGCTTGGCCATCACCTCGCGGGCCAGGTCGTCGATCGCCCGCAGCAGCGGCTGCTCGATCTCCCGCACCAGCCGGTCCGGCTGGATGCGGCCGATCACCTCGCCGAGGTCGATCAGGTTAGCGGTGAGGAGGTCGGTGGCGATGGCCGCCATCCGGCCGCCGTGCTTGGGCACCACGCCCTGCCAGCCGAAGATCGGGCGGATGCCGACGAACTCCAGCGGGCGGAACATCATCTCGATGGCGACGCGCTTGGTGACGTAACCGATGAGGGCGGCGATGAACGGGATCGCGGTGTAGAGCGGCCAGTGCTGCGCGAAGTCGGCCAGCACCCCGTCCATCCGGCCACCCCCTCGGAAATCCTGGCCGCGAGATTAGTGGAGGAGCAGGATCGCCTGGAGCTCACCCACGAGCCCGCCGATGATCGCACCGACGGCGATCAACTTCCACTCGTCCTGCCGGAACGCGGGCCGCAGCAGCTCCTCGAACTCCATCGGCGACAGCTGCCGCATCCGGTCGACGATCGTGTTCCGCACGTCCAGGGCGTTGACCGCGTACTCCTCGGCGTACCGGATGGTGTCCGGCACCCGCTCCGCCGCCTTGAGCGCCGCGGCCTGCTTCATCTCCTGCCACTTGCGCGTGCCCACCGCGGCCGCGACGAGCGGTTTCACGACGCCGGCCTGCGCGTCGATGGTGCGCTGCACCTCGCGGCCGATCAGGTGGAACAGCCGGTCGGCCTTCGGGCCCTTGAGGATGGCTTCCAGCAGGTTCGGGATGGTGATGATCTCGCGGGCGATCATGTCGCCGTAGTCGGCGGCCACCTGGTCGCGGCGCTTCTGGAACACGCCCTGCCAGGTGTAGAGGCCGAAGAACTCGCGCGGCTCCCGCGGCAGGAAGATCATCTTCAGGGCGAGCCAGTCGGTGAACCAGCCGATGCCGAGGCCGAACAGCGGCATCACGATCGGCGACTTGGTCAGCGCCCACACGAGCAGCTGGACGCACCCGAGGGCGAAGCCGAACACCAGCCCGGAGTTCGCGATGAACCGCATCTCAGGTCGTGAGATGTCGCGGATGAGCCGGTTGAGCAGGCTCTTGTCGCGGACCAGGTTGGTGATGACCATGTTCTTGAGGTCGAGGACGTCCTCGATGTTGTCCGACAGCTCCCGCATGATCTTCGCGATCACCTTGGGCGCTTCGGCTTGGATGCGGCGCAGCAGCAGTTCCTTCGCGCCGCTGGGCAGTGCCTCCCACAGGCGTGGCTGGTACTGCTCCATGACCTCTTCGGTGATCTCCTCGACCACCTGCAGGAGCGGTTGTTCGATCTCCTTGGCGAGCTGGTCCGGGTCGAGCCTGGCGAAGATCTCCTTCGGGTCGACCAGGTTGTTCGTGAGCATGTCGGTGGCGGTGGCCGCCATGCGCTCGGCGTTGGCTGGCAGCACGCCCTGCCAGCCGAGGAACGGCCGGATCCCGACGAACTCGATCGGCCGGAACATCATCTCGATCGCGACGCGCTTGGTCACGTAGCCGATGAGCGCGGCGATGAACGGCATCGAGACGTAGAGCGGCCAGTGTTCGGCCAGGTCGGCCACGATCTCCTGCAGTTGCACCGGCCCCTCCTCGCGAGTTCCGCCGAACCGTATCCCAGCCGTTTGGAGGGAGGCGCGGACCGGATTCAGTTGATCTTCGATAATGTGTCACCCGAAAGTATGGAAACCCAGGTCCAATAGCACTAAGGTGCCCGCATGCCTCCTGCCGAGTCCCAAGATCCCATCGCCGGTAATCCCCTGTTCCCGCTCGTGTTCCGCGGCTACGACCGGCCGCCGGTGGACGAGAAGTTCGCCCAGCTGAACGCCGAGCTCAAGGAGACGGCCGTCTCCCGTGACGAGGCCCTCTCGTCGGTCGCCGAGCTGACCCGTGCCCTGTCCTACGCCCAGCAGGAGCTGAGCGAGGCCAAGCAGGCGCTGTCGCGGATGGCGAGCGACCCGTCGAGCGCCGCGACGATGACCGAGCGCGTCCGCACGATGATGACGCTCGCCGAAGAGGAGATCGCCGAGCTCAAGAACCGCGCCGAAGCGCAGGCCGACGACATCCGCGCCGCGGCCGACAAGTACGACCTGGACACCCGCAAGGCCGCCGACAAGATGGTCGCCGAGCGCGAGGCCGAGCTCGCCAAGCGGCGTGACGACCTCGAGCTGGAGTTCCAGGAGCGGCACACCGCGCTCACCACCGAGCACGAGAACCTCATGGAGCAGGCCCGCGCCGAGATCGCGCGCCTGAACGAGGAGGCCGCCGAGGAGCGCGCCCGCCTGGACGCCGAAGCCGCCGAAGCGCGTGCCAAGGCCGAGCAGGAGACCGGCGAGGCGCTTGCTCGCAAGACCGAAGAGGTCGAGACCGCGCTGGCCCGCAAGACCGAAGAGGTCGAGACGGCGCTGGCCCGGAAGACCCAGGAGGTCGAGGAGCGCCTGGCGAAGGACACCCGGGAGACCGAGGAGCGCCTGGCCAAGCTGGTCGCCGAGACCGAGGCGAAGATCGCCAAGGACACGGAGGAGACCGAGACCCGGCTGGCGAAGATCACCGCCGAGACGGAGTCGCGCCTGGCGAAGCAGACCTCCGAGGCGGAGACCCGGGCAAGCACCCTGGTCGCCGACGCGGAGCGCCAGCTGTCCGAGGCGCAGCACGCCCGCACCGAGGCGTTCGAGTTCCGCCGCGAGGTCACCGAGCGCCTCACGGCCACCCACTCGGCCCTGCAGGAAGCGCTGGAGACGCTCGTTCCCGCCGACGACCGGACGCCGGTCGCCTGACGGGGTTTTTGAAGGGGCGTCGGTGCGCTTTGCGCGCCGGCGCTTCCTTTTTTTCACCAAACCCGGCTGGGTGGTCATCCCGTCGCCTGACACCGGCACGATCACCTTGAGCCAGGGCCGCAACCTCCGTGCTCACCGGCGGCCGGACATGCCAACCTTGCGGCCCTGGCTCAAGGTGATATGCACAAACCGGAA
>NZ_JAKGSD010000066.1 GCF_021654135.1 Amycolatopsis tucumanensis | reverse complement strand
AACCCGATCCCTGATCGCCTACGACCACTAACCAAGATCGGAATTACTCATCTAGCCCCGGTCTGCCTGCCCTGGCCCTGGTCTGCCTGGCCTGGCCGCCTGCCCCTGCCTCCTGCACGACTGTGCCTCTCGTGGCGTTACGAGAGTGTCACTCGTGCGATCGCGGCCGCTCCCGCCGCCACGCGCTCCCCCCTGGCCCTGGTCTGCCCTGGCCCCCTGCCGCCTGCCCCACCCCCTGCTCCTGCGCGAGTGTGCCTCTCGCGCGGGCGTGAGTGGCCCAGTCGCTCAGTTCAGCTCGCGGCGCAGCTCGTCCAGGCGGTCAGCAACGTCGGTGGCCGTGGCGGGGGCGAAGTGGAGGAGCTGGTCGTCGTAGTGGGGTTTCGCCTGGACGGTCCACCGGCCTTCGGCGTTGTCGTAGACCCGGAGCGGGAAGCGCGTGTGCCGCGGCTGTCCGGTGTGGTCGCGGACCTCGGCGTGCAGCTCCGCGATGAAGTACGGCTCCAGCGAGGCCAGGTAGTCGGCGCGCATCACCGCCCGGCTGGGCCGGGTGCCGTTCAGCTCGGCCTGGCGCGCGCCGCGGACCTCGCTGCGCAGCACGGTCAGCGACGGCTCCGGGGACTTGCGCACGTCCTGAGGGAGGACGTCGGCGAGGACCTTGCTGAGCCGGTCGCGCTGGAAGGTCCGGACCGAGACCTCCTGCCCGTCCCGGACGGCGACGACCCCGAACCGCTGGTCGGCGGCAACCAGGGTGGAGATGTTGACGCCCCGCGTGGTGTCCGACAGCCACCCGAACCGCGCCTCGGCGGGGGTGGAGAGCAGGCGCGCGAGGTCGGCGAACGTCGGCTCGTCGCGGGTGGGCACGTGGAAGCGCGCGAGGGCGGCGTCAGCGGCGCGTCTGAAGGCGAGATCGGCGTCGTCGGGGCGCCACACGGCCTGCGGTGCGAGCGCGAGGTGCAGTTCGGCGCCGGTGACCTTGGCGACCATGGCCGCGAGGAGGTCGACCTGGAACCGTTCCGGTTCGGCGAACCACATGGCGTTACTGGCCGAGTACCGGCGGGGAGACGGTCATGCCCGTGACGGGGTCGACGGCCTTCTCGCCCTCCGCGGTGAGCTGGAAGTGCTCATCTTCGTCCACGATGTACTTCCGCTGGTGCTCGCCGTCGTCGTCGCCCTTGCCGCGGTTGCCCGCGCCGGCGCCCATGGCGCCCGGACTGCCGGCGGCGCCACTCCGCCCGGCCGCACCGGCGCCGCCACGGCCGAACGACTCACTCGCCGCGGCGGGGTTCCCGGCGCCGAAGCGCTTGCCGTCGCTGAGGGGGTTGCCGCCGCTGCCGGGACCGAAGCCACCGCCACGGCCCGCGCCACCTGCCCCGAAATCGCCCGCACGGCCGGCGCCACCCGCGCCGAAGCCCCGTCCGGAGCCGACGCCGGCCCGGCCCGCTCCAGCGCCCGGCCCACCCGCGGGGTTGGCGCCGCGATAACCCGCGGCGTTCCCGTACCCGGGGACGCCGTACGCGCCGGGGGTGCCGTAGTTGCTGCCGCCGCCGTACCCGCCCTGCTGAGGAGGGCTGTAGGAGCCCGCCGAGGGCGGCGCGTAGGCCGCGTCGGAGGCGACGGTGCGCCCGTCGGCCGGGATCTGACCTGCGGGGGCCTGGTAGGGCCCCGACAGGGACGAGGTGCCGCCGGTGACGCCACCGCCGCCTCGGGAGGCACCCCCAGCGCCCCCGAAGCGCGGCCCGTCACTGGTCGGCTTGTTCTGGATGTCGACGCTGCCGCCCGGCTGGGCACCCTGGGTGACACCGAGGACGCCGGCGTCGAGGGTGCCGTAGGTGGTCGGCATCTTCGCGCCGTTGTCGCCCGAGGTGGTCGACCAGGCTTGCATGGCCTCGACGTTCTGCTTGGCGGCCGCGTTCGCCGCCGCGACCTTCACCATCTGGCTGAGGTCGCCGTTCGAGTCGCCGATGATCTCCTTGAGCCCCGGAGGGATCTGCGGAACCTCCGGCACCGGGACGACCTTGTTCTTGGTGTCGAAGAAGGCCTGGGACTGGTTCTCGATCAGTTCGTAAGCTGTGTTCATCGCGGCAGCAGCACTGGAATGGGCAGCAGCCAACTTGCTCACGCTCTGGGACGCGGCGTCCGCTGCGCCACCCGTCCAGCCCTCCACCATGGTTCCGGTCAGCGCCGCGACCTGCCTACTTCGAATCTGATACTTCTTCATGACCGTGCCGAGATGGTGCTGGCCCTGCTGGAGGTTCACGGGGCCGGGAGCGTGCTGGAAGTTCTCGTAGATCTGCTGCCCCGTCATCCCGCCGAGGGAAGCGGTCGAACCGAGGACTGCGCCAGTCATTCGTTTCCCCCAAAATCCACGGCCTCGATCACAACAGGTGCCTGCGGACGAGGTGGCCAGGTCAAGAACATAGTTCAACCAAAGGGTAGCGTGAGTCGATCATGGCCCGTGCGAGTATTGCCAGGTTCGCCGAGATGGGTGAATTGCCTGCGGCTCATGATCCGATGGTCTCGATGATCTTGCCTGCCACGGTGGAGGCAGCGCCGCAGTTGTCCTCCCCTGGCTTGCCGGTGACCGAAACGTCCAGAACGGTTCGGTCATCGATTCCCACCACCAAATCGCACGTGCCGTCAGGGCGTGCATCGGTGACGTTGCTGTAGACGGCAGGATAGCCGGAAACCGACGTCGGTTCGAAGTAGCCGTTCTTGAACCAGCCGGCGGCGTTTTGGTCGTAGGTGTTCTGCAAGCCCTTGTCGTTCACTGTGTAAAAGGCTTGGACTACCCACTCCAGATTCGGGCCGAATTTCCATGAGCACGCGTTGTTGGTGTGCCTGCCCTCATTGCTTATCGTCAATTCGGCGGTTTGGGCGCTGGTCAGGCTGCTGCATGGATCGGCGATGAAGGCAGTCGCGTCGAGTGGGGTGTGCACAGGGGGTGCTTGGTCGGTTGTTGCAGTCGACGAAGGTTGTGTGGACGTACCTGGCGATGTCGGACTGAAGCTCGTCCCGATTCCGCTTCCGTCCGAATCCGAACACGATGTGAGAACGAGCAGAGCCGCGCCTATGGTTGCCGTGACGCTGATCTTGACCTCGCGCACCATTTCCCCTATCAGTACAGCCCGCTGCCGTTTGTCGAGTCGCCCGTATCGTACAGGCCGCGACGAGTGTCGTCGTCCTGCTCGATGAAAGTGCCGTTGGCTTTCCTCAATTGCTCGATCCAGGTCGTCGCATAGGACCGCATGTGACGATTGTGGTCGATGGCGAGTCGAATCGAGTTCTTGGTGGCTTCGGCGTTCTGCGCCGCCGGCGCATCGGCTGACGGCGGCTGAGCCAGCCGTAGGGCCTCTCTGAGGCTGTTGTAGTCGTCATCAAGACCGTCCCGCAGCTCCTCCCACTTTGGGATCAGCTCGGCGATCTGGTCGGGGTCGAAGCGGTACCCGGCGCCTCCCACGGCGCTCAGGCCCGCGCCCACCGTCGGCCCCAGCGAGACCTGCCCGTTGCCCTCGGTCATCTGTTCCCTACCCCCCGTGTGGAACGCAGTTCAAGCAGAGACTAGCGCGACCGGATCACCCACGGCCTCCGGTTGGTCGAAATCGCCGCATAGCATGGGTCACATGCCGGTACGAGAAGCCGAGGTCAGGGACGTCGACGAGATCTGCGCGCTCATCGAGGAGCACGCCCGCTACGAGGGCAACGACACGCTCACCCTCGACCGCGCCGAGATGACCAAGCACCTGTTCGGTCCGGAGCCCAAGGCGTGGGTCCTCATCGCGGAACCGCCCGGCTCCGGCACCGTCGCGGGGATGGCCTTCTGCTCCTGGAACTTCTCCACCTGGGAGGGGCGCCCCGGCATCTGGCTGGACGACCTGTACGTCCGCCCGGAGCACCGCCGCCACGGGCTGGGCAACGAACTGCTCGCCGCGCTGCGGGCGCGCACCGATGGGCGCGTCGAGTGGGACATGCAGGAGGGCAACGAGCGCGCCGCGGCCTTCTACGCCCAGCTCGGCGCCCAGCCGGTGCCCGGCTGGATCCGCTACCGCTGGTCCCCGGGGAGTTAGGCAAGGCTGACTCCCACCGGGGGCCGCACGTAGAGTTATTAGCATGCCTGACAGTCCGCACCGCTCGTCCTCCTCGTCGATCGAGGACTACATCCGGGTCATCTACGGCCTGGTCGAGCGCGGTGAGGCCGTCACCAACACGACCCTGGCCGGCCGCCTCGAGGTGAGTCCCTCGTCGGCGTCCGGCATGGTCACCAAACTCGCCCAGCAGGGCCTCGTCGAGCACGTCCCCTACCGCGGCATCGAGCTGACCCCCGAAGGCCGCCGCCTCGCGCGGGGTGTCCTGCGGCGCCACCGGCTCATCGAGACCTACCTGGTGCAGGAACTCGGCTACACGTGGGACGAGGTGCACGGCGAGGCCGACGCGCTCGAACACGCGGTCTCCGACCGGCTCATCGAGCGCATCGCGGCCAAGCTCGGCAACCCGGTCCGCGACCCGCACGGCGACCCCATCCCGGCCGCCGACGGCAGCGTCGAGGAGGTGCCGACCCGCCTGCTCGACGAGATGGAGCCGGGCGCGGTCGGCCAGATCGTGCGCGTGTGGGACACCGACCCGGACATGCTGCGCTACCTCGCCGACCACGCCATCGCCCTCGGCGAGCGGATCGAAGTGGTGGAACGCCAACCGTTCGGCGGCTCACTCGTGGTCAAGGTCGGCTCGGGCGCCGAAGCGGCGACCCACGCGCTGGGCAAGGAAATCGCGCAGGCGCTGAGCGTCGCCGTCTTCTGACCGTGCGCCTCCCGACGTAGGCCGCAGAGCCGACGACGAACGGACGCGGTGACGAGGCCCACGGGTCCACCATCGGCCGCATGACTGACAAACCCTTCCGCTTCGGCCTCGTCGCCGGGCAGATCACCCACCTCGCCGACTGGACCGCCCTCGCCCGCCGCACCGAGATCCAGGGCTTCCACACGCTCCTCTCACCCGACCCGCTCGGCGGTCTGGACCCCTTCACCACCCTGTCCGCCGCCGCGGCCGTCACCACCGAACTGCACGTCGGCACTTTCGTCGCCGTCGACGGGTTCCGCGACCGGCGGCTGCTGGCCTGGCAGGCGGAAAGCCTGCACCGGCTCACCGGCGGCCGCTTCGAACTCGGCCTCGGCACCGGCCGCCCGGGCGCCGAGGCCACGCTCGGCCGGCTCGGCCGCGAGTTCGGGACACCGAAAGAGCGGGTCGCGCACATCGCCGAAACCGTGCGGCACCTCAACGAGCAGGCGAACCGCCCCAAGCTCCTCCTCGCCGCGGGCGGCCCGAAGATGCTGGCACTCGCCGGCCGGGAAGCCGACGTCGTCACCATGGCCTGGCAGCCCCGCGCCACCGAAGCCGAAGCACGGGAACTGGTCCGCGCCGTCCACGACGCCGCGCACGGCCGGGACGTCGAACTGGCCATGAACCTGCTCGCCGTCGGCGACGAACCCGCGCCGTGGCTGGAGCGCTACATCGGCACCACGATCGCCGACCTGGTCGCGCACGGCTCCGTCAGCGTCCTGCCCGGCACCGCGCAGCAGGCCGCCGACACCCTCCTGCGCCGCCGCGACGAGCTGGGCATCTCCTACATCACCATCAACTCCGGCTACGCCGACCGCTTCGCCCCGATCGTGGAGCTGCTCAAGGGCCGCTGACGCCACGTAGGGTGTCGGGGTGCGCGCAGTCGTCTTCACCGAGTTCGGAGCCCCACCGCAGGTCCGCGACGTGCCCGACCCGGCGCCGGCCCCGGACGGCGTGGTCGTCGCGGTCGAGGCGACCGGCGTGTGCCGCAGCGACTGGCACGGCTGGCGCGGCCACGACAGCGACATCACCCTCCCGCACGTGCCCGGCCACGAGCTCGCCGGCCGGATCGTCGCGACCGGCGACCGGGTGCGCCACTGGTCACCCGGTGACCGCGTCACCGTCCCGTTCGTGTGCGCCTGCGGCACGTGCGAGCAGTGCGTCACCGGCAACCAGCAGATCTGCGTGAACCAGACCCAGCCCGGGTTCACGCACTGGGGATCGTTCGCCGAGCTGGTCGCCCTCGGCCACGCCGACGTCAACCTCGTCCGGCTGCCTGATGACCTCGCGTCCAGCACGGCCGCGGCGCTCGGCTGCCGCTTCGGCACCGCTTTCCGCGCCGTGCTGCGGCAGGGGCGGACGACCGCGGGCCAGTGGGTCGCCGTGCACGGCTGCGGTGGCGCGGGCATCTCGGCGGTCATGCTCGCCGTCGCCGCCGGCGCGCGGGTCGTTGCCGTCGACCTCTCTCCCGAAGCCCTTGCGCTGGCCGCGAAACTGGGCGCGGAAGCCACTGTCGACGCCGGCCAGGACACCGCCGCCGCCATCCGCGACATCACCGGCGGCGGCGCGCACGTCTCCCTGGACTGCGTCGGCCTGCCGCAGACCTGCGCGGCCTCGGTGGCGAGCCTGCGGCCCCGCGGACGGCACGTCCAGGTCGGGCTGATGCCGCCGGGGCAGGGCATCCCGCCGATCCCGATGCACCGCGTGATCGCCGACGAACTGGAAATCCTCGGCAGCCACGGCATCCAGGCCCACGAGTACCCGGAGATGCTGGCGATGGTCGAACGATCCACAATGGACCTGAACGCGCTGATCGGCCGCCGGATCACGCTGGACGAAGCACCGGCAGCGTTGATGGCGATGGACGACCCGGTCGGCGGCGCCGGCGTCACGGTCGTGGAGTTGCGCGTGTGAAGGCCCCCGGGAGCTACCAGGAGCTGGCGGAACTGCTCCGGAGCCGGTTGCCGAAACTGGCCTCGGGGCAGCTGCGCCTCGCCCACCTGCTGCTCGCCGACCCGGAGGGCACGGCCTACCGCGGCATCTCGGAAGCCGCGCGGTTGCTGGAGATCCGCGAGTCGACGGTGACGCGGTTCGCGAACTCCCTCGGGCTCACCGGGTACCCCGACATCATGGAGCTGTGCCGCACCTGGGTGGCCGAGCAGGCCCAGGTGGCCCGGCGCACCGAGCACGCCGCCGAGCCGGAGCCGGGCGGCCTGCTCTCCGCGGTGCTGGAACAGGAGCAGACCAACCTCTCGCGCACTTTCAGCCACCTGGAGCGGCCGTCGTGGCTGCGGGCGGTGGAACTGCTCGCGCGGGCGCCGCGCGTGCACGTGATGGGGCTGCGCGAGTGCCGGCCGGTGGCGGACCTGGCGGCGCAGCGGCTGGGTGAGATCCTGCCCGCCGTGCACCGGCTCGGCGGCGGCTCGCTGCCGGACGAGCTCAAGGAACTGTGCGAGGACGAGGTCCTGCTGGTGTTCTCGGTGCGCCGATACGCGGCCGACACGGTCCGGGTCGCCGGGTACGCCAGGGAGACCGGGCTGCCGGTGGTGGCGTTGACGGACAACGCCGCGTCGCCGCTGGTGGAGTCCGCCGAGGTGGCGTTGTTCGCGGAGACCTGCGGCGTCTCGCACAGCCGCTCGCTGACCGCGCTGACGGCGCTCACCCAGGCGCTGATCACCGAGGTCGCGATCGAGCTCGGCGACCCGAAACCGGACCACCGCCTGCTCGACACCCTGCACTTCTACTACTGAGCAACGAAAAACCGCCCTCCCCGCACGCGGCGGGGAGGGCGGTTTTTCGCATCAGAACTCAGTACCGGCGGTCGATCACGGTCCCGTTCGGGTACCACTGGATGTAGCCCCGCTGGAAGTTGTTCCGCCTGCCGCCGTCCGCGGCGAACTCACCCGTGGTCGGGTAGCCGAGGTACGACGTCTCCCAGCCCAGAGCCGCCCACCGCGCCCGGATCGCGCCGTAGATCTCGTGCGCGCCCGTCGACGGCGAGAAGTAGATCGATGCCGCCTTGTCGAAGTGGTTGTACCGGCCGATGCCGTCCGGCGTGATCAGCTCGTCCGTGGCCGGGTAGCCCATCGGGCCGGCTTCCCAGCCGGTCTGCTGCCACACCTGCCGGATCAGGCCCCAGATCGAGTGGGCGCCGTTGGCAGGCGTCCAGTAGATCGAGCCGTCCTTGCTGAAGTGGTTGTACCGGCCGATGCCGTCCGGCGTCACCAGCTCGTCGGTCGTCGGGTAGCCGAGCGGGCCGGCTTCCCAGCCCTTCTCCGCCCACTTCTCCCGGATCACACCCCAGATGGCGTGCGTGCCGGTGTTCGGCGAGAAGTAGATCGACGCCGTCAGCGTGCCGGGCGTGCCGATGTAGTGGTTGTACTTGCCCACCCCGTCCGGCGTGGTCAGCTCGTCGGTCGTCGGCGCGCCGAAGCGGGTGTGACCGCCCAGTTCCAGGTACTTGCCCAGGATCGCGCCGTGCACCTCGTGCACGCCGGTCTGCGCCGACCAGTACATCCGGCCGTTGGCGTACACGCGGTAGTTGACGTTGCCGTCCTGCGCCTCGGGCGCGGTCGGAGCGCCGAGCAGCGAGCGCACGGCGGCGTCGCTGTTGTAGCGCTGGTCGATCGCCGTCGCGTAGGTCGCGGTCAGCGTCAGGTCCGAGGTGACCGTCAGCGTCCGCGTCCGGCTGGTGGATCCGTTCTCCCATGCGGAGAACTTGGACGCGCCGTCGGACGCGGTCTCCGCGGCCACCACGTCGAGCGTGACGCCCTCGGTCACCAGCGCGCTGTTCACGCCGCCCTCGGACGGGATCTGCAGCGACGCGGGCACGTTCGACTTCAGCGTCAGCCGGTGCTGGCGCGGCCAGGCCGTGTAGCTGGTGCTGGTGGACACGCCCGCGCTGTCGGTGGTCGTCGCCGTCAGGACCATCCGGGAGTCCGGGTGGTCGGTGAACGGGACGCTGAAGGTCGAGCCGCTGGCGCCCACGCCGGGGTGCGAGTGGCAGGTCTCCTCCTCCGGGCAGTGCAGCACGGTGGAGGTCCAGGTGACCTGCAGTGCGCCGTCCTCGGTGTCGGTCGCGGTCGCGGCCAGCGACACCGCCTCGCCGATCGCGAAGTCCCGCGCGGACGGCTCGGTCAGCGTGATCACCGGCGTGTGGTTGGCCGGTGCGACGGTGAACGACGTGGTCCCGGCCTTGTTGAGCGGGTCGCGCACGGTCAGCGTCGCGGTGAACGGGCCGTCGGAGCTGTAGGTGTGCGTCGTGGTGACGCCGGTGCCGGTCGTGCCGTCGCCGAAGTCCCACGTGTAGGTGAGCGCGTCACCGTCGTAGTCCGTCGACTCGGACGCGTCGAACGTGACGGTGCGGGTCGCCGGGTCGCTGGTGGTCGTCGCCTTCGCCACCGGGGTCGTGTTGCCGGTGACGTAGCTGAGGCGGCGCAGGTTGCCGGTGTAGATGTCGGCGTAGACGACGTCGCCGTTGGGGGCAGCGGCGAACTTGACCGGACCGCCGATGTCGGTGGCCAGCGGCGGGTCCTGCGGCGCCTGGGTCAGGGTGCCCGCGGTGTTCCAGCGCGCGGTCCACAGCTTCTTGCCGACGTAGTCGCCGAAGAAGAACGCGCCCTGGTACTCGGCCGGGTAGCTGGATCCGGTGTAGACGAGGCCGGCCGTGACGCTGTTGCCCTGGTTGGAGGCGTCACCGTGGTGGTACTCCCACAGCGGCGCGCTGTTGGTCACCGACGCGCAGCCGGGCAGGTCCGCGTAGCCGGGGGTGCGGTGGTTGCCCTCCCAGCACGGCCAGGCGTAGTTGCGGCCCGGCTGCACGAGGTCGAGCTCCTCCCACTCGTTCCAGCCGACGTCGCCGACGACGGGCAGGCCGCTGCTGGGGTCGAGCGTGAACCGGAAGGGGCTGCGGAAGCCGCTCGCGAACACCTTGCTGCGGGTCGCCGTGGGGTTGGCCGCGTCGTAGTACGGGTTGGTGGACACCCCGCTGCCGTTGGCGTTGATGTGCAGGACCTTGCCGTTGAGGGCGTTGACGTCCAGGGTCTTCAGCGCGTTCTCGTCGACGCGCGTGTAGTCGGAGTTGTCACCGATCGACACCCACAGCGTGCCGTCGTCGGCCGCGATGAGACCGGTCATACCGTGCACATCGGACCCGCCGGGCATGTCGATCAGCGTCTGCTCGCCGGTGATGCCGGTGGGCTCGGGGGAGCCGGTGACCGTCCACTTCGCCAGACGCAGCGTGAACGTCGTGCCGTTGGGAACCGAGCGGATCAGGTAGATGGCCTTCGACGTGGCGTAGTCGGGCGCCACGGCCACGCTGACGAGACCCAGGTCACCCTGGTTGCGCACGGTCAGGGTGCGCAGGGTCCGCGTGGTCTTGCCGTCCGTGGAGGTCCAGTTGAGCTTGCCGCTCTTGCCGGTGCTCAGGTAGCTCCCGTCCGGCAGGTAGGCGAAGTCGGTGAGGTCGAAGGCGTTCTGACCGGTCGGCTGGTCGAGCAGCACGAAGCCGGGCGGTGGCGCGGCGGCGGCCTGCGGGGCCGAGATCGCCGTGACCAGGCCCAACGTGATCAGTCCCGTCCCGATGAACGCGAGTAAGCGTTTGGCTAACCACCGAGAGTGCATGTATCCCCCTTCCAGGCGTACGACTTCTCTTCGCCTGAAAGGGGGATTTCGTTGCTGAGAGTTATTGATCTGTGATGCGAGATCTACTACACGAACGCGCTCTGGCCGGTGACGGCCTTGCCGACGATCAACGTGTTCATCTCGCGGGTGCCCTCGAAGGAGTAGATGGCCTCCGCGTCGGCGAAGAACCGGGCCACGTCGTAGTCCAGGACGATCCCGTTGCCGCCGAGCAGCTCACGGCACCAGGCCACCACCTCGCGCATGCGCGCGGTGACGAACGCCTTCGCCAGCGACGACTGCTCGTCGCGGAAGATCCCGGCGTCCTGCAGGCGGGCCAGCTGGACCAGCATGCCCCACGACGCGGTGATGTTGCCCAGGCTCTTGACCAGCAGGTCCTGGACGAGCTGGAAGCCGGCGATCGGCTTGCCGAACTGCTTGCGCTCCTTCGCGTACGCGAGCGCGGCCTCGTACGCGCCGATCATGACGCCCAGCGCCTGCCAGGCGACGCCGCCGCGGGTGGCGCGCAGGATCTCGGCGACGTCCCGGAACGAGCGGATGTTCCGCAGCCGGTTCGCCTCCGGCACCCGCACGTCGCTCAGCGTGATCTCGGCGTTCTCGACGATGCGGAACGCCACCTTGTTCTCGATCTTGACCGGGACGAAGCCGTCGGCCGGAGTCTCCACGACGAACCCCTTGACGCGGTTGTCGTCGACGTCCCGCGCCCACACGACGACCAGGTCGGCGAAGGTGGCGTTGCCGATCCACTGCTTGGCGCCGTTGAGCACCCAGGTGTCGCCTTCCCGCTTCGCGGTGGTGCGCATGCCGCCCGCCACGTCGGACCCGCCGAGCGGCTCGGTCATCGCGAACGCGCCGATCTTGTCCATCGCGGCCATGGCGGGCAGCCAGCGGTCGCGCTGCTCCTGGTCCCCGCCCGCGTACACGCTGTACATCGCGAGTCCGTTGTGGACACCGAAGAAGGTCGCCACGGACGGGTCGACGCGCGAGTACTCCGCGGCGAGCATCCCGGTCAGCAGGTGGCTGCCGCGGGGCAGCGGGTCGCCGTAGCCCTCGTAGGCCACGCCGGCCAGGCCCAGCTCGCGGAACTTGCCGATCAGCTCGCGCGGGAACTCGCCGCGCGCCCAGTAGGAGTTGACCAGCGGCTTGACCTCGGTCCGCATGAAGTCGCGGGCCTTCAGCAGCGTCTTGCGCTCCTCTTCGGACAGCAGGTCCTCGTAGCCGTAGAAGTCGGCGCTCATTCGGTGTCTCCTTGTCCTCGGGCGGCGAGGATCGCGAGCTGCTTGCGGTCGCGCTCCGCCGCGAGATCGGTGTATGCCTTGTCGCCGTAGGCCTTCTCCACGGCTTCGATGACTCGCTCGGTGGCTGCCGGGTCCGGCTGCCCGGGCGTGATCCGGTCCATCGATGCGCCGATGTGCGTCGCGAGGTGCCGGTACCCGCCGGGACCACCGCCGAGGTGCGCGCCGAGGAACGGCCCGACCGCCGCCCAGCGCAGGCCGAGCGAGTTGACCACGACCTCGTCCAGCCCGGCCGGATCGACCACGCCCTCCTGCACCAGGTGGATCGCCTCGCGCTGCAGGGCGTTCTGCAGGCGGTTGCCGACGAAGCCGGGCACCTCCTTGCGCTCGACGACCGGCACGCGGCCGAGCGAGCGGTAGAACTCCACGGCTTCTTGCACGGCTTCTTCTTTCGTGCGCGGGTTGGGAACGACCTCGACCAGGGGCATGATGTGCGGCGGGTTGAACGGGTGTCCGATGAGGACACGCGAGCCGTCGATGTCCGCGGTGAACTCGCTGGACGGGATCGCCGACGACGAGCTGAGCAGCAGCGCCTGCGCGGGCGCCTCGGCGACCAGCCGGGCGAACAGCTCGCGTTTGAAGTCCAGGCGCTCGGGTCCGTTCTCCTGCACCACGTCCACGTCGCGCACGGCCTCGCCGACCGAGCCCGCGATGTGCACGTCGAGGTCGCCCAGCGCGTCCGCGAGGTCCGGCCGCGGATCGCTGACCCGCACCTCGTGCCCGTGCGCGGCGAACAGGGCGGCCCAGGACAGCCCGATCGTGCCCGCGCCGATCACCGCGATCTTCATGACGCCTCCAGGTAGTCGTGCACCGGGGTGACCGGCGCCAGGGTGAGATCGGTGAGCACGTGGCTCGCCGAGACGACCTCCCGCACGGGCAGGTCGGCCAGCGGGGCGAGAACGTGCTCGAACAGCTGCAGCCGCGCGGGACCGGTCCAGGCCTCCTTGACCGTCACGTCGGTGATCCGGGTGCGGACCAGTTCCGCGACGCGCGGACGGCCGTCGTAACCGGGGACGATCTTGAGCATGAACGTCGGGACGGCGATCTGCTCGCGTGCTTCGGCGGGGTCGAGCGGGTGGTGCTTGTAGCCCATGGTCGCCGTCGCGACCCGGAGCGTGCCGTAGTCGAGCGTCCCGACGAGGGCGCCGTGGTCGACGTACAACCGCGGCGCGCCAACGGTTTTCGGGTAGGCGCTGACCTCGCGGCCGGACGCGGTGGCCGGGAAGTTGTCCAGGTGCATCGCGTGCAGGTACTCGCCGCGCTCGTCGCCGAGCCGCACCGGGATCGCCTGCCCGGCCTCGGTGTACGGGCCGTAGCCGCTCACGTCGCCCATGCGCATGACCTCGAAGCGCACCAGCGGCTCGTCGATCTCCAGCGGCTCCGGGACGACGGCCCGCAGGGCGTCGAAATCGGTGCGGTAGACGACGTTGAGGTACTCGCGGTCGGTGAACCGCGGCACGACCGGCGCGTAGGCCGGGTTCGTCAGCGGGGTCGTGTGGCGCCGCGCGACGTCGGTGGCCTTCATCGTCCGCTCACCTCGCGCAGCACCTCTTCGGTGTCGGCGCCGGGTGCCGAGGGCAGGCGGCGGATCTCTGCCGGGGTTTCCGAGAACCGCACCGGGATGCCGGCCGTGCGGACCGGGCCTTCGGTCGGGTGCTGGACCAGCCGGATCAGGCCGCCGTCGCGGACGTAGGGGTCCTCGTCGGCGCGGTCGAGTTCCAGCACCGGCGCCATCGGGATGCTGTGCTTCGCGCACACCTCCGCCCACTCCGCGGTCGTCAGCGCCGGGGCGCACTCCTCGATCAGGTCGGCCAGCGCGTCCTTGTCCGCGGAGTCCACGTAGTCGCCGTTCACGCGCGGGTCCTCGGCCAGCTCGGGCCGTCCCGCCGCGGCGAAGAAGTCCCGGAAGTTCTGCGGGTTGTACGGGATCACGCACGCCAGCCCGTCCTTGGTGCGCACCGCGCGGTGGCCCTGCCCCATGGACAGCGGGAACCCGGTGGGCGCCGACGGCGGCTCGAACGTGTGCCCGGCGAGGTGCTCGACCAGGTTGAACGCGATCAGCGTGTCCGTCATCGGGACCTCGACGTGCTGGCCCTGCCCGGTCTTCTGCTGGTGCAGCAGCGCGGCGAGCACCGAGTAGGCGATGGTCAGCGCGGAGACCTTGTCGCCGAGGATCGTCGGCAGGTACACCGGCTTGCCCAGCGCGCGGTTCGCGATGTCGACCAGCCCGGACGCGGCCTGCACGGTCTCGTCGTAGGCGGCGTGGCCCGCGCGGTCGGAGTCGCCGCGGAAACCCTGCGCGTGCGCGTAGACCAGCTTCGGGTTGCGCCGGGACAGCTCGTCGTAGGTCAGGCCGAGCCTGCCGAGCGCGCCAGGGCGCATGTTGGTGATCAGCGCGTCGGCGGTGTCGATCAGGTCGAGCGCCCGCGCGCGCTGCTCGTCGTCCTTGAGGTTCAGGGCCACGCTGCGCTTGTTGCGGTTCACCGCCATCGCCAGCGCGGTCATCCCCGGGGTGTTGCGGTAGTGCCCGTTGCGGGCCGAGTCGCCCGGCGCCTCGATCCGGATCACGTCCGCGCCCAGGTCGCCCAGGATCTGCGCGGCGTACGGGCCCATCACCACCGTGGAGAGGTCGATGACCCGGATCCCGTCGAGTGGACCACTCATCACTGCTCCTCGTTCTCGTCCTCACCTGACAATTCGACGGTAGGTCCGAAAACGAGGAGAGGGAATGATCAAAGGGCGAACAATGGTATGACCGCAGTGGTCATACCATTTGCCGGAAAACTTCTCTGGCGTCCGCGACGAGTCCGGCCAGTTCCGCCCCCGGACAGGCCCGGTCACGTCGCCAGATGAGCCCGGTCTGCAGCTCGGGGCGGAAATCGGTGATCGGGAGCACGGCCACGTTCTCCACGCTGTAGTTGCGCATCGGACTGCGCGGGTCCAGCATCGAGACGGTGAACCCGAGACCGCTCGCGACGATTTCGGCGACCCCGGAATAGTCCGTTCGCGGCGGCTTGAGACGTTTCTTGACGCCTGCCGCACGCAGTTCCTGGTCCATTTGTTCGAAATAAACCGGCTGCGCCTCCGGCGGCACCGGGACGTACGACAGGTCCACCAGGTCGGTGAGGCTCAGCGCGTCGCGGCCCTCGAACCGGTCCGCGGGCACGACCGCGCCCAGCGGCTCCGACAGCACCCGCACGACCTCCAGCGCGGGATCGCTCACCGGCAGCCGGACCAGCGCGAGGCTCAGCCGCCCGTCGTGCACCGCCTCGATCAGGTCGCTGGTGCGGCCCGGCCAGCGCTTGAGGTCGAACCGGTCGCGGCAGCGTTCCTCCAGCTCCTGCACGCGGGCACGCAGGTCCGGGTGCAGCCCGGCCGGCACGCCGATGAGCGCCATCCGGTGCCGCGGACCGAGAGCCTCGCGCAGCCGCCAGGGGATCGCGTTGAAGTGTTCGAGTGCCTCGCGGGCCAGCGGGAGGAGCGCGGCGCCGGCGTCGGTCAGCTCGACGCTGTGGGTGCTGCGCCGGAACAACCGGTGCCCCAGCTCGTGTTCGAGGTCCTTGATGCGCTGACTCAGCGGTGACGCGGCCATGTGGAGCTTGCGCGCGGCCTGCGAGAAGTTCAGCTCCTCGGCCACCACGACGAAGTAACGCAGGTGAAAGATCTCCACCCGGCCGAGCTTACGGGCGGCAGAGGATGATCAGGATGCAACTCGGCGGCGTGCGGGACGGGGTGGTCGTGGTCGCGCCGGTGCTGGTGCCGCCGGTGGGGGTGCTCGTCTGGCCGGGGTCGGTCGGATCGCCAGGGGCGCCGGGGTCGGTGCTCGACGCGGGCGGCAGGTTGGAGTCGGTGACGGTGACCGTCTCGGTGGACGTGCTGGTGCGCGACCTCGTGGCCCACGGCACGATGTCGCCGCCGTTCCCGGCGCCGGGGGAGGCGTTGGTGACCGTGATCCGCGACGAGCTGTTGGTGCGCTCGGTGGTGCTCTGGTTTCCGGGGACGCCGCCGCCGGCGAGGCCGCCGGTCGGCCCGGCCGGGAGGCTGAACAACGCGGCGTCGTCGTTGGGCGAGGTGTCCGCGCCGACCTTGACCAGGATCGCGGCGAGCCCACAGCCCAGCACGACGGCGAGCATGACCGCCATCACCTGGAACCGGGATCTCGGCGCGCGGGGCTGTTCCGTCCAGCCCTCGCGCTCAAGCAGTTCGGCCACCGACACTTCGTCGTTCACCGGACCCACCTTTCGGACGCGAAGGCATACCGACAGTTGCGCGCATTTGTACCGCAACCGGGTGAAGGTGACTCAGCCGGGGCCGTGAAACAACGTCCAAATTACTGACGGTGTTGGGAAATCGCTCCAAGCAACTTACGTGCGCCGTCAACGGCACGATCGAAGTGATCGACGGAGCCCGCCGCGCGGGCGAGCACGTACCCGCCCTGCACCACCGCGGCGATGGTGGCCGCGGTGGCGCCGGTGTCCAGGTCCGCGGGCAGCTCCCCGCGCGCCACACCGTCGGCGAGCACCCCGTCGAGCCGTTCCTGCAGCCAGCCGAGGGTCTCCTTTACCGGCTGCCGGAGGGCCTCGCTGGCCACGACGTCCGGGTCCTGCGCGAGCCGCCCGATCGGGCAGCCGCGGAGGACCTCCCGTTCCCGCAGGAGGTACGCGTCGATGCGCTCCAGGGCGGTGCCGCTACTGGCGAGCGCCGTCTCGGCCTCGGCCCGCATCTCCTCCGCGCTGCGGCGGATCGCGGCCAGCGCCAGGTCCGGCTTCCCGCTGAAGTGGTGGTACATGCTGCCCTGGCCGGCCTGCGCGTGCTGCTGGATGGCCTTCGGGCTGGTGCCCACGTAACCGCGGTCCCGCAGCAGCTCCTGCGTGCTGCGGATCAGCCGCTCCGAGGTGTCCACCCCGTCACTGTACCTATCGGTAGGTACGTCAGAGCAGCTCGGGAGCGTGCTCGCGCACGGCGGAAAGCACCTCGTCCACGCTCGGGTTGACCATGGCCGCCGGGCCGACGAAAACCGTCGGCACCGTCTCGTTGCCGTTCGCGACCTCGCGCACCCGTTCCGCCGCGCCCGGCTCCTCCCAGATGTTCACCTCGGTGAACGGCAGGCCGGCCCGCTCCAGACCGGCCCGCAGCGCCATGCAGAAGCCGCAGCCGGGACGCCAGTAGAACTCGACGGGAGTGCTCATGCTTTCAGGTTAACCATCAGGGGATCACTTTGCGCTTGCGCAGCTCCTCGAAGATCGACTGGAACATCTCCCTGGTGTCCACGAACTCGTGGAAACCGAACCGGCGGGCCTTCGAGCCGTCGGCGATCACGTCGTAGTCCCAGCCGAAGACGAAGTCGCCGAAGCGCCACGACGACACCTCGGCGAACGACGGCTCCAGCCCGTACCGCTCGCGCATCGACTCCCACAGCGGCTCCTTGTCCGCCATCGCGGTCTCCAGCGACATCGGCAACGGCGGCGCGACCTCCAGGTCGAACCAGCGCGCCAGTTCCGGCCACAGCTCGCTCCACCGGAACAGGTCGCCGTTGTTGATGTTGAACGCCTGGTTGCCGCAGCGTTCGTCGGTCGCCGCCCACACTGTCGCCTTCGCCAGCAGACCGGCGTCGGTCATCTCCAGCAGGGACGTGTACGCGCCCGGCTTGCCGGGGAACCGCAGCGGCACCCCGAGTTCCTTCGAGATCGACGCGTAGACCGCGATCACGGTGGCCAGGTTCATCGGGTTGCCCAGCGCGAACCCGCAGACCACCGACGGCCGCAGCGCCGACCACGTCCACGCCTTGCCGAGTTGGCGCTGCTCCAGGAAGTTCTGCTGGTCCACGTTGAACTCGGGCGGCAGGTGCCCCGGGTCGTCCTCGCGGGCCGGCGTCTTGAACGGGCCGAGGTGCGCGCCATAGACCTTGTAGCCCTGCATCAGGCTGATGTGCCGCAGCCCGCGTGCGACCGGCTCCACCGCGTCGACGAGGTTGACCAGCATCGCGACGTTCGGCGCGACCAATTCGGCCCACGTCGGCTTGTCCTGGTAGGCCGCGTAGAAGACGTGCGTGACGTCTCGCAGCCCGCCCAGCTTGTCCCGCGCGTCGGCCGGGTCCAGCAGGTCGACGGCGATGTGGCGGACCGGCCCGCCCGACGGACCGCCGCGCCGGGACAGCCCGATCACCTCCCAGTCCCCGAGCGAGACCAGGTGGTCGACGAGGTTGCGGCCGATGACCCCGTTCGCCCCGGCGACCAGGGCGACCTTCCGTTCCGTGCTCATGCAACCAGGTTCGGCCGCCTGCGGCGATAAGTCCAAGTCCCGTTGGTACCGGGACCCATGAGCGTTGTTTATGCCCAGGTATTCCCGGTGATCCGCTCGTAGACCTCGATGTAGCGGGCGCGGGTGGTGGCCACGACGTCGGCCGGGATCTCCGGCGCTGGCGGGGTCTTGTCCCAGCCGGTGCCGCTGACCCAGTCACGCACGTACTGCTTGTCGAACGAGAACTGCGGGCGGCCCGGCTGCCAGCGGTCGGCGGGCCAGAACCGCGACGAGTCGGAGGTCAGGACCTCGTCGCCGAGGGTCAGCACACCGTCGGCGTCCCAGCCGAACTCGACCTTGGTGTCCGCGACGATGATCCCGTTCTCCGCGGCCCGCTCGGCGCCCGCACGGTAGATCGCCAGTGTCAGCTCGCGCAGGCGCTCCGCGGTCTCGCGGCCTTCCTGCGCCACCACGTCGTCGAAGGTGATGAACTCGTCGTGGCCCTCGGTCGCCTTGGTGGTCGGCGTGAAGATCGGCTCGGGCAGCTTGCTGCCCTCGACCAGACCCGGCGGCAGCTGGACGCCGGAGACGGTGCCCTGCTTCTGGTACTCCTTCAGGCCCAGCCCGGTCAGGTAGCCGCGTGCGATGCACTCGACCTGCACCATCTTCAGCGGCTTGACGCGGATCGCGCGGCCGGCGAACTCCTCGGGCACGTCGGTGGACACGACGTGGTTCGGCACGATCTGCGCCAGGTGCTCGAACCACCACAGCGACAGCTGGGTGAGCAGCTTGCCCTTGTCCGGGATCGGTGTGGGCATCACCACGTCGTAGAGCGAGATCCGGTCGGAGGCGACGAGCAGGATGTCGTCCCCGTCGGAGTAGAGCTCACGGACCTTGCCCGCATAGATGTGCTTCATCGTCCCGTCCCGTGTCGCCGGATTTCGCCGCACCCATCCTACGGTGCTGCTCAGCGGGCATTGACCTCGACATTACTTGAGGTTTTAGCTTCGGGATCATGCAACGGATTCCCTGGCCCGTGTGGCGGATCTCGCTGGTGATCGTGTTCGGCGCCTTCGTCGGCATGCTCGACTCGTCGCTCGTCAACGTCGGACTCGACCGGATCGGCACGGACCTGGGCGCCTCGCTCGACGAGGTGCAGTGGGTGTCGACCGCCTACCTGATCGCGCTGGCGGTGTCGCTGCCGCTGTGCGGGTGGCTCGGCCGCCGGATCGGCGTCGGGCGGCTGTGGCTGGGCGCGTTCGCCGCGTTCACCGTCGCGTCCGGGCTGTGCGCGCTGGCCGGCGACATCGGGTGGCTGGTCGTGCTGCGCGTCGTGCAGGGGCTGGCGGCCGGGCTGCTGACCCCGGCCGGGCAGACGATCCTCGGCCAGGCGGTCGGCCCGGAGCGGCTGGGGCGGGTGATGAGCATCCTCGGCATCGCGGTGAGCAGCGCGCCCGCGATCGGCCCGACCGTCGGCGGGGTGCTGCTGGACTCGCTGTCCTGGGAGTGGCTGTTCCTGATCAACCTGCCGATCGGCGCGATCGGCATCGCGCTCGGGTGGAAGTACGTGCCGCGCGGTGAGCCGGGTGGCGCCGGGCGGCTGGACTGGACCGGGTTCGCGCTGGTGGGGCTCGGGTTGCCGCTGTTCGTCTACGCGCTCACCGCGGTCGGCGAGGGCGGCGGCGGGATCGGCCCGTCGGTGCTGGTGTCGCTGGCGCTCGGCGCGGCCGGGCTGGTGGCGTTCGCGCTGCGGTCGTGGCGACGGGAGCGGCCGCTGCTCGATCTGCGGCTGTTCCGCAACCAGGTGTTCGCGGCCGGGACGGTGTCCAGCCTGTTCTTCGGCGCCGCGATGTTCGGCGCGATGCTGCTGTTCCCGCTGTACTTCCAGAACCTGCGCGGCGCGGACGTGGTGACCACCGGCCTGTCCCTGCTGTCGCTCGGCCTGGGCACGATGGTGGTGATGCCGCTCGCCGGGTGGCTGACCGACCGGCACGGCGGCGGGATCGTCGCGCTCGTCGGCAGTGTGTGCACCGTGCTCACCACCGCGCCGTTCGCGTTCCTCGGCGCGGACGCGGACCCGGTGCTGCTTCAGGCGTTGCTGTTCCTGCGCGGCATGGCGCTGGCGTTGTCGGCGTCCCCGGCGGGTACGGCGGCGTTCGCGTCGGTGCGGCGCGAGCAGCTCCCGGACGCGACCACGGTGCTGAACATCCTGATGCGGGTGGGCGGCGCGGTCGGCGGCGCGATGTCGGCGGTCGTGCTGTCCCGGCTGCTGCCCACCGGGGCCGAGCACGCCTTCCAGGTCGCGTTCTGGTGGCTGACCGGCGCTTCGGCCGTCGCGGTGGGTGCCGCCTGGTGGCTGTGGCAGGTGCAGCGGCATGAACGGACCCGAGCGGTTCCGGTTCCGGCATAAGCTGTGCTCATGACCCTGCGGCAGCTGGAGTACCTGGTGACGATCGTCGACGCGGGCTCGTTCACGCGCGCGGCCGAGCTGCTGCACGTGACGCAACCCGCGCTGTCGCACCAGGTGCGGGCGCTGGAGCGGGCGACCGGCGGGCCGCTGCTGGAGCGGCTGCCGCGGTCGGTGCGGCTGACGCCGATGGGCCGGGCCATGCTGCCGCACGCGAGGGCGGCGCTGGCGGCGGCGCGGAAGTCGGTGTCCGCCGCCCGGCAGGCGGCCGGGCTGCAGTGCGGCGAGATCATGGTGGCGACCCTGTACTCCGTGAGCCTCGGCGTGCTGCCGCCGGTGCTCAAGGCGTGGCGGCGCGCCCACCCGGACGTGCACGTGCGGTTGTTCGAGCACCGGCACGCCGACGAGCTGGCCGCCGCGATGGCCCAGGGGCAGGCCGATCTCGCCGTCGGGCCGGAACCGTCCGATTGGGACGGTCCGGTGCACCCGCTCGGCGAGGAGGAGTTCGTCGTGGTGGTGCCGCCGGACGATCCGGTGGCCACGGCGACCACGGTCCGGCTCGCGGACCTCGCCGAGCGGGAGTGGGTCCACTACGCGCCCGGCAACGGTCTCGCCGACCTGCTGGACCAGGTGTGCGCGGCGGCCGGGTTCCAGCCCAGGGCCGCGGTGCGGACCGAGCAGACGGCCGCCGCGCCGTCGCTGGCCGCCGCCGGTCTCGGCCCGGCGCTGGTGCCCGCGAACGTGCTGCCGCCGCGGTTCGCCGCGCACCTGCTGCGGCCGGACCCGCCGGTGCGACGCCGATTGGCGGCTTACACGCGCCCGGGTGGCGATCCCGTCGTGTCGGCGTTCACCGAAATCCTCCGCCGCAAGGCGATTCTGGTGCCGGGCCACGTGCGGCGCTGCCTGGATTGACCCGTTTTCCGGCGCGCCATCGGCTATATTCCAGCCCTGCCGATCAACTGGGAGGGTCCATGCAGGAGAGCCGGTGGCTGTCCGATGACCAGCTCCGGGCCTGGGTGCACTACCTCGGCGCGCAGACCCTCGTGCAACGCGCGATCGAGCGCCACCTGCACGAAACCGCCGGGATTTCCCATGCGGAATACGAAATCCTCACCAGGCTGGACGCCGCGCCGGACCGCCGGATGCGAATGGGCGAGCTGGCCGCGGTGCTGTTCTCGCCGGGCAGCAGGCTGAACTACCGGATCACCCGGCTGGCCGGCCTCGGCTGGGTCCGGCGCGAACAACACCCGACCGACCGCCGCGGCCTGTACGCGGTGCTGACCGCGGAGGGCGCCGAATTCCTCCACGGCGTCGCGCCCGGATACCGCAGGGCGGTGCACGAATCGGTGGTGAACCCGCTGACCGACGACGAATTCGCCGAGCTGGGCCGGATCAGCCGGAAACTGTTCCAGCACCACCTCGGGCGCGGTGATTGAGGCAGCAGGACCAGACGGCCGCGCAGCCCGCCGTCCCGGAGCCGTGCCGCCGCTTTCGCACCCGCTTGCGCCCATCTCGGCGAACAGCCCGGCCGTCGTGGCGAGGTCCATCGGGTTGACCGCGGCGGCCGACACCCGGATCCGCACCTGACCCGGACCGGGCACCGGGACCGGCATCCCACTGCGAGGCGCGCGCCGCCTATGACGATTGAGGAACCTTCGCGAGGAAGTTCGCCAGGGTGGAATTGAACTCCGCGGGCCGTTCCAGGTTCGGCATGTGCGCGGCGCCTTCGATGATTGCCAGCTCCGCGCCGGGGATGAGTGAGTGCAGGAACTCCGCCTCGGCGACCGGCGTGTACTCGTCCTGGTCGCCGACGACCACCAGCGCCGGCACGCGGACCCCGGCCAGCGTCGGCACGTAGTCCGGGCGTTCGGCGCGGCCCCGCAAGGCCGCCGCGGCGCCCTCCGGCGCGGTCGAGCGCATCATGCGGTGGACGTGCTCCGCGATGTCCGGCATCGCGGCGACGTTGGCGGGCGCCACCATCTTCGTGAGCACCTCGTCGGCGTACGGCCGGAGTCCTTCTCGGAGCAATCGTGCGGCCATCTCGGTGCGATTCCGCTTGCCCTCCGCGGTCTCCGCGCGCGGTGAGGTGTCGGCGAGGACCAGTGCGCGGATCCGCTCCGGGAAGAGCCGGTGGCACTCCATCACGATCTGACCGCCCATGGACAGCCCGCCCAGGACGAACTGGCCGACGTCCAGGCGGTCGAGCAGGCCGGCCAGGTCGCGGGCGAAGGTCTCCAGGGGCGTCTTGCCCGGCACCACCGTGGTCTCGCCGTAACCCCGCAGGTCGGGTGCGATGACTCGCCAGCCGCGCTCGCTGAAGTGGTCCAGCTGGGGCCGCCACATCGAGCGGTCGAACGGGTGGCCGTGGACCAGGACGAGGGCCGGGCCGGAGCCCTTGTCGTCGTAGCCGATTTCGATCGTCATGCCCCGACGGTAGATCGGCTGCTATGCTCGGTGCAATACAAATATTGCTCTCGGTGCAATGTGGGGGTGCGGGTGGACTACCGGACGATCGCGGACGACGTCGCCGCCGATGTCGCCGCCGGGCGGCTCCGGCCGGGCGACCGGTTGCCCCCGCAGCGCCGGTTCGCGCGGCAGCGCGGCATCGCGGTTTCCACCGCGGCCAGGGTGTACGGCGAGCTGGTCCGGCGTGGCCTCGCGGTCGGCGAGACCGGGCGGGGCACGTTCATCCGGGCCGCGCCGGAGCCGGGTTCCGCGCTGGCCGAACCCGCCTCCGCGACGGTCGACCTGGAGCTGAACTTCCCGGTGCTGCCGGAACAGGCCGAGTGGATCGCCGCGAGCCTCGGGCCGTTGCTGCGGCCGGACTTGCTGGTGCAGGGGCTGGGGCCGGCCGTGGTGACGGGCACGGCCGAAGCTAGGGCGGCGGCCGCGTCGGTGCTGGCGCGGGGTGGGTGGGCGCCGTCCGCGCCGGACGTGTTGTTCACGGGCAACGGCCGTCAGGCGATCGCCGCCGCGGTGGCCGCGCTGGTCCCGGCCGGGGAGCGGCTGGGGGTGGAGGCGCTGACGTACCCGGTGGTGAAGGGCATCGCGGCGCGGCTCGGGGTCACGCTGGTGCCGCTGGAGCTGGACGAGCACGGTGTGGTGCCGGACCTGCCGCCGCGGTTGCGGGCGGTGTACCTGCAGCCGGCGCTGCACAACCCGCTGGGGCTGGCGATGCCCGCGGCGCGGCGGGTGGAGCTGGCCGAGGTGTTGCGGGAGCGGGATCTGCCGGTGATCGACGACGGCATCAACGGTTTCCTGCGGCCGGACCTGGCGCCGCTGGCGGAGGTCGCGCCGGAGCGGACGGTCGTGCTGGACAGCCTCTCGAAGCGGCTCGCGCCCGGGCTGACGCTGGGTTTCGTGGTGGCTCCGCCGGCGCTGCGTGACCGGGTGGTCGCCGCGGTGCGTTCGGGCGGCTGGGCGGCGGCGCGGTTCCCGATGGCGGCCGCGACGCGCCTGATGGCGGACGGCACGCTGGCGAAGATCGAGGCTGCCAAGCGCGCCGACGCGGTGGCGCGGCAGGAGCTGGTGGCCGAGCGCCTGGCGGGTTTCGAGGTGCGGTCGGACCCGCGGGCGTACCACTGCTGGTGGCGGCTGCCGGAGCCGTGGCGGGCGGAGACGTTCGTGGCGGCCGCCGCACGGCGCGGGATAGCCGTCACCCCGGCCGCGGCGTTCGCCGTGAGCCCCGGCAGAGCCCCCACCGCCGTGCGGCTCGCACTGGCGTCCCCGCGGATCGACGTACTGGCCGGGGCGCTGGACACGCTGGCCGCGTTGGCGCGTTCAAGCCCGGAGGACAGCGGAATCGAGTGATTCGTCGCGGCGGTATTGGCAAGGGGCGGTGCCGCCCCAGCCTTCGCCGCGCCGCGGGCCGCGCTGTCCGGAGGACAGCGGATCGAGCGATGCGTCGCGGTGGTACCGGCCGCAGGTTTCCGCCGCGCGGTGCGGTCATGCCGTCACGCGGCGGGCCGCGCTGCTCGGAGGACAGCGGATCGAGTGATGCGCCGTGGCGGTGCCGCCCGGTGTCACCGTCCGGTGCCGCCCGCAGCTTTCGCCGCCGGGCGCGTCACAGCTGAATGACAGCGGGATCGAGTGAATCTTCGCCGCGCGGCTGGGCCCGGCCGCGCCTAGGTTCGGGGCCATGACCAGCGAAGAACCGCGGAGCCTTGCGCACGATCTGCGGGACGCGATCGCCCCGCGGACCGTTCTGCTGGTGCTCGGGGTGCTGCTCCTGCAGCTCGGCTTCATCCTGTCCTACGTCGGCGCCTTCCACAGCCCGTCGCCGCACCGGGTCGCCGTCGCAGTCGTCGGTCCACAACAGACGGTCGACCGCATCAACGCCCTCGACGGCACGCCCGTCGAGGCGTCACCGAGCCCGAACGCGGACGACGCGCGCCAACGGGTCCTCGACCGCGACGTGGAGGCGGCCTACCTCGCCGACAGCGGCACCCTCCTGGTCGCGACCGCCGCGGGCCCGGCCCTCGCCACCGCCGTCGAGCAGGTCTTCACCGAACTCGGCGCCGCCCAGAACCGCGCTCCGGTCGTGCAGGACCTCGTCCCACCACAGGCCGGCGACGCCCGCGGGCTGACCGCCTTCTACGCGGTCGTCGGCTGGCTCGTCGGCGGCTACCTCGCCGCCGCCGCACTCGGCATCGCGAAGGGCGCCCGTCCCGCGACGCTGCGCCGGACGGTGATCCGGCTCGCCGCGATGGTGCCCTACGCGATCGTGTCCGGCCTGGGCGGCGCGCTGGTCGTCGACCAGGTCCTCGGCGCGCTGACCGGCCACTTCCTGTCCCTGTGGTGGATCGGCGCGGCCCTCACCTTCGCGGCGGCGACCGTCACCATGGCCTTCCAGGTGCTGTTCGGGGTGATCGGCGTCGGCATCACCGTGCTGATCTTCGTGGTGCTCGGCAACCCGAGCGCGGGCGGCGCCTACCAGGCCGAGCTGCTGCCGCCGTTCTGGCGCGCGATCGGCGACTGGCTGCCCAACGGCGCCGGCACCGAGGCGATCCGCGACGAGGTCTACTTCGCCGGGAACGCGACCGGCGGCCCGATCACCGTGCTGGTGCTGTGGGGCGCTGCCGGGCTAGTGGTCACCCTGCTCGCGTCCGCGCTCCGGATTCGCCGGGAAAACGCCGATAATTCCATTACCCTGACCGGATGAAGGAACGCGCGTTGCCCAGCGGCGCCGAAGCCCAGGCCATGATCGCCGAGGCGCGCAAGGCGCTGTGGGTGATGGTCGGGTTCCTGGCCGTCATCTGGATCGTGCAGATCGTCAACTGGGCCACCGACTACGCGCTGAGCTTCGACTTCGGCATCCGCGCCCGCGAGCTGAGTTCGCTGCCCGAAGCGCTGACCGCGCCGTTCCTGCATTTCAGCTGGGCGCACATCGAAAGCAATTCCGGGCCGCTGTTCATCTTCGGATTCCTCGCCGCCTACCGCGGGGTGCGGAAGTTCCTCGGGGTGACGGCGCTGATCGTGGTCGGCAGCGGGCTCGGCGTGTGGCTGGTATCGCCGCCGAACGGGGTGACCGCCGGCGCGAGCGGCGTGGTGCTGGGCTACTTCGGCTACATCATCGTGCGTGGCTTGTTCGACCGGCGCCCGATCGACATCGTGATCGGGCTCGTGATGGCGCTGTGCTTCGCCTACCAGTTCACCGCGCTGCTGCCGGCCGAGGAGGGCATCAGCTGGCAGGGGCACCTGTTCGGGTTCGGGTCGGGCGTGGTCGGCGGGTGGGTGTTCCGGGAGCGGCGGCGCAAGCAGGTCGAGCCGGCGCCTGCGGATTCGACGGTCATGCTGGATCCGCCGCAGCAGCCGTGATCCCGGCGAACAGGTCGTCCTCCGGCAGGTCGGCCGGGACGAGCGAGCGGGCCAGGACGTAGTCCTCGGTCGGCCACACCTCGCGTTCGACGTCGCGCGGGTGGCGCAGGAACGGGTTGTCGGGGCCGACCTGGGTCTCGTGGGCGAGCAGGGCGCGGTCGCGGGTGTCGAACTGGTCAGCGCAGTGGATCCGCGTGGTGATTGGGGTGTGGGTGTCCGGCAGTTCGGCGAGGACCTCGGCCATGCCGGAGTCGAGGCCGCGTGCGGTGAGGGCGTCGTGCATGGCCTGGAACCACTCCTTGGTGAGGGTGGCGAGGTAGTAGAGCTTGGCGATCTGCCAGGGCGTCTCGGCGACGGCGTCGAACGCAGCGACCGCGACCTGGTGGGTGCGGATGTGGTCGGGGTGTGGGTAGCCGCCGGTCTCGTCGTAGGTGACGAGCACGTCCGGGCGGAACTCGCGGATGACCTCGACGAGCCTGTCGACGGCGGTGCCGAGGGGTTGCCGGGCGAAGCTGTCGGCGGGCGGGTCGTCGGTGAGGCCGGAGTCGCGGAAGCCGAGGAACCGTTGCCGCACACCGAGGATCTCGCTCGCGCGGGCCATCTCCCGGCGGCGGATCTCGGGCAGGTTCGCGCGGACTTCAGGGGTGTCCAGGCGCGGGTTGAGGACGTCGCCGCGCTCGCCGCCGGTGCAGGTGACGACCAGGACGTCCGCGCCTGCCGCGGCGTAGCGCGCCATCGTGGCGGCGCCCTTGCTGGACTCGTCGTCGGGGTGGGCGTGGACGGTCATGAGCCGCATCTCGGCCTCCGAGTTTTGTTAGGTCGGACCTAATATTAGGTTAAGCATAGCGTAGGGTGGGTCCGTGGAGCGCGGGTTGAGGAAGCAGCGGACACGGCAGGCGATCTCCGACGCGGCGACGCGGTTGTTCATCTCGCGGGGGTTCGAGGAGGTGACGATCGCGCAGGTCGCGGAGGCGGCGGAGGTGGCGAAGATGACGGTCACCAACCACTTCCCGCGGAAGGAGGACCTGGTCTTCGACGTGCACGAGTCATTCGTGGCGAGCCTGGCCGAGGTGCGGGGGCGGCCGCTGGTGCCGGCGTTCCGTCGCGCGTGGCGGGCGGGGCTCGAGCGCCGGGATGCGCTGTTGGGTTTCTCGGGGCCGGAGTTCGCGCGGATGGTCGTCGAGAGCCCGACGCTGCTCGCGCGGTTGCGTGAGTTGCACGAGGAGCGGGAGAAGGCGCTGGCTACTGCGCTGTCGGACTTCGATGAGGACACGGCGCGCGCCGCGGCGGCCCAGATCGCCGGCGTGCACCGCCTGCTGTTCGACGAGGTCCTGCGACGCACCGCAGCCGGCGAGCCGGAACCAGAGATCGCGGCGGCGGTGGGGCGGGCTGGGGAGCGGATGTTCGATCTGCTAGAGGCTGGGCTGGGGTCGCTCTAGCTGCAGTTGCTACGGCTCCCGCGTGGGGAGGGGATCGAGCGGGTTTGATGAATGGCCCATTCACGCGGCGGTGGTGGGGTTTGTGGTGTGTGGATGAACGATCCGTTCATGGGTAGATGAACGGTCCATTCATGCCTTCGCGAGCGGGGCAGCATGTCGTGGCTTGATGAACGGTCCGTTCATGCCTTCGGGGCGGGTAGGCATGTCGCGCCTCGATGAATGGGCCGTTCATAGGTTCGCGGGTGGGCCGGTCGTGTGTCGATGGATGGCGCGTTCATGCCTTCGCGAGTGGGTGGGCCGGTGGTACCTCGATGAATGGTCCATTCATCGCTTCACGGCTGCACCGCTTCACCGGTGCAGCCGTTGGGCCAGCGGTGACCTGACGAATGGTCCTTTCAATCACGCACGGGTGGACAGGCGGTGGCGGCGGCGATGAACGATCCGTTCATCCCCGCGCGTGGGGCCAGCGGCGCGACGATGGACGGTCCATTAGTCGCACCGCAATGAACGGTCGAGTCAACGCCACACGAAGAGACCAGCTGCATCACGATGAACGGTCGAGCCAGCGCCGCACGAAGAGACCAGCCGCATCAAGGTGAACGGTCCGTTCATCCCCCCGCGAAAGGACCACTCGCACCAACATGAACCGTCCACTCCGGACAGCCGTCAGAAACCCCACCTACTCCCCAGCAGCAGCCTTAGCTCGCGCCAGCAGCACATCCCGCTCCCGCGAATTCCGCGTCAGCGAAGCCGCCCGTTCGAACTCCGCCCGCGCCTCCGCCAGCCGACCCACCTTTGCGAGCAAGTCGCCTCGCACTGTGGGTAGCAGGTGGTACCTCGCGAGTGCCGGCGAGGCCGCCAGCTCGTCCACCAACGGCAGCGCCGCCTCCGGGCCCGAAGCCATCGAGACCGCCACGGCACGGTTCAGCTCCACCACCGGCGACGGCGTCACCTCCGCCAGCTCCCCGTACAGCGCCGCGATCCGCTCCCAATCGGTGTCCTCCGGCGCACCCGCCCGGGCATGGCACGCCGCGATCGCCGCCTGCAGCACGTACGGTCCACGCGCCCGCGACAGGCTCTCCGCCCGCTCCAGCGCCGCCAGCCCATGCCCGATCAGCAACCGGTCCCACTTCGCCCGGTTCTGGTCCAGCAACAGGATCGGCTCACCGTCCGGCGTCACCCGCGCCCTGGACCGCGAAGCCTGCAACTCCATCAACGCCACCAGCCCGAACACCTCGGGCTCCTGCGGCGCCAGCCCGGCCAGGATCCGCCCCAGCCGCATCGCGTCGGCGCACAGCTGGGGGCGCATCCAGTCGTCGCCGGCGGTCGCGGAATAGCCCTCGTTGAAGATCAGGTACACGACCTCCAGCACGGACCCCAGCCGCTCCGCCAGCTCCGGCACGGCGGGCACCTCGAACGGCACCTTCTTCTGCGCCAGCGTCCGCTTCGCCCGCACGATCCGCTGCGCCACCGTCGACTCCGGCACCAGGAACGCACGCGCGATCTCGTCCGTCGTCAACCCGCCCAGCAAGCGCAACGTCAGCGCCACCCGTGCCTCCGTCTTCAGCACCGGGTGGCACGCCGTGAAGATCAACCGCAGCAGGTCGTCCGGCACCTCGTCCGGCTCGACCTCGATCGCCTGCTGCGTCGTCTCCAGGTCGAGCCCGATCTCCTCGTGCTTGCGCTCCGCCATCTTCAGGTGCCGGAAGTGGTCGATCGCGCGGCGCTTGGCGATCGTCATCAGCCACGCGCCCGGGTTCGACGGCACACCCGACGACGGCCACTGCTCCAGCGCCGCCACCAGCGCGTCCTGCGCCAGCTCCTCGGCCAGCCCGACGTCGCGCACCATGCGCGTCAGCGCGGCGATCAGCTTCGCGGACTCGATGCGCCACACGGCGTCGATGGTGCGATGTGCCTCGGTGACCGTCACGGTCACCGAGCACACCACCTCACCGCGGCGAGGGCAAGTTCCTACCGCCCGTGCTGCTCCTCGATCTTCTGCCGCATCCGGTCCTCGGCCTCACGCAGCTCCGGCGTGTACGCCTCGCCGAAGTCCTCGGCCTCGAACACCTGCCGGATCTCGATCTCGGTGTCCCGGAACGGCGCCCGCTTCAGCCACTCGACGGCCTCCTCCTTCGACTTCACGTCGAGGATCCAGAAGCCCGCGATCAGCTCCTTCGACTCCGCGAACGGGCCGTCGATCACGGTCGTGCCCTCGCTGGAGTACCGCACCCGCGCACCCTTCGAGCTCGGGTGCAGGCCCTCGCCCGCCAGCATCACACCGGCCTTGACCAGCTCCTCGTTGAACTTGGTCATGTCCGCCAGCTCCTGCTCGGTGGGCATGGCGCCGGCCTCGGTGTTCTCGTCGCCCTTGACCAGGACCATGAACTTCATCGTCTTCTCCCTGCTGTCGAGGTGGTCCCCAATGGGACCGTCACGATGACATCGATCGAGCACCGGGCGAATCGACAACGGCGGACAATTTTCTTTCGGAAATCTTCAGCGCACCCCGGTCAGCACGAGAACCCGCTGCTCAGTGAGGTCTTCCATGGCCGCGCGGACCCCCTCCCGGCCGGTGCCGGATTCCTTCACCCCGCCGTAGGGCATCTGGTCGGCCCGGTAGCTCGGCACGTCGCCGACCACCACGCCGCCGACCTCCAGCCGCGCCGACGCCTCGAACGCGACCCGCAGGTCGTGCGTGAAGACCCCGGCCTGCAGACCGAACCGCGACGCGTTGACCCGCTCGAAGGCCTCCTCCACCGAGTCGACCGGCGCGAGCGACAGCACCGGGCCGAAGATCTCCTCGGCGTTGACCGCGCAGTCCTCGGGCGCACCGGCGAGCACGGTCGGCGCCACGGTCGCGCCCTGCCGCGTCCCGCCGGCGAGCAGCTCGGCGCCCGACGCGACCGCGTCGTCGACCCACGACTGCACCCGCACCGCGGCCGCCTCGTTGATCAGCGGGCCGACCTCGCCGTCCACGTCCAGCTTGCGCACGTGGGCGACGACCCGGTCGGCCAGCTCGGCGTACACGTCGCGGTGCGCGTAGACCCGCTGCACCGAGATGCACGACTGGCCGCCCTGGTACGTGCCGAAGGTCGCGATGCGCTGCGCCGCGAACTCCAGGTCCGTCCAGTCTGGGCAGACGATCGCCGCCGCGTTGCCGCCCAGCTCCAGGGTCACGTGCTTGCGCGGCACCCGGTCCTGGATCGACCAGCCGACCGGTCCGGACCCGGTGAACGACACGACCGGCAACCGCGGATCGGCGACCAGCTCGCTCGCCGCCTCGTTCGGCATCGGCAGGACCGACCACGAGCCGGCGGGCAGGCCGGTCTCGGCGAGCAGCTCGCCCAGCACCAGCGCGGTCAGCGGGGTCGCGGGCGCGGGCTTGAGCACGATCGGGCAGCCCGCGGCGATCGCCGGGGCCACCTTGTGGGCGACGAGGTTGAGCGGGAAGTTGAACGGGGTGATCCCCAGGACCGGCCCACGCGGCGCGCGCCGGACCAGCGCCAGCCGCCCGGCGGAGGCGGCGTCGGTGTCGAGCCGCTGCAGCTCGCCGGAGAACCGGCGGGCCTCCTCGGCGGCCCAGCGGAAGGTCGACACCCCGCGCCCGACCTCGGCCCGCGCCCACTTCAGCGGCTTGCCCGACTCGGCGTGGATCAGGTCCGCGATCTCGTCGGCGCGCTCGGCCAGGCGCCGGGAGACGTGGTCGAGGGCGTCCGCGCGCACGTACGCCGGCAGCTGCGCGACCTCGTGCCGGACGTCGTGCGCGGCGGCGACGGCGGCTTCGACGTCGGCCGCGGTCGCGTTGCTGGTGGTTCCGGCGAGCGCGCCGTCGCGGGGGTTGCGGACTTCGACGAGGTCGTCGCTCGTCGCCGGGCGCCCGGCGACCCGATAGGGGAAGCTCATCGGTCCAGCATCTGCTCGCCCGGCGCGGACGGAAATGGCCGAACCGGCCAATAAGGGCTCGGAGAACTGGACGAAGTGGCAGAGTGGTGGTCGTGCCGGTGACCCTGCGGCGACTCCTCGCCGACCCGACGCTCGGTCTGCGCGTGCTGGCCGGGGAGTCCGGTTTGGACCGCCCGGTGGGGTGGGTGCACGTCAGCGAGCTGGACGACCCGACGCCGTTCCTCGAAGGCGGCGAGCTGCTGCTGACCACGGGATTGCGGCTGTCCGGCGAGCCTGAGTACGTCACCAGGCTGACGGCGCGGGGGCTGGCCGGGCTCGGGTTCGGCATCGGGCTCAGCCACGCCGAGGCGCCCGCCGCGCTGGTGCGGGCCGCCGCCGACGCCGGGCTGCCGCTGCTGGAGGTGCCGCGGCGGACGCCGTTCATCGCGATCAGCAAGGCGGTGTCGGCGGCCCTCGCTGCGGACTCCTACGCCGAGGTCACCGCCACCAATGCGGCGCAGCAGGAGCTGACGCGGGCGGCGTTGCGCGGGCCGGACGCGGCGGTGCGACGGCTGGCTCGGCTGCTCGACGGGTTCGTGCTGCTGGTCGGCCGCGGCGGCGAGCTGGTGCGGGCCGCCCCGGCGGCGGCCGCGGAACGGCTGCCGTCGGTGGCGGGCGAGCTGGCGCGGCTGCGTGGCGGGCCGGCGAGCGCCAGTTTCGAGGTGGACGGGCAGCACGTGGTCGTCCAGGTGCTGCGCAACCAGGGGTTCCTCGTCGCCGGGCGGCCGGAGCCGTTCGACCGGACCAGCGGGCACGTGCTGAGCGCTGCCGCGTCACTGCTCACCCTCACGTTGACGCGAGCGCGCGGGCTGGAGTCGGAGCGCCGCAAGGTACATACCGCATGTATGCGTTTGTTGCTGGCCGGGCAGCACGAGCTGGTCGCCGGGATCGTCGGCCTGCCGCCGGAACCGGTCGAGGTGTTCGCGTTGACCGGTCAGGCCGAGCGCGTGCTCGACGCCCTCGACGGCAGCCCGGCGTTCGCCGCCGAGCTGGACGGGTTCGTCGTGGCGATCGCGCCGTCCGGCTGGTCCCCGGAGCTGGCCGGCGGGGTGGCGCCGGCGGCCGGTTACGCCGAGCTGGCGCAGGCGCACCAGCGGGCGACGCGCGTCGCGTCGACGACTGAGCTGGTGCGGTTCCGCGGCGACCTGGTCTCGCTGCTGCCCGCGGAGGAGGCGCAAGCGTTTGCCGCGGCGGTGCTGGAACCGTTGGTGCGCCACGACGAGACCGGGCGTGGCGACCTGGTGGCGTCGCTCGCGGAGTGGCTGCGGCGGCACGGGCAGTGGGACCCGGCGGCGGCGCGGCTCGGCGTCCACCGGCACACCCTGCGCAACCGCATCGCGAAGGTGGCCGAGCTGACCGGGCGCGATCTCGACGACCCGGACGTGCGGGCGGAGCTGTGGACGGCGTTGCGGCTGCGCGGCCTAGGGTCGGGGGGTGTCCGTGCGTGAACTGGTGGTGCTGGGGACCGGAAGCCAGGTGCCGACGCGCACCCGCAACCACAACGGCTACCTGCTGCGCTGGGACGGCGAGGGGCTGCTGTTCGACCCCGGCGAGGGCACACAGCGGCAGATGCTGTTCGCCGGGGTGGCGGCCAGTTCGATCACGCGGATCTGCCTGAGCCACTTCCACGGCGACCACTGCCTCGGCGTGCCGGGCGTGGTGCAGCGGTTGTCGCTGGACGGGGTGCGGCACCCGGTGGTCGCGCACTACCCGGCCTCCGGCGCGGAGTACTTCGCGAGGCTGCGGCACGCGAGCGCCTTCCGCGAGACGGCGGAGCTGGTGGAGTCGCCGGTGGCCGAGCCGGGTGAGATCGCGCGCGGCGCGTTCGGCCGTCTGCTCGCGCGGCGGCTGTCGCACCCTGTCGAGTCGTTCGGGTACCAGCTGGTCGAGCCGGACACCCGGCGGATGCTGCCGGACCGGCTGGCGGCGCTGGGCGTGCGTGGCCCCGCGGTCGGGCAGCTGCAGCGGGACGGGTTCGTCGAGGTCGGCGAGCGGCGGGTCGAGCTGCCGGCGGTGAGCGAGCCGCGCCGGGGCCAGCGGTTCGCGTTCGTGATGGACACCCGGCTCTGCGACGGCGTCTTCGAGCTGGCCGAGCACGCGGACCTGCTGGTGATCGAGTCGACGTTCCTGTCCGCGGACGCCGCGCTGGCGACCGAGTACGGGCACCTGACAGCCGCGCAGGCCGGGCGGGTGGCGGCGGAGTGCGGGGTGCGGAAGCTGGTCCTGTCGCACTTCTCGCAGCGCTACCCGGACCCGGAGGCGTTCCGCGCCGAGGCGGCCGCGTCGTTCGGCGGCGAGATCGTGGTGGCATCCGACATCAGCCGCATCGCCGTGCCGGCGCGACGCCCCGCGCGAGCGGCGGCCGACTGACTTTTTCCACCCGGTCGGCGCGGCCGCGAAATCGTCGCGAAACCGCCGGTGGGAGCCGTTTTGGTACCCCTGCCGCGATGGGTCCTGCATCACACGCGTGGGGGATACCTGCAGGTCATTGAAGTGTGGCCCTGCCAGGGCTGGGTAGCCACTTCATCGAAAGCGCTTCAGAAACGGGGCGCAGGTTGCTCCTGCAACGGAAGGGAGAGAGGCCAGTGGCAACGTCCAACCTGGCGGCCGTCGACTTCGGCCAGGGTGTGTCCAACGCCTGGAGCGCGGTGGCGACCTTCGTGCCGAAGTTCGTCGCGTTCCTGGTGATCCTCGCGATCGGCTGGTTCATCGCCAAAGCACTGGGCAAGATCGTGAACAAGGTGCTCGAGAAGGTCGGGTTCGACCGGGTGGTCGAGCGCGGCGGCATCAAGCAGATGCTCGCCAAGAGCAAGTACGACGCCTCGGACATCATCGCCAAGCTGGTGTACTACGCGGTCCTGCTGATCGCCCTGCAGTTCGCCTTCGGCGTGTGGGGGCCGAACCCGGTGAGCGGGCTGCTGACGGGGATCGTCGCGTGGCTGCCGAAGGCCGCGGTCGCGATCATCATCGTGGTGGTCGCCGGCGCGATCGCCCGCGCGGTGAAGGACCTGGTCGGCGGAGCGCTGAGCGGCCTGTCCTACGGCAAGACACTGGGCACGATCGCGGCGGTGTTCATCTGGGCGCTGGGCATCATCGCGGCCCTGAACCAGATCGGCGTCGCCACCACCGTCACCACGCCGGTGCTGGTCACCGTGCTCGCGACGATCGGCGGTGTCGTCATCGTCGGCATGGGCGGTGGCCTGGTGAAGCCGATGCAGCAGCGCTGGGAGCGCTGGCTGGGCCGCGCCGAGGAGCAGATCCCGGCCGCCAAGGCGCACGCCGAGGCCTACCAGCGTGGCCGTGAGGACGCGACCCGCGCGACCACCCCGAGCGCGGAGGAGGCCACGCAGGAGATGCGCCAGCCGACCGGTTCCATGGGGTCGGACCGCGGCGCGACCATGCGGCCGCCGGAGAGCTTCCGGTAACGACGGGGAGCACCCTCAAGACGGGGAGCACAGGGAGAGGCGGCCGGTCCGGCGACGGACCGGCCGTTCTCTTGCGCCTAGCGCAGTTCCAGTTCGAAGCCCTGGCGGTAGTGGGGGTCGTCCATCGAGTTCGCCAGCGTGCAGACCGCCAGCAGGCGGAAGGTCAGCCAGTCCATCGGCCCCGATTCCGGGCCGTGCGGCACGGTCAGCCGCCAGCCGGCTTCGCGCGCGTGGTCGAGCAGGCCGCGCGCGTACCCGGCGAGCAACACGACTCCCGCGACGGCCGCCGAACCTTCCACGCCCGCGGCGAGGATGTCGCGCACCGCGGCCGCGTGCTGGTCGACCACCGCGGCCAGACCGGGCGCGGTGGCCACGGCGGCGACGAGCCCCGCGGCGCCCAGCTGGCTGTGCAGATGATTCAGCGTCCGACGGGACGTGCGTTCCGCCCAGACCGCGGCCATACCGAACATGCCTTCCACGGTAACTCCCGGATTCGACCTCGTGGCCGGGGGAGGCGACGATCGACATGGCCGTTTTCCTCGGAGTGGCAACGGGGTGTCAGTGCCGGGTCACCGACGGCGGCCGCGACGGTGCCGAATTTCACGATGGCGAGGTGCGAATGAGCGGGCTCGGCGGGTTTCGGTCGGCGGGTAACCGGGCACGCTACGACGCCGTTTACGACGAAGCGATGCGTGCGATGCCCGAGCCGGCCGCCGTGCGCGATATCCCCACGGCCTTCGGCGTGGTCCGCGTCTACCGCTTCGGCACGGCCGGTGACCCGCTCGTCCTGCTGCCCGGGCGCTGCGGCACGAGCGTCGCGTTCCGGGCGGGCATCCCGGCGCTGGCCCGGCGCCACCGCGTCCACACTGTCGATCCGCTCGGCGAACCGGGTCGCAGCGAGCAGACCGCGCCGATCCGCGACGCCGGGGACCAGGCACGCTGGCTCGACGACACCCTGGCCCGGCTCGGCCTCGGGCGGGCGCACCTGCTCGGCGTCTCGACCGGCGGGTGGCTGGCCGCGAACCTCGCGGTCCGGCGGCCGGAGCGGGTCGCTTCGCTGACGCTGGCCGACCCGGTCGCCACGTTCGCCCCGGTGCCGCCCGGGCTGGTGCTGCGGGCCCTCCCGGTCGGCCTGCGCTACGTCTCGAGCTGGGCCCGGCCGCGGTTCCTCCGCTGGGCGACCGGCGCGGACCCGGCGGACACCGTCGAAGGACGGCTGCTCAGCGCCGGGTTCCAGCACTTCCGGACCACGCTGCCGCGGCCGGTCCCGTTCACCGACGAGCAATTGCGTGCTCTCGCCGTGCCGGTGCTGGCGATCATCGCCGGCCGCAGCGTCGTGCACGACCCGCGGCGAGCAGACGCCCGGGCGCGTGCCCTGCTCCAGCGCGGTGAGGTGGAACTGTGGCCGGACGCGGCCCCGGTGGGGGAGGTCGCCGAGCGGGCGTCGCGCTTCCTGGCGGCCAGCTGATCTGTCGCGAGTGGACGGTCACGCACCGTCACCGCTGCCGGCCGGGTGGCCGGGGTTCTTCGAGCAGCATCGCGCGCAGGAGTTCCCGTGCCTGACGGCGGATCTGCACCGAGTCGCCGTGGCCGCCGATGGTCCAGAGCAGCTCGGCCAGCGCGCAGCCCGCCGTCTTCTGCAGCGAGCCCAGGTACTGGGCGAAGTGCTGGGCCCAGCGCCCGTGCAGGGTCACCAGCAGCTCGTCGCCGAACTGGTTGCGCAGCACGATTTCGTCGCCCTCGCGCTCCTGGGTCCAGAACGGCAGTGCGCCCGCGAGCGAGCGCCACTGGTCCGCCAGCTCGGCGATCCGCTTCCGCTCCAGGCGGTCTTCCTCGTCCTGCCGGTTCATCGTGCACTCCCTACCCTCCGTGCACGACGCTAGAACAGGTGTTCGATGATCACAAGCTCGGGGTGGGTGCCGTCTCAGGTTCCGCCGGCTGCACCTGGACCTCGAAGCCGTAGCCGGGAGACGGCGGGAAACCGGCTTCGCCGATGGCCTGGATCGACACGCTGTCACCGGGGAAGAGGTACCCGGATCCCTTGATCGGCTCCGGATTCGTGCCGCACGGGAACATCACCGTGTGCCAGTCCTCGCGCGGCGACCGGTATCGCACACCCATTTTCGGCGTGCTCAGCATCTGCGCCGCCGGGCAGGTGCCGGAAACGCTCAGCTCGATCGAATAGGCCTGGTCGCCGTCCTTGGTCACGGCGCCTTCGACCTGCAGGCCCCAGCCGTTCCCGTAGTACGACGTGAGAAACGCCGGCTCGGCGGCGGCGGGCGCCGTGGCCAGCAGGAACGCGGCGGCGGTCAGTACGGCGATCTTTCGCATGAATCCGACGGTGACAAGCCCGGTCGGCGCGCGCAAACCGCCGGTGTCCCTCGAATGAGGGTCACTGCCAGTGCTCGGCCCCGCGGGCGATCAGTTTCAGCCGGTTTTCCGCGGTGGCCAGAATGCGTTCGTCGGATTCCGCGCTGCGCGGCACGGTTTCGATGAGTTCCACCGCGGTGGACAGCAGCATCGTGACGATCATGTCGGCGAGCATTCGCAGGTCGTCCGTCCGCCAGCGGCGCAGGCAGTCGAACCGGGCGAGGTCGACGGCCAGGTCGCCGGCGAACATGCGCAGTTCCGTGCGCGCGGCCTGCGGCACCGCGCCGGACCCGCCGTGTCGTTCCCTGGTCAGGAAGCGGAAGTGGGCCTCGTGCGCGCGGGTGTACTCGTGCAGGGTCCGCACGACGGTGCGGGCGACCTGGTCGAAGTCGGTGCCGGTGTCGCGCGCGGCGTCGAGCATCCGGCGCAGGACCGCCATCGACTCGCCGAGCAGCACCAGGCCCAGCTCGTCCATCGACGTGAAGTGCCGGTAGAAGGCGGTGGGCACGATGTCCGCCTGCTTGGTCACCTCGCGCAGGCTGAGCACCGCGAACGGGCGGTCGGCGAGCTGGGCGAGCGCGGCGTCCAGCAGGGCCTGGCGGGTGCGCTGCTTGCGTTCCTGCCGGCTCACGGGCTTCACGGACTCGGCCGACACGTCGCCGATCCTACGTCCGGTTCCGGGTGCGACCTGCGTCACGCCCGCACCTCCTTCGGTTGACAGCGCCCCCGCCGGGTACGCCACCATTGAGTGTACAAGTGTTCTCCGAAAATGTTCCCGGGGAGGAATCATGCGGCTCGCCGCGATCGCCGAGGCGCTGCTCACCCCGCACGGCATCGACCGCTACCTGGAGCTCATCGACCCGATGCTGGTCCGCCGCGAGATCCGCGGCGAGGTCACCGCGGTCGAGCACCAGACCCCCGACACGGTCACCCTGACGCTGAAGCCGAGTTCGGCGTGGCGCGGCTTCCAGGCGGGCCAGTACGTGCGGGTCTCGGTGGACATCGACGGCGTGCGCCGCACCCGGTGCTACTCGCCGGCCGGTTCGCAGCACCGGGACGGGCGGCTGGAGCTGACGATCAAGGCGCAGGGGCTGGTGTCGCAGCACCTCTACCGGGCCCGGCCGGGCTGGGTGCTCGGCCTGTCCCAGGCGGACGGCACGTTCACCCTGCCCGAGCCGCGACCGGAGAAGCTGCTGCTGATCAGCGGCGGCAGCGGCATCACCCCGCTGATGTCGATGCTGCGCACCCTCGCCGACGAGGGGCACCAGGGCGAGGTGGTGTTCCTGCACTACGCGAACACCCCGGACGACGTGCTCTACGCCCGCGAGCTGGCGCGGCAGGCTCCGAACGTGCGGGTCGTGCTCGCCTGCACGCACGCGGCGGGCGGCGAACTGAGCGGGTTCTTCTCGCGGGAACACCTGGTCGAGGCCGCGCCCTGGTACGCGGGCGCGCTGACCTACCTGTGCGGGCCCGCGCCGCTGATGGACTCCGTGCGGGCCGTGTACGACAGCGAACAATTGAGTGAACAACTGATCACCGAAGAGTTCACGCCGCCGGAGCTGGTGATCGACGAGTCGGCGGCCGAGGGGACCGTGCGGTTCGCGCACAGCGGTGTCGAGTTCCCCAACTCGGGCCGCCCGCTGCTGGAACAGGCCGAGGAGGCCGGGCTCCGCCCGGAGCACGGGTGCCGGATGGGCATCTGCTTCTCCTGCACGAAGGTCAAGGCCCGCGGCCGGGTGCGGAACGCGAAGTCGGGCGAGGTGTCCGGCGAAGAGAACGAAGAGATCCAGCTCTGCATCTCCGTCCCAGCCGGGGACGTGGAGATCGACGCGTAGAGGAGCCTTCCCATGACCGGCTTGCAGGACCGGCTGACGCCGGAGCAGATCGAGGAGTTCGGCCGCGAGATGGACGCGATCCGGCAGCGGATCGTCGCCGACCTCGGCCAGGACGACGTCGACTACATCAGGAACGTGATCAAGACCCAGCGCGGGCTGGAGGTCGCCGGGCGGGCGCTGATGTTCGCCGGGTTCTTCCCGCCGGCCTGGCTCGCCGGGGTCGGAGCGCTGTCGCTGGCGAAGATCCTGGACAACATGGAGATCGGCCACAACGTGATGCACGGCCAGTACGACTGGACGCGCATCCCCGAGCTGAGCTCGCAGAAGTTCGAGTGGGACACGATGGCGCCCGCGGAGAACTGGCGGCACTCGCACAACTACATCCACCACACGTTCACCAACGTGCTCGACAAGGACCGCGACATCGGGTACGGCATCCTGCGCATCGACCCGGCGCAGAAGTGGCACCCGTACTACCTGGGCAACCCGGTGTACGCGACGGTCCTGGCGTTCATCTTCCAGTGGGGCGTGATGTTGCACGACCTGGAGTTCGACCGGGTCGTGCGTGGTGAGCGGAAGTGGTCGGACCCCGAGCTGAAGCAGATGCGCGAGCGGATGGCGCGCAAGGCGGTGAAGCAGGTCGGCAAGGACTACGTATTGTTCCCGCTGCTCACCGGCCCGCTCGCGCCGCTGACGTTCCTGGGCAACGCGTCGGCGAACCTGACCCGCAACCTGTGGGCGTTCGCGATCATCTTCTGCGGCCACTTCCCGTCCGACGTCGAGAGCTTCACCGAGGAGGAGACCGAGAACGAGACGCGGGGCCAGTGGTACCTGCGCCAGATCCTCGGCTCGGCGAACATCACGGGCGGCCCGCTGTTCCACATCCTCAGCGGCAACCTTTCACACCAGATCGAGCACCACCTGTTCCCGGACATCCCGGCGCGGCGGTACCCGCAGATCGCCGCGGAGGTGCGGGCGGTGTGCGAGAAGTACGGGCTGCCCTACAACACCGGGCCGCTGCACAAGCAGTTGTGGTCGGTGGCGAAGAAGATCGTGAAGTTCGCGTTGCCGCCGCGTCCTCGGCAGGCGGACCGGACGCCCGATACGCTGGCGTCCGACAGGGTTTCCGCGGCGGCGTGAGGACGTGTGATGGTCGATCCGATCGAAAGCGGCAAGGACACGGTCCAGGTGCTGACCGAGTCGGCAGCCACCCACATCGGCAACATAGCGACGATCATCACCGGCGCGGTGCGCGACATCGCCCGGGAAACGGGCGACTGGCTGACGGACCTCTTCGAAATGAGGGAAGCAGCAAGGCGCGCAAACGCCGACGACCACGAATAACAGGGTTTTTCGGGGCAATAACAAACCGCCGCCCGGCAACGGAAGCGGCCCGACTACCCCAACCAGACCTCCCCCGCCCCCGATCCACAGCCGATCTTTAGTCGCCGATCAGCGGGGTCAAGGTACTCTTTCCCGCCTTGACGCCGCTGCTCGGCGACTGAAACACAATCAGGGAGAGGGGGCGGGGGTGGTCGGAAGGTG
>NZ_JAKGSD010000065.1 GCF_021654135.1 Amycolatopsis tucumanensis | reverse complement strand
CCGATCCCTGATCGCCTACGACCACTAACCAAGATCGGAATTACTCATCTAGGTGGCGGGCGCAGTGCCCAGACCCTCGCCGCGGGCGCGGCGGCGCTGTCCTCGTTCGTGCTCGTCGTGGGTCACATGCTCGGCACCGCGACCTTCGACCTGCTGGTGTGGGTGGCGATCGGGCTGCTGGCGCTACGACTGCTGCGCACCGACGACGGCCGGTGGTGGCTCGCGATCGGCGCGGTCGCCGGCGTGGGCCTGGCCAACAAGTGGCTGGTCCTGCTGCTCCTGTCCGCGCTCGGCCTCGCCGTGCTCGTCACCGGGCCGCGGCACGTCTTCCGCACCGCGTGGCTGCCCGCGGGCGTCCTCATCGCCACCGCGCTCGCCGCGCCCGTCGTGTGGTGGCAGGCCACCCACGGCTGGCCCCTGCTCACCGTCGCGGGCGGCATCAGCGAGGACGACGGCGCCGAGAACCGCATCCTGTTCGTCCCGCTCCAGCTGGTCTACCTGTCGCCGGTGCTGGTGCCGGTGTGGATCGCCGGCATGGTGCGGCTCTGGCGCGACCCGCGGCTCCGCTGGGCCCGCGCGCTCGTCGTGGCCTACTTCGTGGTGTGCGTGGAACTGCTCGTCCTCGGTGGCAAGCCGTACTACTCGATCCCGCTGCTGGTGCTGCTGATGGCCGCGGGCGCCGAACCCACCGTGCGCTGGCTCGCCCGCGGACGCCGCGCGGCCCGGCGGGCCCTCGCCGGCGCCCTCGTGGTGCTCGGGGCCGCGATGTCGCTCGTCGTGGCGCTGCCGGTGCTGCCGCCGGACGGGCTGAACCCGGTGCTGGCGATGAACAAGGAACAGGGCGAGCAGGTCGGCTGGCCGGAGTTCACCGCGACGGTCGCCGGGGTCTGGCGACAGCTCCCGGAGCCGCAGCGGGCCACGGCGGTGATCCTGACGCGCAACTACGGCCAGGCCGGCGCCATCGAGCGCTACGGCCCGGACCACGGGCTGCCGCGGCCCTACTCCGGCCACATGTCCTACGCCGACTGGGGCCCACCGCCGGACAGCCACACCGGGCCGGTCGTCCTGGTCGGCGCGACCACCATGGCGGGCGTCGACGACTGCCGCGTCGCCGCGGAACACGACAACGGGCTCGGCCTCGACAACGACGAACAGGGCACCGTCGTCACGGTCTGCGGCGTGCTGACCCGGCCGTGGTCGGAGCTGTGGCCGCAACTACGCCACTTCTACTGATCCGCCTTTTCGGACACGCCCGGAATTCCCCCGATCGAGGCACTTTTCACTCTATTGTGCGCGGGCGACGCCGCGATTCGTGGAGGTGCCCATGCGTTATCAGGTGCTGCGCCCGCCGTACTGCTACCGCTGGGCCGTCCTGATCTCCGTGGTGCTCGTGACGATCTCGCTGATCATTTCGCTGTCCTGGTCCGGCGCCGAAGGCACCCCCGCCGCACCCCGGCCCGAAACCGGGCAACCGGTCCGCGCCACCGCCACCCCACCACCCGCGCCCGGCGCCCCCGTCCGCACCACCGCCAGACCCGGCCGGTTCGTCGCGCTGACCTTCGACGACGGCCCCGATCCCGCCTACACACCGCAGATCCTCGACCTCCTCGCCCAGCACGGCGCGGTCGCCACCTTCTGCATGGTCGGCACCCAGGTGCGCCGCCACCCGGAACTGGTGGAACTGGTCGTGCGCCGCGGAATGCGCCTGTGCGATCACACCGTCAGCCACGACGAAGAACTCGCGAAACGCAACGAAGCGCGCATTTCCGCGGACATCACCGGAGCGCTCGCGGATCTGCGTCTCGCGGCCGACGGCGACGTTCCGGTTCCCTATTTCCGCGCACCCGGCGGCAACTGGTCGGAAACGATCACCGCGATCGCTTCCCGCGAAGGGATGACGTCATTGGGCTGGTCGGTCGATTCCCGGGATTGGACGCTCCCGGGGACGCCCGCGATCGTGGCGACGGTGCGGCAGGCCGTGCACCCCGGCGCGGTGATCCTGCTCCACGACGGCGGCGGACAGCGGCGGCAGACCGTCGCGGCCCTCGCCGAACTGCTTCCCTGGCTGGTCTCGCAGGGCTACCAGTTCGACTTCCCGGCCACCTGACCAACCGGATTTCAACTCACAGTTGACGTCTTCAACACGCAGTTGTAGCGTCCCTGCTCATCGTTCGATCGGGTGAGGAGATGCGATGTCTGCGAGGTCACGGGTGACGCGCTGGGGCGCGGTGGTCGTCGGCTGCCTGCTGCTCACGGCAGCCTGCGGTGGCGGTTCCGACGGCGCCGGGAGCGCCCCCGCCACCGGATCGGACGTGCCCGACACCGCGGTGATCCTGCAGGGCGTCACGAAGGACGCGCAGCTGGCGGCGGGCTTGCCGGCTCCGGTCACGCAGGCGGGCAAGCTCAACATCGGCTCGAACATGCAGTCCGCGCCGAACAACTTCTACTCCGCCGACGGCAAGACGCCGGTCGGGTTCGAGGTGGACATCGCCAAGGCCGTCGCGGCCAAGCTGGGCCTGACCGTCCAGCACACCGACATGCCGTTCGGCTCGCTGATCACCAGCCTGCAGTCCGGCAGGCTCGACCTGACCATGGCCGGAATGAACGACACGCAGGCCCGCCAGCAGCAGATCGACTTCGTGGACTACTTCACCTCCGGCATCACGATCATGGTCCGCAAGGGCAACCCGGACGGCATCACCGGCCCGGACTCGCTGTGCGGCAAGACCGTCGCGGTCGTGCAGGGCACCAGCCACCAGACCTTCGCCGCCGAGCAGAGCGCCAAGTGCGTCCAAGCAGGCAAGCCGGAGGTCACCACCACCGCCACCGACAGCGACTCGCAGAACCAGAACCAGCTGCGCACCGGCCGCGTCGCCGCCATCCTCAACGACCTGCCGACCGCCGCCTACGTCAGCAAGAACGCGGGCGGCGGCCAGTTCTTCGAAGTCGTGCCGGGCGAGCCGATCAACGGCGGGCCGTACGGCATCGGCGTCAACAAGGCCAACCCGCAGCTGCGCGACGCCGTCGCCGGCGCACTGACCGCGCTCGTCGACGACGGCACGTACGGCCGGATCCTCGACGCGTGGGGGGTCAAGCAGGGCGCGATCACGAAGGTGACCGTCAATGCCGGAAGCTGACCTGACCACCCGGGCGCCGCAGGCCGAACTGCCCATCGTGCGCCTGCGGCACTGGGGCCGCTGGATCTCGGCGGTGGTCATCGTCGCCCTGCTCGCCGGGCTCGGTGTGGTGCTGGCGCAGGCGCAGATCCAGTACGACACGGTGCCGGAGTTCCTGTGGTACCACGTGATGCTGGTGGGCCTCGTCAACACCGTCCTGCTCGCGGTGATCGCACAGGCGGTGGCGATCGTCATCGGCGTGGTGATCGCGTTGATGCGCCGGTCGGCCAACCCGGTCGCGCGCGTCGTCGCCGCGGTCTACATCTGGCTGTTCCGCGGGCTGCCGGTGCTGCTGCAGATCCTGATCTGGTTCAACCTGGCGCTGGTGTTCGAGTTCGTCTCGATCCCGCTGCCATTCGGCGGCGGCTACCTGGTGCACGAGCCGACGAACGTCATCGTCAGCGCGTTCGTCGCCGCGCTGCTCGGCCTCGCGCTCAACGAAAGCGCCTACATGGCCGAGATCGTGCGCGCCGGGCTGAACAGCGTCGACCGCGGGCAGACCGAGGCGGCGAAGTCGATCGGCATGACCCCGGCGATGACGCTGCGGCGGATCGTGCTGCCGCAGGCTATGCGGGTGATCATCCCGCCGACCGGCAATGACTTCATCAACATGCTCAAGGGCACCTCGATGGCGTCGGTGATCGGCGTGACCGAGCTGATCCACGCCGCCAACAACATCTCGTCCAACAACCTGCTGGTCATGGAGACGCTGCTGGCGGCCGCGATCTGGTACATGGTCGTGGTCACCGTCGCCAGCGTCGGCCAGCACTACCTGGAACGCGCGTTCGCGGGCGACCAGCGGGCCGCGCGGCCGTGGTCGCGCGTCGGCCGCGCCCTGACCACGCTGCGGAGGGCTTGACATGACCGAACCCCTGCTGCGCGCGGTCGGCGTGCGCAAGCACTTCGCGGGCACGGAGGTGCTGCGCGGGATCGACCTGTCCGTCCACAAGGGACAGGTGGTGTGCCTGCTCGGCCCGTCCGGCGCTGGCAAGAGCACGTTCCTGCGCTGCGTCAACCACCTGGAGACCATCGACGGTGGTCAGGTGTGGGTGGACGGCGAGCCCGTCGGGTTCCGGCTGCGCGGCGGGAAGCTGCACGAGCTGCGCGAGCGCGATGTCGCCCGGCAGCGGCGGGACATCGGCATGGTGTTCCAGCGGTTCAACCTGTTCGCGCACCGCACCGTGCTGCAGAACGTCACCGAGGGCCCGGTCCGCGTGCGTGGCGTGTCCCCCGCGGAGGCCCGCCGCACCGCGCTGGAGCTGCTGGACCGGGTCGGCCTCGCGCACCGCGCCGACGCCCACCCCGACCAGCTCTCCGGCGGCCAGCAGCAGCGGGTCGCGATCGCGCGGGCGCTGGCCATGAAACCGAAGCTGATGCTGTTCGACGAGCCGACCTCCGCGCTGGACCCGGAACTGGTCGGCGAGGTCCTGGAGGTGATGACCTCGCTCGCGGCCGAAGGGATGACAATGGTCGTCGTGACACACGAAATGGGGTTCGCGCGGGAGGTGGCCGACGAGGTCGTCTTCATGGCCGACGGCGCGGTCGTGGAGACCGGGCCGCCCGCGCAGGTCCTCGGCGCGCCGGAGCACGAGCGCACCCGTCAGTTCCTGGCGCGCATCCTCTGATGGCCAGGATCTCGCCAAGCTACCTGCTCCAGTTCGACGAGCCCGCCGGTTACCTGGACTTCGCCCGCTACGGCCCGCCCTCGCACGCGGTCGTGGACACCACCGCGCGCCTGCTGGACTCGTCGGCCAAGGCCGGGCCGTCCACAGTGGACGACCTGATGCGGCAGGAGATCCGCGCGAAGGCGGCCGTGGCGCGGTTGTGCGGCACCGACACCGACCACGTCGTCCTGCTGCCCAACACCAGCCAGGGCCTGTTCCAGGCCGCGTTCAACGCCCCGGCGGGCGAGGTTCTGGTGTCGGCCGCGGAGTTCCCGGCCAACACCTACCCATGGGCGCGCGCCGAGGAGGCCGGGCGGATCACGCTGCGGCGAATGCGCTGCCGTCACGTGACCCCGGAGGTGGTCGCGAAGGAGCTGGGCCCGGACACGTCGGTGGTGTCGGTCAGCGCCGTCGACTTCCGCACCGGCTACCGCGCGGACCTCGCCGCGCTGCGGGAAACCGTGGGCGACCGGCTGCTCGTGGTCGACGGCATCCAGGGCTTCGGGGTGGTCGAGGCACCGTGGGACGCGGCGGACGTGCTGGTCGTCGGCGGACAGAAGTGGCTGCGCGCGGGCTGGGGCACCGGGTTCGCGGTGCTGTCGGACCGGGCGCTGGAGCGGATGCGGCCGGTGCTGTCGGGCTGGACCGGCGCGCACGACGCCGGCCTGTTCGACGACGAGATCCACCCGCCCGCGGAGTTCGCGGCGTCGTGGTCGGTGAGCAACCTCAGCCCGGTGACGTCCGGCGCGTTCGCCGCGGCGCTGGAACTGGTCGAGGAGGCCGGGGTCGCGGCCATCGAGTCGCGCATCGGCGAGCGGGTGGGCGAGCTGGAGGAGATGCTGCGCTCGCTCGGCGCGGAGATCGTGTCTGCGACCGACCGGCGCGCCGGGATCCTCGCGTTCAGCCTGCCCGGGCACCCGGCGGAGCGGGTCGGGGCGGTGCTGGCCGCGGAGGGCATCGCGGCGACCGTGCGCACCGAGCACGTGCGGCTGTCCCCGCACGCGTCCACACCGGTGTCGGCCGTCGAAGCCGTCCGCACCGCGCTGGAGCACCTGTCCCGCCCGCTGCGTGCCAGCCGGGTGCCGTCCGCGACCGCCACCGATTCGGTGCTGTCCGCGCTGGTCCCGGCGGTGAGCGGGCTGGCCGCGATGCTCGGTCCCGGCAACGAGGTCGTGCTGCACGACCTGTCCAAGCTGCCCGACTCGATCGTCGCCATCGCGGGCGGGATCACCGGCCGCGAACCCGGCGGGCCGATGACGGACCTGCTGCTCGGGCTGGTCCGCCGCGGCACCACGCACGACCTGACCAACTACGAGACCCACGGCCCGGACGGCAGGCCGATCCGCTCGTCGACGATCTTCCTGCGCGATCCGGACGGCGTGGCGATCGGCTGCCTGTGCGTGAACAGCGAAGTGACGCAGGGGCCGGCGAGCGAGGTGCGGTCGGAGAGCTTTCCGCCGGACGTGGACAGCCTGCAGCGGTTCCTGGTCGACCGGGCGGTCGCCCAGGCCGGGATCCCGGTGGGGCTGATGAAGAAGAAGCACAAGGCCGCGGTGGTGCGGGAGCTGGACGAGGCCGGGTTCTTCCTGATCAAGGACGCGGTGGACTTCCTCGCCGGTGAGCTGGAGGTCACCCGCTACACCATCTACAACTACCTGAACGAAATCCGCGGTTGAGTGGACGGCCGGGCGACCGGCGGGGACGCTGGGGGGATGACCACGCAGGATCTCGCCGGCGTCTTCGCCGCGGTCGCCCGGCGGCTGGAGCCGGAACCGGACCTGGACCGCACCGTGTCCAGGCTGGTCGAAGCCGCGATCGCGACGGTTCCGGGCGCGGAGGACGCGGGCGTCTCGCTGCTCGAGCGGGACAAGGTGCGCTCGATCGGGCCGACCAGCGAGCGGGTGGCCAAGCTCGACCAGGTCCAGCACGAGTTGTGCCAGGGGCCGTGCACGGACGCCGCGTTCGAGGGCGACCTGTACCGCAGCGGCGACCTCAAACGCGACGACCGGTGGCCCGCGTTCACCGTGGCGGCCACCGAGCTGGGCGTGGTCTCGATGCTGGCGGTGCGGCTCTACACCGAGCGGACGGTGCTCGGGGCGCTGAACATGTACTCCGGGCAGCCGGAAGCGTTCGACGCCGCGTCGGAGACGGTGGCGGAGGTGTTCGCCGCGCACGCGGCCGTCGCCCTCTCCGGGGCGCGCAAGCAGGCCCAGCTCGTGACCGCGCTGGACACGCGGGACACCATCGGCATGGCGAAGGGCATCCTGATCGAACGCCACCACGTCGACGGTGAGCGGGCGTTCGGCATGCTCGTCGAGGCCTCCCAGCACGCGAACGTCAAGCTGCGGGACGTGGCGGCGTGGCTGATCCAGGAGGCGTCGGGGGCATAAGCCGGGCCCGCCCGGGGTAAGCCGGTTTCGAACACACCGGCGAACGGAGGCAGGGGTGACCGGACCGCAGAACCCGGAGAAGGACCCGCAGGAGTGGACCACGGGCGAGGAGCAGATGACCGGCCCGCAGCGCTCGTACCTGCAGACACTGGCCCGCGAGGCCGGTGAGGAGCTGCCGGAGGACCTGACCAAGGCCGAGGCGTCGCAGCTCATCGACCGGCTTCAGGAGAAGACCGGCCGCGGCACGGACAACTGAGCGGGAACAGTCGAGCGGGGCTCGGGGGCAGGTGCCGCGGAGGCTTCTCGGCAGGTGCCCGCGCATAGAGGCTCACTGGCGTGAGAGCGTGGGACTCGCGGGCAGGTGGCGCGAGCCTTCCGGGCAATTGCCCGCCCGGGCGCGGGAAGGTTCACCGCGCGGGTGGGGATCGTTCCACGAAGGGACATCGGGACGTCAGACGTGATCACCAGGCTGGGCGCGACTTTTCAGCCCAGGAGGCGGTATGTCCGACAGATCCCCATCCCCCGGTCTCGCTCGCCGGACCCTGCTGCAGGCCGCGGTGGGCACCCCCGTCGCGGCGGCGGCCGTGCTCGGCGCGCAGCCCGCTCAGGCCGCGGAGGCCGCGGGCGGCCCGGCCGACGCCGAGAGCCCGCGGTTCACCCTCGCGGTGGTGCCCGACACCCAGTACCTCTTCGACGAGGGCGGCTCGGACCCGGAGCCGGTCCGCGCGACCTTCCGCCACGTCATCGACCGGCGCCGGGAGGACGGCATCGTCTTCCTCGCGCACCTCGGCGACGTGACCGAGCACGGCACGACGACCGAGATGCGCCTCGCCGACGACGTCTTCCGCACGATCGACGGCCGCATGCCCTACGCCGTCCTCGGCGGCAACCACGACGTCTCCGGCGACGACCAGCGCGGCGACACGCCCTACCTGCGGACGTTCGGCCCGCGGCGCTTCACCCGCTCCGCCACCTACCGGGGTTCCTCGCCCGACGGGTACAACAGCTTCCACATCTTCCGCGCCGCCGGCCGGCAGTGGCTGCTGCTCGCGCTGGACTGGCGCGTCTCGGACGCGGGCATCGCCTGGACGAAGAGCGTTCTCGACGCGAACCGGGGCCTGCCGACGATCCTCACCACCCACGACCTCGTCTACCCCACCGACGGTGGCGGCGCGCACCTGTCCGACCACGGGCAGCGGCTGTGGGACCAGGTCATCCGCCGCTACGACCAGATCTTCCTGGCGATGGGCGGGCACTACTGGCCCACCGGCCGCACGACGCTGACCAACGACCACGGCAACCCCGTGGACCTGCACATCACCAACTACCAGGACCGCTACTACGGCGGCGCGGGCATGCTGCGCTACTACGCCTTCGACCTGGCCCGCGGCGTGATCGACGTCAGCACCTTCTCCCCCTGGCTGCAGGCGCGGCGCGACCCGACCGCACTCGAAGCCGAGACCCACGAGCTGACCGGCGACACCGACCGGTTCACCGTCGAGGTCGACTTCGACCGCCGGTTCCCGCCCGCGCCGTTGCCCGCCCGGCCCGCCGCGAAGGTCGTCATCCCCGGCACGGTCGCGTACTGGCGCTTCGACCGCGAAGGGCTCACCGGCGCGGACGGCAGCCCGGTCGCGGTCGGCGCCGTGGCGCGGGACCTGTCCGGCAACGGCAACGACCTCACCGTCACCCGCCTGCACGACGGGCCCGCCGACGTGCTCACCTTCTCCGGCGACCACCACCGCGCCGCGCCAGGGCACGGGAGCCTGCGCTTCGACGGCGGGCAGAACCCGGACCGCGGCGCGGTGCTGCGGACCAGCGCGAGCGCGCCGCTGGCCCGCGCGCGGTTCGAGAACGGCTACACCATCGAGACGTTCATCAAGCTGCCCAACCCGTTCGTCGGCGACCACGCGTTCATGGGCATCCTGAGCTGGGAGGGCCGCAGCGGCGACGCGGGCAAGACCAGCGGGTGGTCGCAGGACGAGCCGACCTGCAGCCTCAACCTGTCCGGAGAGCGCTTTCTGCAGTTCGTGGTGTACCCGGTCGACCGGGACGCCGACCCGACGTCGTGGAGCCACGCGCTGCCGGTGGGCCGGTGGACGCACGTCGCGGTGGTCAACGACGGGCGCCGCACGGTGACCTACGTCGACGGCTCCCGCATCGCGCGCAACGCCGCCGAGGACTCCAAGGGCATCACCACGCTGGGCAAGCCGTTCGCGATCGGCGGGACGCAGTTCGCCGAGAAGTACGGCCAGGGCTACTACGGCTGGCTGGGTGACACGCGCATCGTGTCGCGCGCGCTGCGGCCGGACCAGTTCCTGACGCGCTGAGGAACGGCCGGGATCCGCTCCGGGTCCCGGCCACTCAGGACAGCTTCGCGACCCAGCCCAGCGGCAGGTGCCGCATGGCGAAGCGCAGCGGGGCCCACGGCCAGGCCGGCGTGTACGCCTCGGCCCGTTCCCGCTCGATCGCCTTCACCATGGACGCCACGCCGGGCTTGGTGTCGACCAGCAGCGGCGTCTTGCGCACCCGCGCGTTCATCTCGGACCGGATGTAGCCGGGGAAGATCGTCGTGACCCGGATACCGGTGCCGAGCGTGTCGGCGCGGATGCCCTCGGCCAGCGCGGCCACCCCGGCCTTGCTCGCCGCGTAGGTGGTGAGGTTGCGTGGCAACCCGCGCATCGCGCTCATCGACGAGATCACCACCAGGTGCCCGGACCCCTGCTCGCGGAAGATCTCCATCGCGGCCTCGCACTGGGCGAGCGCGGCGACGAAGTTCACCTCCGCGGTCTGCCGGTTCGCGGCGAAGTACCCGGTGCCCAGCGGCTGCCCCTTGCCGAGCCCGGCGTTGACCACGATCCGGTCCAGCCCGCCCAGTTCGTCGCGCAGTTCGCGGAACACCCGGAACACCGCGTCGTGGTCGGTGACGTCCAGACCGCGAACCGCTACTGTGACACCGGGATGCGCCGACGTCACTTCCCCGCGCAGGGCTTCGAGCCGCTCGACCCGCCGGGCGCACAGGGCGAGATCCCGGCCGAGCGCCCCGAACTGCCGCGCCATCTCCTCGCCGAGGCCGGCGCTGGCGCCGGTGATCAGAATCCGCTTTCGCACGGGGGAAAACCTATCCGCCGCCGGACTTCGTCGCAGCGTGACAAATATCGTGCCGCGCGGACCGAATGACGTTCGGCTCCTTCCGCTTGCCGTGATCGGCCGTAACATGAACGACTGCCCGACGTCACGAAGGGGGTCGTTCGTCCTGGTAGAGAACCGGAACGCGGAGCTGCTCGCCTCCGGGCCGCGCTGGGTCGCCGTCGAACTGCGCCCGCACGCCGGGCGGATCGCGGCCGCGATCATGCAGGAGGTCCGGCGGTCGGTGCCGGCCTACGCGCGTCCGCTCACCGGGACGTTCGGCCGGGCGTTCACCGAGGGCGTCGAGCAGGCGGTCCGGCACGTCATCGAGAGCATCGGCAACCCGGCGATCAAGCACCACGACTGGATCGAGCTGTTCCGCGAGCAGGGCAGGCGGGAGTTCGCCGACGGCCGCAGTCTCGACGCCCTGCAGGCCGCGGCCCGCATCGGCGCGCGTGTGGCGTGGCAGTACGTCGCGCCGGTGCTGCGCAAGGCGGGCGCGTCGCCGCAGGTGCTGGCGCACGCGGCGGAGATCATCTTCGCCTACGTGGAGGACCTGTCGGCCATCGCGCTGGACGGGTTCCACGAGGCGCAGTCCAGTTCCGGCGGCACCATCGAGCGGCGGCGGCGGCAGTTGCTGGAGCTGATCCTGTCCGGCCGCCCGGCTGGGCCGGAAACGCTGGCGAACATGTCGAAGGGCGCGGGCTGGGCGCTGCCGGACAAGGCCGCGATCGTCGCGCTGGAACGCGCCGAGGGCACCGCCGACTTCCCCGTCGAGCTGCTGGACGACGAGGTGCTGGTGGACCTGGAGAGCACGCAGCCGTGCCTGCTGACGACCCGGCCGAAGCGGCACCTGTTCCCGCTGACCGGGCGTTGGAACGGCTGGCGCGCGGCGGTTTCGCCAACGGTCCCGCTCGCCGACGCGCCTGCCGCGCACCGCACCGCCCGGCGCGCGCTCGCGCTGCTGCCCGCGTGCTCGGCCGACGATCCGATCACCTGGTGCGTCGACCGGCTGTCCGCGTTGTGGTTGCTCGGCGAGGACTTCCTCGCCGCCGAGGTGGCGCGGCAGGCGTTGCGGCCGCTGGACGAACTGGGCGGCAAGCAACGCGACCGTCTCGGCGAGACACTGCTCGCGTGGCTGGAAACCCGTGGCGGCGCACCGGAAATCGCCAAGCGGCTGCAGGTGCACCCGCAGACCGTGCGGGCGCGGCTGCACCAGTTGCGGGAGCTGTTCGGCGACCGGCTGGACGACAGCGAGGACCGGTTCAGCATGCACCTGGCGTTGCGCGCGCAACGGCTCGCCGCGCGGGGTGAGCCGTCGTGAGCGTGCGGATTTGTCACGTGGGTGAGGAAAACCGGAAGGCGGGCACTCACCGGGGCGAGGTGCGCTGGTCCGATCGCGCGGTCCGGTTGCTCCGCTCACGCAAGAGATCCTTGCCAAGCACCGGGCGTGGTGCGATGTTGTTCCTCCCGACAAGTGAAATCGAGGTTACCCGGACGACCGAATCGATCGGCTGCGAGGGCAGCGCCGCCAATTTTCGTTGCGATCAGAGGTAATCATGACGACCGATGCCGGTTACCGGCACGGGAACACCGTGCGGAAGAACGCCTCCCGAAGACCGCCCCGCGCGCCGGGACTCCCCCCGCGCCAGCGCCAGAACGCGCCGGACGTCACCGCCGGCATCGGGCGCGCCAGCAGGCTGTGGGCCTCGCTGCCCCGTGAGCTGGCGAAGGCGTTCCGGCCGCACGCCGACGCCATGACGGCCGAGATCCTGCGGGAGATCCAGCTCGCGGTGCCCGAGTACGCGCGGCCGCTGGAAGGCCCGTTCGGGCGCACCATCGTGCGCAGCATCCAGCAGGCGGTCCGGCACTGCATGGACAACCTGGGCAACCCGGCCGCGCCGCAGGAGGCGTGGATCGGCGTGTTCCGGCACCTGGGCAAGGTCGAGTTCAGCGAGGGCCGGACGCTGGACCAGCTGCAGACCGCCTACCGCGTCGGCGGGCGGGTGGCGTGGCGGTATGTCGCGTCGGTGAGCCAGTCGCTGGGCCTGTCGACGGATTTCCTGTGCGTGGGGGCGGAGGCGATCTTCGCCTACGTCGACGAGATCTCGGCGCTGTCGCTGCAGGGGTACGCGGCCGCGCAGAAGCGGGCCGCGGGCACCCGGGCGCGGCAGCGGCGGCAGTTGCTGGAGCTGATCCTGGCCGACCCGCCCGCGTCGCCGACGGCGATCGCCCGCCTGGCCGCTACGGCCGGGTGGCGGCTGCCGGAACGGGTGGTGGCGGTGGCCCTGGAACCCCGCGCCGACCAGCACCACCGCGAGCCGCCGTCGCTGGACAGCGAGGTGCTCATGGACCTGGAGGGGCCGCAGCCGTGCCTGCTGGCCGACCCGCAGCTGGTCACGGCCGGGTCGCTGGAGCCGGCGCTGGCCGGGTGGCGCGCGGTGATCGGGCCCGAGGTGAAGCTGGGCGACGCGGCGATGTCGCTGCGCTGGGCGCGCCGCACGGTGGACCTGGCGCGCCGCGGCGTGATCGACGCGCCGCCGCTCGCGCGCGCGACCGACCACCTGGCGACGTTGTGGCTGCTGTCGGACGAGTTCCTGGTGAAGGAGCTGATCCGGCGGTGCCTCGCGCCGCTGGCCGGGCTGACCGACAAGCAGCGGACCCGGCTGGGCCAGACGCTGCTCGCCTGGCTGCAGTCCAGCGGAACCGCGCCGGACATGGCGGACCGGCTGGGTGTGCACCCGCAGACCGTGCGGTACCGGATGCGGCAGCTGGAGGAGTTGTTCGGGGAGCGACTCAACGATCCGGAGAGCCGGTCGGACCTGGAGATCGCCCTGCGGGCCGCCCAGTTGCTGGACAAGTAGCCCGGGTGCCCGTCGCGGCGGACACCCGGGGCCGCCGGGTCACGCGCCTTCGAGTGCCTGGCAGGTCGGCGCCTTCTGGAAGGCCTTGGCCAGTTCCGGGTTGTCGGTGAGGTCCTTGGTCGGGCCTTCGGTGGTGTTGCCCAGTTTGGCGAAGGCGTCGCTGGCGCCGCGGACCGCTTGCTCGAACGTCGCCTGGTCGCTGACCGGGGCGGACGCCAGCGCCGCGCGGGCCTCGTCGACCGAGGCCTTCGTCGTGTTCAGGGTTTCCATCGCGCGCTGCACGGTGGCCTGGCCGTCGGTCACCGGGGGCGGGCCCTCGCGGGTGATGCCGTCGCCCAGGTCGGTCAGCGCCTGCGACAGCGACGCCAGGTAGGTGACCAGGCCCTCCCGCGCCTTGGTCACGTCGGAGGCGTCCACGCCGGGCAGCTGCGACAGCTTGGTGCCGCCGTCGCGGACGACCGCGCACACGTGGTCGGACCAGGTGATCGCGGCGGCGTTCTCCTCCGGCGCGGCCTTGTCCTGCCCGCAGCCGGCGAGCACCGCCAGACCGGCCAGCGCGCCGGCGACCAACACAGCTCTCACCAGAACCATCTCCTCAGCGTCGGCACCCGGCCGCCGTGTTCAGCGGCGCGGGTGTGGTGTCGAGGCCGTTGCGGTACCGGGTGCCTTCGTACCCGGCGGTGCACGGCAGCGGATCGAAGAACGTCGTGGCCAGGCCGAAGCCCGCGGAGTCGCCCGCGATGACCGTGCTGCCCGCCTCGATCGCCGTCGGCGCGGCCACCAGCAGCTGCTCGACCCCGTCGCGGTGGGCGAGCAGCACCTGGGAGGTCGTGAGCAGGTTCGTCAACAGGGTGGTCAGGTTCGGGCCGGTCTCCCGCAGCAACCCGCTGATCTGCCCGGCGGCGGGCGGCGCGGTGGACAGGATCGTCGACAGGTCCGCGTCGGAGTCGCGCAGCATCGCGGCGATGCGCTTGGCGTCCGCGCCGAACGCGGTGATCGCGCCGGAGTTCTCGATCTGCGTGGTCAGCACGGTGTCGGCGTCGGTGATGAGCTGGATCGTCTGCGGCAGGTGCTCCGCGGCGGACTGCGTGAACGCGGACGTCGCGTCGAGCAGCGCCTGCAGGCTCGGGCCGGTGTCCAGCGTCGCGTCGTACAGCTCGTCCACCACCGACCGCAGCGCGTCCCGCGGCACCGACGCGACCAGCCGGTCCAGGTTCAGCACCAGCTGCTCGTTCGGCAAGGGCAACCGCGTGCGGGACAACGCGATCACCGAGCCCTCGGCCAGCACCGGGCCGCCGGAGCTGCGTGGCCGCAGGTCGACGTACTGCTCCCCCACCGCCGACCGGTTCGTCACCACCGCCTCGACGTCCGCGGGCACCGGCGGGGCGCCGTCGTCGATCCGCAGGTCGGCCTCCAGCCCGGAGTCGGTGAGCCGCAGCTCGCCGACGCGGCCGATCGGCACGCCGTTGTAGGTGACCTCGGCGTTGGTGAAGATGCCGCCGGAGTCGGCCAGCTCGACGCGCACCACGTACCCGCCGCCGCCGAAGAGCCGGTCCAGCCCGGCGTAGCGGGCGCCGACGTAGGTGATCCCGGCCAGCGCGATCAACGCGAACACGATGACCTGCACACGCACCTTGCGGGTCAGCATCTAGGAACCACCACCCAGCGGGAGCGGCGCGGACTGCGGGCTCGTGCCCGAAGTCTGGTTGCCTGAGGTTTGGGCGTCGAAGTCCAGGAACAGGTTGAGGTAGTCGCCCTTGATCGCGTCGAGCGCGGCGTCCGGGAACGGGAACGTCAGCAGCATCTCCATCGCCTCCGGCAGCTGCTGCCCTGCCACGGTCAGCTGCCGCAGCGTCGGCTCCAGCGCCCGCAGGTCCGCGATCAGGTCGTCCTTGCTGCGGTTCACGGTGTCGACCGCGACGCCGGACAGGTGGTCCAGCGAGGTGAGCATGGTGACCAGCTGCTCGCGCTGCCGGGCCAGCACGTCGATGCCGGGCGTGAGGTCGTCCAGCACCCCGGTGATCTGGTCCTTGCGGGCGGACAGCGACGCGGACAGCCGCTCGATCCCGTTCAGCGCCCTGGTGATCTCGCCGCGGTGCTGGTCCAGCCCGGCGACGAAGGTGTTCACCTCGGTCAGCAGGTCGCGGATCTCCGCCTCGTTGCCGCCCAGCGCGGCGTTCAGCTCGCGGCTGATCTGCTGCACCTGGCCGACGCCGCCGCCGTTGAGCAGCATCGACAGTGCGCCGAGCACCTCCTCGACCTGCGGGTTGCGGTTGGTGCGCTCGACCGGGATGCGGGCGCCATCGGCGAGGGCGCCCTGCGGTTCGCCGGCCGCGGGCGGCCCCAGCTCGACGAACTTCTCGCCGAGCAGGCTGCTCTGCCGCAGCCACGCCTCCGCGTTCGCCGGCAGCCGCACCGAGCCGTTCACCACGAGCGTGACCTGCGCGGTGCGGCCGTCGGCGGACAGGTCGATCCGCTCGACCCGGCCGACCGGCACGTCGTCGACCTGGACCGCGGACTGCGGCACCAGGTCGAGCACGTCCCGGAAGCCGACGACGACCCGGTACGGGTGATCGCCGAGGTCCGCGCCGCCGGGCAGCGGCGTGTCGTAGAGCCCGCCGAACGAGCAGCCGGTCAGCAGCGCCAGCGCGGCCAGCAGGGCCGCGGCCAGTGGGGTGCGCTTCATCGGCCGCCTCCCAGCGGCAGGACCGGGCCCATGCTGAACTCGTTGAGGTCGGCCCGGCTGTAGATCGTCGAGTTGGCCGGGTCGTAGGCGGCGAGCAGCCGGTTCAACGCATCCGGCGCCGTGGTCAGCGCCTCGGACAGGGATGCGCGCTGGTTCGCCAGCACCTGGGCCGTGCCCATCAGCTTGTCCACATTGGACTTGATCCGGCCGCGGTTGTCCCGCACGAACTGCTGGATCTGCCCGAGCGCGCCGGCCAGCTCGTCCAGCGACGCGCCGAAGACGTCCCGTTCCGAGGCGAGGAACGCCGACACCCGCGCGAGCAGGTCGGCCAGCCTGCCCACCTGGTCGTCGTTGTCGGCGAGCATCGTGGTGAACCGCTGCAGGTTGTCGACGGTGGCGAACAGGTCGTCCCGCGAACCGCTCAGGGTGGTGGCGGCCTGGCCGAGCTGCCGGATCAGCTCGCCGAGCTGCGCGCCGTTGCCGGTGAGGTCCTCCGCCGCGCTGCTGAGCAGGGCCGACAGCGCGCCGTCGCCGTTGGCGCCCTGCGGGCCGAGCGCGGTGGTCAGGCGGTCCAGGCTCGCGAACAGCTGGTCCAGCTCGACCGGCACCGCGGTGCGGGCCACCGGGATCACCGCGCCGTCGGCGATCTCCGCGCCGCCGCGGTAGACCGGTGCGAGCTGCACGTACCGGTCGCTGACCAGGCTCGGCGTCACGACCAGGGCGGCCGCGTCGGCGGGCACCTGGATGCCGCGGTCCACCGTGAACCCGACCTTCACCTGCTGCCCCTGCGGCTCGACGGTGTCGACCGTGCCGACCGGCACGCCGAGGATCCGCACCTCCGAGCCGGGGTAGATGCCGACGGCCGCGGTGAAGTACGCGGTGAGGTGCTTGCCGCGCCCGCTGTCGCGCACGACGATCACGATCGCGGTGGCCAGCGTCGCGATGATCACGACGAGCGCGCCCCAGCGCAGCCACCTGCCGATGCGGGACACCGTCATCAGCCGCCTCCTCCCGGTTTCGGTGGCATGCACGGACCGCCGTCCGCGGGGACGATCAGCCCGCAGAGGTAGGTGTCGATCCAGTTGCCGTTGCCGATCGCGTCGCCGAGCAGCCGGTAGAACGGGCCGGACAGGCTCAGGCTGCGGTCGAGCGTGTTCTGGTTGCGCTGCAGCACGTCCGTCACGCGGTCGAGCTGTTCCAGCGCGGGCTGCAGCTGCGCGTTGTTCTCGTCGATCAAGCCGCGCACCTGCTGCGAGAGGTCGCGGGTGCCGTGCAGCAGCTGGTCGAGCGCGGACCGGCGCTGGTCGAACTCGGTCAGCAGCACGTTCCCGTCGGTGATCAGGCGGGCGAGCTGGTCGGTGCGCTCGGCGACCGTGCCGCTCAGCTCCGCGGTGCCGCTGAGCAACTGCTTCAGCTGGGTGTCGCGCGAGGAAATCGTCTGCGACAACGCGGCCAGACCGTCCAAAGCGGACCGGACGTCCTGCGGGGTGGCGGCGTCGAAGGTCTGCGCGAGGGTGCGGAAGCTCGCCGCCAGCTGGTCGGTGTCGAGTTCGCCGGTGGTGCGGGCGAGGTCGGCGAAGGCGTCGTTGACGTCGTACGGCGTCACCGTGCGGTTGCGCGGGATCGGCTGGTCCGGGTCCTGTTCGCGCTCGCCGCGCGGGTCGAGCGCGAGGTTCTTGGCCCCCAGCAAGGTCTTGATCCGCACCGACACCGTGCTCTCGTCGCCGACCCACGTGTCGGTGACCCGGAAGGTGACCTTGACGTGGTCGCCGTCCAGCGCGACGCCGGTGACCTCGCCGACCTTCGCGCCCGCGACGCGCACCTCGTCCCCGCTCTTGAGGCCGGCGGCCTCGGTGAACTCCGCGGTGTAGGTGGTGCCGCCCAGCGCGGGCAGCCGGTCCCAGAACAGGGAGAGCCCGCCGAGCACGAGCATCAGGGCCAGCCCGGCGAGGCCGAGGCGGAAGGAGTTGCGTGACCGGAACGACTTCACCGGCGGCACCTCGCCTCGGTCACGGGCACCCCGACCGGGCCGCCGCCGGGCGCCGGGGCGGCGTCGGAGTGCACCGAGCACAGGTAGAAGTTCAGCCACGAGCCGTAGGAGGCGATGCGGCCGATCGACTCGTACTTGACGGGCAGGTTGTTCAGGAACCTCTCGAACTCCGGTGTGTTGTCGCCCAAGGTTCTCGCCAGCTCCTCCAGCGCGTCGATGTCGCCCCGCAGCGGGTCCCGAGCGTCCCGCACGAGCCCGGCGGTGGCGGTGGTGAGGTCGCCGATGCCGTCGATCGCCTCGCCGATCGGCCCGGAGTTCGCGGCGAGCCCGGACACCAGCTGCTGGGTGGCGTCGAGCAGCTGCGCGAGCTGGCCGTCGCGGGCGTTGACGCGGTCGAGGACCTCGTTGAGGTTCGTGATCACCTGGCCGATCACCTGGTCCTGGTCGGCGAGCGAGGACGTCAGCGACGCGGTGTGCCGCAACAGGTCCGCGACGGTGCCGCCCTCGCCCTGCAGCACCTGCACGATCTCGCCGGCGAGCTGGTTGACGTCCTGCGGGGACAACGCCTGGAACAACGGCTTGAACCCGTTGAACACCGCGGTCAGGTCCAGCGCGGGCCGGGTGCGTTCGAGCGGGATCAACCCGCCCGGGTCCAGCCGTCCGGTGCCCGCGCCCTGGTCGAGCGTGATGTAGCGCTGGCCGATGAGGTTGCGGTACTTCACGGCCGCGGTGACCGTCGAGCTGAGCGCGCGGTCCTTGTCGACCTCGAAGGACACCTCGGCGATGCGGCGGTCGACGATCTCGATGCCGGTGACCTGCCCGATGCGCACGCCGGACATGCGGACGTCGTCGCCGGAGTTGAGCGAGGTGACGTCGCTGAACCAGGCGCGGTAGGTGACGGTGTCGCCGTCGCCGCGGTTGGCGATCGTGACGGCCAGCAGCCCGGTCGCGAGCACCGTGACGACCGCGAAGACCAGGCCCTTGATCAGCGGTCGGATCATTTCAGCGTCACCTCCGCGCCACGCAGCAGCGGGTTCACCAGCAGTCCGCTCCAGCCGGGGATCTCGGACGGCCGCTCCCCCAGCACGGGGGCGAGCAGTTCGGCCAGGAACCGCTGCGCCGCCGGGGTGTCCGCCCCCGGCGCGGCCGACCCGGCCGTGGGACACCGCGGTCCGCCCGCCGCGGGCGGCGGGGCGCCGCCCGGTTTCGGCGGCCGCACCGTGAGGTCCACGTGCAGGCCGGGTTCGGCCGTGCCCACCCCCAGGGCCCGCTCGACGACCGGCTTCAACCGGGCGGCCGCGTCGGCCACGCACGGGATCTCCGGGCTGTACTCGGCGAGCAGGTCGAGCACCGGCCTGCTGTCCGCGGACAGGTCGACCAGTGTGTCGTCGTTGGCGTCGAGGAAGCCGTGCGCGTCGTCGCCGGCCGCGGTCACGGTGGTGAACAACGCGGCGAGGTCCTGCTGCTGCCGGGTCAGGGTGGTCGCGGTGGTGCGCAGGTCGGCCATCGCGTCCACCAGGTCCGGCGCGGCGGTGGAGTAGGTGTTCACCGTGTCGGCGAGCTTGGTGATCGCGGTGCGCAGCTCCGGCACCTCCGGGTTGAGCCGGCCCAGGTAGTCGCCGAGGGACACCAGGGTCGTGCCCAGTTCGGGGCCGCGGCCCTCCAACGCCTGCGACACCGCGCCGAGGGTGCTCGCGAGCTTCTGCGGCTGCACGGCCTGCAGCACCGGCAGCAGGTCGCGCAGCGCCTGCTCGACCTCGACCGCCTGGCTGCTGCGGTCCTCCTGGATCACCGCTCCGGCCGACAACGCGCGCGGCGCGGGCGCGGGCGGGATCACCAGGCTGACGTACCGCTGTCCGAACAACGTCTTCGGCAGCAGCCGGGCGGACACGTTCGCCGGGATGTCGCCAATCCGGTCCGGGTCCATCGCCAGCTCCACGTCGACCCAGCCGGGTTTGACGTCGATCGACCGCACGGACCCGACGAGCACCCCGCGGACCTTGACGTCGGCGTTCTCCTTCAGCTGGGTGCCCGCCCGCTCGGCGCGCAGCACCACCGGGACCGCGGAGCTGAAGGCCTTGCCGTAGACGGCGACCGCGAACCAGCCCATGGCGCCGAGCAGTGCGATGAACACCAGGCCGAGCGCGCCGAACACCAGGCGCCTGCGCTGCTCGCTCATCCCGCCACCCGCACGGTCGTGGTGGCGCCCCAGATCGCCAGGCTGAGGAAGAAGTCGAGCACGCTGACCACGACGATCGAAGTGCGCACCGACCGTCCCACCGCGACGCCGACCCCGGCCGGGCCGCCGCCTGCGCGGTAGCCGTAGAAGCAGTGGGTGAGGATGATCGCGACGCTGAACACCATCACCTTCGCGAACGACCAGAGCACGTCCTCGGGCGGCAGGAACAGGCTGAAGTAGTGGTCGTAGGTGCCACCCGACTGGCCGTAGACGGTGACGGTGATCGTGCGGGCCGCCAGGTAGGAGGTCAGCAGGCCGATCACGTACAGCGGGATGATCGCGATGAATCCGGCGATGATCCGGGTCGTCACCAGGTAGGGCATGCTGCGCACGGCCATCACCTCGAGCGCGTCGATCTCCTCGGAGATGCGCATCGCGCCGAGCTGGGCGGTGAACCCGGAGCCGACGGTGGAGGACAACGCGAGCGCGGCGACCAGTGGGGCGATCTCGCGGGTGTTGAAGTAGGCCGAGAGGAACCCGGCGAACGCCGACGTGCCCAGCTGGTCGAGCGCGGAGAAACCCTGCAGGCCGACGACGGTGCCGGTGAACACGCACATGCCGACCATCACGCCGATGGTGCCGCCGATGACGGCGAGCGCGCCGCTGCCGAACGCGACCTCGGCGAGCAGGCGGACCACCTCGCGGCCGTAGCGGGTGAGGGTGCGCGGCGTCCAGGCGAGTGCGCGCAGGTAGAACGCGAGCTGGTCGCCGAGGCGCACCAGGCCGTTCATCGGGCGCTCGGGGTTCAGCAACCGGTGGGTCACTGGCTCAGGCTCCCTTCGCAGGCACGACGCGCAGGTAGATCACGCTGATCACGAAGTTCACGAAGAACAGCAGCAGGAACGTGATGACGACGGACTGGTTGACGACGTCGCCGACGCCCTTAGCGCCGCCCTTCGGGTTGAGGCCGCGGTAGGAGGCGACGAGCCCGGCGAGGAACCCGAAGATCACCGCCTTCACCTCGCCCACCCACAGGTCGGGCAGTTGCGCCAGCGCGGAGAAGCTGGCGAGGAACGCGCCCGGGGTGCCGCCCTGCAGCAGCACGTTGAACACGTAGCCGCCGGTGACGCCGACGAAGCTGACCATGCCGTTCAACAGGACGGCGACGGCCATCGCGGCGAGCACCCGGGGGACGACGAGCCGCTGGATCGGGGAGACGCCGAGGACCTCCATGGCGTCGATCTCCTCGCGGATGGTGCGGGAGCCGAGCTCCGCGCAGATGGCGGAGCCGCCGGCCCCGGCGACGACGAGGGTGGTGACGATCGGGCTGGCCTGCTGGATGACGGCGAGGACGCTGGCGGCGCCGTTGAACGACTCGGCGCCGAGCTGGCTGGTGAGGCCGCCGAGCTGGAGCGTGATGACGGCGCCGAACGGGATGCTGACCAGGGCGGCGGGCAGGATCGACACGCTCGCGACGAACCAGAACTGCTGCACGAACTCGCGAACCTGGAAGGGTCGCTTGAACATCGCGACGACGATGTCCAGCGCGAGGCCGAAGAGCTTGCCGAACTCGCCGACGGCATTGCGGGCGGCGGTGACGGGGGCGGTCATCTCAGGCCACCCCCTGCGTGAGGTGCGCTGGCCGCCGCGCGGCGGGAGCCGGGGAGTCGCCGGGCGGCGGCCCGCACGGGCGGGGCCAGACACGTGCGGGCAGTCACGAGAGGCCACCCCCTGCGCGACATGCGCGCCCGATGTTCACACCACGCGGCGGCGCGCCGGCGGTTGCGGGCCGGCGGCCAGCAGTCACCCTTACCGGGGCGGCCGCTGGCGCCGGCGCGGCCAGGCTCGTGCCGGTGGCCGTGGGAGACCACTCCTGCCCGACACGCGCCCAGTGCGCGCGCAGCCCGGTGTTCGCGCCAGTCGGCGGTGCGCCGGCCGCTGCGGGCCGCGCCGGGAGTCGCCGGGGCGGACGCTCCCACAGGGGCCGGGCTCGGGCGGGCGGTCGCGAGAGACCACCACTTGCGCAACGCACGCCCCGTATCCGCGCCACCCGGCCCTGCGCTAGCCACCGTGCGGCGGGGGCCAGGAGTCGCCGGGGCGGACGCTCCCACAGGGGCCGGGCTCGGGCGGGCGGTCATCTCAGCCCACCCCCTGCGCGGTCAGCGTCGTGGTCATCTTGTTGCCCGGGCCGGAGATCAGGCCCGTCAGGAGCGGGTCCAGGTCCTCGCTCACGCCGCAGCCCGAGAACGCGGGGATGTCGAAAGTGGACTCCATCGTCGACTTGCTGCCGGGCAGCAGCGACGTCTGCCCCTTCATCGGGATCACCAGCGGCGCCACCGTGCGGCAGCCCGGCCCCACCGCGATCGGCACGCCGTCCTGCTTCACGTTGCTCACCACCAGGTTCACGCGGATCGTCATGTCGATCGTCGGCGTGAACAGGCCGCCGCTGATATCCGCGGTGCCCGTCGCCTTGCCTTCCTGCGGCAGCTCGACGTCGCTGGTCACCGGCATGAACCGGAACGCCACGAAGTAGCTGCTCGACTTCGGCAGGTTCAGGTCGCCCTCGATGCGAATCGTGTTCGGCACGTCGCCGGTGAACAGGCCCGCGTCGAACGTGCCCTGCTCCAGCACCAGGTCCGAGCCCATCTTCGCGATGTGCGAGGTGCCGTCGACGAGGAACTTCGCCGTCAGCAACGGCGCTTCCGCCACCGCCGCCGCGACCTCGGGCACCACCGGCACCTCCGCGGCCGTCACCGCCACCCGCGCCAACTCCCCATTGGCCGCCGGATCAGCGGTGCAAGCCAGGTCGGCGTTCAACGTCTCGCCACGCACGACCAGCCGAGGAGCCAGCGAGGTGAGGGAGACCGTCACCGGACCGGCGCCGGCCGCGATCGGCGGAACCCGGCCCGGCAGCGTGATCCGCAGCTCGCCGTCGGCAGGGAGCGGGATCTCCGATGTGGACAGTCCGGTGACGGTCAGTTCCTGGGTGCCCGCCTGCTGGGCGACGCTCAGCTCCACCGCGGCGGACGCGTCCACCGAGGTGCCGCCCGAGTCGCGCAGCGCGTCAACGGCCGCCGCGGGCACGACGAGCGTCACGGCGGCGTCGGACACCGGCACGTTCGCGCCCTGCGCGACGGTTTCGGCGAACGTGGCGCTGAAGGACACCGGCACTTCGACCGGCCCGCCGGCCTGGCACGTGCTCGTGCCGCCGCGGGTCGCCGCGGTGGCGACGGCCGTCGTGGCGGGCGCCAGCGCGGCGGCCACGAGAGCCAGTCCCAGCGCGGCGACAGCGGCGCGACGTGACCGGGTTTGCGTCATCGAACCCTCCGGTAGCGGACCGCGAGGACGTTACCGGCGGGTCAACCAGCGCCACAACGCTTCCCGTTCGATCTTCCGCGCCGGCCGCTTTTCTTGTCACCGGGCTACGAAATACCGCTCCGCGGCCTGTCACCCCCCGGCGACAGAATCCGGTTCGGGGTGGGCGGAAACCGGTTGGTGCACTAGCGTTTCGCCATCCCGCGACGAGGAGGTGGCGATGCGACGGCGGCAGCTGTTCCGGTTCGCCACCGTCGGCGCCGCAACCTTCGTCCTGACCGCCGCGCTCAACTACGCGCTGAAACTGACCGTGCTGACGGGCAAACCGGTGACCGCGCTCGCGATCGCGACGGTCGTGGCCACCGCCGTTTCCTATGTCCTGTCCCGGGAATGGTCGTTCGACACGCGCGGCGGCCGCAACAAATCCGCCGAGGCCGCGTTGTTCTTCCTCGTGAACGCGCTCGCGGTCGGGCTGAACCTGGTGCCACCGCTGGTTTCCCGGTACGCGCTGGACCTGCGGGTGCCGGAGGTGCCGCTCGTGACCCAGGAGGCCGCCGACTTCGTCAGCGGCATGGTCGTCGGCACCTTGCTGGGCGCGGTGTTCCGCTGGTGGGCCTACCGGAAGTGGGTGTTCCCGGCGGCCGGCGCCCACTCCTCCTCCAGCAGCAGCCGTTTGAGCACCTTGCCGGTCGGGGTGCGCGGCAGCTCGTCGACGAACACGACCTCCCGCGGGATCGCGAACCGCGCCACCCGGCGGCGCAGGTACGCGCGCACGATGTCCTCGTCGAGCCGGGCGCCCGGCCGCACGGTCACGAACGCGACCAGCCGCTGCCCGAACTCGTCGTCGGGCACGCCGACCACGGCCGCGTCGGCCACACCGGGCAGCTCGGTGAGTGCCTCCTCCACCGGCCGCGGGAACACGTTCTCCCCGCCGGAGACGATCATGTCGTCGTCCCGGCCCGCGACGAACAACCGGCCGTCGGCGTCGAGGTAGCCGCGGTCACCGGTGTCCATCAGCTCACGGCGGGTGGTCCGGCTGGTGCCGTCGGTGTAGCCGTCGAAGAGCAGGTCGTTGCCCACGAAGATGGCGCCGACCGTGCCGGGCGGCACCGGTTCGCCCGCCGGGCCGAGCACCGCCAGTCGCGTGCCGAGCGGCGGGTACCCCGCGGTGGCGGGGGCGGCACGCAGGTCGGCCGGCGTCGCGACGGAGGCCGCGGACACCTCGGTCGAGCCGTAGAAGTTGTAGAGCACGTCGCCGAAGGCGTCCTGGAACGCGGTGACGAGCGAGGCGGGCAGTGCCGACCCGCTGCTGGCCACGATCCGCAGGCTGCTGGTGTCGTACCGCGCTCGCACCTCCTCGGGCAGCGCCATGATGCGCTGCAGCATCACCGGAACGGCGAACATCGCGGTGCACCGGTGCTCCTGGATCGCCCGCAGGCACGCCTCCGGGTCGAACCGGCGCTGCATCACCAGCGTCGCGCGCAGCGGCATGCCGACCTGCAGCGCGGACAGGCCCCAGCTGTGGAACAGCGGCGCGGCCATCAGGATCCGCTCCCCCGCCCGCAACGGGATCCGCGACAGCAGCGCCACCGCGGCGCCGAGGCCCTTCGGCGTGGGGCGCCGCGCGCCCTTCGGCGTGCCGGTGGTGCCCGAGGTGAGGACGACGATCGGCGCCGGCCGCTCCGGCGGGGCGAACTCGGCGTCCGGGGTGTCGGCGATGACCTCGGTCAGCGTCGGCTGCCCCGGCGGGCCGTCGTCGGCTCCGGTGAGCAGGACCGCGGTGAGCGGCAGCCCGGCGACCAGCGGCGCGAACTCGCCGTCGGCCACCAGCACGCGCACGTCGTGCCGGTCCACCGCGTGGGCGACCTGCGGCCGGGCGAGGCCGGTGTTGAGCAGCACGGTGCTCGCGCCGAGCCGTCCGCACGCCAGCAACGTCTTCACCATCGCGCTGTGGTTGCGTGCCATGATCGCCACGGTGCCGTGCGGGCCGACGCCGACCGCTTGCAGCGCGGCGGCGAGCCGGTTCGCTTCGGCGCTGAGCGCGGCGAACGTGGTGCGGGCGCCGTCCTCGTCGATCACCGCGACACCGCGGGGTGAGCGGGCGGCGGCCGCGGTGTAGCCGCCGGCGAGGGTGGCGCCCCACTGGACCAGCGCACGCAGCTGCCGGATCAGGCGGTCCGGCCGGGCCGGCGCCAGGATTCCCGCCGCGATCAGCGTGTTGGCGACCTGCCGGGTCGACGGGGCGCGGTCCGGCGGCCACGGGTCCGCGGTTCCCCGGAGGTGGCGGTCGATCCGTTCGAGACCGTCCTGCGCCCAGGACCGCACGTCGGCCGGCGCGGGCGCGCGGCCGGGGCTGGGCACGCCCGGGCGGAAGTAGATGACCTTGAGCCGGGTGCCCCGGGGATCTTCGAACAGGCGCACCGACAGGCAGCCGCCGGTGTCCGGCACCGTCTCCAGCACCAGCTGTTCCTCGCGGCGGCTCAGCAGCACCCGCATGTCGTGCTCGACCGGCCGCCCGCTCAGCGTCAGCCGGATCCGGTAGCGCGGGTGGCGTCCGGTGGTGCCCGTCCGCTCGACCGACCCGACGCCCCGGAAGAAGCGGGGGTACAGTTCCGGCGAGCCGATCAGCGGCCACAGCGCCGCCCGCGGCTGGTCGGAGAACAGGTCGAACGTGACGCAGTCGGGCATCCGCGGAAAGTAAGCCTGGCCCCCCTCCCGGTCAAGGCCGGCCACACGTCCTTGGCACTCCCGCGCGGGCCGGACAGCCGCTTTTTGTCATCTCCGTGAGCGCTTCCGCCGGCGGCTGCCGAACATTGTCCGCGCCGTGCGGGTCGGACCGGCGCCGTCACATCGGCCGGTGACAACTTCCTTGGCCCGCAACGACTTTGTTCGCGCACATATTGCCAATGCCGACGCCGTGAAACTAGTTTACCCATCGGTAGCAACCAATTCCGATGACCACGGCGGCCGTTTTCCTTGCTGTCGCGTGGTTTTCGTATCACTGCCGATACACCGGAGGATAGGTGTGCGAACTAGAACCAGAATGAGAAGGATGGTCGCGGCGGCCGCGTCGGCGACCGTCGCGACCGGCGCGGCGCTCACGGCCGTGCTGGCCGGAGCCGGGACCAGTGCGGCCGATCCGGTCTCGCTGACCCTGAACTACAGCTGCCCGTTCCCGCTGATCGGTACCCAGACCCTGCAGATCGTGATCAGCGCGGACATCCCGACGACCGTGAACGTGGGTGAGCCGACCCCGGCCTTCACGGTCACCGCCGTCGCGACCGTCCCGCCGACCGCGACGCAGGGCCTGACCCTCGTCGGGGCGGCCACGGTCGAGGGCTCCGCACAGGCGAGCTCGACCGTGACGGCGCCGGAGGCCACCATCCCGGTGACCGTGCCGGCGACGATCCCGGTGACCCCGGTGCCCGCGTCGGGCTCGTTCGACACGGTGGCCACCGGTGACGCGCCGTCCCTGACCTTCACCCAGGCCGGGCAGGCGACGATCACCGTCGGCGACATCCTGCTGACCCTGCACCCGAAGCGCGCCGACGGCACCGACACCGGGCTGGGCGTCTTCGACTCGCAGTGCACGCAGGTGGCCGGCCAGAACAACACGCTCGCCACCATCACGATCAACGGCGGCACGACGACCGAGCCGACCACCACCGAGCCGACGACGACGGAACCGACCACCACGGAACCCACCACCACCGAGCCCACAACGACAGAGCCCACGACCACCGAACCGACCACGACCGAGCCCACGACCACCGAGCCCAGCACGACCGAGCCGACGACCACCACCAGCAACCCGCCGACCGGGATCGACTACAGCTACGCGCTCGAAGGCGATTCGGTGGTCAAGAAGCTCAACGCCACGGTGCCGCTGTCCGGCGGTATCGACGCGAACCTCGACCTGGCGACCGGGAACTTCACGGCCGACCTGTCGCTGGAGCCGTCGAAGCTGAAGGCCACGCTGTTCCACTTCATCCCGATCACCGCGAAGGTGGCCTTCGAACAGGAGGGCAAGACGACCGGGACGCTGGCGGGCGGTGTGCTGAACTCCACCAGCCACACCACCATCAAGCTGCCCAGCGTGAAGGTCTTCGGCTTCCCGATCAGCAAGTCGCCGAAGTGCCAGAGCTCGGAGCCGTCGGAGATCAACCTCACCTCCGGCCCCGGGTTCGACCCGCTGGCGGGCGGTGACCTCAGCGGCACCTACGCGATCGCGCCGCTGGAGAACTGCGGTCCGCTGACCGGGCTGATCAGCCCGCTGGCGACCGGCCCCGGCAACACGATCGACGTCACCCTGTCCCCCAAGGAGTCCTGACCCGCTGACGGAAACGGGCGCGTCCTCTCCCCCGAGGGGACGCGCCCGCCGTGCGTTCACACGTTGGTGAAGCCGAACAGGTACCCGCGCCGTGCTGGTTGCGGCAGAACCGGTAGGCGGTGCCGGAGGTGGACGAGACCTTGCCGAACGACGAGTACCCGTCGGCCGATCCATCCTTGACGTACACCACGTCGCCGTCGTACTCGACGCACGACGTCGTCGGGCGCGCGCGGCCGGGATCAAGGCCGGTACGGGCCTTCTGCGGCCGCGGTACGGTTGCCGGCGGGCTCAGCGGAGCAGCGGCAGGACCTCCGCGCCGAGTCGCGTCACGTTGGTCAGCACTCGCTCCCGCGCGCCGGCGCCCTCGACGAACAGGATCGTGTGCGCGATGCCCGTCCGCTCCGCCGCCGCGGCCAGCCGGTCGGCGCACGCGCGGGGACTGCCGACCGGGTGCAGCCGGCACAGCAGCTCCGTGTACTCCGCCGCGTCACGCGGGCGGTACGGTCGGCCGTCCACGGGCACGTACCCGGCCAGCCCCTCCCGCAGCCAGTCCGGCATCGACGCGCGCAGCTCGGCCTCGGCGGCCGCGCGGGAGTCGCTCACCTGCGCCAGCACCGCCGAGACGTGCGGCGCCGACGGGTCCTGTCCGGCCGCGGCCGCCGCCTTCCCGTAGTGCGCCACCATCGCGGCCTTCTCCTCGTCGCCGATGTGCATCCCCAGCAGCATCGGCAGCCCGCGCGCGGCCGCCAGCTCCACCGTCTCCCGCGACGTGCACGCCACGGTCACCGGCGGCAGCGACACCGGCCGCGGCACCACCGGCACCTCGCGGAACGCGAAGAACTCGCCAGCGGCGCCCACCGCAGCCGAGGAAAGCGCTTGCACCAGCAGATCCAGGCCCTCGGCGAACCCCCGCTCGTACCGGTCCAGCCCGGTGCCGAAGACTTCGAGGTCCACCCACGGCCCGCCGCGCCCGACCCCGAGCCGGAACCGCCCGCCGGACACCCGGTCCAGCATCGCGGCCTGCTCGGCCAGCGCGACGGGGTGGGCGCTCGACAGCACGCTCACCGCCGTCCCCACCGTGATCCGCCGCGTCCGGCCCAGCGCGTGCGCGGCGAACGTCACCGCCGACGGGCACACCCCGTAGGACATGAAGTGGTGCTCGGCGATCCACGCGTCGTCGAACCCGGCCGCCTCCGCCCGCTCGACCACGTCCAGCGACCGCGCGAGCGCCTCCCCGTCGTCCTGTCCCGGAAACCGCCCGGCGAGGACGAAAACCCCGAACCGCATGACGGCGAACCTAGCGGTCCCGCCAGAACCCGCAGTGGTGCGCCGCGGCGAAGTCCCCGGTCGTGTGAGGGCCGTCCGGGGCTAGCGTGCGCACCTGCTCGTGCGCCGGGTCGTAGCGCGGCCAGTCCGGGCCGGGCGCGCCGGTGCGCACGAACGACGCCCAGTCGGCGACCATCCGCGCCGACAACCGCCGCTGCCCGTCGTCGAACGACGCGCCGCCGCCGAACAGGTAGGACAGCTCCAGGCTGTGCGCGGCGCCGAGCGGGAACGGCGTGCGCGACAGGGTGTCCGGGACCGGGGCCCGCGAGTCACCGAACTCGTAGGCGTAGACCGGGCCGGTGCGGGACAGCGCTCCCGCCATGTCCCGCGCCGGGCACGCGAACGCGGCGTCGGTGAGCGCCGCCGCCAGCGCACGCGGAGCCGAGCCGCCGTGGGCGGTGAGCGGGTACTCGGCGGCCACGGCCGCGGCGTCCGCCCCGAACACCCGCGTCAGCGCGGCCGGGTAGCCGTCGGCGGTGACCGTCTTCCCGGTCGCCGCGTACTGCTGCGCCAGGAACAGGGTGAACTCGTCCCGCGTCACGCCGACGAGCACCGGCACCCTGGCCGCGTCGCCGTCGCGCATCGCGTCGACCGGGTTGACGGGCAGCGCACCGCCGCCGGTCACCGGGCCCGCGACCGGGACACCGGCGAGGTCGTAGTAGCGCGGCGGGGTGAGCAGCCGGGACGGCGGCAGGGCACGCAGGCACGCGGCGGCGCTGGCCGGATCACTGCAGCCGAGCTTCGCCGCGTACTCGACGCTCGCCGCTTCCGCCACCGCGGCCGGGGAATGCGCCTGGCACGGTCCGCTTTGGACGATCGCGGCGCGGAAGAGCCCGGCCGAGCCCGGCGAGACCAGGTGATCGCACACCGACATCGCCCCCGCGGACTCGCCGGCGAGGGTGACCCGCGCCGGGTCGCCGCCGAACGCGGCGATGTTGTCCCGCACCCACCGCAGCGCCGCCTGCTGGTCGAGCAGGCCGAAGTTGCCGGTGCCGCCGTCGTGCGCGAGCGCCGGGTGCGCGAGCCAGCCGAGCGCGCCGAGCCGGTAGTTGACGGTGACGACCACCAGCCCGCGCGCGGCCAGGTCCCGCGCGTCGTAGGAGTCGCCGTTGCCACCGACGAACGCGCCGCCGTGGATCCAGACCAGCACCGGCAGCCGGCCGGGCTCACCCGCGGGGGTGGTCACGTTCAGGAACAGGCAGTCCTCGCTGCCCGCCTCACCCGGCTGGGGGCAGCGCGCGCCGGGCGCGGTGGCGTCCCGCACGCCCGTCCACACCGGACCGGGCGCGGGCGGCTGCCAGCGCGCCGCGGTGGCGTACGGGATGCCTTGGAACAGCCGGTGTCCGTCGGTCACTGTGCCGCGGACCTGTCCGGCGGCGAGGGACACGACGTCCGGCGGGGCGGGCGCGGGCGCCGCGCAGGCGGCCAGGACGACGGCGAGGAGCAGGAGCAGGCGCGTCACGGTCGGGTGGCCACCGGTTTCGTCGTCACCGGTGCAGCCTAGACGGTGCGGAACCGGCGATCGCATGTGGATTCGGCGCCGCCGGAAAATGTCTCACCGACCAATACCGCAATTCGGTTTTCACCCGGCAATGCCGGTCGTTTTACCCACGGTGCCCCATTGACCATTCACCCGCCATTAACCGGAGAACTCTCGGTGACCGTTCGGGAACAGCCCGCGGACCACCACAGAGGGGCCATTGCGACATTTGGCCGAACATCGTTCACCAGGTGTGACGCGCAGGGTTGACAAGGTCGCCCGGCTGCGGTTTTCTCCTGACACCGATCACCTGGGGAAGCCAATCACCGCGTTCCGCTTTCGCCGCGATCCCGCGCGGAACGGGGCATGGACACGAATCGGGCGGGCTGGGAGAAATGGATACTGCGGGCTCCGGCCCTGGGGCATGGCATCCGCGCGGCTGGAGCCTGCGCACGAAGATCTCGGTCGTGTTGCTGCTGCCGGTCGTGGTCGCGCTGGCGCTGGCCGGGGCGCGGGTGCGGGCCGAGCTCGCCGAGGCGAGCAAGCTCAGCGCGGTGCGTGACCAGCTGCCCGCGCTGCAGTCGACCCTGGACCTCACCGCGCTCGTCGAGGACGAGATGGTGCTGGCCGTCGCCTCGCCCGGCAGCAGCGAGCTGGGCAGGCAGATCTCCACCGTCGACGCGAAGACCGCCGCCGTGCAGAAGCAGGCCGAGTTCGCGGAGCTGCCCGCGGACACCGCGCGGACGCTGGACACCGCGGTCGGGCGGCTGGCCGGGCTGCGGATGGCAGGCGCCGCGACGGGTTCGGCCACGGTGGCGATGACCGCCGGCTACCACGACGTCGCGGTGGACCTGAGCCGGATCCTGCCGGAGTCCATCGCCGCCGCGGGCAGCTCCGCGATGGACACCACGGCGGCGACCGCGGGCGCGCTGATGCAGCTGCGCACCACCCGCGCGGTCGAGGAGGCGCTGATCCGCGCGTCGGTCACCGGCCCGGTCAACGACACGCTGCTGGCCGCCGCCGCCCGCGCGGCCGCCGAGGAGGGCGTGCTGGCGAGCCAGGTCGAGCGCGGCCTGCCGCAGGAGGTGATCGGGCGGTTCCGGTCCATCACGGGCAGCAACAGCAACCGCCAGGCCGTCCTGCTGGACGCGCTCACGACCGGCGACGGGAGCAGGCTGCCCGGCCTGCTCACCGCGCTGTCGACCGAATCGGCGGCGCTGTCCGACCTGCTGGCGGGACAGGTGCGCGACCTGGCGGCCACCGTCGGCGAGCGCACCAACGAGGCCCGCTCCAGCGCCCTGCGTGACACCGCGCTCGTGCTGGGCGCGCTGCTGGGGGCGCTGGCCATCGCGTTGCTCGTCGCACGCTCGCTGGTGACGCCGGTGCGCCGCCTGCACGCGGCCGCGCTGACCGCCGCGCGCCGCGAGCTGCCGGAGACGATCGAGAAGGTCCGGGCAGGCGAATCGGTGTCCTGGGAGTCGATCGAGCCGGTCCCGGTGGACGGCGACGAGGAGATCGGGCAGCTGGCGCAGGCCTTCGGCGACATGCACCGGCAGGCCGTGCGCCTGGCCGCCGACCAGGCCGAGCTGCGCCGCCAGGTCAGCGAGATGTTCATGACGCTGGCCCGCCGCAACCAGTCGCTGGTCGAGCAGCAGCTCACCCTCATCGAGGACCTGGAAGCCGACGAGCGCAACCCGCAGCGCCTGGAGGAGCTGTTCCGCCTCGACCACATGGCGACGCGGCTGCGCCGCAACGGCGAAAACCTCCAGGTCCTCGCGGGCGGCAGCCCGGCGCGGCGGGACCACGGCCCGGTCTCCACCGCCGAGCTGCTGCGCGCCGCGACGTCCGAGGTGAAGGACTACCGGCGGGTCACCATCGTCAACGCCCCCAACGGCGCGCTGCGCTCGCACGCCGCCAGCGACGTCGTGCACATCCTCGCCGAGCTGCTGGAGAACGCGATCCGGTTCTCCCCGCCCGAGCACAAGGTGCTGCTCACCGCCGACCGCGGCGCCGACGGCGGGCTGCTCGTCGAGGTGGTCGACAGCGGACTGGGCATGCAGCCGGACGACCTGGCCTCGGCCAACCAGCGGCTGGCCTCCGGCGACACGGTCAGCCCGGAGACCACCCGGCGGATGGGCCTGTTCGTGGTGGGGCGGCTGGCCGCCCCGCTCGGGGTCACGGTGCGCCTGCGGCCGACGCACCCGGGCGCGAACCACGGCGGCATCACGGCCAGCGTGCACGTCCCGGGCGCACTGGTCCTCGCCGACGGCCTCGCCGCGCCCGACCCGGCGCCCGTGCGCCGCGAGCCGGTGCCCGCGCAGGCCCGCCCCGCCGCCACGCCCGTGCGCACCCCGATCTTCGACGGAGTGGTGTCCGGGTGGTTCGCCGAGCAGCCGGGGCCGGACTTCAGCAGCCCGGCCGACGAGAGCTGGCGCGCCGCGGAGATCGCGACCGAGCAGCCGGTCGCGGCTCAGGTCACCAGCGCCGGGCTGCCGACGCGCCGCCCCGGTGCGCAGCTCGCGCCGGGCGCGGCCATGCCGCGGCAGGCCGCGGCACCCGATCCGGCCGGTTTCCGCGACCCGAACGCGGTCCGGAACAACCTGGCCAGGCACTACAACGGAATGCGCGCCGCTCGCGCCCGCACGGGGAACGGGAACGGGCAGGCACCACAGGGGAAGGCGGAACCACGATGACCGAAGAGCACGGCCCGGGCTGGCTCGTGTCGGCGTTCACCCAGGAGGTGGCCGGGGTCGCGCACGCCGCGCTGGTGTCCGCGGACGGCCTGCTGGTGGCGGCGAACGAGAGCCTGCCCAAGGACCGGGCGGACCAGCTCTCGGCGATCGCGTCCGGGCTCGCGAGCCTCGCCGTCGGCACGGCGGAGCTGTTCACCGCGGGCCGCGTCGTGCAGTCGGTGATCGAGATGGAGGACGGGTTCCTGCTGCTGATGAGCGTCGGGGACGGGTCGAACCTCGTCGTGCTCGCGAGCCCGGGTTGCGACATCGGGCTGGTCGGGTACGAGATGACGCTCCTGGTCGACCGCGTCGGCCGCATGGTCGAGACGCCGGCGCGCCAAGTCGCGTACCGGGCAAGGCCGTGAGTGAGCCCGACAGCTTCGGGGACCGCAGGCCGAACTCCCGCTCGCCGTCCCTGGCTCGCCCGTACGCCTGGACCGAGGGCCGCACGCAGCCCGCGGTCGAGCTGGCCATCGAAGCGCTGGTCCACACCACGACCGAAGGCCAGACCCTGCCCTACAACCGCGCGAGCGCGCCGTCGGTGGTGACGCAGCTGTGCCTGCGGCCCCGCTCGGTCGCCGAGATCGCGGCGCACCTGAACATCCCGCTCGGTGTGGCGAAGGTGATCGTGAGCGACCTGCTCGGCGCCGGGCTGGTGACCGTGCGGGACACCCTCGGCGACAACGCCACCTGGGACGAACGCCACGACCTCCTGGAAAGGGTCCTGAGTGGACTACGCACGCTCTGAGACGCTGAACCGCATCACCTCGGCCAAGATCGTGGTGGCCGGCGGGTTCGGTGTCGGCAAGACGACGTTCGTCGGGTCGATCTCGGAGATCATCCCGCTGCGGACGGAAGCGGCGATGACCGAGGCGTCGGTCGGCGTCGACGAGGTCGGCGCGATCCCCGGCAAGGCGGCGACGACGGTGGCCATGGACTTCGGCCGCATCACGCTCGCGCACGACCTGGTGCTGTACCTGTTCGGCACGCCGGGCCAGCACCGGTTCTGGTTCATGTGGGACGACCTGGTGCGCGGCGCGATCGGCGCGGTGGTGCTGGTGGACACGCGGCGCCTGGCGGACTGCTTCCCCGCGATCGACTTCTTCGAGACCCGCCGCCTGCCGTTCGTGGTGGCGCTCAACCAGTTCCCCGGCGCGCGGCGGCACTCGGTCGACGCGGTGCGGGAAGCGCTTTCCGTCGCGCCCGATGTCCCGGTCATCACCTGCGACGCCCGGTCCGCCGACTCGACGAAGCAGACCCTGATCACCACCAGCGAGCACGCGATGGCGCAGATGCGGGCCCGGCTGCGCCGCCGGTAGACGAGGAGCTTGGCGATGGATCACGTCCACCACTTCGAAATGGGCGCCTGGGTGATGGTGCTGGCGTATTTGACGTCGGTGGCGGGCTGCGCGCTCGGCCTGGCCTGCACGCTGCAGGCCCGCACCGCGGTCAGCCCGCGGGCGCGCATCGCGTGGCTGGTGCTGGCCGCCGTGTCGATCGGCGGTGTCGGCATCTGGGTCATGCACTTCGTCGCGATGCTCGGGTTCGCCACGCCCGGGATGCCGGTGCGCTACGACATCCCGCGCACGATCCTGTCCGCGGTGCTCGCCGTCGTGTCGGTGTTCGCCGGGCTGCTGGTGTTCGGGGTGCGCGAGCGGTTCCGGTGGTGGCGGCTGCTCGCGGCCGGGCTGATCACCGGGCTCGCGGTGAACCTCATGCACTACACCGGCATGTGGGCGGTGCAGATCAAGGGCACCATCGGCTACCAGGGCGGCCTGGTCGCGCTGTCGATCGTGATCGCGGTGGTCGCGGCGACGGCGGCGCTGTGGTTCACCGCCGCGCTGGACAAGCTGCAGTGGCGGCTGCTCGCCGGTCTCGTCATGGGCGCGGCGGTCACCGGCATGCACTACACCGGCATGGCGGCGGTCCGGGTGCGCCTCGACGTCAGCGCGCCCGACCCGTCCGGCGCCGAGGTGTTCTCGTTCCTGTTCCCGGTGTTCGTGCTGGCCGCGATCGCGCTGGCGGTGCCGGTCTGCGCCGTGCTGATGGCGCAGGCGCCGCCGGAGCCTGCCGGGGAGGGCGTCACCCCGGACGAGCAGCCGCTCCCTGCCGGTGCCGCTGCGGGCTCACCCCGTGAGCTCGTTTGAACGCGGCGCTGAGCGCGAACGGGCTGGAGTAGCCGACGCGGCGGGCGACGGCAGCGAGGGTGGTGTCCGGGTCCCGCAGCAGGTCCGCGGCGAGCGCGAGCCGCCAGCCGGTGAGGTAGGCCATCGGCGGCTCGCCGACCAGTTCGGTGAACCGGCGGGCCAGCGCGGCGCGGGACACGCCGGTCGCGGCGGCGAGCGTGGCGACCGTCCACGGGTGTTCCGGGCGGTGCTGCAGCAGGCGCAGCGCCCGGCCAACGACCGGATCGGCGTAGGCGCGGTACCACGGGCCGGATTCGGGGCCGGCGAACCACTCCGCAGCACGTCGATGAGCAGCAGGTCGAGCAACCGGTCGAGGACGGCCTCCTGGCCCGGCTCGTCACGCGAGATCTCGGCGCCGAGCAGGGTCATCACCGGTGAGTCCGGCACGGCCACGACGACCAGGACGGGCAGCGCGCCGAGCAGGCGGCGGCTGACCTCGCCGCGGAGCTGGTAGGTGCCGACGAGCAGTGTGGTCGGGCCGTGCGGGTCGTTGCCCCAGGTGCGCAGGCCGAGGCCGGTCATCACGACCTCCTGCCCGGCCGGGGTGGTGCAGACCTGCTCGGGGCCGACGACGACCTGTGGCGTGGTGTCCGGGTGGTCGCAGAAGGTGTAGGGGTCGGGGCCGCGCAGCACCGCCACGTCACCGGCGGTGAGCTTGCGCGTGGAGCCGTCGTCGAAGCACACCCACGCGCTGCCGCGCAGGACGGCGACGAGCGTCAGCGGCGCCTCGTCCTGGATCCGCATCGACCACGGCGGCGCCAGCTGGGCGCGGAGGAGGAAAGCGCCGCGGGCGCGGGGCCCGTCCAGGAGGCCTGCCAGCTCGTCCACGGGCCCAGCGTAGACGAACGCGCATGCGGACGAGCGCGCTCAGCATGGTCCGCCCGTCTGCCGGCCGGTTTCCTTGGGGCATGACGAATTTCCTGGTGATCGGCGGAACGGGCAAGACGGGACGACGGGTCGCGGACCGGTTGCGGGCGCGCGGCGAGCAGGTGCGGATCGCGGCGCGGTCCACCGGCTTCGACTGGGACGAGCGGGGCACGTGGGAACCGGCGCTGAAGGACGTCACGACGGCGTACGTGACCTACGCGCCGGACGCCGGTTTCCCCGACGCGGCGCCGAAGATCGGTGCGCTGGCCCGCCAGGCCGGCGAGCAGGGCGTGCGGCGGCTGGTGCTGCTGACCGGCCGCGGCGAGGACGGCGCGCGGCGCAGCGAGGAGGCGATCCAGGATGCGGGTCCGGAGTGGACGGTCGTGCGGGCGAGCTTCTTCGCGCAGAACTTCAGCGAGGACTTCCTCGCCGAGTCGGTGGTGGCCGGCGAGTTCGCGTTCCCGGCTGGCGAGGTGTCGGAGCCGTTCATCGACGCCGACGACATCGCGGACGTGGCGACGAAGGCGCTCACCGAGGACGGGCACGCGGGGCTGGTGCACGAAATCACCGGGCCGCGGCTGCTCACGTTCGCCGAGGCCGCCGCGGAGATCTCGGCGGCGCTCGGCCGTGCGGTGCGGTACGTGCCGGTGAGCGCCGCGGAGTTCGCGGCCGGCCTCGTCGCGGCCGGTGTGGAGCCGGAGTTCGCGGGGCCGTTGAGCGAGCTGCTGGCCGAGGTGCTGGACGGCCGCAACGAATCCGTGACCGACGGCGTGCAGCAAGTGCTGGGCCGTCCGCCCCGCGACTTCGCGGACTTCGCCCGGACGGCGCACTGGGGCTGACCCCCGGGATGATTCGGGGGTTTCCACCGATGCGCGCGGCCGCGGGCACGGGCATCGTGGTGGCATGACGACGACAACGATGCGACTGACGAGGTCTCGCGACAACCGGGTGATCGCCGGGGTGTGCGCCGGCCTGGCCCACCGCCTCGGCTGGAAACCCCGCACGATGCGCCTGCTGTTCGTGCTGTCCTGCCTGCTCCCCGGCCCGCAGTTCCTGATCTACCTGGGTCTGTGGATCTTCATTCCGAACGAGAGGCGCTGACCCGCATCACCCGATCGGGTTTGAAATTCACGGAGGGGGCTACTCCTTCGCATGGCCAGAACGGGAATCTACCGTGGACGCGGCACCGCCGTGCGAGTGGTCACCGGGATCGGGGCGCTGTTCGCGCTCGTCGAGGCGATCTACATCGTCCTGGTCCTGGCGGGCGCCAACACGGCGAACGCCTTCTACCGTTTCATCGATTCGATCGCCCAGCCGCTGGCGCTGTTCTTCCCCGGGCTCTTCCCCATCGCGAACGGGCAGCTCAACGTGCTGGTCAACTACGGTCTGGCGGCGGTCTTCTGGCTCGTCGTCACCGGCCTCATCGCCCGTCTGCTCCGCTGACGGCGCGTCGTCCTCGTCGGGCTCCTCCGGTGGAGGGGCCTGGCGGCGGGCGACCACGATGAGCACCACGATGATCGCGATGGGCCCGACGATGATCAGGGTCTCGTCCCACCCACCCTGGTGGGCCAGGATCATCCGCTCACGCATTCACGCTCCCGAGACCAGTGCGATGCCGACCGCGGTGTAGCAGACCATCACGGCGAGCATGGGGTACTGCCCCACCTTCGCATAACCGTCCCGCAGCACGCCGAGCGCGCGGTCGTGCGCCGAGGCGACCGCGAGGACGTGCCCGGCCACGATCCCGGCGATCTGGGTGAACGCGATCGCCGCCGGGGAGACCACCGTGTAGTCCACGCCGCCGCCGAACCCGCGCTGCCCCTCGAACACGGCGAACGAGAAGTAGTGCGCGACGGTGTACCCGGCCATGATCGGCACCAGCGACGGCGCGAAGGCGTCGTAGGGGCCGGTGACCGAGCGCCGCAGGTACGGCCGGGTCAGGCGGATCGCGCCGGCGTAGGCCAGCGCGGTGAGCCCGATCGACGCCGCGAGCCCGGCGGTGCCGAGGAGGACGCGGTCGCCGTCGCGGGTCAGATCGCCCCAGACCGGCAGCCGGGTCAGCCCGTCGAACGCCGTGGAGCCCAGCACGACCAGCACGAACGGGGTCAGGCCGCGCTCGCGTTCGAGCGGGCGCAGGCCGTCCAGCGGGTTGCGCAGCACCAGGCGGCCGTCCGCGCGGCGGCCCCACGGCGACAGCGCGGCGATCAGCACCGAGTAGACCTCGAACCCGTCGCCGCGGTCGAACCAGCGCGGCCCGAACACCGCACCCGCGACGACGTGCACCACCGCGTAGGCGGTGACGAACACCGCGATCGCCCGCGGGGAATCGGAGTGCGGGTACACCAGTTCCAGCCACAGGAAGGCGACCAGGCCCGCGATGGCCGGGACGAACCCCCAGCGCGGCAAGGGCAGACGGCCGGGGAAGATCGCGGTGAGTGTCCGCAGTGGATTGACCAGCCGCCAGACCGGTCCGCACAGCACGGAAAGCGGCACGAGCCCGACCCAGAACCACACGTAGAACCAGGCGCCCGCCGGATTCTTCGCCGAGTCGTCCGCGCCGGTCCAGGCGAACACCAGGAACACCGCGAACAGCGCCAGCCCGAGCAGGCGCAGCGCGATCCGCGTGGCGCGAGCGTCGGCGATCCGCTCGAGCGCCCGCGGCCACGCGCGCCCGGCTTCCGCGCCACGCAGCTTCGGCCGCTTCCACAGCGCGGTGAGCGCGAAGAACGACACCAGCACCGCGGCCGCGCCGGCGTAAAGCGCGAGCCACAGCGGGACCGGCAGGTCGGAGCGCCCGCCGAGACCGTGGGCGAGGATCACGCCGTGACCCGGAGCTCGGTGAGCGCGGCCCCGCTGTGGTGCAGCTCGACCTCGAACACCCCGGGGATGTCCGCGGTGAACGTGACGGAGGCGGGCTGCCCGGCCACCACGTCCGCCTTGCGGTCGTAGCCGTGCACGTGCAGCTCGTCGGGGGCGTCGGTGGTGACCTGGATGGTCACGGTCCGGCCCGCCGCGACCTCGACCCGGTCCGGCCCGGCCGTCCGCTTGCCGCCGGTCACGGTGAACACCGCGACCTCCGGCGCCGCGCCCGGCTGCTGCTGCGGCGCCGTGCTCCCGCACCCGGTGGTCACCAGCAACGCCGCCAGCACCGCCACGACGAACCTGCGCATTCCCCGTCCTTCCTCCGCCCGGCTTGCCCGTTGCGTCCGGGAGCCCGTAAAGTATGTGACCAACGGTAACAGTTACTTCGGGTAGCACGCATGCCCGGCTTCATCGAGGAAGGTCCACCGTGCTCGTCGCCCAGGAGTCCAGCCCGCCAGCGGGCGGGGCCGCGCTCGGCCAGATCGTCATCGCGGGCCTGATGTTCTTCGTGATCTTCCTGCCGCTCGCCGTGTTCGTCATCCGGGAGCGCGCCGGGCGCACCACGCTGGTCGGCAGGCTGGCGGACTGGTCGGCCGGGCTGAGCGGGCTTCCCCGGTGGGCGGCCCTGCCGATGTTCGTCGCGTTCCTGTCCGGGATGGCCGCGTTGATCGGCGTGTACTGGGACGTGCCGATCCACATGGAACTCGGCCGCGACGAGGGGCCGCTGGCCAACCCGTCGCACTACCCGATCTACTTCGGACTGATGGGCATCTTCGCCAGCGGGGTGCTCAGCGCCGCGCTGGCGAAGGGGAAGCTGCCGGTGCGCACGTTCCCGATCGGGCCGCACTGGCGCGCGCCGATGGGCAGCATCCAGATGATGGCGACCGGCCTGGTCGGCATCGCCGGGTTCCCGCTGGACGACGTGTGGCACCGGCTGTTCGGCCAGGACGTCACCGAGTGGGGGCCGACGCACGTGCTGATGATCGGCGGCGGGGTCGGCGTGGTGATCGGCCTGCAGCTGCTGCTCGGCGAGGCGCGGCAGGTCGGCGCGACCGGGCCGGTGGTGCGCCTGCTCGGGCCGCTGCTCGCGGGCGCCTGGCTGATGGGCGCGTCGGCGTTCCTGATGGAGTTCGACCTCGGGGTGCCGCAGTTCCCGATGCTCGCCCAGGTGGTGCTGGTCGGGCTGATCGGCAGCTGGACGCTGGTCTACGGGCGCCTGGCCGGCGGGCCGGGCGGGGCGCTGCTCGTGGTGGCCGTGGTGCTGGTGACCAGGGCGGTGTTCGCGGTGCTGCCGCTGGTCAACGACCTGCACGTGGCACTGCTGCTGCCGTACGCCGCCGAGGCCGTGGTGATCGAGGTGGTGGCCGTCCTGCTGCGCGGGCGGCAGGGGTACGCGTTCGCCGTGGTGGCCGGGCTGGCCAGCGGGGTGTTCGGGATGTTCGGCGAGTGGGCGTTCTCGCAGTGGCTGATGCCGGACCCGTGGCCACTGTCCCACATGGACACCTTCGTGCTGTGGGGCGCGGCGGCGTCGGTGGCCGGCGCGCTGATCGGGGTGTGGCAGTACCAGCGGGTCGAGGCGGTGGCCGCGCGGCGCCCGTCGGACCCGGCACCGTCGGGCGAGCCCGCGGTGCGGTTCCGGACGCGGCACCTGGGCGGGCTCGTCGGCGCGCTGCTGGCGGTCGGCTTGTCGGCGGCGGTGATCCCGCCCGCCGATCCGCCCGCGGGCCTGGTGGCGAACATCCAGCTCACCGACACCGCGGAGAGCCTGCCGATCTCGAACCCGCACGGCGGCGGGCAGCCGAGGTGGGTGACCGCGACGGTGACGATCAACCGGGCGGACCTGGTGTCGGATCCGGTGTGGCTCAACGGTTTCTCGTGGCAGGGCGGGGACTTCTACAGCGCGCCGCTGGAGCGGACGGCGGAGGGCACGTACCGCACGACGCAGCCGCTGCCGGTGTTCGGGCAGTGGAAGACCGGAATCCGCGTGCACTACGGCTCGCGGGTGATGGCGCTGGCGCCGATCTACGCGCCCGCCGACCCGGCCGCGAACGCCGGGGAGATCTCCGCGACGTCAGGGCCGCGCCCCTTCATGTCGGAGATCGAGTTCCTGCAGCGCGAACGCAAGACGGACACGCCGCTGGTGCTGTGGACCGTGGCGTACGTGGTGGTGGGCCTGGTGTTCGGCGGCATGTGGATCCTGTTCGCGTGGCTGTACACCGCCGCGGCGGGCGGCGCACCGTCCCCCACGCGGCGGGTGCGGGTCAGCAGCTGACCCCGGGGCGGCCGGTACCTTCCGGGGGCGCACCGGCCGCCTCGCACTCCCCGGGCCGCACACCCCTGGGGGCCACGGCGCGCAGCCACGCCGCACCTCCGCCCACCACCGGGCACAGCCGCCCGCCGCCACGCCACCACTGCCCAATCGCACGGCAGCATCCAGCTACCCCACCTCCACCCAGCACCGCACCGGCCGTCTCCTCGAGCAGCACGAGCCGCCACCTGCGCAAGGCCACCGCCACCCAAACCGAGCCGCACCTCCACTCGTGAGGGGTGCCTGCAGCCACCAGCCGCTCCTCCTACTACCCCACCTCCGCCAGGCGCCGCGTCAGGAAGCGGCGCTCCGCATCCGTCGTGACCAGCCGCAGCGCCTCCCGGTACTCCGCCGCCGCCTCGCCACGCCGGCCCAGACGACGGAGGAACTCGGCTCGCGTGGCCGGCAGCAGGTGGTACCCCGGCAGGTCCACATCGGACAGCAGTCGCAACCCCTCCGCCGGTCCCTCGGCCATCCCCACCGCCACGGCCCGGTTCAGCTCCACCACCGGCGACCGGGTCATCGCCGCCAGCTCGCCGTACAGCGCGGCGATCTGCGGCCAGTCCGTGTCCTCGGCCCGCGCCGCCTTGCCGTGGCACGCCGCGATCGCCGCCTGCACCTGGTACGGCCCGGGCGCCCCGCGCCGCAGGGCGCCCTCCAGCAGCGCCACGCCCTCGGCGATCTGGGCGTGGTCCCACCGGTCGCGGTCCTGGTCGGTCAGCAGCACCAGGTCCCCGCGCTCGTCCACCCGCGCGTCCCGCCGCGAGTCCTGCAGCAGCAGGAGCGCGAGCAGCCCGGTGGCCTCCGGCTCGTCCGGCATCAGCTCGTGCAGCACGCGCGCCAGCCGGATCGCCTCCGCGGACAGCTCGCGGCGCAGCAGGTCCGCACCCGCCGTCGCCGAGTAGCCCTCGTTGAACAGCAGGTACAGGACCGCCAGCACCGCAGGCGTCCGCTCGGGCAGCAGATGCGCCGGCGGCACCCGGTACGGGATGCCGGCGTGCCGGATCTTCTGCTTCGCCCGCACCAGCCGTTTCCGCAACGCGGGCTCGGCGACCAGCAGCGCCCGTGCGATCTCGGCCGGCGTCAGCCCCGCGAGCGTGCGCAGGGTCAGTGCCACCTGCGCGTCCAAGGACAGCGCGGGGTGGCAGCAGGTGAACATCAGGCGCAACCGGTCGTCGGGCACGCCGCTGTCGTCTTCGAACGGTTCGGGTTCGGGCATCGCCGCGACCTCCCGCAGCTTGGCCGCCCCCACCGCGTCCCGGCGCAGCCGGTCGAGAGCGCGGTTGCGGGCGGCGGTGGTGAGCCAGGCCCCGGGCCGGCGCGGCACGCCGTCCCGGGCCCACGCCCCGACTGCCTGGGTGAACGCGTCCTGCGCGCACTCCTCGGCGAGGTCCCAGTCGCCGGTGAGCCGGATCAGGGTCGCGACCACCTGCCCCCACTCGTCGCGGAACGCGCGGACGAGGGCGGTGTGGACGTCGGTCATGGCTGCCAGATCGGGCGGACCTCGATCGACCCGTAAGTGGCGGCCGGGTGCTTCGACGCGATCTCGACCGCCTCGTCCAGGTCGGCGCACTCGATGAGGCAGAACCCGCCGACCTGCTCACGCGTCTCGGCGAACGGACCGTCGGACAGCAACACCTCGTCCGACCGCACCCGCACCGTGGTCGCCTCGTGCGGCGGCCGCAGCCCGGCCCCGCCACGCAGAACGCCCCGCCCGGCCATCTCCTCGCTCCAGCCGCCGCAGCCGTCCTCGGCGTGCTCGGCGGCCTCCGGGCCCCCGCAGATCAACAGCATGTACTGCATCGCAGTCCTCCTCGCCGGTCCTGTTCTCACCACACCGACGAACGGGACCCGCGATCAGGGACGCGCGGCGGCGAGGAATTCCCGGATCAGCCCATGGTCCTTCGTGCCGCGGGTGGACTCCACCCCGCTGGAGACGTCGACGCCCCACGGCCGCACGGTCTCGATCGCCTCCGCCACGTTGCCCGGCCGCAGCCCGCCCGCCAGCAGCCACCGCCCGGTCTGGCCGCGCAGCGCCGACCAGCCCCACTGCTCCCCCGACCCGGCCCGGGGCGAGTCGAGGATGAGCATCTCCTCGCCGAACGAGCCGACCTCAACCCGCTCACCAGCGGTGGAGGTGGCACGCACCAGCCGCACCCCCAGGCCGGCGAGCTCGGCGAAGTCGCCGGCCGTGTAGCCGTCGCCGTGCAGCTGGACCGCGCCCAGCCCGGTCTTGACGGCGATGCCCCGGACGTCGGCGACCGGCATCCCCAGGAACACCCCCACGCTGAGGACCTCCGGGGGCACGGCGGCCACCAGGCGGGTGGCCTCCTCCACGGTCACCTGCCGAGGGCTCGGCGTCAGGACGAACCCGACGGCGTCGGCCCCGGCGGTCACCGCGCAGTCGACGTCGGCCTCGGTGCGCAGGCCGCAGATCTTCACGAACACCCCACCAGGGTAGGCGCCGCGGAAGTCTAAACTGCGGCGATGTCCTTGATCGGTACGCGGTTGCGCAGCCTGGCCAGGCGATACGCGGTCTCGCGGCGGACACACGAGGACCTCCTCGCCCGGTGCGCCGCGGCGGAGGCCGAACGGGACCAGCTCGCCGCCACCTACCGCACCTGGGTGCCGCCGGGGCACTTCTACTCGCCGCAGCCGGACCCCGCGCAGGTCCTCGCCCGCACAGGCGCGCTGTTCGACACCGCCGCCGATCCCGCCGGCCTCGACCTGCGCGAGGACGACCAGCTCGCGCTGCTGCCCGTCCTCACCGAGCTGCTGAAGGAGCACCCGTTCCCCGAGCACCGGTCGCCGGAGTACCGCTACTTCTTCGGCAACCCGGAGTACTCCTGGTCGGACGCGCTGGTCCTGCACGGCATGCTGCGTCACCTGCGCCCGCGGCGGCTGATCGAGATCGGATCCGGCTACTCGTCGGCGATGACGCTGGACACCGTCGAGCACTGGCTGGACGGCGCGGTCGAGCTGACATTCGTCGAACCCCACCCGGAGCTGCTGCGGTCGCTGCTGCGCCCGGGCGACGAACAGCGGGTGACCGTCCGTGAGCAGCCGGTGCAGGACGTGCCGCTGGAGACGTTCCTCGCCCTGGAGGCCGGTGACGTGCTGTTCATCGACTCCACTCACGTGGTCAAGGCGGGCTCCGACGTCAACCACCTCTTCTTCGAGGTGCTGCCCCGCCTCGCCGACGGGGTGTGGATCCACGTGCACGACGTGTTCTTCCCGTTCGAGTACCCGCTGGAGTGGGTGACCGAGGGCCGCGCCTGGCAGGAGGTCTACCTGCTGCGCGCGTTCCTGGCCTACAACCCGCGCTTCGAGGTCCGCTGGTTCCAGCAGTACCTGTGGGCGCGGCACCGCGAGCTGCTGACGGCGGCCGTCCCGGACATGGCGCGCAACCCGGGCGGGAACATCTGGCTGCGGAAGGCGCCCGATTACGGCTCCACGGCCCCGGGTACTCGCGACGCATGACCGAGAGCCGCGCGGATCCGCTGGTCCGCCTCGACTACGTCGCGGCCGCGCTGGAGGACCTGCGCGGTCAGGCGGCCACCCAGCCGCTGGAGGAGGTCGCGCGGGGCATCGCCGAGAGCGCCGTGGCGACGCTGCCCGACGCCGACTCCGCGACGATCACCGCGATCGCCGAGGACGGTCACCTGTACACCCTGGCGGCCACGGACGAGGGAATCGTCGGGATCGACGAGTGCCAGTACAAGACGCGCCGCGGCCCGTGCGTCGAGGCGGCGACCCAGCGGCACCCGGTGCGCGCGATCGTCGGCGAGCACGAGCAGGAGTGGCCGGAGTTCACCGCCTCGGCGAAGGCGGCCGGCATCAACACGTACCTGTCGGTGCCGGTGCTGCTGCCGGGCGAGCCGGGTGGCGAGGACGAGGTCGTGGGCGGGCTGGACTTGTACAGCTTCACGGCCCAGGCCTTCGATGACTACGACGAGCAGGTGATGCGCCTGTTCACCACGGCGGCGTGCGAGGCGTTCACGAACGCCCGCCGCTGGGCCGCGACGCAACGCAAGATCGCCCAGCTGGAGACGGCGCTGACCTCGCGGGCCGAGATCGACCAGGCGAAGGGCGTGCTGATGGCGATACACGGGTGCAGCGCGGACGAGGCGTTCGCCCGGCTGGTCGAGGAGTCCCAGCGGACGAACACGAAGCTGGCCGCGGTGGCGAGGAAGCTGCTCGAATCGCTGCGCCGCTGAGGTAGCGCGCAGGCGAACGGCCGGCGGCGCGGAAGCGGCGCGCTGAGGCGGCGGCCACAGCGCCGAGTCGGCGGGTCGGCGGCGGGCCGGTGGCACGGAGGCGGTGGCGCTGAGGGGGCGGCCACAGCGCCGAGCCAGCGAGTCGGCGGTGCTGAGGGGCGGCGCAGACGCGGCGACCGGCGGCGCAGACGCGGCGACCGGCGGCGCAGACGCGGCGGCCGGCGGCGCTGGGGGGCGGGCCGGCAGCGGGCAGCGGCGCAGAGGCGGTGGCACAGACGCGGCAGGCCGGTGGCACAGAAGTGGCGGCGCTCATGCGGCGGGCCCAGCAATGCAGCAGCGGCGGCCCGGCACCTCTTGGGCGGCGCTCAGGCGGTCGGCCCGCGGCGCAGAAGCGGCGGCTCAGTAGCGCCCAGGCGGCCGGCCTGGCAGCGCAGAGGCGGCGAGCCAGGAGCGCAGAGGCGGCCAGGCGGCAGCGCAGAAGCGGCGGCCCGGCAGCCCGCAGGCGGCACAGAGGCGGCCGGGCGCGCCACGGCGTTCCCGTGACGCGCCCGGCCGTCCGGTCAGCCGATGGGCAGCTTGCCGGTCAGCTGCCGCAGCGGGTTGCCGCCGGTGAGCGGGGACAGGGCGCTCTGCTTGCCCGTGACGGGCTCGAGCACGCCGGGGGTGCCGGCCTTGCCCGCGAGGCCGTTGAGCGTCATGCCGACGGCCTTGAGCTGCGGAGCGGAGACCCCGCCCGCGGAGGCGGCGCCCGCCCCGGCCAGAACCGCCGAGGCAGCCGCGAGACCGATGACACCAGCACGAAGTGTGCGCGACACTGAGTTTCCCCTTCATCGGAAAATGATTCTTCGAACGAGACGAGAAACCTAGCCATTCAAGGCTCGCAACGCACTCTTCCCACCACTCGTCCGAGTGGTCCTGACGCGAATTACCTTCGACCGTGGCTACACGGTTTGCGGAATCACTATGAGCCGCGGCAGAAATCGTTGCCCGACACCACGCAGGTGCCCGCCCGCTGTCGCGGCACCGGTCTGCAGCAGCAGCCGCACCACTCCGCGATCTCGCTACCCAAGCAGCGCCCTGACGACAAGCGGGCCAAGCCGCGCCACAGCACCCGCAGCCGCGCCACTCCGCAACCTCGCCACCCCACCACGGCACAACCCCCGCCAAACCACGCCGCAGCACCGGCAGCCGCGCCAGTCCGCAACCTCACCGCCCCACCACGGCACAACCCCCGCCAAGCCGCGCCGCAGCACCCGTAGCCGGCGCCAGTCCGCAACCTCGAAACCCGCGGCACAAAGCCGCGCCTCAGCGGCCGTAGTCGTGGCGCTCCGTGATCTCGCCGTCCTTGCGGCGCACCACGTGAGTGACCCCGCGCTTGCGGGCCAGTTCCCGGCCCTCGGCCTGGGCCTCCGCCTTCGTGTCGCCCGTGCTGGAGGCCCGGCTGTTGCCGACCACCTGGTTCTTCCACCGCCCGTCCGCGTAGAAGGTCTCCACGTCGCCCTCGGCGAGCTCGGTCGGGCCCGCCGAGCCGTCCGCAGCGTAGGTGGCGTAGAGCGCGGGGTCGGGTTTCGGTGCGCTGCCGGGACCGCCGAGGGGCTTGGGCTCCATCAAGTACTCGATCCGGTCAGCCCACGCGCCCTTGTTGCCGTCGGGGCCGTCGGAGAGGTGCCAGATGGTGTTGTTGTGCG
>NZ_JAKGSD010000064.1 GCF_021654135.1 Amycolatopsis tucumanensis | reverse complement strand
GATCGGGTTGCGGGAGAGGGGTGGCTCGGGGGGGTTGGTGCGTCGCGTTGCCGGGTGGTGGTTGTGGTTGTGGTGCTGGAAAAGAAAAGAAGGGCCCCCGCCTTTGGCGGGGGCCCTCTTGGTGCTTGTCGTTGGCTAGTGCGCGTGGCCGTGGCCGTGGCCGGTGTTCTCGGGCTCCTCGACCGGCTTGTCCACCACGGTGCTCTCCGTGGTCAGGACGAGACGGGCGATGGAGGCCGCGTTCGCGACCGCGGAGCGGGTCACCTTCACCGGGTCGACGATGCCGGCCTGCAGCAGGTCGGTGATCTCGCCGGTGGCGGCGTTGAAGCCGTAGCCCCAGCCCTGCTCCTGCACCTTGGACACGATGACCGGGCCCTCGTAGCCGGCGTTCGCGGCGATCCAGTTCAGCGGCGCGGTCAGGGCGTCCCGCACGATGCGGACACCCGTGGCCTCGTCGCCGGTCAGGCCGAGGTCGCCCTCGAGCTCCTTGACCGCGTGCACGATCGCCGAACCACCGCCGGGCACGATGCCCTCCTCGACGGCCGCCTTGGTCGAAGCCACGGCGTCCTCGATGCGGTGCTTGCGCTCGTTCAGCTCGGTCTCGGTGGCCGCGCCGACCTTGATCACCGCGACGCCGCCGCCGAGCTTCGCCAGCCGCTCCTGCAGCTTCTCGCGGTCCCAGTCGGAGTCGGTGGTCTCGATCTCCTTGCGGATCTGCGCGATGCGGGCCTCGATGTCGGCCTTGGTGCCTGCACCGTCGACGATCGTCGTGTTGTCCTTGGTGATCTCGATGCGCCGGGCGGTGCCCAGCGAGTCGAGGCCGATCTCGGACAGCTTCAGGCCGACCTCCGAGGAGATGACCTGCGCGCCGGTGACGACGGCCAGGTCGTCCAGGAACGCCTTGCGGCGGTCACCGAAGAACGGGGCCTTCACCGCGACCGCGACGAGGGTCTTGCGCAGGGCGTTGACCACCAGGGTGGACAGCGCCTCGCCCTCGACGTCCTCGGCGATGATCAGCAGCGGCTTCTTCGACTCCGCGACCTTCTCCAGGATCGGCAGCAGGTCGGCCAGCGCCGAAATCTTCTCGCGGTGCAGCAGCACGTAGGCGTTCTCGAGGATCGCCCGCTGCTCCTCCGGGTCGGTCGCGAAGTGCGCCGACAGGTAGCCCTTGTCGAACTGCACACCCTCGGTGATCTCGAGTTCGGTGGCCAGCGTGGAGGACTCCTCCACGGTGATCACACCGTCCTCGCCGACCCGCTCCACGGCCTCGCCGAGCAGGGCGCCGATGGTGGCGTCACGCGAGGTGACCGTGCCGACCTGGGCGATGTTGTCGCGGCCCTTGACCGGGGTGGCCTTGGACTTGAGCACCTCGATGACCTTCTCCGCGGCCGCCTCGATGCCCTTGCCGAGGCCGGCCGGGTTGGCGCCGGCGGCCACGTTGCGGAGGCCGACCTTCACCAGAGACTGCGCCAGCACGGTGGCCGTGGTGGTGCCGTCGCCGGCGACGTCGTTGGTCTTGGTGGCTACGTTCTTGGCCAGCTGGGCACCCAGGTTCTCGAACGGGTCCTCCAGCTCGATCTCCCGCGCGACGGTGACGCCGTCGAGGGTGATCGTGGGGCCGCCGAACTTCTTGTCCAGCACGACGTGGCGACCGCGCGGGCCGAGGGTGACCTTGACCGCGTCGGCGAGCTTGTTGACGCCGCGCTCGAGGGCTCGACGAGCGTCCTCGTCGAAGTTGATCTGCTTGGGCATGGAAGTCCTCTCAGACAGCAGAACGCCCCGTCCCCGGCTTTCCAGCGGGGCCCGGGGCGTTCACCGCAGCGCCTGTGTCAGTTGACGACAGCCAGCACGTCGCGAGCGGACAGGATCAGGTAGTCCTCACCGTTGTACTTGACCTCGGTGCCGCCGTACTTGGAGTAGATGACGACGTCGCCGACGTTGACGTCGACGGGGATGCGGTTCCCCTTGTCGTCGACGCGGCCCGGGCCAACGGCCAGAACCTTGCCCTCCTGGGGCTTCTCCTTGGCGGTGTCGGGGATGACGAGGCCGGACGCGGTCGTCTCCTCGGCCTCGCTCGTCTGGACAACGATCTTGTCCTCGAGCGGTTTGATGTTCACGCTCACCGGGTTGACCTCCACGGGTCGTCGAAAGCGTTGGCAGGTACTTACTTGGTTTCGGCGCCTACCACCCCCGCCGTCGCGGGTGCCGGGGCGTGTGCGGTGCCTTCGATTAGCACTCTAGCCACGGGAGTGCTAGCCGCGCAAGGAGGGTCCCCCGGTGTGGCTGCCACCCCTTGTCAAGGTGCTTGACCGGGCACTTTGCCGGCCCCGTCGCAGCGGCAGCCGTCGGGCGCGGCACACGTCGTCACGTAGCGATATCGCCATCTCACTCGTTGAGCGGTGTTGACTTCCGACCCCGCTGCCTACCTTGGGAAACGGCCCGGACACGACTGGAAGGAATGGTGTTCCCATGGGTGGTTGCAGCTGTTGCAGCTCGTGCAGTGGCCCCGGATGCGGTTGCTGCGGAGGCTGCTAGCACCGGCCTTGACCTGAACGGCCCCGGGACCCCGATGGCGCGGTCCCGGGGCCGTTCTACGGAACCAGCACGATCTTCCCGCGCACCCGCCCGCTCTCGCTCAGCTCGTGCGCCTTCGCGGCGTCCGCCAGCGGCAGGACCTGCGAGACGTGGACCCGCACGTCCGCGGCCCGCGCCAGCTCCGCGGCCGACGGCTGCACGTGGAACCGCCGGTAGCGCGGGTCGTCCGCCCCGTCGTCGCCCTGGGCGTCGATCAGCACGCCGCCGGGGTTCAGCACCCGCAGCGACCGCGAGCCGTACTCGCCGCCGACCAGGTCGAACACCACGTCCACATCGGACACGGCCGTGGTGAAGTCGACCGCGGCGTGGTCGATCAGCTCGTCCGCGCCGAGTGCCCGCAGGAACTCGTGGTTGACCGCCCGGGCGGTGCCGATCACGTGCGCGCCCCTGGCCTTCGCCACCTGCACCGCCACGTGCCCGACCCCGCCGGCCGCGGCGTGGATCAGGACGCGCTGACCAGCACGGACATCGGCGAGCGCCTGGGAGGCGGTCAGGACCGCGGTCGGCAGCGCGGCGGCGTCGACGTGGTCCAGGGCCGCCGGCTTCGGGGCCAGCGCGTCGCGGGGCACGGCCACGTACTCGGCGTAGGCGCCCCAGCGCGACATCACCAGCCCGAACACCTCCTCGCCGGTCTCCTCGACCACGCCCGAGAAGTCCAGGCCGAGCCGGAACGGCGGCACGATCCCGAACCCCTCCACCAGCCCCCGCCGCAGCTTCCAGTCGGCCGCGTTCACCCCCACCGCGTGCACCCGCACCAGCACCTCGCCCGGCCCGGGCACCGGCCGCGGCGCATCGACGAATTCCAGGACCTCGGGGCCACCCAGGGCCCGCACATCAACAGCTTTCACACCGGAGATCGTCGTGCGCGGTGGTATCGGTTGTGAAGAAGGCACCTTCCTGATATCCAGGTACCTCGTGGATACCGTCCAGTCCTACCTCCGCGCCTGCCCCGCCCGCACGGTGCTCGACGCGCTGGCCAACAAGTGGACGCTGCTGGTGCTGAGCTTCCTGCGCCGCAGCGACGGCCCCGTGCGCTTCAACGAGTTGCGCCGCCGGCTGGAGGGCATCACCCAGAAGTCGCTCACCCAGACGCTGCGCGCGCTCGAACGCGACGGCCTGGTCGACCGGGCCGTCTACCCGACCGTGCCGCCCCGCGTCGAGTACTCGCTGACCGCCCTCGGCACGCAGGTCGGCGACATGTTCAACGTGCTGGGCGAGTGGGCAGAGGAGCACGTCGGCGAGATCCTCGCGGCGCGCGAGGCCTTCGACAACCGCCCCGCCCCGGAACCGGTGCGCTGACCGGAACCGCTGTCACCCACAGGGCGTCGTACGCCCCGTGGCGCACCGAGGTGGTGCAGCGGGCCCAGGAGAGGCGTGCCGATGACGTACTCACCGCAGCCGGGCCAGTCCTACGGGCCGTAGCCCGGCGCCCGGCGGTACCCGCAGCAGCAGGGCCCGTTCCCGCCCGGCGGCGGTCACCCCCAGCCCTTCCCGCGCGGCGGTGGGTACCCGCCTCCATCGATCGCGACGGTTCGCGGCCGGGCTGTCGCCGGTGCCTGAAAGACCTGGCAGGGGCGCGCATGTGATCGGGTAGTTCCCAACCCCCTTGCCACTGTGTAGTTTCCTGGCTACACCAGCCTGGGAGGGCAGCATGCCGATCACCCGCCGCAACGCTTTGCGCGCGATCGCCGCCGGCACCGCCGGCGTGGCCGTGGTGGCCGCGCCCGGTGCTGCCGCCGCCACGACTTCCGCCCGTCAGCGGGCGTTCGCCGCCGCGGCGGCGGAGTTCGGGGTCCCGGAGCCCGTGCTGCTCGGCGTCTCGTACCTGAAGTCCCGGTGGGACTCGCACGGCGGCGCGCCGAGCACCGGCGCCGGTTTCGGCCCGATGCACCTGACCGACCTGCGCGCGATCGCCGCCGGGGGCAGCCACCACGACAAGGGCGAGGACCCGCGTGGCGACTCGGCGCGCGGCGAGCTGCGGCCGCACACGTCGGACGCGCTGCAGACCGTGGACCTCGCCGCCAGGCTCACCGGCGTGGACGCCGCGACGCTCCGGACGGACCCGGTGCAGAACATCCGCGGTGGCGCGGCGGTTCTGGCCCACTACCAACGGGAACTCGGCGCCCGCGCCGACGTGCCCGCCGACTGGTACGGCGCGGTCGCCCGCTACTCCGGCGCTTCGGACACCGGGACCGCGACGTTCTTCGCCGACGAGGTGTTCTCGACCATCACCGCAGGCGCGAGCCGGACCACCGACGACGGGCAGGCCGTCGCGCTGCCCGCGACGCCGGTTTCGCCGCGGCGCGAGCAGGTCCGCGCGCTCGGGCTGTCCACGGTCGCGGAGGGCGCGGCCGAAGCCCCGCCCGGGCTGCCCGTCGAGTGGATCCCGGCGCCCTACCAGGACCTCGGCGGCGGCAACTACGGCAACTACGACAAGGCCGAGCGGCCCAACTCGCAGCAGATCACGCACATCGTCATCCACGACACCGAGTGCACCTACGACGCGGCGATCGGGCTCGTGCAGGACCCGACGTACCTGGCGTGGCACTACACGCTGCGCTCGACGGACGGGCACGTCGCACAGCACGTGCTGACCAAGGACGTCGGCTGGCACGCCGGGAACTGGTACTTCAACGCGAAGTCGATCGGCGTCGAGCACGAGGGGTTCGCGGCGCAGGGCACCTGGTACACCGAGGCGATGTACCGGACCTCGGCGAAGCTGGTGAAGTACCTGGCCGGGAAGTACCGGATCCCGCTGGACCGCGAGCACATCATCGGTCACGACAACGTGCCCGGCACGACCGCGGACAAGGTCGCCGGCATGCACTGGGACCCGGCGCCGTACTGGGACTGGGCGCACTACTTCGACCTGCTCGGGGCGCCGCTGAACGCGCGGCCGGTGCGGCAGCCGACGGGCCTGGTCATGGTCAAACCGGACTTCGCCACGAACCCGACGGGCTACACGGGCTGCGACACGTCGGCCCCGGGCGCCGCGTGCCCGGCGCGTGGTTCGTCGGCGCTGTTCCTGCGCACCGAACCCCGCGACGACGCGCCGTTGCTGGCGGACGTGGGCCTGCACCCCGAGGGCGGGCCCTCCACGGTGGCGATCTCGGACGTGGGCAGCCGGGTCTCGACCGGGCAGCGGTACGCGGTGGCGGAGGTCCGCGGCGACTGGACGGCGGTGTGGTTCCTCGGCCAGAAGGGGTGGCTGCGGTCGTCCGGCGTGGTGCCGGTGTTGGGGCAGGTGGTGACGCCGCGGCCGGGGCTGTCGTCGGTGCCGGTGTACGGGCGGGCGTACCCGGAGGCGGAGGCGTACCCGGAGGGGCTCACGCCGCAGGAGGTCGTGCCGCTGCAGTACACGCTGCCCGCGGGCCAGAAGTACGCGGCAGGCCCGACGCTGACTGCGGAGTACTACTCGGCGACGACCTTCGACGCGGCGCAGCACGTGGTGGTGCGCGGGAAGACGAAGTACGTGCAGGTGCAGTTCGGGCACCGGGTGGGCTTCGTCAGGCTCGACGACGTGGTGGTTTCACGCACGCGCCCGTGACGTGCGGTGAGTCTGGGGAGGAACTGTGGGGATTCGCATGGCCGCGGGCGTCGCGGTGGTCGCGGCCGGGCTGCTGGCGACGGCGTCGCCCGCGTGGGCGGGCGAGGCGGGCGCGCTGGGCGCCTGCGCGGAGCTGACCGGCAGCGGCCCCGGCTGGGCCGAGCTGCGCAACGACTGCGGGGTGGCGATCGAGGGCTCGATCGCCCTGAGCACCGGGGAGCGCCCCGCGTGCGTGCCGATCGCGCCGAGGGGGACCGGCACGGTCACCTGGGAGGGCGAAGGCGTGGCTGAGTACGCGGTCGACTGCATCTGACGGGGCCGCCCCGGCTGCCGGATCGGTGGCCGGGGCGGTCCCTCACGGCTTGCCGCAGCACACTGCCGGGCTCGCCGACGCACAGCACGGTCACGCTCGCCCCCTGACGGCGGGCGCGAGCTTCGCGCTCAAGCGCTCGGCAGTCGCTCAGAGCGAGACGATCTCCACCGGCAGCGCGGGGTTCGCGGAGAGGTCCAGCGCCGACGGCTTCTTCTCCGCCGCCACCACGTGCGCGCCCAGCGCGGCGATCATCGCGCCGTTGTCGGTGCACAGGCGCGGCCTCGGGACGCGCAGCTCGATCCCCGCGGCCTCGCACCGCTCGCGCGCCAGACTGGACAGCCGCGAGTTCGCCGCGACCCCGCCGGAGATCACCAGCGTGCCGATGCCCATCTCCGTCGCCGCGCGCACGGCCTTCGCGGTCAGCACGTCGGCCACCGCCTCCTGGAAGGACGCCGCCACGTCGTTCACCGGGATCTCCTCGCCGCGGCGCTCGGCGTTCTCCACCCACCGCGCCACCGCGGTCTTCAAGCCGGAGAACGAGAAGTCGAACTTCGCGTCCCGCGGGCCGGTCATTCCGCGCGGGAAGTCGATCGCCGTGGGGTCGCCCTCGCGCGCGGCCTTGTCGATCGGCGGGCCGCCCGGGTACGGCAGGCCGAGCACGCGGGCCACCTTGTCGTAGGCCTCACCGGCGGCGTCGTCCACAGTGGACCCGATCTCGGTGATCTCACCGGCGATGTCGTCCACCCGCAGCAGCTGCGTGTGACCGCCGGAAACCAGCATCGCCAGGCACGGCTTCGGCAACGGGCCGTGCTGCAGGGTGTCCACCGCGATGTGCCCGGCCAGGTGGTTGACGCCGTAGAGCGGGACGTCCAGCGCCGCCGCGTAGGCCTTCGCCGCCGAGACGCCCACCAGCAGCGCGCCCGCGAGCCCCGGGCCCGCGGTCACCGCGATGGCGTCCACATCGGACAGCCGGAGCCCGGCCGTGGCGAACGCGCGCTCGGCCGTCGGCCGCATGGCCTCCAGGTGAGCGCGGCTGGCGACCTCCGGCACCACTCCGCCGAACCGCGCGTGCTGCTCGACGCTCGACGCGACCTCGTCGGCGAGGAGCTCGACGGCGCCGCCGTCGTGCAGGCGCACGAGGCCGACGCCGGTCTCGTCGCAGGAGCTTTCGATGCCGAGGATGATGCGGGACATCAGCCCACCTCCTGCTTGCTCACGGCGGGGCGCATCATCGTGTACGCGTCGGCGCCGGACGGGTGGTAGTAACGCTTGCGCAGGCCGATCTGCTCGAAACCGTGCCGCCGGTACAGCTCCTGGGCGCGGTCGTTGTCGGTGCGGACCTCCAGGAACACCGGCGCGCGGACCTCGTCGGCGCGGGCGAGCAGTGCGCGCAGCAGCGCGGTGCCGATGCCCTTGCCCTGGTGAGCCGGGTCGACGCCGATGGTGTGGACGCTGGCCTCGTACTCGCCCCGGCCGCCGACGACCGCCAGGCCGGCGTAGCCGATCAGGACGTCCTCGGGGGTGTACGCGCCGAGGTAGTAGGCGCCGGAGTCCAGCTCGCTGAGGAACGCGCGGGCGCTCCACGGGTCGTCACCGGCGAAGAGGACCTTCTCGATCTCGGCGCACCGGTCCACGTCCTTGCGGCGCAGCTTGGCGAGCTTCACGCGGTGGTCACCCGCTTCCGCGCGGCGGGTTCGACGGCGTCCGGGCGGCGCAGGTAGAGCGGCGTGAGCGGGGCGGGCTCGGCTCCCGAGGTCAGCGCCTCGCGGGCCGCGGCCACCAGACCGGCGGTGCTCGGGTAGTACGGCTCGACGACCCGGGCGCCGAGCTGCTCGGCGTAAAGGCGGGCGCCGTCCCCGGCGGCGAGGCTGATCGACAGCTCGGCGGGCGCCTGGACGTGCGGGCCATCGGTGCGCAGGCCGTCCGCGTCGTAGGCCGCCCAGTACACCTCGCGGCGGCGGGCGTCGGTGACGACGTGGAACGGCTCGCCAAGGCCGGCCTGACGGGCGATCGCGTCGAGGCTGCAGACCGGGTGGACCGGGATGCCGAGCGCGTGGCCGAGCGCGGCGGCGGTGGCGAGACCGGCGCGCAGACCGGTGAACGGCCCCGGCCCGGCGCCGACGACGATCGCCGCCAGGTCCTTGAGCGCGACACCCGCTTCGCGCGCCGCGTCGAGGGCGTGCGGGGTGATGAGCTCACCGTGCGCACGCGCGTCGAGCGTCACCCGCTCGGCGAGCACGGTGGCGCTCGTGGTGAGCTCGGCGACCCCGGCGGTCACCGCGGGCGTCGACGTGTCCAGAGCCAGTACCAGCACAGCTCTCCAGGGTACGGCGTGCGCGCCGACCTGCGGTTACCGGGCCGCTTGGGTGCCGACCTCCCCCGCCCTCGATGCCTGATTGTGTTTCAGTCGCCGAGCAGGTCGACGACCAAAGATCGGCTGGGGATCGGGGGCGGGGGAGGTCTGGTCGGGGTAGTCGGTGTCGTTGCGTTGCCGGCTTGCGGTTCGTGGGGCGCGGGAAGAATGCGCAGCCGGAGGCTCGCCGTCACCGGGCGCAACCGGGCGGTGGCCGGGCGCCTTCCGGGTCAGTCCTCCGGGTCCCAGCTCAGCAGGCGCACCTCGGCGACCGTGCGGAGGTGGTCCCGCATCGCTTCGGCCGCGGTCTTCGGGTTGCGGTCGCGGATGGCGTTCGCGATGCGGATGTGCTGGTCCAGCGACCGCGGCGGGCGGCCCGGCTGGCGGAGCGACTCGTTGCGGCTTTCGGTGATCTGGTCGGCGATCGCGCCCATGAACTCGGCCAGCAGGGCGCTGTGCGCGGCCCCGGTGATCGCCGCGTGGAACCTGCGGTCACCCTCGACCCCGGCTCCCCCATCCCTGATCTCGGCCGCCATGAACTCCAGCGCCGACTCCAGCGCGGCCAGGTCCTCGTCGGTCCGGCGCACCGCCGCCAGCTCGGCCAGCTTCGTCTCCAGCGCCTCGCGTGCGTCGAGCACGTCCGGCAACCGCCGCCTGCGTTCCACCAGTCGCTCGACCGGCTCGGCGTCCAGCGCGTCCCGCACCAGGTACGTCCCGCCGCCGTGCCGGGTCTCGACCAGGCCCTGCACCTCCAGCACCACGATCGCCTGCTTCACCGACGCCCGGCTCACCCCGAGCCGCTGCGCCAGGTCCCGCTCCGCGGGCAACCGGTCGCCCGCACGCAGCCCGGCGTCGGCCGCGTAGGCCCGCAACCGCTCCAGGACCTGCTCGTACAGCCGCGGACGGACCATCGGGCTCAGCGCATCAGACACGTTCCGAAGCCTAGCCCTTGACAGGCTGAGTGGCTGAGCCGCAAAGTGGTTCAGCCACTCAGCCACTTGAATCCCAACGGCGGGAGTTCTACCGATGTCCGCTGAGCTGATCTCGATCCTCGTCCTCGCGGTCGTCTTCGTGATAGCGACGACTCGCTCGATCAACATGGGGGTGCTGTCCTTCGCGGCCGCGTTCGGCGTCGGCACGCTGGCCGCGAACATGGATGCCGACGAGATCTTCGCCGGCTTCCCCGGCGACCTGTTCGTCGTGCTCGTCGGCGTCACGTTCCTGTTCGCCATCGCCCGCGCCAACGGCACCACGGACTGGCTGGTCGACGCCGCCGTCCGGCTGGTCCGCGGCCGCGTCGCGCTGATCCCCTGGGTCACCTTCGCCATCACCGCGGTGCTCACCGCGATCGGCGCGGTCAGCCCGGCCGCGGTCGCCATCGTCGCGCCCGTCGCGCTCGGGTTCGCCGCCCAGTACGGCATCCACCCGCTGCTGATGGGCGCGATGGTCGTGCACGGCGCGCAGGCCGGCGGCTTCTCGCCCATCAGCGTCTACGGCACCATCGTCAACGGCATCGTCGAGCGCGAACGCCTCGGCGGCAGCGAGATCACGCTCTTCCTGGCCAGCTTCGTGGTCAACCTGGTGATCGCGGCCATCGTGTTCGTCCTCCTGCGCAAGCGGCAGACCATCCGCACCACCGACCGGGACCGCGAGCTCGTCGCCGCGGGCACCGGCGGCCCGCCCGCCGGCACCGGGTCGGCCGGCGTCGAAACCCGCGAGCGCATCCGCTTGAACGCACCCCGCATCGCCACGCTCGCGAGCCTGGCCGTGCTGGTCGTCGCCACGCTGGTGTTCGACCTCGACGTCGGCCTGACCGCGATGACGCTGGCCGTGGTGCTCAGCGTGATCTGGCCCGCGACCAGCAAGAAGGCCGTCGGCGAGGTCACCTGGCCCACCGTGCTGCTGATCTGCGGCGTGCTGACCTACGTCGGCGTCCTGCAGGAGATGGGCACGATCGAGTGGGCGGGCGAGGGCGTCGGCGGCATCGGCGCGCCGCTGCTCGCCGCGCTGCTGCTGTGCTACATCGGCGCGATCGTGTCGGCGTTCGCGTCGTCGGTCGGGATCATGGGCGCGCTCATCCCGCTCGCCGTGCCGTTCCTCGCGCTGGGCACGGTCGGCCCGGTCGGCATGATCTGCGCGCTCGCGGTGTCGGCCACGGTCGTCGACGTCAGCCCGTTCTCCACCAACGGCGCGCTGGTGCTGGCCAATGCCCGCGAGGTGGACCGGGACGCCTTCTTCCGGCAGTTGCTCGTCTACGGCGGCATCATGGTCGCCGTGGTACCCGCCGTCGTCTGGCTCGTGTTCATCGTGCCCGGACTCGGCTGATCTGTGAGGAGTTCACGTGCCCGAACGGTTGTTCCCGGCCCTGGCAGAGCCGCCCGAGAAGGAGGCCCTGCGCTTCGGCGAGGTCTCGCTCGACTACGCGGAACTGGCGGCGATCGCCGGTTCACTCGCGAGGGAGATCCGCGCCCAGTCACCCACGCGGGTGGCGGTGTGGGCGACGCCGACCATCCACACGAGCGTCGCCGTGGTCGCGGCGCTGCTCGCGGGTGTCCCGGCCGTCCCCGTCAACCCGAAGATCGGCGAGCGCGAACTCGACCACATCGTGAACGACAGCGCGCCGTCGCTCGTCCTCAGCGAGCCGGGCGCGAAGCTGCCGGAGCGGCTGGCGAACCTGCCGCGCCAGCAGGTCGCGCTGATCGGCAGCCCCGGTGACCTGCCCGAGGAGCCGGGCGACGAGGCGCCCGCGCTGATCGTCTACACCTCGGGCACGACCGGCCCGCCGAAGGGCGTCGTGCTGCCGCGGCGCGCCATCTCCAGCACGCTGGACGCGCTGGAGGACGCCTGGCAGTGGACCGCGGACGACGTGCTCGTGCACGCGCTGCCGCTGTTCCACGTGCACGGCCTGATCCTCGGGATCCTCGGCCCGCTGCGCCGCGGCGGCACCGTGCACCACGCGGGGAAGTTCGCCACCGACGTCATCGCCAGGGAACTGTCGACCGAGGCGACGATGATGTTCGGCGTGCCCACGATGTACCACCGCATCGCGGAGGAGGTGGGCGGCAACGCCGAGCTGGCCAAGGCGCTGAGCGGGGCGCGGCTGCTGGTGTCCGGGTCGGCCGCGCTGCCGGTGCACGACCACGAGCGCATCCGCGCGGCCACCGGGCAGCAGGTCGTGGAGCGCTACGGCATGAGCGAGACGCTGATGAACACCAGCGTCCGGGCCGACGGCGAACGCAAACCCGGCACGGTCGGGGTGCCGCTGCGCGGGGTCGAGGTGCGGCTGGTCGACGAGTCGGGCGCGGTCATCGAGACCAGTGACGGCGAAACGGTCGGCGAGATCCAGGTGCGCGGGCCGAACCTGTTCACCGAGTACCTCAACCGCCCGGACGCGACCGCGGAGGTCTTCGACGCCGGCTGGTTCCGCACCGGCGACATGGCGACCCGGGACGCCGACGGCTACTACCGGATCGTCGGGCGCAAGGCCACCGACCTGATCAAGAGCGGCGGCTACAAGATCGGCGCCGGCGAGATCGAGAACGCGCTGCTGGAGCACCCGGGCGTGGCCGAGGCCGCGGTGACCGGCGAGCCGGACCCGGACCTCGGCGAGCGGATCGTGGCGTGGATCGTGCCCGCCGGAGAGCCGCCCGCGGAGCAGGAGCTGGTCGACCACGTCGCCCGGTTGCTGTCGCCGCACAAGCGGCCGCGGGTGGTCCGGTTCCTGGATGCGTTGCCGCGCAACGACATGGGCAAGGTCATGAAGCGGGCGCTGGATGCGTGAGAGCGCCCGTGCGGTGATCGGCTCGGTGTGCTCCGGGTTCACCGAGCTGCCCGCGCCACCCAGCGCCGAGTCCGGTGTGGACGGTCCGATCGGCTGGCCCGGTTACGACTCCGCGCGTGACAGGGCCGCCGAGCGCACCGGCGAGCGGGAATCGGTGGTGTGCGGGGTCGGCAAGTTCGGCGACACCGAGGCGACCGTCATCGCGTGGGAGTTCGGGTTCCTCGGCGGCTCGCTCGGGCGGCGCACCGGCGACCGGATCGAGGCGGCGTTCGAGCGGGCGCGGGAGCTGCGGACGCCGGTCGTGTCGATGATCGCGACCGGCGGCAGCCGGATGCAGGAGGGCATGGCCGCGCTGACGCAGCTGCAGCGGATCGCCCGGCAGGCGGCGCTGACGCGGGCCGCCGGGTTGCCGCAGGTCGCGGTCGTGCGGGACCCGACGACCGGCGGCGGCTGGGCCACGCTCGGCGCCGGTTCGGACGTGGCGCTGGCCCTGCCCGGGGCGCAGGTCGGGTTCGCCGGGTCGCGGGTGCGGCCGTCCGGTGACGCGTCGGCGTACACCGCGGAGTCGCAGCTGGCGTCCGGGCACGTGGACCAGATCGTCCCGGCGGCGGAGCTGGGCGAGCGGCTGGGCCGGTGGTTGTCGTTGCTGACGGGCGCGGACGGGCGGCCGGCGCCGCCGCCATCGGCTTTGGGCGGCGATGAGCTCCCGGCGGACGGCTGGGCGGCAGTGCAGGCGGCGCGTGCTCCGTCACGGCCGCGAGCCGAGTCCTATTTGGACGCCTACTTCGAGTGGCGGGAGGACATCAGCGGCGACCGGTGCGGCGGCGTTGATCCCGGGGTGCGGTGCGGGTTCGGGATGCGCGGAGGCGTGACGGTCGCCTACGCCGCGCAGTGCGGGACCGCGACGCTGCCGTCGGGTTTCCGCACGGCGGCGCGGCTGATCCGGCTGGCCGACCGGCTGGGGATCCCGGTGCTCACCCTGGTGGACACCCCGGGCGCGGCCAACGACCCGGCGGCCGAACGGGCCGGCGCGGGCGCGGCGATCGCGGAGGTCTTCGCCGCGGTGGCCGGGGCGTCGGTGCCGGTGACGACGCTGGTGATCGGCGAGGGCGGCTCCGGGGGCGCGTTGGCGTTCGCCCACCCCGAGCGGACGTGGGTGACGCCGGACAGCTACTTCTCGGTGACGTCCCCGGAAGCGGCGGCGTCGATCCTGAAGCGCCCGCCCGAGGAGGTCCCGGCGACGGCGAACCAGCTGCGGTTGCGGCCGCAGGACCTGGTGGAGCTCGGTGTGGCGCGGGGGATCGTGGGGCGCTGAGGCCGGACTGGCTGCGGGGCTTGGCGGCAGGAGCGCGCCCGAACCGGAACTCGCGCTCGGAGCGCGGGCCGCGTGCCCGCGGGCGCGAGGCTCTGGCCGGATTCAGAACTCGCGCCTGCGCGGGTAGGGCTCGCGCCGGGCGGAGTCGGGTCAGGGGTGCAGCAGGACCTTGCCGGTGTCGACGGCGGGGTCCTCCAGCAGCCGCAGGGCGCGTTCGGCTTCCTCGAGCGGGAACTCGTGCGTGATCAGCGGCCCGGGGTCCAGCAGACCGGTCGCGAAGGCCCGCACGGCGTGCGTCCACGCGCGGGACGGCGCGCCGAACACCGTGTGCACCGTCACCGCGGCCGTCACCAGGTCCGCGGGCGCGATCGGCTCCGTCTCGTGGCCCGCCAGGCCGGTCAGCACCACCCGGCCGCCGCGGCGGCACATCCGCACCGCCTGCGCGCCCGTGCCCGGCGCGCCCGCCGCCTCCACCACCACGTCGAACCCGCCCGGCGCCGCGCCCGGGCTGTAGAAGCCGGTCGCGCCGCAGAAGCGGGACGCGGGCACCGCGCGGGACGCCCGCGGGTCCACCACGACCAGCTCGGCGGGGCCGCTCGCCGCCAGCAGCTGCGTCGCCAGCAGGCCGAGCGTGCCGCCGCCGATCACCGCCACCCGTTCGCCCGGCACGACCGCCGCGAGCAGCGTCGCGGCCGCCATGCAGGCCGCCGGTTCCAGCAGCGCCGCGGCGCGCAGGTCGGCGCCGTCGGGCAGCACGTGCAGCAGCCGCGCCGGAATGCGCAGCTCGTCGGCCCACGCGCCGGGCTGGGTGAAGCCCGTCTCGTCGTACTCGGCGGTGCACAGGGTCGTGTCGCCGCGCCGGCACGGGGCGCACCGGCCGCAGTTGCGGAACCCTTCGCCAGCCACGGGCTTGCCGAGCAGCTCCGGGTCGGTGCCCGGCCCCAGCTCGACGACCGTGCCCGACCACTCGTGCCCGGGCACCACCGGGTACCGCACGAAACCCTCGGCCCGCGTCCCGGCGAGCACCTCGCGGTCCGACCCGCAGATCCCCGCCCACTCGACGCGGACGACGACCTCGCCGTGGCCGGGGTCCTCCGGCTCGGTCCGCACGACGCTCAGCTTGCCGGGGGCCTCGACGACGACCGCGCGCCCCATCAGCCCACCAGCTCGGGTACGCGCTCGACCCACGAGCCGTGCGGCTCCAGGGTCAGTTCCCGCACGTCGTCGGGCCGCCGGTCGATCCGGACCACCAGGTGGTCGGACGACAGCCGCTCCGCGGAACCCTCGCCCCACTCCACGACCACGGCGGCCGATTCGAGGTCGGTGTCCAGGTCCAGGTCGTCGAGCTGCGCCAGGTCACCGCCGAGGCGGTAGGCGTCGACGTGCACCAGCGCGACGCCGCGCTCCCCCGCCGGGTGCACCCGCGCGATCACGAACGTCGGCGAGCTGACCCGCCCGGACACGCCCAGCCCGGCCGCGATCCCGCGCGTCAGCACGGTCTTGCCCGCGCCGAGCGGACCGGCGAGCAGGACGACGTCGCCCGCCCGCAACGTGCGGCCCAGCGACTCGCCGAACGCCACCGTGTCGTCGGCCGTCGGTAACTCGATGCTCATTGGTTCAACCACCGCCACATCCGCCGCGGGCGGGACTCGTCCGTCACTCCCGCGCACCGCTGTACCAGGTCGATGAGGTGGCTGTCGACCACCTCGGGCTGTTCGAGCTGCACCATGTGCCCGGCGCCACGCACCCGCACCAGCTCGGCGTCGGGCAGCTCCGCCGCGATCCGTTCAGCGTGCGAGTACGGCGTGAACCGGTCGGTGTCGGCGCCGATCACCAGCACGTGCGCGTGCTTCAGACCGGCCAGCGCCGCATACCGGTTGTGGCTGCCGAGCGTGTCGACGAACCCGACCAGCTCCTTCACCGACGTCACGGCCAGCATCTCGAGCATGAAGTCGACCACGCGCGGGTCGACGTCGCGGGAGCCGAACGCGAGCAGCCGCACGGCCTGCCGGGTCAGCTGCCCGCCCGCGGCCCGCACGAACTCGACCAGCCCCGGCTGCCACCCGGCGAGCTCGCCGACACCGCGGGTGAGCGGGTTGTACTTGGACAAGAGCCCACGCGGCAGCCCCTTGCGGCCCACCTCGCCAGCCGCGGTGGCGATGAACGCGACCCCGCAGATCCGCTCGGCGAACAACTCCGGGTTCTGCTGGGCCAGCTCCATGACCACCATGCCGCCCATGGAGTGCCCCATGAGCACGATCGGCCCCTCGGGGGCGACGGCGCGCAGCACCGCGTCGAGGTCGCGGGCCAGTTGTTCGATGGTGCTGGTCTTCTCGTTGGCCGGGCCGGACGTGCCGTGCCCGCGGTGGTCGTAGTAGACCTGCCGCACGCGCGGCAACGTGAGCGATGCCAGGTCGCGGCGCTGGAAGTGCCAGCTCAGCTGCGACAACGCGAACCCGTGCACACCCACCACGGTCAGCTCGGGTTTGCCGCCGTCGGCCGGGTCGATCTCGGACACCGACAGCGGCGTGCCGTCGTCCGCGGCGACCGTGGAGGTGCGGTCCGGGTCGAGGGTGCCGAGCCGTTCGCCGGTGAGGTGGTCCCGCTGGCGCTGCTGCTGCGCGGTCACCGCGATGGTGGCCGCCGCGGTGCCGGTGACCAGCGCGACGGCACCGCCGAGCACGGTGAGCATCCGGCGGGACACCATCAGACGTCCTCCCCCAGGTACCGCCGCCGGATCCGCGGCCGGTACATGCCGGTGACGATCTCGTAGTCGATGGTGCCGATCTTGTCGGCCCATTCGCGTGCGGTCGGTTCGCCCCGGGCGCCGTCGCCGAACAGGACCACCTCCGCGCCCAGCGGCGGCTCGTCGTCGCCGCAGTCCACGACCAGCTGGTCCATGCACACGCGACCGGCGACCGGACGGCGCTTGCCGTGCAGCCACACGTCCATCCGGCCGGACAGCGTGCGCGGCACCCCGTCGGCGTAACCGGTGGGCACGAGGGCGAGCGTGGTGTCCCGCCGCGCGGTCCACGTGTGTCCATAGGAGACGGACTCGCCGGCGCGGATCCGTTTGGTGAGCACGACCGACGAGCGGAACGTCATCACCGGGCGCAGGTCCTCGGGTTCCGGATTGGGGTTGAGGCCGTAGATCGCGATGCCCGGGCGGACGAGGTCGAAGTGCAGGTCCGGGCGGTTCAGCGTGGCGGCCGAGTTCGCCAGGTGCCGCAACGGGTTCAGGCCGGCCTCGCGCGCGATCTCGTACGCCGCGGCGAAGCGCTCGGCCTGCTGGTCGGTTGCCGGGTGGCCAGGTTCGTCGGCGCACGCGAGATGCGACCAGATGGCGACGACCTCGACGTCCGGCTCCCCGGCGGCCTCCTTGACCAGGGCGGGCCAGTCAGCGGCGGGGCAGCCGTTGCGGGACAGGCCGGTGTCGATCTTCAGGTGGACCCGGGCACGCTTGCCGGTGCGACGGGCGGCTTCGGCAATGCGCGCGAGTTCGGCCCGGGAGCTGGCCGAGAGGTCGACGTCCGCGGCGATGCCCGGCGCGAAATCGGTGGTCGGCAGGTCGAGCCAGGCCAGGATGGGCGCGGTGATGCCCGCCTCGCGCAGGGCGAGCGCCTCGCCCAGGGAGCAGGCGCCGAGCCAGGTCGCGCCGGCCTGCAGCGCGGCGCGCGCGACGGGGACCGCGCCGTGGCCGTAGCCGTCGGCCTTGACGACCGCCATCGTGGCGGCGCCGGAAGCCGTCGCCCTGCTCGCGAGCAGGGCGACGTTGTGCCGCAGGGCAGCCAGGTCGACGACAACCTCGGCGCGGGGGAGATCGGGGCTCATCGGGGTCCATTTTCCCACGTCCGGGCCACTGGGTGCCCTGCGGGCGGGAAGGACGCCTCACGGCGCCGGGTGGTCGGCTCGGGCACCGGCCTCCCCCGCTGCCGCCATGGACCGTTTTCCCTAGCTCACGCCCCCTGCACCGGCACGTCGTGCACCAGCTGCCGCACCGCCAGGTGCCTGCCGCGGATCTCGTTGCCGACCTCGGGCGACTGCGGCTGCTCCAGGGTCACCTGCGCCTTCGCCTCCCACACCGGCGGCTCCGCGCCACCCGCCAGCGCCCACGCCGCCTGGCGCGCGGCGCCCAGCGCGACGTGCTCCGCCGGCTCCGGCACCACCACCGGCACCCCGAACACGATCGGCGCGATCGCCCGCACCGCCTCGGACTGCGCCGCCCCGCCGATCAGCAGCACCCGCCGGGCGGCCAGGCCCTGCGCCGCCACCGCGTCGAGGCCCGCCGACAGGCCGCACAGCATCCCTTCGACCGCGGCGCGCGCCACGTTTTCCGGCGTCATGTTGCCCCGGCGCAAGCCGTGCAGCGAACCGGCCGCCGTGGGCAGGTTCGGGGTGCGCTCGCCGTCCAGGTACGGCAGCAGCGTCAGGCCCTCGGCGCCGGGCTGGGCCGCCAGCGCCAGCCGGTCGAGCCCGGCCAGGTCGGTGCCCAGCATCGCGGCCGTCGCGGTCAAGACGCGCGCCGCGTTGAGCGTGCAGGCCAGCGGCAGGAACCGGCCGGTCGCGTCGGCGAAACCGGCGACCAGTCCGGTGGCGTCCGCGGACGCCGTCTCGCACACGCCGAACACCGTGCCGCTCGTGCCGAGCGACACCACGACGTCGCCCTCGCCGAGGCCCAGCGCCAGCGCCGCGGCCATGTTGTCGCCCGTGCCCGCCGACACCAGCACCCCGTCCGGCGTCCGCCCGGCCGCCTCCGCCGGGCCCAGCACCCGCGGCAGCTCCGGGTCCCGGCCGCCGAACGCGTGCTTGAGGATGTCCCGCCGGTACACGCCCTCCGCCGGCGAGAAGTAGCCCGTGCCGGACGCGTCGCCGCGGTCGGTCACCGGCTCGCCGCCGGTCAGCCGCCAGGTCAGCCAGTCGTGCGGCAGCACCACGCGCGCCACCCGGTCGGCCAGCTCCGGCTCGTTCTCCGCGAGCCACCGCAGCTTCGTCACGGTGAAGCTGGCGACCGGCACCGAGCCGACCGCCTCCGTCCACGCCGCCGGGCCGCCCAGCTCCCGCACCAGGTCCTCGGCCGCCTGCCCGGACCGCGTGTCGTTCCACAGCAACGCCGGCCGCACGACCTCGCCGTCCTCGTCGAGCGTCACCATGCCGTGCTGCTGACCACCGACGCCGAGCGCCTGGACACCGTCCAGCAGCCCGTCGCTGGCCTCGGTGAACGCCCGCCACCACTCGCGCGGGTCCACCTCGGTCGCGTCCGGGTGCGCGGCGCGGCCGGTGCGCACCACCGCGCCCGTCTCCGCGTCGCAGACGACGATCTTGGTCGATTGGGTGGACGAGTCGACCCCGGCCACGAGCTTGTCCGTCATGATCCCTCCGGAACTTCGGCCACCAGCACTTCCACGCCGAGCGCCCGCATCGCGGCGATCTCGTCGGCGGGCGTCATGTCGTCGGTGATCACGACGTCGTAGGCGCCGACGTCACCGTAGTCGTAGGTCGCCGTGCGGCCGAACTTCGAATGGTCGACCACGAGCACGTTCCGGTTCGACGCGGCCAGCGCGGCCGTCTTCAGGTCGGCGTAGTCGCGCACCGGGTGGTAGAGCCGCCCGCCTGCGACCGCCGTCGCGGAGACGAACCCGACGTCGGCGCGCATCCGGCCCAGGGCGGCGACGGTGTCCGGACCGCTGCACGAGTCGAACTCCGTGTAGCGGCCGCCGAGCAGCAGCACCTCGACGCCCTCGGCCTCGCCGAGGATGCGGGCCTCCTCCAGCGAGTTGGTGATCACCACCAGCCGCCCCAGCTCCGGGAACCGGCGGACCAGCGGGAACAACGTCGTCGAGTCGTCGACGAACACCGTCTGCCCGGCCGTCACCTGCTCGAACGCCAGCGCCGACAACGCTTCCTTCAGCGGCAGGTTGAGGTTCTCCCGGAAGCGCTTCGCCGTCTCCATGGTCAGCGCCGGGTACGCCGCCACTTTGCCGCGCAGCTTGCGCAGCAGCCGCCGCTCCGCGAGGTCGTCGAGGTCGCGGTGCATCGTCATCAGGCTGACCCCGAACTGCTCGGTCAGCTGGTCGATGCGCACCTCACCGCAGTCGATCACGTGCCGCAGGACCTCCTGGCGGCGCTGCTCGACCTCGGCGTCGGACGGTCTAGGCACGCACCACCGCCTTGATGACCGAGTCGTCCTTCCCGGCGATGGTGAGGGCCTGCTCGACCTCGTCCAGGCCGAACCGGTGGGTGACCAGGCGGTCCAGGTCGACCTCGCCGCCCGCGGCCAGCGCGATCGCCGTCGGCCAGGTGTTCGCGTACCGGAAGGTGCCGGTGACCTCCAGCTCGAAGTTCTGCACGTGCGCCAGCGGCAGCGGGATCTCGTCGCCGCCCATGCCGATCAGCACGACCCGGCCGGCGCGGGCGACCGTGCGGATCGCCTGCCCGGCCGCGGCGGGCACGCCCGAGCACTCGAGCAGCACGTCCGGCTCGAACCCGGCGTCGGCCAGGCTCTCCCGCGACACGTCGATCGTCGCGGTCGCGCCCAGCTCCTCCGCCACCTGGAGGCGCCGCGGGTTGACGTCGGTGACGACGACCTCGCTCGCGCCGAACGCCCGCGCGGTCTGCGTCGCGACCAGCCCGATCGGCCCCGCGCCGGTGATCAGCACCCGGCTGCCCGGCGCGACGCGGGACTTGCGGCTCGCCCACACGCCCACCGACAGCGGTTCGAGCAGCCCGGCCGCGTCGTCGCTGAGCGCGTCCGGCACCGGGTGCGCGAAGTCCTCACGCAGCACCACGTACTCGCAGAACGCGCCGTCGATCGGCGGGGTGCCGAAGAACCGCATGCGCGGGCACAGGTTGTAGCGGCCCGCCTTGCACTCGGCGCACACCGAGCACGGCACGCCCGGTTCGAGGGCCACCCGCGCGCCGATCTCGTGCCGCCGCGCGTCCTTCCCCCTGGCGACGACCACCCCGCTGGGCTCGTGGCCGAGGACCAGCGGCTGCTCGACGACGAAGTCGCCGATGCGGCCGTGCTCGTAGTAGTGCACGTCGGAACCGCAGGTGCCGACGGAGGCGACCCGGATCAGCACCTCGTCCGGCGCCGGCGCCGGCACGGGGCGCTCCTCGACGCGGATGTCGTGGATCCCGTACAGCACGGCAACCTTCATCGTCGCGGGCACTTCACTCACCTGTCACGGCTCCCAGCGTCAGGCCGGTGACCAGCCACCGGCGCACGGCGAGACCGGCCACGATCATCGGCAACACCACAATAGTGCCGATGGCCGTGAGCTGGCCCCAGTCGATTCCCGTCTGCGTCACGAGCTGGTCGGCGGCGATCGGCAGGGTCTGCGAGTGCGGACCGCTGAACACCAGCGCGAACGCGTAGTCGTTCCAGGAGAACACCAGGCACAGCACGAAGGTGGTCACCAGGCCCGACTTGGTCAGCGGCAGCACGACGTGCCAGAACGCCTGCCACCGCGTGCAGCCCGCGACCAGCGCCGACTCCTCCACCGACGGCGGCACCTCGGCGAAGAACGCGCTCATCAGCCAGATCGCGAACGGCAGGTTGAACGTCAGGTACGCCAGGATCAGCCCGGGGATGCTGTCGATCAGGTTCGCGCCGCGGAACAGCAGGAACAGCGGCAGCACCACGACGGCGATCGGCGCCATCCGGGTCGAGATGATCCAGAACGCGACGTGCTTCTTGGCCCGCATGCGGGTCCCGGCGAGCCCGTAGCCCGCCAGCGCGCCGATCGCGACGGCGAGCACCGACGAGATCCCGGACGCGAGCACGCTGTGCCAGATGTAGGGGCCGAGGTTGTTGGCCCCGGTGAACAGGCTGCGGTAGTGCTCCAGTGTCGGCTGGAACAGGAACTCCGGCTCCGCGGCGGTGACGTCCACATCGGACTTGAACGAGGACGCCACCATCCACACCAGCGGCACCAGCGTCCACAGCAGACCGACGATCACCACGGCGCGGACGCCCACCCGGGCGCGCAGCGGCGTGCGGTCGATGGCGCTCGTCATCGGGTCAGCCCCTTCCTGTCCAGCACCCGGACGAACGCCCGCGCGATGAGGATCGTCACGACGAGCATGACGAGCCCGATCACCGCGGCGTAGCCGAGGTCGAAGAAGCGGAAAGCGGTTTCGTACAGCCGGATCGGCACCGTCTTGGTCGCGTCCGCCGGGCCGCCGTTGGTGGTGACGCTGATGATGTCGAAGTAGCGGATCGCGTCCATCGAGCGGATCAGCAGCGCGACCAGCAGCACCCCGGAGATCGAGGGCAGCAGGACGTGCCGGAAGCTCTGCCAGCCGTTCGCGCCGTCCAGCGCCGCGGCCTCGCGGATGCTCTGCGGCACCGCGGTCAGGCCGGCGAGCACGACCAGCGTGATCAGCGGCGTCCACTCCCAGACGTCCATCGCGACCACCGCGAGGAACGCCGACGTTCCGCCGCCGAGGATGTCGCCGTGGTAGCCGACCAGGCCGAGCAGCCACGTGTAGAGGCCGAACGTGGAGTCGGTGAGGAACCGGCCGAGCAGGCCGACGATCACCGGCGCGACGAACATCGGCAGCAGGAACAGCGTCAGCAGCAGGTTGCGGGCGCGCACCAGCTTCCACAGGCACAGCGCGAATCCCAGGCCCAGCACCATTTCCAGGCCGACGGTCAGCACGAAGAAGGCGATGGTGCGCAGCCACTGCACCCACAGGTCGAGGTCGCCGAACAGCCGCGCCCAGTAGATCAGGCCTACGTTGTCGAACACGACCCCGCCGAGCAGGTGCACGCGCGAGAAGCTCATCGCGATGATCGTGACCAGCGGGATGACCGACAACAGCGCGAGCAGGATCATGCCCGGCGTCAGCATGAGGCCGTGGAAGCCGATCCGCTTGCGTGGCTTGGTGTTCCGCACCGGCGCCTCGGCCGGCGCGTCGAGTGTCGTGGTCATGCCGCCCACCCCCGTGCGGTGATCCGGTCGATCTTCGTGGCTGCGCCGCGCATGGTGTCGGCGGGCGAGGAGTCACCGGCGAGCATTTTGGACAGTTGCGTGTAGACGGCGGTGTCGCACTCGTTCCACATCGGGATCTTCGGCCGCAGACCGATGTTCTCCGGCTGCCACGCGGTCGCCACGGCGGGCGCGGCGAGGATGTTCGGCATCGCGGAGGGCCGGTGCTCGGCGGCGCGGACCTCGGGCAGGTCGTAGACGGACTGCCGGGTCGGGGTGCCGCCGCCTGCCTCGCTCTTGAGGTTGGCCAGCTGCGTCTGCGTCGAGGTCGCCCAGAGGACGAACAGCCACGCGGCCATGCGCTCGTTGGGCTGGGTGTTGCCGTTGATGCCGATGCCGCAGCCGCCGTAGTGGTTGGCGGAGCGGACCGGACCGCGCGGCAGCGGGGCGTAACCGAAGCGGCCGGGCATGGCCTTCTCGTTGGCCGCCGCGTACTCGTGCCAGTTGACGCACATCGCGATCCGGCCCGAGCTGAGCGCCGGGGCGAGGCCGTTCCAGTCCCAGGTCTTCGACGACGGGTCGGCGATCGACAGGAGCCGCTGGTAGAACTCGGCGGCGGCGATGGCCTGGTCGCTGCCGAGGCGGCACGGGCCGGGGTCGGTGGTGCCGTAGAGGCCGACCTCGGTGCCGTTGTCGAAGTAGTCGCCGCCGTAGGACCACAGCACGTTGGAGAAGTCGCACATCAGCGAGTCGTGTTGTTTGGCCTGGTGGCCGGTGCCGTAGGCGACTTCGTCGGCGTTGTCGTTGAACCAGCGGGCGATCCGCAGGTACTCGTCCCAGGTGCGGTCGAGGCCGGGGGTCGGGTCGAAGCCGAGGTCGTCGGCCATGCGCGCGCCGTACTTGTCGAACAGGTCGGCGCGGTACTGCCAGATCATCGTCGGGCAGTCGTAGGGGACGGCGAAGATCTTGTCCCGGTCGCCGAACCGGCCGGCCGCGTCGAGCTGGGTCGGGATGAAGTCGTCCCAGCCGGTGAACTCGGGCAGGCCGGGCTGCGCGGCGAGCTCGCGCAGGTCGACCAGGCCCTTCGAGTAGGGCGCGAGCACCTGGTAGGGGTCGGCGTAGATCACGTGGTACTGCGATTCGCCGCCGGCCAGGTCGAGCGCGACCTTCTGGACCAGGGCGGACAGCTCCAGCGTGACGATGTTGACGTTGATGCCGGTCAGATCCGTGAACGGCTTGAGGTTCGCCGCGATCGCCGCGGTGGGGGCGGTGTTCTCGGAGATCAGGTTGATGGTGGCGCCTGCGAACTGGCGCCAGCGGTCGTCGGTGACGATCCGCGGCGCGTCCTGCCGGGCGCTGCAGGCGCCGAGCAGGCCGCCGGTGGCGAGGGCCGCGCCGCCCGCCAGTGCCCCCCTGAGCACCGACCGCCGCGCGACGCCCCTTGGGGGCGCTCCCGTCATTGGGTTCCTCCGTAGTTGGTGGGGACGCCCACTTATTTACCAGAGGATCTCGCGGTTGTTAACACATAACTCGATAACTTGATGGGTAAGTTCTCCTGTAGGAGCTCTCGGTGATGGTTCGTGTTCAGAACGCGGTCGATCTAGGTCTGCGCGGCCGCCGGAATCGCCGCGAGGATCGCGCCCGGGAACACCCGCTCCGCGTCAGAGCACCGCGGCGCGCACCGTCCGCACGGCATCCGGGATCGCGGCCAGAATCCCCGACGCCGAGACCGGCACGCCCCGCGCCGCCAGATCCCCCGCCAGCGAATGCACGTACGCCGCACACCCCGCAGCCAGCCACGGCTCCAACCCACCCGCCAGCAGCGAGCCGATCAACCCGGACAGCACGTCCCCGGAACCGGCCGTCGCCAGCCACGAGCCGCGCGCGACGTTCACCAGCACCCGGCCGTCCGGGGCGGCGACGATCGTCACGTTGCCCTTCAGCAGCACCACGGCGTCGTACTTCGCCGCGGCCTCCCGCACCGACGCCACCCGGTCCTCGCCCGGCGAGCGGCCCATCAGGCGTTCGAACTCGCCCGCGTGCGGGGTCAGCACCAGCGGCGTGCCCGGGTCACGAGCGTCCAGGACGTCCGGGCGGTGCGCCATCAGCGTCGTCGCGTCGGCGTCCGCGCACACCGGGACCCCGGCGCCGAGCACGTGCCCAAGCACCTCACGCCCCTCGCGGCCGGTCCCGATCCCCGGCCCGACCACCCACGCCTGCACCCGCCCGGCGTCGGTCACCGAACCGGTCGCCACGACCTCCGGCCACCGCGACCGCACGACGTCAGCCGCCGGCCCGGCGTAGCGCACCATGCCGGACGTCGCGAGCACCGCCGAACCGGTCGCGAGCACCGCCGCGCCCGGGTAGGTCGCCGAGCCGGCCGCGACGCCCGTCACACCCTGGCTGTACTTGTTGTCCGCCGGCCCCGGCACCGGCCACGCGCGCCCGACGTCGGCCGCGTCCAGCTGCCACAGGTCCGGATCGTCCAGTTCCAGCCCGATGTCGACCAGCTCGACCCGCCCGCAGCGCGACGGGTTGAGCACGTGCACCGGTTTGCGCGCGCCGAACGTCACTGTCCGCGTGGCCGTGACCGCGTCGCCCGGCACCGCCCCGGTGTCCGGCTCGACGCCGCTGGGCAGGTCGACCGCCAGCACCGGCGCGCGAACGTGCTCGACCAGCGCGGCCGCGTCCGGGCGCAGGCCGCCGTGCGCGGACAGGCCGACGATCCCGTCGATCACCAGGTCCGCGGCTTCGAGCACCGCCGGGCCGTCCTCGGCGGACACCACCCGGCCCTTCGCCCGGCGCAGCGCGGCCAGCCCGGCGGCGTGCGCCTTCTCGGGCTTGAGCAGGATCGCGGTGACGCTCACGCCACGGCGGCGCAGGAACGCACCGGCCCACAACGCGTCGCCGCCGTTGTTGCCCGCGCCGACGAGCAGCGCGACGCGCCGCCCGGACACCTGCCCGGTGTGCTCGGCCAGCATCTCGGCCGCGTGCAGGGCGACCGCGAACGCGGCCTTGTGCATCAGCGCGCCCTCGGGCGTGGCGGCCAACAGCTTCTCTTCAGCCGAACGGATCCGGTCGGTGGTCCAGATTCCCTGCACGCGGCCCTGTTTACTCCACGGTCACGGACTTCGCCAGGTTCCGCGGCTTGTCCACGTCGTAACCACGCGAGCGAGCGATCTCGGCCGACAGCACCTGCAGCGGCACGGTGGACACCAGCGGCTGGAGCAGCGTCGGCACCGCCGGGACCTCGATCAGCTCGTCGGCGAACGGGCGCACCGTGTCGTCGCCCTCCTCGGCGATGACGATCGTGCGCGCGCCGCGGGCCTGGATCTCGCTGATGTTCGACACCAGCTTGGCGTGCAGCACCGCGCGGCCCTTCGGCGACGGCATCACGACGACGACCGGAAGGCCCTCCTCGATCAACGCGATCGGGCCGTGCTTCAGCTCACCGGCGGCGAACGCCTCGGCGTGCATGTACGCCAGCTCCTTGAGCTTGAGCGCGCCCTCCAGCGCGACCGGGTAGCCGACGTGCCTGCCCAGGAACAGCACGGCCTTCGAGTCGGCGATGTCCCGGCTCAGCTCGCGCACCTGGTCCACAGTGGACAGGACCTTCTGCACGGCGGCCGGCATGGCCTCCAGCTCGGCGAACTCGCGTGCCACCTCGTCCGGGTACTTCGTGCCGCGGGCCTGCGCCAGCGCGAGGCCGACGAGGTAGTTCGCCGCGATCTGCGACAGGAACGTCTTCGTCGCCGCGACCCCGACCTCCGGCCCGGCGTGCGTGTAGAGCACGGCGTCGGACTCGCGCGGGATCTGCGCGCCGTTGGTGTTGCACACGGCCAGCACGCGCGCCTTCTGGTCGCGGGCGTGGCGGATCGCTTCGAGCGTGTCCGCAGTCTCCCCGGACTGCGACACGGCGACGACCAGGGTGTCCCGGTCCAGCACCGGGTCGCGGTAGCGGAACTCGCTGGCCAGCTCGACCTCGACGGGCAGGCGGCACCAGTGCTCGATCGCGTACTTGGCGACCAGGCCGGAGTGGTAGGCCGAGCCGCAGGCCACCACGAACACCTTGTCGACCTCGCGCAGGTCCTGGTCGGACAGGCGCTGCTCGTCGAGGATGATGCGGCCGCGGTCGAAGTGGCCGCGCAGCGTGTTCGCCAGCGCCTCCGGCTGCTCCTCGATCTCCTTGAGCATGAAGTACTCGTGGCCGCCCTTCTCGGCGGCCGAGAGGTCCCAGTTGACCGTGAACGGCTTGCCCTGCGCGGGCTCGCCGGCGAAGTCGGAGATGTCGTAGCCGTCGCGGCTGATGACGACGACCTGGTCCTGGCCCAGCTCGACGGCCTCGCGGGTGTGCTCGATGAATGCCGACACGTCGGAGGCGACGAAGTGCTCGCCCTCGCCGACGCCCACGACCAGCGGCGACGACCGCCGCGCGGCGACGATCATGTCCGGCTGGTCGGCGTGGGTGACGACCAGGGTGAACGCGCCTTCGAGGCGGCGGCACACGGCCCGGACGCTGGCCGGCAGGTCGCCCGCGGTGGGGCCGTCGGCGTAGGCGCGGGCCACCAGGTGGGCCGCGGTCTCGGTGTCGGTGTCGCTGGTCATCTCGACACCGTCGGCCTCCAGCTCGGCCCGCAGGGCGGCGAAGTTCTCGATGATGCCGTTGTGCACGACCGCGACGCGCTGCGAGGCGTCCCGGTGCGGGTGCGAGTTGCGGTCGATGGGCGCGCCGTGGGTCGCCCAGCGGGTGTGACCCATGCCCGCGGTGCCCGCGAACCGGTCGAGGCCGTGTTCGGAGAGCGCGCCCTCCAGGTTGGCCAGGCGGCCCGCCTTGCGTTCGACGGTCAGCGCGCCGGCGCCGTCCAGCACGGCCACCCCGGCCGAGTCATACCCGCGGTACTCCATCCGGCGCAGCCCGCCGAGCACGACGTCCAGCGCCTGCCGGTGACCGACATATCCCACGATTCCGCACACACCACCAGCCTAACGAGGGATACGGGTCGCGCTCCCCCGGCTCATCTCCACCTCGGCGAAACCGCGCTTCCGAAGGATGTTGCGCGGCCGTGCCGGGGCGGGCTGCCCTAAGCTCTCGACCATGGTCAGCAAGCCCAAGGAGCTGCTCGAAGAGCTGTCGCACGCGGGACCGCACGACGTGCTGCGGGGCAACCTCGCGCTCGCCGGATTGCCCGGTGTGGTGTTCACCCCACGAAGCGGCCTCGGGCTGCCGGCGGTGGCGTTCGGGCACGGTTGGTTGCAGCCGCCCGGGCGGTACCGCGGGCTGCTGGCGCATCTCGCGAGCTGGGGCATCGTGGCCGCCGCGCCCGCGACGCAGCTCGGTCCGCTGCCGTCGCACCGCCTGCTGGCCGCGGACCTGCGCACGACGCTGGACGTGGTGACCGGGGTGCGGCTCGGTCCGGACGCGATCAGCGTCGACCGGGACCGACTGGGCCTGGCGGGCCACTCGACCGGCGGCGGATCGGCGGTGCTGGCCGCGGCCTCGGGCGGGGTGCGCGGGGTGGCGACGTTCGCCGCGGCGCAGACGCTGCCGTCGGCGAGCGCGGCCGCGGTGCACGTGACGGCGCCCGGGCTGCACCTCGCCGCGGACGGCGACCTGGTCGCCCCGGCGGGCGGCAACGCCGAGTCGATAGCCAAGGCGTGGGGCGGGCCGGTCCAGTACCGGAAGGTCGACAAGTCGACGCACCTGGCGTTGACCGAGGGCAGCCACTGGAGCCAGCGCCTGCTGCACGGGAAGCCGAACCACCGGACGCAGGTGCTGGTCAGGGGCTTGTTCACGGCGTTCTTCCTGACGTATCTGACCGGGACGGACAAGTACCGGCCGCTGCTGGAGACGGACGTGAAGCGCGCCGAAATCGACTTCTCGCGCGAGGCGTTGCCGGTGGCTGCGTAGCTGCACCTCCGTCAGCCGCAGGAGTCCGGCCGCGCGTTCGGGGGCAGCCGGCGCCCCACCAGCGCCATCCGCACCCGCCCAGCCCAACACCACGCCGCCGCCAGAAGCCCGGCCGCGCGCGTGCGGGGGCAGCCGGCGCCCCACCAGCGCCGCCCACACCCGCCCAGCCCAACACCACGCCGCCGCCAGAAGCCCAGCCGCGCACGTTCAGGGGCAACCGGCGGCCCACCGGCGCCGCCCGCACCGGCCCAGCCCAACACCCCACCCCCCGCAGAAGCCCAGCCGCGCACGTTCCGGGGGCAACCGGCGCCCCACCAGCGCCGGCCGCAGAAGCCGGGCCGCGCGCCGGGCAGCCGCACCACAGCAGCCCGCCAACCACCAGCACCCCACCAGCGCCGCCCTCGGCCACAACACCCCACAGGAGTCGGGTCGCGGGCTTTGGGATCAGCCCAGCCAGTCCTTGTTCGAGTAGTCGTCCTCGGGTTCGTCGGGGCGGGCGTGGCGGCCTCGGCGAGCCGGGGGTTCCGGTGGGGGCGCGTGGCGGTTGGTCGGTTCAGTCGCCATCTCGGGGTCTTCGAAGTCCATGCCCAGTGAGGCGTTGGGGTCGGACTTCTCGGGCAGCTCCCAACCGGCGGCTGTCCTCGTGCGGGCGGCCTGCTCGGCGAGGCGCTGCACGGTCGCGGCGGCCTCCCGCGTGAGGTCGCCGGCGCGGGCCTGGCTCTCCGCAAGACTCGTCTCGACGCGGCGGCCGATCAGGTCCTGACGGGCGACGCGCTCGGCGGCGATCGCGTCGAGCTTCGTCTGGAACTCGCTCACCTGCGGGTTTCCTCCTCGTCCAGGGAGCCGCTGATGCGGCCACCCGAGCCGGGGCTGTCGAAGATGTCGCCGTCGACGCGGTAGGCGCGGGAGGACCGCTCGGGATCCTCGCCACCCTGGTTGCCGGCGGCGGCGGGTGGCAGGCCGCCGAGCATGCTCATCCCGCTGGGATCGACAGCCGCGCCGACCGGATCAAGCCCCGGCGCGGTGCCGAGGGCGGCCCCGGACGCCGGAGGCGCCGAGGAGTGCCCGATCGAGCCGGGATCGCCGAGGGAGCCGCTCACGGCCCCCTGCTCGGCCAGCCCATCGGAAACCCCACCCAGCGCGGCGGCCGGGGTGGTGTGCTCCTGCCCGCCGAGCGACGGGTAGCCGGCCGCGCCCGGACCGGCAGGGTCCGCGAGGTGCGGACCAGCACCGGCGGCGCCGGACATAGTCGCTTGGGCGCCATCGGGCGCGCCGTCGGCACCCGCGCCTTGAACCTGGGCGTGGAGGGGCCCGGAGGCAGCAGCCGGCTGGGCGAGGTCATCGAACGCGCCAGCCGCCGACCGCTGGGCGGCATCGGCGAGGGAGATGGAGTCTGCGGCGACAGCCGGCTGGTTGAGGCCGCCGAGTTCGGCAGTCGCGCCGAGGCGCTGGGCCGGGTCGGTGGAGAGGCCAGGGGCGGCCCCGACGCTGCCGGGTGTAGCGGGCCCACCGGCGGGCTCCTCATCCAGGGCGTACGTCGTGGGGGTGCCCGTGCCGTCGGCGAGCGGGGCGAAGTCCGCGGCGCCAGCTGACTGGCCGGGGCCGCCGAGTGCGCCGGTCGCGCCGAGGCGCTGGGCCGGGTCGGTGGAGAGGCCGGGGGCGGACCCGACGCTGCCGGGTGTGGCGGGCCGGGCGGTCGGCTCCTCACCCAGGGGGTACGTCGTCGGGGCACCGGGGACGGACCCGGGGCCGCCGGGCGCGGTTGGCTCCTCGCCGAGGGTGTACGTCGTTGGGGTGCCCGTGCCGTCGTCGAGCGTGATCACCGTTGGGCCGGTCTCGCCGGCTGGGCGTTCGGCTGTGATGTGCAGTGGGCCGTCGTCGATGTGGATTTTGCCGTCGGCGGCCGGGGTGTACGCGGGGGTCGCCGGGTCGGGGGTGCCCCACGTGAGCTGGTAGTCCTTCGGCTGACCGTCGCCGTTGTCGATCTTGATGGCCATTCGGCCGGTCTGGTCGGGCTCGGTCAGTTCGAGCTTGCTATCGCCCCGCTGGACCGTCAGCGTGTCCTGCTCGTCCGGCACCGGCGCGGCGGCCGGCACGGCGGGCGCCACCGCCGGGGGCACGACCGGAGGGGCAAGTGGTGGTGTCGCACCCGCGCCACCCGCCGCACCCGCCGGGCCAGCGCCACCCGCGAAACCCGCGCCGCCCGCCGAGCCACCGCCCGAGCCACCGCCACCCGCCGAACCCGCGGCGCCACCGCCGGAGCCGCCCGCGCCACCGGCACCGGAGCTCCGAGCCGGGACCGGCGCGGCCTCGCCGACCGCAGCGAACGGGTTGTCCGGCACCTGCTGCAACTCGGTGTTCAACGCCGACCACTGGGCCGCCACCGCGACACGCGTGTTCTCGCACATCGTCTGGAACTCGCCGACGAAACCGGCGAACCAGCGGCAGAACTCCGCCAGCCAGCTCTTCGCCCACGACTGCACCGCGTCCAGCAGCTCGTCCGACATCCCGAACGACGAACCCACCAGCAGCTGCCCCGCCAACGGCGATTGCTGCCCCAGCAGGAACGGGATGAAGTGCTTGAAGTCGTCCGCGCTGGCGTTGCGCCCCAGCTCGGCGATCCGCGCGAGCCGGTCGGTGTCCTGCGCCGTCAGGCCCTGCTGCTGCGGCCACGTCTGGAACGCGTACTGCAGCACCCACGAAGCCTTGTCCCGGCACGAGCCGGCGACCGCGGCGATCGTCCGGTTCACCACGTCCGCCGCGTGCTCCAGCGACTGCTCGACGGCCCTGACCCCGTCCCCGAACTTCGTCCAGGACGCCGCCGCCGCGTTCTTCCCGTCGCCCTCCCACGAGCCGAACAACGCCTGCATCGCGGAGTTCTGCGACGGCGCCGCGTCCGCGACCGACTCCCGCACCTGCACGATCTCGGTCACCCCGGCGGCGAACTTGTCGAACGGGATGTCGCGCTGCTCGTCGTAGCGGTCGATCAGCTCCTGCAAGCGGAAGTCCGGCAACCCGGGCGCCGCCACCGCGCGCGCCCTGCTGTAGACGGGCAGCCACACCCGGAAACTGTCCAGCCCCGGCACGCCGGCGTCGAGGATCTCGTTCGAGTTCGCCGCCCCCGGGCTGGTGTCCGACCCCTTCAGCGAGTCGAGGCGCGCCTTCCCGTCGTCGACCGCCCGCGCCTGCGCCTCGCGCGCCGCCTGCATGTTCGCGTCGTGCTTGCCCTGCGCCGCGGAGTACGCCTCGTAGGCGAAGGCGCCGTCCTGGAGGTCCCGGTCGGTGAACCCGAACCGGTCCTGATAGGACTCCAGCAGCTCCTTCTTCTCGTTCTCGTTCGCGAAGCCGTGGACGACCGGGTCGACGTCACCGATCGCGTCGAAGTAGCGGACGAGCAGGGTGCGCTTGGTCTCGTCGTCGATCCCCGGGTCGTCGACGAGCTGCCGGACCTCCTCGATCGTGGGCAGCCGCTCCGCCATCAGCTCGCCGCCGTCCGCACGTCGCCCTGGGACCGGTCGTCCGCCGCCGTGTAGGACCCGCTCGCGCGGCCCAGCTTGTCCGCGAACTCACCGGAGGCCCGCACGTAGCTGTCCACACAGGCCACCAGCCGCTGCACGCCCGCCTGGTACCCGGCGAAGGACTCGTGGTGCTTGCGGCCGAAGTCCTCGGCCGTGATCCGCACGTCCTTGAGGTTGGGCAGCGTGTACCGCAGCTGCGTCCCCGGCTCGCCCCGCACCGTGCCGGCAGCGGCGCTGAGCTGCTGCGGATCGACCTCGTACCCGGCCACGACCACTCCCCCTCGCTCCGTGTCGTGCACAGAACATACCTACCGGGTACGACAATCCGCAGTCGGTTCAGGAGACGGACGAAACGACTCCGGCGAGGCGGTCCGCGGCGGCCTGGGCGGTTTCCTGTGACGGCGCCTCGACCATCACCCGCACCAGCTGCTCGGTGCCGGACGGGCGCAGCAGGACGCGGCCCTCGTCGCCCAGCTCGGCCTCCACGGCCTCGACGGCTTCGCGCACGACGTCGGAATTCGCGACCGTCGCCTTGTCCGAGACCCGCACGTTGACCAGCACCTGGGGCAGCTTGCGCATCACGCCGGCCAGCTCGGCCAGCGGCTTGCCGGTCGACGCGACCCGGCTCATCACCCGCAGCGCGGTGAGCAGGCCGTCGCCGGTGGTGGCGAGCGCCGGGAACACCACGTGGCCGGACTGCTCGCCGCCCAGCGCGTACCCGCCCGCGCGCAACTCCTCCAGCACGTACCGGTCGCCGACGGCCGTGGTGCGCAGGTCGACCCGGTGGTCGCGCATGGCCAGGTGCAGGCCGAGGTTGCTCATCACGGTCGCGACGAGGGTGTCGTGGGTCAGCTCCCCGGCCTCGGCCATCGCGAGCGCCAGGATCGCCATGATCTGGTCGCCGTCCACCAGCTCGCCGGAGGCGTCCACGGCGAGGCAGCGGTCGGCGTCGCCGTCGTGGGCGATGCCCAGGTCGGCGCCGTGCTCGACCACCATCGCCTGGAGCTTCTCCGGGTGGGTCGAGCCGCAGCCCTCGTTGATGTTGATGCCGTCCGGCTCCGCGTGGATGGCGATGACCTCGGCCCCGGCCTTGCGGTAGACCTCGGGCGCGGCGAACGAGGCCGCGCCGTTGGCGCAGTCGACGACGATCCGCAGGCCCGTGAGCGGGTGCGGGGTGGCCGCGAGCAGGTGGTTCGTGTAGCGCTCGAGGGCGTCGTCGACGTCGCTGACCCGGCCGATCTCCGCGCCGGTCGGGCGGGGGCCGTCACCGGTCAGGCCCGCCTCGATCTCGTCCTCGATGCCGTCCGGGAGCTTGTGCCCGCCGGAGGCGAAGAGCTTGATGCCGTTGTCCGGCATAGGGTTGTGCGACGCGGAGATCATCACGCCGAGGTCGGCTTCGAGGGCGCCGACCAGATGGGCGACCGCGGGGGTCGGCTGGACACCCACACGGAGGACGTCCGCGCCCGCCGACGCGAGGCCGGCCACGACGGCGGCCTCCAGCATCTCGCCGCTGGCCCGGGGGTCCCGCCCGACGACCGCGACCGGACGGTGCGAGCGGTCGTGCGCGGCGAGCACACGGGCCGCGCTGGCCGCCACGGACAGCGCCAGCTCCGGGGTCAGCTCCCCGTTGGCGAGGCCTCGAACCCCGTCGGTGCCGAAAAGGCGAGCCATCTCATCCTCTCCTCGAGCGTGCAACCCCGACAACCTAGCGTCCCCCGGTTCGACGGTAACGCTCCCCCGGAGCATCGTCGCCAGGGTGCGTTCCGCTGGAAGAACGCGGTTTTCGCACGTTACATACCCAGTCTGGGTGTCACCTGCACAGGAACGACGAAGGCGCCCACCCGGAACCGGATGGGCGCCTTCGCGTCGGACTGGCGCAGGTCAGCGCTTGCTGTACTGCGGAGCCTTGCGGGCCTTCTTGAGGCCGTACTTCTTGCGCTCGGTCGCACGCGCGTCGCGGGTCAGGAACCCGGCCTTCTTCAGCGCGGGACGGTCGTCGGCGTCGACCTCGACCAGGGCGCGGGCGATCGCGAGGCGCAGCGCGCCCGCCTGGCCCGAGATGCCGCCACCGGTCAGGTTGCCGAAGATGTCGAACGAATCCGGCTTCTCGACGGTCACCAGGGGCTCGCGGATGAGCTGCTGGTGCACCTTGTTCGGGAAGTACTCCTCCAGGCTGCGCCCGTTGAGCTTGAACTTGCCGGTGCCGGGGACGAGCCGCACGCGGACGACGGCCTCCTTGCGACGGCCGACGGTCTGGGCGGAGCCACCGGCAGCGCGGGACGGCCGCGGCGCGGCCGGCGTCTCGCTGGTCACGACCGCCTCGGTGGCCTCGGGGGCCTCGGTCTCGGTCTCCGTGCTGGTCACAGACACTTCCTCACTCACTTGGCGACCTGCGCGATCTTGGTGATCTCGAACGGCTGCGGCTGCTGCGCAGCGTGCGGGTGCTGCGGGCCTGCGTAGACCTTCAGCTTCTTCGCCTGGGCGCGGCCGAGCTTGTTCTTCGGCAGCATGCCCTTGACGACCTTCTCCAGCAGCCGGTCGGGCCGGGTGTCGAGCAGCTCGCCGAACGAGCGCTTGCGCAGACCGCCCGGGTAGCCGCTGTGCCGGTACGCGAACTTCTGGTCGCGCTTGTTACCGGTCAGGCGGACCTTCTCGGCGTTGACGATGATGACGAAGTCACCGGTGTCCACGTGTGGTGCATACGTGGGCTTGTGCTTGCCGCGCAGCAGCGTGGCGACCTCGGTCGCGAGCCGGCCGAGCACGACATCCTCGGCATCGATCACATGCCAGGCACGGGTGACATCGCCAGGCTTAGGGCTGTACGTGGGCAAGGGTTTACCTCGTGGTCAACGGTGCGTTTGGGGTCGAGTGCGTACCCAGCGCGAACGCTTGCTGCACGCACAACGACATATAAAGATACCCGCCGGGTTCGGCGACCTTGAAGGCGGGGTGTCCCCGGCCTACATACTAGGGTTGCGCGCAGTCGAGAACACGGTTTTCCGCCTGGAGGGGGCCACCGGCGTGTCCGCGCGAACGAGATCCAGCCTACCGAGGTTCACCGCGGTGCTCGCCACCGTGGCCCTGCTCGCCGGGTGCGGCAGCGCCAAGGCGGGGACGCCCGTGCCCGACGGCGAGGACGCCGCCGCCTACGTGAGCGCGAAGTTCGACGAGACGCTCAACAAGCTGTCCGACCAGTTCAGCGCCAACGAGACCCGGAAGACCCGGCTGGACCAGGTGGTGCGCTTCGACGAGCGGCGCCTGAACGCGACGATCAGCGCTGTGCAGCTGGGGCACCCGCCCGCGCGGCTGAGCCGCAACCACTCGAACCTCGACTCGAACGAGTACCTGGACGTCTACCACCCGGCCAACAGCCCGGTCGAGTACATGCTGCTCGGGCCCGTGTACGCCAGTCTCGCGCCGACGCCGTGGGTGCAGATGCCGTACACGTCGGGCCAGTACAACGAGTGCTACTGGGAGGGCGCGCAGACGGTCTGCAAGATGCTCGGCGCCGTGCAGGACTCGGTGGAGGGCGGCCACGGCGCGAAGAGCGCCAACAGCAAGCCCGACGGCAGCGTCGAGCTGATGGCCGAGGTGACCCTGACCGCGTTCATCGAGAACGACGTGGTGACCTTCCCCGCCGCGATCAGCTCCGAGCTGACGGCCGAGATGAAGGCGCAGACGCTGCAGACGCGCGTCGTGCTGGACCCGCGGGGCAAGCTGACCGAGATCGAGATGACGGGCAAGATCACCGGCAACGGGCACGAACTGGAGATCGACTACCACTACCGGCTCGACGGCACGCCGTCCGAGGTCGACCTGCCGAAGATCCCGGACCCGTCGCAGGTCACGGTGCTGGCGGACAGCGCGGCGGTGTCGGATTTCTACGCCCGGATGGACGACATCCAGGGGCAGGGCAGGTGAGTGGCGTGAACCAGCCGCAACAGCCGGGGTGGCAGCCGTGGGGGCAGCCGGGGCCGGGCTCGGGGTCCGGTTCGGCTTCGGAGGGGCGCGGGGGGCCCGATCAGGGCGTGCCGGGTGCTCCGGGAGTCACCGGGTCATACGGCCAGGGGGCGCCTGCTCAAGGGGCCGCCGGCGCGTACGGCCCGCCGAGCGGGTCGCAGCCGGCGGGCGCGGCGTTCGGGGCCGGCGGGCCGGTGCCGCACCCCTGGGGGCAGCCGGGACAGCAGAATCCCGCCAGCGGACCGGTCCCCCAGTCCTGGGGACACCAAGGCCCGGCCAGCGGGCCGGTTCCGCAGCAGTGGGGGCAGCAGCCCACTGACCAAGCGGGCGCGGCCGCACCCTGGAGCCAGCCCAGCCAGCAGAATCCCGCCAGCGGGCCGGTTCCGCAGCAGTGGGGCCAGCAGCCCGCTGACCAAGCGGGCGCGGCCGCACCCTGGAGCCAGCCCGGCCAGCACAACCCCACCAGCGGGCCGGTCCCCCAGCCCTGGAGCCCGCACGAAACCGGCCAGGTGCCGCCCGGCCAGGGGTGGAACCAGCCTGGCCAGGCGCAGCACCAAACCCCCAGCCCGGCGACCGGGCCCCAGCCCCGGCAGGGTGGGCAGTGGCAGCCGAGCTACGGGGGGTTCGGCGCGTTCGGCGAGCAGAAGCCCAAGCGCTCCAAGAAGCCGTTGCTGATCGGCGCCGCGGTGGTCGTGCTGCTCGCCGGGGGTGGCGTCGGCGCGTGGCTGCTCGGCGCGTTCCAGGGGGACACCCTCGACCGGGCCGCGGTCCAGGACGGCGTCGTCAAGATCCTCCGCGAGGACTTCGGCGAGGGAGACGTCAAGAACGCCCAGTGCCCCGAGGACCAGCCGGTCCGCACGGGCACCACGTTCGAATGCACGGTGACCGTTGCGGGACAACCGAAAAAGGTCACCGTCCGCGTCCTCAACGACCAGGCGCAGTACGAAGTAGGAATGCCGCGCTGACCAACGGAAAAAGGCCCCGGCGCACAACGCCGGGGCCCCTTCCGGGAAAAGAACTCAGCCGCCGAACATCTTGGTGATGCCGGTGTCCGTGGACTGGTAGCCGTCCGCGATCTGCGGCAGCGCGGTGGCGATGCGGGCGAGGAGACCCTTCATGTCCTCCAGCGCGCGGTTCCACTCCTCCTGCCGGTCGTGCCACGCCTGCTGCGCGTCACCGGTCCAGCTGTTGGTCAGCGGAGCGAGGTCCGACTTCAACTGAGTGAAGAGGTTCTCCAGCTCGCCGCCGGTCTTGTTGCAGTCCTCGGCCGCCTGGTGGATGGTGGCGTAATCGACCTTCATCGGGCCCGACATGATTGTCCTTTCTGGTCTGGAAGTCAGGTGTGGTGACGGCGCTCAGGCCGCGATCACAGGCCCTCGAGAGCGGCCTGGAGCGAGCTCAGCTGCTGGTTGACTTCCTGGTCCTGCACCTCGTACTGGACACCGGAGGACTTGAGCATCTCGCCGATGTGCTCGAGCGCGTCGTTCAGCTTCGCCGACTTCTGGGCGAACGCGTCCATGACGTCCTGGAACACCTTGGCCGCCGGACCGGTCCAGCCAGCCTGCGTGGCCTCGATGTTGTTGGCCAGCTGCATCAGGTTCTGGTCCATCGCCAGCTTGGCCTCGGACACCTTCAGGTGCGCGGCCGCGAATTCTGCCGGATCCCCTTCAAAGCCGCCTGCCATGAGGAACTACCCCCTTCGTCGTGGTGTTGTCCGTAACGATCCCAACCGCCTACGGACCTACGACGATGACCTTGCCATGGCCGGTTCCGCCTTGTCCCGCCGTTCGCGGAAGTAGTTGCGGGTGTGAATGCCGCGCTCACCCGAACGGGTTTTCACGCGCTGATGTTGAGCGTCCGGATCACCTGCGTGCACGCGGCGTCCACCCGCTGACGCGCGTTTTCGTTCGCATACACGCACCCGACGTTCACCTGGACGTTCCCCTGCGCCAGCGCGTACCAGTCGATCGACGCGTTCTGGCCGGGCAGGACCTGGTGGTAGAAGACCACTTTCCGGCCGGCGTAGGTGGCTTCCGGGTTGAACCCGGAGTACTGCGCGGGCGCCGCCTCGATCTGCGACCGCAACTCGCTGACGAGCCGGCCAGGATCGGCCGACGCGTCGTAGGACAGCGGGTGCTCCTGGACCGACACCGAGTCGAACTGCTGCTGCGCGTCGTCCGGTTTGATCAGCGTCTCCCGCAGGTCCGGCGAGCCACCGGTCTGCGTCCAGTCCTGCGGCGCGGTGAACTGGTAGTGGTACTGCGCGACGACCTTCCCCGGCGGCGGCTCCGGCTCCCCGTCCGCGGTCAGCACCAACACCAGCCCGGCCACCGCGGCGACGACGAGCACGGCCGCGCCGCCGATGATCCACGGCAGCTTCGGCTTCTTCCGCGACGGCGGCGCGGGAATCCCGCGCGGCGGCGAACCCGGGCCGGAGCCGTGGTGGGCGGGGCGCGGCGGTCCGGGCGGCGGGCGGCGCACGCCCTGCGGCGCCTGGCGCGGCACGGCCGGACCGCTGAACCCGCCGGGCGGTGTCGGCGGCCGGGGCGAGAACCCCGGGCGCGGCGCGTTCGGGTTGCGCACCACCTCGGTGCGCTGGTCGGCGAGCTGCCGGGAAGGCACACGCGGCGGCGGCGCGGCGGGCGCCTTCTGGACCGCGAGCAGCGCGCCCCGCGCGACCACCGTCTCCGGCTGGTCCAGAGTGGTCGGAACCACGCCGGTGCGCTCGTGTACCAGCCGCGAGATCATCGGGATCCGGCTCGACCCGCCGACCAGGAAGATCGCGCTGAGCTGCTTCGGGCGCAGCTCGGCCTCCTCGATCGCGGCGCACGTCAGTTCGACGGCGCGGCCCAGCGGCGCGGCGACCAGGCGCTCCAGGTCCTCGCGCGTCACGTGCGCGTCGGCGAACGGCGGCGGCATCGGCACGTCGGTGTAGGCGTGCCGGGACAGCGTTTCCTTGGCGCCGCGGACGTCCTGGCGCAGCACCCGGCGACGGCGCCGGTCGGTCAACTCACGGCCCTCGACGAGCTGGCGCCACGCGTCCGGATCCGCCGAGGACACCAGACTGCCGACGTGCTCCAGCAGCAACTGGTCGACATCGGCGCCGCCGAAGCTCGGGTCGCCCCGCGTCGCGAGCACCTGGAACCCGCCGCGGTGGCCGGGGACCCGGCTCACCACGCTCACGTCCACCGTGCCGCCGCCGAGGTCGAGCACGGCCAGTGTCGCGCCGGGACGGTTGCTGATCTCCACCGTGCGGTCGGAGTTGATCTCCTCGGGCGCGAAGGTCGCGGCGTGGAACACCGCGGCCGCGACCGGCTCCGGCACGAGCGTGACCTCGCGGGCCAGACCACTCGCGGCCTGGCGCAGCAGCCGGGTGCGGACCGCGCCCCAGTCGGCCGGGTGAGTCAGCACGAGGAGCCCGACCTCGGCGTTGCTGGCGAGGCGGCGCGCCTCGGTGACGGCGCGTTCCAGCACCGCGCGCACGACGTCGGTGACCCGCAGGACGCGGTCGCCGAGCAGCAGCTCGCCCTCGTCGATGCGGCGCTTCGGGTTCGGTTCGTAGCGCGACGGGTCCATCGCCGCCTGCCGGTCGGCCTCCTGCCCGACGAACAGGGTGCCGTCGGCCGCCGCGTACACGGCCGAGGACATGAGCGGCTGCCCGTCGACGACGACCACCTGCGGCGGCCGCCCGTTCAGCGCGGCCACCACGCAGGTGCTCGACGTCCCGAAGTCCACTGCGACGCGCAAGGTCACGACGCGCCCCCGCGAAACGGCACCAGAGCCGCGTCACGGCCCTGGTGCTCCGCTCCGATGTGGACGGTCCTGATCAGTCCGGCTGGATCCACGACACCTGCATCAACTGCTTGCCGACCTTGCGGCTCACCAGGACACCACGACCCGGCGGCATCGCGGACGGCTTGACGTTGCCCAGCAGCTGACCCTCGTCCTTGCTGCCGTTCATCACGATGCCCGGCGCCGCGATCTCCTTCAGCTTGCCGATGATCGGGTCGTAGGCCGCCCGCGACGCGCCACCCGTGCGGCGCACCACGACCATGTGCAGGCCGACGTCCTTGGCCTGGGCCAGGAACTCCGACAGCGGCTTGAGCGGGTTGGACGTCTGCGTGGCCACCAGGTCGTAGTCGTCGACCACGATGAACAGCTCCGGGCCCTTCCACCAGGACCGGTTGCGCAGCTGCTCCTGCGTGACGTCCGGCCCGGGCAGCCGCCGGGTCATCGACCCCACGATGTCCTTGACCATGCCGTCGAGCTGGTTGGCCGACACCGCGTAGCCGAGCAGGTGGTTGCCCTCGACGAACCCGAGCATCGTGCGCCGGTAGTCCACCAGCACGATGACCGCTTCCTTCGCCGTGTACCGCTCGGTGATCCCGCGCGTGATCTGCCGCAGCAGGTTCGTCTTGCCGGACTCGCCGTCGGCGAAGGCGATGAAGTGCGGGTCGGCGTCGAAGTCCAGGTAGACCGGCGCCAGCTCGTCCTCGTTGATGCCGATCGGGATGAGCTTGGTGTGCCGCTGCTTGTCCATCGACAGCACGTCCTCGTAGGACACCATCTCCGGCAGCAGCCGCACCTGCGGCGCCGGGCGGCCCGGCCAGGCGGCCTTGATCTTCGCGACCGCGTCCGCGACGCCGGCGCCGATCGATTCCGGATCGCTCGACCCGTCGATCCGCGGCAAGCCGATCAGCATGTGCAGCCGGTCGCGGGTCAGGCCGCGGCCGGGACGGCCCTCGGGCACGTTCACCGCGGTACGGCGGTCGATGTCGGATTCGCTCGGGTCACCGAGCCGCAGCTCGAACCGCGTGCCCAGCATGTCCTTGATGGCCGGGCGGATGTCCGCCCACCGGTTCGCGGAGATGATCACGTGCACGCCGTAGGCCAGACCGCGCTGGGCCAGCGCGGTGATCTGCGGCTCCAGCTCCTCGAAGTCGTCGCGCAGGGCGCGCCAGCCGTCGACGATCAGGAACGCGTCACCGAACGGGTCCTGCTCCGGGGTGATCTCGCCGCGGCGCTTGCGGTTGCGGAAGTCGGCCATCGAGTCGATGCCCAGCTGCCCGAACAGGCCTTCCCGCTCGTTGGCGAGCGCGTTCAGCTCGGCCACGATGCGGCGCGCCTTGTCCGGCTCGCGCCGGGCCACCGCGACACCACCGACGTGCGGCAGGTCGGAGAGGCCGGCGAGCGTGCCACCACCGAGGTCGATGCAGTAGAACTGCGCCTCCTCCGGCGTGTTGGCCAGCGACAGCGACATGATCAGCGTGCGCAGGAGGGTCGACTTGCCCGACTGCGGACCGCCGACGATCACACCGTGACCGGCGGCGCCGGAGAAGTCCGCCCACAGCGGGTCGCGCCGCTGCTCGAACGGCCGGTCGACGATGCCGATCGGCACCTGCAGCTTGCCGTTGCCGAAGAAACCAACCGGCGACAGACCGCGGTCGTCGGTCGGGTTGAGGTTCGGCAGCAGTGTGTCCAGCGAGTTCGACTCGTCCAGCGGCGGCAGCCACACCTCGTGCGCGGGCGGGCCCTGGCCGATCAGGCGGTCGACGATGACCTCGAGCTCGGTCGGCTCGGTGCCCTCCTCCTGCTGCGGCTGGGGCGCGGCCTCGACGCGCACCGGCTCCGGCTCGGGTTCCGGCGGCAGCTCCACGAAGTCGGGCACGAACAGCTGCGGCCGCTTGTCGGCGCGCACGACGTTGGCCACCGGCCCGGCCGCCTGCATCCCGGCGGGCCGGTACGGACCGGACACGTAGGACGCCTTGAACCGGACCATCGTGGACGTGTCGTACTTCAGGTACCCGGAACCCGGGATCGACGGCAGCTCGAACGCGTCCGGCACGCCGATCGCGGCCCGGGACTCCGCGGCGGAGAACGTCTTCAGACCGATCCGGTAGGACAGGAACGTGTCCAGACCACGCAGCTTGCCCTCCTCCAGCCGCTGCGAGGCGAGCAGCATGTGCATCTGCAGCGACCGGCCGACGCGGCCGATCTGGAGGAAGATGTCGATGAAGTCCGGCTTGGCCGTCAGCATCTCGGAGAACTCGTCGATGCAGATGAACAGCGCGGGCAGCGGGTCGAGGTCGGCGCCGTTCTCACGGGCCTTCTCGTAGTCCCAGACGTTCTTGTAGTTGCCCTTCGCGAGCACTTCCTGGCGCCGCGCGACCTCGCCCGCGATCGCGTCCTTCATGCGGTCGACCAGCGTCAGGTCGCCGGCCAGGTTGGTGATCGTCGCCGCGACGTGCGGGGCCTTGTCCAGGCCGAGGAACGTCGCACCACCCTTGAAGTCGACCAGGATCATGTTCAGCGTCGTGCTGGAGTGCGTGGCCAGGAGGCCGAGCACCAGCGTGCGCAGGAACTCCGACTTACCGGAACCGGTCGCCCCGATGCACAGGCCGTGCGGACCCATGCCCTCCATCGCGGCTTCCTTGATGTCCAGCTCGACGGCCTGCCCGAACTCGCCGATCCCGAACGGGACGCGGTAGCGGTCGCGCACCGGGCGCGGCCGCCAGGCCTGCTGCACGTCGAACGTCATCGGGTCGCCGGGGATGCCGAGCAGCTCCAGCAGCGTCGGGTTGGACAGCAGCGGCTCGTCCTCGCTCGCCTCCTGCGCGGCGCTGCCGACGCGGTACGGCGCGAGCTTGCGGGCCAGCGCCTCGCACTCGACGACGCTGAGCGTGTCCGGCTTGCCGAACCACTCGATGCCGCCGCCGCTGCGCGCGCCGACGCGTTCCTTCTCCACGACCAGCCGCAGGCCGCGGCGCGCGGCGAGGTTGCCCAGGGAGTCGGACAGGTCGATCAAGGTGACGCCGACCAGGCCCTCTTCGAGGATGATCTGCTCCTCGCGGGTGACCTCCGCGTCGTCCAGCACGATCACGATGTGCGGCTGGTCCGGCGACGGCGTCGCGTTGCGCGAGAACCGCGGCCGGTCGCGCAGCTCCGCGTCCAGCCACTGCTCGATCTGCGCGAGCGAACCGGCCATCATGCGCAGCTGGCCGATGCCGTCGGCAAGCTCCGGGTGCTGCACGTGCGGCAGCCACTTCGCCCACTCCCACTCGGCCTTCGCGCGGCCGGTGGTGGCGAACGCGAGCAGCACGTCGTCACAGCTGTGGAAGGTGACGAGCTGGGCCAGCATCGCCCTGGTAAGCCCGCGGGTCAGCTCCTTGTCGCCGCTCAGGCTCACCGCCGCGAACCCGCGCAGGGTGATCTGGGTGGGCAGATCGGGGACGATCGAGTGGGCGCGCACGAACCGGCGCAGCGCCAGCGTCGCGATCGGCTCCAGCTCGTCGACCGGACCGGTCTGCGGCGGCACCAGGCGCGTGGCCAGCCGGTGCGAGCTGCGCCCGACGCGCAGGTGCAGGAAGTCCTGGTCGTTCTGGCGGCGCTCCCACATGCGGCGGCTCGCGGCCAGCGACCACAGCGCCTGCGGATCCGGGTGCACCCACTCCAGCGACGCGCGCTGCTCAGCCATCGCCTCGCGGGCCCGCTCGCGCATCTGCCCGAGGTACCGCAGGTAGTCCTTGCGGTCCTCGTTCATCTCGGCCTTCTTGGCCCCGCCGCTCTTGCCGCCACCGGCGAACATTCCGCCCATCGACATGAGCATCATCAGCGGGAACATCAGGGTCAGCGGGCTGCGCGCGGCCGCACCGCCGGTGGTGAACATGACCACGACCATGCCCATGGTGGCCACGATCATGACCACCGGCATCATCTTCTGGACGACGTTGCCGGGGATCGTGCGGGGCACCTCGGGTGGCGGTTCGAGGTGGACCTCACCGCCCGGTGGGCGCGGCGCAGCAAGCCTTGGTGACCTCTTGAACTGCAGCGTGCTCACCGAAGGGTCCCCTCTTCAAGTCGTCCTGCTCCTCCAGCGCCCACACGGTAGCGAACAACGACCTCTTCCGAGGCCGAGACCGCCCAACCCGGCACCGATTGCCCGAATCCACCCCCGTGGCGGAGCCAGGTGCAGTAATACTAGGACCGCCCACCGACAGTCCGGAACGATCCGCGGGTGCACGTTGGGCAGGAATTCACGGGCAGCGGCTGCCGCGGACACGGTCGTTCGGTATAAGTAGCCCGCAGCATTCTCTCGGGTAGGGGGCAGGCAAGTGGCAACGGGCACGACGGTATTCAGCAGGGTGACGGTGGTCGCGCCCCGCACCAGGATCGACGTGGCGCTGCCGGCCGACGTCGCGGTCGCCGACCTGATGCCGATGCTGCTCGACATGGCCAGGGAGACCTCGCCGGACGGCGGCGCCCGCCACGGCGGCTGGGCGCTGGCCAAGCTGGGCGACGCGCCGCTCGACCCGAGCCGGACGCTCGCCTCGCTCGGCATCGTCGACGGCGACCTGCTGCAGTTGCGCAAGCGCAACGACAACCCGCCGCCGCCGCTGTACGACGACGTGGTCGACGCGATCGCCGACGCCCAGCCGGACACCTTCCGGCCGTGGACCAAGGAGACCGCGCGGCGCATCGGGCACATCGCGGGCGGCCTGGCGCTGTTCACCGCGGCCCTGGCCCTGTTCTTCGGCGGCCCGCTGTTCGGCGGGAACGGCCTGGCCGCCGCGCTCACCGCGGGTGTCGCCGCGATCGCGTGCCTCGCGGTCGGCGCGACGCTGGCCAAGGCCTACCAGGCCGAGGCGACCGGGGTGGTGATCGCCGCCGCGGGCGGGTTGCCGTTCGCGTTCGTCGCCGGGTTCTACGCCGTGCCCGGGCTGACCGTGCGGGCCAACCTGCTGCTGGCCAGCGGTTTGGTGGTGATCCTGGCCGCGGTCGCGATCATGATCATGGGCGCAGGCATCACGACGTTCATCGCCGCGGCCACGGCAGGCGTGATCGGGGTGGTCGCGTTCACCATCGCGACCCTGATCGCGCACCCTGCGGCCGGCATCGCCGCGGGCACCGCGGCCGGCGCGCTCGCGCTGATCTCCCTGCTGCCGCGCGCGACGATCTGGCTGGCCAAGCTGCCGCTGCCGCACGTGCCGGGCACCGCGGAGGAGCTCAAAGAGGACACGACGTTCCCGGACTACGCCGAAATCGAGCGCCGCACGGCCGTCGCCCACAACTACATGACCGGCCTGCTGATCGGGTGCGGCAGCGCGACCGCGATCGCCGCGATCATCACCGCGACCGCGCCCGGCGTGTGGGGCATCCTCACCGCCGCCGTCGCGACGATGGTGCTGCTGCTGCGCGCCCGCTCCTACGCCAACGGCAGCCAGGCCGTCGCGCTGCTGACCACGGGCATCGTGTCCGGCGCCGGCATCCTGATCGGCTGGCTGGGCACGCAGACGCCGATGGGCCGCCTGCTGTGGGTGTTCGGGGCGCTGGTGATCATCGGCGCGGGTTCGCTGGTGGTCGGCGTCGTGTTCCCCAACCAGCGGTTCTCGCCGCCGCTGCGCCGCACCGTCGAGATCTTCGAGGCGATCTGCATCGCCACCGTGCTGCCGCTCGCGCTGGCCGTCATGGACCTGTACGCCACGCTGCGGCACATCTCGTTCGGCTGAGCATGATTCGAGGGGGAACTCGCGTGCGGAGACTCGGTGCGCCCGGCCGGACGGCGACCGTCCTGCTGGCGGGGTCGATCGGCGTCCTGGCGACCGGGACGGCACAGGCGCAGACGGGCGGCACCGGCTCCGACGGGTACTGGGCGGTGCCGCCGCCGTTCGTCGCCAGCTACCTGCCCAGCGACAACGGTGGCCGCAACAGCTTCGACTACCAGCAGAAGAACGCCTGCGTGACGCGTGACCTCGGGCAGAAGGAGGTCGTGCTGCGGGAGAAGCCGTGGGGCCAGCAGTACCTCCAGATCGAGGAAGCCCAGCAGCTCGCCCGCGCCAAGACCGGTTCGGCTGGCGGCGGCATCCGGGTCGCAGTGATCGACACCGGCGTCACCCGGCACCCGTACCTGCCCCGGCTGGAGGGCGGCGGCGACTACGTTTCGGCCGGTGACAACGGCCTGAACGACTGCGACGGTCACGGCACCGAGGTGGCCGGGATCATCGCCGCGCAGACGCCGCAGGACCAGATCGGGTTCACCGGCGTCGCGCCCGACTCGACGATCGTGTCGATCCGGCAGTCCAGCCAGAACTACTCCAAACCGGACTCGGCGGGCGGCACCAGCGGCCAGCAGACCGGTGGACGGCAGCAGAACGACGCGAACGGCGCGGGCACCACGCTGTCGCTCGCGCAGGCGATCGTGCGCGCGGTGAACCTGAACGTCGACGTGATCAACATGTCGGTGGACAACTGCCGCCCCGCGGACGGCTCGATCACCGACGGCGAGCGGGCGATCCAGGCCGCGGTGCGGTACGCGGTGGACCGGAACGTGGTGGTCGTGGCCGCGGCGGGCAACACGTCCGAGACGTGCCCGCAGAACGACCAGGCCGACCCGAACAAGCCCCGGTCGATCGTGACGCCGCCGTGGTTCTCCGACGACGTGCTGTCGGTGGCGGCGATCGACGAGACCGGCGGGGTGGCGCCGTTCAGCGTGCACGGGCCGTGGGTGAGCGTGGCCGCGCCGGGCACGAACATCATCTCGCTGGACCCGTCGAAGGGCTCGTCGCAGCTGGCGAACCAGACGATCGAGAACGACAAGGCGACGCCCATCCAAGGGACGAGCTTCGCGGCGCCGTACGTGGCCGGGGTGGCGGCGCTGGTGGCGGCGCAGTACCCGAACCTGAACGCGCGGCAGATCATGAACCGGATCCGGGTGACCGCGCAGCACCCGGGCGCGCAGGGCGGCCGGGACAACTTCACCGGTTTTGGCGTGGTCAACCCGGTGGCGGCGCTGACCGCGATCGTGCCCGCCGAGGAGGGCCTGGCCGCGGAGGCGGGACGGCAGCTGCCGTCCGGGCTCCCGGAGGCGAACCCGAAGAACTGGACGCCGATGATCGTGGCGCTGGCTGGCACCGGCGGGGGTTTGGTGGTCCTGCTGGTCGTCATGTTCGTGATGAGGACCATCCGCCGCACGCGGGCCTGATCTTTGAACCCAAGGCAGCTGGGTGGTCATCCCGTCGCCTGACACGCAACGATCACCTTGAGCCAGGGCCGCAACCCAGGCCGCCAACCGGCAGCCGAACATGCCAACCTTGCGGCCCTGGCTCAAGGTGATATGCACAAACCGGAAGGCGACGGGATGACCACCCAGCGACCCACTGCACGAGGTGGGACGAGGCACCCAACCCCTGGTCATCCCGGAGCC
>NZ_JAKGSD010000063.1 GCF_021654135.1 Amycolatopsis tucumanensis | reverse complement strand
GGTCAAGGCACGCTTTCCCGCCTTGACGCCGTTGCTCGGCGACTGAAACACAATCGAGGAGAGGGGGCGGGGGTGGTCGGAAGGTGACCATTTGGCGCCGTGAGGCGCTTTTTCCGCGCGACAGCGCGGGTTTTAAAGATCAAAAGATGTCCTCGCCGGACGGGCAGGCTCCGGGATGACCAAGGGCACGCCCCTCACCTCGGGTGGGTGGTCGCCGGGTGGTCATCCCGTCGCCTTCCGGTTTGTGCATATCACCTTGAGCCAGGGCCGCAAGGTTGGCATGTTCGGCTGCCGGTTGGCGGCCTGGGTTGCGGCCCTGGCTCAAGGTGATCGTTACGTGTCAGGCGACGGGATGACCACCCAGCTCGGGTTTTGGTTCAAAGATCAACTGCTGCGCAGTGCGCGTCGCAGTAGTTTGCCCGACACTGTTTTCGGCAGTTCCTCCAGGAACTCCACTTGGCGTGGGTACTTGTACGCCGCCATGCGTTCCCTGCAAAACGAAATCAATTCCTCCGCCGTGACCGCAAACCCGGGCCGCAGGCTGACGAACGCCTTGACCGTCTCGCCCCGGTACTCGTCCGGGACGCCGACCACCGCGGCTTCCCGCACGGCTTCGTGTTCGTACAGCACGTCTTCGACCTCGCGCGGCCACACCTTGTACCCGCCCGCGTTGATCTGGTCCTTCTTCCGGTCCACCACGTAGAACCAGCCCTGTGCGTCCATGTACCCGACGTCGCCGGTGTGCAGGCGTCCGCCGGGAAGCGCCTTCTCCGTCTCCGCCGGCTTTTCCCAGTACCCGGCCACCACCTGCGGCCCGGACGTCACCAGCTCGCCCACCTCGCCTGCGGGCAGCTCCCGGCCGTCCTCGTCGACGACCCGCACCACCGTGTCGTACACCGGCACTCCGACCGACAACGCGCCGGAAGCGGGGTCCACCGGCGCTTCCACCCCGAACGGGACCGCGTGCGACGGCGATGTCGTCTCCGTCAGGCCGTAGCAGTTGTGGATGTAGGTGCCGAACATCGCCTGGAAGGCCTTCGCCGTGCTCGGCGGGATCGGCGCCCCGCCCGAGTAGATCTTCCGCAGCGAAGCCAGCGCTTCCCGATCGACGTCGGGCACGTTCATCAACGCGATGAACACCGTGATCGACCCGATGGTGAACGTCGCCCGCTCCGCGTGCACCGTCTCCACCGTGCGCGCCGCGTCGAAGCGGTGCATCAACACCAGCGGTGCGCCGACCAGCAGGGCCACCGCGATGTGCCCGATCAGCCCGGTGATGTGGAACAGCGGCGCCACCCCGAGGATCACGTCGTCCGCGCCCAACCCCACCCAGTCCCGGTAGGTCTGGGCGTTGAAGACGACGTTGCGGTGCGTCGTCATGGCGCCCTTCGGCGGGCCCGTCGTGCCCGAGGTGTACGTCAGGAACGCGATGTCGTCCGGTCCGAGCGTCACCGGCGGCGGCGTCACGCCCCGGAACCGCGCCAGCATCCCCGCCAGGTCAACGGTTCCCGGGCACTCCACCGGCGAACCGGGCTCCGCGCGGTACTCCAGTTCGGACGTCGTCAGCACCGTCCGCACCGCGGTCGCCGGCACCACCTCCGCCGCCACCTCGTGCCACAGCGACTGCAACGTCACCAGCACCGTCGCGCCCGAATCGGCCAGCAGCTGCCCCAGTTCGCGTCCGCGGTTCATCGGGTTGACCGACACCGCGATGCCGCCCGCCTTCCACGTGCCGACCTGTGCGATCACGAACTGCGGCACGTTCTGCGCGTAGATCGCGACCCGCTCGCCGGGACGGAACCCGGCGTCGGTGATGCCCGCGGCGAACGCATCGGTCAGCTCGTCCAGCTCGCGCAGCGTGATGCGGCCGCCGAAGTACCGCAGGATGTCCGCGTCCGGATCCCGCGCCACGGACGCCCGGAACATGGCCAGCGCGCTCTCGTGCTCGACGGTGATCCCCGCCGGCTGCCCCGGCGCGTACCGCGCCAGCCACGGCCTGTCGTCGTAGACGCTCATCACCGGCGATGATCCGCCGCGGCCGGTGCGGGCGTCAACAGGTCAGCGGTGGCGCCGGTCGTCCCGGTCGTAGTGGCGGTCGCGGTCGTGCCCGTAGTCGTAGTCGTACTCGTAGTGGTGCTCGTAGTCGCGCCAGTCCGGGATTTCGTAGTGCGGCACGGAGTACTGGGGCACCGAGTACCGCGGCTGCGGCGCCTGCTGCCGGGTCTGCTTCGGAGCCGCCTGCTGCGTCGTCTTCTTCGTCGCCGGCGCGGTGGCCTTCGGCGTCGACGTCTGCGGCGCGGCCTGCTTCGTCGCGGCGATCGGCAGGATGCCGGTGAACTGGCCCGCGGGCGGCACGGCGTCATCGGCGTCGTCCTGCCCGGCGACGGTCGGCTCCTGCGGCGCGGCGTGCCCGCCTGCCAGGCTGACCGGCTCGGCCGTCCCACCCGGCCCGGCGATCCACCCGCCGACCAGCATCGCGCCGGCCAGCGTCAGCCCGGCGCTCGCGGTCGCCAGGATCAGCGGCCGGTTGCGCCGCTCCTTGGCGGGCTGCGCGTCAGCGTCTTCGTCGACCGGCACGATCAGCGGCTCGGCCGGCTCGGCGTCCGGGATGCACGCCTCGAACACGATCGTCTGCGCCGCCTTGACCTCAGCGACGACCTCCGCGGCAGGCGGGACCGGGGCGGCAGGAGGAGCCGGGGCGACGGGCGTGGTCGCGAGCGCGGCGGGCGTCTGCTCACCGGTCATCGAGCCGGGCGCCGTGGTCCGGCCGGCGCCGCCTTCGTCGGAGCCGCGCAGCGTGGCGCCGACCGTGCCTGCCGAACCGAACGAACCGGTGCCGAACACCCGCATCCCGGCGGTGCTCGCCACCGGTGGGCGCTCCAGGCGCCGTGGGGACTTCGAGTCGAGCACGGAGATGGCGGCGACCATGGTCGGCATCGTCATCTCGGCGGGAGAAGGCGCGGGGACACGGCTGTGACGCCGGCGAACCGGGCGATCACTGCGCGCGAGCAGTTCGGCGACCGTCGTCGCCCCGCTTCCGGTTCCCAGGCTGTGGGCACCTGTCGTCACAGGGCGTACCTTTCTCGTCACTCGTCCAGGTCGTTCCGCGTCGAGCCGTCGCGCTTTCTATCGGCCCGGGGGCCAAGATCGGTACCCCGGTGTGACACAGGTCGCTTCAGCGCGCGAGAACAACCCACCCAGGGGTGAAAGGGCACCACACACCGGCGTCGCGCGCAAGCCCGGCCCCTTGCGGATCTCTGTGGCAGTGTGGGCCCGTGGGCGCGCGCATCCGATCCCGGCTGACCGACTGGACCGTCCTCGCCCCGCTGGTCGCCGTCGTCGCGCTGGTGCTGAGCTGGGGCCGCGAACTCCCGTTGCCGCTCGTCATCGTGGTCGCGCTGTGCCTGGCGGCGGCCGTGCTCGCCGCGGTCCACCACGCGGAGGTCGTGGCTCACCGGATCGGGGAACCGTTCGGGTCGCTCGTGCTGGCCGTCGCCGTCACGGTGATCGAAGTCGCCTTGATTGTCACTCTGATGGCTGACGGTGGGGCGAAGAGCGCCACGTTGGCACGCGACACCGTGTTCGCCGCCGTGATGATCACCTGCAACGGCATCCTCGGCGTGTCCCTGTTGGTCGGCGCGCTGCGGCACCGGGTCGCCGTGTTCAACGCGGAGGGCGCAGGCGCGGCGCTCGCGACCGTCGCGACGCTGGCCACGCTGAGCCTGGTCCTGCCGACCTTCACCACCAGCCGCCCCGGCCCGGAGTTCTCCCCGGCCCAGCTGGCGTTCGCGGGCGTGGCGTCGCTCGTGCTGTACGGCCTGTTCGTTGCGATGCAGACCTACCGGCACCGCGACTACTTCCTGCCGGTCAAGCAGGGCGCCGACGAACACGCCGAGCCGCCCAGCTCCGGCGCCGCCTGGTTCAGCCTGGCGTTCCTGCTGGTCGCGCTGGTGGCTGTGGTCGGCGACGCGAAGGTGGTGTCCCCGGCGATCGAGGCCGGGGTGGACAACGCCGGCCTCCCGCACGCGGTGGTCGGCGTGGTGATCGCCCTGCTGGTCCTGCTCCCGGAGACCCTCGCCGCGGTGCGGGCCGCCCTGCGCGACCGCATCCAGACCAGCTTGAACCTGGCGCTCGGCTCGGCGATGGCGAGCATCGGCCTCACCATCCCGGCGATCGCGCTCGCGTCGATCTGGCTGCCCGGCACGCTGGTGCTCGGCCTCGGCAGCACCCACCTGGTGCTGCTCGCGCTCACCGTGGTGACCGGCGTGCTGACCGTCGTGCCCGGCCGCGCCACACCCCTGCAGGGCGGCGTCCACCTCGCCCTGCTCGCGAGCTTCATCTTCCTGGCCGTCAACCCTTGACCGGAGCGCCGGGTGCCGCCGGGCGGTCGGCACTGGCCGCCGCCAGTTCGGTGCGGTTGGTGACGCCGAGCTTGGCGTAGATGTGCGACAGGTGCGTCTTGACCGTGCTGCGGCTCATGAACAACCGGGCCCCGATCTCCGGGTTGTTCAGCCCCTGCGTGGCAAGGCGCACGACGCTCTCCTCGGTCGGCGTCAGGCTCGCCCAGCCGCTCGCCGGGCGGCCGCGCTTCCCCCGCGCGCGACGGGCGTAGTCGATGGCCTCGCGCAGCTCCATCGCGTTCCCGGCCACCGGCCCGTGCGGCAGGCCCATGTCCCGCTTCGCGCGTTCGCACGCCTGCCGCAGTGGCTCGTCGGCAAGCGCTTCCAGGCTGCTGACGCAGTTGAGCCACAGCCCGTGGCCCAAGCGGATGGCGAGTGCTTCGTGGTGCAGGTCCTCGGAATCGGACAGGAACGCGGACTGCTCCAGCGCGTCGGCGATCACCTTCGGCATCCCGGCCTGCCGGGCGGCGGTGAGGGCGCGCTCGCACACTTCCGCCGCCTCTCCCGGGTTGCCGCTGAGCCGCAGCGCCTCGGCGAGCCCGACGAGCGCGGCCGGCGTGCCGTCGCGCCGGAACCAGTCAGCCGCCTCGGCCGGTTCACCGGACCACAGGTGCAGGCAGCCCTTCGCCCTGGCCAGGCCCGGCACGAACGGCGGCGACTTGGCGCCGTAGACCAGCCGGACCATCGGATCGAGCGCGGCCCGCGCCGCGTCGAGGTTCCCGGCGGTCCCTTCGACCAGCGCGAAGACGCTCGTCGCGGACCCGATGCGGTGGTAGTCCTCCAGCGGCCGCGCCATGCGCACGGCCTCGGCTGCGAGTTCCCTGGCCTGCGCCACCTGCCCGGTGTAGAGCGCGCTCGCGGCGTGGAACGACAACGCGGTCGACGCGACCCCGCGGTCCCGTCGGCTGGTCAGGCCGGAAACCGCGGTCTCCAGCAGCGGCACGGCGGTCGCGTGGTCGTCGCGGAGGTGGGCGATGATGCCCAGCAACGCGGTCGCGCCGTCGCGCACGAAGCCGTTCTCGTTCGCGCGGGCCTGTTCGGCGAGCTTGGCCGCGGTGTCGAAGTCCCTGGCCAGTTCGCCGAGCGCGCTGAGGAGCGTGGCCAGGCCGTCGTCGGGGACGATCTCCAGGGCGGTTCGGGCGGCGTCGTTGTCCAGCCCGGTGGTGTCGGCGACGAGTGCGAGCCCGGTCAGCAGCCGGGCCTGCAGTTCGGTGCCGTCCGGGCCGCGGTCGATGGCCCCTCGCAGCAACGTGATGCCTTCGTGGCCGCGGCCGTTGAGGTGCCACAGCCACGCGAGCCCGGCGGCCAGCCGCCGTCCGCGGTCCGGGTCGTCCGCGGCGAGGCCGTGCTCGATGGCGGCGCGCAGGTTCTCCTGGTCGGGGCCCACCGCCGCGCGCCACGCGTCCTTGTCGGTGTCGAGCAGCGGCGCGGCTGCCTCGACGATCGCGCCGAACGTGTCCAGGTGCCGGTCGCGGACGTCGTCGGTTTCACCGGCGGCGGCCAGCTTGGCGAGGGCGTACTGGCGGATCGTCTCCAGCATCCGGTACCGCGTGGTGGGTCCGGCGGTGTCGGCGATGACGAGCGACTTGTCGACGAGCCTGCCGAGGCCGGTGAGGACTTCCATCCGCGGCCCGCACACGCCGGCGGCCGCGTCGAGCGTGAAGCCGCCGGAGAAGACGCCGAGGCGGCGGAAGAGGACGCGGTCGGGTTCGTCGAGCAGGTCGTGGCTCCACGCCATGGAGGCCGCGAGCGTCTGGTGCCGGGCCGCCACCCCGCGTGGTCCGCGGACCAGCAGGGCGAACCGGTCGTCGAGGCCGTCGAGGATCTCGGCGACGGTGAGGGTGCCGGACCAGGCCGCGGCCAGCTCGATCGCCAGGGGGATCCCGTCCAGCCGGGCGCACAGCGTGGTGGTCGCGCCGGTGTCCGGGACGCCCGACCGGGCCGTGAAGAGCGCGGCGGCGTCCGCGGCGTTGAGCGAGGGCACGCGCCAGACGCGCTCACCGGGCACCCCCAGCGGTTCCCGGCTGGTGGCGAGGACGGTCAAGTGGGGGCAGGTGGTGATCAGTTCGAGGGCTGCGTCCGCGGCGGCGGCGAGGACGTGCTCGCAGTTGTCGAGGCAGAGCAGCATCCGGCGGTCGCCGATCTGGCGGGCCAGGGAGCCGTGGTCCGGGGTGAGCAGGGTGCCGGTGGCCGCGGCGAGGAGTTCCGGCACGACGGTGGGGTCGTTGGTGGCGGTGAGGTCGGCCCAGCGCACGTCGTCGTGGGTGCCGGCCACCTGGAGGGCCAGGCGCGTCTTGCCGCACCCGCCCGGCCCGGCGACGGTGACCAGGCGGTTGGCGGCGAGCTCCGCGGCGAGCGCCCGCAGCTCTTCGGAGCGCCCGATGAAGGGGGTGAGCTGCGGGGGCGGGGTGGCTGACATCGCGGATCAGTGTGCCACCCCGGATGGTGGCCAGGTGGCCGATATTTCCGGCTCGTTCGACCGGCAGGGTCATGGGTGTCCGGTTCACGAGACGGAGGAGAACGAAGATGAGCAAGGTCATCGCCAACATGTCCATGTCCCTCGACGGTTTCATCGCCGACCCCGGGGATGGCATCGACCTGCTGTTCGGGTGGATGGGCAACGGCGAGGTGGAGGTCCCGACGGCCGTGGAGTGGGCGACGTTCCGCATGTCGCCGGCGAGCGCGGACTACATGAAGGCGGCGATGGCGCGGGTCGGAGCCCTCATCGCGGGCCGCCACCTGTACGACATCACCCACGGCTGGGGAGGCAAGCACCCCATGGGGGTCCCGGTGGTGGTGGTCTCGCACTCGACGCCCGCGGAGGTCCCGGAGGGCTTCACGTTCGTGTCCAGCGTCGAGGAAGCGGTGCGGGTGGCGTCCGACCTGGCCGGCTCGAAGGATGTGGTGATCGCGAGCGCGAAGATCGCGCAGCAGGCCCTGGACGCGGGCCTGCTGGATGCCATCAACGTGGACCAGGTGCCGGTGCTGCTGGGCGAGGGGGTCCGCTGGTTCGAGAACCTGGCAAAGGTCCCGGTGCGGCTGAGTAATCCAACCGTGGTGGAGGGCAATGGGGTGACGCACCTGGCGTACGAGGTGGTGCGTTAGGTGGTCGACACAGATCTCCGCAGGGCTCGGATGATCCCGATGCAGCCGCCCACTGCGAATGCGCTGATCGCCAGTGGCCAGAAGGTCAGGTCCACGGCCAGAACCGAACCCACACCGGCGAGGAAGCTGCCGACTCCCGCGCTGCTGAAGGTCTTGTTCCGAGGGAGTACGGCGAACTCGGTCAGCCCGACGAACACCGCTGCGACGGCCATCAGTACCACCCCGGCCACGACGTAGCCTGTCGTGCCGAGTGGGCTCCTGGTGGTGTCGCCCGCCACGAGATCGTGCACGACGGCGACGACGAAGAACGCCATCAGCGGACCGTAGGCGAGGTGGAGGCCGAACGTCAGGGCCGCGCGCAGCCCCTTGTGTGGGGCCCCCGCTTGGGATGGTTGTGGCTGGGGACGAGCCGGGGCGGGGTGGATCTGGCCAGGGTGGACACGCCCGGCGGCGATTTCACCGAGGAGCTGTTGGTACGCCTGTGCCCGCTCCGCGGGCTGCGCGCTCTTGGCCGATCGGGCGATGTCCTCGAACGCCACCGGACCGGTGTTCGGTGGCGCCGGGGCGAGTGGCTGGGTGGGCGTTCGCGTGCCTGGTTGCGCCGCGGACGGTTTTTGCGGCCTCACCGCTTGGTTGCGGACCAGCCCGAGTTCGTCGAGCGACAGGTGTGAGAGTGCTTGTGGCTCCGGGAGCCCCTGAGCCTTCGCCGCCCGGCGGACGTGCCGGTGTAGGGCCGTGATGTTGAGCAGTTCGGGGGCGTCGGGGATGCCGTTCCGGAGCGCGTAGAGCAACCGCAGCGTGTAGGCGGGGTAGCGCTCGCCGTCCAGGACGTTCGAGGACCGGTTGGGTGGCGCCGAGGTCAGGATCGCCGCGCCCTCGATGTCCACCTCGGCGACCAGGTCGGTCGCGGCGGACATCCGCTGCGCGAGCGCCCGGCCGGAGTAGCAGCAGTCGAGGATCACGATCTTCGAGCTAGCGTCACTGTCGCGGACGAGATCGGCGACGACACGGTACTCCATGCCGGTGAACCGAACTTCCTCGGAGCGGGTGTCGGCGAAGGTCAGGTACAGCTCGTTCAGGTAGACACCGTGCCCGGCGAAGTAGACCAGAAGGAGGTCGTCCGCTTCCCCGGCGGCGGTGGCGAGCGCCCGCCCGATCTCCTCGCGGCCGGCGTTTTCCGGCACGAGCAACGAGTGTCGCGGTGCGAGTGAACCGTACCGTTCGTCCGTGAGCACGTCGCGCAGTTCCGCCGCGCCCGCGTGCACCCCGCGCAGCTGGGGCAGGTGGCGGTAACCGCCGACGCCGATGAACACCGCCCGGGATCGGTGCGGATCTGGCAGCCGCATCGGTCAGTCCTGGTTCAGCAACTTCGGCAGGAGGTCGTCGAGATCCTTCGCGTGCTGGGACGAGACCTCGATCGACTGCCCGTCCGGCTTGGTGATCTTCAACGTGACGGCGTGCTTGCGCGGCCGGCTCAGCCAGGACTTGAGACTCTCGGCGAGCACCGTGACGAACCCGCCGGCCCCCGCCAGGGCGATGACCAGTTCGGTCACCTCGCCCATGTGACCGGGTGGTGGCGGCGAGGTGACCCGCTTGACGTGCTTGCGCAGCTCGGGTTCGTCCCGCAACCACTCACGGAGAACCTCGATGTCGCCCACCGGGTCGTCCCCGTCAACCGACAACCCCAGAGATTCCGGCACTGGCGCTCCCTTCGATTCAAGATCACGAATTCTAGTGGAGCAAGACGCCCGCCGGGCCGCGATTGCCGGGTTTCGTGCCAGCTCGACGGAGTCGTCCGCGCCGCCGGTTCCCCTAGTCGCGGGCCCAGTTCGGCCAGCTAGAGAATCCGCGAAGGCCGCGCCGTGGTTGGTGACCATCGCATCCCGGCTTAGTGCTAGTGTGAGCTAACCGCCTTTACTCTCTCCAGCAGCGCTTCCTGGCTTCGCCTGCTTCGTACGTCATCTTTCCGCAGGCTCCGCCCCTCATCGAGCACATCTCGGAATTCTGCGGACGCAACCTCTGCGGCAGAAGTGATGGCATTTTCTATGTCCTCGGAAAGCTTCTCGGATATGCGAAAATTGAGCTTTTTTGGATTTTCGAGCTTCTTGGCCGCAGCGTCAGCATCGCCAGCCTCAAAGATGGGGATGAGGCCGGGATTAACCAGCGCCGACACCATCATGGCAATGTGATACTTGGCCGCCTTTAGTGTCGCGGATTCCGGCGTTCTCGCGAAATATCTATCAATGCGATAGATGATCCAGGCCGCGTAGTAATAAGTTTCGACAGGGTAATTGCCCCACACGAAGGAACCTTCTACTTCGAGATCTTTAGGTGATCCAATCGCGCGAGAAGACTCGCCGAAAAGGGTTGCGGCCACAGCGCGGTTCAACTCCGGCGTCGCGACTACGCGGGTACGGGCAAATTCAAGCGCTGCTCCACGGTTCTGGCGCTCGTAGCGCAAGCCGTCTGCGCCGGACTGTGCGAAGTATTCCTCAACGTTTTTTGCTATTTGTGAGCTGGCCTGGATGTCTGTAGATCCAATCGCAGTCTGCAGATTGGTTGCGATAGAGACACTTGTCCGAACGTCACGGTCGTTAGAACTTACGATCTTAACAGGTATCCACAGATTGGCCAATAATTGAGGGTCATTTTTCACCTGGTCGGTTTCCGACCAGCGGATGAGCTGATGGCTCGTTTGTCCGCCATTGACGATTTGATACCCCGAAATGAAGAATCGGTCGCCGTTTCCTCGGAGGCCAGTCGCAATGATCGTCAATCCATTATTCAAAAAAGGGAAATGCTCGCGTTCGGCCGACTGTAACGTTCCCATAATCCGGCTGTTCACCGTATTGTCGGGACCGAGGTCCAGGCGCACGTTGTCGTCGAATATTCCGGCGCGAACCTCGCCGAAATTATCTTTCAGCAGCTTCATAATTTCGGCTGCGGATACAAGGCCGATGTAAGCCTCGCTCACTCTCTCTGTCGCTGGGATCGTCTGTCGCTTCTCGAAGTTGAATTGGACGTTCTGAGGCCCGTGACGTTCCTTTTGCTTGTCGGCGAGCTCTTCGTGACCGTGAGTGCGAAGTCTGAGGCTCTCCGAGTAAACCCCAAGTTCGCGTATGCGCGCAATCGCTTCTGTAACTTGAAGCTGAGACTGGGCACTCTGTCCACCATTGGAACTAGTCGTAACATAGTAAAGCTCACACGGAATGCGACTGTCCTGGAATTTGTCACCATTCTCCGCAATACGGTCGATGAGGATCGCCAGGTCGACCAGCCTTGGCGGGAGTGGCACCGAGTTGGCCTTAATCGCATACTTTGTAACTGCCTCAACGCCGTGAAGGAACTTGGCAATGAGCTTCGAGTCGTACGACTCGCTTGTCTTGGCCTGGATAAAGATCACCTTTGAAGAATTTGCACCCTGTCCCGCAATTAGATCATCAATCTCCTCTGGCTCGAAAACAATTCGGTTGTTGACGATTACTGCCGCAATGTCGATGCCTTCGTCTTCGCCGCCGCCGAGGACCGTTCTTTCAATCGATTCCACGTCGTCGCGAACGTACTGGAATAGATAGTTCGCTGCGACGTATCGTTCGAACTTGTCAGCGTCGGTTCCTTCGAAACCAAAGTCGCGGCCGAATTTCGCAACACGCTTGCCTGTAAGGGTGTGCATCAAACCTCCTCGTGATCCCCCGCGGCGAGTGACACCCTCGTCGTTCGCCTGACACCGGCTATTTCCCAGGTGAGAGTGCAACGGGTGACGGCAGTGACAGTTACAGGAGGTTACCGGTTGTGGATCTTCGCGTCGATAGCCGCTCATCGTGCCGTTGACGTTTGGGTGGCGTTGGAAAATTGCTGGATAATGAGGAGAATTGGTGACCTTTCGTCATCTCGTCGGCCCGACGCAGGGCGATAGCTCGCCAGGAGCTCGCCAAGATGCGTTCGTCGCACACGGACGCAACCGCCGCTTTCCCCCGCTATCTCGGAGATATGTCTGTTCGGCGAGGGCCTTCTTTATCTTTGTGGGCTGCGACCCTCGGTGTAGCTGTCGGTCGCTCGTGTAGGTCAGGCCCTGCTCCTGCCGGCCGATAGCGGCGCGTCCCGCAGGGGTGCCTTGTTCCCCTGATGAGAAGCCGACAAGCGAGGGTTAAGCATGGGCAAAACAGCACAAAGCCCCTGGTCAACGGAACTACCAGGGGTTTTGTGCCCCCGGCAGGATTCGAACCTGCGACACCCGCTTTAGGAGAGCGGTGCTCTATCCCCTGAGCTACGAGGGCTGGCTGCCCCAGACTAGCGGGTCCGGCCGCAGGCTTTGAGCGTGACCTCGGCCTCGCCCAGCCGAGCGGCCACGAACACCGGCGGCGCGGCCACCGATCAACCGACGAAAGGCGCAACCGCCCCGGGTGATCAGCGTATCGACGCCGGCGCTACCAGTGGGTAACCTTCCGTGACCGGGACGCGGAAACCCCGCTCCACCGACCGTTCGGAGGGCTTAGGTTGATCAAGCTCATGTTCGCCGACGACGAGGATCTCGTGCGCTCCAGCCTGCGCGGCATGATGGCGGGCGCGCCGGACATCGAGGTGGTCGGTGAGGCGAACGACGGGCGCTCGGCAGTGGAAACCGCCCGTCGGCTGCACCCGGACGTCGTCCTGCTCGACATCAAGATGCGCGCCCCCGACGACGGCATCCGCGCCCTCCGCGCGATCCTCGAACTGCCCAGCCCGCCCGCCGCCGCGATGCTGACCACCTTCGACATGGACGAGTACGTCAGCCTGGCCCTCCGGCTCGGCGCGAACGGCTTCCTCCTCAAGGACATCGAGCCCGCGGCGCTGCTCCGCGCGGTGCGGGACCTCGCGCGTGGTGGCGCCGTCCTCGACCCGGGCGTCGCGGCACGGATGGTGCGCGCCCACCGCGAAGGGCAACGCGCCGCGCAGCCCGCGCGCAAGTTGCTCGCCTCACTTTCCGACCGCGAGCGCGAAGTGGTCGGCCTCATCGGGCAGGGCCTGTCCAACGCCGAGATCGGCGGCAAACTCCATCTGTCCGAGGCCACCGTCAAGGGCTACGTCTCCGCGGTCCTGTCCAAGATCGGCGCCGCGAACCGCGTCCAGGCCGCCCTGCTCGCCTACCGCGGCGGGCTGCTGGACCAGTGACTTCTTAGGCGGGTCTCAGCACCGTCCGCAACACTGTCCACATGCGCATTCTCGTTGTCGACGACGATCGGGCCGTCCGGGAGTCGCTCCGCCGGTCGCTGGAGTTCAACGGCTACCAGGTGGAGCTCGCCGGCGACGGCGCCCAGGCGCTGGAGCGCGTCATCGCCGACCGGCCGGACGCCATGATCCTCGACGTCATGATGCCCAGACTCGACGGGCTGGAGGTGGCCCGCCGCCTGCGCAGCACCGGCGACGACCTGCCGATCCTCGTGCTCACCGCCCGGGACACGGTCTCCGACCGCGTCTCCGGCCTGGACGCGGGCGCCGACGACTACCTCCCGAAGCCCTTCGCGCTGGAGGAGCTCCTCGCCCGCCTCCGCGCGCTCCTGCGCCGCGCCTCCCGCGAGGCCCAGACGCCGCCGGACGCCGAGAAGCTCACCTTCGCCGACCTGACCCTCGACCCGGGCACCCGCGAGGTCCGCCGCGGCGAGCGCGACATCAGCCTCACCCGCACCGAGTTCGCGCTGCTCGAACTGTTCATGTCGTACCCGAAGCACGTGCTGACTCGCGGCCGCATCCTCGAGGAGGTGTGGGGCTACGACTTCCCGACCTCGGGCAACGCGCTGGAGGTCTACGTCGGCTACCTGCGTCGCAAGACCGAGGCCGGTGGTGAGCCGCGCCTGATCCACACCGTCCGCGGCGTCGGGTACGTCCTCCGGGAAACCCCGCCGTGAGCCATGTCGTGACCGAACCGGTGCCCGTGATCCGCGTCGACAACGGAGGCGGCCCCGCCCCCCGGAGGGTGTCGCTGCGGGCACGCGTCACGCTGCTGGCCGCGGCGTGCGTGGCGGGGGTGCTGGCGCTGGTCTCGCTCGGCGCCTACATCACGGTCTACAACAACCTGTACCAGCAGGTCGACGACGAGCTGATCCAGCAGGCGAACAGCGTGATCAACGACCCGCAGGTCGTGCAGACCGGCGGCCTGCGCATCCCCACCTACATCACGCGGCTGGTCGACGTGCGGTTCGACCTGATCGTCGCCGACGGCTCGTCCGCGTTCGAGTCGGAGCCGTCGATGCGGCCGCCGATCGGGCTGGACGAGCGCGAGGTCGCCAGCGGCCAGAAGCCGTCGTCGATCCGCACCGACCAGAACACCGACTCGCGCGTGCTCGCCGTGCCCTACCGCTACCAGCCGGGCGTGGCGCTCGTCCTGTCACAACCACTCGACGCGACCAAACAGACCCTGCGTGAGCTGGCGGTTGTCCTCGCGCTTATCGGCGGCGGCGGGATCGTGGTCGCCGCGCTCGCCGGGACGGCCGTGGCCCGCACGGGGCTGCGGCCGGTGGAACGGCTGACGTCGGCGACCGAGCACATCGCCCGGACCGGCGACCTACGGCCGATCCCGATCAGCGGCGACGACGAGCTGGCCCGGCTGACGCACAGCTTCAACACGATGCTCGGCGCCGTAGCCGAGTCGCAGGACCGGCAGCGGCAGCTCGTCGCCGACGCAGGGCACGAGCTGCGCACGCCGCTGACCTCCTTGCGCACCAACCTGGAGCTGCTGCTGTCCGCCAGCCGCTCCGGGGCGCCGACGCTGTCGGAGAAGGACCGCGCGGAGATCGAGACCGACATCAAGGCGCAGCTGGACGAGCTGACCCAGCTCATCGGCGACCTCGTCGAGCTGGCCCGCCAGGACGAGCCGCGCACCGCGTTCGAACGTGTCGAGATGGTCGAGGTCGTGGAACGCGCGCTCGACCGCGCCCGCCGCCGCGCCGGAGAGATCGAGTTCGACGTCGCGCTCCAGCCGTGGCACGTCATCGGCGACGCCGGCGCCCTCGAACGCGCGGTGCTGAACCTGCTGGACAACGCGGTCAAGTTCTCACCGCCGCACTCGCGCGTCGGCGTGCGGATGTACCCGCTCGGCGACGGCACCGCGGTCATCGAGGTGGCCGACTCCGGGCCGGGCATCGCCGACGAGGACCTGCCGCGCGTGTTCGACCGCTTCTACCGCTCGTCCGAGGCGCGCACCCTGCCCGGATCCGGCCTCGGGCTGGCGATCGTCAAACAGGCTGCCGAACGCCACGGCGGCGCCGCGTACGCCGGCCGCGCCCCGGAGGGCGGCGCCCTGCTGAGCCTGCGCCTGCCCGGAATGCCCGGCTGAACCACAACGTCCTGCGCGTGTTGATTCGTGTAGGATTTTGTGTAGTTGGTGGGCGATAGGAGCGATGGTGCTGGCGCGTCAGCGGCAGGCGATGATCCTCGAAGAGGCGCGGCGGAACGGCGCGGTGCGCGTGAGCGACCTGGTCGGCAGGCTCGGCGTGTCCGACATGACCATCCGCCGCGACCTGGACGTGCTCGCCGGCCGCGGTCTGGTGGAGAAGGTGTACGGCGGCGCGACCGCCGTCCTCGGCCCCAGCACCGAGGAGCCCGGGTTCGAGGCCAAGTCGGTGCGGCAGCGGGCGCAGAAGGAGGCCATCGCGAGCCGCGCGGCCGAGCTGGTCCAGCCGGGCACCGCGATCGGCCTGTCCGCGGGCACCACCACGTGGACGCTCGCCCGCGCGCTGGACGGCGTGCCGGGGCTGACGATCGTCACCAACTCGATCCAGGTCGCCGATGTGCTGCGCGCGTCGTCCGCGCCGGACCGCACGGTCGTGCTCACCGGCGGCGTCCGCACGCCGTCCGACGCGCTGGTCGGCCCCGTCGCCGTGCACAGCCTGCGCCGCCTGCACCTCGACCAGGTGTTCCTCGGCGTGCACGGGATGGCCGAGGGGGCGGGCTTCACCACGCCGAACCTGACCGAGAGCGAGACCGACCGCGCGCTGGTCGAGTCCGGGCGGCGGCTGGTCGTGCTCGCCGACTCGTCCAAGTGGGGCGTCGTCGGCATCTCGACCATCGCCGAACTGGACGAGGCGCACGTCGTGGTGACCGACGACGGCCTTGGCGAGGCGGCGCGCACCGTCTTGGCAGAGCATGTGGGTGACCTCGAGGTCGCACCCGTCAACGACGACACGGAGGAAGAGTGAGGCGGACCCTTCGCCACCTTGCCGACGGCAGGGAGATCATCTACTTCGACGAGGGCGAGAACACGCCGCCCCGCACGGCGGAGGACACGCGCGACCTGCCCGCGGTGGCCGCCAGCTCGGAGATCCGCCTCGACCCGCTGACCGGCGAGTGGGTCGCGATGGCCGCGCACCGGCAGACCCGCACCTACAAGCCGCCCGCCGACCTGTGCCCGCTGTGCCCGACCAAGCCGGGCAAGCCGAGTGAGATCCCCGAGCCCGACTACGACGTCGTCGTGTTCGAGAACCGCTTCCCCTCCTTCGAGGAGGGCGCCACCGGCGAGTCGTCCACACTGGACGGTCTGGGTCTCGTGCGGACCGCGCCGGGCAAGGGACGCTGCGAGGTCGTCTGCTTCACCAGTGACCACAACGGATCCTTCGCGGGGCTGAGCCCGTCCCGCGTGCGCACGGTCGTCGACGCCTGGGCGGACCGGACGGCCGCGCTGTCCGAGATCGACGGGCTGGAGCAGGTCTTCCCGTTCGAGAACCGGGGCGAGGAGATCGGCGTGACGCTGCACCACCCGCACGGCCAGATCTACGGCTACCCGTTCGTCACGCCGAAGACGCGCCGCATGCTCGACGTGGCCCGCGCCTACCAGGAGGAGCGCGGCCGCCCGGTGCTCGGCGACGTGCTGGCCGCCGAGCGCAAGGCCGGGACGCGTGTGATCGCGGAGGGGCAGTACTGGACCGCGTTCGTCCCGCCCGCGGCGCGGTGGCCGGTGCACGTGCAGGTCGTGCCGCACCGCCAGGTGCCCGACATCCCGGCGCTGACCGACGCCGAGCGGGACGACTTCGCCGAGGTCTACCTCGACGTGCTGCGCCGCTGCGACGGGCTGTACAACCGGCCGCTGCCCTACATCGCCGGCTGGCACCAGGCGCCCGTCCGGATCGACCGCGAGCTGGGCTGGCTGCACCTCGAACTGTTCTCGATCCTGCGCGCGCCGGACAAGCTGAAGTACCTGGCCGGGTCTGAATCGGGCGAGGCGGTGTGGATCAACGACGCGACGCCGGAGCAGATCGCGGAACGTCTCCGCGCGGTGGGCTGAGTCCGGCGGCATACTCATGCGTGACCCTCAGGCTGGGCTCAGCCCGCTCTCAGGACCGACACGCATGGTAGGGACATGACCGAGAACGACCCCAGCGCACCGCACGACGGCGGTGCCCAGCGGGAGCCCGGCGCGCAGCAGTCGCCGGAGGACGCGAAGACGCCACCGCGCGGAACGCCGCTCGGCTCGGGGCCGCAGCAGCAGCCGAGTCCGTGGTCGGCGCAGGGAGCCGCGCAGCAGCAGTCGCACGCCGCCCAGCCGGGGCAGGCCGGGGGGCACGAGCAGAGCGCGTATGCGCAGACGGGGCAGCAGCCGGCCGGGCAGGGGACCGGGCCGCAGCAGGCAGGGCAGTCCGGCGGGTACCCGTGGACGCCGCCGGGCGCGCAGCAGCAGTCGCCGTACGCGACCGCGACGATGCCCGCGCCGGCCGTGCCGCAGCAGCGTCGTGGCCCGGGCAAGCTCGTGGCCGGGGTCGCCGTGCTGGCGTTGATCGTCGGTGGCGGAGCGGGTGCCGCCGGGGGGTACCTGACCGCGCAGAACAGCGGGAGCGGCGCGTCGTACAACGCGCTCGACCAGCCGGTGCCGGCGCAGCAGACGGCGACCGCGCCGGAGGGTTCGGTCGAGGCGGTGGCGCAGAAGCTGTCGCCGAGCGTGGTGGAGCTGCAGGTGTCCGGCCGGAGCGGGCAGGGTGAGGGCTCCGGGTTCGTGTTGTCCACGGACGGCTACATCCTGACCAACAACCACGTCGTCGAGGTCGCCGCGGAGGGCGGGTCGATCCAGGCGGTGTTCCAGGACGGCACCAAGGCGGCCGCGTCGATCGTCGGCCGCGACCCGACGACCGACATCGCGGTCGTGAAGGTCGACGGCGTGAAGAACCTGACGCCGGTGGCGCTCGGCAACTCGGACGACCTGAACGTGGGCCAGTCGGTGGTGGCGATCGGGTCGCCGTTCGAGCTGGCCGGGACGGTCACGTCGGGCATCGTGAGCGCGCTGCACCGCCCGGTGCGGGCCGGTGGCAGCGAGGGCGACCAGACGACGGTGATGAGCGCGATCCAGACCGACGCGGCGATCAACCCGGGCAATTCGGGTGGCCCGCTGGCGAACCTGTCCGGCCAGGTGATCGGCATCAACTCGGCCATCTACAGCCCGCAGTCGAGCGGAATGGGCCAGACGGAGGCCACGAACGCCGGCATCGGTTTCGCGATCCCGATCAACCAGGCGCGGCGCACGGCGCAGGAGATCATCGACACCGGCAAGGCGACGCAGACGTTCATCGGGGCGAACGTCAGCGACGCGCAGCAGGGTGGCGCGCAGATCGCCGGCGTGCAGTCCGGCAGCCCGGCCGAGCAGGCGGGCCTGAAGCAGGGCGACGTCGTGACGAAGGTCGAAGACCTGGTCATCAACGACGCGGACGGCCTCATCGCGGCCGTGCGAACCCGCGCCCCGGGCGACAAGGTGACCTTCACGCTGAGCGATGGCCGCACGGTGCAGGTCACCCTGGGCGGCCAACCGGTGCCGACGAACTGAGTGCCGGCTGCGTGAGGGGCGCTCGGCGACTCGGGTGGCTGGGCTGAGGAGTTGGCCGCTCCCGCGCGAGCGGGCGGACGAGGGCTCGGCCGGCCAGGTGGCCGGAGGTTGGGCGGGCCGGGGTGGTGGCCAACCCGAGGTGGCCGGCTCGGACGGTGCGCGTGGTGGGGCTTTTGGGATCGGCTGCTCGGGCGGCCGGGGTTGGTGGGTTTCGGCCGCTCGGGGCGGTCGGAGGGAATGAACAGGCGCTCGGCCGCTCGGGGCGGCCGAGACCACTTGACCGGCTCTCACGGGGTTGAGCCGGTATCCAAGCCGCGTGCGACTGGATGTTTTCCGGTCGCGCGCGGTTTCTCTTTGCGCTTGTCGCGGGATGGGGCGCAGAACCTGGCCAAGCCGGGGTCGCCCTGGGGGCTGCGGCGACCAGCCGTGGGAAGTTGTCCACTTCGGACGGCGGCTTGGTGCGGAAGGCAACCGGCCGCGGGCCGGGTCGGGGAGCGTCGCGGCTGCGTCGGAGGCGTTCGGGCGGGACGGCGCGGTCGTGCGTGCCCGGCCTACCTCTCAGTAGTGGCGACGTGCTCGTCGAAGGTCGGTAACCACCGGATACCGTGTGCTCATGGAACGCAGTGCACAGCGGCTGGGCCGCGCGCTCGTGGTGATCGTGGACGACCGCGCGGCGCACGGCGAGCATGAGGACACCTCGGGCCCCCTGGTTCAGGAGCTGCTGGAGGAAGCCGGCTTCATCGTGGACGGCGTGGTGCTGGTGCACGCCGACACCGTGGCGATCCGCAACGCGCTCAACACCGCCGTCATCGGTGGTGTGGACCTCGTCATCACCGTCGGCGGCACGGGGGTGTCGCCGCGCGACGTCACCCCCGACGCCACGATCGGCGTGCTCGACCGGCCCATCCCCGGCATCGGCGAGGCCCTGCGCTCCTCCGGGCTCGCCGCAGGCGCGGTCGACGCGGGCATCTCGCGTGGCCTGGTCGGCGTCTCCGGCAGCACGCTGGTGGTCAACCTCGCCGGCTCCCGCGCCGCGGTGCGCGACGGCATGGCGACGTTGTCCTCGCTCGTGCCGTACGTGATCGACCAGCTCTCCGGGCTCGACGAGTCCTGATGCCCGGGGAGGACCGGGAGCGCAAGCCTCCCCGCGACCGGCGCAAGCTGGACGAGATCTTCGGGGAGGTCCTCCCGGAAACAACGTCCGACGAGCGCGAGCCGGAACGCCCGGCCCGCGACGAGGACGCCTGGTACCGCGAGAACCGGCCGCCCCACCACGGCGGTTAGGCCGGGGAGAGGGTTCTCCAAGGGGCGGTGGTCAGCCCAGCAGGCCGCGGCAGCTGGTTGCCGACGATGTCCGGCCTTGACCGGCTACCGGACAAAACCAGGCTGCCCGCGGTTCCGTATTGAGGCACCGACAGGGTGCCGTGTGGGCGCGGTGTGTGCTGTTGGCCCCCGCTCAGGGCTGCTGCCGAGCTGATGTCGGGGTGCGCTGGCTGGGTGTCCGCTGTTGGCTGCGGCTGGCGTCGGGGGTGGGGCATCGGGTTGAGCCTGGCGCCTCGGGCGGTGCGTCGGGCGCGCCGACCTTCGTACGTGTCCTAAGCCGGCTCGGCGGGCTTCGGCTCACTGCCTGCTCCGGGACCGGAGCCCCGGAGCACGAGCGAGCCTCAGTCGCGGCTTTCAGCGCGGCTGCTGACCTGGCCGTTGGAGCCGCTCTGCTGGCGCAGCAGGTCGCGGATCTCCGTCAGCAGCTCGACGTCCGTCGGCTCGGACGGGCCCTCCTCCTGGCCGCGCTTGCGGCGCTCCTGGATCTTCTTCATCGGCAGGACCAGCAGGAAGTAGACCACCGCGGCCACGATCACGAAGTTGATCGCCGCGTTGATCACGCCTCCGAAGTCGAGGAACGTGGAGTCGTTGTCGCGCAGGACGTTGAACCCCAGGCCCTTCGCGGCGTCCGAACCGCCGATCGCGTTGATCAGCGGCTTGATCAGCCCGTTGGTGAAGGCCGTGACGATCGCGGTGAACGCCGTCCCGATGACGACCGCGACCGCCAGCTCGATGACGTTGCCGCGCATCAGGAAGTCTTTGAAGCCCTTCAGCATGTGCACTCCTCTCGTCCGGAAACGGCTAACGGAGGGTAACGGCTACCGGGTTCCGGAGTGACATCGCGGCCACCTCCCTGGCCGTCTCCTCGGGCAACGAGAGGACGACGAGCGGCCCGTCCCGCGCGCTCGCGAGACGTCCGGCCGCGGCGGGCGGCGGCCGCACCGACAGCACACTTGCCATGCTGGCCAGCACTTTCCTGCCCGCCACGGACTCGTCGAAGGTGACCACGTCGACCCGCATGCCGGGGGTCAGCAGCTCGGCCACACCGGTGTCCGCGAGGCGGACCGGGACCGCGGCAAGGGCAAGATCACCCGTGAAGGGGACGGGTGCGGAGGGTGGCGGCGGCGCGGCCCGCGGCTGGGCCGCGTCCGGGCGTGCGGCCAGCACGGCCGCGGTGATCAGCAGGCCGGCGGCGACCAGCTTGCGCAGCCGGTGCCATCGGCGGCCGCCGAAGCGGGGCCGGAGCCGGTTCCAACGGGCACGCGGATCGAAGCGCATGGCGAAGCACCCCCAGTCGTCGAGCGCGACGGCGGAGTGCCGTCGACGAGATCGACGCTAGGGGTGCTGACACCCGGCGGAAAAGACGCGGATCTGGCAGCTGTGGATAACTGGGTACTTGTGGATAACTCGGCCGTCAGGAAGCCGCGGCCGCGGTTGTCGTCGTACCGCTCGACGAGGATGACGAAGAGACGGAGCTGCTCTTGCTCTCGCCGGAGGAGCTCGACGAGCTGGACGAGGAGGAGGTGGACGACTTCGACGACGAGGACGAAGACGACGAGCGCGAGTCGGTCCGGTAGAAGCCGGAGCCCTTGAAGATCACGCCGACCGCTCCGTAGAGCTTGCGCAGCGGGCCGGTGCACTCCGGGCACTCGGTCAGGCTGGCTTCGGAGAACGACTGCACGGCCTCGAAACGGTGGCCGCACTCCTTGCAGGCGTACTGGTACGTGGGCACAGGTGCTCCTTCGCGCATTGGCACTCGATCCGCAAGAGTGCTAACGCAATTGTGCTGGAGACCATTCCCCCAGCGCAAACAAGGGTTGGTCACAGTGGCAGCCGGACGTGCCCGCGGCCGGGGGTGAGCGCCCCGGTCATGAGCACGTCGTGGTCCTCCGCGGGCAGCTGTTCGACCAGCTCAGCGTCCCGGACGACGGCCACCAGGTCGGCGCCGGGCGCGGCGTGCGCGAGGGACCGGTCGTAGAACCCGGCGCCCCGCCCGAGCCGCACGCCGCGGTGGTCGACGGCCAGAGCGGGCAGCAGGACCAGCCCGGCGCCGGCCAGCGCGTCCGGGCCGAGGAGCCGACCGGTCGGCTCGAGGATGCGCCGCAGCCGTCCCGCGCGCAGGCTCCCGGTGCCCGTGTACTCGGCCCAGTCCAGCGGCCCGGGCTCGGCGGGAATCGCCGGGAGCAGCACCCGCGCGCCGCGCTCGCGCAGCACGTCGAGCAGGCCGATCGAGCCCGGCTCGGAGCCGAACGGGACGTAGCAGCACACGGTGTCCGGGAGTGACATCGCGGACACCGCGCGGACCAGCGCGGCGGCCTCGGCGACCCGTTGCTGCACGGAGACGGCCGCGCGGGCGGCCGACAGCTTCGCGCGCCACTCGGCCTTCGTCACCTCGTCATTGCGCTGCGCACCCATGTACGCAGGTTAGGCTTGGCGCCTATGACGGGCGCCTTCGACAACCACTCGTTCCGAACCGCAATCGTCCCGGCCGCGGGCCTGGGCACCCGGTTCCTGCCGACGACGAAAGCGATACCCAAGGAGCTGCTCCCGGTGGTGGACACCCCGGGGATCGAGATCGTCGCGAGCGAAGCCGCACAGGCCGGGGCGAAACGCCTGGTGATCGTCACCTCGCCGGGCAAGGAGTCCGTGGTCAGCTACTTCCGGCCGTCGCCCGAGCTGGAGGCCAACCTCGAGCGCAAGGGCAAGTCCGCGCTGCTGGAGAAGGTCCGCCGCGGGCCGGAGCTGATCGACGTCGAGGTCGCGATCCAGGAGGAGGCCCTCGGCCTCGGGCACGCGGTGGCCCAGGCCGAGCCGAACCTGACCGACGAGGACGAGGCCGTCGCGGTGCTGCTGCCCGACGACCTGGTGCTGCCGGCCGGCGTGCTCTCGAAGATGTCCGAGGTGCGCGCCAAGCACGGCGGCAGCGTGCTGTGCGCGTTCGACATCCCGAAGGAGCAGATCTCGCCCTACGGCGTGTTCGACGTCACGGACACCGGCGACGCCGACGTCAAGCGGGTGCACGGCATGGTCGAGAAGCCCTCGCCGGAGGAAGCGCCGTCCACCTACGCCGCGGCCGGCCGCTACCTCCTCGACCGGGCGATCTTCGACGCCCTGCGTCGCATCGAGCCGGGCGCGGGTGGTGAACTGCAGCTCACCGATGCCGTCGCGCTGCTGATCGAGGAGGGCCACCCCGTGCACATCGTGGTCCACCGGGGCGGGCGGCACGACCTCGGCAACCCGGGCGGCTTCCTCAAGGCCGCCGTCGACTTCGCCCTCGACGACCCGGACTACGGGCCCGAGCTGCGCAACTGGCTGACCGAACGACTCGGGACCGATCGCTGATGACCGACCCCACCCCGGAGCCCGACCAGGCCGAGCAGGACCTCCGCTCGGTCGACGAGCAGATCGCCCGCGTCCTGCAGGCCGCGGTGCGCCCGCGCCCCGTCCGCGTCGCGATCTCCGAAGCGCAGGGCCTGCTCTGCGCCGAGGAGGTCGTGGCCGAGCACGCGCTGCCCGGCTTCGACCAGGCCGCCGTCGACGGTTACGCGGTGCGCAGCGTGGACGTGCGCGCCGACGGCGAGGAGCCCGTCCAGCTCCCGGTGGTGGGGGAGATCCCGGCCGGCTCACGGCAGCCCCGGCGGCTGCAGCCCGGGCAGGCCGTCCGGGTCGCCACCGGGGCGCCGCTGCCGACCCTCGCCGACGCCGTCGTGCCGACCGCCTTCACCGACGGCCACCCGGCCAAGGTGACGATCCACCGCTCGGTGCCGTCCGCGGCCTACGTGCGGCGGACCGGCGAGGACGTGCAGATCGGCGACGTGGCCGTCCGCCAGGGCGACACGATCGGCGCGGCGCAGGTGGGCCTGCTCGCGGCGGTCGGCCGCTCGAAAGTGCTGGTCTACCCGCGGCCGCGAGTGTCGATCGTGTCGGTGGGCGACGAGCTGGTCGACATCGACCGCACCCCGACGACCGGCCAGGTCTACGACGTCAACTCCTACGCGCTGGCGGCCGCCGCGCGCGACGCGGGCGCCGAGGTCAGCCGCGTCGGGATCGTGCCGAGCGACCCGAAACGGCTGCGTGAGGTCGTCGAGGGCAGGCTGCTGATGTCCGAGGTCGTCGTGGTCGCGGGCGGAGCGGGCGGCACCGCCGGCGACGAGGTGCAGGCGGCCCTGTCCGACCTCGGTGAGATCGACATGACCCGCGTCGGCATGCACCCGGGGTCCGCGCAGGGCTTCGGGCGGCTCGGCCCGGACTCCGTGCCGACCTTCCTGATCCCGGCGAACCCGATGAGTGCGCTGGTCGTGTTCGAGGTGCTGATCCGGCCGCTGATCCGCGCCGCCCGCGGCACCCGCAACCCGCACCGCCGCACGGTGAGCGCGCGGCTGCTGTCGCCGGTGTCCTCGACCAAGGGCCGGCGCGGTTACCTGCGCGGGCAGCTGCTGCGCGATGAGAGCACCGGCGAGTACCTGGTGCAGCCGCTGGGCACGTCCGGCGCGCACCTGCTCGCGTCGCTGGCCGAGGCGAACTGCCTGGTCAACGTGGACGAGGACCTCACCGAGGTGCCCGCGGGCGAGCAGGTCAAGGTGACCTTCCTGGCGCAGCGGGGTTAGAACTGTCCGGTGCAGCCAGCAGCGTATGACCTGGAGTCCCGCCACCCAGGGTGGCCGGCCCGGCTGGGCCCGATCCGGGTGGCGGCCGGTGACGTCGCGGTGCGGCCGATCCGCCTGCGCGACGCGGGCGACTGGAGCCGGATCCGGCTGCGCGACCAGGAGCACCTCGAGCCGTGGGAGCCGACCGGGCCGGGGCCGTGGCGCGACCGGAACAGCTACTGGTCGTGGCCCGCGCAGTGGACGGCGCTGCGGTCGCTCGCCCGGCGTGGCCAGTGCCTGCCGTACACGATCACCCTGGACGGTGAGTTCGCCGGTCAGATCACTGTCGGTAACGTGATCCGGGCCTCACTGCGCTCGGCGTGGGTCGGCTACTGGGTGTCCTCCTCCGTGGTGAAGGGCGGGGTCGCCACGGCGGCAGTCGCGCTCGTCGTGGACCACGCGTTCAGCTCCGCCGGCCTGCACCGCATCGAGGCGACCGTGCGGCCGGAGAACACCGCGAGCATCAAAGTGCTGACCAAGGCGGGGTTCCGGCAGGAAGGCCTGTTCAAGCGGTACCTGGACGTGGCCGGCGACTGGCGGGACCACTACTGCTACGCGATGACGGTCGAGGAGAGCGGACCGGGGCTGGTGGCGCGCCTGGTCGCCGCCGGACGCGCCGAATACCTGTGACCGGGTCCGTTACCTAACGGCGAGTTTTTCACCGGATGGCGTGACCCTTTTTCTGCTTCCGAGCGGCGTGGCTCCGTCCCATCTGTTACTCCTGTGACTAGCGTGACGACATGTAGCAGTGAACGGGGGAGGTGAGAGGGGATTGCCCAGCTCGCTGATCATCGTCGCCTTGGCCGCGGCCTGGCTCGTCGTGCTCGTGCCCATGGTCGCCCGCAAGCGCCAGGCGGTCACGCAGACGGCCGACGCCGAACTGGCCGCCCGCGTGGTCCGCAGTGGCGGCGGCGCAGACGACGTGGAGGAGGAGTTCGCGATGTCCGAAACCACCCAGCAGGTCGCTGAGGCCGACGACCGCGTCGACTACGACGACGTCGAAGAGTACGAAGAGGAGCCGGCGCGCCGGTACGAGCCGGTGTCCGACCGCCGCTACCGCCCCGGTCGCGGCGGGTTCGACCCGGAGGCCGCGGAGATCGCCGCGCGCGCCAAGTACGCGTTCCGCCAGCGGGTCGTCCTCTGCCTGTTCCTGCTCGCGGTCGTCACGGCCGCCGGAGCCGGGTTCCTGACCTCGTCGCTGTGGTGGCTGCACGGCGCGGTCGACCTCGTCCTGGTGGGCTACCTCGCCTACCTGCGCCGACAGGTGCGCATCGAGGCCGAGATCCGCCAGCGCCGCATGGCCCGGCTCGGCTCCCGCCCCGCGGCGCGCCCCGCCCGCCGCGAGCGCCCCGCCGAGGAGTTCGACGTCGTCGAGCCGCCGCGCGAGGTGCCCGGCGTCGAGCGCCGCCCCTCGCCCGCGTCGCGCCTCCGCGGCCGCGCGGTGGTCGTCGACCTCGAGGACGAAGACCCCGCGTTCCACGACCTGGACGACCCGGACCAGCTCCCGTTCCGGCGCGCGGTCGGAGAGTAGACCCCCTCGCCGACCGCCTCCGGGCACTTGCTATGCTTCTGGAGCTTCCTTCGGGAAGTCCAGTAAGGGGCTGTAGCGCAGTTGGTAGCGCGTCTCGTTCGCATCGAGAAGGTCAGGGGTTCGATTCCCCTCAGCTCCACCCTAGGGGTCTTACTAGAACAAGTGCCTGAATGAAGGCCACGAAGTAGGACCGTGACGCTTGACGGCGTGCAAGGACCACCCGCGTTGCGGGTGGTCCTTTTGTTTGTGTCCTCCGCGTTGGATGCGGCGGTCCGCTGACCTTGGATGGCGTGGAGTTCGCCGAAGGGTTCACGGAGCTCACCGTCTGTGATCTTGTCGTCCTCGATGTAGAGGGCGTGGAAGATCGCCTGGTTGAGGAGGCGGCGCTGTTGGTCGTTGCAGCGTCGGTACAGCTGGTCGGGCTGTTCGAGGAGGGCAAGGCTGGCGTTGACGAGCTGGGCGCTGTCGGTGAGGTCGGCGTTGGCTGTGTCGAGGCGCTCCTCCAGCCGGCGGCGCTCGCGGGCGATGTCGCGCAGCTTCTCCTTGACCTTGGTCCGAGGCAGCGTGCTGTCGGCGGCGAGGTCGATCAAGTTCTCCTCCTTCGTGTCGAGTTCCTTGAGCTGTGTGGTGATTTGCTTGCGCAGCAGGCGTGCGGACTTTTCCTGCTCGCCGAGCACGGCATCGATCTGGTCGCGCATGTCAGCGATGAACGGCTGGCTGAAGCGAATCGCGGAGTAGTGGCGCTCAACCGCGTCCTCGACGAGTGTGACGTTGACGTGGGGTGCTTGGCACAGCCCCTTTTGCCGGCCGCGGCAGAAAAAGTACAGGTACTCGGCACCCTTCGAGTTGATGGTCCGTTGGATGATCATCCGCCGCTTGATGCCGTCGCGTTGGCAGCGTCCACAGAACAGCGATCCCTTGAGGTAGTGGTGGTGGACGCGACGGCGTTCTTGTGCCGTCATGCGCGATTCGAGGATCTCCTGGACGGTGTCGAAGAGGTCCTCGTCGATGAGGGGCTCGTGTCGCCCCTGGATTTCTTCGCCGTCGTACTCGACGTATCCGAGGTAGTAGCGATCGCGCAGCATTTGCGAAATCTTGTTCTCGGAGACCTTCTTGGCTGGGTGTCGCCGGGTGGCCCTGGTGCGGAGGCCGCGGTCGTAGAGCTCGTCAGCCAGCTCTTCTTGCGTGTAGTCGCCGGTGGCGAAGAGCTCGAAACCCAGCTGGACAAAGGGCGCTCGTTCGGGGTCGACGATGATCGTGCGGATCACGCGGCCGTCGGAGTGGTCGATGTGGTTGAGGTAGCCGAGCTTCGCGCGGCCGAGCGTGCCGCCGTTGCGGGCCTTCTGGCCCATCTTGTAGGCGATGTCGGCACCGGACTGGCGGGATTGGTACTCGTTGAACGTGGCCAGGATGCCGTGCATCAGCTGGCCGACCGGGGTGTCGTCGATGGCCTCGGTGGCCGAGACCAGGGTGACGCCGCGCTTGCGCAGGTCTGCCATGACGATCGCGTCGTCGTAGCGGTTCCGCGCCATGCGCGAGAGCTGGTAGATGATGATGACGTCAACGTCGCCCTGGCTGCGCACCCGCGCGAGCATCTGTTGGAATGCTTCGCGCTTAGTCATCTCCATGGCTGAGCGTCCGGGCTCGACGTACTCGTCGATGACCGTGACGCCCAGGTCCCGCGCCTTGCGCAAGCACGCTTCCCGTTGGGCCGGAATGGAGATGCCTTCCGGGTTGTAGTCGGTCCGGACTTGCCCGGTCGAGGACACGCGCAGGTAGATCACTGCGCGAGTGCCGGGGGCAAGGTCGTCCATCGGCGGCTGGATGGGGATGGTGACGTCCTGCTGCAGTTCATCGATGAAGTCGGCATAGGCGCTGGTCATGACACCTCCTTCTGAGGGCGGCCTGGACGGAGGACCGTGCAACCGGCGAGTGGGTCCTGGCGGCTGGATCGCGCGCTCCCGGCGAGCGGCGAATTCATGGCCGGGTTGCTGTTTCTCGACGGCTGCGGAACCGCGCGAGCATGCGTCGGAACAGCTGGCGTTTCGGCCGTCGCCAGAGTCGAGCGTTTGGGTCGACGTACTCGTCGATGAGCCAGACGCCCAGTTCCCTGGCCTTGCGCAGACATGCCGCACGCTGGGCCGTGACGCTGTGGTCGGTCTCGGCCCGTCCGAGCGAGGCCACGCGCGTGTAGATCACCGCGCGGGTGGTGGGCGCAGGGGCATCCGACGGCTGGAGTTCGTTGTCCGAGTTGGCGTAGTCGGTGGTCATGACACCTCGTTACGAGTCGGTCTGGATGGGGATGTGCTGGTCGGCGCAGTGGGCCCCGGCGGGATTTGCAGTTACCCGGCGAGCGGTGACTCGTCGGCGGATTGCTGGTCGTGGCGACGACGGTCGCGACGATCTGCGAGTGCGCCGGTCTGCTCGATCTCCGCGACGGCACTCACCACGCGTACGAGGAAGAGGCCGTGCGCGGTCTCCGTGTCGAGGGCGGGATCAGCGGCCGAGACGACCCGCACGCCTCGGGACGTCAGCTCGTTGAGCACGAAGGCGAGGTGCTGCGTCTTGCGGGAAAGGCTGTACAGGTGGTTGACGACGAGCACGTCGATGACTCCGGATCGGGCTGCCGCCAATACCCGTTGCAGCCCAGGACGCTTCAGCGTGCCGCCTGATGCGTAGTCGCTGCTGCGGAGAGCGATGTGCCAACCGGGTTGGGCCGCGACGTAGGTCTGCAGGTGATCGCTTTCGCGGAGCGTGGGCCACCGCGGGTAGAGGCCGACGCGTACCAGCCGTCGAGTCCGTGGGTGTGCGGCCCGACGGCTGCGGGGATCGCAAGTGGCAGGCGGCATTGTGGTGAACCTTCCTTTCGAGTCATTGGCGAGTGGCTTCGATCCGCTGGGTTCGTTGCGCGAACGCGAACGCGCGACGTCATGCCGCGTCGCGGCGGTGATCGGGGTGGCTGGCGTCTGAGGTGCCTGGCTCGGCGGGCAGTGTTTGCTCGCTGGCTTCGGCCTGCGCCAGGTCTGCCGCGAGGCTGGCGACCACCCGCGCGAGCTTGCGCATGTCGGGGGGATCGCGGCGGACACCGCGCACCACCACGTTGCGCACAGCTCTGCTCGCGCCAACGCGCCGTCGGGGTTGCCTGCTCGGCGCGTTGACGGGGCTTCCCTGCTGCTCCTGGTCGGCCGGAGCAGGAACGTCGGCGCAGTTGTTGTCGGCCTGATCGGGGTTGCGAGGTTGAGCGCACATGAGCGCCCCCTTCGTGCCCGTGAAGCCCGCGGCTGGCGGAGGTTCACAGGGCTGCTGGTCGGCGACAGGAACCGTCGACACAGCGGGCACTCCCAGCTGCCGACACCTGCGGTCGCCGATCCGCGCGAAGCGGGTTTCGCGGCGATGCGGGCACGCACCATGACGTGCGTTGAATGAGCTGGGACCGCCAAAGCTGTCACGACCAACGGGCCTCTACTCCCCGCATGCGTCTGTGTGGGGCCGGCGCTCGTGGCCGTGTTGGACTCTTGCCGTTCGGTAGGACTGTGTGCCTTGCCGAACTGGTGCTGGGTCACCTCGTCAGCACGAGGTGGGCGGTCGACGCGAGTCCAGAAGATCGCTACCGGCGCTGACCGCGAACGGCGGCGCGTCGGCATGGCGATGAACGTGATGGGTGCCGAAGCACCTCCTCTCTGTTGAACCGGGGACAGGTGCGCCATTCAACTAAGGTAACACCTGAATAGATCTAGTGCAGCCTGTGTATCTCAAGTGTCATCTGTGCATGGGTGTGTGTCTGCTGAACACGCCGAACGTGCGGCGGCCGGCTTCGGTCGCCATCGGGGACACTGAGCGTCGGTTGGCGACGGCGCGAAGCGCCTCGGAGCGACGGGGACGGGACGGCAGCGGGTGCAGATCGAGTGGCGGCTGCGGAAAGTCATGGCCTCCCGCGACGTCTGGACGGCGACCCAGCTGCGCGAACTCCTCATCCAACGCGCCGGGTTCGAACTGTCCCTCCAGTCGGTTGACGTGCTGATCAAGAAGCAGCCGGTCCAGGTGAAAGTGGCGACCTTGCAGGCGCTGTGCACGACGCTGCGGTGCACGCCCAACGAGCTGTTCGGAATCGACACGCCACGCGATGTCTCGCTCGTCGAACCGGACACCACGGAGTCCCGCGGCGAGCAGTGAGCCCGCGGCGGCGAATGCGGCGACGGCCATCACGCGGCCCTCCCCAATACCTGCGGGGGACACGCTGTCCGCAAACAGTCCTGCCGAACCAACGTGGTTCGAATCAGCCGATACCAGCTGAGCGCGAAGCGCAGACAGTCCGCCGGGGACTCCGAAGATGAGGAAGTGGTGTGCGTGCGCGGCTGGCTGGATGCCAGCATGGTGGCCATGACGAAGCGTGCGATGTCCAAGGAGGGCGAGGAAGAAGCTCGACGGCTGGTGGAGTCGGTGCGCGGCGTGCCGGTAACCCCTTGGGACGAAGGTGGTGGTCGCGGCTCCAGGTACGACTTCAACATCGGCAAGGACGGCGCGCTGGAGGTAACCAGCCTGGCTGATGAAGGCGCGGAGGTCGTGTTGAGGCGTGCCAGCCGCGCAACGACATCGAGGCCCTCGTCTCGGTTGACCAGGACCTGGCTGGTGATGGTCGACATGCCGAACAACTTCGGACTGACGAGCGGAACACCGAGTTCCGCGGGCTGGCTGACCGGATCGAAGACCAACTCGTGGAGATGGAGCGCCGGGGCGAGTCGGAGATGAGTCGTTGGTCTTCTCGTGTCCAGGGCCTCTGTGATGATCCGTCGTGCCCGTTTCACGGCCTGGCGCGGTTGAGGGTGGTCTCGGCAACCGCGTTCGACGTGAAGGGCCTGCGTCCGCCGGAGATCTTCATGTCTCTGGCTCACGGGCAGGTGTGCCATGGCCCCAACGATCTGCCGGAAGCGATCGAGCAATGCCTGGCGGACAAGCCGGACAACTGGCGAAAGCTCCAAGTACCCGGCAAGGCTGATCGGCAGGTCTTCTTCTGGGCCCGGCAGAGTCGGTGGAGTGCGCTGCGCGCGTTGCGGATGGACGAGTTGCCCAGCCGTGCCCCGGACGTGGAGAAGTACGGGATCACCGGTGTGTGGGCGGGCATCCTCGGGCGGTGGGACAAGGCACTGTTTTGGTCGGTGACCACCGACTGGGTTCGCGTGCAGATAGATGAGAACGCTGAGTCGGCGTAAGGCGACGGCGAGGGTCCACCGACGGGAGGTCATGCCGCGCTCGGCGGGGAGTCGGCCGAGTCCGCCGCGCCGGACGGACCTTCAGCAGCGCCGGGCTGGGCGCGGTGGAAGGTGCGCTCGTCGACGAGTGGCTCGTGCACCTTCGGCGCCGAGGTGACCCATTGCTCGATGGGCGCCGGGCGGCCGGCGACGGTGCGAGCCCAGACCTGGCGCCCGGTGTACTTGACGTTGGTGACAACCCGCCGGACCCCCTTGGCGGTCCAGCGCCCGTTGGGCACAGGGGCGGGGTACTGGTGGGGGTCGCTGTTGAGTCGTGCGGCGATGACGGCGAACGTCATGCCGTGGTCGGCGCGCCAGGTGAAGATCTGTTTGACGACGGCGGCGGTCTGCCAGTCCGGGACGAGGACCGCGCGTAGTTTGCTGTGTCCGCTGGGGTCGGTGACCCGGATGCGCAGGGCTCGGTAGCCGTAGGGCGGCGGCCCGATTTGGTAGCCGGCGCGGACGAGTTCGACCATCGCCTGACGGGCGCGGCGGGTGGTCTCGGCGTGGTGCGCGGCGAGTGGGGCCCACTGGATTCGGTTGCCGCGGGCATCGACCAATACGTCGTCATCGGACTGGTCATCCGCTCGTGCTTCGGGGTCGACGGCGGTTGCACCCGACTGACTTGTCCACAGGTTTGTCCACAGGTGGGCCCACCATGGTGGACGGGTCTCGGCCACCGGTGTGCCGGTGCAATGGTGGTATGCGGCGGCGCGAAGCGCGGTGCGCTTGCGGCGGAACTCGGGGTGCCAGCCGCACTCGCGGCAGTACAGGCGGGTGGTCATGCCGCTCGCCTCCAGCCGGGGTACTCGGCGCCGTTGACGGCGGGCCGGATGACCTCGTCCTCGGTCGGCCACGGGGTGCCGGCTGCCGCGGCGGCGGCGAGTTCGGCGTCGTGGGCGAGTTGGAAGACGAGCACCTCGTGGTGCGCGGTGAGCGCGGCCAGCGTACCGGCGGCGCGGGTTCGGGCGGCGGCGCGGCGCTCGGCCAGTGAGGCGCGGGTGACCAGTCGGTTGCCGCGCAGTCCGGCGGTTAGTGCGATGCACCGCTCGACCGGGGACAGCCCGGCCGAGGTCGCGGCGGCGATGAGCGGGGTGGTCAGGTCGACCAGCGCGCCGTCCGGGTTCCGCAGGGGTCGCGTCACGATGGCGACGTGTCCGCCGGAGCGCAGCAGCGGCTCGCAGTAGAGCAGTGTCGTGGCGAGGTCGGCGAGGGCGGACTCGACCGGGTCGCGGTCCGGACCGTTCGCGCGGTCCGGCGCGGTGCGCAGGGTGGTCAGGACGAGTCCGACTCGCCCGATCAACCCGGCGGCCCGGACGGTCGCGAGCACCTTCGGTCGGGCGTCGAGGACCGAGCCGTCGCGCCACGCGCCCGCGGTCTTAGCGGCGGTGACGTTGGCGCGAGCGAGCGTCCACCACCGGGTGCGGGAGGTGAGTCCGAGCGCGTGACGGCCGGCGCGCAGTGCCTCAACGAGGACGGTGCCGGCGCCGCAGTCCGGGTCGAGAACGAGGTCGCCGGGACGGGTGTAGGTGGCGATCGCGTGGGCGGCGACGGCGGGCGGAATCCGGTCGATGTCGGTCTCGGTGCCGGACACACAGCCGGCGTCGCGCAGCTGCGCGAGCGGGTCGCGCTGGCCGGTGGGCCAGACCGACAGCGGCGGCATCGGCGGCTCCTCCCCCGGCGGCAGGGGGAGCGGCCAAGGCGACGTGGGGCGGTCAGTCATCGGAGGTCTCCTCCCCGTCGGCGGCGTCGGTCAGGGCCGGCTGGCGGGTGAACACCAAGAGGTCGTCATGCACCTGGGTGTGCCGAGCGGGCGTCGCGAGCGGGCGCGCTGGCCCCTGCGGTCGGGGGTGCGGGGCCGGGGTCGCGACCGCGAGGGCGCCGTCGCGGACGGGGACGCGCAGCAGGGCGATGCGATCGAGGTAGTGCAGTCCGGCGTGCTGCGCGGCGCGCACCAACGAGCCGGCGGGGTCGGTGAGCCGATCACGGGACCGGTCACTGTGAGTGATGACGGCGAGGGTGCCGGTCGGGGTGAGCAGACCGGCCCAGTCGGCCGGACGGAACCAGTCGAGGGTGCGCGGGTCGGCCGCGGTGATGACGAGGTCGTAGCGGTCCGGACCCGCGCCGGTCGCGGTCGAGTCCGGTCCGGGACGGCGGTGTGTCGACGGCCCGGCGGGCTGGTCGGTGGTCGGACTGTCGGTGCGCGGTCGGGGTCCGGACTCGGACTCGACCGACGCGTCAGCGGAGTGTTCGTCTACCGGGTCGGGGTGCGCGACTGCGGTCTGGGTTTGGACGCCGCGGCCGAGTCGGACCACCGTCCAGCCCGCTTCGTGTAGTCCGGCGTACGGGCCGGGCCGGGACTGGTTGCGGCCCCCGGTTGGCGACCACGACGAGGGTGGGGCGAGGTAGGGCGCGGGGTCGAGCAGGAGCACCCGCTGGCCGGGCTGGGTGTAGGTGGTGACGAGCTTGATGACCGCGGTCAGCAGCCAGTTGGCGAGCAGTCCGGTGCCCTCGCGGAGGTCGTCTTGCGCGCACGGCCAGACGGTGCTCGGCCGAGCGGGACGCCGGTGGCGCAGGTTGAGGCGCAGGGTGCGCAGGCGCGGTGTTCGCCGCCTGTGCGGTAGCGGGATCGGGACGGTCGGGGGGTCGGTCGGGCTGTGCTCCTGGGAGCCGTCTCCCGGTGAGTCGTGGCCGTGTGTCGGGGTCATCGCGGGTCTCCTCCGACGGATGGGTGCCGTGCGTTCTGACGCCCCTTAACTCCGTATTTCGACCCCGTTTTGGACACGTCCCGCCAAATTTCTTTGCACCGCCCACTCGGGCTAAGCGCGACTCGACGCGATTCGGACAGTTCTGCCAAAGCCGTGACTGAGGAACCGCTTGTCCGGTCATCCCGCGCCGCCGCGAACCGCTTCCTGGACCAGTCGCGGCCAGATTTTTCAAGATCTTTCCGGCGGTGCGATGTGGATCTCGCCGCTGGTCCGCATCGGAGCCCTTCGTGACTACTAGCGCCGTACTAGCGAGCGACTATAACCCCAGCTCAACGGCTACTAGAGTTGATCAACGATCGTAGTTGACCAAGCCCATTTTTGATCTTGGATCGACGCGTTCGCGAGGCGAAATAGTAGTTCGCTAGTAGCCCCGGAACGGTTTGCTAGTTGGCGCCTAGTAATGGCGTGGTATTTCCGTGGTATCGGTCGTGGCTTCCTGACGGCGTTGTTGTTCGCATCGACGCCGTGGGAGTCACGACATGGCAGCACAATCCGTTTTTCGTCGCCGTGGCGACGAGGCTGTCCCGAACTCGTTGGATATCGCGCGGGACACGTTTACCTGGCTGGTGACCGGGCCGCACCCGGTGTCGCTGAACGGCCGGCTCTTCCCCGGCCTGCCCGACCGGCACATCCCGCTGGACGAGGTCCGCGACCGGCTGCTGGCGCGCCGGTGCCCGCAGGCGACGCGGGACGCGGTGTGGGCGCATCTGGTGCTGCGCTCCCGTACTGAAGGAGCGACCTGGACGGTCGCCGCGGTCGGGGTCGCACTGCCCGCGCTGACCTCGGTCGCGGCCACCCTGTCCGATCGGTTCGCCGGCGATCCGGCCGATGTTCACGCCGAGGTGTTGCGCGGCTTCCTGACCGCGTTGTCGACCATCGATCTGCGTCCGCCGCGGATCATGCTGCGACTGCGGTGGGCCGCCTACCGGTCCGGCTACGACGCGCTCGCCGAGGCGCTGGCGGGTCCGACTCCAGTCGCGCCGGGCTTCCGATCCACCCCGCCACACACGCCGTGGGGACACCCGGATCTAGTCCTCGCTCGCGCGGTCGCGGACGGAGTCCTGACCCAGACCGAGGCCGCACTCATCGGGGCGACCCGGTTGGAAGAGGTGTCCGTCGCGGACTGGGCTGCGGCGCACCAGACCGGCGAGTGGGCGGTCTACAAGACGCGCAAACGCGCCGAGCTCCGGCTCGCCGCGTACCTGCGCGACGGTGCCGCCGAGACCGATCCGACCGACCCGCTGACCGACCAGGTAGCCACCGCGTTGGCCCTCGCGCGCCCGGTCTCGCCGGTCCGCGACTTGCCGCTGTCGTCACTGTCCGTGTCCGTCGCTGACGCGGAATCGGGGCAGAAAGTTCAGGGTCGCGTGTCCAAAACGGACGCGAAATCCGGAGTTCAGGGCTGCGGGACACACCCGCGCTCAGCCCGACCTTCGGAGGTGCCCCAATGCGCCTGATCGATCGATTCTTCCCCGCCGCGAGCGGACCGCGCAGCGCCCGCCTCGACGGCAATCCGCAGCCGCCAGCCGAGGCCCCAGCGTCGAGCACGCCGGACCATGTCACCGGCAGCGAGTCGACCAGTGCTCCGATCATTACGCCGGAGGACTGGACCCCGGTCCGCCCCCGCCGCTGGTCGCACGTGGTGCTGATCGTCGAGCTGGCGATCCTCGCGCTGTTGGCGTCGGCGTCGGCGGCGCACGCCGACACGATGGTCGTCGCCCTCGCGGACTCGGTGACCACGGTCCTGAACAACGTCCGCAACTGGATCATGGGCATCTTGGCCGGTCTGGCCACGGTGTTCCTGTCCATCGGCGGCGTCCGCTACGTGATGGGCGGCGGCGACCCCGGCGAGGTCGAGAAGGCCAAGACCGCGTTCAAGTCCGCCGGGTGGGGCTACGGCCTTGCGGCGCTCGCGCCGCTGGTCGTGGAGATCCTCAAAGGGATCGTGGGGGCCTGACCGATGGCCGTCAGCACCCCGCCCACGGTTCGCCCGTACCGCCGGTCCGGCGGCCCGGTCGCGACCGCTGCCGCCGGACGAATCGACGGGGACCGAGCGATGCTCTCCCCGGTCTCCGACGCCAGCGCCGACCGGCCGCCGGCTGGTCGGCCGCGGCGCTGGCGCGCGGGCTGGATGCTGGCGCTGAGCATCGTCGTGCTCCTGGTCGGCGTCCTCGCGGTCAGCGCGTGGGCCTCGCCCACTGCGCCGCAGCAGCCCCCGCCGCAACCACCGTTGCCGATCCCGACGGTGGATCCGTGCACGCCGGGTTCGCCGCTGCCGGTCTGCCAACTGCCCGCGCCGACCACTACCAAGCCGCTGCCCACCGCGCCGCTGCCACTCCCGACCGGGGTGCCCGCGCCGACGACATGCAGCTTCCCCGGCCAGGTCGGCTGCACCTCGTCCACGCCGACCACGACGCCGAGCCAGCCGTGCACGGGTGAGGACTGCATCCCGCAGCCGACCACGCCACCACCGAGCACTGGTCCGCAGCAGCCGGGCACGGGCAGCGGCGAGGGCGACTCGGACTGTGGGATCACGGACATCGGGGCCTGCATCACCGAGGCCATCAACGGCGCGTTCCGCAGCATCGTCGACGCCGCGCTCTCGCCGATCCTGGAGCTGATCGGGCACACCGCGCTGTCCACGCCGACGATCAGCGACCTGCCCGGCATCGGCGAGTTGTGGAACAACTCCTGGGAGCTCGTGGTCGCCGCCTACGGCCTGCTCATCCTCCTCGGCGGCATCCTCGTGATGGGCCACGAGAGCGTCCAGGCGCGCTACTCGATCAAGGAGATCGGGCCGAGGATCCCGATCGCGTTCATCGCCTCGGCGCTGTCGCTGTTCTTCACCGACAAGCTCATCCGACTGGCCAACGGCCTGACCCTGGGCATCCTCGGCGACGGAGTCAACGCGCCCTCACTGGGCAACACCCTCAAGGACGCCGTCGCCGGCATCCAGACCGGCGGACTGTTCATCATCCTGGTCGGCCTGGTGCTCGTCGTGGTCGGCCTGGGCCTGCTGGTCGTCTACGTGGTCCGGATCGTCATCACCCTCGTCTTGATCATCTCTGGCCCCCTGTTCCTGATGTTCCACGCGCTGCCACACACCGACCCGCTGGCTCGCTGGTGGTGGAAGGCGATCACCGCGACGCTGGCGATCCAGGTCGCTCAGGCCCTGGTGCTGATCACCGCGGTACGTACGTTCCTGTCCGGCGGCGTGAATCTGTTCGGCTCGACGCTGTCCGCGCTCGGCACGCTGGTCGCCGCGATCGCCCTGTTCTTCATCCTGTTCAAGATCCCGTTCTGGCTGTTGAAGGCGGTCAAGGTCAGCAACGGCCGCTCGTTCCTCGGCGGTCTGGCCCGCGCCTACATCGCGGCGAAGACCTTCGGCATGGTCGCCGGGAAGACCGGCGCGCTCGGCAAGGTCGGCGGCGCCGTCGGTGCGAAGAGCGGCGGGGGCGGTGGCGGCGGTGGGGGCCGCGGTGGCGGTGGGTCGGCGGACCCGCCGTGGCCCGCGCAGCCACGCCTCGCGCCCACCCCGGAGATGGTCAACAAGCGGCTCAAGGCGGCCCATGACGCCGAGCGCGCCCGCGCGGCCCGCCGGTCGCGGCTGCCGTCGCAGGCGCCGCAGTTCCTGCAGCCCTCACCTCAAGACACCACTCACGACCCCGCCGTCACCCCGGCGAACCAGGGACCAGCCATGCCTCCTGAGTTCAGTTCCGCACCCACGCCCGCCACGCCGATCTCACCGCCGCGGCGGGGACCTCGGCCCGGATCGGCGCCGCAGTTCCAAGCCGCTGGAGGGCCACGTCGACGCGGCGCCACCCCACCGCCGGCCCGCCCGATCCGCACCGCGTCGGTGCCCCCGCAGTTGCAGTTCCGGCCCGCCACGCCACCCGCGCCGGAGCCGTCGTCGCCACCCAGGTCGGCGTCCGCTCCTGCCGCGCCGGTGTTCCGGCAAGCCCAGCCCAAGCCGCGCATCGGGGACGCCTACCGGCGTACCCAATCGGTTCCGCCGCCGGTGTTCCGCGCACCGAAACCCGCCCCAGGAGGTGAAGGGAAATGAGTCAGCCGGTAAGGATTCCCGCCGACGTCGATCGCGAGGACCGCGTCATCGGTCCGCTGACCGCGCGGCAGCTGCTCATCCTCGCCGTCACCGGGATCGTGCTGTACGGGGCGTACACGCTCACCCGCGAGTTCGTGCCGCTGGTGGCGTTCCTCATCGTCGCCATCCCGATCGGGGTGACCGCCGCGTTCCTCGCGCTCGGGCAGCGCGACGGCATTCCCCTCGACCGGTTGGTGCTGGCCGCGCTGCGGCAGCGGTTGAGCCCGCAGCACCGGGTGGCCGCGCCGGAAGGCATCCGGCCCGTCCCCGAGTGGCTGGGCAGCCAGGTCGCGAACACCAGCAGCACGGGCCGCGCCAAGCGGAAGGACAGCGCGGGCGGCGCGGATGCCGCGGCATCGACGGTCTCGCCGGCCGCGCTGCGGCTACCCGCCGAAGCGGTCACCGACACCGGTGTCATCGACCTCGGCAAGGACGGCGTCGCCGTGGTCGCGGTCTGCTCCACGATCAACTTCGGGCTGCGCACTCCGGCCGAGCAGGAGTCCCTCGTCGCCTCCTTCGGGCGCTACCTGCACAGCTTGACGGCACCGGTGCAGGTGCTGGTGCGGGCGGAACGGCTGGACCTATCCGGGCAGATCGCCGAGCTCCGCGACCAGGCCGGCGGTCTGCCGCACCCGGCGCTGGAACGGGCGGCGCGCGAGCACGCCGAGTACCTCGACCAGCTCGGCCGCGCCACCGATCTGTTGCGCCGTCAGGTGCTGCTGATCCTGCGTGAGCCGCTGCTGACCACGGGGCCAGCCGACGGGCTCGGCGGCGCCTCACCGCTGGCCGCGTTGACGGCGAAACGCCGGGCCGCCAAGCAGGCCGCCTTGGTCGACGACGCCACCCGGCGCGCGGCCGAAGCCCGGCTGGTCCGCCGGCTCGGCGAGGCGGTCGAGCTGCTCTCCCCGTCGGGGATCGTGGTCACCCCGCTGGACGCCGGACAGGCCACCGCGGTGCTCGCCGCAGCCTGCAACCCCGACAGCGTGATCCCGCCGAACTCCGGTCTCGCCGGCTCGGACGAAGTCATCACCACCGCCCCAGACGAGGGCTGGGACGCAGGTGCGTTCGGCCGCGCAGCGTTCCCTGCCGACGGCGAGTTCGGCGAGGCCGAGGACGCCTGGGACGACGGCCCTGACGACGGCTTCGACGACACCGCCGAGGACCCCGACGACTACGCCAACTCCGCGGGGAGGTACCGCCGATGAAGACCACAGCCAAGCGCCACGGCCGGAAGGCCCAGGCCATGCAGCCGCCGCTCGGGCGGGCCAGCGCGTTCACCCCGGACGCCATCTCCGTGCGCCCCCGCGCGCTGGAAGTCGGCGGCGAATGGGTCGCCAGCTTCGCCGTCGTCGGCTACCCGCGCGAGGTCCACCCCGGTTGGTTGCAGCCGCTGCTGACCTACCCCGGACGGGTCGACGTCTCGCTGCACATCGAGCCGATCGACCCGGTCACCGCCGCGAACAGGCTCAAGAAGCAGCTGTCGAAACTGGAGTCCGGCAGGCGGCACACGAGCGAGAAAGGACGGTTGATCGACCCGCACGTCGAAGCCGCCACCGAGGACGCCTACGACCTGTCCGCCCGAGTCGCTCGCGGCGAAGGCAAGCTCTACCGGCTCGGGCTGTACCTGACCGTGCACGCCCCCACCGAGGAAGCCCTCGGCGATGAGGTCGCGGCGATCCGGTCGCTGGCGGCGTCGCTGCTGCTGGACTGCAAACCGACCACGTACCGCAGCCTGCAGGGCTGGATCACCAGCCTGCCCATGGGCCTCGATCTGGTCGGCATGCGCAGGACGTTCGACACCAGTGCGCTGTCCGCGGCGTTCCCGTTCACCTCGCCCGACCTGCCGCCTCCGGACCCGACCTCGGTCGGTGCACCCAGCGGTGTGCTCTACGGCTTCAACGTCGGCAGCCAGGGCCTCGTGCATCACGACCGGTTCGCTCTGGACAACCACAACAGCGTGATCCTCGGCCGCTCCGGCGCGGGCAAGAGCTACCTGGTGAAGCTGGAGTTGCTGCGGTCGCTGTACCGCGGGATCGAGATCCACGTCATCGACCCCGAGGACGAATACGCCCGGCTGGCCGCCGCGGTCGGCGGGACGTACGTGCACCTCGGCGCCGAGCAGGTCCGGCTCAACCCGATGGACCTGCCGATCCACACCCGCCCGGACGGCCGGCGCACCGCGCCGCGCGACGCGCTCATCCGACGCAGTCTGTTCCTGCACACCGTGATCGCGGTACTGCTCGGCGCTGAGCTCGAAGCGACCGAACGGGCGGCGCTGGACCGGGCGATCACCGCGACCTATCAGCGCGCCGGGATCACCTCGGATCCGCGGACCTGGACCCGCCCGGCTCCGCTGCTGGCCGACCTCGCCGAGGTCCTTGCCGACGCCGGAGATCCCGCCGGGGTGGAGCTCGCGGCGCGGCTGCACCCGTACGTCACCGGCGCGTTCTCCGGCCTGTTCTCCGGCCCGACCTCGACACGCCCCGAAGGGCACCTGGTGGTGTTCTCGCTCCGCGATCTCGCCGACGAACTCAAGCCCATCGGCACGCTGCTCACCCTGGATGCGGTGTGGCGGCAGGTCTCCAACCCGGCCATCCGCAAGCCCAGGCTGGTCGTGGTCGATGAGGCGTGGTTGCTGATGAAGGAGCCCGCCGGTGCCGAGTTCTTGTTCCGGATGGCCAAGGCGAGCCGCAAGCAGTGGGCCGGCCTCACGGTCGCCACCCAGGACACCGCGGACGTGCTGGGTTCGGACCTCGGCAAAGCCGTCGTCGCGAACGCAGCCACGCAGATCCTGCTGCGGCAAGCCTCCCAGGCGATCGACGAGATCACCCGCACCTTCGACCTCTCGCTCGGCGAGCGCCAGTTCCTGCTCTCCGCCGACCGCGGCCAAGGTCTGCTCAGCACCGGGACGCAGCGGGTGGCGTTCCAGTCCATCGCCTCGCCGGTCGAGCACGAGTTGGTCACGTCCAACCCCGCGGAAATCGCCGGGTATTCCGACGCCTCGTCGGGAATCGAGAACTCCTTCGTCGAACTCGGCGCGGACGATACCGCAGGAATTGCGGACTCGTTCGACGACGGCGACGCGTCGCAGATCGAACTCGACGCCGCCTGACCGCCTCGCTCGCAAGCGCTAATCCGTTCACATCGAATCGCACCTAGGGGATCCCATGTCTACGTCATTGCCCATTTCCGCCACTGTTCGCCGGCCCGCTCGGCTGCTGACGCAAAACAGCGAGATGCGTCAGATCGGCGTGTGGAACTGGTCGCTGCCGGCCTGGGCCGGGCGACTGCCCGATGGTCGTACCTATAACACCTGTCTCAGCGCTGGAATCTGCGCTCAGGCGTGCTACGCGCGGCACGGCACCTACACCTGGCCGGTCGTCCGCGCCAAGCACCAGGCGAACCTGATGTACGTCCTCGACGATCTGGCCGGCTGGCAGGCCGCGATGGTCGCCGAACTCGGCGCGGCCAAGTTCTGCGGCGCGTGGATCAGAATTCACGACAGCGGTGATTTCTTTTCCGACTCCTATCTTCAGGCATGGCTGGATATTTGCCGGGTTCGACCTGACACGAATTTCTACGCCTACACCAAAGAGGTGTCCCGGTTCCGGACGCTGGTCGAGCCTGACCCGCCGCCGAATTTCCTGTGGGTCTACTCGTATGGCGGGACACAGGATGTCGCGCTGAATCCTGCCGTCGATCGGGTCGCGGATGTGTTTCCCGACGAGTCCGCGATCGCCGAGGCGGGCTGGGCCTCGCAGGAAGCCAGCGACCTGCTCGCGGTCCTGGGCCCGCGGCTGGTCGGTGTGCCGGCCAACCGCATTCCCACCTATCTCAAGCGGCTGGCCGGGCGCCGGTTCTCCGAGTGGCAAGCCGAGGTCGACGCCGACCGCGCCGCCCGCCGAGGCCGCCGGCACCTGCGGCTCGTCGTCGACAACACCCGTCCCGACCAGAGCCAGCAGCCCACGGCCGAGGCCAGCACGACGCAGGCCGACCAGCCACGCGCTGCGTGACCGCAGCTCGCGCCCGTCCCGTCGACCGCTTTGCGTGGGGAGGTTCCCGATGTCCTGGCCAACCACTGCCACACCCCTGTCCGCCCTCGTCCCTCCGCGGGTCGAGCAGGCCGCGGACGGGCTCGCGTCACCGGTCGGCGACTACCTGCGTGACCCGCTCGGCGCCTTCGAGAACGTGCTGGCGCACCTGCGCGACCTTGCCCTCACGTGGGGCCCGATCGTCGGGCCGGTGCTCGCGGTCGTCGTCACCGCCGCGGTCGTCGCGCGGCGCCGGTGGCGCCGCCGCTACCACCAGCGCCTGGCCACCGATGCCCGCCTGGTCACCGTGCTCGCGCCACCGACGGTCGACCCCACGGGCGCGATCACCGTGTGGTCCAACCTCGTCGGCTTGCTGCGTCCCGGTTGGCTGCGCCGCTTCGGCGGGCAGCCGCACCTGGCCTTCGAGCTGACGTTCACCGACGACGGTGTGCAGATCCGCCTGTGGGTGCCCGGCCTGGTGCCGCCCGGCATGGTCGAGCGCGCGATCGAGGCCGCCTGGCCCGGCGCGCACACCCGCACCACCCTCGCCAAGCCGCCGATCCCGACCACGGCGGCAGCGGGCCGGCGCGTCGAAGCGGCCGGCGGTGAACTGCGGTTGGCCCGCTCGGAGGCGCTGCCGATCCGCACCGAGCACCCGGCCGACCCGATCCGGGCGATGCTCGGCGCGCCGGTCGGGCTCGGCCCGCACGAGCGGGCTTGCGTGCAGATCCTCGCCCGCCCCGTCGCCGGCCACCGGGTGACCAAAGCCCGGCGCGCGGCGCGGCGGGTGCACGCGGGCGGGTCGGTCCACCTGGTCGGCCGGCTGCTCGACGCCATCACGCCGGGCAAGACCCCGAAGCGGTCGACCAGCACGCGGACACCGGGCCTGGATCGGCAGACCAGCCTGGAGTACGCCGCCCAGGACCGCGCGGTCGTGGAGAAGCTGCGGGCGAACCAGTTCGAGACCCGCATCCGCTACGCCGTGGCCACCACCGTGCCCGAGGACGTCACCTCGGGCGAGGTCCAGGCGGTGCGGGAGGTGCTGCGGGGCCGCGGGCACGCGATCGCCTCGGCGTTCGCCGCCTACTCCGAGCACAACTACTACCGCCGGGTTCGGATCCGCCGCGACCCGGTTGCCGTGTTGGCCGAACGCCGCCTGGGCAAGGGCGACCTGCTGTCGATCCCGGAGCTGGCCGCGATCGCGCACCTGCCGATCGACGAGTCCACACCCGGCCTGCAGCGGGCCGGCGCGAAAGCTGTGCCGCCCCCGCCGGGCATCGCCACGATCGGCGAGCAGATCAAGCCCCTGGGGCTGTCGGACTCCGGGCACTCTCGCCCGGTCGGCCTGCACGTCGCCGACGCCCGCCACCACCTGCACATCCTCGGCGCCACCGGCTCAGGCAAGTCCGAGCTGATGGCCCGGATGATCCTGGCCGACGCCGAGGCCGGCCGCGGTGTCGTCGTGGTCGACCCGAAGGGCGACCTGGTCAGCGACATCCTCATGCGCCTGCCCGAGGAACTGGGCGAGAAAGTCGTGCTGTTCGACGCCGACTCCCGAGCCCGCCCGCCGGTGCTCAACCCGTTGGAGGGAGCTGACAAGGCCCGCGCGGTCGACAACCTCGTCAGCATCTTCTCCCGGATCTACGCCTCCTCGTGGGGGCCGCGCACTGACGACATCCTCCGCGCCGGGCTGCTCACGCTGACCGCGATGCCCGGCACGCCGACCCTGGTCGACCTGCCCAAGCTGCTCACCGTGCCGGCGTTCCGGCAACGAGCCTGCGACCAGATCGACGACGAGGTCCTCAAGGGCTTCTGGTCCTGGTACGACGACCTGTCCGAAGCCAGCCGCGCACAAGTGATCGCGCCGCTGATGAACAAAATCCGCGGCTTCCTGCTGCGCCCGTTCGTCCGCGCCGCCATCGCCGGTGGAACGTCCACTATGGACATGGACGAGGTGCTCAACACCGGCGGGATCTGCCTGGTGCGCATCGCTCGCGACGCGCTGGGGATGGAAACCGCGCGATTGGTCGGCTCCATCGTCGTGGCCCGCACTTGGCAAGCGGCCACCCGCCGGGCCCGCGTCCCGCAGCGTCAACGCCGCGACTGTGGGCTGTACGTGGACGAGTGCCACAACTTCTTGAACTTGGCCTATCCGTTGGAGGACATGCTCGCCGAAGCCCGTGGTTACCGGCTCTCCATGGCGTTGGCGCACCAGTACCTCGGGCAGCTACCGAAGGAGCTCGAAGAGGGCATCAGCACCAACGCCCGCAGCAAGATCTTCTTCAACGCCAGCCCCGAGGACGCGAAACGACTCTCGCGGCACACCATGCCGCGGCTTTCTGATCACGACCTGTCCAACCTCGGCGTTTACCACGTCGCCGCCCGGCTCGTCCTGGGTGGCGAGGAAGCACCGCCGTTCACCGCGGTGACCGAGAAGCTTCCGCCCGCGATTCCCGGACGCGCCAAGGCGATCCGCAAAGCTGCCAGGGTCAACACGCGCCCGCCCGTCACCGACGCCGACGCCGCAACGCGCCACGCGGATCAGCCCACTGTGGACCCGCGCCGCGCGGCCTGACTCGCCGAATCCCGTTTTCCCGCAACGCATGCGGGCTCACTGACTGCGCACGTCCGCTCCGGTGATGCCCGCATGCGTTGCCCTTCGCCTTCCCCATTCCGGCCAACGCCTGGGAGGTGCCTACCCATGATCTCGAATCCCACGCCTCAGAGGGCATTGCGCGGGCACATGCCCCAGCGCCCCACACCACGGGCGGCCACCACCGGGGAGCACCATGCCCAGCTCGCCGGGCGGCTCACCCTCCGGGACCGGTGGCTGGCCCGGATGCTGAACGAACACAAGGTCTTCACCACCCAGCAGATCGTCGAGCTCTGCTACCCGACCATGCGCGCGGCCAACCACCGCCTGCTCGACCTGTTCAAGTGGCGCGTCGTCGACCGCTTCCAGCCGTTCGTCAGCTCCGGCACCGCCCCGATGCACTACGTGCTCGACATCGCCGGCTCCGTGGCGCTCGCCTACGAGGACGGTCTCGACCCCAAACAACTCGGCTATCGCCACGAAGACGCCATCGGCATCGCCCACTCCCTGCGACTCGCGCACACCGTGGGCGTCAACGGCTTCTTCACGAGCCTCGTCGCACTGAGCCGGGAGCCCGGTGCCCGCGGACGCCTGACCGCGTGGTGGTCCGAACTGCGCTGCGGCCGGCTCTTCGGCGACATGGTCCGCCCCGACGCCTACGGCCGCTGGCGCGAAGACGGCCACCAAATCGAGTTCTTCCTCGAATTCGACTTCGGCACCGAGGACCTCGGCAAGCTCGGCCGCAAGCTGCACGGCTACGAAAAGCTCGCCACCGCAACAGGAATCACCACACCCGTCCTGGTGTGGCTGCCCACCAACCGCCGCGAAACCACCGCGCGCAGGGCGCTCGCCGACGCACTGTCCCAGTTGGACCGGCCCGCGCTCGTGCCTGTAGCCACCAGCGCTGCAGATGTCGCGGGTGTGGCCAGCGAGAACGACCCCGCCGTCGCCCGGTGGCTGCCGATTACCGGCCCGGCGTCACGACGGCCGGGCCGGCTGCGGCTCGCCGAACTCGCCCAGCTCTGGCCCCACACAGACCCGCCCACCACGGCGCCGTCCTCGACCGCGGCCAAGGCCCAGCAGGCGTCCACGGAACTGGCCGCACCGGACCCACTTCCACCACCGCTCCCCACCAGCCGCTTCCGGAGGTGACCCATGAAGATCGCCGTTGCCGCTGTCGCGGCCATCATCGCCATCCCCATCCTCATCGGAGGTGTCGGCAAAGCCATCGTCAGTGCCCTGTTCGGCACCGGTGGCACCGAGCCGAGCCAGGCCGCGATCGCCGAGATCCCCAACGACTACCTGTCGCTCTACCGAGCCGCAGCCACCGTGTGCCCAGGGCTGGACTGGACAATCCTCGCCGCCATCGGCGACGCCGAATCCAAACACGGCCGCGGCTCCGGCGACGGCATCAAGGAAGGCGAGAACCACATGGGAGCCGGCGGCCCCATGCAGTTCCTGAAACCGACCTTCGACGGCGTCATCACACGCCACACGATCCCGCCCGGAGGCGCCAACCCACCGTCACGCTACAACCCACACGACGCCATCTACGCCGCCGCGTTCTACCTGTGCGATTCCGGAGCACAGAAAGACATCCGCAAGGCACTGTTCGCCTACAACCACTCCGAGGAGTACGTCAACGGCGTTCTGGCACAAGCAAAACGCTACGGCACCGCCACCGTCGGAACCGGCGACTGCAACAAGATCCAGGCACCCAACCCGGCCGCGATCATGGCGATCAACTTCGCCTGCGGCCAACTCGGCCTGCCCTACGTCTGGGGTGGCAACGGACCAGCCGGCGGACACGCCGGCTTCGACTGCTCCGGCCTCACCAAAGCCGCCTACAACGCCGCCGGCATCAACCTGCCCCGCACCGCGCAAACCCAGTACAACGCCGGTCCACTGGTGCCCGCCGGCCAACCGCTGCTCCCCGGCGACCTGGTCTTCTACGGAACACCCGGCAACGTCCACCACGTCGGCTTGTACATCGGCGCCGACAAGATGGTGCACGCCCCGACCTTCGGCCAGCCGGTCCAGGTCAGCAACTACCGCTGGAACGGGGACGACTATCTCGCGGCGAGCCGTCCTGCGGTCGATCCTTGGCTCTAGTGCGCCGGTACGGTGAGTTCGAGCGGAGCCGAGGGAGCCATGGAGCAGGAAACCGACCTGTCGTCAGAGGAGCTGGAAGCGCTAGGCGACTGGCGCGCCTTGCTGGAAGAAGTGGTCCGGCTTGACCACGAGTACCACCTCAGCGCAAACCTTCACCCAGACGACACACGGTCAGAGCGGGAAGCAGCACTGTTGGAACTGCTGCAGGCTCGTTTTCGTGGCTACCCGATCATCCAGCGCGCAACCGTCCAGAACTTGGATGGTACGTCGCACAAACAGCACGACATTGTGTTCGCAGATTCATAGGTGCCGCCGCATCGCGTCCTGCGAAACGGCAGAGCACTGATCGTCCCACGCAGCGTGCACGCAGCCATCGAGGTCAAGAGCACCTTGGATTCGAAGAGCCTGGTTGCCTCCCTGGATCACCTCGCCCAGCTCAAACGCGCTGCGCGGTGTGATGTCGAAGGCACGTTCCAGGTGATCATCGGGGATCGTGAGTTTCCGTATGTGCCGATCAGTGGTGGCGTTTTCGCCTACCACAGTGATCTGCGCTTGAGTCTCATTGCTGAGCGGATTCGTGACTGGGCCGGGCGAAACCCTCACGAACTGTGGCCCAACTTCGTCACGATCTTGAACCGAGGTCACCTTGGGTGGGTAGACCCTTCGAGTGGTGAGGTCCGCACAACGCCGCACCGGGACGACGTGCCGATGTGGTACGAGCCGACTGATCCCTGCGGTCCGCTCGTCGGACTCGTGTACACACTTGAAGGACTCAGCCGTTGGTGGCGCGCACCCGGTACGCCGTGGCTGCCTCTTCCAAGGCCGATCCCACGACGCACTGTGGGAATGAAGATTGGCCGCCCCGTCCGACCCGTCGGTGTGCCTGAACCCGAAGATTGCGACTGCCTGTGCGTTAACTGCCACCCTTACGGCCGCATGAGCTTCGAGCAGCAACGGCAGACTTGATCCGATCAGAGCGGCAGGGTGCTGTCGTATCAACTATTGCTGAAGACCAGACGAGGTTATTGGGCCTCGACGCTCTCTGCGGTCTGCAGAGATTGGTTTCTCGTTCTTTGAACTTGAAGTACATCGAGAAGCTGATTGCGGCAGCAACGAAACCGCTAAGTGCGGCAGCGCACCAAAGTAGCGGCGAGGAACCCGCCTGAGGGTCTGTCAAGAAGCTGGTGTAACTGATCTTGTCGGTTCTACTTCTTGTTCGTG
>NZ_JAKGSD010000062.1 GCF_021654135.1 Amycolatopsis tucumanensis | reverse complement strand
GGACGGCCGGATCAGCCGGACGCCGCGCTCGGTGAGGTAGTGGTCGAGTTCGCGGGAGACGTAGCCTTTGTCGGCCATGATCAGCAGTCCGGGGTCCTCGGCGAGCAGGTGCGGGCGCAGGCCCCAGAACCAGCGGGAGTGCGAGCGGCAGAAGCCGTACTTGGCCCAGCCGGCCAGGTCCGAGCGCTTCACAGTGGGCAGGGACCGGCCACACTCCACCGGGGTCGAGTCGACGATCCAGGTGGCGTCGGCCCACAGGTCGGTGTCCGCCGCCAACCAGCGCATCACCTCCTTGACCAGTGGCAACGCGGCACACAGGCGACGGTTGTAGCCGGACTGGCCGGGCAAGTACCGGAACGCCGGGCATCCGGGCGGGCAGGAACCGCAACCAGCGCGCCTCGGAGGTGAACCCCAGCAACGCCTGAGCCACGGCCAGGGTGACCAACTCGGCGTCGGTCCGCTTCGGTGGCCGGCCAGCCGACGCCGGCCCGCCAAGCGGTCGTGTTCAGGTCTGTCGTCACGAACGGATCTTGAACACCCTTCGTCCGTCTCCAGACACCACCCAGACTTCCGCATTACTCGTCTAGGCCGGATCGATCACGCGGCTGCGGATGTGCTCGTAGACCACGCTCGTTCACACGTCGGCCACTTCCTTGCGCTGCGTGAGGCGGTCGATGACGAACGCGTACAGGGCGTCGTTGTCCGGCACCGCCACGTGCACGAGGAAGTCCTCGCCGCCGGAGACCACGAACACGCCCAGCGTCTCGGGCAGCAGGGTCACCCATTCCCGGAAGGCATCGATGACCGGCCGGGACGGCGGGCGCACCCGGACGGCGATGAGCGCCTGCACCGGGCGGCCGATCTTGGCCAGGTCGAGGTCGACGTTGTAGCCGCGGATCACCCCGCGCTCGCGCAGCGCACGGACGCGCTCCAGCGACGTGGACGGCGAGACGCCGGTCGCGGCGGCCAGCTCCCGGTTGGTCCGCCGTCCGTCGCGCTGCAGTTCCCGCAGCAACGCCTGATCAAGTTCGTCCAAGCGGGCCAAAACGGGCCTCCCGTCGAATTAAGTTCGGACTTGCTGGCTGACTCGCACATCTTTGCCTAGCTTGTGCGCTCGTGACCACAGATCCTCAGGTTGAAGTTCAGCTCGACGCCACCACCCGCACCGCGAAGGTCAAGTGGGTGATAGTCGCCGACCCGTCGCTCGGGCCGGGTCTCGTCGCGAACGCCACCGCGTGCCTCGGCGCCGCGGTCGGCAAGGTCCTGCCCGACCTGGTCGGCCCGCAGGTCGAGGACGCCTCCGCCCGCCCGCACGCCGGGCTGCCGTGGACCGGCTGCTCGATCCTGGCCGCCGACGCGGCGAAGCTGCTGCAGATCCGCACGAAGGCCGCCAACCGGGAGGGCGTCTTCGTCGCCGACATGTCCAAGCACGCGCAGGCCAGCCGGTCCTACGTGGAGTACACCGAGGCCATGGCGGGTACCGACGAGGAGGCCTTCGAGTACTACGCCGTGAGCCTGGTGGGGCCGCGGAACAAGATCGACAAACTGGTCGGCGGACTCCCACTGCTGCGCTGAGGCGGGAAGCTCTAGGCTCACTGCGACAAAACGGAAAGACTTCAGCAGGGGGTCAGCGTGTCGGCAAGTGGCGGAACGAAGGCGATCGTCGCGGCATTGATCGCCAACGCCGGGATCGCCGCGGCGAAGTTCGTCGGGTTCCTGATCACGGGGTCGTCGTCCATGCTCGCCGAGTCGGTGCACTCGGTCGCCGACACGTCCAACCAGGGTCTTCTCCTGCTCGGCCAGCGCCAGGCGCGGCGGCGGGCCACCCGGGAGCACCCGTTCGGCTTCGGCCGGGAGCGGTACTTCTGGTCGTTCGTGGTCGCGTTGATGCTGTTCACGCTCGGCTCGGTGTTCGCGCTCTACGAGGGCATCCACAAGATCGAGCACCCGGAGCCGCTGACCAGCCCGCTGGTCGCGGTCGGCATCCTGGTCGTCGCGATCGGCCTGGAGACCTACTCGTTCATGACCGCGATCAAGGAGTCGCGCAAGATCAAGGGCGACGCGACCTGGTGGCAGTTCATCCGCCAGTCGCGCACGCCGGAGCTGCCGGTCGTGCTGCTGGAGGACACCGGCGCGCTGCTCGGCCTGATCTTCGCGTTGATCGGCGTCGGGCTGTCCGAGGTGACCGGCGAGCCGGTGTGGGACGGCATCGGCACCGTGATGATCGGTGTCCTGCTCGGCATCATCGCGATCATCCTCATCGTCGAGATGAAGAGCCTGCTGATCGGCGAGGGCGCCACCGACCGCGAACTGGACAGCATCTGCGAGGCCCTGACCGGCGGCCGCGTCGACCGCGTCATCCACATCCGCACCCAGTACCTCGGCCCGGACGAGCTGCTGGTCGCCGCGAAGCTCGCGCTCGCCCCGCGCCTGGAGCTGTCCGAAGTGGCGGGCGAGATCGACGCGGCCGAGGCCAGGGTGCGCGAGCGGGTGCCGTCCGCGCGGCTGATCTACCTGGAGCCGGACCTGGACCGCCAGCTCGTCTGACCTCCGATTCGCTCGCCTCACCCGTTCGCGTTAGGGTGACCAACCGGACCTGAGACCCAGGACACCGGGAGGAGACACCCTTGCCAGGTAACGGGCTGTGGCGCACGAAGTCGATCGAGCAGTCCATTAAGGACACCGACGAGCCGGACACCAGGTTGCGGCGCAACCTGTCCGCGTGGGACCTGACGGTGTTCGGGGTCGCGGTCGTGATCGGCGCCGGTATCTTCACGCTGACCGCGCGCACGGCGGGCGACTACGCCGGACCGTCGGTGTCGCTGGCGTTCGTGTTCGCCGCGATCGCGTGCGGTCTCGCCGCGCTGTGCTACGCCGAGTTCGCCTCGACGGTGCCGGTCGCCGGGAGCGCGTACACGTTCTCGTACGCGACGTTCGGCGAGTTCATGGCCTGGATCATCGGCTGGGACCTGGTGCTCGAGCTCGCCGTCGGTGCCGCCGCGGTGTCCAAGGGCTGGTCGGTGTACCTGGAGACGGTGCTCGGCTACATCTTCGGCGACGGCGCGAAGACGACGTTCGACATCGGCGGCGTCACGGTCGACTGGGGTGCGCTGATCCTGGTGCTCGCGCTGGCCCTGGTGCTGACGATCGGCACCAAGCTGTCCTCCCGGGTGTCCATGGTGATCACCGCGATCAAGGTCGGCATCGTGCTGTTCGTGATCGTGCTCGGCCTGTTCTACGTCAAGGGCGCCAACTACTCGCCCTACATCCCGCCGGGCGCCCCTGCGGCCAGCGGTGAGTCGGGCGTCGACCAGTCGCTGTTCTCGGTCATCGCGGGCGGGGCGAGCAGCTCGTTCGGCCTGTTCGGTCTGCTGGCCGGAGCCTCGCTGGTGTTCTTCGCGTTCATCGGGTTCGACATCGTGGCCACCACCGCGGAGGAGACGAAGAACCCGCAGCGCTCGGTGCCGCGCGGCATCTTCGGCTCGCTGGCGATCGTCACCGTGCTGTACGTGGCCGTGTCGCTGGTGGTCGTCGGCATGGTGCCCTACACCGACCTGGCCACCGACGCGGGCGACGGCAGCCACAAGACGCTGGCGACCGCGTTCGCCGCGAACGGCGTCAACTGGGCGGCGAATGTCATCTCGATCGGCGCGCTGGCCGGTCTGACCACCGTGGTGATGGTGCTGATGCTCGGCCAGGTCCGGGTGCTGTACGCGATGTCGCGCGACGGCCTGCTGCCGCGCTCGCTGGCCCGCACGAGCGAGCGGGGCACCCCGGCGCGCGCGACCATGCTGGTCGGCCTGCTGGTCGCGGTGGCGGCCACGTTCTTCCCGGCGGACAAGCTGGAGGAGATGGTCAACGTCGGCACGCTGTTCGCGTTCGTGCTGGTGTCGGCCGGCGTGCTGGTGCTGCGCCGCACGCGTCCGGACCTGCCGCGCGCGTTCCGGGTGCCGTGGGTGCCGGTGGTGCCGATCCTCGCGATCCTGGCGTGCCTGTGGCTGATGCTGAACCTGACGGTGCTGACCTGGCTGCGGTTCCTGGCCTGGATGGCGCTGGGCGTGGTCATCTACTTCGCCTACAGCCGCCGCCACTCCCTGCTCGGCAAGCGCGGCGCGACCGAGTCGCCGATGCCGGTGGAAGGCGCCGATCCGACGAAACCCTGAGTCAGCAAGGAAAAGGCCCCCTCGCCGAGGGGCCTTTTCGTTCGCTCAGCGAGCCATGTTCAGGTGGAACCGGGGGAGGTCGGGGAACAGGGGGACCTGCTCGGCCTCTCCGCGAGCCGGTTCGCCCGGTGTCTCCAGGCCGGCGGCGATGGCCACCGCCTGGTCCCACTCCGGGTCCACCAGGTAGTCCGCGTGGCCGAGCACGCCGGCCGCCCAGCGGCGTGCGCCGGAGGGCGGGTGCACCGGGTCGGGCAGCCAGTGGTCCCCGCCGAGGACGAGCGCGCCGGTCGCGCCCGCGGCGGCCGGCGGCAGGGCACCCCAGCCGCCGTCCGGCAGGTAGCCCTCGCCGGTGAGCTTGTCGCCGTCGACCTGGTGCCGCCAAGTGGTCACGCCGCCGCCGAAGATGTCCGTGCCGCGCGCCAGTCCGCGCCACCGCCCGTCCAGCGATCCGTACAGCGTGGCGAGCGCGGCGTGCGGCAGCACCGCCGGGAACGCTCGCTGGTACCCCCACTGCAGCGGTGACCCGGCGCTGAGCAGACCCACGCGCTCCCGGTCCGCCGGGGACACGCTGTGCACGAGCCGCGCGGCCGCGATCACCGCCAGCACGCTGCCCAGCTTCTCCCCGCCCAGCACCACGCGTGTGTTCGGCTCGGCCAGGTGCTCCTTCGCACGGGCGGCGAGGTCCGGCACCACCTTCAGCGCGTAGCACGGCGGGATCGCCGGGTGCGCCGCCCGCGGCCAGAAGCACACGAGGTCCGCCAGCGCGCCCAGGTGTCGGTTGCGCCCCGGCTTCGTGGCCGCGGTGTAGACCACCCGCAGCAGCCCGACGGCCAGCACGCCCAAGCCGAACACCCCGGCCGCGGACAGCGGGTCGAGCCAGCCGGGGAACGCGCCGAAGCCGTACCAGGCGACCAGCAACGCGGCCGCGCCGAGCGACAGGCCCGCGATCACGCCGAGCGCGAGGTGGTGCAGGTGCCGCCGTTCCCAGGCCGACCGTGCCCACGCGGCAGCCGCGGACTGCTCGTCCGCCGGAGACTGCAGCATCCGCACGATTCCGGGAATCCCGCGCGACCGCCGCCGCAGCGGCACGGCCACCGCGAAGCCGAGCACGCCCAGCACGATCGCCAGCACCAGACCGCCGCCCCACAGGGCGGTCACCAGGCGGTAGCTGTCCGGCAGCCGCAGGTCGCCAGCGCCGGCCAGCCGCCGCAGCCCCGTCGCCAGCCCCGCGCCGAACCCGCCGCCGAGCAGCGCCGCGAGCGCCAGCGCCGGCGCGGCCGCCCAGCCGCCTGCCCACGGCCGCAGCCGCTTCGGCAGCTCACGCCACGTCCGCCGCGCCAGCAGCGCCGCCGGGACCAGCAGCAACGCGAACACCAGCCACGCGCCGAGCAGCGCCGCGCCGACGCCTTCCACGGTCGCGTCCGATCCGGTGGGCACGGCGCCGCGCACCCCGACCGCGACGAGCAGCGCCACCGCCACCCACAGCAGCCCGCCGCGCCCCCACCGCGGCAGGTCCCGCACTCCGGAGGCCGACGTGACGAGTGCGACCCCGGTGAGGACCAGCGACGCGGCCCACAGCAGCCGCCCGAAAACGTCGCCGGGCACGTGCAGCGGTCCGCCGACGGCGAGCAGCGCGACGGTGCTCAGCGCCGCGAGGGTGTGCACGGAGCGCAGCACGGGCGAATCGGTGTCGCCGCGCAGCACGTCACCGGGCAGCGTGTCGCCGGGCGGCGGCGGGGTGTGCGCCCGGACGGTCCAGTTCGTGCCGGACACCCGGTACAGCACGAGCACCACCAGCGCGGCCGGCAGCAGCCCCGCCGTCAGGCGGACCTGCTCGACGTCGCGCAGCCAGTCCGGCAGCCAGGTCAGGCAGCGGCGGCCGGGCGCAAGGCACTGCGCGGCGAACAGGTCCAGCGTGATGACCGCGACCTGCGCGACGAGCAGCATCGTCAGCAGCAGCGCAGCGATCCGCAGCACGCCCCGGCACAGCCCGCCGAGCACGGCCGCCGCGCGGCTGCCGTCCGGCACCGGCGGCAGCATCCAGTGCGCCACGTTGGCCAGCGAGAACGGGAACAGCAGCGCCCACGCCGCTTTCGTGGCGCCCCCGGAGGTCATGCCGCTCCACAGGTAGCCCTCGAGCGTGCGGGGGACCGAGCGGCCGAGCGCCTGCAGCACCGGGCCGGGCGCGGGGCGCCGCAGCCGGTCCGACGGGCGGATCACCCGGCCCATACCGTCCCCGGCGACTTCCACCGTGCCGGCCGCGTCCAGCAGCTCTTCGCCGCTGGTGCCGGACAGGCCCGGCACGCGTAGTTCGACCACTCGGGTGTCGGGACCAGGAAGCGGCACGTCGGCTGTCTCCTTTTCCGGGTGTTCCGCGATGAACGGACAACGGTACTGTTCAGGTGGAGTCGATCGTTGGAGGAAATGCCGCTATGACCCCCGAAAGCGTTGCGAAGTGGCACGACACCCGCAACGGGGTGGAATTCGCCGTCGCGGATCTGGAGCTGGCCGAGTTCGGCCGCAAGGAGATCCGGCTGGCCGAGCACGAGATGCCGGGGCTGATGGCGCTGCGCCGTGAGTACGCGGAGGTGAACCCCCTGCGCGGTGCGCGGGTGTCGGGTTCGCTGCACATGACGGTGCAGACGGCGGTGCTGATCGAGACGCTGGTCTCGCTCGGCGCCGAAGTGCGCTGGGCGTCCTGCAACATCTTCTCCACGCAGGACCACGCGGCGGCCGCGGTCGTGGTGGGCCCGCACGGCACTCCGGAGGCGCCGCAGGGTGTGCCGGTGTTCGCCTGGAAGGGCGAGTCGCTGGAGGAGTACTGGTGGTGCACCGAGCGGATGCTGACCTGGGACGGCGAGGGTCCGAACATGATCCTCGACGACGGTGGCGACGCGACGCTGCTGGTGCACAAGGGCACCCAGTACGAGGCGGCCGGGGTGGTGCCGCAGCCCGACGACAACGACTCCGACGAGTGGAAGGTCGTGCTGGAGCTGCTGCGGGCGTCGCTCGCCGCGGACGGCCAGAAGTGGACCCGGATCGGCCAGGGCGTGCGCGGGGTGACCGAGGAGACCACCACCGGTGTGCTGCGGCTGTACCAGCTGGCGGCGGCGGGTGAGCTGCTGTTCCCGGCGATCAACGTCAACGACTCGGTGACCAAGTCGAAGTTCGACAACCGCTACGGCATCCGGCACTCGCTGATCGACGGCATCAACCGCGGCACGGACGTGCTGATCGGCGGCAAGGTCGCGGTGGTCTGCGGTTACGGCGACGTCGGCAAGGGCGCGGCGGAGTCGCTGTCCGGCCAGGGCGCGCGGGTGATCGTCACCGAGATCGACCCGATCTGCGCGCTGCAGGCGGCGATGGACGGCTACCAGGTCAAGACGCTGGAGTCGGCGCTGCCCGAGGCCGACATCGTGATCACCACGACCGGCAACAAGGACGTGGTGATGGCCGAGCACATGGCCCGGATGAAGCACCAGACGATCGTGGGCAACATCGGCCACTTCGACAACGAGATCGACATGGCCGGGCTCGCCCGCTACCCCGGTGTTCGCCGCATCAACATCAAGCCGCAGGTCGACGAGTGGGTCTTCCCGGACGGCCACAGCGTGCTGGTGCTGTCCGAGGGCCGGCTGCTGAACCTGGGCAACGCGACCGGGCACCCCAGCTTCGTGATGTCGAACTCCTTCTCCAACCAGGTGATCGCGCAGATCGAGCTGTTCACCAAGCACGAGGAGTACGACAAGGAGGTGTACCGCCTGCCGAAGAAGCTGGACGAGAAGGTGGCGCGCATCCACCTCCAGGCCCTCGGCGGCGAGCTGACCAAGCTGACGAAGGAGCAGGCCGAGTACATCGACGTCGACGTCGAGGGCCCGTTCAAGTCGGAGCACTACCGCTACTAACCGCACCCTGCCGCACTGGGGTGCTATCATGCGTTGCCGTCTGTGATAGCATCTCAGTATGCGGCAGATGATCACGCGTCTTGACGACGACTTGCACGCCAGGGTGAAGGCGAAAGCCGAGGCCGAGGGGCGCAGCGTCAACGAGTTCGTGACCGAAATCCTGAAGGCCGCGGTCGACCGGCCGGAGTCCCGCCGGGAACGCAAGCAGCGCCTGCTCGCCGACGGCAAGCTCGTCGCGTTCGCGCCCGACGGCCCGGTGCCCACCCGCGCGCAACTGGACGAGGCTCTCAGGGGTAGCGGGACCTCCGTCAGCGAGGCTCTCGACTGGACGCGGGGCGAGTGGTGACGGTCCTCTACGCCGACACGAGCGCGGTGGTCCGGGCGTTCCTCCCCGACGAGCCGGAGCACGAGCAGATGATCGAGTTGCTCCTCGACAACGAAGACCTGGTGCTCACGAGCGAGCTGACCAGGGTCGAGTTCGCCAGTGCGATGGCGACCGCGTGGAACAACGGCCGGATCCGCGACGCCAAGCTCGCGCTCGCGCGCTTCGACGCCGAAGCCGGTGGTGACGGCGCGTTGAGCCTCGTGCCGCTCGTGCCCCAGGTGATCATGCCGGCGGCGTACCGGCTGGTGTCCGACCACCACTCGCTCCGCACGCTCGACGCGATCCACCTGGCCGTCGCGCTGCACGACGCGGCTGGCCTGGCCGATGGGGAACCGGTCGTGATGGTCACCCGCGACCAGCGGCAGGCCGACGCCGCCAAGGCGCACGGCCTCGAAGTGCGCTGACCGCCGCCGGATAGCCTGGGCCCGTGGGCAAGCTGGTGGTCATCGAGGGGCTCGACGGTGCGGGCAAGCGCACCCTGACCGACGGCCTCACCAAGGCGCTGCACGACCAGGGCCGCACGGTCACCACGCTCGCCTTCCCCCGCTACGGCCGCAGCGTGCACGCCGACCTCATCCACGAGGGCCTGCACCGCCGCCACGGCGACCTCACCGACTCCGTCTACGGCATGGGCCTGCTCTACGCCCTCGACCGCCGTGAGGCCGCTCCCGAGATCCGCGTCGGCCTCGACACCCACGACGTCGTGCTGCTCGACCGGTACGTCGCCTCCAACGCCGCCTACGGCGCGGCCCGCCTGCGGCAGCACGCCGACGGCGAGTTCGTCCGCTGGGTCCGCGAGATCGAGATCGACCGCTTCGGCCTGCCGCTGCCGGACGCGCAGATCCTGCTGCGCGTCCCGCCCGCCGTCGCCGCCGAGCGGGCCGAGCAGCGGGCCTCGACCGATGCCGGCCGGGCCAAGGACGCGTTCGAGTCCGACGACGACCTCCAGTCCCGCTGCGCGGCCGTCTACGACGAGCTCGCCGGCGCGTCCTGGTTGTCCGGATGGCACGTCGTCGACGGCGCGGCGGGGGTCGACCACGCCGCCCTCGTCACCCGGCTGGTCCATCCGGGCTAACCGGTGTGCTCAGTTCGTGACGTGTTCGCAGGGTCGGACGTCACGAACGGTCTCCGTAGTGCGAATATGTGGTCATGAAGGCACGTGTGTTGGTCGTCGACGACGACCCCGCTCTCGCGGAGATGCTCACCATCGTGCTGCGCGGCGAGGGGTTCGACACCGCGGTGGTGGCGGACGGCTCCCGGGCGCTGCCCGCCCTGCGGGAGCTGAAGCCCGATCTCGTGCTGCTCGACCTGATGCTCCCCGGCATGAACGGCATCGACGTCTGCAAGGCGATCCGGGCCGAGTCGGGCGTGCCGATCGTCATGCTCACCGCGAAGAGCGACACGGTCGACATCGTGCTGGGCCTGGAGTCCGGCGCCGACGACTACGTGGTCAAGCCGTTCAAGCCGAAGGAGCTGGTCGCGCGTGTGCGCGCCCGCCTGCGGCGCACCGAGGCCGAGCCTGCCGAGACGCTCACGATCGGTGACCTGACCATCGACGTGCCCGGTCACGAGGTGACCCGGGAGGGCAAGGCCATCCCGCTCACCCCGCTGGAGTTCGACCTGCTGGTCGCGCTGGCCCGCAAGCCCCGCCAGGTGTTCACCCGCGAGGTCCTGCTCGAGCAGGTCTGGGGCTACCGGCACGCGGCCGACACCCGCCTGGTCAACGTGCACGTGCAGCGGCTGCGCTCGAAGGTCGAGAAGGACCCCGAGCACCCCGAGGTCGTCCTGACCGTGCGCGGCGTCGGGTACAAGGCGGGCCCGCCGTAACAGACACATGAAGCGAAGAGTCCTGGCCTTCGTCCGCGCGGTGCTGCGACTGGCCCCCCGCGCGGGCGCCTACGCCCGTGGCCGCGCGGTCGCGTTCGGCGTGCTGTGGCGGCGGTCGCTGCAGTTCAAGGTGACCGTGTCGACGCTCGCCCTGTCGTCGGCGGTCGGTCTCGTGCTGGGCATGGTGCTGCAGAACCAGATCACGCAGCGCCTCACCGACACCAAGCGGCAGGCCGCCGTCGCGCAGACCCTGCAGGTCGTGCGCACGGCGGAGAACGAGCTGGTCGGCATCAGCGACCAGGACGCGCTGGCCGACCGGCTGCAGAACGCGCTGAAGAAGATCACCAGCAGCTCGTCGGAGGACCAGGGCACGGCGGCGTCGGCGGCGGGCGCGTTCGAGCCGGTGCTGACCGCGGGCGGGGAGGACTCGACCGACTCGGCCGGCCCGATCACGAAGGTGCCGGACGGCCTGCAGCGGTTCGTCGAGAACAACCAGGTCGCCTGGCAGATCAACACCGACACCGACGCGGACGGCACCCGAACCACGCACCTGATCGTCGGCGCGCCGGTCACCAGCACCGGCCGCCCGATCCAGCTGTACCTGCTGTTCCCGATGACCGCGGAGCAGAACACCGTCCAGACCGTGCAGAACACGCTGCTGGTCGGTGGTCTCGTGCTGCTCGTGCTGCTGGCCGGCATCGCGAACCTGGTCACCCGGCAGGTCGTGCGCCCAGTCCGGCAGGCCGCGGCGGCCGCCGCCCGGTTCGCGGGCGGTGAGCTGGACGAACGCCTGCCGGTCACGGGCGAGGACGACCTGTCGAAGCTCGCCGTGTCCTACAACGAGATGGCCGCGAGCATTCAGCACCAGATCCGGCAGCTGGAGGAGTTCGGCACGCTGCAGCGCCGGTTCACCTCGGATGTGTCGCACGAGCTGCGGACCCCGTTGACGACGGTGCGGATGGCGGCGGACGTGCTGCACGCCTCGCGCGAGCAGTTCCCCGCCGGGCTGGCCCGCTCCACCGAGTTGCTGGTCGACGAGCTGGACCGGTTCGAGGCGCTGCTCGGCGACCTGCTGGAGATCAGCAGGCTGGACGCCGGTGTCGAGGAGCTGGCCGCGGAGTTCATCGACGTGTCTTCGATCGCGCGGCGCGCGGTGGAGCAGGTGCGGGTGATCGCGGGCAACGCGGAGACCGAGATCGAGCTGGAGCTGCCCGAGGAGGAGACGCTCGCCGAGATCGACGCCCGCCGCGTCGAGCGGATCCTGCGCAATCTGCTGGCCAACGCGGTCGACCACAGCGAGGGCAACCCGGTGCGGCTCACGCTGGCGGCGAACGAGCACGCGGTCGCGATCACGGTGCGGGACCACGGTGTCGGCCTGCGGCCCGGGGAGGCCGACCTGGTGTTCAACCGGTTCTGGCGCGCGGACCCGTCCCGCAACCGCCGCACCGGCGGCACCGGCCTGGGGCTGGCGATCAGCCACGAGGACGCCCGCCTGCACGGCGGCCAGCTGGAGGCGTGGGGTGCGCCTGGGCAGGGCGCGTGCTTCCGGCTGACGCTGCCGCGCAAGCAGGACGAGCCCTTCGAGGAGAGCCCGCTACCCCTGGTCCCGGACGACGCCCCGGCGACCAACGGGCACCTGCAGATCGGCCTGCCGACCGAGTACACGATCACGATCGGCGAGATGCGCAAGGAGGACGCATGAGTGAGCCGCACGCGACGCCGCTCAAGCGCCCCAGCCCGCGATGCCAGGTGGTGCACGGCGTTGGCCCCGCGAGTGCTGCTGGTCCGCTGCGTTCCGGCCGGCCGCGTGGCGGTGGCTCCGTGAGTGCTGCGGTTCGGCTGTGTGCCGGCCAGGGGCGTGGCGTTGGCTCCGTGAGCGCTGCTGTTCGGCTGCGTTCCGATCGGGCGCGTGGCGTCGGTGCCGTGAGCGCTGCTGTTCGGCTGCGGGCCGGCCGGGCGCGCGGCGGCCGCTCTTTGGGCGCGGCCCTGCCCGGTGTGGGGCGGTCTTTGGGCGTGGCCCTGCCCGGGGCGCGTCGCTCCCTGAGCGCAGCTCTGTCCGGGCAGGGGCGCTCCTTGAGCGCATCCGTTCCCGGGGTGTGTCCCTCCTTCGGTGGAGCTGTTCTCGGTGCCGGTCGCTCGTTGAGCGCGGTTCTGCCCGAATCGCGGCTCCCGCTGGCGGGATGGGCGCGGCTGTCCGTACGGGAGGGCGTGTGAGGGTCCTGTCGCGGCTGTTCGCCTTGTTCGCCTGCCTCGTGCTCGCCGCGGGGTGTGCGAACGTGCCCGAGGAATCGCAGCCCGTCGCCGTGCCGCAGCAGGAGCTGGGGCAGCCGGTCAACCCGGACGTGCCGCAGCCGGCGAAGGACCTGGACGCGCTGACCGTCGTCCGCGACTTCGTCCGCGCGAGCGCCCAGCCGATCAGCAACAACGCCGCCGCGCGCATGTACCTCGACGAGGGCGCGGCCAAGGCGTGGGCGCCCGGCAAGGTCATCACGATCATCGACGACGTGTTCGCGACCGTCCCGGCCACCGGCGCGGACACGACGGCGAACCCGAACGAGGTCAACGTCGTGCTGCGCGGCACCGGCCTCGGCACGCTGCGTGAGGACGGCGCGTTCATCTCGCTGCGCACGCCGGTCGAGCTGAAGCTGCTGGTGCGGCGCCAGTCCGACGGGCAGTGGCGGATCACGAACCCGCCGCCGAACCTCGTGATGCCCTACAGCGACTTCACCGCGAACTACGTGCGGGTGCAGGCGTTCTTCTTCGCGCAGGACTCCAACACCGTGGTGCCCGACCTGCGGTACGTGGCGGGCAAACCGCAGACCGGCCTCGCCGGGCGCGTGGTCGGGCTGCTGCTGGCCGGGCCGTCGACGAGCCTGGTCGGCGCGGTGCGGAACCTCCTTCCCGAGGATGCGAACACCGAGGGCAACGTGACCACCGCGCCGGACGGTGCGCTCGTCGTCCCGCTGACCGGCGTGGCCGATCAGACCGCGGACGTGCGGCGGCTGATCGCCGCGCAGATCGTGCTGTCGCTGCAGTCGGTGACCACGAACCGAGTGCGGCTGTTGTCCGACGGCGCCCCGCTGGTGGACGGGCACGAGGACTGGGTGCCGAGCGATCTGCCGTCCTACACGGCGCTGGCTTCGCCGAGCGCGGACCAGCCCGGGCTGGTGACCGTGAACGGGCGGGTGCGCTCGCTCGGTGACGGTTCGCTGATCTCCGGCCCGGCCGGCCAGGGCAGCGGCTACCAGGTGGCGAGCGCGGCCCAGTCGATCGACGGGCGTCAGCTGGCGATCGTCGAGTACGCCGACGGACGGCAGCGGCTGCGGGTCGGTCAGTTCGGCAAGGACGCGGCCGCCGTCGACCTCGCGGGCGCGACGATGACCCGGCCGACCTGGCGGCCCACGGCCACCGCGGACGGTTCCGGTGAGGTGTGGACCGTGGTGGACGGGCAGACGGTGGTCCGCGCGCTGCGGACGCCGGACGGCAGCTGGGTGCCGCAGGTGGTGAACGCCGATGAGATCCTCCAGGTCGGTCCGATCAGTGTGCTGCGGTTGTCCCGCGACGGCGCGCGGGCCGCGGTGGTCGCGGGCGGGCAGTTGCTCGTGGCGTCGGTGGTGCGCACCCAGGACTCGGTGACGCTGCGGGCGCCGCGGATCCTGCAGGGCGGCACCCTGGGCGGGGTCGTGGACGTCGACTGGCTCAGCCAGGACGCGCTGGTCGCCGCCACGACCATGCCGTCGCAGCCGGTGGTCAAGATCCCGATCGACGGGCTCCGGCTGGACCCGTTCAACATCTCGAACCTGACGCTGCCGGTCCACGCCATCACCGCCGCACCCGGCCGGTCGATCGTCGTCGCGGACGACGGCGGCCTGTGGACGGCCTCCGACGTCGGCGAAGTGTGGCGCCCGCACCCGCACAGCTTCGGCGGCAATGCGTCGCCGTTCTACCCGGGCTGACCTCCGGGCGCGACAGCGACCTCCGGCGGTGGGGGGTGCCGGGGCGTCCGGTGGTGGTGAGGGTGGCCGGGCGGCGAGGGCTGGCCGTTTACTCCGGGGGTCTGTGGGCGTGCGGCAGCGAGCCGCGGTGGCGGAAGGGCCCGGGGCACCCGGCGGCCGTGAGGACGACCGGGTGGCGGCGCCTCGCCGTTGTACCTCGGCGGTTCTGCAGGCGCGAGGTAGCGAGCCGCGGCGGCGGATGGTTCCGGGTCACCCGGCGGCCGTGAGGACGACTGGGCGGCGGCGCCTCGCCGTTGTACCCCGGGGGACCTGCGGGCGCGCGGTAGCGAGCTCCGGCGGCGGAGGGCCGCGGGGCACCCGGTAGCTGTCAGGGCGACCGGGTGGTGACGGCTCGCCGTCCTACTCCGGCGGATCCTTGGGTGTGCGACAGCGAGCCCCGGGGGCGCCGGGTCAGCCGGCGGCGGTCAGCACCAGTGCTGTGCTCACCTCCCAGCCTCCGGCGGCGAGTGTGCGAGTGCAGGCGGCGATCGTCGCGCCCGTGGTGGTCACGTCGTCCAGCAGGACGACCGGCACGCCGGGCGGTGGGTGGCCCCGCGGGTCGAGCCGGAGGCGGCCGGCGAGGTTCTCCGCGCGCTGGTCGCGGTCGAGCCCCACCGCGTCGCGGGCCCGGGACGACAACCACAGCGCCGGGGCGACGGCGGCCGCGTGCCCGGCACGGGCCAGGTGCACGGCGCACCGCCGGGCCAGGCGGAGCAGGTGCGCGCCACCCCGCCGCCGCGATGCCGACCGGCGCGACGGGGCTGGGACCAGCCACCACGTCCCGTCCGGCGCCGCCCTGGCCTCGGGGAGGTGGGGCACCGCCGCGGCCAGCGCCCGCCCCAGCGGATCGGCCAGGTCCCGGCGGCCGCGTTCCTTGTAGGCCAGCACGAGACGCCGTGCGGTGCCCTCGTAGGCCGCCAGCGCGTAGACCGGCACCCCGGCCGAGCCGCGCGGAGCCGGGTGCGGGCGCGCGAGTTCGAGCAGGCAGGCCGCGCAGCAGGCGGCGCCGGCGACCCCGCATGCGGCGCACAGGGCGGGTAGGAGCAGATCCAATGCGATGTTCATGCGGAGAGTGTGCGGACGGGCACCGACAGTTTCGGACGCCGCAGCCCCGGACGGCCGGTGATTAGATCAAATGGACCAACCGGAGCCCGTCGACGAGGCGGCTTCCGGCAGCGCGCAGACCCGGCGCTCCGTCCAACCGCAACTGATCGGCGTTCAAGTTTCTTCTTTGTGTGGCAAGGAATCCTGCCTCTGTCACCCACTCGGGCGCACCTCGCCGGGAACGCGAGGCGGTCCCCGGCCGTTGTCGGGACATGAGGCCCTGGAACGGCGGAGCGGCTCACCCGCAAGCGTCCAGGGGAGTGCTGCGGCCGGAGCGTGGTTCCGTCACCCACGGGGCTGGACGCCGGAAAACGGCGCAATGTCAAGGTGAAAACCGGTCTCGCGTCCTGCTCCGAACGGAGCAGCAGGTCAGCGCGCCCGGACGGGTTCGGACGCGCACCGTCACCGGTTCCCGATCCGTGACATCCCCCGGCTCGGGGGGTTTTGTGATCCGCGTTACCGCGCTAGCGTGCTGCGCTATAGCAAGTCCCGCCGGCAGGGAGGTGAACAGCCGATGACCCTGGCGCCGACGGAAGATTGACCCCCGGTTCTGCCATCAGACCGGTCGGGCGGGAGCGGCGTCGGCGCCGATCCATCAGGAGAGCTCTCGAACTCATTCCGCAATGAGGGAGGTCGTGTATGGAAATCGTCGTCAAAGGCCGTAACGTCGAGGTGCCGGATCACTACCGCACACACGTCGGTGACAAGCTCGAGCGCCTGGAGCGCTACGACAAGAAGGTCTTCCGCTACGAGGTCGAGCTCTTCCACGAGCCCAACCGCAGGCAGCTGAAGAACTGCCAGCGGGTGGAGATCACCGGCCGGGGCAAGGGCCCGGTCGTCCGGGCCGAGGCCACCGCGGGGGACTTCTACGCCGCCCTCGACACCGCTCTCAACAAGCTCGAGAACCGCCTTCGCAAGATGCACGACCGCCGGCGCGTCCACTACGGGCGCCGCTGTCCGGAATCCGTCGCCGAAGCGACGTCGAGCGCCGTCGCCGCGGGAGCGACGCCGGCCACCGGCCGCGCGTCGACCGCAGTGCTCGAGGCGCCGGCGCCCGTGGCCGAAGAGGTCGGCACGGCACTCCCGGAGGACATCGAGCTGCCCACCCAGCAGCGATGGGACGACGAAGCCGCCGAACACCTCCCCGGCCGGATCGTCCGGGAGAAGCACCACTCCGCCAAACCCATGACCATCGACCAGGCCCTCTCCGAGATGGAGCTGGTCGGACACGACTTCTACCTCTTCAACGACGTCGAGGCCGGCGTCCCCAGCGTCGTCTACCGGCGCAAGGGCTTCGCCTACGGCGTGATCCGCCTCGACCACTAGCGGCGTCTGCGAACGGCCCGCGCGCGAGGAGCGCGCGGGCCGTTTCGCGCATGTTCGCACGTTGCGTGCGCCGACGCGCGCTCCTTCCCTACGATGGAGGGTGCGCACGACCCGCACCACGGGTCGGAGAGGTGTCGGACACGGCGCGGTCCAGGGACTGAGCCTGGGTGCGTCCCAACAGCTAGTGAGGTCGACCGGATGGTTCTCAACCGCCTGCTGCGTGCGGGCGAGGGCAAGATGATCAAGCGGCTGCGCAACATCGCCGAACACATCAACACCCTCGAAGACGAGGTGAAGGACCTCACCGACGACGAGCTGCGCGGCAAGACCGCCGAGTTCCGCGAGCGGCACGACGGCGGGGACGGCGAGTCGCTGGACGACCTGCTGCCCGAGGCGTTCGCGGTGGCCCGCGAGGCCGCCCTGCGGGTGCTCGGCCAGCGCCCCTACGACGTCCAGCTGATGGGTGGCGCGGCGCTGCACCTCGGCCAGGTCGCCGAGATGAAGACCGGTGAGGGCAAGACCCTGACCTCGGTCCTGCCGGTGTACCTGAACGCGATCTCCGGCAAGGGCGTCCACGTCGTCACCACCAACGACTACCTCGCCAAGCGCGACTCGGAGTGGATGGGCCGCGTGCACCGCTTCCTCGGTCTCGAGGTCGGCGCGATCCTGTCCGAGATGACGCCGACGGAGCGCCGCAAGGCCTACCACGCCGACATCACCTACGGCACGAACAACGAGTTCGGCTTCGACTACCTGCGCGACAACATGGCGTGGAGCCTGGACGACTGCGTCCAGCGCGGCCACAACTTCGCCATCGTCGACGAGGTCGACTCGATCCTGATCGACGAGGCCAGGACGCCGCTGATCATCTCCGGCCCGGCCGAGCAGTCGGCCCGCTGGTACGTCGAGTTCGCCCGCATGGCGCCGCTGATGAAGCGCGACACCCACTACGAGGTCGACGAGCGCAAGCGGACCGTCGGTGTCACCGAAAAGGGTGTCGCCTTCATCGAGGACCAGCTCGGCATCGACAACCTGTACGAGTCGGCGAACACGCCGCTGGTCGGCTACCTGAACAACGCGCTCAAGGCCAAGGAGCTGTACAAGCGCGACAAGGACTACATCGTCCGCAACGGCGAGGTCCTGATCGTCGACGAGTTCACCGGCCGCATCCTGGCCGGCCGCCGCTACAACGAGGGCATGCACCAGGCGATCGAGGCCAAGGAAGGCGTCGAGATCAAGGCGGAGAACCAGACGCTCGCCACGATCACGCTGCAGAACTACTTCCGCCTCTACGACCGCCTCGCCGGCATGACCGGTACCGCCGAGACCGAGGCCGCGGAGTTCCACCAGACCTACAAGCTGGGTGTGGTGCCGATCCCGACCAACCGGCCGATGGTCCGGAAGGACCAGCCGGACCTGATCTACAAGACCGAGGAGGCGAAGTTCGAGGCGGTCGCCGAGGACATCGCCGAGCGGCACGCCAAGGGCCAGCCCGTGCTGGTCGGCACCACCAGCGTCGAGAAGTCCGAGTACCTGTCGAAGCTGCTGGTCAAGCTGAACGTGCCGCACGAGGTGCTGAACGCGAAGTACCACGACCGGGAAGCGCTGATCATCGCGCGTGCCGGCCGCAAGGGCGCCGTCACGGTCGCGACCAACATGGCCGGCCGCGGTACGGACATCGTGCTGGGCGGCAACCCGGACATCATCGCCGACGAGCGGCTGCGCGAGCGCGGCCTGGACCCGGTCGAGAACTCCGCCGAGTACGAGGCCCTGTGGCCGAAGGTGCTCGAAGAGGTCAAGGCCGAGGTCAAGGCGGAGGCCGAGGAGGTCCGCGAGGCCGGCGGCCTGTACGTGCTGGGCACCGAGCGGCACGAGTCCCGCCGCATCGACAACCAGCTGCGCGGCCGCTCCGGCCGTCAGGGCGACCCCGGCGAGTCGCGGTTCTACCTGTCGCTCGGTGACGAGCTGATGCGCCGGTTCAACGCGGTGATGGTCGAGCGGGTCATGACGACCATGCGGCTGCCCGACGACATGCCGATCGAGCACAAGATGGTCTCGCGGGCCATCAAGAGCGCTCAGACGCAGGTCGAGCAGCAGAACATGGAGATCCGCAAGAACGTCCTCAAGTACGACGAGGTCATGAACCAGCAGCGCAAGGTGATCTACGCCGAGCGCCGCCGCGTCCTCGAGGGCGAGGACCTCTCCGAGCAGATGCAGCACATGCTGGTCGACGTGCTCACCGCGTACGTCGATGGCGCCACGGCCGAGGGCTACGCCGAGGACTGGGACCACGAGAAGCTGTGGACCGCGCTCAAGCAGCTCTACCCGGTGTCGCTGAACTGGGAAGACCTGATGGAGGAGCACGAGGACCTCAGCGCCGAGGTGCTCCGGGACGCGCTGGTCGAGGACGCGAAGGCCGCCTACGCCCGGCGCGAGGCCGACATCGACGGGCGGGTCGGCGAGGGCGCGATGCGGCAGCTGGAGCGGCAGGTGCTGCTCTCGGTGCTGGACCGCAAGTGGCGTGAGCACCTCTACGAGATGGACTACCTCAAGGAGGGCATCGGCCTGCGGGCCATGGCGCAGCGCGACCCGCTGATCGAGTACCAGCGCGAGGGCTTCGACATGTTCAACGCCATGCTGGACTCGCTGAAGGAGGAGGCCGTCGGCTTCCTGTTCAACCTGCAGGTCGAGGCGGCGCAGCCGCAGGAGGCGGCGGCTCCGGCCGCGGCCGCGCCCGCGGCGGCGGGCGGTGGGCGGCACGCGCAGCCCGTGCCGCAGCAGCAGCCCGAGCCGCCGCGCGCCCCGGTGCCGAGCGCGCTGCGCGGCAAGGGGCTCGGCAACGAGAACCCGCAGCAGGGCCTGACCTTCTCCGGGCCGGCCGAGCAGGGCGGCGTGCAGTCCCGCGGGACGGCCACGGCGTCCTCGGACGGCCAGGGCGCGGCGGGCACGCGGCGGGAGCGTCGCGCGGCTGCCCGCACCCAGGCGAAGAAGACCAAGAAGCGTCGCTGAGCTGGGTTTTCGCGCGGGGGCGGCACCGGTTGGTGCCGCCCCCGCGTGCTTTTGCGGTTTGGTGGGCGGTCGTTGGGCCGGGCGTCGGCGCGCTGCTGGGTTGGCGGGTGGCGGGTGCGTGGCGCCGCTCCCACGCGCTTGGCGGGTGTTGCCGCACGGCTGGTGCCCACTGAGCGAATTCGCAGGTGGGCGAGTGCCGCTGCGCCTCGAAGAGATTGAGGCGCGCGTCGTGCCGTGCCCCTTGGCCACGTGCCCGCTGGGGGCTGGCGCGGCCGTGCTCCGGCTCCTGGCAGGTGCCCAGGAGCCGGAGCGGGTCAGCGGTGTCTCTGCGGCTGCACGACGGTGAAGAAGCCGCACCGCCAGCCGGCTTCGGAGTGTTCGAACCTCGCCATCACGGCGGTCGCCCGGCGGTCGGCGTGTGCGGTTCCGCAGATTTCGATCGTGCCGGGTGTGCTGTGGCTCGCCCGCACCGACTTCACCGTGTAACGCGGGCCCGGCGACGGCGGCGCGCCCCGCAGGTGCTGGTACATCCGCGGCGTGACCACCGCCCGCAACTGGCCCGGCGCGCGCCGTCCGGAGCGGACCTCCAGGATCGCCGTCAGGACGGTCCTCGCGTGGCGCAGTTCGAGCGGTTCGCCTGGACGGCCGCGCCGCCATGTGCGGGCGGCCCCCGCCTGTTCCGGAATCGAATCCGGCGGCGCCGCGCCGCGGTTCGGTTCGTACGGGTACAGCTCGCACAGTCCGGTCATCGGTCCCCCTCGGTCGAGTCATGCCGCTCCCTAGAGCGGCACTTCCGGGAGAACCGGACAGCCTTGGCCCGATGGTGTGAACGGGGCCGGTAGGGTCCGCCTGTGCTGCGAGGACTGGTGCTCGACTACGCCGGTGTGCTGACCGATCCGGACGCCGCCGACCTGCTGGCCGCCGTTGATGCCCTGCGCGAGCGGGGAATCCGGACCGCGCTGCTGTCCAATGCGGACGGTGGCGCCGGCCGCGGGGGTCTCGCCCGCCACTTCGACGCGTTCGTCTTCTCCGGCGAGGTCGGCATCGCCAAACCGGATCCGCGGGTCTTCCGGCTCACCGCCGAACGACTCGGCCTCCCCGTGACCGGCTGTGTCATGGTCGACGACTCGCGGGCCAACGTCGACGGCGCCACCGCGGCCGGCATGGTCGGCGTGCACCACACCTCGGTGGCGGACACGCTCGCCGAACTCAGCGCGTTGTTCCCCGCCTGACCAGTTCGAAGCACAGCACCGCCGCGGCCGCGGACACGTTCAGCGATTCGACCTCGCCCGGCATCGGGATCGACAGCCACCCCGTCACCAGCGAGGCGACCTCGTCGCTCACCCCGGCCGTCTCCCCGCCGAGCACGAACGCCGCCCGCTCCGGCAACGGCGCCTCGAACAGCGAGGATACCCCCTGTGCACCAAGTGCATACAATCCGTATCCAGCCCCTACCAGCATGGACGCGGCCTCGGCAGCCGTCGCGCAGCGGAGGACCGGCGCGCGGAACGCGACCCCCGCCGAGGCCTTCACGACCAGCGGGTCCAGGGCCGCCACACCGCGCCGCGGCACGACGATCCCGCCGAGCCCGGCCGCCGTCGCCGTGCGCAGGATCATCCCCACGTTCGCGGGCGTGGTGATGCCGTCCAGCAGCAGCACCCGGGCCGGCGCGTCGGCCAGCGCGGCGCTCAGCGGCCGCATCCGGGGCGCGACCACGTCCGCCAGCACGCCCTGGTCCTGCTTGCCGTTGCCGGCCAGCACCTTCACCCGGTGCGCGCTCGCCCGCTGCACCGGCACGCCGGCCGCCTTCGCCGCGCGCTGGATCTCCGCCGCGGCCGGACCGCGGGCGGTGTCGGCGAGGATGACCTTGTCCACCCGCAGCTCCGGGTCGTCCAGGGCTTCCAGCACCGGTTTGCGCCCGTAGACGGTCAGGAATCGGTCTTTCGGGGAGACGGTCGTTTCAGCCACGAGCACTAGTAGACCAGTCTGTGTCAGGATCGCGTCATGCCCGACCGCCTTTCCGCACTCGACGCGTCGTTCCTCTACCTGGAGGACGCGACGACGCCGATGCACGTGGGCGGCGTCGCGGTCTTCGAGAGGCCGCGCGACGGGTTCGACTACGAGCAGCTCCTGTGCCTGGTCGGTCAGCGCCTCGCGTTCCTGCCGCGCTACCGGCAGCGCGTGCTGAACGTGCCCGGCCACCTCGCCCGCCCGGTGTGGGTGGACGACGTCGACTTCGACCTGAACTACCACGTCCGCCGCTCGGCGCTGCCCGGCCCGGGCACCGACGACCAGCTGTACGAGCTGGTCGCCCGCCTGATGGCCCGGCCCATGGACCACGAGCGCCCGCTGTGGGAGGCCTACTTCGTCGAAGGCCTCGCGGGCGACCGGGTCGCGCTGGTCACCAAGACCCACCAGTCCGTGGTGGACGGCACCGGCACCGTCGAGCTGGGACAGCTGATCCTGGACACGATGCCGCAGGCCTGCGAGCCGTACGAGGACACCTGGACGCCCCGCCGCCTGCCCAGCCCCGCCCAGCTCGTGCTCGACGCCGTCAGCGAGGCGGTCCGCCGTCCGGGTGAACTCGTGGAGAACGTGCGCGACGTGGTGAGCGACCTGTCCGCCACGGCGGGCAAGGTCACCGACGCGGTCGGCGGGGTCGCCGCCGCGGTCCACCGCGTCCTGCAGCCGGCGCCGTCCGGGCCGCTCAACCGGCACGTCTCCGGCGGCCGCGTGTTCGACGTGGTGCGCACGCGCCTGGAGGACTACCGCAAGATCCGCGCCGAGCACGGCGTCACGGTCAACGACATCGTCCTCGCCGCGATCACCGGCGCGCTGCGTGAGTGGCTGCTCTCCCGCGGTGAGGGCGTCTCGGAGGCGACCACGGTCCGCGCGCTGGTCCCGCTGGCCGTGCTCGAACCGGACACCGTCGAGTTCTCCCCGGCCGGACTGGTCAACAACGAGGTCGAGCCGTACCTGGTGGACCTGCCGGTCGGCGAGCCCAGCCCGGTCCTGCGGCTCCAGCACATCAGCCACACGCTGCGGGCCCACGCCGACTCGGGCCGTTCGGTGGCCGCCCGCGCGATGCTGAAGGTGGGCGGGTTCGCCCCGGCGACGATGCACGCGCTCGCCGCCCGCGCGGCAGGCTCGTTCTCCGGGCGGATCTTCAACCTGCTGGTCATCAATTCGCCGGGGCCGCAGGTGCCGCTGTACGCGGGGCAGGCGAGGATGACCGAGATGTTCCCGGTGATCCCGCTGGCGCGCAACCAGGCGCTGGCCATCGGGGTCACGTCCTACCACGGCGGCGTCTACTTCGGACTCAACGGTGACCGCAAGGCGCTGTCCGATGTGGACGTCCTCGCTGGGATGATCGAGGATTCGCTGGAAGAGCTGAAGGGTGCGAGCTGGTGAGGGTCTACCTTCCGGGCACGATCGGAATGCTGCGCAGGCTGGTGGCGGACGGCAGGCTGCAGCCGCCCGGCGGGACGGGCTTCGCCCTGACCCCGGCGCTGCGCGAGTCCTACCTCAGCGGGGACACCGAGGAGCTGGAGTACGTCGCGCTGCTGGACGCCGCTCGCGCGTCCCTGAGGCTGATCGGCGCCGCCGAGGAGGACGCCAAGGAACTCCCGCGGCGGGTGGTGATCTCGGTCGACGTCGAGAACGCGACGCCACGGCCGGACCTGGACGCGCCGGTGGTGAAGGTGTCCGGGCCGATCAGCTACGAGGACGTCGCGGCCGTGCACGTCGACGCGGAGGAGGCGGAGGAGGCCGTGCGCGCGGCCGCCCGGGTCATCGACGCCGCGGACCTCGGCGACCCGGACGCGGAGTTCGTCCTCGGCGAGGCGGAGGACCACGAACTGGCCTGGTACGCGCCTCAAGAGCTGCCGTTCCTCCTCGACCTGCTCTAGCGTTTACAGCAGCCGTCGAGGAGGTAGGCATGGACGCCATCACGAACGTGCCCGTCCCGGTCAACGAGCCCGTCCGGACCTACGCGCCGGGCAGTCCCGAGCGGGAATCCCTGCAACGCCGGATCGCCGAGCTGGAGGGCGACAAGCACGAGCTGCCGCAGACCATCGGCGGCAGGCGGCGGATGGCGGGCGGGGACACCTTCGACGTCGTCCAGCCGCACGACCACGCGCACGTGCTGGGCACGTCGGCACAGGCCACCCCCGAGGAAGTCGCGGACGCCGTGGCCGCCGCGAAGGACGCCGCGCCCGCCTGGCGGGAGATGGCGTTCGACGAGCGCGCGGCGGTGTTCCTGCGCGCCGCGGACCTGATGGCCGGGCGGCACCGCGACACGCTCAACGCCGCGACGATCCTCGGCCAGTCGAAGTCGGTGCAGCAGGCCGAGATCGACGCCGCCTGCGAACTGATCGACTTCCTGCGGTTCAACGTGCACTACGCGCGCCGGATCCTCGCCGAGCAGCCGAACTCGGTGCCGGGCGCGTGGAACCGCATGGACTACCGGCCGCTGGACGGGTTCGTCGTGGCGATCACCCCGTTCAACTTCACCGCGATCGCCGGGAACCTGCCCAGCGCGCCCGCGCTGATGGGCAACACGGTCGTCTGGAAGCCGACGCCGACCCAGCAGCTGGCCGCGCACTACACGATGCAGGTGTTCGAGGAGGCCGGCCTGCCGCCGGGCGTGATCAACCTGGTGACCGGCGACGGGCACGCGGTCAGCGAGGTCGCGCTCGCCGACCCCGGGTTCGCGGGCCTGCACTTCACCGGTTCGACGGCGACCTTCAAGTTCCTGTGGCGGCGGATCGCGGAGAACCTCGACACCTACGCGAGCTACCCGCGCATCGTCGGCGAGACCGGTGGCAAGGACTTCGTCGTCGCGCACGCCTCGGCGAACCGCGAGAAGCTGGTGGCCGGGCTCGTCCGGGGCGCGTTCGAGTACCAGGGCCAGAAGTGCTCCGCGGCCTCCCGCGCGTACATCCCCCGGTCGCTGTGGGAGAGCGGGCTGCGGGACGACCTGGCGGACCTGACGCGGACCGTGAAGTACGGCGACGTCGCGGACCTGTCGGTGTTCGGCGGGGCGGTGATCGACGCGCGGGCGTTCGCCAAGCACCAGCGGCTGCTCGACAGCGTGGACGCGGACAACGACCTCGACGTCCTGGTCGGCGGCCACTGCGACGACTCGATCGGGTACTTCGTCGAGCCAACCGTGCTGGTGTCCGCCGATCCGGGGCACACCGCGTTCGCCACGGAGTACTTCGGGCCGATCCTCGCGGTGCACGTCTACGACGACGGCTCGTACGGCGAGATCCTCGAACTGGTCGACCGCACCTCGCCGTACGCGCTGACCGGCGCGGTGTTCGCCGACGACCGGGCGGCCGTGCAGCAGGCGCACCAGACGCTGCGGTTCGCGGCGGGCAACTTCTACGTCAACGACAAGCCGACCGGGTCGATCGTGAGCCAGCAGCCCTTCGGCGGTTCCCGCGGCTCCGGCACGAACGACAAGGCCGGGTCGATGTTCAACCTGCTGCGGTGGACGAGCCCCCGGTCGGTGAAGGAGACGTTCGACGCGCCCACCGCCATCGGCTACCCGCACATGGGTTAGCCGGCGGGCAGCTCGGCGACCTGGTCGGCGGGCGGGGCGGCGATGTCGACCGGCTCGCCCCAGCCGGTGTAGCGCATGGTCATCGGGCCCATCGGCGGGTCGCCCTCGGACGCGAGCCCGCTGAAGTCGAACAGCATCTGGGCGGGGAGCTGGTCGGCGTCGAGCCACAACTCCATCGGCGCCGTCCGGCCTGCCATCTCCGCCAGCCCGGAGGTCTTCCCCAGGTCGACGGTGATCCAGTAGTGGCTCACCGGCCGCCCGTCGAGCGTGGTCTGCTCGCTGCGGTCGATGGTGCCGCCCTTGCGGACGTCGTCGAGCACCTGCGCGGGGTCGCTCTGGCCGGACTCGCGCATCATGGCGCCGAGTTCCTTGCCCTTCGCGCTGTCCGCCGGGTAGCGGCCCCACGGCTTGCCCCCGGTGAGCCCGCGGGCCTGTTCCGGGATCGACACATACTGCGCGCCGTCCACGACGCGCGTCTCGGACGTGACGCCGTCGGCCGTGTGCGTGATCTTCATGGCCCACCCGGGCTCGGCGAAATGCATCTCGCCGGTGGCGGTGGCCTCACGGTCGGCCACGGTCATCGCCACGGAGAACCGCACCGTCTGGGCCTTGCCCGTCTGCTCGGTCGCGGCGCGCACCAGCGTCTGCGCGTCGCCGAAGAGGGCTGGTCCGGCGGCGGGCTGCGCGCCGCAGGCGCTGACCAGCAGCGCGAGTGCGAGGACCAAAGCTGACTTCTTCACGCGGGTGTTCCCCCCGGTCGGATCACCTCTGCCGGGTGAACTACCGGATATATGTCGCGAAGGGACACTCGCGTTACGGAAAACGGCGCGGTCCCGGCGAACCGAGACCGCGCCGCAACAACCGGTTCAGCCGCCGATCTTGAGCTCGCCCACCTGGTCGGCGGGCGGGGCGGTGACGTCGACCGGGGCGCCCCAGTCGCTGTACTTCATCGTGATCTTCGCCTGCTGCGCCTCGGCGGGCGCGCCCACGGCCTGCATCACCGGGCCGAGGTCCTGCGTGATCTGCACCGGCAGCTGGTCGCTGTTCAGCCACAGCTCCATCGGGTAGGTCACGTTCATCGACTTCAGCTGCTCCAGCGTCTCCGCGGGCAGACCGGACGAGGCCAGCTCGTCGGACGCCTTCGCCACGTCGATGGTGACCCAGTAGTGGCTGACCTGCTGCCCATCGAGCGTGGTCTGCTCGCTGCGGGTGATCGTGCCTGCCTTCTCGATCTGCTCCAGCGTCTTCGACGGGTCGTTCGACTCGGCCTGCTCGAGGCTCGCGCCCAGCGTCTTCGCGGCCTCGCTGCCCTCCGGGAACGTCGCCCACGGCTTGCCACCGGTCGCGGCCTGCGCCTCCTCGGGCAGCTTGAGGTAGAGGACCTTGTCGACGATGCGCATCTCCTGGCTCTGCCCGCCGACGGACATCGTCATGGCGATCGCGCTGTCGGGGCCGTTGAAGCGGCCCTCGCCGGAGCCGGTCATCTGCTGCCCGGCGATCGAGCCGGAGATGGTGAACTTCGCCGACTGCACCTGACCGGTCTTCGCCGACGCCGCCCGGACGAGCTCCTGCACGTCGCCGAACAGCGCCGGGCCCGCGGTCCCGCCGCTGGAGCCGGACTCCCCGCCACCACACGCGGTGAGCCCGAGCACCAGCGCCAGGATCCCGGACGCGAGAGCGGTTTTCTTCATGTGGAACATTCCCCTTTGGTCGGGGCCACCCGTCTTCGGGCGGCTAACGGGGATATGTCCCAAGAGGACTCCCGCGTTACTTCTGTCAGGCCGCGGTCTTCAGCTCGCCGACCTGATCGGCGGGCGGGGCAGTGACGTCCACCGGCGCGCCCCAGTCGCGGTACTTCATCGTCATCGTGGCGCTCTGCGCGCCGGCCGGCGCGCCCGCCGCCTGCATCACCTGCGTCAGGTCCTGCGTGACCTGCACGGGCAGCTGGTCGGAGTTGAGCCAGATCTCGACCGGGATGACGGCGCCGGAGTTCTTCAGCTTGTCCAGCACCTCCGGCGGCAGTTCACCGGTGTTGAGCGTGCCGGTGGCCTTCGCGACGTCCAGGTTGACCCAGTAGTGGCTCACCGGCTGCCCGTCGAGCGTGGTCTGCTCGCTGCGGGTGATCGTGCCTGCCTGCTGGATCTGATCCAGGATCTGCGTCGGGTCACCCTGGGCGGCCTGGTCCATGCTCGCGCCGATGGCCTTGCCTGCCTCGCTGTCCTCCGGCACCTTCGCCCACGGCTTGCCGCCCTCGACCGCCTGCGCCGCCTGTTCCGGCGGCAGCTTCAGGTAGAGAACTTTGTCCACGACCCGCATCTCCTGGCTCTGCCCGGCGACGGTCATGGTCATGGTCATCGCCGGCGAGGGCCCGGTGAAGCGCCCTTCGCCGCCGGCGTTCAGGGTCTGGCCTGCCACCGAGCCGGTGAGCGTGAACTTCGCAGTCTGCGCCTGGCTGGTCTTGCCGGACGAGGCCAGCACCAGTTCCTGGGCGTTGCCGAACAGCGCGGGCGTCTCGCCGGCCTGGCCGGACTCGGCGGTCGAACCACAGGCGGTGGTGCCGGCGACCAGCGCCAGCGCACCCGCCAGAAGAGCGATTTTGCGCATGACAAGAATCCCTCAGTCGAATGTCCCCCAAGTGGGTTGTCACCGACAGGGATGGGCAAAACCGGCGAAGATCAAACCTCCATGCCCGCCCGCGACGCGAGCAGGCGGCGCAGCGACGGCAGACGGCGCTTGTCCTCGACCTCGTCGAGCATGCAATCCGGGTCCTCCGGCGGCCCCAGGTGCCCGCACCCCGGCGGGCACTCCTCGGCGGCCTCGGCGAACTCGTCGAAGGACGCCACGATGTCGTTGGCGGTCACGTGCGCCAGGCCGAACGACCGCACACCGGGCGTGTCGATCACCCAGCCGCCGTCGGGCAGCGGCAGCGCGACGGCCGCGACGGACGTGTGCCGTCCCTTGCCGACCGCGCTGACCTCACCGGTGGCCAGCTCGGCGTCCGGCACCAGCCGGTTCACCAGTGTCGACTTGCCGACCCCGGAGTGGCCGACGAGCGCGGACACCCGGCCGCGCACGGTGTCGGCCAGCGGCAGCGAGTCCTCGTCGAAGCGGGTCACCACCGCGGGCACGTCCAGCTCGGCGTAGCGGGACAGCAGCTCGTCCGGGCTCGCCAGGTCGGCCTTCGTCAGGCACAGGACCGGCTGCAGGCCACCGGCGTAGCAGGCGACCAGGCAGCGGTCGATGAACCCGGGCCGCGGCGGCGGATCGGCCAGCGCGGTGACGATGAGCAGCTGCTCGGCGTTGGCGACGACCACCCGCTCGAACGGGTCGGTGTCGTCGGCCGTGCGGCGCAGCAGGCTGGTGCGCTCGTCGACCCGGACGATGCGGGCCAGCGTGCCCGGCTCGCCGCTGGTGTCGCCGACCAGACCCACCTGGTCGCCCACGACGACCGGGGTCCGGCCCAGCTCACGGGCGCGCATGGCGGTGACGAGGCGGCCGGGGTCGCTGTCGATCGCGCAGGTCCAACGGCCGCGGTCGACCGCGATCACCATCGCCTGGGTGGCGTCGGAGTGGGTCGGCCGCCGCTTGCTGCGCGGGCGCGAACCCTTTCCCGGGCGCACGCGGACGTCGCTTTCGTCCAGATCGCGCCAGTCCCTGCGTGCCAAGCTCCGAGCCTCCTTCCGAGCACAGATGATCCCCCATCCCGCTCGCCAGTGGTGCGCCACCCGTGTCACGATGGGTTATCCGCAGCCGGTCCGAAGGAGTTGGGCGAGATGTGCGGCCGCTACGCGGCGAAGAAGAACCCGGCCGACCTGGCCCAGGAGTTCGACGCCGTGGACGAGACCGACGGCAAGGCGCGCGAGGCCGACTACAACGTCGCGCCGAGGAAGAACGTGGTCACCGTGGTGCAGCGGCACCCGCGGGACGCCGACGGGCAGGTCCTGGAGGACGAGCCCGCCGTGCGCAGCCTCCGGGTCATGCGCTGGGGACTGGTTCCGTTCTGGGCCAAGGACGTGTCCGTCGGCAACCGGATGATCAACACCCGCGCCGAGACCGCCGCCGAGAAGCCGGCCTTCAAGAAGTCGCTCGCGCAGCGGCGCTGCCTGGTGCCCGCCGACGGCTGGTACGAGTGGCGGCGCACGGGCAAGCAGAAGGAGCCGTTCTACATGACCCGGCCGGACGGCCACTCGCTGTCCTTCGCCGGGATCTGGGACACCTGGCGCGACCCGAAGGATCCGGACGCCCCGCAGCTGATCACTTTTTCGATCATCACGACCGACGCGGCCGGGCGGCTGACCGACGTGCACGACCGGATGCCGCTGGTCATCCACGAGCGGAACTGGGCCGAGTGGCTCGACCCGGACCGCACCGAGGTCGGCGAGCTGCTGGCGCCGCCGATGGACCTGATGGAGACCATCGAGCTGCGGCCGGTGTCCGACCGGGTCGGCAACGTGCGCAACAACGGCCCGGAGCTGATCGAGCGGGTCGAGCCTGCCACCGACCTGGACGCCGCCGACGCCCTGTTCGACCTGCCGAAACCATGACCCGGATCGAGATCCCGACTCCGCACGGCCCGGCCATGGCGGAGCTGCACTGCGCGCCCGACGGCGAGGCGGTGCTGATGCTCGGCCACGGCGCCGGCGGCGGGATCGAGGCGAAGGACCTGGTCGCGGCCACCCGCGCGGGGCAGGCGGCCGGGGTGCACGTCGTGCTGGTCGAGCAGCCGTACCGGGTGGCGGGCCGCAGGGCGCCCGCGCCCGCCAAGCAGCTGGACACGGCGTGGCTCGCGGTGGCCGAGGAGCTGTGCGATCGCTTCGACGACCTGCCGATGGTGTTCGGCGGCCGCTCATCGGGGGCGCGGGTGGCGTGCCGGACGGCGGCGGCCGGGCAGGCGGTGGCCGTGTTGTGCCTGGCGTTCCCGGAGCACCCGCCGGGCAAGCCGGAGAAGAGCAGGCAGGCCGAGTTGGACGCGGTGGAGGTCCCGACGCTGGTGGTGCAGGGCGAGACCGACGCGTTCGGCTGCCCGAAGCCGGGGCCGCACCACGAGGTCGTCGTGGTGCGCGGGACGCACGCGCTGGACGCCGACCTGGAAGCGGTGTACCGCACGGTGCACGAGTGGCTCGCGAAGGTGCTGCGGCCGCTCACGTAGAGGGACGGCGCTGGCTGCCCGGCGCTGCACCCGAGGCACGGTGCCCGCCGCGGCGCCGGTCAGCGCGATGGTGGCTGGGTGCCGCCCGCTGGGTCAGGTGCGGATGGGTGCCATGGTGGCGGAGGTCGGTTGCACCAGGTCGGCGGGCGCCGGTTCTGCCTCCGGGCCGCGGCGGCTGATCGGCGGCGGGGGCCGCTTGCCTGGCGCTGCACGGGAGGCGCCGTGGCTGGGTGCCGTCGGCCAGTCAGGCGCGGATGGGCGCCACCGTCGCCGAGGTCAGGCGCACCAGGTCGGCCGGCGCCAGCTCTACCTCCAGGCCGCGACGGCCGGCCGAGCAGTAGATCGTCTCGAACTTCTCCGCCGTCTCGTCGATCACCACCGGCAGCCGCGAGCGCTGGCCCAGCGGTGAGATGCCGCCGAGGACGTATCCGGTCGCGCGCTGGGCGGCGGCCGCGTCCGCCATCTTCGCCCGCTTGCCGCCGGCCGCTGCGGCCAGCGCCTTCAGGTCCAGCTGCCCGGTGACCGGCACCACGCCGACCGTCAGCTTTCCGTCCACATCGGCCACCAGCGTTTTGAACACGCGGTCCGGTTCGAGCCCGAGCGCCTCGGCCGCTTCCAGGCCGTAGGACTCGTGCTTCGGATCGTGGTCGTAGGCGTGCAGCTTGTGCGCGACTTTCTGCTTCGCGAGCAGGGCGGTCGCCGGCGTTCCCTTCCCGGCCATGGGGTGCACGGTAGCCGGGAGGCGCAAGTCCTTTTCCCGCGGCGGGGAATGTGCCCGGATCGTGCGGTGTTGACACGGACGTGCCGTCAAAGCTTGCTGATCGACGAGCCCGTGTGCAGGCCGTCACCCGCCCGGCCGGTGTACCCGGCCCGGCCAAGCCCGTCCGCGTATCCTCGAAGCTGTCGTATGCGCACCCGGCCACGGGTGTGGACCGCTTCGACGCGGATGGGAAAGGGAACGGTTTGCCGAGCACGCAGAACTCCGCGGTGCCCGAATCCGGCTCCGAGCAGGAGCCGGTCGAAGAGCGCGCCGAGCGCTTCGAGCGCGACGCGATGCCGCTGCTGGACCAGCTGTACTCGGCCGCTCTGCGCATGACGAGGAACCCGGCGGACGCCGAGGACCTCGTGCAGGAGACCTACCTCAAGGCCTACGGCGCGTTCGCCTCCTTCAAGGAGGGCACGAACCTCAAGGCCTGGATGTACCGCATCCTCACCAACACCTACATCAACGGGTACCGGAAGCGTCAGCGTCAGCCGGTGCAGCAGCCCACCGAGGAGATCACCGACTGGCAGATCGCCCAGGCGGAGAGCCACACCTCGAGCGGTCTGCGGTCGGCGGAAGTCGAGGCGATGGACCGGCTGCCCGACAGCGACGTCAAGGACGCGCTGCAGCAGCTGCCGGAGGAGTTCCGGCTCGCCGTGTACCTCGCCGACGTCGAGGGCTTCGCCTACAAGGAAATCGCCGAGATCATGGACACGCCGATCGGGACCGTGATGTCCCGCCTGCACCGTGGCCGCGCCCAGCTGCGCAACCTGCTCGCCGACGTCGCGCGCGAGCGCGGCTTCATCCGCGGCGCCAAGCAGGAGGTAGCGCGATGACCACCGGTCGTGAGCCGCACAAGGACGACGTCCGCTGTTCCGAGGCGCTCGCCGAGATCTTCCTGTTGCTGGATCGCGAGTGCAGCCCGGAGCGGGACGCGCAGCTGCGCAAGCACATCGAGGACTGCCCGCCGTGCCTCGAGGAGTACGGCATCGACGAGCAGCTCAAGCAGCTCCTGCACCGCAAGTGCGGCGGCGACACCGCCCCGGACGAGTTCAAGCAGAAGCTGCGGGCGTCGATCTACCAGACGGTCGAGCGGCGCGGTGACGTGACGATCGAGCGGACCGAGGTCCGGCTCGAGCAGAACGCGGAGTAGTACCCCGGACACGACGAAGGCCCCGGCGCGCCGCACCGGGGCCTTTCTCGTGCCCGAACTCAGCTGTTGGGCTTCTTGCCGTGGTTGGCGCCGTTCTTCCGGCGGTCGCGGCGCTTGCGGGCTCGCTTCGACATGCCTGCTCCTTCCCTGGTCGCGATCTGCCCACCAGTGTCTCAGGCTCGCCCCGGCGGGTGCCGGGAAGGTCCCGCTCTGGTTCACTTGAGCTGCCCCGAGGAGGAGTACCAGCGTGACGACACTTTCCGACCTGCTGGCCGAGAACACCGGCCTGTCCGGCGAGGCGGCGGACCACCTGCAGGCCGTGGTGGCCGAGTGGCAGCTGCTCGCCGACCTGTCCTTCGCCGACTTCCTGCTGTGGGTGCCGGTGTCGCCGGAGCACAACGAGCAGGGCGGCGACTTCGTGTGCGTCGCGCAGGCCCGCCCCACCACGGCGCCCACCGCGCACCCCGAGGACGTGGTCGGGACGCGGTTCACGGTGGAGGACCACCCGCAGCTCGCGCGGGCGATCCGGGAGGTCCGGATCTGCCGCGAGGAGGACCCGCACTGGTACCGCGACCTGCCGATGCGCCGCGAGGCGATCCCCGTGACGTTCGGCTCGAACGTGATCGCGGTGCTGTCCCGCGAGACGAACCTGGCCGCGCCGCGCGTGCCGAGCCCGCTCGAAGTGGCCTACCTCGGTAGTGCGGGCGACCTGTGCCAGATGATCGTGGACGGCACGTTCCCGCACGTGGACAGCCAGACGGACGTGCACACGAGTCCGCGGGTGGGGGACGGGCTGATCCGCCTGGACGCGGCCGGGAACGTGGTGTTCGCGAGCCCCAACGGCCTGTCGGCCTACCACCGGATGGGGCACGAGTCGGACCTGGTGGGGACGCGGCTGGCGCCGTTGACGCGGTCGCTGATCCGGGACCCGTTCGACGCGACGGAGGTCGCCCACCGGATCCTCGACGCCCTGGACGGGAAGCCGGGCAGCCGCACGGAGGCCGAGTCGCGGCGGGGCGCGGTCGTGTTGTTCCGGGCGTTGCCGCTGCGGCCACACGGGCAGCCGGCGGGGGCGCTGGTGCTGTGCCGGGACGTGACCGAGGTGAAGCGGCGGGACCGGGCGTTGCTGTCGAAGGACGCGACGATCCGGGAGATCCACCACCGGGTCAAGAACAACCTGCAGACGGTGGCCGCGTTGCTGCGCCTGCAGTCACGGCGCACCTCGAACGCCGAGGCGAGGCAGGCGCTGACGGAGTCCGTCCGGCGGGTCGCGTCGATCGCGATGGTGCACGAGGCGCTGTCGGTGTCGGTCGACGAGCGGGTCGACCTGGACAAGCTGCTGGACAACGTGCTGCCGATGGTCGGCGAGGTCGCGACCGCGGAGTCGCGGGTGAGCATCAGCCGGTCCGGCTCGTTCGGGGTGGTGGTCGCCGAGATCGCGACGCCGCTGGTGATGGTGCTGGCGGAGCTGGTGCAGAACGCGGTGGAGCACGCTTTCCCGGACGGGCGGCCGGGCAAGGTGGAGATCGTGGTGAGCCGCTCGGCGCGCTGGCTGGACGTCCTGATCCGCGACAACGGCCGGGGGTTGCCGTCCGGGTTCTCCCTGGAGCGGGCTGACGGGCTCGGGCTGCAGATCGTGCGCACCCTGGTGGAGTCGGAGCTGCGGGGTTCGCTGTCGTTGCGAAAGCTCCGCGACGGCGCGGCGCGCGGCACGGAGGCCGCGTTGAGGCTGCCTCTGGGGCGGCGGCCGTAGTTTCTTGGGGCCTGCTTCGGGTGGGCGGGTTGTGTTGGGCGTGGGTGGGCTGGCGCGAGGTGACCACTGGCACCTGTTTGAGGTGGCCAGTCGTGGCTGCTTGAGGTGGCCGGTCGTGCCCGCGTGAGGTGACCAGTCGCCCTGGGTGTGCGAGGTGGCCGGTGGTTTTGCGCGTGAGTGGGCCAGTCGCGCCCGGGTGAGGTGACTGCTGGTGACTGCGTGAGGTGAGCGGTCCTGCGTGCGTGAGTGGGCCAATCGCGCCCGGGTGAGGTGACCGCTGGTGACTGCGTGAGGTGAGCGGTCCTGCATGCGTGAGTGGGCCAATCGTCCCTGTGCGGGATGGCCACCGGTGCGTGCGTGAGATGGCCGGTCGTGCGCCCGCACGAGTGGGTCAGTCGCGCCGCGCGAGGTGGCCAACCGTGCCCGCGCGGGTGGGCCAGCGGTGCTTGGAAGGTGCGAGAGGGTCAACAGTGCCGAGGCGAGAGGGCCAATGGTGTCTAGGTGAGAGGGCCGACGGTGCCGTTGCGAGTGGGCGTCTCGCGCGGGTGGGAGGCGCCCAGGTAGGGCAGCGGCCGGTGCAGGTGATGAAACGGAGCAGTTGCAGGCAGGAGCGGCAGCTGGAGTTAGGTGGAGCAGCGGCCGGCGCCGGACGGAACCAGGAGCCGGGGCTGAGGCCGAAGCGGAACGTCACCGGGCGGTCCTGGGGCAGTGAGGCACGGGGTGCCGTGGAGGCACCGTGTGGCAGCCGCGCAGCCGAGAGCAGCCGAAACCAAAAAACCCTGCTCAGGACGTTCAAAGGCCCGGCACCCGCGGGAGGTGGGGGCCGGGCCTTCGAACGTTAAGTGGGGGCGTGTGAGCCCCTGCGTCAGGTCCCGCGTACTCTCGTAAGAGACGCGTTAAGCGACGCCGCAGCGCGTGGAGAGGTCAGGCGGTGCGCATGCCGATGTGAGCACGACGGCGCTTCAGGGCACGGCGCTCGTCTTCGCTCATCCCGCCCCAGACACCGGAGTCCTGGCCGCTGGCCAGGGCCCAGGCCAGGCACTCGGACGCTGCCGGGCAGCGGTGGCATACGGCTTTCGCCTCGGCGATCTGCAGCAGCGCGGGACCGCTGTTCCCGACAGGGAAGAACAGCTCCGGGTCCTCGTCGCGGCAGGCAGCGTCGTGGCGCCAGTCCATTTCTGTGAGCTCCTTCTCGGGGCGCAGAGCGTGCTGCGCCACAGGTCGTCATGGCGGATCGTTTCTTGGGGTGCTTGTGAATGCTTTCACGAAGCACCGCTTTCGACAAGTGTTTTCGCAACATCGGTGAGTCAGCTCACCTGGTCAGGCGACCCCGCTGACCTGCGGTTTCTCTCCGAAACGGCCTTCGCGGGGGAAGGACGATGCGGTGAGTGGACCGTGTGCGTCGACGAACGGCAAGTTGCAGATCGCCGGACCGATCACTCACGCCAGCACGGTCAGCACGTCGGGCACGCTCGTGAAGTCCACCTGCGTCCGACGGCCGATCAGGTCGCCGTCGACCTGGAAGTTTACCGGCTCCTCGGCCGTCACGCTGAGTTTCGCCAGGTCGTCGTACTTCACGAGCGCCTTGCCGCGGTGCTCGGCCTCCGTCCGCAGCGCCTGGCGGACGTGCCGGAACACCAGCGGCAGCGACAGCTTGCGCAACGCGAACAGCCCGAGACCCCGCTCGAAGGAGCTGCCGGTGTTGAGGTGGACGGGCCGCTCACCGAGGTAGCTCCACGGATCCGTGTTCGACACGAACGCCATCCGCACCTCGGCCGGCTCCTCGCCCGGCACGTGCACGGTCAGCGGCAACCGGGGCGAGCGCGGGCGGAAGTAACACGTCACCGCTGCCCGCATGTACAGCAGCGCGTTCGTCTGCTTCCCGCGCCGGTCGGCGACCGTGGCGACCACATCGGCGTCCCAGCCGAGGCCCGCGTTGAAGGTGAACCACCGCCCGTCCGCCAGGCCCAGCCCGACGCGGCGGCTCCGGCCCGACTCGATGGCCGACAGCAGCTGGTGCGTCGCCTCCACCGGGTCCCGGGAAATGCCGAGGGCGCGCGCGAACACGTTCGCCGACCCGCCGGGCACGACGCCGAGCGCGGGCAGCTGCGTGGCAGGCCCGTCGGCGAGCAGGCCGTTGACGACCTCGTTCACCGTGCCGTCACCGCCGTGGGCGACCACCAGGTCGATGCCGTCCCGTGCGGCGTCCCTGGCCACCGCCAGCGCGTGGCCGCGGTAGTCGGTCTCCACGACCTCCAGCTTCACCTGGCTGGCCAACGCGTGCGCGAGCACGTCCCGCCCGCCGGCCGTCGTGGACGTGGCCTGCGGGTTGACCACCAGAATCGCGCGCATATCCGCAGGGTAGGCCAATCGGGCGCATCCCAAGCGTCAGCGCGAACCTCATCACTGCGAAAAGACTGCCGGTTGACCTCCCGTCGTTCGGCACGGTCCGTTCGTCGTGACAAGTGCACCCCGGGCGTCCGCCGGCTCATCGACGACACCCAGATCTTGACGCGGATGGCCGCGGTTCGAAAACGGCCGACCGGGTGGCTTAGTATCGATGGCGTTCACACACGGTCACCCGTGCCGCTCAGCCGCTGGTGGAAGGCCCTTCGCGATGGCGCTCGCCGACAAGATTTCACCCGCTCCGCGCGAGGTCAGGGTGGCCGGCGCGCTGACCGTCCTGCCGGGGATCGGCCTGCTGGTGTTCGGCGCCCTGCTGTTCGCCTCGCCCGGTGACTCCATGCCGCTGACCAGCGTGCTCGCCGAGGGCGCCTTCTACGTGCTGTTCGGGCTCGCCGTCGTCGGCTGCGCGATCGGACTGCTGTTCGGCCACACCTGGGCCCGCTCGCCGGGGCTGGTGATGGCGCTCATCACCGCCGGCGTCGGCTGGTACATGGCTGGGCCGTCCGGGCGGCCCGGGTTCGGGGTGCCGATCATCGTCCTCGGGGTGGCGATCATCGTGCTGCTGTTCCGCCAGCCCGCGCGGGCGTGGGCGCTCGGGCAGCACGAGGACGAGACCGAGGAGGAGGCCGCCGAGCGCGGCGGGATGGCCGGCCGCCGCCGGGAGCGCGGCGAGGAGGACTAGGCGAGCTTCGCGAGCTTGTCCAGGGCGGTGTCGGTGAGGCGGTAGACGGTCCACTCGTCCATGGGCGTCGCGCCGAGGGACTTGTAGAAGCCGGTCGCCGGGTTCCAGTCCAGCACCGACCACTCCAGCCGCGCGAAGCCGCGGTCGACGCACTCCTTCGCGAGTGTCGCCAGCAGCGCCTTGCCCAGCCCGGACCCGCGCAGTTCGGACTTGACGAACAGGTCCTCCAGGTAGATGCCGTGCACGCCGCGCCAGGTGGAGAAGTTCAGGAACCACAGCGCGAACCCGACGATCTCGCCGTCCTGCTCGGCGACGTGCCCGAACACCGCGGGGCTGTCGCCGAACAGCGCCACCCGCAGGCGGTCCGCCGTCAGGTGGCAGTCCTGCGGCGCCTTCTCGTAGGCTGCCAGTTCGTGCACCAGCTGCGCGACTTCGTCCACATCGGACTCGCGGATACGGCGGATGCGGCTGTCGGGCATGGGGACTCCCAGGATTCGGCGGGTGAGCTGCACCCGATCCTGCCAGACTCAGACCCCGCCCCAGACCCGCTGCGCCACCGAAACCGTCAGGTCCAGCTTCCGGCGCTGATCATCCCAAGTCAGCGGGTTTCCCTGCACCTCCGATGCGAACCCGCACTGCGGGCTGACCGCCAGATCCGCCAGCGGGACGATCCGCGCGGCCTCGTCCACCCGCCGCGCGAGCTCATCGGGGTCCTCCAGCTCGCCGGTCTTCGTCGTGACCAGGCCCAGCACGACCCGCACCCCGTCCGGCACATGCTGCAGCGGCTCGAAGGTGCCCGCACGCTCGGTGTCGTACTCCAGCAGCCAGTGGTCCACCGGGATGCCGCCGAACACGTCCGCCGCGATGTCGTCGTAAAAGCCCTCGTTGAACCACTGGCCGCGGTAGTTGCCGCGGCAGATGTGCATTCCCACCGCGACGCCGCGTTCCCGCAGCAGCCGGACGACGGCCGCGTCGGCTTCGATGCAGCGGCGCAGCAGGTCCCGCGCGTCGATGCCCTCCGACTCGAAGAGCGCGAGGATGCGCGGGTTGGCGAAGGCGATGAAGCACGGCGCGTCAATCTGGACGTGCCGGACGCCGTCCTCGGCGAGCGCCGCGGCCTCCTGCAGCAGGACGGCCCCCAGGTCGTCGACGATGTCGGCGCGGCTGGGGTAGTGCGGGCCGCTGACCCGCGGGTCCCAGTTGGCGACCACGAAGTTCGTGACCTCCGGGATCGCGATCTTGAAGGGGCCGGGCGCGTGCGCGGCGAGGAAGGCGGCCTCGCGGTCGGTGAACCGTTCGCGGTAGGCGAGCTTGCCCCCGATGAGCCGGAGGATGCTGCTGTCCTCCTCGGCGTGGTCGCCGGACTGCCATTCCAGCGATGGCGCCTGCGCGGCGAAACCGTCGACGTGCTCGGTGAGCCTGCTCATGAAATCCGTGCGCAGGTACTCGCCGTCGGTGTAGACGCCGATGCCGCTGTCCTGCTGCACCGACAGCGCCACCAGGATCGACTCCTGCTCGACACGCCGCAGCCCGGCGTCGTCGAGCCGGCCCGCGGCGTGGTCGGCCCGTGCCTTCAGCAGACGCGGGGGACGGAGGAGGCTGCCGACGTGGGTCGCCCGGGCGAAGGAGTTCACGGCTCGACGCTAAGCGAGGCGGATGACGCCGGGCTGTCCTCGTTGACCTCGATTCAAGCGAGCTGACCGCGGTGCGGTACGGGATCGCTACGGTCAGGACGGCGGGATGTTGAGGTGCTCGATCTTCGGCTCGCCGCGCTCGTCGCCGAGGACCGTCACCCCGGCCGGGTCCAGTCCGAAGTGGACGCCCGCGGTGGCGGGCAGCCCGATCCAGCGGGCGATCAGCACCCGGCTGAAGTGGCCGTGGCCGACGAGGATCACCTCGGTGTCGGCCAGCGCCGCGCGCACCCGCTCCAGCAGGGCGTCCGCGCGGGCGGTCACCTGCTCGACGGTCTCGCCGCCGGGCATCTCGTGTGTCCAGACGGTCCAGCCGGGCACGGTCTTGCGGATCTCCGGCGTGGTGACGCCCTCGTAGTCGCCGTAGTCCCACTCCGCGAGGTCTTCGGTCTGCTCGTCGATCCGCAGCCCGGCCAGCTCGGCCGTGCGCACCGCGCGCTGCCGCGGGCTGGTCAGCACCAGCGCGGGGCCCTTGCGGAGCGTCTGCAGGGTCAGGCCGGCGGCGCGCGCCTGGTTCTCCCCGGCGGGAGTCAGCGGGATGTCGGTGCGGCCGGTGTGCTTGCCGTTCACCGACCACTCGGTCTGACCGTGGCGGAAGAGGAAGAGCTCGTGGTCCACGTTTGCGAATATAGCCACCGGTCTGCTTTGCTACCGGTCGGTAACATAGGAGGCGCCGGTGGTTTCGACCTACTCGCTGTGGCAGCGGCTGAGCGCGCTGCCCGGCGGCAAACGACTGTTCTCGACCGCGATTTGCCTGCGTGTGCCCTATTTCGGCTCGGTGCTGCCGAGCGTGGAGGAGCTGCGTCCCGGCTACTGCGCGGTGCGCGCGCCGAAGTGGTGGGGTGTTCACAACCACATCGGCACATTTCACGCGATCGCGGCGTGCAACCTCGCGGAGATCGCGATGGGGATGCTCGCCGAGTCGACCCTGCCCGCCACGCACCGGTGGCTGCCCAAGGGCATGACGGTGCGGTACGTGGCGAAGGCGGAGACGAGCCTGCGGGCGGTCGCCGAGCTGCCGGAAATCCCGGAGTTCGGCGGCGAGGGCGTGGAACTGCCGGTGCCCGTCGTGATTTCCGACCGGGCGGGCAAGACCGTCGTCACCGCCACCATCACGATCTGGGTGACGCCGAAGCGTCAGTAGTCGCGCAGGCGGACCGTCGTGGTCTGGGCGTAGGAGTTCGTCCCGGACGCGGCGGGCAGGCCGAGGCGGCGGTCGACCACCCGGCCCAGCGGGCCGCAGTTCTCCGTGGCGGGCACGGCCAGTTCGTGGTCGTAGGTGGCGAACTTCAGCGTCAGCGGATCGGTCGAGACGACCTCGGTCGGCCCGTCGGCCTGCAGGACGGAGTGGATGACGCCGGTCGCGCAGTCTCGCGGCAGGTAGGGCCCGTCGAACTCGGCGACGAGGTCGATCTCGCCCTTGCGCTCGTCGTTGGACTGGAAGTCGGAGTGGCCGCCGTACCCGAACCGCACGGTGGCGCGGGGGAGCCCGGGCACCGCGACCGGTTCGGATCTCAGTGCGCCGAACACCTGCGCGTACTCGCCGTTCAGCTGCCCCTCGGCGAAGGTCAGGCGCATCGGTCCGAGCGGGAGGTCCCGGACGTCGCCGAAGGACATGGTGGCGGTCGAGTCGAGCACCTCGCAGCGCCACTGGCCCGGGTCCGCGCCGGCGGGCAGGGCGGGGCAGTCGGCGAACGTGCCGTCCGCGGCGCGGGCGGGGAGAGCGCTGGTGACCGTCAGGGCGAGTGCGGCGACGGCGGCCGCTGCGAGTGCGATCTTCATGATCCAAATCCTGTCCCACCTGCGCAAACGGCACCATCGGGGAAAGCCCGGAGCCGACCCTGGCATCGCGCCACTAGGGATTAACACCGTTTACAAAGCAAGGTCGATCCGAATATGGTTCGCGTTATGTCCCTCTCTCGACGCCGGTTCCTCGGCCTGACCGCGCTCAGCTCCGCCGCCACGCTCGGGCTGACCACGATCTCGACCCGGACCTCCGCCTCGGCGGCCACCGACTACTCGCCGGCCGTCGTCGTCGGCACCGGCTACGGCGCCGCCGTCACGGCGCTGCGCCTCGGGGCGGCCGGCGTCCCGACGCTGATGCTCGAAATGGGCCAGCTGTGGAACACACCGGGCGAGGACGGCAAGATCTTCTCGGACATGCTCAGCCCGGACCGCCGGTCGTCGTGGTTCAAGAACCGCACGGAGGCGCCGCTGGCCTCGTTCCTGTGGCTCGACCTGGCCAACCGGAACATCGACCCGTACGCGGGCGTGCTGGACCGCGTGCACTTCGGCGACATGTCGGTCTACGTCGGCCGCGGTGTCGGCGGCGGCTCGCTGGTCAACGGCGCCATGGCGGTGACCCCGAAGCGCTGGTACTTCGAGGAAATCCTGCCCGAGGTCGACGCCGACGAGATGTACGGCACGTACTACCCGCTCGCGAACTCCATGCTGGGCGTGAACAACATCGACCCGGACTGGTTCGAGACCTGCGACTCCTACCAGTTCGCGCGCGTCTCGCGGAAGCACGCGCAGAAGACCGGGCTCAAGACCACGTTCGTGCCCAGCGTCTACGACTTCGACTACATGCGCCGGGAAGAGGCCGGCGAGGTGCCGAGGTCCGCGCTGGCCTCGGAGGTCATCTACGGCAACAACCACGGCAAGCGCTCGCTGGACAAGAGCTACCTGGCGGCCGCGCTGGGCACCGGCAACGTCACCATCCAGACGCTCACCGAGGTCCGCGACATCGCCCAGCAGCAGGACGGCACGTACACGCTGACAGTGCGGCAGATTGACGCCGAGGGCAACGTGCTCGGCGTGCGCCAGCTGGGGACGAAGTACTTGTTCCTCGGCGCCGGCAGCCTCGGCTCGACCGAGCTGCTGGTGCGGGCGCGCGACACCGGCAAGCTGCCCGACCTCGGCGAGGACGTCGGCCAGGGCTGGGGCACCAACGGCAACGTCATGCTGGGCCGGGCCAACCACGTGTGGGACCCGGTCGGCCCGGTCGAGTCGGGCATGCCCGCGCTCGGCATCGACGCGTGGGAGGACCCGGTCAACCCGGTGTTCGCCGAGATCGCGCCGGTGCCCGCCGGGCTGGAGACGTGGGCGAGCCTGTACCTGGCGATCACGAAGAACCCCGAGCGCGGGTGGTTCAAGTACGACCCGGGCGCCGACAAGGCGGTCCTGCAGTGGGACGTCGCGCAGGGCCAGCCGTCGATCGACGCGGCGAAGAGCCTGTTCGACCGCATCAACTCGGCGAACGGGACGATCTACCGCTACGACCTGTTCGGCGACACCCGGGCGTTCGAGAACCGGTTCACCTACCACCCGCTGGGCGGTCTGGTGCTGGGCAAGGCGACCGACCTGTACGGGCGCGTGAAGGGCTACCGCAACCTCTACGTCACCGACGGCTCGCTCATCCCGGGCAGCACGGGCGTGAACCCGTTCGTCACGATCACCGCGCTGGCGGAGCGCAACATCGCCCGCGTGCTGGCGGAGGACTTGTAGTCGTACTGCCCGGGGAGGTTGTGACCCGGGGACGCGTGGGTCCTCGTGTCTCACGGTCACGCGCCGCTGAGCCCGACCGGCAGACTGCGTGTGGCCCGGCGTGTCGCGGAGGAAGGGTCGCGCTGAGTGTGAGGCCGCTCCTCACGGCCGCGCACCTGCCCCAGCGAAACCCGACGCGGGGTGGGGCCGGCCCGCATCGCTGCCCTCGGGCGAACGAGACGTCCGGAATCCGCCAGCGCGCTCGCGGCCGGTCGGCCGAGAATCCGGTCGTGATCGTGCGAGCGCGGGGAATCCGCATCCGGCACCGCGGGTGTGAACCGCAGGTCCACCCCACCGCCTACATCGCCCCGACGGCCACACTCGTCGGCGATGTCCGCGTGGGGCCGAGGGCGCGGGTCATGTACGGCGCGGTGCTCGATGCCGAGGGGTCTCGGATCGAGGTCGGGGAGGCGGCGGTGATTTGCGAGAACGCGGTGTTGCGCGGGTCCGCGGTCGCCGGCGACCAGCCGGTGCTTCTCGACGACCACGTCTTCGTGGGACCACATGCCACGCTGCTGGGCTGCGAGGCCGGCCGGTGCGTCTACGTGGCGACCGCGGCGACGGTCCTGCAGCGCGCACGGCTGGGGGCCGGCTCGGTCGTCGCTGTCGGCGCGCTCGTCCACGCGCGCACCGTTCTGCCGGACGAGTACTTCGTGCCGCCGCACACCGTGGCGCTCGACGCGCCGGTGCGGCTGCTGGCCCCTGGGGATCCGGGCCTGGCCGAGGCTGTCCGGCGGGTGGGCTTCGCGCAGGCGGCGTTCGGCGTCGACGCGGAGTGGACCGACCGGATCAGCCGGTACGAGCGCATCGCGGAGGTACGCGTCGCCGAGTTCGGCGCGCACGCGGACGATGAGGGTGTGAACGTCGCCGGTTGAGGCTCTAGCCCGCGCGGAGTTTCTCGTAGTGGGCGACGCAGTCGGCGTAGACCGGCAGCAGCCCGGCGGCGGCGGCCTCGGCGAGAGCCGGGGCCGCTTCGTCCTTTTCGGACAGGATCGGCGTGACGTCCGACGGCCAGGGGAGTTTCAGCTCGGGGTCGAGCGGGGTGATCCCGTGTTCGCCCGCCGGGTTGTACCCGGTCGAACAGAGGTAGGCCATCACGGTGTCGTCCTCCAGCGCGACGAACGCGTGCCCGAGGCCTTCCGCGATGTAGACCGCGCGGTAGTCCACCGAATCGAGCCGCACGGCGTCCCAGGTGCCGAACGTGGGCGAGCCGACCCGCAGGTCCACCACGACGTCGAGCAGCGCGCCACGCGGGCAGTAGACGTACTTCGCCTGTCCGGGCGGCGTGTCGGCGAAATGCACTCCCCGGATCGTCCCCCGCCGGGACACGCTGTGGTTCGTCTGCGCCACGTGCAGCGGGTGCCCGATCGCCTCGACGAGCGCCGCCTCCTGGAACGGCGCGACGAAAAGGCCGCGGTGGTCCGGGAACGAACGCGGCGTGAACTCGTAGGCGTCGGGAACGGCGAGCTGGCGGACCTCCATACCGCAACCCTAGCGGGGCACTCCCAAGCCGGACGGACGTCTTGCTAGAACCCCGTTGACCTCCCCTTTTTGTGACATCAACCGCACCTCGGCATCACAACCGGTGCGGAGCCTGCAACACTGGGGGGACCGCCGCGTCCGCGGCCGTCGCCTCACCAAGGGCTCCGCACGGCCGAGACGGACGCCGAGCCGGCTGCCGGCGCCACCGCGCCCGGGCTACCGAGCTGCGAGATCAACCACGCCACTGGGGGATGGGGCAGTGTCCCCGCACACGGTCCCGGGAGGGATTCATTTCCATGACCTACGCTCAGACCTCTGATACGAGGGCAGGGACATCGATGAACGACGAGGTCAGCAAGAGCACGGCGGCCGAGGCAGTGCCGCCGACGGGTACCGACTACTCGCCGGTGACCGACGACGAGATCTTCCGCGGTCACGAGGGCGGCAAGCTCTCGGTGGCGGCCACGCGCCCGATCTCGCAGCCACGCGACCTCTCCATCGCCTACACGCCGGGGGTGGCCAAGGCGAGCCGCGCCATCGCCGAGAACGCCGAGCTGGCCCAGCGCTACACGTGGGCGCACCGGCTGGTGGTCGTCGTCAGCGACGGCACCGCGGTGCTGGGGCTGGGCGACATCGGCGCGAGCGCGTCGCTGCCCGTCATGGAGGGCAAGTCGGTGCTCTTCAAGACCTTCGGCGGCCTGGACTCGATCCCGCTGGTGCTGGACACCAAGGACGTCGACGAGATCGTCGAGACGCTGGTGCGGCTGCGCCCGTCCTACGGCGCCGTCAACCTGGAGGACATCTCCGCGCCGCGCTGCTTCGAGCTGGAGGACAAGCTCAAGGAGGCGCTGGACTGCCCGGTCATGCACGACGACCAGCACGGCACGGCGATCGTGACGCTGGCCGCGCTGCGTGGCGCGAACCTGGTGCTCGACCGGGACATCAAGCAGCAGCGGGTGGTCGTCTCCGGCGCCGGCGCCGCGGGTGTCGCGTGCGCGAAGATCCTGCAGGAGGCCGGTGTCGCCGACGTCACGGTGCTGGACTCGCGCGGCATCATCCACTCCGGCCGGGACGGGCTGAACCCGGTCAAGGAGAAGCTGGCCCAGACCACCAACAAAGCCGGTCTGCGCGGCGGCCTGGCCGAGGCGCTGCGCGGCGCGGACGTGTACCTGGGGCTGTCCGGGTCCACGATCGAGCCGGAGCTGCTGGCCGGCATGGCCGATGACCCGATCGTGTTCGCGTTGTCCAACCCGGACCCGGAGGTCCACCCGCACGAGGCCGCCAAGTACGCGGCGATCGTGGCGACCGGGCGCAGCGACTTCCCGAACCAGATCAACAACGTGCTCGCCTTCCCCGGCGTGTTCCGGGGCGCGCTGGACGCCGGCGCGCGGGCGATCACCGAGAACATGAAGCTGGCGGCCGCCGAGGCGATCGTCGCCGTCGCGCAGGACGACCTGGGGCCGGACCGCATCGTGCCGAGCCCGCTCGACCCGCGCGTCGCCCCCGAGGTCGCCGCGGCCGTGGCGAAGGCGGCGATCGAGGACGGCGTCACCGGCTAAGCTGGACCTTCCCGGAGGCGCTGGGCGCGTCTCCGGGAAGGCTTTTCGCTGGGAGGGCGTGTTGATCGAGTTCGACGGCGTGACCAAGCGCTACCCGGACGGCACGCTCGCCGTCGACGACCTGAGCCTGACGGTCGAGGACGGCACCATCACGGTGTTCGTCGGGCCGTCTGGCTGCGGGAAGACGACGTCGCTGCGGATGATCAACCGCATGGTCGAGCCGACCTCGGGACGGGTGCTGCTCGACGGGAAGGACATCCGCGAGCAGGATCCGCCGGTGCTGCGGCGCGGCATCGGGTACGTGATCCAGAACGCCGGGTTGTTCCCGCACCGGACGGTGCTGGACAACGTCGCGACCGTGCCCGTGTTGTCCGGGTGGGGCAAGCGGAAGGCGCGCGACCGCGCGGCCGAGCTGCTGGAGATCGTCGGTCTGCCCGCGGAACTGGGGAAGCGTTATCCGGCGCAGCTTTCCGGCGGTCAGCGCCAGCGGGTGGGGGTCGCCAGGGCGCTGGCCGCGGACGCGCCGGTGCTGCTGATGGACGAGCCGTTCTCGGCCGTCGACCCGATCGTGCGCGAGGGCCTGCAGGACGAGTTGCTGCGGTTGCAGTCGCAGCTGGGCAAGACGATCGTGTTCGTCACACACGACATCGACGAGGCCGTGCGGCTGGGCGACAAGGTGGCCGTGATGCGCGTCGGCGGGCGGCTCGCGCAGTACGGCACGCCGGCCGACGTGCTGCGGCACCCGGTGGACGACTTCGTGGCGTCCTTCGTGGGCCGCGACCGCGGCTACCGTGGACTGTCTTTTGTGGACGCTACGGGCGTGGAAGTTCGTTCGGTGGCCACGGTTTCCTTGGGTGACAACGTCTCCGGTCCGACGGAGGAGTGGCTGCTCGCGGTGAACGACTCCGGGCAGCCGCGGGGCTGGCTGGCTCCGGGGTCCAGTGTGGACGGCGGGCTGGCCGAGTCGGACCTGGTCGCCGGCGGTTCGCTCTACCGGCGCGGCACGTCGGTGCGGGGCGCGCTGGACGCGGCGTTGTCGTCGCCGGCGGGCCTGGGGGTCGTGGTGGACGAGACGGGCAAGGCCGTGGGCGCGGTGACGGCCCGGCAGGTGCTGGACGTGATCGAGGGCGTCACGACAGCCGACTGATCCAGACCGGGCGGCTGGTCCGCCCTACTTTCGCCGGGAGCCACCCGGGTGCCAGTCCTTCCGCGGGGCGGTGACGCGGTCCTACCGTGAAAAAGTCTCACCCCTTGCGGTGCGGTGGGCGATTCCCCAGCTCATCGCGCCGGCCCTGCCAAGGAGGACTCATGTCCAAGTCCCTGCTCAGCAAGGCCAGATCAGCCGGTGTGGCGCTCGCGGCCGCTGCGGTCGCGACCGTCGGGTTCACCGCCCCGGCTTCCGCCCAGGAGGGGTCGATCGTCGGCGCGGATGCGCCCGGCGCGATCTCCGGCAGCTACATCGTGGTGTTCAAGGACTCGGCGTCACCGGTGTCTTCACTGGTCAGCGAGGTGACCGGCAAGCTCGGCGGCAACGTGCGGCAAACGTTCTCGCGTGCGCTGCACGGCTACTCGGCGACGATGAGCGAGTCGCAGGCGAAGCGGGTCGCGGCCGATCCGTCGGTGGCGTTCGTCGAGCAGAACCGGCGCGTCTCGATCACCGCCACGCAGTCAAATCCGCCGTCGTGGGGCCTGGACCGCGTCGACCAGCGCAACCTGCCGCTGAACCAGGCGTACAACTACTCGACCACCGCGTCGAACGTGCATGCCTACATCATCGACACCGGCATCAACCTGACGCACAGCGACTTCGGCGGCCGCGCGACGTCCGGCTACGACTTCGTCGACGGCGACTCGAATGCCAGCGACTGCAACGGCCACGGCACGCACGTCGCCGGAACTGTCGGTGGTTCCGCGTACGGTGTGGCCAAGGGGGTGCGGTTGACCGCCGTGCGGGTGCTCGACTGCGAGGGTTCGGGCACCTACGACCAGGTGATCGCCGGCATCGAGTGGGTCACCCAGAACGCGGTGAAGCCGGCGGTGGCGAACATGAGCCTCGGCGGCGGCGTGTCGACGGCGGTGGACAACGCGGTGAAGGCGTCGATCGCGGCGGGCGTGACGTACGCGGTCGCGGCGGGCAACAGCAACACGAACGCCTGCAGCTCGTCGCCGTCCCGCGTCCCGGCCGCGATCACCGTGGGAGCCACGACGAGCACGGACGCACGGGCGAGCTACTCGAACTACGGGAGCTGCCTGGACATCTTCGCGCCCGGCAGCAGCATCAAGTCGGACTGGATCGGCAGCACGAGCGCCACGAACACCATCAGCGGCACCTCGATGGCGACGCCCCACGTGGCCGGAGCCGCAGCGCTCTACCTGGCCACCCACACCTCGGCGACGCCCCAGCAGGTACGAGACGCACTGGTGGCAGCCGCCACCACGGGCAAGGTGACCAGCGCAGGAACGAACAGCCCCAACACCCTGCTCTACACGGGCGCATAGCGCCATCTTTGAACAAAACCCCGAGCTGGGTGGTCATCCCGTCGCCTGACACGCGACGATCACCTTGAGCCAGGGCCGCAACCTCTCTGCTCACGTGAGTTGAAATGCCAACCTTGCGGCCCTGGATCAAGGTGATATGCACAAACCGGAAGGCGACGGGATGACCGCACAGCGACCACCCACCCGAGGTGAGCTAACAACGGTCCCCTGGTCATCCCGGAGCCTGCCCGTCCGGCGAGGACTATCTTTTGATCTTTAA
>NZ_JAKGSD010000061.1 GCF_021654135.1 Amycolatopsis tucumanensis | reverse complement strand
TTCAGACCTCGCACGATCGCATCCCGGTGTTGGCGTCCGGCATAGCGGAACGAGTGGGGTCGGCCCGCAGCGCGGTGCCGGTGTTGCCACCGGTCCGTTTGCGGGCCGCCCGCCGAACCCGGCGTGCCCGTTTCCGTGCACCGGGCTCTCCGCGAGTGCCGTTATGCCTTCTGGGCCGTCCACAGGTTCGGGATCTTCGCGCCCCGGAATCGGTAACGCTGGATGCTCACCGTTGCGGGTTGGAAGAGCCGGACGCCGTTGCTGGTGGGCCACCACTGGCCGGGGCCGTAGTAGCGGCGGATGATCCACCGCGCGTTCCGGTTCGGATGCTTGTTGCGCAGCCAGCGCCAGACCCTCCACCACAGATGGTGGTCGAGAGCGCCGAACGCCCGGCTGGACGCGCCGTGCCGGAAGTAGAAGGCCCAGCCGCGGGTTATCTGTCCTAAACGAACGAACAGCTTGTCCGCGGGGAGGCTGGTGGTCTGTCTGCCGGTGGCTGCGCTGACCTTGCGTCGAATCGTCGCCAGGGACGTCTTCGACGGATAGGTGTAGATCAGCCGCCGGTCGCTTCCTTTCTGCCGGTGTCGCTGGATTTGAAACCCGAGAAAGTCGACGCCCTCGTCGATGCCGGTCACCCGGGTCTTGTCGGGCGCCAGCCGCAACCCGACCTGGTCCAGGACCGTTTCGATCTCCCCGTAGAGGTTCTCGGCGTGCTGCCGGGTGCCGAAGACCATCACCACGAAGTCGTCCGCATAGCGGATCAGGCAGTAGGTCGCGGCCCCGCGCCGGGTGGCTCGCCAGCGTTGGATCTGGGTGCCCATCGCCTCCCACCGGGCGCGGAAATGCTCGTCGAGAACACTCAAAGCGAGATTGGCCAGCAGCGGCGAGAGGATGCCGCCCTGAGGAGTTCCGGTGGTGGTGTCCCGGAAGTCACGCAACTCGTCCAGCAGGCCCGCCTTCAGGAACGCCTTGATCAGCGCCAGGACACGCCGGTCTCCGACACGAGTCCGCAGCCGGTCCATCAGGGCCGGGTGCGAGATTTCGTCGAAGCAGGCGGCGATATCGACCTCGAAGACCTGCTCGTAGCCGCGTGCGGCGTGAAAGCGGATCTCCTCGATGGCGTCCTGGCATCGGCATTGCGGGCGGAACCCGTAGCTGCACGGGTCGAAATCGGCCTCCAGGATAGGTTCCAACACCAGTTTCAAGGACGCCTGCACGACGCGGTCGCGCACCGTTGGGATCCCCAGGCGGCGGATTTTGCCGCCCGTCTTGGGGATCTGCGCGGTGCGCACCGGGGCTGGCCGGAACGAACGATTCTTCACCGAGGACCGCAGTTCGGTCAGGAAACCGGCCACGCCGCGTTCGCTGTTCTCGATCGACCACGCGGTTGCCCCGTCGATCCCGGCCGTCTTGGCGCCCTTGTTCTCCCGGACTCGGGTCCACGCCATGACGAGGAACGCCGGGTCCACCACGAGGTTGAACAGATCATCAAAGCGACGGCCCCGGTCGGCCGTCGCCCAACGGTGCAGTTTGGTCTGAATCCCCAGTACCCGCTCCCGGACCACCAGTGGGCGGTCGAGCAGAGCACCAATATTCACCGGTGCGTCTTCCGGCATGACAGCATCCTTCCCGCTCACATCGCTGCCGCCCTTCGCCATGTGACCGGCTCTCCCGGCCTCGGACTACTACGGTGGCTCCGCCCCGTCCCGGCCCGATCGGCCGGCAGCGGACCCAGCCTCACGTCACCGCATCGGACACACGGTCGCGCAAGGCAGGACCGGGACGGTTCCCGTGTTCACCTGTTACCGATCAACGAGTTAGGCGCCCAGCTATACCCGGCGGCCCTCGGGACTACGCCGCAGACCTTCATCCCGAACTGTCACGACCGACGGCTTCGATCATGACGGGAGGCCCCATCGAAACAGTGGGGACCACGCACCACGCCCCGGCCCAGATCCACCAGGCTCGAGCCGGTTCCTGCTAACGAGGCTTCACCGCTGGTTTCTCACGTGCACCTTCTCGTCTCGCTCGCCGGGCCCGCACCATCTGGCGGTACTGGCACGTCCCGGCTTTGTCAGGGCCGCTTCCACCCTTCCCCGCCACTCCGCGGATCAGGCTGCCCTCAGCTTCACCAAACCGCTGCGACGGCCCGGCGTCGAAGGTCTCTCACCTCCGATCGAAATAACAGGCGCCTCACGGCGCACGTTGCGGATCAGGTGGATGACGCACGTCTGCACGACCGCCCGCTCCCACACCGTGATGATGGTCTCCGGCAGCCCTTTCAGCCCGTCGCAGACCGCGATGCACACATCGGCAACGCCGCGGTTCTTGATCTCGGTCAACACGCTGAGCCAGAACTTGGCGCCCTCGCCGCCGTCTCCGGCCCACAGGCCGAGGATGTCACGTTCGCCGTTGACGGTAACGCCGATGGCGACATAGATGGGCCGGTTGGTGACCTGCCCGTCGCGGATCTTGACGTGGATCGCGTCGATGAACAGCACCGGATACACGCGGTCCAGTGGCCGGTTTGCCCACTCGGTCATCTCCGCGACGACCTTGTCGGTGATCCGCGAGATGGTGTCTTTGGAAACCTTCGCGCCGTAGACATCGTCGAAGTGTGCGGCGATCTCACCGGTGGTCAGGCCCTTCGCCGATAGCGACAGCACGATCTCATCGACACCGGTCAACCGGCGTTGCCGCTTGCGCACGATCTGCGGATCGAACGAGGAGTCGGTGTCGCGCGGCACCTCGATCTCCACCGGCCCGATCTCGGTCAGTACCGTTTTCGATCTGGTGCCGTTGCGGGAGTTCCCGCTGTCGCGGCCGGCCGGGTCGTGCTTGTCGTATCCCAGGTGCTCGGTCATCTCCGCGTCCAGCGCGGTTTCGAGCACATTCTTCGTCAGTTGGTTCAGCAGCCCGTCCGGCCCCACCAGGTCGACGCCCTGTTCCTTGGCCTGCGCGAGCAGCTGCTCCGCCAGCCGCTGCTGATCCACATCATCGGTCACGAGGTCCAGTGTTTCGGTCATGATCGATCCTTCCCGCCAAGCTCACGCCCGGCGTGTCAGACCAAGATCAGATCCACCGTTGTTCGGACAGTCCCGGACGGCCCAGATCGCCGAGCTCGGCGACCAGTTGCGTAATGAGTTTCCTTGCTGGGCCTCGCTTCTGGCCCGAAGTGCAGTAGCGAGCCGAGGCCGAAGGCCAGCGACCGCGGCGACGAACTTGGTCGAGGAGCAGTCCTTGCTCGTTTGCGGGCGAGTTCGCTGGTGCCGGGCCACTCGACGTGACCGAGCGCGCAGTGCAGGACGGTGATGCGATCGAGGACTCCCACGGCCTCGGCGAGGGTACAGACCTCGTCGAGCATTGCTTGTGAGTCCTTGCCGCCGCTGCTGTTGACGAGGATGACGTCATAGGCGGCGAGATTCGGCATTTCGGTGGTTGACGCGTGCATGAGTCACCTCTTCATCAACGTGACGCGATGGCGATCCTTAGTGGACGATCAGTGGAGTCGTTCGGCGGTGCGCGAATGGCGCGAGCGCCGGCCGACGCTCGCGCGATCGGTGTGTCAGCCCTCGAACGTGACGTCGCCCTGGACGCAGATGCGCAGTGGAACCGTGCGGTCGCCCGTGCCGCCGAGGACGGCCAGGTGGGCGTGATCGTGTTGACCGGCGCAGGAGAGCGAGCCTTCTCCGCCGGCGGTGACGTCGCCACCGAGAGCGCGCGGACGATCTCCGCCGCGGCAGGAGCCGACGCCTTCGACGAGAGGTGCGAACGGCTGTACCAGGCGTTGCGAGATTGCCTGAAACCGGTGATCGCCCGGGTGGACGGATACGCGATCAGGGCGGACACTACATGGCGTACATGTGCGACTTCACGATCTCCTCGGACCGGTCAGTGTTCGGGCAGAACGGGCCGCGCGTGGCCAGCACGGCCGAGGGATGGATCGTCAGCCACCTCTGGTCCGTCGTCGGCATGAAACGGGCCAAGGAGATCTGGATGTTGTGTCGGCGCCACGACGCTCAGCAAGCTCTCCAGTGGAGCTTGGTCAACTCGGTCGTACCGGCGGATGAACTCGACACCGAGGTCCGGCGCTGGTGCGACGAACTGCTGGCGTTGAGCCCCACGGTACTGAAGCTGGTGAAGAAGTCGTTCGACGACTCCCTGGCACCGGTTCGCAAGGCGCAGGACCGGTTCAAGATCCTCGACCAGGCCAACCCCGGCTTCTGGACTTGGGGTGAGCAGACCGAGGGCGCATCGGCGTTCCTGGAGAAGCGCGCCCCCGGCTTCTCCCCGTGGCGGTGAGTACGATGGGAACGCCCACGGAGAACGGCTACGTTCGGGTCAAGGTCGAACGGGCGGTCGCGGTCCTGACTGTCGACCGGCCACCCGCCAACGCGCTCGACCGGCAACTCGTGGACCAGCTCAGCCGGGCGGCCACCTCACTTGTGCGGCGGGGAGACGTCGGTGCCGTCGTGATCACCAGCACCCGGTCCAGGTTCATCGCCGGCGCCGACATCAAGATGTTGCGCGGGCTCGATGACTCATTGTTTCCGAGGTTCGTCAGCGCGATCCAGCGCGGTTTCGACGACTTGCAGCGGCTGCCGATGCCGAGGATCGCGGCGGTCAACGGTCCGGCCGTGGGTGGCGGGCTGGAGCTGGCCCTGGCCTGCGACCCGCGGTTCGTGGCCGAAGGGACCCGGCTGGGCCTGCCCGAGGTGCGGTTGAGGCTGCTTCCCGGGGCGGGCGGCACGCAGCGACTGGTAGAGGCCGTCGGTAAGGGCCCGACGCTAGAGTTGCTCTACACCGGTAGGGCGGTCACCCCCGAAGAGGGGTTGCGTCTCGGGCTAGTCGATCAAATGGTGCCGGCGGAACATGCGATCGGCTGGCAGACCTGGGCGGAGCTGGACGCGGCCCTGTCGGAGGTCAGTGAGGACAGCACGATCCGCGCACTGGTGCTCACCGGAGCCGCAGGCTGTTTCTCGGCGGGCGGGGACGTGAAACCTCCCCGTCCCGAGGCGAAGGCATCGGCGCCCCATCCGCCAGGTTGTCTGTCGGGGACCGCGCCCTCACCAGGCTGGCGCGCCTGTCGATGCCCACGATCGCCGCGGTGGAGGGCTTCGCGGTCGGCGTCGCCTGGAGCCTGGTGCGCTGCTGTGACCTCGTCGTCACCGCCGAAGACGCCTTCTCCGCGGCCCCGTTCCCCCAACGCGGGATGGCGCCCGACGGCGGGTTGGCCTGGTTTCTCACCCGCAGTCTGGGCCCAACCCGCGCGGCTGAACTACTGATGCTCGGTGAACGGTTCCCGGCTCCTACCGCGGCCGCGGCCGGACTGGTCAACCGCGTGGTGCTTATGGAGAAGCATGGGTAAGCGCGGCGTACTGGACGGGGTGCGAGTGTTCGACGCGCATCCCAACTGCTGCCGGGACCGTGGGCGGCGCAGGTGCTCGGCGACCTCGGTGCCGAGGTGACCAAGGTGGAGCCGCCGGGCAGGGACGGCGGCCGGCTGATCCGCGGTGAGCTATTCGCCGCGGCAAACCGCAACAAACACGGCGTGGTCATCGACCTCAAGACCCTGGCAGGCCAGGCCGAGTTCCTCGACTTGGCGCGGGAGCACGACGTGCTCGTCGAGGGCTTCCGACCGGGCGTGATGAACGAGCTCGGCGTCGGCACGAACGCGTCGCCGAGATCAATCCCGGCATCGTGTACCGCTCCATCTCCGGCTACGGCAGCCGCGGCGAGCAACTGCCCGGCCACGACATCAACTACCTCGCTGCATCCGGCACACTGTCGTTCAGCGGGCGCTGGAGCCAGGAACCACGCCGAGGCGTGCCGATGGCCGACCTCGGCTCGTCGTGCTTCGCCTCATCGCGATCTTGTCGGCCCTGTACGAACGGGCCCCATACCAGCCTAGGCTGCCACCTCGACGTGAGCATGACCGACGTGATGACCGCGTGGGCCGCCGCGCGCGGCGGCCCACCGCTGGAGCGCGGCGCGGACGACCGGCGCCACCTCTACCCCACCAACGATGTCTCCGCGACCGCCGACGGGGCGCTGGCTCGCCCTCGGCGCCGTCGACGAGCGGTTCTGGGCGCCGACCCGCGCGGTGCTCGCGACCATCGAGCCTGCGTTCGCCGACACGCGGTTCCCAGGCCTGGGGAACCAGCTGCGACATGGCGACGAGCTACACGCGCTGCTGCACCGCACATTCGCCACCCGCGACCGGACACCCGGCTCGTGCTGTTCGCCGGAACCGACGCACCGGTCAGCCCGGTCCGCGCGCTCACCGAGGTGGCCGAGAACAGCGACCTGGGTGCGGACGTTGGACGGAGAACGGCACGTCGTGTTCCCGGTACGACGCGACGGTGAAGCCATGGGACAGCTACGGAACTCCGCGCCGACGTGGAAGGGAGTCTGATGTGGATTCCGCGTTGCCAGGAACCAGGAACGGATTAGCGAAGGCATCCGGTACGTCGCGAACTGGTTCGATGACTATTGGTCCGCTCGGGACCGGCTCGACGGATCAACCACCACGCGACCACACCGCGCACCACGTCGAGCGCCACTCCTGGCAGATCGCGGTGCAGCCAGCAAGCGGTGGCTGTGCCCCCGTTCCCGCTGAAGGAGCTGTCGCGTGTCATACTTCAGGTCGGGTTACGTGTCGCAGTCGTGGGGGACACCTGGGCGGTCCAGGGTCGTGCGCCGCGCCTCCGTATGTCGGCGCGGCGCACCCGGGCAGTGCGGGGCGAGCGGCTGTAACTCGGCTCTCTGCTTGGGTTGACGCTACTGGATATCAATCCTCGGTGCTACTTCGCGCCACGGTCGGGGTCTCATGGTCGATGCCCGGTGACATGCCGACAGGTAGCTCACACCTCATCGTTGGTGAGCTCCGCCAGCCGCAGCCGGAACCATCGACACTGCTCCTGATGACGAACGAAGCTATTCGTATACTTCGTTCACCGCCAGCCTGCCATCCGAGTGGATACGGCGTAGAGCCTTCTTGTCGAACTTGCCGACGCTCGTGCGCGGGACCTGGTCAACGAATGCCCATCGTTCCGGCAGCCACCACTTCGGAACCTTGTCGGCCAACCACGACCGCAGCTGGTCGGCAGTCGTCTCAGTGCCGTCTCGAAGCACCACGGCGGCAAGGGGTCGCTCCTGCCACTTGGGGTCGGATACGGCGATGACCGCTGCCTCGACGACGTCGGGATGGCCCATAAGCAGATTTTCCAGCTCAACCGAGGAGATCCACTCGCCACCGGACTTGATGACGTCCTTGGCCCGGTCGGTTAGGGTGAGGAACCCGTCCGGGCTGATGTTCCCGACATCGCCGGTTCGCAGCCAGCCGTCGTGGAACCTGTCCTCGGCTTCGACACGATAGTACGACCCGGTAACCCACGGACCACGCACCTCCAACTCGCCGACCGCCTTGCCGTCGCGCGGGAGCACCCTGTCGTCGTCGTCCACCAGCCTGAGTTCGACGCCGCAAACTGGCCGTCCTTGAGTGGCCCGGTACCGCATTCGGTCTTCCCCTTCGGCGGCGGCCGGGGGCGTCGCGATTGCGCCAAGCGGCGAAGTCTCGGTCATGCCCCATGCCTGCACGATCGTGACGCCGAACCTCTGCTCGAACGACTCCATCAACGCTCTCGGCACCGCCGAACCACCGCAAGCGACCAGGCGCAACGAGGAGAGGTCGATGTCCGGGTTTCGATCGACATGATGCAAGAGGTCATTCCAGATGGTGGGCACAGCGCCGGCAAGCGTCGGGCGCTGCGCCTGGATGATGTCCGCCAGAGGTTCTGCTTGCAGGAATCGGTCAGGTAGCAGCAGGTCCGCGCCAGCCATCAACGCCGCGTAAGGCAGGCCCCATGCGTTGGCGTGGAACATCGGAACCACCGGAAGCACTCGATCGGGTTCCGCGATGCCGAATGCGTTCCCGGAACACGCGGCCATCGAGTGTAGGTACATCGACCGGTGGCTGTACACGACGCCTTTGGGATCGCCGGTCGTGCCACTGGTGTAGCACATCGCCGCCGCCGCGTTCTCGTCACCGTCCAGCCAGGGAAACTCGGACGACTCGCCAGCCAGCACATCCTCGTAACGCAGCACCTCCTTGCCGCATCCCGCCAAGGAGGTGATGTCACCTTCTCCGGTCACGAGCACGAACCGCACGGTGTCGAGGCTGGGGAGAACCTTGGCCATCAGTGGGATGAGCGACGAGTCAACGATGACCGCCCGGTCTTCGGCGTGTGTGGCGATGAACCGAATCTGTTCGGGCGACAGCCGGATGTTGAGGGTGTGTAGCACGGCGCCCATTGATGGGATCGCCGCATAGGCCTCCAGGTGCTCCTGGTTGTTCCATTGGAACGTCGCGACCCGGTCGTCGTCGGCGACACCGAGGCGACGCAACGCGTTCGCCAGCTTGCCACACCGCTCGCCCAGTTCGCGGTAGGAAACCCGCCTGACGCCGTCACCGGTAGCCGTGAGGACTCCACGATCGCCGTGGTTCTGCACCACGTGCCGCAGGATCGAGGACACCGTCAGCGGTGTTGTCTGCATGGTGCTGAGCATGGTGACCTCCGTTACGCCGAAAGCAGGTCCTGTCGACCGTCCGCTTCCAGCATCTCACGATATGCCGGGAACAGGGACTTCGCGGCGGGCACAAGTTTCAGGACCTTCGAAGTCGGTCCCTTAGCGCGGACCTTGCCCTTCGCCAACGCGGTCGCGAGGTTGAGTTCGCCGAGCCAGAACCGGTTTCCGTCGTCGGCTGTCATGAACAGTTCCACAACGGGCTTGAGATCGGTGGCGCCCGCGTACACTTTGCCGTTCGGCATGTCGACCGTGACGACCGCGTCGGGATCGGTGTACGTGATCTGCAGGATCACCCCTGAGCCCGACAGTTTTGGGCCGATCTTGGGATCGGCGAGCCCCTTCTCGAAGACCCCTCCGATGTACTTGTGAACTTCCGCCTCGTCCTTGAACACGCCCATTGCGATTTCCTTTCTTGTGGTGTGAGCCTCTGCTTGGCTCTTGGGATCAGTCGAGGTTCAGCCACACAGACTTCGTCTGTGTGTAGCCGAGCAACGCTTCCTCGCCGAGATCGCGTCCGTAGCCGGACGCCTTGAAACCGCCGAAGGGCGCGGCGGGGTCGATCATGTTGTACATGTTCACCCATACCGTGCCCGCATCCAATTCCGCTGCGACGCGGTGGGCCCGCCTCACGTCGTTGGTCCACACGCCCGCGGCCAATCCGTAGGCGCTCGCGTTGGCACGCCGAACCGCCTCGTTCTCGTCGTCAAACGACAGCACCGACAGCACCGGCCCGAAGATTTCCTCAGCCGCGATGGACATGTCGTCGCGGACCTGGGTGAACACGGTCGGGCTCAGGAAATTGCCGTTAGCCAGTACACCATTCGGGCGGTCACCACCGCACACCAGCGTCGCGCCTTCGCGCAGCCCCGACTCGACATACCCCTGCACGCGCTCCAGCTGTTTCGGCGAGATGAGCGGGCCCATCTCGGTGTCGTCGGCCAGTCCATGACCCAGTTGGATCGCTTTCGCCGCCGAAGCCAGCTCCTGTACCAGCTCGTCGTGAACGTCGCGATGCACGAACAGCCGTGATCCGGCGCAGCACACCTGCCCTTGGTTCATGAAGATCCCGGTCAGCGCGCCTTGTGCCGCGGCGGCAAGGTCGGCGTCCGGAAAGACGATGTTCGCCGACTTCCCACCCAGTTCCAGCGTCAGCTTCTTCAGGTGTGGCGCGCTCGCGGTGACGATGCGCCTGCCGGTGTCCGTCGAACCAGTGAACGAGATCTTGGCCACGCCGGGGTGATCGATCAGCGCCTGTCCCGCCTCGGGCCCGTAGCCGGTGACCAGGTTCATCGCGCCGGGAGGCAGCCCAGCCTCGAGTGCCAACTCCACCATCCGCAGGGCGCTCAACGAGGTGAACTCGGACGGCTTGAGGACGACGGTGTTTCCGGCCGCCAGCGCCGGTGCCACCTTCCACGATGCGATGAGCAACGGGAAATTCCAGGGCACGATCGCGCCGACGACGCCGAGGGGTTCCCGCCGAGTATAAACCAGTGCCTCTCCGACCGGAGGAGAGACCGGCACGGTTTGCCCGGTCAGTTTCGTCGTCCAGCCACCGTAGTAGCGCCAGACCTGCGCCGCGAGCGCGACGTCGACGTACATCGACTCGGTGAACGGCTTTCCGTTGTCCAGGGTTTCGAGCGTCGCCAATTCCTCGGCATGGGCGTCCAGTATCGTCGCGATGTCGAGCAGAACATGCCCGCGGGCTGCCGCGCTCATCGCTCGCCATTCTCCGAAGGCCGACTGCGCCGAGGCGACCGCCTCGTCGACGTCGGGCTTCCCGCCGGCCGCAATGCTGGTCAACGTCGCACCGGTCGCGGGGTCCTGAGTCGTGATCTGGCCGTTCCCGGTCGCACTTCGCTGCTCCGCACCGACCACGATGCTGTCCGAAGCCCTGCCGAGAAATCGCTGGACGGATTCCGGAACGTCAACGGTCATTGTTGTCATCGTCAACTGCCTTTCTCTCCTCCGGACGGTGCCGGCTGCACGCGACGCCGCCCATCCGCAGATCCGCCAATCAACTCGCCAAGACGACGAATCGCCCGATACTGCAGAGCACGCGCCGCACCGGGTTCGCGGTCCAGTATTCTCGCGGTCTCGTTGACCGAAAGATCGCAGAAGAACCGCAGCACAAGACACGTCCGCTGGTCATCGGCGAGTAATCCCAGGCACCGGATCAGTTCCGCTCGCGCGATCCCGAGAATGACGAGCTCCTCCGGCGTCTCGTGACCGGAGGCGTCCGGAAGCTCGTCGACCGTGACCTCATGCCGCACGGACCCGGACTTCGTGTGGTCGAAGATGATATTGCGGGCGATGGTGAGGAACCACGCGCCCGCATCTCGTCCCCGGTACTCCAGCGAGTTGATTGCCCGCAGCGCCCGCGCGAACGTCTCGCTGGTGACGTCCTCGGCTAGGTGCCGATCGCGGACACGGGATAGGGCAAAGCGGTGAACGCTGGTCGCGAATCTGTCGTACAGCACGGCATACGCCGACGCGTCTCCTCGTTGAGCCGCACGAACAAGCACCCAGTTGTCAGCGGACAGGTCCACGACATCACCGCCGGCCTGTCCGTCATCGGCGGCGCTGCGTGCTCCTCGTTGAGCCACAGCGGTTGAGCCCACACTCACTCCTCGTGATGCGGCATCGCGATCGCGACGCACCTTCGACCTTGACTAGTCCTCCTTGGGAGGGAGCGTTTTCACGAACTCGGTGTCGGGTATCGGGGTATCCACTTTGGTCGATCCTCCCGGTGACCCGATCCCCGTAAACGCCTGCTGCGCCGACTCCTGGAATGGTTTCCATTCCTCGTCAACGTGTTGTGCGGGACGGATGGCCTCTACTGGGCATACCGGCTCGCAGGCCGCGCAGTCGATGCATTCCGTCGGGTGGATGTACAGCATCCGTTCGCCCTCGTAGATGCAATCGACCGGGCATTCCTCGATGCACGTCATGTCCTTGACGTCGACACACGGCTCGCCGATCACGAACGCCATCCTGCGACCTCCTTGCTTCGCGGCTGTGCAGAATTTCCCTCGGGCGCCAACGGTTCCGACGCGGGCACGAGATCACTCGAATGCCCGGGAGCAAGAGTCGCGTCCGGATTCAACTCGACGGCAGCGTTGTTCACGGCGAGCGCCACCTCGCCGAAACCGACGGCGATCAATTTCACCTTGCCCGGAAAGGTCGCCGCGTCCCCAGCGGCATAGACGCGCGGCAGATTCGTACGCATCCGGGTGTCGACGCGGATGGCCCGCCCCTCCATCTCAAGGCCCCACCCGGCGATCGGGCCGAGGTCCATCAGAAAACCCAGTGCGGCGACCACGACCTGAGCCTTCAGCTCCCGCGCGCCGTCCTCCCCGCGCACAGTGACGTCCACGCTCTCCACGCTGTCGTTACCACGAACCGCGGTAACGGTGGCGTCGAGCACCAGGTGGCACGGACTGTCCTTCACCTGCGCGACCGAATGTTCGTGCGCCCGGAACTGCTTGCGACGGTGCACGAGGGTGACCGACCGGGCACGCGGAACCGCGGCCAGTGCCCAGTCCAGCGCCGAGTCGCCACCGCCCACCACGACGACATCCTTGCCGTCGAACACCTCCAGCTGCGGGACGAAGTAGCAGAGCCCGCGCCCGAGAAGCTCCTCACCTGCTGGTAGCGGACGCGGGGTCACCGAACCCACTCCGGAGGTGACGATCACGGCTCTCGTGTTGACGACGACACCCGAGGAGGTCGTCACCCGCCAGCCATCGGCAACTTCCCGGATGTCGCTCGCCTGCTGAGACAACAGGAATCGGGGGCCGAACGGTTTCGCCTGCTCGAGGAGGTTGCGGATCAGCTGCTGCCCCTGAACAGCGGGCAGGCCTGCGATGTCGTAGATGTTCTTCTCGGGGTAGATCGCCTGTACCTGACCACCGGCCTCCGGTAGCGGATCCACCAACGCCGTGGTAAGCCCACGAAAACCCGCGTAGTAGGCACCGAACAAGCCCACGGGCCCGGCGCCGACGAACAACACGTCAACGGTGACCTCGCCAGCTGGCGCGGTTGTTGTGCCCATCTCTTGCTGCCTCGATTCTGGTGACCTTGCCGACGCGAACTGTTCGCCCGGGTCGGGTCTCCGCCCCCGGACGAACAGTTCCACGGAACAGTGCTCGGAGCGCGTCGGCTCAGGACACGGCCGCAAGCGACTTCGCCACGGCCTTCTCGTCCTCCTCGGCGAAGGTGTCCTCAAGCTGCATAGGCGAGTAGTCCTCGTCGATCTCCTCGACGGGGCGGCCCCGTGCCCCCTCGATCGACTCCAGCCGACGGTTGATCTTGTCCATGCCATAGTCGGTCATCTCGTCGAGATCGATACCGAACGGGGCCCGCGCAGCTTCGAACTGGTCGAACAGCTTCACGATCAAACTCATCGCTGGCTCGATTAGTTCCTGCATCCGCTCCTCAACGACCTCCCAGGTCCGCTCGTCCGCGGCGACGTGACGGCGGCACGTGAAGGTACCCCACGCCATGTGCCTGCGCTCGTCGTCGCCGATGTACTTGATGAGCTGCTGCATGCCCGGCAGGATGTTCCTGCTCGCGCATACCTTCGCCCATCCGAAGTAGCCGGTGAGGGCGAGACAACCCTCGACGACGTGGTTGTAGGTAATCGAGGCACGCACCTGCGCCGCGGGCGACGGGTCCTTCTCCAAGGCGTACAGGGACTTGGGCAGTTCCTCGGCGAAGATTGTCTGGTATGGCTGGCTGTACTCCACGTACTCATGCAGGTCCGTGCCGAGCCCGACGGCGTCGAACCACAGTCGGAAAGACTGCATGTGCTTGGCCTCTTCGAAGGTGAACTGGGTGAGGTAGGCCTCGTCGGCCAGCCGTCCCTCTGCCGCCATGGCCGCCATGAACGGCTGGAGGTCCTGAGCGACCGACTCCTCCCCGGCCATGAACTGTGAGGCAAGGATGCAGGTCAACTTCTTCTCGTCCGGCGACATCGCGGCGAAGTCCGCGGCGTCCTGCGAAAAGTCGATCGTTTCCGGGTCCCAGAATTTCTTGTTTCCCTTCCGGAACAGCCGCATAGGGAAGGATTCCATGCGTAGGCCGCCCTCACAGAGGCTGCCATACCCATTCCGCTTACCGTGCTGGATGACGCGGTCGATTGCCATGTCACATCCTCGATTCGAATACACGCCGGATAGGGCGGGAATAACTTGGCGACGATAACTGTTTCTGTCGACTTAGGAGTTTCAGAAGCGGATCATTCCGCGGATGTTCTTTCCGTCACGCATGTCCTGGTATCCCTGGTTGATGTCCTCCAGCTGATACTCAGCGGTCACCAGTTCGTCGAGCTTGAGTTGGCCGAGGTTGTACAACTCAAGCAGTCGCGGAATGTCATGCTGCGGATTCGAGGATCCGAACAGCGCGCCCCGGATCTGCTTCTCGTAGAGCGTGAGTTCGAAGAGGTTGCCGCTCATCGTGTGCTCGTCCGGATGGCCGATCGCGGTGACGATCACACGCCCACGCTTGCCCACCAGACTCAAAGCGGGCTCGATGTAGGAGCCCTCGGCGACGTCGGTGGTGAGCACGCATACGTCAGCGAGCTGCCCGCGGGTCAACTCGCTGACCACGTTCCACGCTTCGTCCATCGACTCGGCCGTGTGCGTGGCCCCGAACTCGCCCGCCTTGGCACGTTTGTACTCGACCGGATCAACGGCGACGATGGCACGCGCGCCGGCGGCCCGTGCTCCTTGGATGGCATTGACACCGATGCCACCGGCCCCGACCACGACGACCACGTCGCCGGCACGCACTTCGCCGGCCCGGGTGGCGCTACCGAATCCGGTCGTGACCCCACACCCGACAAGGGCGGCCTTCTCCAGCGGAAACCCTTCGTCGATCTTCACCACCGAGGCGGCGGGCACCACCGTGCGCTCGGAAAAGGTACCCAGCAGGCACATCTGGCCCGCGTCCTCGCCGCGAGTATGGAACCGGTAGGTGCCGTCCAGCTGCGGCCCGAGGATCACCGCGCCACCCAGATCGCAGAGGTTCGTCATGCCACGGGCGCAGTAGGAGCACTTGCCGCATGCCGGGAGAAAGCTCAAGACAACAGGATCGCCTTCGGCCACCTCGGTCACGTTCGCGCCCACCGCCTCAACGATGCCGGCGCCTTCATGTCCACCCACGACCGGGAACGGGATCGGGATGTCGCCGGTGACGAGGTGCTCGTCGGAATGACACAATCCGCTGGCGGCCAGTTTGACCTGGACCTCACCCTCGTTCGGCGGGTCGAGGTCGATCTCTTCGACCTGCCACTTCTCGTTGAGGCCCCACAAGACGGCGGCCTTGGTCTTCATCGACATCGTCTCCTTCGACTCTGAAGGGCTTCTTCCCCCAGCGTATGGGGAATGCGCACCCGGCAATACGGGCCATCCGTGCCGCGAGTGGCCCATGAAGGCCACGGACAGTGTGGGCCGCGCAAGATCGGTCGAGGCCCAGTTGGTCTGGGCGCACCATCGCCACCCCCTGGCGCTCGTGGTGCGGACCTATGGGTGAGGCGACTGGGTGGGTGGGCGACCAGCCAGCGTCCGCACGGGCAATGTCACGCGCACGGCCAACCCGCCTCCGGCGGCCTCCTGAAAGTCGATCGTGCCGTTCAGCGCCTGGATGATCTGGTCGACGATCCACAGGCCGAGACCTGCGGTGCCTCGTTCCTGCCCGGCCTGCGCGAACTTGGCGGTGAGCTCGACGGCGCGGTCAAGGGGCATTCCCGGCCCTCGGTCGGCGATCTCCAGTGACAGCGAGCCTTGGTCAAGGTTCGCGATGACACTGACCGGCTGGTCACGGCCGTGGCGGGATGCGTTCTCCAGCAGGTTTGTGACGACCCTGCGGACGAGCTGGGCATCAAGTTGGGCGTGGGCGTTCGATGGCGAGACGATCAATCGAAGTCGTTCACGCGGCAGGCCAGCAGCGTCAGCAGCCATGAGTATGAATTCGTGCACGTTCACCACCCGAAGGTGCCCTGTGCTGAAGGCTGGTCGCCGGCTGGCTGCGACGTCGGCCAGCGCGTTGAGCATGGCCGACAGGTGCTCGACGTGCGCGGTCAACAAAGCGAGGCGGGGGTCGGCGGACTGCGCCGTGCCACCGGTCTCCCGCGACAGATCACGGACCAGCGCATCCAAGGATGTTACAGGTGTGCGGAACTCGTGGAGGATCACGCGCAGCCCAGTCTGCTGCGCGTCGTAGGAGGCCGTCAGGCGAGTCCGGAGATCGCGCTCTTCGTCGGCCACGATGCGCGCGGCGGCGGTCTCCGCCTGAGCTAGGCCGCGGGCGCGTTCGGCGTGCTCGTTCAGCAAGACGAGCCCCGAGGCGAGCGCACCGGTGAAGAGCAGGTACAGCGCCCACCACACCCCGGCTAGGAGGCGATCGTGGGTTGGGCCGCTCGTGGGGTTCACCGTCAGCGCGATTGTGACGAAGCAGCCGCCGAGCAGCAGGGCCACTCCCAGCGTGCTGATAAAGGACAGTCGGGCAGCCGCGGCGACGATGACCAGAAACAGGATAGACACCGCTGGGCTTTGCGCGCCGCCGGATGACGCCACGATCCCCGACGCCAGCCCCGCGTCCAGGACGGTGATGATCGCAGCCGGCACTCGACCCTCGACCTCCCAGGTGGGATGTCCCAACATGACGGTCGAGTAGACCGTCGCGATGCCGACGAGATACCATGCCGCCGCCGTGTGCTGGACGAACGGGCTGGACCCCACCAGCAGGAGCACCGCCGCTGAGAGCACGACGCCGACCCGGACCCAGACGGTGATCAAACCGACCGGACGCAGCGTGTCGCCAGGATCCGGCTGCCCCGCCAGGTACCGGCGTGACCGAGGCGCTCGCCACCAGCTCATCGCGGTAGCGGGCACCTGCGTCGCGCCCACGTGGTCGTCTGGCATCTGAACCCCACTGGTTACAGTCGTATTAAGGTTAGGCCATGGATGGTGATAAGCTGGTGGTGGTCATCGTCGACGACCACGATCTGTTCACACAGGGCTTGGCTCTGTTGCTGGAGAGCCGGGTCGGCGATCGTATCTCGGTCGCAGGGTCGACCAGCCGGCCGGAGGAAGCGGCCGCGCTGGTCGGTTCGACTGGCGCCGGTCTGGCGATCGTCGATCTCGCCATGCCGCCGATCGGCGGCGTGGCGGCAGTCCGGCACATCAAGTCGCGCCATCCGGACACCAGGATCTTGGCGCTGTCGGGCACCACCGATCGGGGTTTGGCGGAGGAGGCATTGTTGGCGGGCGCCGACGGTTACCTGTCGAAGTCCGCGGACCCCGACACGCTCGTCGCCCCATTACTAAGCGTCGCGGCCGGTTTCCGAGTCGTCGAACCAGATCTGTTCACCGCGCTGCTGGATGGCATCCGCCGCCCGCCGGAAACGATTCTCCAGAGATTGGATACCGAGGAGATGCGCCTGTGGGGCTTGCTCGCGCGGGGCGCCGAGACCATCGAAATCGCCGAACGGATGCTGGTCTCCGAGCGTACGGCCAAACGCATGATCGCGGCCCTGTTACACAAGCTCGACGTCGGGAGCCGCGCGGAAGCCGCGGGACTGGCTGGATACTATGGGCTGATCGACCGGCCCAAGGATACGGGCGTCTGAGACATGCCGGCATCAAGGTCCCCACAAGGCCAGAACGGACAGGACGACGAAGGCAGCCGCCACCACCTGTGCGGCGACCGCACCCCGGCGCAGCACCCGCGCGCGGCGGGCGCGTTCCCGGGCACCGAGCGCCGCAGGTACCGCCGTGTCGGCATTCCGCAAGCCCCACCGGCCGAGCAACACGAGTAGTACCGCCAGCACGAGCAGGGGACCCGCCGTGCTCACCGGGGACCCCCTTGCCGGGGCGGCTGACCGGGTTCGGCTGGCTCCTGCCCTTGGGGAACCCCGAGCTCACCCGGCTGCACGCTCGGCGGAGCGTCCGGGGATGCGGGCAGGTAGGCATCGGCGTACTGGATGTCCGCGTCGCGGATTCGCTCGGCCAGCCAGTCGCGCCAGGTTTGGAGCTTTCGTTCCAGTTCGAGTTGCTGCTTCAGCGGGTCGCGCACCTGGTCGAACCTCGCGGGCTCGGCCGGGGTGATTCCGGTGACCATACCGACGTTCCAGCCGAACTTGTTCTGCACAGGGCCGAAGTGCTCACCCCGCCCAGCGGCGAAGGCTGCCTTGGCGTAGCCGGGCTGAAGCTGGTCCCGGGTCACGGTGCCAAGGTTTCCACCGTCGCTTCGGGTCGCGCTGTCAAGACTACGCTGTCGGGCAAGCGTGTCGAACGATGCCCCGCTGCGGAGTTCGGCAACGATCCGGTCTGCCTCGTCTTTGGTCCGAACGACGATGTTGGCCAGTTCCCGGCGCTCAGGAGTCCCCAGCTGATCTTTTCGTTTGCTGAATGCCTCACGGATTTCCTGGTCGCCGACCTCCGGTGTGTCCTTGGTGACCGTGTTGAACAGCTGGTCCATGGCCAACTGCTTCTTCACCTCGTCCAGGACGGCTCGTTCCGACGTGCCCGCGTTGCCCAGCGCCTGGACGAACTGGTCGCGACCTTGGGTGCCTTCGCCGAACTGCTGGGTGACGAACCGGCTCAACGTGTCCCGGGCCGCCTTGTCCGCCACCACGATGCCGTGGTCCCGCGCCGCCCTGTCGAGGAGCAGGCTCACCGCATAGGCCTTGGGGGCGTCGCGCCGGAAACGGTCCAGCCTGCCGGGCTCCTGCGGTGGCTCGATACCGTAGAGTGCACGCCATGTGTCGGTGACTTCGCCTAGGTCGTCAACGGTGACGACACGATCGTCGATCCGGAAGGCGGCATCGTCCGGCAGTTGCTCACCAACCCACCAGAGGTAGCCGCCCGCGCCACCGCCCGCGAGCAGCAGCGTCACGGCCGCGACTGTCCGCGCCTTCCGGGTCCGCGGGAGCCTGATTCGCCTGAGGAGGCCGCGCAGGCCGCCCGGCTCACCGTCGGCGTTCCGCTCGGCATCTACGCCGTCCGCACCGCTGTCGTCGTTGTTGGCGATGTCGCGGTCTTGGCCACCCGTGCCCTGGGTTCCTTGCTCTCGCCGCTGGTCCGGCGAGCAATCCTCGGCGACGTGGGTGTCCCGGTCCGTGCCCGAACGCTCTGCGTCGTTCTCACGCGTATCAGCATCCTGTTCCTTGGCATCCGTCACGTCGGATGTCTGCCGCTGCTTCATGATCCACCTCCTGGCGTGGTGACGGATACGGGCGGAGTGGTCGCGGTCGCTGGGCGACGATCGCTCCGCCGGAGGGGCTTCACGGTAAGCCAGACGACGCACGCCGCGGCTCCGAGGGCGAGCAGCACCGATGCGGCGAGCAGCAGACCGAACTCCCGGACCGCCTCGAGCTGGGACACGGCGAGCACCGCGTACCCGACGGCCGATGTCGCCGTGGCCAGCAACACGGAGGTGCGCAGCGCGGCGTTGCCCCGTCGCACCGCTTCGGCGAGCAGCACGGTGAACTCGCACCCGACGGCCGCTGTCAGGGAACCCAGCGCGGCGGTGATCGGGGTCAGCGGAACCCGTGCCACCCACAGGGCGGCGAGGCCGACCCCGGTTGCGAGGGTGGCGGCGGCGACGGCGCGCGCGGCGTCGCTCCTGCGGCGCAGGCCGATCAGGAGCACGCCCCCAGCGGCGAGGATCCCCGCCACATTGGTGATGACACGGTCGGAGGAGACAAGTTCATGCCCGCGGACCGCAGCCATCGGCAAGCCGGTCAACTCCACCCGGTACCCCGTCGGGGGCGGTGGCAGGTTCCTGGCGACGTCGTCGCGCAGCGTCCGCAGCTGGTCGAGGTCGTCCATGCGCACACCGAAGCTGAGCACAGCTGCCCGCCGGTCGTCGCGGAACACCGAGCCGGTGAGGTACGGCGGCAGCAGCCGGGTCGCGGCCTCGATCTGCGCGGCGGACGGCGACGACCCGAGGAAGGGAAGCAGGGTGGCGGGCGAGATGACCGGCCGGAGCTGGTCTCCGTGCCGTTCGACGATCATGCTCTGAGCGCTGTGGGACCAGCTGACGGCCTGGGGTGCGAGCACGTCGGGGCCGCGCAACACCACCGCCACCTCACCGGAGGAGCCGATGACCGATTCCACCTTACGCGCGTCCTCGAGGGTTTCCAGCCCTGCGGCGAAGTTGCGGAAGTCGCTGTCGAGTCTCAACTGCGGCAGCATGACCCAGCCCGTCGCCGCGACCGCGACGGCGAGCAGCGCGGCAGCAGCCCGGATCGGCCAGGACGCAGCGGTGCGGGTAGCGGGCCGACGGTCGCCGCGAGGCTCAGCGTCAGCCCGTGACACCGCGCGCACCAGCACCATACCCAGCGCGGCGGCGAGCAGAACGCCGAAGGCCAGCGTCAGGCCGAGGTCCCGGACGAGGGGTAACGGGGACAGCGCCAGGGTGGCGAATGCCGCCGCGGTCGCGCTGGCGACCACCAGCACGACGCGACGCCGGGCGTGCTGCGCGAAGTAGGTTGGATAGTAGCTGCCGATGCCCAAGAGCACGGGAAGGAAGGCGACCACGCCCAGGGACAGGGGCCGGTCTAGCCACCCGAACGTGGCGACCGTGAGCGCCACCGCCACGGTGGTCGTCACCACGGGCAGGAGCCGTCGTCGCACACCCCGGGTCCAGGGGATGAGCAGAAAGCACGCGGCGACCGCCACCACCGCGATCCCCCCGATCACAGGGATTTCCCAGCGCACCTGACTGGCCAGATCCGAGGTCACCGTGGGAACGCCGGAAACGATGGCACGCTCGGCACCCACGGTGTCGCGGGCCGCCGAGACGGCATTCCGGACGCTCTGCACGAGCCGGTCGGTGCCGTCCTGGTCCAGCCCCTCGCGTGGCCGGATCAGCACGGCGACGGCCCGGTCGGACGGGACCATGAACCGCCACTGTGGTTTGGGTTGCCCGTCCGGTGTGTGGAGGACCGTCTCAACGAAGCCGGGGTTGCGCAACGTGGGCAGCCCAGCCGGAAGCCCTTGCACCAGGAGTGCCCCGTACCGGGCGTCGAACTCGGCCGCCGTCGCGTCTCCGCCTCGGGCGCGGAGGGCGTCGCGTCGTCCCGCGAGCTCGGCGAGCAGGTCCTGCACCCGGCCGGCGATCTGGTTGAGCGTGGTCGCGGGGCCGTAGGTGGCGGCGACGTCGGGTAGGCGTGACAGCTGGCCCTCCAGCTGCAGCAGCGGCAGCAAATGTTGCTGGTCGAGCAGCTCACCCGGCTGGCGTGACTCGAGCAGGACCACGACGGGGTCCCCGCCGAAGTCGGACGCCGCCGCCTGCAGCTCCTGCAGCGCGGGGTCGTCGTGTGGCAGGAAGGACTCGACACTGGTCTCCAGGCGCACCTGTGCCAGCCCGCCGATCAGGAAGGCGACCACGAGCAGGGCGCCCAGGATGGTCACGGCGCCGCGTTTGGTCCGGTACCGCGACCACCGGGGGCGCCGCTTCTCCGCTGGCGCATGGGAGTGCCGACCCCAAGGCATGGGCAGTCGGAGCCGGAGGCGTGGAGGACGCGGCCTTCTCATTTGTTATCACGCTGCACGCGGGGGTACTCGCCGTCGAACGGGCCCGGGTTGGCCGCCTCCCCCGGTGCGGGGTACGGGTTGTACTTGTCCAGCAGGGGGATCTGGTTGAGGTTGAGCGGGTTGCCCCGGACGCTCTGCTCGTTGACCGGCGGGAACGTCCGCAGCCAGCGGCCGTTGGTGTCCCCCCGTGCCATCGACTGTGCCATGTTGGCGAACATGCTGGCGACATCGGGGCCGTAGGGCCGCAAGTAGGCCAGCATGGGGTTGACGTCGGCGAGCGCCACGTCGAGGGTCGGCAGCAGGCGCTGCGCGTCGGCCGCCACCGCGGGGACCCTCGTGAGGGTGTCCGGCGCGGTGTTCAGCACGCCGTCCAGGGAGGGCAGCAGGCCGCGCAGGTCGGCGGAGGTCCGCGGCAGTTCCCGCAGTGCGGCACTGAGGTCGGGGGCGGCCGTACGCAGGTTCTGGGCGATGGGTGCCAGGCTGGTGGAGAGCCGGTCCAGGTCGTCGGTGGCGGCGCTCGCGCTGTCCAGGACCGGTGGTAGTCGACGGAGCACCGCCTCGATCTGGCCGGCGCCGTCGGCGGTGGTACGAGTCAGGGTGTCGGCGTCGGCGACCAGCCGGGCAATCTGTCCTTGGCTGGTGTCGAGCGCGGCCAGCAGGGTCGCCGTCTTCCCCGTGAGTTTCGACAGATCGTCGCTCTGGGCGGACAGCGCGGCCAGGGCGCCCTGTCCCTCCCGGCCGAGGTAGCCGAGGCCGGTGAGCGCACGGGAGATGTTCTCGCGGCTGCCTTCCGTCGCCCCGCCGAGGGAACGCACCGCGCTTGCCAGCGCCTCACGGGTGGGCTGGTCGAGGCTGGCCAGAACATCGTTGAGCTGCACCGGCGGCTGGCCGGCTGAGTCCGGCAGGGTGGCGCCGCTGGGCACCGGCGCGCCGTCACCGTCGCTGATCTCCAGGAAGGTCTCCTCGACCAGGGTCTTGTTCCGGACCCGCACCGTGGCACCTTCGTGCACCGGATACTGGTTGTCCAGTTCCATCGTCACGCGTGCCCGCTCCCCGGCAGGGCGAACCTCGGCGACTTCGCCGACCCGGACGCCGGCGACCATCACGTCCGCGCCGGGCACCAGGTTCGCCACCCGGGGAAAGCTCGCCGACAACTGGTAGGCCGAGCGTTGGAAGGGAAGCCGCCCGCCCGAGTTGTCCCAGAGATAGCCGAAGATCACGGCGCACACGGCGACGAAGACGATCAGGACGGTGAGCCGGATGGCCGGCAGCACGGAATGCGAGATTCTCATGGTGGTCGACCGCCTAGCGTGGTGTCGGGCTGGACAGGATCTCGGCGCCCGGGAGCGGCAACGTGCTGGGCGTCACCTGGAGCAGGCCACGCAGGATGCCGCCATTGGCGTCGTGGAGGCTGGTCACCGAGTTGGTCTGGTACACGAAGGCTCCCAGGTCGTTGAGATAGGGGAGCAGGGAGGCGGTGATCGGCTCCAGCCGGCTGGTGGTGTGCCGCAGGTCGGGCAGGAGGGCGTTGACGTCAGTCACCAGGGGCCGCAGGTCGTTGACGACGGGCCTGGCCTTGGTCACCACCGGGTTGGCCACGTCCACGGTCTCGCCGACGCGATCGACGGTGGCGGTCAGCCTGCGCAAGGAATCCGGGAGCGTGCCGGAGGCCTGCCGCAGGCTGTCCAGGACCGGATCGAGCTGGTCGCTCAGGGCCTGCACGCTGCCGGTGGCGCGGCCTAGCTCGTCGGTCACGTCGGGCAGCTGGGCGAGCGCCTCGTCGATGGCGTCACTCTGCTCTCCGGCCGCGGCCAGCGTGTGCTGCAGGTTCCTCGCGAGCTCGGCCAGGCGCTGGTCGTTCTCACCGACGGCGCTGGACACCTGAGCGAGTGCGGTGACCAGTTGCGCGAGCTTGTCCTTGCGGGTCTGCAGCTCGACGACGACGGGTTTGAGGTCACGCACGACGCGGTCGGTGGCGGACAGCCCGCCCGGCAGTGCCTCCGGCGCGTGGGCCAGTGCCGTGTCGGACTCGGTGAGCAGCGCGGTCAGGGCGCTGCGGGTATTCGTGTCGAGGTGCGCGAGGACCTCGTCCGCTTGGATGGGCCGCTGCGACTGCGTTGCCGGGATCATGTCCCCTTCGGCGAGCGGCTTGCCGGGCGGGCCACCGGGATCGATCTCCACGTACATCTCGTTCATCGGGCTCTTGGGCCGCAGCACCGTCCGGGCGTTGTCGTAGACGGTGTGACCGGGTTCGATCGAGAGTGTCAGCTCCGCCTTGCCGTCGTCGGAGACCGAAGCGGACTCGATCTGCCCGACCTGCACACCGGCGATGCGGACCTCCTGTCCGTTGCCGGGGCTCACGGCGGGCGCGTTGTCGAACTCGGCTGTGAAGACGAACTGATCCTGCCACGGCCAGGTCGTGGTCCCCGATCCCTGCTGACTCAGGATGTATCCGCCGGCGCCGAGGCCGAGGGCCACCAGAACGGCCAGCGTGAGCACGTTGCGTCCCAGGCGCGGCTCGTTGCGCACCCGCTGCCACGTCTTGCGCAGGCGGTGCCGTGTGCCGCTCATCGTGGCTCTCCCTTCCCGATGCCGGTGAGGTTGCGGAACAGCTGTTCCAGGCTGATCGGCAGGCCGGCGAGCGTGCCTGGGGCGACTCCAGGATGGAACGCGATCGAGGCGCCGTTGGCGTCGGTCATGGAGGAGGCCCGGTCGACATTGGCGAACATGTACGCCAGCTCCTGGTACAGCGGCCTGTCTCCGCCGGTGTCCGAGTAGGGCCCGGTGCCGTGGTAGGGCGAAAGGACCGTGGCTTTGACCGGACCGTTGAGGCGGTCCAGCACCGGGCCACGCACGTCGTCGAGCACGGGCGTGGCGTCGCGGGCGGTGGGCACCAGCCGCTCCACGACGGGCCTGGCATCGACCAGCAGGTTCTTCAGGTCGGTCACCAACGGGCGGGCCTTCGCCAGTACGGGATCGGCATGCGCCAGCGCGGTGTCGAGTTCCGCCGCGACGGGGCGCGCCGGGTCAGCGGTGTCCCGCAGCCGGATCAGCGTGCCGTCCAGGCGGCGCAGCCCAGCGTTCGTCGAGTCCAGGGTCCGGGGCAACGTCGCGAGCGCGTCCGCCAGGTCGGCCGAGCGCCGCCCCAGCACGGTGCCCAGGGTGTCCAGGTCACGCACGATGGCGTCCAGTTGCCCTGGCTGCTCGGTCAGCGTCCGCGCCGTCGACTCCAAGCCCCCCACGACGTGAGTGAGGTCCGTTGCCGGGCGCGTGCCCCGGGCGGCGTCGAGTACGGTGGCCGCCGGGTCCAACGTGCCTGGGGCATCGGCGAGGAGCCGGTCCAGCGCGGCGCGGCCACGTTCGTCCAACGTGCGATCCAGCGAATCAACGGCCGACGTCGCGGACTCCAGCGTGTCGGGTGGCAACGCCCGGGTGACCTTGTCGAGCTCCACTGGGACCTCCGTTCGCGCGACCGGGATGGTGCCGCCGAAGTCCCCGGGCTGCCCTCCGGGTACGAGATCGAGGTAGTACTTGCCACCCAGGAGTGTGGCGGGGCGGATCACCGCGGACGGCGCGGAGCGGAGCTTGCCCGGAATGTCGCCGTCGACCTTGACCTCGACTCGCGCGGAGCCGTCGGACCCCGGTTCGACGGCGGTGACCTTGCCGACCGGGACCCCGGCGACCTTGACCTCCGTGACGTAGGGACGAAGATGGTAGTCCCGGGCGAAGTGGATCGCGAATGTCGTGCCCGGCTTCAACGTGGTGAGAATGGGGTCCTTGTTGAACAGGCCGACGCCGACCACCAACGCTACGACGATGAAGACCAGGCCGAGTCGGAACGGGGAGCGCCGGGCCCGTGCGAGCCTCTTCCGCGGATTCGATTCCATCTGTGTCACCTCGGTCCCAGCAGTGTGCTCTTGTCTCGTGCGGCCTCGCCGGGTGCCGGGTACGGGTTGCGCGCAGTCAGCGGGTCACGCAGGCCCCGCACGATGCCGGTCGCGGTGCTCGTCCCGACCGGCGGTGAGAAGCGCAGCCAGTGGCCAGCCGCGTCACCCTGATGCAGGGCGTCGGTGGCGTGGGTGAACCACAGCGAGATCTCCGGGGCGTAGGGCGCCAGAACGGCCAGGGGTTGCTGCGCCGAGCCGACCGCCTCCCGGATACGCGGCGCCACCGGGCGCGCATCGGTGAACGTCCGGGTCAGGCCGTCCACCGCGGGCATCGCCTGCCCCGCGACACCGGGCACCTTGTTCAACGGCGGAATCCCTTCTCGCAGCACGCCGCGCACATCGGGGGTTGCCTGGCCGAGCGCCTGTGCTCCGGGCCGCAATGCCGCCGCGGCGGCCTCGGTGTCGGCCAGCGGCCGCCGCAGGGCCTCGAGGCTGCCGCGGACCTTGGTCAGCGTGTCCGGCGCCTTGGTCAGCGCGTCGGACACCGGCCTGGCGTTGTCGACGGCGACCGAGCGTAGGGTGGTGTCGAGCTGGCGCACAAGGTTGCTGAGTTGCTGCTCCCGGCCCTGGAAGCGGCCGCTGAAGCGATCCACGGCCTGCAGTGTCTGGACAAGGTCGGCACCCCCCTCCGTGGTCAGCGCGCGCGACACGGTCGCCAGGTCGGGCAGCTCGGTCGGCAGAGCGGCCAGCGTGTCTCGCAGGTCCTGCGTATGGCCTGCGACACCGCCGCCTGTTTCCCGGAGCGTCGAGCCCAGCGCCTTGCGGGTGGGCTCGTCCAGCACGGCGAGCAGGTCCGACAGTTCCTGGGCTCCGGTCGTTTCCGAGGCCGGGATGACCTCCCCGGGGTCGACCGCGCCGGCTTGTGGTGAACCGGGGTTGAAGGCGACGTACTTCTGGCCGAGCGCGGAGCGCGCCCCCACCGATGCGGTGACGGCCGTCGCGTTGCGGTAGATGGACCGGTGGCCATCGAACCTCAGCTCGACGACTGGCTTGCCGTCCACCAGGGTGATCTCGCCGACCTGCCCGACGCGCACGTCGTTGATCCGCACGTCATCCCCGCTGCGCAAGCCTCCGACCTCAACGAACTCGGCGCGCACCACGGTGCGCGGCAGACCGGGTATGCCCTTGTTCGCAGTGATCGCGACGCCAACGGAGGCCACGAACACCACGAGCACCACGATTCCGGTGAGCACCGAACGCCGGCGGCGCTTGCTGTTGCTTGCCATCATCGACTTCCTCCCCCGATGAGGAACTGGACGAGTCCCTGCTCCTGCTGTGGGTCGAGCCCGGTCACACCTGCCTTGGGGTCCTGTTCGGTGGAGAGCAGCCCACCGAGGATGCCGCCGTCCCCGGTAAGGCCGGGTACCTGCGGCAGGGGCAACGGCGCACGGTCAGGCTGGGGTGGTGTTTCCGGCGGTCGTTCGGAGGGCGGACCTTGCTGCTGCGCGGGTGGCGCGCCGTTGGGCGTGGGCACGGCCGCGCCGAGCAGATCCGGACTGACGACCAGCATCGCGCGGAAGTAGTGTGAGATGCCATCCCGGCCGTTGGTGGTCAGTGCCCAGTTACGGATGAAGCCGAGCACGTTGCCGAGGTTGGCGGTCAGTTCACCGACGACCGGACGCAGGTCGCCCACCGCCGACCGCAGGTCCGGACCGGCCTGCCGAAGCTGGTCCACCACCGGCCTGGCCTCGTCCAGCAGGCGCTGAGCGTGCTCGAGGACGGGGTTGGCGTGCGCCAGGGCGGGATCGGCGGCGTCGGCGAAGCGCTGGATTTCGGCGCTGATCGCGGCGAGGTCGTCGGTGGTGGGCCGGATCGCCGCGAGGGTCGGCGTGGTCTCGGCGGCGGTGCCGGTGAGCTGGGCGAGCGTCGCGCGGGCCGTCGCGAGGGTCTCTGGCAGACGCCGCAACGTCTCGGTCAGTTCCCGCCGTTTCGTGGCGGTGGCCGCGGTGAGCTTTCGCGCCGAGGCGACCAGCCGGTCGAGGTTGGCTCCCTGGTCGGCGGCGAGAGCGCTCGCGACAGGCTGCAGCTTGTCCACCAGGCTGCCGAGCAGCTGGTTCTGGTCCCGCAGGACACCGGACAGGGCCGTGGTGTCGTTCATCGACGACTCGAGGGCCCGGATGGTGGCGTCGACATTTCCGCCGTTGCCACGGATACCTTCCCCGAGCATGGTCACCAGCGCGGCCAGCGACCGTCCGGTGGGGTCGTCGACCGTGTTGAGCACCTCATCGAGGTCGGCCTGCGCGCCGGTTTGCCGCATCGGGAGGACATCGCCATCGCCGAGTACCGGCGCGTCGGGGCTTCCCCGATCCAGCTCGACGTAGCGCTCGCCGAGCAGGCTCACTGGACGGATGGTGGCCCTGGCGTCCGTGTGCACGGGAAGGGCCTCGCTCTCCAGGCTCAGCACCACGGAGGCCTTGCCGCCCCGCACATCCATCGCCGCCACCTGGCCGACCTTCACGCCACTGACCTTCACCTCGTTGCCGACCAGCAGAGGACTCGCATCGGCGAAGCGCGCGACGATCGTGGTCTGGCCCGGCTCGCTCTCCTGGTCAATGCCGACTGTTCCCGCTGTCACCCCGAGCACGGCCACCGCGACGACGGCGAGAATCCGGCCACGCGGTAGCCGACGAGGCACCTGGTTGGGCTGCTTGCTCATCGCACTCCACCTCCGGCGGCATCCACCCAGGGCTGGTCGACCAGCGAACCGGGCGCCGGTGTCAGGTCCTTCTTGTAGCCGGGGGGGACGATGCCCGGATTGACGTTGACGCTGCCGAGCCCGGCCTGAACGTAGATCCGGGCGTAATGGCCGTTGGTGTCATAGTTGGCGTTCGCGGAGCCCCAGTTCGCGGCCCATCCGGCGATCTCCGGGGTGTAGGGCCGGAGAAAACTCAACGCGGGAGTGAGGTCCCCGACTAGTGAGTTGGCGCCCGGCAGTACCCCATGAGCGCTGTCCAGCAACCCCGGGGTGTAGCGAAGCAGATCCCGCGCCACCGCCAGTGTTGGCCGCAGTTCCGCGACGAGCGGGCGCAGGTCAGCCAGCACCGGCCTCAGGTTCCGGGCCACCGACGGCAACTTGTCGGTAGCGGGTTTCAGATCCTCGAGCAGCGGAACCGCCTTGTCCGCGACGGAAGGGACCCGGTCCAGTGTCGTCTTCGCCGTGTCCAACGTGCCCGGAAGTTTGTCCAACGCCTCCGCCACCGCGTGCTTTTGCTGTGCGGTGAGACGGGTCGTGGTCGAAACCTGCTCGATGATATTGCGGATGGCCTGCTCGCGGTTGACGAGCGTGGACACGATGCCATCCAGTTGGGTGATCAGTTGCTTGATCGCCGGACCGTCACTGCCGACCGCCCGCAGAACCTCACCCAGGGCCTCCAGCGCCGGCCCCGCCGACCGCAACGTGTCACGGAGGTCCTCTTCGTTGCCGTCCACGGACTTGTCAAGCCGCCGGATCAGGGAGGACAGGTGCTCTCGCGTGGGCTCATCCAGTGCCGCGAGGACCTGGTCGACCTCCATCGGCGTAGGCATTTCCCCTCGAATCATTCCTCCGTCCGGGATGACGGCGTTCCCGGCGGGCCCGTCCGCGACGGCGACGATACGTTCACCCAGCGCCGCCTTCCACTCGATGGTCACGACCGCACCGTCGTGCAGCGGAGCGTGGTCGTTGTTCATCGCCAACGTGACCCGGGCCTTGCCGTCCTGCACCGCGATGTTCTCTACCCTGCCCGCCTCGAAACCCTTGACGTGAACTGAGCCGCCTTCGACGACGTTGGTGGCTGATGCGAGCACGACGTCGACTCGATAACCGTCGTCCCTCCCCAGCACGAAGCCAGCAACTCCGAGAACGACGACGGCGACGACGCCGAAAGCCAAGATGCGTCGCATCGAGTCAGTCCATTCCCAACGGTCCAGCGGAATCTCCGGAGAGAAACTGCCGGACAAACGGGTCCTCGGACGCGAATGCCTCCTCGGCCTCGCCGTAATGCACCACCTGTCCCTGCCAGATCAGGCCAACATAGTCACTGACCTTCCGCGCGGTCCTAATGTCATGCGTGACGAGAAGGTAGGTCCCCTTGTGCTCGTTGTGCATTTTGAGGATGAGGTCGTTGAGCAGGCTGGTACGCACCGGATCGAGACCGGAATCCGGTTCGTCGAACAGCACGACCTCGGGATCCAGCACGAGCGCCCTCGCGAATCCGGCCCGCTTGCGCATCCCACCCGAAACCTCACTGGGTAGTTTCGCCATTGCCTTCTCCAGCCCGACCTCCTGGAGCCGACTCACCACAATTTCCTCGATATCCGACTCGTCGAGATCGGTGTGCTTACGCAGCGGGAAGGCGGTGTTGTCATAAATATTCATCGATCCGAAAAGTGCACCGTCCTGAAACAGGACGCCAAACTTCTTGCGCAGGTCGTAGCGTTCCTTCTCGCTGATTTGCCAGATGTTCTTGCCGAACACGACGATCTCTCCGTCATCCGGCTCCAGCAGTCCTACGAGGTGCTTCAAAAGTACGCTTTTGCCGGTCCCTGAAGGTCCCAGGACGGTCGTGATCGCGTCATCGACGAAGTCGATGCTCATTCCGTTCATCACCCGGAAGCTGCCGAACGACTTGACGACATTCCGCACTTCCATCGAGTGCCGCAGCTGTCCGTTGCCGTCTCGACGCACCTGATCGCCGGCAGGCAGGTTCCCCGCATGGGGAAGTTGCGTCGTCGGCTCTGTCGCCGTCGAGGGTGACACAAAGGACATCGTCAACTCCTTGCCGTAGAGGGACCTGGCTCAAGATCAGTTCGCGATCGGCGCGTTGGGACTGAGGCCCCAGAACAGTTGGGTGCCCAGCACTCCGATCACATGCACCAGCACCATGTTCAGCATCATGGACTTCGCCGTACTTCGGCCCACACCGACGGACCCGCCACTGGCCGTGTAGCCGTAGTAGCATCCCACGAACACGACGGCTGTTCCCATCGCCATCACTTTGACAAGGGAATACAGCAGATCGGCGGGATTTTGATAGAGCCAGAAAATGAAGCTGTATCCGCCTTCGGACACCCCGCCCAGCATCTTCACCGTCGTGAGATACTCACCGATGTACATGATGCCGAGTCCGACGATGTAGAGAAACGGAAGCGCGAGCCACGCCGCGACCACCCTGGCTCCGACCAGGTAACTGCGCGATTTCACGCCCATGACTTCCATCGCATCGATCTCGTCCGAGATACGCATGGACCCGATTTCGGCTACAAGGCCGCATCCGACCTTCGCGGAGATGATGTATCCCCACATGTAGGGCGCCATCTCGCGGATGCCACACCAGGCGTTGAAAATACCAGAGTATAACGGCGCGCCGATTTGTTTCAGCGTGTAGTTGCCCTCCAAGCCGCACTCGTATCCCATGACGAACTGCATCATCCAGATGATCAATCCGCTTGACAGGATGAGCACGCCACATTGGTGGAACACCTCGGTCGGGTAATGACGCAAGTCAGGTAACGCGCGAACCACCTGCCAGGAGAACCGCGCGATGTCACCACCGGTCGTCACCGCCTCCTTGATGGACTTGACGATACTGCCCGGGGAGACGATGACATCGGCCGGCTTCGGAGGACGGGCTCGTGAACGGCCAGCCTGCGTGCCGGTCTCTGTCGGTCGTGGCATTCCGCTACTCACAGGGTCCACCGCCTCATCACTTGAAGACAATCATGTCCGGGTTCACACCGAGGATGATCGCGGTGAACACGGCATTGACGATCCAGATGGTCGCGAATGCGATGACGACCGCCTGGTTCACCGCCTTGCCGACACCGATGGGGCCGCTCCCCGGGTTCATCCCCTTGTAGCAGCAGACGACGCCTATGATCATGCCGAACAGCGACGTCTTGACCACGCTCGCCCAGATATCGGTCGTTGTCGCATTGTCGAAAAAGCTCGCCACGAAGGCGCTCGGATTCGCCTCGAGAATAGGGACGGCCGCGATGTATCCACCGACGACGCCGAATACCAACGCCACGATGTCCATCAATCCCGTGATGAGCGTCAGCGCGACAACTCGAGGCACCACAAGCGTCCGGATCGGATCGACGCCGAGCACTTCCATGGCGTCGATCTCTTCCCGAATACGGCGCGCACCGAGGTCGGCGGTGATGGCGGTGCCCATGACTCCGGCGATGATCATCGCGTTGATCCACGGCGCGAACTCGCGCACGCTCGCCATGATGAAGAACGAACCCAGACGCTCGGGAATGCCGAACAGATAGAAGATGTTGCCACCTTGGAGGCCAGGTGCGCCAAGTCCGAATGCGATCGTGGAAATGATCATCGGAATTGAGCACAACCTCAGCGTGAGGAACATCTGGTCCCGGACCTCGCCCCAGTAGCCCATCGGGTGGCGAATCGCCGAGTACAGAACGACACCGAGTAGCCGCACCATCTCGCCGGCCTGCTCGAACGGCTTCGCTACCGACGAACCCAGACCACCAAGTGTGCGCGTTTTGGCTTCGGGCTCGCGCGACGGCCGCCGCGATGACACCGAGATGTCGGTGGAAGTCAAAGCCGCTCCTATGATTCAGACGTGTGCCGATGCTGACGACTTGGGCAGCAGACATGGCCGGAGCTGCCCGGCGGCGGGGGGCTTGCCAGGCCGTCAACCCGTACAGGATCGACGAACGCGAGGCTCACATGAGGTAGCCGACTACCTTCGGCTGCCCTGCAGAAAGCCGACGGCAGCTCCGGTGATCAGCGAGGCCGCCACCGTCAGAGCGATCTGCGCCGGATCACCGCCGGCGGGGCCGAGCAACACCAGCGGCAACATCAGTAAATAGCTGCTCATCGCGGCCACCGCGCCGTGCACGATGGGAATGCGCGCCCTGCCGACGCGGCGCGCCGCCACCACGAAAGCAACCAATGCCACGAGTGGAAGCCACAGCTGAGACAATGCTGGAGTCCAAGCGGCGACGAGCGGATGCGCAAGACTTCCCAGCAGCAGGACGGTGAATCCCGTAGACGCGCCACGTACCGCGAGCGGCATGTCGATGACGTCCCCAGGCGCTCGCTGCCCGGCTCCTCCTTGACCGGAGCCGCTTCGGCGGGTCCGCTCCGCATGCTGGCGGCGAACCGACGTCACACCCATGTGATCAAACCTCTCTGTCGCGCGGCGCTGCGCAGTTCCCGTTCGACGCCGCAGGCACGACCCGAACGCGGTGAGAGTATGCCGTGGATCACACGGCACGTGTGGGCCAACACTGGTCCGAACGGGCCAACGAACGAAACGGAGAGCCCGCCTGGGGTGCCAGACCAAAGGCCCCGTCACTGGCCTGGGGACTGTTCCAAAATCTTGTTGCTCGCACGTATCGCGAACCGCCTCAACTGAGTCGCCGCAGCGCCGAGCGTGCGGCGTTATAGCCGCACATCCCGTGCACGCCGCCACCCGGCGGGGTCGCCGCCGAGCAGATGTACACGCCGGGTATCCCGGTGTAGTAAGGATCGAGCGCCACTGTGGGACGAAAGGCGACCTGCAGCGGTGTGTTCTCACCGGTGATGATGTCGCCACCGACGTAGTTGGCGTTGTAGGTCGGCCACGCGGTCGTGGCCGTCACCGACCGGCCGACGATCCGGTCGCCCAGGCCTGGTGCGAACCGTTCGATCTGAGCGAGGATCGACTCGGTCGCGTCGCCCGAATAGCCGTGCGGTACGTGCGCGTACGCCCAGACCGGATGCACGTCCCCGGCCGATCTGGTTGGATCGGCGAGGTATTGCTGCCCCACGAGCACGAACGGGCGGACCGGCATCCGCCCGCGGCCGACGTCGCTCTCGGCGTCGGCCATCTCCTCGAAAGACCCTCCGACGTGGACGGTCCCAGCCCGGCGGCAGTCCGGGTTCGCCCATGGGATCCCCCCCTCGACCGCAAGATCGATCTTGAACGCCCCGGGCCCGTGGCGGTACCGCTCGTAGGCCCGCCGCACTCGTGCGGGCAGCTGGTCGCCCGCGACCTCGACGACGCCCCTCGGCGCCAGGTCGAGGAGAACGGCATCCGCTCGCGGCAACTCGGCCAGGGAGGCCACGCGCACCCCAGTCTCGATCTTGCCACCGAGGTCCGTTAGCAGCATCGCCATGGCATCGGTAATCACTCGTGAGCCGCCCTCGGCGACCGGCCAGCCGAACCGGTGCCCTGCCGCGATCAGCATCAACCCGATCGCCGACGTAGTCGGCCTGCCGAGCGGGTGGAAACCGTGTGCCGCGACCCCGCCGAACAGCGCCCTGGCCTCGGCACCGTCCCAGCGGCCAGCGGTCCAAGCCGCGGGCAGCAGTGCGCGCGTCCCGAACCGGGCGAGCCGAATCGGGTGCCGGGGCACATGGACAACCGGGCGCATGACGTCCTCGACCAGCTCGTCGAACCCTTCGGCCAGCGGGCCGAACAGCCGCCGCCACGCCCCGCCGTCGGTGCCGAGGCGCGCCGCCGTGTCGTCCAACGACCGCAGCAACACTCCGGCACGGCCACCATCCAGTGGGTGCGCTACCTCGATCTCCGGCCACCTCCAAGCGACGCCGTACCGGTCGAGGCTGAGTCCGCGCAGAAACGGCGACCCCAGCCCCATGGGATGGAATGCGGAGCAGTGGTCGTGCAGCACGCCGGGCACCGTCAGCTCGCTCGTGCGAGTGCCGCCGCCAATCCGGTCCGCGGCCTCCAGCACGGTCACGTCGATGCCCTCACCAGCCAGGGCGAGCGCGGCGGCCAGACCGTTCGGGCCGGCCCCCACCACGATCGCCTCGGTCATACCGCCCTCGGATCTTGGCGTGCCGCCTGGCTTGCGGGCGGGTTCGATCCCGCATTCGCGGCCGCGCGCGACCATGTGATGTGCGCTGGGATGTCACAGTCCCAGGGCTGGCGGGCCAGCATATCGGAGACGGCGACATAGCCGCGCTCGAACTCACCGATAGCCGCGTCGACAAGTCGGTAGCGCTGCCGCTGCCGCTGGATCGGCTGCGCGTCCAGGACAACGACGCGCACCTCGCCCTCCTCGAAGTGGCATCGCTCCTGCAGCGCGGCGACCAGCTGCTCGTTGTGCAGATGCCCATCGCCGAAGTTCCAGCCCAGGATCGGCCCCGCGATGAACTCCCCGTCGATCACAACGTAGCCCGTCTCGTGCTCAGGTCCTGCCGCCCGCGGGATCAACCCAAACAGAGCCCTGCCGTGCGTGTGCATGGCACGGAACGTATAGCCCTTGTGTGCGAGCAGGTCGGCCACTCGCTCGCCGTAGAGCTTTACGAGTTGCCTCCGCGGGAGCGTCGCGGCCTTCTTGACGTGCGTGTCCAGCTTCGCCACCGCGCTCGGCTTGAGCAACCACATCGAGGTGTCCCAGTTGCCCGCGTAGTAGCGCATTCCGATCAGGAAGGAGATCTTGTTCGGAAAAAGGTTACCGAGGACGACCCCGGCCGCCAGCGCGCATATCACCAGCGCCACCGGAAGTGGGTTGCTGATGTCGGCGAGCCCGTATTGCGCCTTGTCCACGAACAGGAACGCGATTCCGAACATCATGTATACGTTCCACTCGAGTGGCACACCCATCGGAATGCTGGTGAGGATAAGCAGGTGGAACGCGACCATGATCGCGGCTGCAACCAGCGTGACCGTACCGCCGTCGGAGACGAACAGGACGAGCGGCACCAGGTACTCGACTGCGGTACCGAAGTGCGCGAGGAATCGGCTGACGGCACCGGGTCGGAGGTCTTCCGGGTATCCCCGGTGCAGCCTGCGCTTGATCGCCTTACTGCGCACCAACGGCGTGTTGCTCAGCATCACAGCGACGACGTTTGGGAAGTGCCGGTTGAGCTTGGACGTCGCCGCACCCCACCAGATCGCGACCAGCACGAGCTTCGCGGCCACGATCATGTCGATCCCAGGCAGCAGGAACACGACGACGGCGGACAAGTAAACCTCGGACCGCGCCGCGAGGAAGATCATCTTGTCCCGCAACCCGAGCAGCGGCAGCAGCACCAGCAGCGGCACAAACCGGCTCGGCTCGATCATTCCGACCTGCGCATCGAGCCCGCCCGCGGAGCGATTCGCCGGGGCCAACAGGATCCAGAGCGTGGCGGCCAGCACTACGGCATAGAGCAACACGTCGACAACCGAACGCCGGGACCCGCTGGTGAACGGGACCTTGCCCGGCCACGGCGGCATCCGGATCGTGCCCGGTCGCAACCAGTGCAGAAACGCGCCGAGCGGTGGCAGGAATCGCAAGGTCAGCGGCCCGAACCCGCAGCCGAAGCCGAGCACTTCGAACAGGAGTGTCCACACGACGACCTTCTGGAACACCACGGGCTCGTCCCACCAGTCCGGGAAGTCCCAAAAGGCCCCAATGCCCGGAGTGAGCGAGGCGAAGAACAACCCGCCCGCGATGTAGCCGATTATCTTCGCGATATACAGCAGATACACGCCGTCTGGTGCACCGAACCCCGCGACCCCCCAATGCTGCACCATCGGCTTAATCCGCTCGGCGCGGGTCTTCGTGCGCCACTCGCCGTAGTCGACGTCAGGCAGGACTGGATTGATGAATCCCATGTCGGTCCTCCTCGCGGTCAGGCGGGCCGGCTGGCCATGGCAGCGAGCCGCTCGCGCAGTTGCGGTTTGTCGATCTTGCCGACCGGGTTCTTGGGCAAGGCGTCGATCAGATGAATCTCGGTGGGCAGCTTGTACTTGGACAGCCCGGCACGGCAGTGTTCGTGCAGCTCGGCTACGTCGACCGTCGCGTTCGGACGGGTAGCGACGAAAGCTGTCGGCACCTCGCCGAGCACCGGGTGTGGAGTTCCCACGACGGCGGCCTCCAGGACCTGGGTGTGCCCGTAGAGGACGGACTCGATCTCTTTGGGGTAGATGTTCTCGCCACCGCGGATGATCATGTCCTTGATGCGGTCGACGAGCACGAGGTACCCGTCCTCGTCGAAGCGGCCCACGTCCCCGGTGTGCAGCCAGCCGTCCACAATAGCCTTCGAGGTGTCATCCGGTCGGTTGACGTAGCCACGCATGACGTTGGGTCCGCGAACCACGACCTCGCCCGTCTCCCCCTTGGGGAGGACGTTCCCGGAGCGGTCCATGATCGCGACATCCTGGCCCTCAATAGGAAGTCCAACGGTTCCAGGCTTGCGGATACCGCCGACCGGGTTGATGGTCGATGCACATGTGCCCTCGGACAGGCCGTAACCCTCGACGACTGGGATGCCGAATCGGTTCTCGAACCGCTCGATGAGCGCCGCGGGCATCGGCGCGGCACCGCACACCGCCAGCCGCATCGAAGACAGGTCTGGTCGCTCCTCCTCCGGCCGTGCCAACAGCATCGCGTAGATCGCCGGGACCGCAGAGAAGTACGTCGGCCGGACCCGTTCCACCCGGCTGAAGAAGGTCTCCGGGTCGAACCGCCCCGCGATGGTCGACCGGCCGTCTACCAGCAACGGGGACAGAATGCTCACGACGATCCCGTTAACGTGGAACAGCGGTAGGATCAGTAGGCTGTGGTCGTCCTCCGAAAGCTCGACGGCCTTGATCGCCATGTCGCACATCGCCTGTAGATTGGCGTGGTCGAGCATGACACCTTTCGGCTTACCGGTAGTTCCGCTCGTGTAGATCAGCAGCGCGAGCGCCTCGCTCTCCTGCCTCACGGGTGGCTCGTCCCGGGGTTCCGCGGCGGCACACAGCTCGCGTGCGCCGATCGTGTCGACTCGCATCCCTGGGATGTCACTGATCAGCAACTTCGCTCCAGAGTCAGCGAGCTGGTACTCCGCCTCGGTGAGCGTCAGGTTCGGATTGATCGGCGTCACGGTGGCTCCGAGCCGCCATGCGGAAAACAATGCGATGACGAACTCGACCCGGTTCGGGAGCATGGCGGCAACGACGTCACCGGCAGCGACGCCACGCCCGCGCAGGAGCGCGGCGGCTGCCCGCACGTGCGCCAGGAACTGCGAATTGTTCAGCGAGAGGTCATCGTCGGACACACACAGGGCCTCGGGCGACCGCGCTGCGCGCGAGTCGGGCAGCACCGCAAGATGCATTTCGCTCCTCAGTCACAACGTTGTGATCCTGTAGAGGGCAACCGTAGAAGCGTTTCCCCTGGCCGCACATGGGCACGGCATACGAATCTTCCCAGGACGTTCGTGCGGACCGCACGAACGCGACGAGGCGGGCCGCCCGGCGGCCACCGGACGAGTGGCGGCTTGTCAAGCCTGTTCGGTGAGCACGCTCGTGCCGAGCCAGTGGCAGGCCTTCAGGGCGATCTCGATGTCCAGCTGGTCGGCGTCGATCGGCCTGCCGAGCTCCTCCTCGGCCTTGCGCACCCGGTAGTACACCGAGTTCCGATGCAGGGCCAGCATGGCTGCCGCAGACTGGTAACTGCCCCCAGTGGCGAGGAAGACGCGCAGGGTCTCGCGCAGCCGCGCGTGCTGGTCGTCGTCGAAGGCCAGCCTGCCGAGCGTGTCCTGGACCCAGTGCCTTGTCGCGCGTAGGTCCGCGCACATCAGCGCGATCGGGCCGACCTCGCGGAAGGCCGTGACGACCGGTGCACTCTCCCCCGCCGCCACGGCAACCGCCTGTGCCTGGCGCGCCTGCAGGTGTGTGCGGCGGAAGCCCCACACGTCGGTGCCGGGTTCGCCAACGGCGACCGAGATCCCCGGATGGCTCGGGCACATGGTCGAGCGGATGGTATCCACGTCCGGAGCCTCCCGACCGAGTTGCAGCCACGCCCATGCGGTGACTTGATCGTGCGGCAGGAACAACGGCAGCGCCCGGCAACCGAGGCACTCGGCCAGCTCCCGGGCGAACCGCTCGAAAGTCGACATGGCGCCGTCAGGCGGCACCGACCCGGTCGCCCACACGACGACGGCGAGGTGGCGCGAGCCCACCAGCCGGTAGCCGAGCGCCGCCTCGGCGGCGGCGATGTCCACGCGCTCCCCGTCGAGCAGCTCCCGGATGCGCGCCGCCCGCACAGTGTTGCGATCCTGCAGCCAGCGCTCGCGCTCGTCCTCATAGACCGCGAGCACCTGCTCGGTCACCCGGTCGATATACCCGAACGTGAGCGCCACAAGATGCCGCGCGGCCGCGCTGAGTAGCGACGCTTCGCCGCCCTGCCGGTCGAGTTCCTGCAGGCCATGCCGGAGGAATGTGTCGTGACCTAGACGGTAGGCACGCGCCAAGGCGTTCACCGCTACTCCGTGCTGGGCAAGCCGCCGAGCATACTCCGTCGCCGCAGGCGGCGCCTCGACCAGATCGAGGTCGATGCCGTGCTGCAGCACGTGCAGGGCACTGTCGACGTTGCCCTCGACACTGGCGCCGAGTAGCTGCACGAGACGCTCGTCTCCGCGCAGCGGTTCGATGTCGCTGGCCAGCCTGCTGCGGATCTCGAGCGTAAGCGAGCTCAGCCGGCGGTTGAGTGCCGCACCCACCGCGGCGACCCGCTCCGTGACCAGATTCGCGTCGCCGGTCGTGATGTCCACCTCCTTAAGTAATGTAATTCACCCGCCGAGCGTAAACCTCATCCCCACAGGGCTCGGGAGTGCTGCGGTGGGTGGAAGTACACGCGACACCCTCGAGCCCTGGGTTCGGCGGGGAGCGTCCGGCCGCCTGTGTAAGTGATCGTGGCGGTCATGGGGCGGGGATCCGCCCTTCGAAATAGATGGTGAACGCTTGCAGTACTTGTTTCCAGCCCGATGTTCGGATGCCGATGTTCGGCGTGCGGTAGTCCTCGAGGTTGCGGACGGCGAGGTAGAGCACCTTCAGCGCGGCCTGCTCGGACGGGAACTGGCCACGGTTGCGGGTGACCTTCCGCAGTCGGGCATTGAGCGACTCGATCAGATTCGTCGTATAGATCGCCCGCCTGACCTCGGGCGGGAACGCCAGGAATGGCGTGAACTCCTGCCAGTGGGTTCGCCAGAGCCGCACGATCGCCGGGTAGCGGGCCTCCCACTGCTCGGCGAAGGCCTCCAGCGCGGCGGCGGCCGCGGCCTCGTCGCTGGCGGTGTAGATCGCCTTGAGGTCCTTGGCCAACGCCGGCCAGTACTTGCGAGACGCGTAGCGCAGCGAGGCGCGGATCAGGTGCACCACGCACAACTGCACGGTCACCTGGGGCCACACGGTGGTCGCCGCTTCCGGCAGCCCGGATAGCCCGTCGCAGCACAGGATGCACACGTCCCGCACCCCGCGGTTACGCAACTCCGCGAGCACCGACATCCAGAACTTCGCCGACTCACCGGTGGAGGCACCCACCCACATGCCCAGCACCTGCTTGGCGCCCTCGCAGTCGATCCCGATGGCCAGGTCGTTGAACCCGTCCAGGCGGGTCTGGCCCTTGCGCACGATCTTCGGTTCGAAGCTGCCCCGCCAGTCTCGCGGCACCTGCAGGTCGACCGCGCCGGCCTCGGTCAGCAGCCTCTTCCCCGTGGCGCCGTTGCGGGAGTTGCCAGACCCGCGACCGGCCGGGTCGTGCTTCTCGTAGCCCAGGTGCTCGGTGAGCTCCTCGCCCAGGGCCCGCTCCAGCACGGCCTTGGTCACCTGGGACAGCAGGCCGTCCGGGCCGAGCAATTCGACCCCTTCGGCTTCGGCCTTCGCCAGCAGCTGATCAGCCAGCGCACCGTCGATCAACGACTCTTCCGCAGCCGGTCGAGCAGCCCTGCCCGCCGGCGCTGAATCGGAATTCGTCATCACGTGGTCCCTTCCCGAACCGCTTCCGCAGTTCAGAGTCGAGCCACGTCACTTACACAGCCGGTAGGACACGCCCGCGGCGAGGCCTTTGGCCGGGTCGGCTTGGTGTTTCCCGGGCAGGTCAACGGGGTGCAGGCGGACGGGGAGCCCGTCGGCGGGTACGGGAAGTGAGGTGTTATCCCAGCGGGCCTGGTAGCCGTGGGAGATGGTCCAGCGGGTGGTGCGGAGCATCTCGTGCAGGATGGTTTTGACTACGAGGGTGCCGAAGTGCATGCCGATGCATTTGTGCACGCCGCCGCCGAAGGGGACCCAGGCGAAGCGATGACTGTGGTTTTCGCGGCGGTGGGGGGCGAAGCGATCGGGGTCGAAGGTGTCCGGGTCGGTCCAGCATTCCGGCACGAAGTGGTTGAGGCGGGGGCGAGGGCGACGAGGGTGTCGGCGGGCAGGTAGTGGCCGAGGATGTCGGTGTCGGTGACCGTTTTGCGCATCACGAGGGGCACGGGAGCCAGTAGCGGAGGGATTCGTTGATGATCCGGTCGAGGGTGTCGAGGGTGTCCAGGGCGTCGATGTCGAGGGGGGCGTCGCCGAGGGCGAGGGATTCCTGCCGGGCTCGGTCTTGTCAGTCGGGGTGGGTGGCGAGGTAGTAGGCGGTGGTGGTGATGGTGGCGGTGTCGTGGGCCGCCATCATCAGAAAGATCATGTGGTTGATGACGTCGTCATCGCTGAAGTGCTCTCCTTCGGGGGTGGTGGCCTGGCACAGCGCGGCGAGGAGGTCCTCCCCGCTGCTGGCACGGGCGGCGGGCAGCTGCTGGGCGAAGTAGGCTTCGAGAACCCTGCGGCCGCGTACGCCGGCGCGCCAGCGGGTGCCGGGCAGCGGGGCGCGCACCAGCGCGCTGGCGGCGCGGACCGTGGCGACGAACGCCTGGTTGATCCGTTCGGTGTCGGTGGTGCCGCCGCGGCCGCCCATGAACACCTGGGTTGCGATGTCCAGCGTGAGGCGCTTGAGCAGCCAGTACAGCCGCACCGGCCGTTGGGTCGGCCAGGTGGGGATGGTGGCGCGCACGCAGGGGCTGACCTGGTGAGTGTCAGCCGGCGAGGCGGTCGCGAGTAAAGGCGTGCTGCATGATGCGGCGGTGCATCTTGTGCTCGTCGATGTCGAGCAGCATCAGCCCGCGGTGGAAGAACCGGTCGATGAGGAATCGCCAGCCGGCTTGGGAGAAGGCCTTGTCGGCGTTGGTGAACACGCGCTGGGTGGCCTCGGGACCGGCGATCACGGCGATGCGGGTGCCGAACGCGCCCATCCAGGTGACCGGGCCGTAGCGGTCGTAGCGTTCACGGCCGAACTCGGTGCCGAAGCGGATGTAGTCGAGCAGATGCCCGACCACCGGGGTGCCGTAGTCACCGCGGACCGGCCGCAGTCCGCTGCCCGCGGGCGGGGTGGCCAGGTCAGTGGTGGGCCAGCGGCGGCTGAACCGACGCCACGCCTGGTCGACGGCTGGGGTGCGGGTGCCAGCAGTACCGAGGACAGGCGCTGCCGCGCCGCCTGGGTGGTACGTTCAATGACGGGGACCATGACGGCTCTCCCTTATCTGGTAGGTGTGCTGGCGAGTGGGGCGAAGGCGTCGAGCACGGCGGTGGTGGCCGACGGGCCGGCGAAGGAAGGCGGATACAGCAGCGTCCGTTCGTACAGTCCCGCCCATCGCGCGGTGAATTGGCTGCGGACCTGCTCAGGTGTGCCGGACACGGCGATCGTGTCGATCATCCCGTCCGACACCGCGTCCACCATCGCCTCCAGGTCACCGGCGCGACGCGCCGCCCGGATGGCGCGCGCCTCGTCGGTGAAGCCGTGCAGGGTGAGGATGGGGTCGTAGGTTTTCACCGAGGCGTAGAACGCGATCTGCGCGGCGGCCATCCGCCGGGCGTGGTGTTCGTCGGGATGCACCGCGCAGATCACATACCCGGCCACAGGCACTGGCCCGGCGCGTCCGGCGCGATCGACGCCCGCCTGCAGCGCGGGCCGCACGATGTAGCGCAGGTATTCCGGGGTGAACAGCGGATGGCCCACCAGTCCGTCGGCCACTGCCCCGGCGGCGCGCACCATGCGCGTGTTCACCCCGGCCACATACACCGGCATCGTCGGCCGCGTGGGGGTTGCCACGGGCGCGGTGGGGATCACGTGTGAGCGGTAGAACCGGCCCTCGTGCCGCACCGGGCCCTCGTCCAGCCGCGACAACCTGCGCAGCAACGGCACCAGCTCCTCAATCCGGGGTGCGGAATGTTCCCCGGACAAGCTGTGCCAGTCCTGCTGCATGCGACGCGTGCCCGTGCCCAGTCCGAGGATCAGCCGGCCGCCGCAGAGCGCGTCCAGATCCCGCGCCTCGGTGGCCAGCACCAGCGGGCTGCGCCCGAACGCGTAGGCGATCCCGGTACCCAGGGTGATCGACTCGGTCACCGCGGCCATCGCCGCCACCGCGACCACGGCCGAGCGGTCGTAGAACTCCGCCGCCCACGCCGACTCGAACCCCGCTCGTTCGGCGTCCGCGGCCATCGCCGCCACTTCGTGCACATCTCGGCCGGTGCACACCAGGGATAGTCCCTTGCCGAACCCCGGGATGTCCGCAGGCCCAGCCACGGACGAGCGGTCAGCTGCCATGGACCGCACGACGTGACCAGAGCCATCCGCGGCCAGCTGGCCATCCTTCGACTGTCGCACCGGCATCGCCTCCGCCGCCGCTCGAACTTCTGACATAGGTCACAGTCAGAATGATTCTGACTGGAGGCTATGTCAAGATGACAGCTATGTCGGTGCCGAAGCGAAGCTATCGAGGGATCAGCGCCCAGCAGCGCCGTGACGATCGACGCCAGCAGTTGTTGGAGGCCGGGTTGGATCTGCTGGGCACCCAGGGGTGGCGGCAGACCACGATGACGGCCGTCTGTTCGCGGGCGGGTCTGACCGAGCGCTACTTCTACGAGAGCTTCTCCGACCGTGACGCGCTGTTGCTGGCGGTACTGGATCGGATCGCGTCTCAGATCCGTGACGTCGCGCTGCACGCTTTGGCTACCACCGATGGTGATCCCCACAGAAAAGCCACAGCGGCGATCAGCGCGTTCGTCGACCTGCTCACAAGTGATCCGCGTATCGGCCGCGTGGCCATGCTGGAATCCGCCGCCGCCGACCCGTTGCGCACCCGGCGGCACGAACTGCTGCGGGAGTTCGCCCAGCTGATCGCCAGGCAGGCCCACGCCCTGCACGGCGCCGACGCGCTCTCGGCACCCCATGACCAGATCGCCGGCCTCTTGCTCACCGGTGGCCTCGCCGAACTGCTCATGGCCTGGCTGGCCGGGGAGTTGCCGGTCAGTCGCCAGGACATCATCGAGGTCGCCGCCACCCAGTTCGCCGCCGCCACCCGGCGAAACCCAACCTCAACCCCTCACACGACTGCCTTGCTGGCCTCTAGTTCCGAAGGACCGACACGCGATGGCTGACCCCTCCCTCATCTCGCTGCCGCCGCACCACTCCCAGTGCCTGGGATGCGGTCCGGACAACCCGGCCGGCCTGCATCTGAAGGTCTACCGTGACGGGGACACCGTGGCCACCGACGTGGCCTTCGACGCCCGGCACCGGGGTGCCCCTGGCCTGGCACACGGTGGCGCGATCTCCGCGGCCTGCGACGACCTGTTCGGCTTCGTGCTCTATCTTGTGCAGGAGATCGCCGTCACCCGCACGTTGACGGTCAACTATCTGGCACCGGTGCCGCTAGGTCAGCCACACCGCATCACCGCACGCCTGCAGCGCCGCCAGGGCCGACGGCTCCACCTGGAAGCCACCGGTACCGGCCACGACGACGTGACCCGGTTCACCGCCGAAGCCCTGTTTCTCGTCGTCGACCGCGAACACTTCACGCCACACGGCGCCGACGCCGATGTTCTGGCCATGTTCAACCGACCGCCCGAACACCGCTGACAAGCACACGTGCCCGCACCCGTTGGGGAATGAGCAACAGCGAAGGAGCATGCCATGAGCGAGTACCGCAGCCGGTGGACGACCGCTGATCTTGACGAGTTCCGTGATCTGGCCCGTCAGTTCTGCCGGAAAGAACTGGCCCCGAACCAGCAGCGCTGGGCCGAGCAGAAAAGCGTCGACCGGGAGCTGTGGACCAAGGCTGGAGAGATTGGGCTGCTGTGCCTGTCCATCCCGGAGGAGTACGGCGGAGGTGGTGGTTCGTTCGCGCACGAGGCCGTGCTGCTGGAAGAGCAGGCCGCCAGCGGCGACAGTTGCTGGGGTGTGGGGCTGCACAACGCGATCGTGGCGCACTACCTGCTCGCCTACGGCACCGAGGACCAGAAGCGGGCGTGGCTGCCTAAACTCGCCACCGGCGAATGGGTGGGCGCCATCGCCATGACCGAACCGGGAACCGGCTCCGACCTGCAAAACGTGGCGACGAAAGCGATCCGTGACGGCGATGGCTATGTGGTCAACGGCGCCAAGACCTTCATCACCAACGGCGGCCAGGCCGACGTGGTGATCGTGGTCGCCAAGACCGATCCAACCCTGGGTGCGGAGGGCATTTCGCTGGTCGTGGTGGAAACCGACCGCGCGGGATTCCGGCGCGGACGGGTACTGGACAAGGTCGGCCTGCACGGCCAGGACACCGCGGAGTTGTTCTTCGACGACGTCCGCGTCCCGGCCACCAACCTCCTCGGCACCACCGAGGGTCAGGGCTTCCTCCAGCTGATGCAGCAACTCCCGCAGGAACGGCTGCTCATCGGCATCACCTCGGTCGCCGCCCTGGAAGCCGCGCTGGAAGACACACTGTCTTACACCAAAACCCGGCAGGCCTTCGGCCGGCAGATCTTCTCCTTCCAGAACACCAAGTTCACCCTTGCCGAGGCCGCAACCGAGGCCCGAGTGTGCCGGGTGTTCCTCGACGACTGCATCAGCCGGCACCTCGACGGCGGCCTGGACGTGGCCACCGCAGCCATGCTCAAGTGGTGGTGCAGCGACCGAGCGATGCGGGTGATCGACAACTGTCTCCAACTCCACGGCGGCTACGGGTACATGAGCGAGTACCGCATCGCCCGCGCCTGGACCGACCAGCGAGTCCAGAAGATCTACGGCGGCACCAACGAGATCATGAAGGAGATCATCGCCCGCACGCTGTAACTCGACGTTCCCCGGGACCAGGTGCGCTGAAGCCGCAGCCGCCAGGGCTTCGGCGGCCAGTGGTCGGCGTCCTGCGGACACGTGAGCGACGACCCGCCCGCACGCTCGCCAACCCGTTTCGGCTCAGCGCGACAGCGCACCCGAGCTCCGAATGCTCCGTGACCGGCTGGTGCGATGGCACACAACGCGACTGGCCGGGTTAACCGCGGCGTCTGGCCCCCGGCTCTGGTCCGTCGTCAGCGGTAGCGTAGGGGTGTGCGGGTCCGGGAGGGTTGGCCGCCGAGCACTCGGGCGGCCAGCCAGGCGAGGCGGTCGGCAGTATGGGCCGGGGACTGTGCGGGTTGCATGACGTGGCTGAGGACTGTCCGGACGATCACATCGATCACCACGCTGACCTGCTCGTGTGTGAGGTCGGGCTGGTAGGTCGTCACACGCTGCGTGAGCATCGCTGTGGTCCGGGTGATCAAGGTGTTCGCCTGGGTGGTGAGCAGCGGGAGCAGTTCGGTGTCCGCGCCGTAGGTGGCGGAGGCGATCGCACGGAGCAGGAGGTTGCCGGCGGCGAGGTCCAGCACGTCGCGCACTGCGTCGTGGATCGCTTCGACGAGGTCGGTGGGGTGGCGGTCGAAGGCGTCCCGGACAACGGCGAGGAACTGGTCGAGGTGGTGGTCCACCATGGCGTCGGCCAGCGCGGCCTTGGAGCCGATCTCGTTGTAGACGGTCTGGCGGCTGACACCGACGTGGTCGGCCAGCCGCGCCATGGTAACCGCTGACCAGCCGCTGCGAGCCGTCAGCTCGATCGCCGCAGCGATGATCGGCTGGCGGTACTGGCCGCCGACCGTCGGTTAGGTGGAGAGGGTTCTGCCCATGGCCGCCATGTTAGGCGGCTGTGGTCGTGGTGGCCGCGAACGCGACCGCTTCCGCCCACGAGCCCCGGGCCGCGACGCGTCGCCGGTACTTCATGATCTCGCGTGGCCGGTCCACGGTGAACGCGCCGACGATCCGGTCACCGCGCCGGTACAGCGCGGTGAACCCCGCCTCAGCGGGCACGGCGACCACGACCTCCTCAGCGCGTGGGGTGCCGACGAACTGGATGCGGTGGCCGTACCAGTCGGACCAGAAGTACGGCACCGGTACCAGCGGGCGTGCGGCCGCTGGGTCGAGGGCGTGGCGGGCGGCGGCCGCGCCTTGCGCCACATCGCCCGCCGCATACACACCGGGCAGGCCGGTCGCCAAAGTGGCGTCACAGATCACTGTTGCCGTCTACAGTGTGATACAACATGTCGCTAGGTCAGCTTGGCAACACGACCCGGAAAAGAGGCAAGGAAGTGGACAAGGAACAGCACTTCGAGCTGCTCCGGGAGAGTGCGGCCAAGGTCAAGGAGCTCCAGGATCGGCTCCAGAGCATTCGTGATCAAGAGGCGGCGCTACAAGCCCAGCGAGTCACAACGCTCGAAGAGCTCAAGAAGGCCCGTGACGCGCGGTTCGAACGCATGACTGCGGCGATCGAAGACAACGTCCCGAAGGCGCAGGTCGCCCGCGAACTCGGCATGGACCGCACCAACCTCTACAAGCTGCTTGAAGGCAAGGACGACAACGCCGACGCGTGACCGCGTCGCATAATCGTCTGCGCAATGCTGGCTCGCGCAGGTCAGGATCGAGGCACCCGCCTTCATGCGTAGCCATGCCACTTGCTCGGTCGACTGGCGTCGTTGAGCGCGAGGAGGCTTGCGACAGCTGGCGAAGTTCAGCGACCGATAAGGAGGCCATCCTTGAATCTGTGGCTGCAAACCGCAACAGCGTTGGTCGCGGCGATCGGTGCGTTCGTCGGCGTGAAGCTGTCGGTTCGAGGCAACGACCGTGCGACGATCCAGCGGGAGATCGCCCGCACGTCGCGAGGAGTGGTGGCGTCGCTTCACATGGGCGGCCGAGTTGACCCTCGACGAGGCGGCGGTCAAGCGCGCAGCTGGACTCCGAGTGCTCACTCAGCTAGGAGCTGTTTAGGAATTGGTCTTGGTGAGGTTGCGTAGCCAGATGTCGATGGTGGCGACGTGGAGGGTGGCTTCGTAGCGGACGGCGAGTTTGTCGTAGCGGCTGGCGATGGCGCGGTGGTGTTTGAGCTGGTTGATGCCGCATTCGACGGCGTGGCGTTGCCGGTAGTGGTGGGGGTTGAAGGCGGGTGGGCGGCCACCGGCTGATCCGCGGGCGCGGCGGTGGGCAGTTTGATCTTTGGGGGTCGGGATCGTGGCCGCGATCCCGCGTGTGCGCAGGTAGGCCCGGTTCGAGCGGGAGGAGTAGGCCTTGTCGGCCAGCACGCGCCGTGGGCGTGTGCGCGCTCGTCCAGGTCCGGGCCGGGGCACCCGGATCGCGTCCAGCACGCTGGTCATCTGAGGGCTGTCACCGCGTTGACCGGCGGTGATCACCAGTGACAACGGTTTGCGTCCTTGTTCGCAGGCCAGGTGGATCTTCGTGGTGAACCCGCCCCGGGACCGACCGAGCGCGTGGTCGCCCGGCTCGTCGCCGGGCGGTTCGACCTGCTCATCGGGTCGGCGGCGGGCCCCGGACGCGTGCTGGTGGGCCCGATTGATCGTGGAATCCACCGACACCTGCCAGTCGATCAGCCCTGCCCGGTCGGCCCATGCCCACAGCATCGTGAGAATCCAGGGCCACACGCCCTCCCGTTGCCAGCGACGGAACAACTGATAGATCGACTGCCAGTGCCCGTACCGTTCCGGCACGTCCCGCCAGGGAGCACCGACTCGTACCCGCCACCGGATCCCGTCCAGCAACTGACGCCACGTCCACTTCGGCCGACGACCTGCCACGGGTCGAGGCGGCAACACACGCTGCAACGCCTGCCACTGCCGGTCCGTCAAGTCTTTACGCGCGCCCACCGATACGCTTCCCACCGAGGTCTCCGGATAGATGCTGATCTTCTTCGTCGTTGATCCATCTACCGGAGACCTCGCTACACCCACACACCAGGGCCCCTTCTTAAACAGCTCCTAGCCCTCTCTGAACTCTCGCAGCGGGATGAGCACTTGGTCCTCGACGCCTTTCCGGCGCGCGTGCTAGGCGAAACCGAACCTGACATGCCACCCGGTACAGCGGAAGAGCAAGTTGCGGCAGCACAACTGAGACTCGTACTCGACCGTGTACTTGGCGATACCACGCCTGACTACGTGCGCCGCTTGGCCGGCGAAAGCCACACCCTTAGATCCGCGGCCAGGCGGAACCGTCGGATCCACACTGCTATTCAGCTAAGCACACTCGCCAGTTCCATCGTCAGACTCAGCCTCATCGGCACTAGGCGGGGGACTGTAATTTCGTTGGTGTAACTCCTGAGGTGAAGGAGACATCTGTGACTGA
>NZ_JAKGSD010000060.1 GCF_021654135.1 Amycolatopsis tucumanensis | reverse complement strand
ATCAACCCGACACACCGACCACACCGTCAACAACGTCCATGCTCCCTACAGCTAGCCGCGGTCAGCACGGACACGAGGTTGCGCACGACCTGCTCGTGCGCCCTCGGCGGCGCGGGCCGCACCACCACAGCGCCGTCGACGATTTCGAGCCGGGCGCGCACTTCCTCGGGCAGCGCCTGGTGCTCCTCGTGTGTCAGCCCTTCCGGCGGCAGCGCCAGCCATCCGGGCAGCGCGGTCAGCAGCGCTCCGCCGCGCCGACGACCCGCTCCACGCGCGCGCCCAGCCGGTTCAGGTTCTCGACGAAGTACGGGTATCCGCGGTCGATGTGGAACACGTCCCAGATCTCGGTGACCCCGTCGGCGCACAGGCCGGCCAGCACCAGGCCCGCGCCCGCCCGGATGTCGGACGCCCAGACCGGCGCGGAGGACAGCTTCTCGACCCCGCGGACCACCGCGTGGTGGCCGTCCGTGCGGGCGTCGGCGCCCAGGCGCACCATCTCCTCGATGAACCGGAACCGCGCCTCGTACACGTTCTCCGTGATCATCGAGGTGCCCTCGGACACCGCGGACAACGCGACGGCGAACGGCTGCAGGTCCGTGGCGAACCCCGGGTAGGGCAGCGTCACGAAGTCGACCGCCTTGGGCCGGTCGTGCTGCACCACCCGGAAACCGCTCTCGTCGAACGTCGTGATCTCGGCGCCGGCCATCCGCAGCTTCTCCAGCACCAGGTCCAGGTGGTGCGGGTTGACGCCCTTCACCGTCAGGTCACCGCGGGTCATCGCGGCCGCGAAGGCCCACGTCGCGCCCACGATCCGGTCGCCGATCACGCGGTGCTCGGTGGGGTGCAGCTCGGTGACGCCGTGCACGGTCAGCGTCGACGTCCCGGCGCCCTCGATCTTCGCGCCCATCTGGTTCAGCATCACGCAGATGTCGACGATCTCCGGCTCGCGCGCGGCGTTGTCGATCACCGTCGTGCCCTCGGCCAGCACCGCGGCCATCAGGATGTTCTCGGTCGCGCCCACGCTCGGGAAGTCCAGCCAGATCTGGGCGCCCTTGAGGTGGTCGGCGGTGGCGACGACGCAGCCGTGCTCGATGGTGCTCGTCGCGCCCAGCGCGCGCAGCCCGTTCTGGTGCATGTCCAGCGGCCGGGACCCGATCGCGTCACCGCCGGGCAACGCGACCACGGCCTGCTTCAGACGGCCGACCAGCGGGCCGAGCACGCACACGGACGCACGCAGCTTGCCCATCGCGGGCGAGTCGGCCCGGTGGGACAGCTCGGACGGGGTCGTGATCTTCGCGGTGTCGCCGTCCAGGACCACCTCGCACCCGACGCTGCGCAGCACGTCCGCCATCAGCGGGACGTCCAGGATCTGCGGGCAGTTGGTGATGGTGGTGGTGCCCTCGGCGAGGAGTGCGGCCGCCATCAGCTTCAGAACACTGTTCTTGGCTCCGACGACCTCGACCTCGCCCACCAGCCGCGCACCACCGTGCACGTCGAAGTGCTCGCTCATGGCCGTCATCATGCCTTCCGGTTCAGGCACTCGAACGGAGGGGCGGGACATAACAGAGGGCGACCGAGTTCGCACTATCGTGTGAAACACTGTGCTCCCTCGCGGCGATAACGCGCCCGTGCGTCCCACTCGACTGGGGGAACCTTGAGCGAAATGTTGACCCCGCCCGCGCCTCCGTCCCTGCCCGAGGTGCACCGGGCCGAGATCGACGGCGTGCCGGTCTTCTGGACCGACCAGCCGGGCAGGCTCAGCGCGAGCCTGCTGTTCGGGGTCGGGCTCGCCCACGAGTCGTTCCTGCAGACCGGGATCACGCACCTCGTCGAGCACCTGGCGATGCGGCGCGTGCGCACGAGCCGTTACGACAACAACGCCTCCACCGAGGCCCTGCACACCAGTTTCGACGTCACGAGCAGCCCGGAGACCGTGGCGGAGCACTTGCGGCGCGTGTGCGAGTCGCTGGCGGACCTGGACACCGGGCCGTTGCGGCTGGAGCGCGGCGTGCTGCTGGCCGAGGAGCGCGGCAACGACGGCCCGGGCGTGACCGCGTGGCTGCCGTCGGCGCTGTGGTTCGGCAACCGGGCGTTCGGCCTGACCGGCAACGTCCAGCTGGCCGCCGTTCACGCCGGCCCCGAGCAGGCGCGCGAGTGGTGCGCGCGCTGGTTCCACCGCGGCAACGCCGCGCTCGTGCTGTCCGGCCCTCCCCCGGCCGGTCTGAAGCTCCCGCTGCCCCCGGGCCCGCCGCGGCAGCCGGTGACCGCCGAGCCGTTCGACCTGCCCACCCCGGCGCAGACGAGCATCCCCAACGGCGTCGTGGGCTGCGCGCTGGTCGAGTGGACCGCGGAGGTCGCGTGCGCGGCCGGCATCCTCATCCACCGCCTCACCGACCGCCTGCGGCACCTCGAGGGCCTGGTCTACGACATCGCCTTCGACCACCAGATGGTCGACGCGCGCCGGGCCGTCCTCGGCTTCGGCACCGACGTGCCGGACAAGCAGGCCGCCCGGGTCGTCGACGCCATCCGCACCGAGCTGGCCGAGCTGGGCCGCAGCGGTCCGACGGCGGAGGAACTGGCCGTCGACCGGGCCGGGCTCGCCGAGGAGGTCGCCGAGCGGGATTTCGCGGTCTACCGGGCGTTCGACGCGGCGATGAGCGAGCTGACCGGCTGGCCGTCGGCCGCGGAGCACCAGCAGCGCGTGCTGGCCGGGCTCGACCCGGCTGCGGTCGCGGCAGCGGCCCGCGAGCTGGCCGGACGGCTGGTGCTGTGCGCGCCGGAGCGGCACGTGCCGCGTGACCTGCCGGAACTGCCGGGCAGCCCGCTGCCCGCGCCGCCCGGCCGGGAAATGAAGCGGGCGCTGGTCGGTTCGACCGCGCCGCGCGGCTACCGGCTCGTGGTCGGCGACGAGGGCCTGTCCACGTACTTCGGGCAGAACCCGTCACCGGCGGCCGTCGTGCGGTTCGACGACCTCGCCGGGGTCGGCATCGAGCACACCGACGGGCAGCTGCCGATCCTGCACCTGTTCGGCACGCACGGCGGGGCGATCACCGTGCGGCCGGGCGACTGGCGCGGCGGCCGGGCGCTGGTGCGGGACCTGCGGGCGCGAATCGATTCCGCGGTGTGTTTCGAAGCGCCGGAGGCCATGCGGTTGTTCGAGCAGTCGTAAGGTTCTCGGTATGCCGGTACGGATCAACCGCGTGTACACCAGGGTCGGCGACAACGGCACGACCGCGCTCGGCGACGGCTCGCGCGTGCCGAAGACCGACCCGCGGCTGGCGGCCTACGCCGACGTCGACGAGACGAACTCGGTGGTCGGGCTGGCGCTCGCGATGGGCGGTCTCGACGAGGAGATCGCGGTGGTGCTGCGCCGCGTGCAGAACGACCTGTTCGACGTCGGCGCCGACCTGTGCTCGCCGGTGGTGCCGGACCCGGAGTTCCCGCCGCTGCGCATCACCGAGGCCTACATCGAGCGGCTCGAAGGCTGGTGCGACGAGTTCAACGAGCGCCTGCCGAAGCTGACGTCGTTCATCCTGCCGGGCGGCACCCCGGGCGCGGCGTTCCTGCACCAGGCGCGCACGGTGAGCCGGCGGGCCGAACGGGCCGGGTGGGCGCTGGTGGAGGCGGACGCGGACCGCACGAACGTGCTGGCCGTGAAGTACCTCAACCGGCTCTCCGACCTGCTCTTCATCCTGGCCCGGCTGGCCAACCCGGACGGCGACGTGCTCTGGAAGCCCGGCGGAGAGGCCTGACCGGTCCGATTCGCGGCGAGCCTGCGGTCATCCGCATGTCCGCCGCCCGCACGGCGATCTAGGTCCGTGCCATGAGCGACAACGCACCCCTGCCGGGCAGCATCCGGCTGCCGGACGGGTCCTGGGTCCGCGGACGCGGCCTGCGCCGCCCCCAGCCGACCGGCCCGGCGCCCCAATTCGGCCTCTACCTGGGCTCCGCGCGGCTGCGCCGCGAACACGACGCCAATCTGGGGTGGCCGCACACCTGGCTGGACTGGCCGGACTTCCGGCTGCCCCGCGACGAGGACGCCGCTGTCCGGGAGATCCGCGCCCTGCACGAGCGGGCACGCGGCGGCGAAGCGGTCGAGGTCGCCTGTGCGGGTGGGGTCGGGCGAACCGGCACGGTCATCGCCTGCCTCGCCGTTCTGAGCGGCGTGGACCCCGCTGAGGCTGTTGCCTGGACGCGGCAGCACCACCACCCCCGCGCGGTCGAAACGCCGGGGCAACGCCGATGGGTACGCCGGTTCACCCCGGGCTAGATCAAGAAGCGCGCGGGATCTGGCGGCCCGGCGGAGCGGACTCCAGCCAGGACAGGAACCCGGTCAGCGCGTCCGGGCCCATCGCGATCTCGATGGGCTCCTGGAGGGCCGACTCGCAGCGCAGGACCGTCGCGTCCGAGGGCACCGCATACGCCTCGGTGCCGACCGGGTCGCGGCGGTCCGCGATCATCAACGTCTCACGTTCGAACACCCGGTCCGGGCCGGTGCGCAAGCTCCACACCCGGTACCAGGCGAACACCTCACCCTCGTAGCGCCCCAGACCCAGGTGCCAGCCCGCACGGGCGTTGTCCGGGTCCCAGCGCAACGCGACGCTCACGCCGCCCTGCCGCCGCATCCGCCCCCAGCGGAAGCTGTACCAGAACGCGACGACGGCAAGACCGAGCAGGACGACCAGGACAACGAGGGTGATTTCCACGGCCGGCTCCTGCTCGTCGCCGGGTCAGACCGACTGGCCGGCCGCGCGGAGCCGGGCGGTTGCTCTGGCCCGCTCGGCCTCGTCCTCACCGCTCAGCGCGGACCGGGCGGCCTCGACGTCGATCTCGTCGGCGAGCTCGGCCGACTCGGCGAGGATGCTCACCCGCTCGGCGGTCACGGACAGGAAGCCACCGTGGACCGCGGCGCGGACGGTCTCACCGTCCGTGGTCGTCACCTTGACGACACCACCCTCGACGAGCTGACCGAGTACCGGCTCGTGACCCGGCATCAGGCCGATCTCACCCTCGGTGGTCTGCGCGACCACGAACGTCGCCTGACCGGACCAGAGACGGCGTTCGACGGCGACAAGCTCGACGGTCATCTCAGCCACGTGGTTCTCCTTCGTTCCCGCGCCGATGAGCGCAGTCTAATAGGTTCGCGACCGGTTACGACAACGGCGGGGTGAGAGTCCATAAAGGACACCCGCCCCGCCGTCGTCCCGACATCACTTGCCGGTGAGTTCCTTGTACTTCTTCTCGAGGTCCTCGAGGCCACCGATGCCCAGGAACGCCTGCTCCGGGTAGTGGTCGAACTCACCCTTGCTGATCTTGTCGAACGCCTCGACGGTCTCCGCGCGCGGCACGGTCGAGCCCGGCTGGCCGGTGAACTGCTCGGCGACGAGCATGTTCTGCGACAGGAACCGCTCGATCCGACGGGCCCGCTGCACGGTCAGCTTGTCCTCTTCGGACAGCTCGTCCATACCGAGGATCGCGATGATGTCCTGCAGCTCCTTGTACTTCTGCAGGATCCGGATGACCTCGGAGGCCACCCGGTAGTGGTCCTCGCCGACGATGGCCGGGTCGAGGATCGTCGAGGTGGAGGCCAGCGGGTCCACCGCCGGGAAGATGCCCTTCTGGAACACCGACCGGGAAAGCTCGGTGGTGGCGTCCAGGTGGGCGAACGTGGTGGCCGGGGCCGGGTCGGTGTAGTCGTCCGCCGGCACGTAGATCGCCTGCATCGAGGTGATCGAACGGCCCTTGGTCGAGGTGATCCGCTCCTGCAGCTCACCCATCTCGTCGGCCAGCGTCGGCTGGTAACCCACCGCCGAGGGCATGCGGCCCAGCAGGGTCGACACCTCGGAACCGGCCTGGGTGAACCGGAAGATGTTGTCGATGAACAGCAGCACGTCCTGGTTCTTGACGTCGCGGAAGTACTCCGCCATCGTCAGCGCGGACAGCGCGACGCGCATACGGGTGCCCGGCGGCTCGTCCATCTGGCCGAAGACGAGCGCGGTGTCGTTGATGACGCCGTCCTCGCTCATCTCCAGGAACAGGTCGGTGCCCTCACGGGTGCGCTCGCCGACGCCGGCGAACACCGAGGTGCCACCGAAGTTCCGGGCGACACGGGTGATCATCTCCTTGATCAGCACCGTCTTGCCCACGCCGGCACCGCCGAACAGGCCGATCTTGCCACCCTGCACGTACGGGGTGAGCAGGTCGATGACCTTGAGGCCGGTCTCCAGCATCTCGGTCTTGCCCTCGAGCTGGTCGAACGCCGGGGGCTTGCGGTGGATGCTCCAGCGCTCCAGGTCCGCGCCGTAGCCCGGCTGGTCGAGGCAGTCGCCGAGCGCGTTGTAGACGTGGCCCTTGACCTCGTCGCCGACCGGCACCGAGATCGGGGCGCCGGTGTCGATCACCTCGGCGCCGCGGACGAGACCGTCCTGCGGGGCCAGCGAGATCGTGCGGACGAGGTTGTCGCCGAGGTGCTGCGCGACCTCGAGGGTGATCGTCTTGCGCAGCTGCTCGAACTCGACCTCGACCTTCAGCGCGTTGAACAGCTCGGGCACGGCGCCGCGCGGGAACTCCACGTCGACGACCGGGCCGGTCACCGAGACGATCCGGCCCTTGGTCCGGGTTTCAGTGGTGGTCATCTACTCATCACTTCCTACAGCGGCGAGCGCATCGGCCCCACCGACGATTTCGCTGATCTCCTGCGTGATCTGGGCCTGCCGCGCCTGGTTCGCCAGCCGGGTGTAGGTCTCCACCAGCTCGCTGGCGTTGTCCGACGCCGACTTCATGGCGGTGCGCCGGGCGGCCAGCTCGGAAGCGGCCGACTCGAGCAGAGCCGAAAAGATCCGCGTGTTGATGTACTTCGGCAGCAGGGCCGACAGCAGCCGGTCCGCGCTGGGCTCGAACTCGTACGCCGGGAGGATCTCGCCAGCGGCGGGCTCGGCACCCTCCTCGGTGTACTCGACCTCGAGGGGCGCCATCCGCTTGGCGACCGGGGTCTGGGTCAGCATCGACTTGAACTGGGTGTACACGATGTGCACCTCGTCCACGCCGAGGATGCCGTCCTCGCCCGGCCCGTTCGCGTCGTCGTCCGCGCCGGCGAGGAACGCCTTGGTCAGCGTCTCGCCCGCGGCGGCGGCGTTCTCGTAGTGCGGCTGGTCCGAGAAGCCGGTCCAGCTGTCGACGACCTCGCGGTTGCGGAACCGGTAGTAGTTCAGGCCCTTGCCGCCGATGACGTAGACCTGCGGCTCCTTGCCCTCGGAGCGCAGCAGCGAGAGCAGCTCCTCGGTGGCCCGCAGCACGTTGGTGTTGTAACCACCGCACAGGCCCTTGTCACTGGTCACCACCAGCACGGCCGCCCGCTTGGAGTTGGGCCGCTCGACGAGGAACGGGTCGTCGAGGCTCGCGGCCCCGCCCGCCAGCGCGGAGAGCACCTTGGTGATCTCCTCGGCGTACGGGCGCGAAGCCTCGACCCGCGCCTGGGCACGGCCGATCCGCGAGGTGGCGATCAGTTCCATCGCCTTGGTGATCTTGCCGATCGATTTCGTCGCCCGGATCTTTGCCCGGAGCTCGCGAAGTTGCGCCATCAGCTATCCGGTCACTTCGTCGGGGCGGGCTTGTTGACCTTGACGGTCTCCTGCCCGACCTTGTCGGCGTCCATCGCCTCGGCCTCGGCCTCGTTCACGAGCTGCTCACCGGAAGAGGTGGTGAAGCCCTTCTTGAACTCGGCGGCCGCGGCGGCGACGCGCTCGGCGAGCTCGTCGGTCCACTTACCCTTGTCGCGGATCTCGGCGAGGATGTCGTCGTGCTTGTGGCGGATGTTCTCCAGCAGCTCGGTGTTGAAGCGAGCCACGTCCTCCACCGGCACGTCGTCGAAGTGCCCCTTGGTGCCGAGGAACACGGTGACGACCTGCTGCTCGACCGGGACCGGCGAGTACTGCGGCTGCTTGAGCACCTCGTACAGGCGGGCACCGCGGTCCAGCTGGGCGCGCGAGGTCGGGTCCAGGTCGGAGGCGAAGGCGGCGAACGCCTGCAGCTCCTGGTACTGGGACAGGTCGATCCGCAGCGAACCGGACACCGTCTTCATCGCCTTGATCTGCGCGTCACCACCGACTCGGGAAACCGAGGTGGTCACGTCGACCGCGGGGCGCTGGCCCGAGTTGAACAGGTCGGACTGGAAGAAGCACTGCCCGTCGGTGATCGAGATGACGTTGGTGGGGATGTAGGCCGAGATGTCGTTGGCCTTGGTCTCGATGACCGGCAGACCGGTCAGCGAGCCGCCGCCCAGCTCGTCCGACAGCTTCGCGCAGCGCTCGAGCAGCCGGGAGTGCAAGTAGAAGACGTCGCCGGGGAACGCCTCGCGGCCCGGCGGGCGGCGCAGCAGCAGCGACAGGGCGCGGTAGGCGTCGGCCTGCTTGCTCAGGTCGTCGAACACGATCAGGACGTGCTTGCCCTGGTACATCCAGTGCTGGCCCAGCGCCGAACCGGTGTAGGGGGCCAGCCACTTGAAGCCTGCGGAGTCCGACGCGGGGGCCGCGACGATCGTGGTGTACTCCAGCGCTCCCGCGTCCTCGAGGGACTTGCGGACACCGGCGATGGTGGAGCCCTTCTGGCCGACCGCGACGTAGATGCAGCGGACCTGCTTGCTCGGGTCGCCGGTCGCCCAGTTGGCCTTCTGGTTGATGATCGTGTCGACGCAGACCGCGGTCTTGCCGGTCTTGCGGTCACCGATGATCAGCTGGCGCTGGCCGCGGCCGATCGGGGTCATCGCGTCGATCGCGGTGATGCCGGTCTGCAGCGGCTCGGACACCGGCTGGCGCTGCACGACCGAGGCGGCCTGCAGCTCGAGCGCGCGGCGGTCCTCGGCAACGATGTCGCCGAGCCCGTCGATCGGCTTGCCGAGCGGGTCGATGACGCGGCCCAGGAAGCCCTCGCCGACCGGGATCGAGAGGATCTGGCCGGTCCGCTTGACCTCCTGACCCTCTTCGATCTTCTCGTAGTTGCCGAGGATGACGACACCGATCTGGCGCGGCTCCAGGTTCTGGGCCACGCCGAGGATCCCGCCGGGGAACTCCAGCAGCTCGTTGGCCATGGTCGAGGGCAGACCCTCGACGTGGGCAACGCCGTCGCCGGTGTCCACGACGACGCCGACCTCTTCCCGGTTGACTTCGGGTGAGTAACTCGAGACGTAGTTCTCGATCGCGCTACGGATCTCGTCCGAGGAGATCGTCAGCTCCGCCATGTCGTTCCCGCTCTCTCGTTCCTGCAGGTGTGCAAAGTCTTGTGTGGTGTCAGGCCAGCTGCCTGCGCAGCTCGGCGATCCGGCCGGCGGTGCTGCCGTCGATGACCTCGTCGCCCACCCGGACGACGAGCCCGCCACCGAGGCGGGCGTCGACCTCGACGTGCAGCCCGATCGGACGCCCGTAGATCCGGCGCAGCTGCTCGGCCAGCCGCTCCCGCTGCTCCGCGGACAGCTCGCTCGCGCTCGTGACGTACGCGACCGAGCGCTCGCGGCGCTGCGCGGCCAGCTTGACCAGCTGGTCCAGGTTGAACCCGACGCTGCGGCCCGCCGACCGGCCCACGACCTGCTCCACCAGGGCAAGGGTGATGTCGTCCACCTTGCTCTGCAGCAGCTCGCGCACCAGCCTGCGCTTCGCGTCACCGGGTGCCGTCTGGTCGGACAGCGTCTGCTCCAGCTCCGGGTTGCTCACCACGATACGGGCGATCCGGAACAACTGGTCCTCGACGGCGTCGAGCTTCCCGGCCTTCTCCGCGCTGGTGAGCAGCGCGTTGCGGCCGAGCGACTCGACCCCGTCGACCAGTTCCCGCGGGCTGGACCAGCGGGCCGCGACCACGGCGTCGAGCACGCGCAGGGCCTGCTCGGACACCTTGCCGGTCAGCAGCGCGCGGACCAGCCGGGTGCGGGCCTCCGGGTCGGACGAGGCGTCGGCGACCGCGCGGCGCAGCCCGATCTCCCTGCCGAGCAGGTCGACCACGGCCAGCAGCTCGTTGCCGAGGGCGGCCGAGTCCGCGCCGGCCTCGCCGCTGACCTCGGCGAGCCGGGTCTCGGCGGAGGCGAGCGCTTCGCGGCTCGCGGCGTGCAGCGTCAGCGTCATCTGGACTACTTTCCTGCTCCGTTACCGGCGCTGCTGCCGAGCTCGGCGAGGAACCGGTCGACCGTGCCACGGCGACGGACCTCGTCCTCGAGGTGCTCCCCGACGATCCGGCTCGCCAGCTCGATCGAGTTGCGGCCCAGCTCGTTGCGCAGCTCCGTGACGATCTGTGCCTTCTGGGCCTGCAGCGCGGCGTGGCCCTGGGCGATGATCCGGGCGGCCTCGTCCTGGGCCTCGGCCCGCAGCTCCTCCTTGATCCGCTCCGCCTCGAGGCGAGCGTCGTCACGGATCTTGGCGGCCTCGGAGTAGGCGTCCTTGAGCTGTGCCTGGTACTTCGCGAGCGCCTCTTCGGCTTCGGCCTGTGCCTTCTCCGCCTTGGCGATGCCACCCTCGATGGCCGCCGTGCGCTCTTCGTACATCTTCTCGAAGCGCGGCACGGCGAACTTCTTGAGCAGCCACAGCAGGATCAGGAAGGCCACCAGGCCGAGGATGATCTCGCTGAGATGCGGCAGCACCGGGTTCGGCGCCTCTTCCGCGGCCAGCACGATCTGGGTCTTCACCACAACGACTCCTTCAGCGGTGAGCGGTTAACTCAGGCGGCGGAGGCGATGAAGTAGACGACCAGACCGATCAGGGCGAGCACCTCGGTAAGCACGAAGGTGGTCCAGGCGATACCCATGAGCTTGCCCTGGGCCTCCGGCTGACGGGCGGTGCCGTTGATGACGGCGGCCCAGATCAGACCCACACCGATGCCCGGGCCGATCGCGCCCAGACCGTAGCCGATGGCGGCGAGACCCGGGTTGAGGTTGACAGCGGTCTCGGCGGCCTGGGCAAGAACGATGTTGCTCACTTGCGTTTCCCTTTCACTCGGTCCGCTACCACGCGGATCGGGGGCTTTTCGGTTCGTTTTCTTCTAGTGGTCTTCGGCGAGCGCGGCGCCGATGTAGTTCGCCGACAGCACGGCGAACACATACGCCTGGATCACCTGGATCAGCGCTTCCACGAAGGTCATCAGGATGGCGAACGCCCACGAGACCAGCGAGATGGGCTTGAAGACCCCGCCCGCGTGGAGCAGCAGGAACTCGCCCGCGAGCGTGAACACCAGCAGGATCAGGTGGCCTGCGAACATCGCGGCGAACACCCGGACCGCCAGGGTGAGCGGGTTGAGGACGAACTTCTGCAGGAACTCGATCGGCGTCAGCAGGATGTAGATCGGGCCTGGCGCGCCCGGCGGGACGGTCGCGTGCTTGAGGTAGCCCACGAAGCCGTGCCGCTTGAACCCGACGTAGTGGTACACCGGGTAGACCACCAGCAGCGACAGCGCGATCGGGAAACCGATGTGCGAGAACGTCGGGAACTGGAAGATCGGGATGATCCCGAACAGGTTGTTGATCAGCACGAAGCTGAACAGCGTCAGCACCAGCGGGATGAACGGCTTGAAGTCCTTCGACCCGATCTGCTCACGCGCGATGCCGTTGCGCGCGAAGTCGTAGACGTACTCGGCGGCGAACTGCGCCTTGCCCGGCACGACCTTCAGCTTGCGCGAGGTCAGCAGGAAGAAGGCCGCGATGATGATCACCGACAGCACGACCAGGATCATCGGCTTGGTGACGCCGAGGAAGATCGGCGGCAGGTCGAAGTCTCCGGCACCCGGGGGCGCGAACGTTTCGCCCTCGGCCAATACCAGCGCGCCCAACTGGGCTCCTTCCGGTTCTCCCGGCCGGCGTTCACTCCGCCGGGGGAATCGTCACGATCTGGACTTAACGTACCCGATACGTTTCGGGTGCTTGGAGGCGGATCCCCTCAGTGAACAACGCGTGTACTTTCAGCCACCTGGGGGTTTCGGCACTACGATCTCCGACGGCAGAATCGGCCGAGCCAGCTCAGGGGCCAATCCGTCTCGATCGCCACGTTGCCGGTCGGGTTCCGCATCGGGAGCGCGGCCCGAAGGCCCCACCTCCACAGTGCGGACGATACCAGCCGGTAAATCGACACCGTACGGGCGTACTCCTTAATGGGTTCCCACCCGTCGGAGTACCGCCGGAATCCGGCGCTGACCTGCGGAAGTCAGCTCGGGATGATCGTCGGGATCTTGGTCTTGCGGAAGGCCAGGAACTCCGCCGCGGCCCAGACCAGGATCACCGCCAGCGTGGTGAACGCCAGCGCGTAGCGGTTGAACGCGTCGACGCCCTTGAGGGCGGTCATGACGCCGAACAGCACCAGCACCTTGAGGATGTAGCCGCCGATCGCCACCGCCATCACCATGAACGGGTCCAGCGCGGCCGACTTGCGCATCATGAACAGCGTGACCAGGGACGACGCGAACGCGATCGCGCCGCCGACCAGCGAGCCCAGCAGACCCGGCACGCCGGACAGGATCGTCGACACGACCACGCCGATCACGACCGTGGCCAGCCCCGGCCACAGCGCGAAGCGCAGCATCGCGTCGGCCAGCTTGAGCACCGACTGCGCGTGCGGGTTCTCGGTGTTGTCGGTCATGACACTCCCTGGTTCCGCGACCTCAGGCGCGGAATGACGGACACGATCGCGGCGAGGACGAGTCCCGCGCCGACGATCCAGAGTACCGCCGTCGTGTCGAACAGCGTCACCGAGACCGCGCCGAAGCCGAGCAGGCCCGCCCACAGGTAGATCAGCAGCACCGCGCGGCGCTGCGAGTGGCCGATCTCCAGCAGGCGGTGGTGCAGGTGCATCTTGTCGGCCGCGAACGGGCTCTCGCCGCGCCGCGTGCGCCGGACGACCGCCATCAGCAGGTCCAGGACCGGCAGGAACAGCACCGCGACGACGACCAGCAGCGGGGACAGCAGCGCCAGCGCGTCCGAGCCGCCGAACCGGGTGTAGTTGATCTTGCCGGAGGCCGAGGTGGTGGCGCCGGCCAGCATCAGGCCGATCATCATCGAGCCGGAGTCGCCCATGAAGATCTTCGCGGGCTGGAAGTTGTGCGGCAGGAAGCCGAGGCACGCGCCGGCCAGCGTGGCGGCGATCAGCGCCGGCGGGTAGACGCCGACGTCGCCGCCCTGGGAGTTGAGCAGGCCGAGCGAGAACGCGCAGGTGGCGGCCGCCGCGATGAACCCGAGCCCCGCGGCGAGGCCGTCCAGCCCGTCGACGAAGTTCAGCGCGTTCACCAGCAGCACGACGAGCAGCACCATCAGCAGCCCGCCCTGGTTGTTGTCCAGGGTGACCACCGAGCCGAGCGCGTCGCCGTTGCCGCCCCACGGCACCCAGAAGACGTTCCACTGCACGCCGAAGATGACCAGGATGCCCGCGCACATCACCTGGCCTGCGAGCTTGGTCCAGGCGTCGATCTCGAAGCGGTCGTCCAGCGCGCCGATCAGCACGATGACGCCGCCGCCGATCAGCACGCCGACCGGGTCGAGGGAGAAGTCGAACGCGCGGCGCAGCACCGGCAGCTGGTGGGCCATCGCCATGCCGCCGACGACGCCCAGGTACATGCCGACGCCGCCCATGCGCGGGATCGGGATGACGTGCACGTCGCGGGCGCGCGGGTTGGCGATGGCGCCGAGGCGGATCGCCAGGCGCCGGATGACGCCGGTGAGCAGGAACGTCAGGGTCGCGGCGATGAGGCCGACGAGGATGTACTCCCGGATCGGGAGGCCTGCGGTGGTTACGGGGGTCATCAGGCCGCGGTCTTCACCGGTGCGCCGAGCACCTCGCTCACCGCTTCCGCGCTCACCGCGCCCGCCCGCAGCAGCACGGGCTCGTCGCCGGTCAGGTCGACGATCGACGAGGGCACCGGCTGCCCACTGGGCCCGCCGTCGAGGTAGACCGAGACCGACTCGCCGAGCTGCTCCCGCGCCTCCTCCGCGCTGGACGCCGGAGACCGCCCGGCGACGTTGGCGCTGGAGACGGCCATCGGGCCGACGTCGCGGAGCAGCTCCAGCGCGACCGGGTGCAGCGGCATCCGGAGCATCACGGTGCCGCGGGTGGTGCCCAGGTCCCAGCGCAGGCTCGGCGCGTGTGGGAGCACAATGGACAGATCGCCGGGCCAGAAGGCCTCGATGAGGGCCCGTGCCTGCGGCGGAACGCCGAGCACCAGACCGTCTACTGTGGACCAGGAGCCGACGAGGACGCCGACCGGCAGGTCCGGGCCGCGGTTCTTCGCCCGGAGCAGCGCACGCACGGCGGCGGAGTCGAAGGCGTCCGCCCCGATGCCGTAGACCGTGTCCGTGGGCAGCACGACCAGCCGCCCCGAACGGACCGCGCTCGCCGCCGCGGCCAGCCCCTCGGCCCGCGTCTCCGGACGGCTGCAGTCGTACACCGCGCTCATGGGGTGAAGACTATTCCCGGTCGGGTAACGGCTTGGTTGCGGGTGGCGCTCACCGCACCGCCCGCGCGGCACGCCACCGCGACCAGCCGGCTCACCGCACCCACCGGCCAAGACGCCGTCACGCGCGTGTGGCCGCTCCGGGTGGCGTGTTGGCTGCTGCAGGCGAGCGTGGCTGGGGTGGCGGTGTGGGTGGGGTGGTGAGCGGTGGTTGGGTCAGCCGCGGAGGGCGGTGACGAAACGGGGGCGTCCGGCGAGGTCGCGGTGGTCCTGGACGTCCGTCAGCACCTTGCGGGACGCGACCAGCGCCGGGGCGGCCGATCCGTGCGTGTCGTCGTGTTCGATGGCCACTCCGCCGCCGCGCTTGAGGAGCCGGCAGGCGGTCGCCACGGCCTGCCGGACCACCGCGAGGCCGCCGTCGGGGGCGAAGACCGCCTGCGGCGGGTCGAAGTCGACCACCTCGGGCGGCAGATCGCCGCCCGGCGGGACGTACGGCGGGTTGCACACCACCAGGTCCACCAGGCCGTCCAGCTCGGCGAAGATCGTGCTGTCCCCGACGTCGCCGGAGTACAGGCGGATCGGCGTGTCACCCGCCGCGGCCTGCTTGTCCGCGTTGTGCCGCGCCCACGCGAGCGCGTTCGGGTCGATGTCCACGGCGTAGACCACCGCGTCCGGCCGCTCGTGCGCGATCGCCAGCGCCAGCGCGCCCGAACCGGTGCACAGGTCGACCACGACCGGGTACTCGCGGCCGTGGATGAGCCGCAACCCCCACTCGACCAGCAGTTCCGTCTCCGGCCGCGGGATGAAGACGCCGGGCCCGACGTCCAGCGTGATGCCGGCGAACCCGGCCCACCCGGTCAGGTGCTGCAGCGGCACCCGCTTGGCGCGCTGCGCCACCAGCTTGCCGATCGCCTCGACCACGGGCGGGTCGACGAGGGGCACGAGCGGCAGGCGACCGCGGTCGACGCCGAGCACGTGCGCGGCGATGAGTTCGGCGTCGGCGCGCGGAGACGCCACCCCCGCCTCCTCCAGGATGCGCATCGCCTCGAGGATCGCCAGTCGCAACGGTTGCCGCTTCACGCACCCAACTTTTCCACAGCGGTCATCCGCTCGCGGGGACGTATGCCGCGAGCGCCCCGCGCGTCTGGCGGAGACCGTCGATGCGCTCGTCCAGTGCGTCGAGCTGCTCACGCAGCGTGCGCACCACCTCCGGGCACAGCTCCAGGTCCGGCTTCTCCCCCCGCGCGCACGGCAGCAGCTTCGCGATCACGCACGTCGACAGCCCGGCCGCCAGCAGGGCGCGGATCTGCCGGACGGTGACCATTGCGTCGTCGTCGTAGACCCGGTAACCGTTGGCGTCCCGGCGCGGCACCAGGAGCCCCTGCTCCTCGTAGTACCGCAGCAACCGCTGGCTGACCCCGGTCCGGGCGGACAGCTCCCCGATCCGCATGCGACCTCGCTCACTCCAAAGTTGACCTTCACACCGGTGTCAGTTCCTAACGTCGCCGCATGACCGAACATTTCTCGCACGTCGTCCGCGGATCCGGCCCCGGCCTGCTGCTCGCCCACGGCGGTGGCGGCGGCATCGAGGCGAACTTCGGCCCGATCCTGGACGACCTCGCCCGCACGCACACCGTGGTCGGCCCGGACTACCCCGGCAGCGGGGCGACACCACGCAGCGATGAGCCGCTGACCCTGGACGGTCTGGCCGACTCCCTGGTGGCGACCGCCGTGTCCGCAGGCGTGGAGCGCTTCACGATCCTCGGCTACTCGCTCGGGACGGCGGTCGCGGTGCGCGCGGCCACGCGGCACCCCGAGCGGGTGACCGGCCTGGTGCTGACTGCGGGGTTCGCCCACCCGACGAACCAGATGCGGCTCGCCGTGGACGTCTGGCGGGAGCTGCTGGACCTGGGGAACAAGGAGCTGCTGGCGAAGTTCCTGACCTTCGCCGCGGTGGGAGCCGGGTATCTGAACGCCCTGTCGCCGCAGGAACTGGAGGGCGCGCTGGCTGGGCTGGCCGTCCCCGAGGGCACGCCGGAGCACGTGGACCTGGTGGCGTCGGTGGACACCCGCCCGGAGCTGGGCCGGATCAGCGTGCCGACGCTGGTCATCGGCACGCGGCAGGACGTGCTGGTGCCGATCGGCGTGCAGCGCGAGCTGGCCGACGGGATCCCGGGCGCGGAGTACGTGGAGATCGCGAGCGGCCACTCGATGCAGGCCGAGGCCCGCGACGAGTGGCTCGCCCGGATCAGGGACTTCCTGGACCGGTAGGCGTCACTGGCCCGCGGTGGCCAGGCGCTCCTCGCGGTCGGCGGCGGCCAGGGCGTCGAGCACGGCGTCCAGGTCGCCGTCCAGGACCTGGTCCAGGTTGTACGCCTTGTAGTTCACCCGGTGGTCCGAGATGCGGTTCTCCGGGAAGTTGTAGGTGCGCACCCGCTCGGAGCGGTCGACCGTCCGGACCTGCGACTTCCGCGCGTCGGCGGCCTTGGCGGCGGCCTCTTCCTCCGCCATCGCCTGCAGCCGCGCCTGCAGCACCTGGATGGCGCGGGCCCGGTTCTGGATCTGCGACTTCTCGTTCTGGCAGGACACCACGATCCCGGTGGGCAGGTGCGTCACGCGCACGGCCGAGTCGGTGGTGTTGACGCTCTGCCCGCCGGGGCCGGACGACCGGAACACGTCGATCCGCAGGTCGTTCGGGTCGATCTCGACCTCGACCTCCTCCGGCTCCGGGTAGATCAGGACGCCCGCGGCGGAGGTGTGGATGCGGCCCTGCGACTCGGTCGCAGGCACGCGCTGCACGCGGTGCACGCCGCCCTCGAACTTCAGCCGCGCCCACACGCCGTCGGCGGCTGAAGTCACGGCGCCCTTTCCTTTTACCGCGACCGTGACGTCCTTGTAGCCGCCGAGGTCGGAGTGCACCGCGTCGAGCACCTCGGCCTTCCAGCCGTGCCGCTCGGCGTAGCGCAGGTACATGCGCAGCAGGTCGCCGGCGAACAGGGCCGACTCCTCGCCGCCCTCACCGGACTTGATCTCCATCAGGACGTCCGAGCCGTCGTACGGGTCGCGCGGCAGCAGCAGCTCCGTCAGCCGGGACTCCAGCTGCGGGATGCGCGCCGCGATCTCCTCGGCCTCGGCCGCGAAGCCCGCGTCCTCGTCGGCCAGCTCACGCGCGGTGCCCAGGTCGTCCCGCGCCTGGTCCAGCTCGTTGATGACCTTGACGATCGGGCTCAGCTCGGCGTAGCGGCGGCCGAGCTTGCGCGCCCGGCCCTGGTCGGCGTGCACGGCCGGGTCCGCCAGCTGCTTTTCCAGATCGGCGTACTCGGCGAGCAGCCCGTGCAGGGAAGACGAATCCACGACCGAACCTTCCTCTTGATGGCCTCAGGACACAAAAGCGGCGCCCACCCCCGATGGTCGGGAGTGGGCGCCGGCGGTGGAGCTACTTGGCGTCGGCCTTCTTGCCGGCCCGCTTGCCGTAGCGCGCCTCGAAGCGCGCGACCCGGCCACCGGTGTCCATGATCTTCTGCTTGCCGGTGTAGAAGGGGTGGCAGTTCGAGCAGATTTCGACCGTGATGGCGCCGGAGGTCTTGGTGCTGCGGGTCGTGAAGGTGTTGCCGCAACCACACGTGACGGTGGTGGGCACGTACTCGGGGTGGATACCGCTCTTCATGGAGTCCTCTCTCGGTGGCCGCCGGGTCCCCGCGGCGTTCTTCGACACGTGGGGTGAACCGGAGCCGGACGTTAGCGGATTGATTCTGCCAGACGCGCTGACATGCAGGTCAACGCCCCCCGGGCGGCGCATATTCCGGGTACGGGGCGTGTACGGGTTTTGTACGGGCGCACGCGAGGCTCCTGGCCGAGACCCGGACCCGCCGGGTGAGGAGGAGCCGATGTCACTTTCGCGCACCGCCAAGTCCGCCGCCGTCGCCGCGCTCGCCGCCACGGCACTCGCCCTCGTGCCGGCCACGAGCCAGGCCGCCACCTTCGCCACTGTCGCCCCGAACAGCGACGTCTCGATCCTCGCCGCCGGCGACGGCACGCCGGCGGGCGCCGTCGCGTGGTTCAAGGCCCGCATCGGCAGCACCGCCTACCAGGGCCTGTGCGAGAAGGCCGTGGAGAACGCCTACGGCACCACCGGGGTGTGGGCCTCGGCCAACGCGCACTGGTTCGGCGCCAGCCCCAAGCACGCCGGTGACCGCAACCCGCCACTGGGCGCGTTCGTGTACTGGAACATCAGCAACTACGGGCACGTCGGCATCTCCGACGGCGCCGGCGGGTTCTACGCGACCAGCGTCGGCGGCAAGATCGGGCACGTCACCAAGGCCCAGGGCGGCTACAGCTACTACAGCAACTACCGCGGCTGGACCCCGGCCGCTGTCCCCCACCAGTAGGAACCACAACGAAAACGGCCACCCTTCCTGGGGGAGGGTGGCCGTTTCGCGTGCTACGAACGTCAGTCGTCGTCCGAGGCGAGCGCCGTCTTGCTGACCTGCATCAGGAACTCGATGTTGGTCTTCGTCTTGCGCAGGCGGGACAGCAGCAGGTCGATGGCCTGCTGCGAGTCCAGCGCGTGCAGGACCCGGTGCAGCTTGTGCGTGACCGCCAGCTCGTCCGGCGAGAGCAGCAGCTCCTCCTTGCGGGTGCCGGACGGGTTGACGTCCACCGCCGGGAAGACGCGCCGCTCGGCGATCTTGCGGTCGAGCTTGAGCTCGGCGTTGCCGGTGCCCTTGAACTCCTCGAAGATCACCGTGTCACCGGTCGACCCGGTCTCGACCATCGCCGTGGCGAAGATCGTCAGCGAGCCGCCGTTCTCGATGTTGCGCGCCGCGCCGAGGAAGCGCTTCGGCGGGAACAGCGCGGTCGAGTCGACACCACCGGAGAGGATCCGGCCGGACGCCGGGGCCGCCAGGTTGTAGGCGCGGCCGAGGCGGGTGATCGAGTCGAGCAGGACCACCACGTCCATGCCCATCTCCACGAGGCGCTTGGCCCGCTCGATGGACAGCTCGGCGACCGAGGTGTGGTCTGACGGCGGGCGGTCGAAGGTCGAGGCGATGACCTCGCCCTTCACCGACCGCTGCATGTCGGTGACCTCTTCCGGACGCTCGTCGACGAGGACGACCATCAGGTGGCACTCGGGGTTGTTCGTGGTGATCGCGTTCGCGATGTCCTGCATGATCGTGGTCTTGCCCGCCTTCGGCGGCGACACGATCAGGGCGCGCTGCCCCTTGCCGACCGGCATGACCAGGTCGATCACGCGGGTGGTCAGCTTGTGCGGCTCGGTCTCCAGGCGCAACCGCTCGTTCGGGTAGAGCGGCGTCAGCTTGGTGAACTCGGGGCGGCGCTTGGCCTCGTCCGGGTCCAGGCCGTTGACGCTGTCGACGCGCACCAGCGGGTTGAACTTCTGGCGCTGCTGCTCGCCCTCGCGCGGCTGCTTGACGACACCGGTGATCGCGTCACCGCGGCGCAGGCCGTGCTTGCGGACCAGCGACAGCGACACGTACACGTCGTTCGGCCCGGGCAGGTAGCCCGAGGTGCGCACGAACGCGTAGTTGTCCAGGACGTCGAGGATGCCGGCGACCGGCAGCAGGACGTCGTCCTCGCGGATCTCGGTGTCCGTGCCGCCCTCGCCGCGGTTGCCGCGGCGGCGGCGGTCCCGGAACCGGCGGCCGCGACGGCCGCCTTCGTCGTCGTCCGCGTTGTTCTGGCCGCCACCGGAGTTCTGGCCGCCGCCCGCGTTCTGCTTGGACTGGCCGCCACCGGAGCCGGAGTCGCGGTTGTTCTGCTTGCGCTGGTCGCCACCGCCCTGCTGGGCCTGGTCACCACCGCGCTGCTCGCGCTGGTCGCCACCGCGCTGCTCGCGCTGGTCGCCGCCGCGCTGCTCGCGCTGGTCCCCACCGCGCTGGTCACCGCCACCGCGGTTGTCCGGGCTGCCGGCGGCGCGGTTCGCGCCGCGGCGACGGCGGGCGCCGCCCTCGCGACGGGGAGCGTCCTCACCCTGCTGGGGCGCCTCGGCGCCGTTCACGGGCTTCTCGGCCTGGGCCGGCTTCTCGGCCTTCTCCACCACCGGGGCGGGGTTGTCGGCCGGGGCCGCGGCCTGCCGGGGCGCCTTCTCGGCGGTCTTGGCGGGCGCCGGAGCCTCCACCTTCGCGGCGATGCCGTCGAGGGGCAGGGTCTCGTCGGCGGCGCGCTTGCGCGGGGCCTTGCCCTGGCGCTCGCGGATCGCGGCGATCAGATCGCCCTTGCGCATCCCCTTGGTGTCGCCGATGCCCAGCTGGGTGGCGAGTTCCCGCAGGTCGGCGATCACCATGCCGGACAGGCCACCGCTGCGGCGCTTCGGCGCGGCCGTGCCGTTGCTCTCCCCTGGCTCAGCGTTCGTCGCGGCGGTCGCCACGTCGCCGCTCAAAAGATCGGTGTTGCTCACACATGTCCTTCCTGACCGATCCACGCCTCCAGGTGGATCAGCGGACTACCGCCCGCGTCCGATCGCGAGGCGGTCTGCTCCTGCCCGGTGTGGCTTCCCCGGCCGGGACACGCAGGTCACAGCGGCGGAGCCGCCACACGGGGTTCTCGCGTGCTCCAGGTGGAACGCGCCGAATTCGTGTCACCGTGGCTACCGGAAACCCGCCTAGGTCAATCCCTGCACCAGCTATGCGGAATTATCGACTCAACGAGAGAATGCGATCCGGGACGAAACCCCCGGGACCGACACCGGGTGCGGATTGCGCGCGGTGATCGAACGCCCCCGAGGGTAGACCGACCGGGCACGAGGTGCAACAACCACCCCCCGGCGTGCCGCGAATCTCCGCACGGAATCTACCGGCTCGTGACCTGAACCCCGGTCTGGTCGACCGGCAGCTCGATGACTTCGAATCCTGCAACGTCCACCGGCGCCGGAATTATTCCGTCGACCGTGAGTGCCAGCACGGTCGGACCCGCGCCGGACACCGTCGCCGCGACCCCGGCGGCACGCAGGTCGTGCACCAGGCGCCCGGTCGCCGGGTAGGCGGGGGCGCGGTAGTCCTGGTGCAGGCGGTCTTCGGTCGCGGGCAGCAGCAGCGACGGATCGCTGGTCAGCGCGTGCACGGCGAGCGCCGCGCGGCCCGCCGAGAACGCGGCGTCGGAGTGCGGCACCTTCTCCGGCAGCAGCCCGCGCGTCGCCTCGGTGGACGACTTCACCGAGGGCACCGCCACCACCGGGCGGATCGACGGGTGCGGCGTCAGCCGTTCCGCGTGAAAGCGGCCCTTCTCACACCACGCCAGGACGAACCCGCCCAGCAGGCTCGCCGCGGCGTTGTCCGCGTGCCCCTCGAACTCGGCGGCCAGCTGGACCGCGTCGCCGTCCAGCGGCCGCTCCGCGAGGGCGTACCCGGCGGCGATCCCGGAGACCACCGCCGCGGCCGACGAACCGAGCCCCCGCGCGTGCGGGATCTTGTTGAAGCACCGCAGGTGCAGCCCCGGCGGCGTGACGCCGAGGTGCTCGCACGCGCGCCGCAGCGCCCGCACCACCAGGTGCGTCTCGTCGGTGGGCACGTCCTCGACCCCGCCGGCTCCCGCGTCGAACACCTCGACCTTGAGACCGGCGTCGGTGACCTGCACCTCGACGACGTCGTGCAGCGCGAGCGCCAGCCCGAGCGCGTCGAAGCCCGGGCCGAGATTCGCGCTCGACGCCGGGACAGTCACCTTCAGAGCGGTCACGTCAGCTCCAGCGCGGCGGCCACGGCCCGCGGGTCCACCGCCAGCGGCTCGACCTCGACGTTGCCCTCCAGCGCGGTGCCCGGGTCCTTGAGGCCGTGTCCGGTGACGGTGCACACGACCGTCGAGCCCTTGGGCAGGCGCCCGTCGGCTGCGGTGGCGAGCAGGCCCGCGACGCTGGTCGCCGACGCCGGCTCCACGAACACGCCCTCCTTGCTGGCCAGCAGGCGGTACGCGGCGAGGATCTTCTCGTCGGTGACCGCCTCGAACAGGCCGCCGGAGGCGTTCTTCGCCTTTACCGCGCCCTCCCAGGAGGCCGGGCTGCCGACGCGGATCGCGGTCGCGATCGTCTCCGGCTCGGCGACCGGCTCACCCTTGACCAGCGGGGCCGCGCCGGCCGCCTGGAACCCGAACATGCGCGGGGTGTTCTTCACCACACCGTCCGCGGCGTACTCGGAGTACCCGGCCCAGTAGGCAGTGATGTTGCCCGCGTTGCCGACCGGCAGGCAGTGGATGTCCGGCGCCTGGCCGAGGACGTCGCAGATCTCCCACGCCGCGGTCTTCTGGCCGATCAGGCGCACCGGGTTGACCGAGTTGACCAGCGTGACCGGGTGGTCGATCGCGGTCTTGCGGGCGAGTTCGAGGCAGTCGTCGAAGTTGCCGTCGATCTGCAGGATCCGCGCGCCGTGCAGGATCGCCTGCGCGAGCTTGCCCATCGCGATCTTGCCCTGCGGGATGAGCACCGCGCAGGTCAGTCCGGCGCGCGCGGCGTAGGCCGCGGCCGAGGCCGAGGTGTTGCCGGTGGAGGCGCAGATGACCGCCTGCAGGCCGCTGGCCTTCGCGTGGGTGATCGCCACCGTCATGCCGCGGTCCTTGAACGACCCGGTCGGGTTGGCGCCCTCCACCTTGAGGTAGACGGTCGAGCCGGTCAGCTCGGACAGGTGCGGGGCTGGCATCAGCGGCGTGTTGCCCTCGCCGAGGGTGATGACCTCCGCCCCGGCCGGAACCGGTACCCGGTCGGCGTACGCCTCGATGATCCCGGGCCAGCCGGCCTTCGCAGTCATGAATCCTCGCCTTCCACCCGCATCACGCTCACGACCTCGTTGACGACGTCCATTTTCCCGATGGCCTCGACGGTGGCCTCGAGCGCCGCGTCCGGTGCGAGGTGCGTCACGATGACGAGGCTGGCCGTGTCGTGCCGGTCACGCTGCCGGACCGCGGCGATGCTCACCTCGTGCGCCGCGAACACCTGCGCGACCTGGGCGAGCACACCCGGCTTGTCGGCCACGTCGAGGCTGACGTGGTAGCGGGTCGGGGTCTGGCCCATCGGCCGCACCGGCAGCTGGGCGTGCGCCGACTCGCGCGGGCCGCGGCCGCCGACCACCCGGTTGCGGGCCACCGCGACCAGGTCGCCGAGCACCGCGCTGGCCGTCGGCGCGCCACCGGCGCCCTGGCCGTAGAACATCAGGCTGCCCGCCGCGTCCGCCTCGACGAACACGGCGTTGAACGCGCCGCCGACGTTCGCCAGCGGGTGGGTGCGCGGCAGCATCACCGGGTGCACGCGGGCGGAGACCGACTCCGTGCCGTCCTCGCCCTCGACGCGCTCGCAGATCGAGAGCAGCTTCACCGTGCGGCCCAGCGCCTTCGCCGCCGCGATGTCCGAGGCGGACACGTTCGAAATGCCCTCGCGGTGCACGTCGGACGCGGTGACGCGGGTGTGGAACGCCAGCGAGGCGAGGATGGCCGCCTTGGACGCGGCGTCGTAGCCGTCCACGTCCGCCGTCGGGTCCGCCTCCGCGTAGCCGAGGCGGCTGGCCTCGTCCAGGGTCTCGGCGTAGCCGGCGCCCGTGGAGTCCATCGCGGACAGGATGAAGTTGGTGGTGCCGTTGACGATGCCCATCACCTTGGTGATGCGGTCGCCGGCCAGCGACTCGCGCAGCGGGCGCAGCAGCGGGATCGCACCGGCCACCGCCGCCTCGAAGTAGAGGTCGGCACCGCTGGAATCGGCCGCCTCGAACAGCTCCGCGGAGTACTCGGCCAGCAGCGCCTTGTTCGCCGTGACGACCGACTTCCCCTTGCGCAGCGCGGTGAGCAGCCACTCGCGCACCGGGTCGACGCCGCCGATCAGCTCGACCACGACGTCCACATCGGACTCCACGAGCGCGGCGGCGTCGTTGGTCAGCAGGTGCTGCGGCAGCTCGGGGTGCTTGTCCGGGCGGCGCACCGCGATGCCGGCCAGCTCGACCGGGGCGCCGGCGCGGGCGGCGAGCTCGTCGGCCTGCTCGGTGAGCAGCCGCGCGACCTCGGCGCCGACCGTGCCGCAGCCCAGCAGCGCGACGCGCACCGTCTTGCCGTCTACAGTGGACATTGCAGTCACGACACCTCCAGCTGCAGCATGTCGTCGATCGTCTCGCGGCGCAGGAGCAGCCGGGCGCTGCCGTTGCGGACCGCGACGACCGCGGGGCGCGGCTGCCGGTTGTAGTTGCTGGCCATGGAGTAGCAGTACGCGCCGGTCGCCGCGACGGCGAGGAGGTCGCCGGGGGCGAGGGTGTCCGGCAGCCAGCAGTCCCGCACGACGATGTCGCCGGACTCGCAGTGCTTGCCCACCACGCGGCTCAGCGCCGCGCCGACCTGCTCGCTCGTCCCGTCGTCGCTCGCGCGCGACACCAGGCGGACGTCGTACACCGCGTCGTAGAGCGGCGTGCGGATGTTGTCGCTCATCCCGCCGTCCACGCTGACGTAGCGCCGGGACTCGTTGTCCCCCAGCGACACGTCCTTGATGGTGCCCACCTCGTACAGCGTGACGGTGCCCGGGCCGGCGATGGCGCGGCCGGGCTCGCCCGCGATGCGCGGCACCGGCAGCCCGGCGAACTCGCACTCCTTGCGGACGATCTCGCGGATCTGCGTGATCATCTGGGCAGGCGGCGGCGGGTTGTCCTTGTCGGTGTAGGCGATGCCGAAACCGCCGCCGAGGTCCACCAGCGACAGCTGCTCCAGCAGCTGCTCGCCGTGCTCCTTGACCAGCTCGGCCATCAGCCCGATGACCCGGCGCGCGGCGACCTCGAAGCCGTCGGCGTCGAAGATCTGCGACCCGATGTGGCTGTGCAGGCCGACCAGGCGCAGCGACGGCGCGTTGAGCACCCGGCGCACCGCCTCCGCGGCGTCGCCGGCGGCCAGGGAGAAACCGAACTTCTGGTCCTCGTGGGCGGTCGCGATGAACTCGTGCGTGTGCGCCTCGACGCCGACCGTGACGCGGATCAGCACCTTCTGCTCGACGTCGAGCCGCGCGGCCACGTCGGCCAGCCGCGCGATCTCGTAGTAGGAGTCCAGCACGACCGTGCCGACCCCGGCGCCGACCGCGGTCTCCAGCTCGGCGACCGACTTGTTGTTGCCGTGGAAGGTGATCCGCTCCGGCGGGAAGCCGGCGCGCAGCGCGACCGCGAGCTCGCCGCCGCTGGCGACGTCCAGGCTCAGGCCCTGCGCGGCGACCCAGCGGGCCACCTCGGTGCACAGGAACGCCTTGGCCGCGTAGTGCACCAGCGACGGGTCGTCGAACGCCTCGGCGTACTCGGCGCAGCGCGACTTGAAGTCGGCCTCGTCGACGACGAACAACGGCGTGCCGTAGGTCTCGGCCAGCTGCCGCACGTCGACGCCCGCGATCCGCACCACGCCGTCTGGGGCGCGGTAGGAGTTGCGGGGCCAGACCTTCGGGTAGAGCCGGTCGAGCTCTTCGGAACTGGACGGGGGGAAACCGGAGGTGTCGGCGTGCGGGTAGACCTCCGCGTGCCGCGGGCCGGCGGGGTGAGCCATGGGGGATTACATCCGTTCCGGAGCTGAGACACCGAGCAGGGCGAGGCCGTTCGCGAACACCTGGCGCGCCGCCTCGCACAGGGCGAGGCGGGCGAAGGTGAGCGGGGTGGCTTCCTCGTCGCCCTTGGGCAGGACCTGCGCGACGGCGTAGAACTTGTGGAACGCGCCGGCGAGGCTTTCCAGGTAACGCGCCACGCGGTGCGGTTCACGCAGTTCGGCGGCGCGCTGCACGATCGTCGGGAACTCCCCGATCGTGCGGATGAGGTCACCCTCGCGGTCGAGGGTGAGCAGCCCGAAGTCGGCGTCGTTGTCGAACTTCAGTCCGAGGTCGGCGGCGTTGCGCTGCAGCGAGGCGAGCCGGGCGTGCGCGTACTGCACGTAGTAGACCGGGTTCTCGTCGCTGTGCTTGCGCAGCAGGTCGAGGTCGATGTCGATGCTGGAGTCCACCGAGTACCGGTTCAGCTCGTAGCGCGCCGCGTCCACCCCGACGGCCTCGACGAGGTCCTCCAGCGTGATCACCGTGCCGGCGCGCTTGCTCATCCGTACCGGCTTGCCCTCGCTGACCAGGTTCACCAGCTGGCCGATGAGCACCTCGACCACGGACGGGTCGTGGCCCATCGCCGCCGCGGCGGCCTTGAGCCGGGCGATGTAGCCGTGGTGGTCGGCGCCGAGCATGTAGATGCACAGGTCGAAGCCGCGGCCGATCTTGTCCTGCAGGTAGGCGATGTCACCGGCGATGTAGGCGGGCGCGCCGTCGCTCTTGATGACCACGCGGTCCTTGTCGTCGCCGAACTCGGTGGAGCGCAGCCACCAGGCGCCGTCGGCGTGGTAGAGGCTGCCGTTCTCCTTGAGGCTCTCGACGGCCTTCTCCACCGCGCCGGACTGGTGCAGCGAGTCCTCGTGGAAGTAGACGTCGAAGTCGGTGCCGAACTCGTGCAGGCTCTTCTTGATCTCGCCGAACATCAGGTCGACGCCGATGCGGCGGAACGTCTCGTTGCGCTCGTCCTCCGGCAGCGACAGCGCGCTCGGCTCCTGGCGCAGGACCTCGGCGGCGATGTCGCTGATGTAGGCGCCCGCGTAGCCGTCCTCCGGCGCCGGGTCGCCCTTCGCGGCGGCGATCAGCGACCGGACGAACCGGTCGATCTGCGCGCCGGCGTCGTTGAAGTAGTACTCGCGCGTGACGTCGGCGCCCTGCGCCTGCAGGACGCGGCCCAGCGCGTCGCCCACCGCGGCCCAGCGGGTGCCGCCGAGGTGGATCGGGCCGGTCGGGTTCGCCGACACGAACTCGAGGTTGATCTTGCGGCCGGCCAGCGCGGTGCCGTGGCCGTAGGCGTCGCCGAGGGTGAGGACCTGGCGGATCTGCTCGCCCTGGGCGTCGGCGGCCAGCCGGAGGTTCACGAACCCGGGGCCGGCGATCTCGGCCGAGTCGATGCCGTCGGTGGCGGCGAGCGCGTCGGCCAGCTCCTGGGCGAAGTCGCGCGGGGCCAGGCCGGCCTTCTTCGCCACCTGCAGCGCGATGTTGGTGGCGTAGTCTCCGTGTTCCGGGTTGCGCGGGCGCTCGACGGTCACCGTGGCGGGCAGCACGGCGGGGTCGGCGCCACGGGCGGTGAGCACCTGCGCGGCGGACGTACGGACCAGGTCAGCTAGGGCCTCGGGAGTCACCAGCCGAGTGTAAGGGCCGCGACCTCGGCCGTTGACAGGGACCGAACACGGGGTCCCTAAACTCTACCCGGGTATATCCACTTGACGGGAGACGCGGGAGCCATGGCCAGCGGCACTAAGAAGAAGGGCGCACCGAAGAAGGGCAGCGTGAAGGCGGCCCGCGGCTCGGTGGTGTCCAAGAAGGGTGTGCCCTGGGGCACGATCATCTCGGTGGTCGCGGTGGTCGCGCTCGCCGCCGTGGTGGTCACCTACTACCTGGTCCAGTCGGCGCCCAAGCGCGCGCTGGCGAGCTGGGCGCCCACCGCGGACAACCCGGACCCGTCGCTGAGCATCCCCGGCATCGTCACCGGCCAGTACCAGGCCAGCGTGCACATCCTGCCGACCGAGCGGGTGGCCTACGACCACTCGCCGCCCTACGGCGGGCCGCACGACGGCTACTGGGCGGCGTGCAACGGCGTCGTCTACCCCGTCGCGGTGCGCACGGAGAACATGGTGCACTCGCTCGAGCACGGGGCCGTGTGGATCGCCTACAACCCCGACCAGGTGACCGGTGACGCGCTGAACACGCTCAAGTCCAAGGTCGAGGGCAAGCCGTACACGATGATGTCGCCCTACCCCGGGCTGGACAAGCCGATCTCGCTGCAGTCGTGGGGCCACCAGCTGAAGCTCGACTCGGCCACCGACGAGCGGATCGACCAGTTCATCACCGCGCTGCGGACCAACCAGAACACCTACCCGGAGGTCGGTGCCTCGTGCGACGCCCTCGGCGCGGGCGCCTTCGACCCGGACAACCCGCCGCCGTTCGACCCGACGCCGCCGGGCCCGGACGCGAAGCCGATGGACTACCAGGGTTCCGCGGGCACGCAGCAGGACACCAGCACGATGCCGACGTCCTGATCCTGATGGCGGACGAAGAAGACGCCCCGGTGGCGGACCGGCCGGGCCCCCGGCCGGTCGTCATCGGCGCGACGGTGGTCGTGGTGCTGCTGGTCGGCGCGGTGCTCGGGATGTTCCTGACGTCTCTGGCGAAGGGCCCGGGGACCTCCGCCACGCCCGCGGAGGGTTCGGTCGAGGTCGGGTTCGCGCAGGACATGTCGGTGCACCACCTGCAGGCCGTGACCATGGCCAGCTGGGAGCGCGACCACACGAGCGATCCGCAGCTGAAGCAGCTGGCGTTCGACATCGAGTCCACGCAGCGCGAGCAGGTCGGCCGGATGAAGGGCTGGCTCATGCTGTGGGGCCAGCCCGAGCAGGCCACGGGCGAGTACATGACGTGGATGACGGCCGACGCCGGGCACGACCACATGGCGATGGCGCCGTCGTCGTCGGCCGCGGCGGCCGCGGGCGCGCCGATGCCGGGCATGGCGACCAACGACGAGCTGGCGAAGCTGCGCTCGCTGTCCGGCACCGAGCTGGACGTGTACTTCCTGCAGCTGATGCTGAGGCACCACCAGGGCGGCACCGAGATGGCGCAGTACGCGCACGATCACACGTCGGTGTCCGCGGTGAAGGCGCTGACGCAGAGCATCCTGACCTCGCAGGGGGCGGAGATGACGGTGATGCGGAACATGCTCACCGCGCGGGGCGCGCAGCCGCTGCCCTTCCCCTGACGCCCTGTTTCGTCGACGCTCTCCGCGGCCGGAAACCGACGGTGCGTGAATTGTCGGTGAATTGGCTGGGTGCGACTGTTAGGAAGCGCGCCCTATGACTCCTGAATTGTCCGGCCTGGAGCCCGTCCCGCTGCTGCCGGATGCACCGTCAGAACCTCAAGAAGTGGTTCGACCGGGGTGGTTGTGGCTAGTGGGCCTGGTGGGCCTGCTCCTTACCCTCCTGTCCATTCTCACCAGTCCGCTATGGCCGGCTTCGAATCCGATCTGGTCATCAACTGAGTTGCAGTTCGGCTCGGCCCTCATCGTGTTCGCTGTTCTCTTCTTCGTCGAGCGAAGGGTTCCTGGCCAGGAAGGTCGAGCAGGTAACCCGCCGTCTGGTCGAAGATCTGACCCCGGAGAACCTCAGCAACTTGCCCCCGGAAGACCTCCAGCGGGTCGCTGACATCGATGGGCCGGTTGCACGGGCGATCGAGTGGCGAAACCACATCGTCAACGGACGGTATGCCGAAGCGTGGCTTATCAGTGAATCGAACTGGCATGAAGAAACTGCGATTTCTCGCCGTCGAAGAAGGACGGCCATAGCGCATGCGAGCTTGGGGAGAGGCAGCATCACAGCGCTGAGGAGTATCGAGCCGACGACGTTGTGTGGGGCCGGGCTGTGAACTCGTCCGCATGGCACCACTCGGCACGCACTCGGACGGGTACTTGGTGCACACCCCATCCGTGCTGCCGGTTTCGATGGATCTGCTGATGCACAAGATCGGCGAGGAGTGGAAAGTCGCGGCTTTCGGGGCTGCGGCCCCTCCCCTGCCCGGGTGGCCTCCGGCTTGGTGGATAGACGGAGACCCGGCGGCTGCTACGGCGGATTGAGGGTGCAGAGCGGAGCAAGCCCAGCCGTGGTCACCAGCTGAGTTCCTGGCATCGCGCCGCCGATTCGCGTGGTTCGCACTGCAGCGTGGCGTGCTCGATCGAGTACTGGTCCTTGAGGAGCGTCTGCGCGGCGGCGAGCACCTCGGCCGGCTGCGCGGTGCGTTCCAGGGTGAGGTGCGCGGAGGCGACCTCCATGCCCGAGGTGAGCGTCCACACGTGCAGGTCGTGCACGTCGCACACGCCGGCGAGCTCGGCGAGGTCCGCGCTGATGCGTTCGACGTCCACCTCGGCGGGGGCGTGCTGGAACAGGATGCGCAGCGCCCGCCGGGCGAGGGTGAAGGTGCGCGGCAGCACGAACAGTCCGATCGCGACACCGATGAGGGCGTCGGCGTAGCGCCAGCCGGTGGTCAGGGTGATCACGCCGCTGACGAGGACGCCGACCGACCCGATCAGGTCGGCGAGGACCTCCAGGTACGCGCCGCGCAGGTTGAGGCTCTCCTTGGAGCCGTCGCGGAGCAGGGCGAAGGCGACGAGGTTCGCGGCGAGCCCGGCGACCGCCACGAGCAGCACGGGCAGGCCGGGCACCTCCGGCGGGTTCGCGAGCCGCTCGACGGCCTCGAAGATCACGTAGCCTGCCACCCCGAAGAGCAGGACGGCGTTGGCCAGCGCGGCGAGCACCTCGGCCCGGTAGAGCCCGAAGGTGCGCCGGTAGGTCGGCCCGGACCGCCGCGCCAGGACGATCGCCGTGAGGGCCATCGCCAGCCCGAGGACGTCGGTGAGCATGTGCCCGGCGTCGGAGATCAACGCGAGCGACCCGGTGACCACCCCGACGACGACTTCGAGCAACAGGAAGGCGAGGCCGATCCCGAGCGCCGCGGCGAGCCGTGGCAAGTAGCGGGCGGACGCGCTACCGGGCGGCTGGTGCCCGTGTCCGTGGCCGTGTCCCATGCGCTGGTGTCCTCCTCTGTCCCGCACCCGGAATATATAGTGATATGCGCATGTATGCAATGGCAGGTAAGGCTTGCCTTCTTCGCGCAGCCTAACCGAGCGGCGACCGCGCCGCCCCCTCCGAAGGGGTAGCCGCTCACGGGGCGGAAACACGGGTGCGCTAGGCTGTGTCACGTCGCCCAGCGATGGGCCCTCGTAGCTCAGGGGATAGAGCACTGCCCTCCGGAGGCAGGTGTCGCAGGTTCGAATCCTGCCGAGGGCACCCAGGTTCCTACACACAAAACCGGCCCCTACCAGCGAGAACGCGGTAGGGGCCGATTCATGTTCACCGGCGGACCCCGATCAAGATCGGGGATTTGTGTGCACGCTGCACGGAGACCGACTGCCCCGCCCACTGCGCCACCGTGGCCGCAAAACCCCCGCCCCAGCCAGGTGCTCACCGCAGCGTGGCGGAAGTCGCAGGGCCGCCGCGCGAGCGGTCCGCGCTCGTCGACGACCAGGCGCCCGTCGGGGCCGTAGCCGAAGCGTTCAAGCAAGAGCGTCGATACGGATGCGCTCGTCGCCGAGCGCTCGGCACCGTGCCGACAAGTCCCATCGGGCGTACGACCAGATCACGCGGGTCCGCCGGAGACGCGTGAACCCGCGCCGTAGGCGGCCATGAACATGTCGACCAGGCTGTTCACGGCCTCCTCGTCGATCGGCTTCGTGGACAGCAACCAGCGGTAGTAGAGGGTGCCGCAGAGAACCTCTGCCGGAAAGCGCAGATCCGCGTCGGCGACCAGTTCGCCGGCACGCTGGGCTCGGGCGATCCGGTCGAAGGTGCTCTGTTCGACGGTCGCCAGGAACCGCTCGTGCAGGGTCTCCCGCAACGCGGCGTCGGACTGGGCTTCGGCGATCACCGCGCGGTAGACCGGGCCGATCGGCGGCTGGGAGAGCGCGGGCGCGGACCGCAGGAACTGCTCACGCAGGTCGGCCCGGACGTCGCCGGTGTCGTGGTAGTCCAGGTCGGTCGTCCACACGCGACTGAGCGCGTCCAGCAGCAGCGCGGCCATCGACGGCCAGCGCCGGTAGATCGTGTGCTTCCCGACGCCGGCCCGGCGCGCGACCGCCTCGATGTTGAGGCCCGCGTACCCGACCTCCGTGGCCAGGTCGAGCGTCACCTGCAGCAGTTCGTCCGTCCGGGCGGCGCCGCGGCGCCGAGGCTGGTCGGTCATGTCCCGCATCCTATCGGCACGCTGCGTGCCGTTGACAGCCAGACAGGCTCGCTACATCATGAGGCGCAACGGCACGGTGCGTGCCGATAACCTGAAGGAGGTCACCATGGGCAGCAGTGCGGGCACGAAGCACGAGGGCTTCACCGCCGAAGAACGGGCCGCGATGCGGGACCACGCGAAGGAGCTGAAGGCCGCGGCCCGTCGCGGCTCCCGGGCGGACAAGGCGGCGCAGGCCGAGCAGGACGTGCTCGCGAAGATCGCCGCGATGACGCCGTCGGACAGAGCGATGGCCGAGCGCGTCCACGCCGTGGTCCGGGCCGCCGCGCCGGTCCTCGAACCGAAGCTGTGGTACGGCATGCCCGCCTACGCTCTGGACGGCAAGGTCGTGTGCTTCTTCCAGAGCGCGGAGAAGTTCAAGGCGCGTTACGCCACGCTCGGGTTCAGCGACCAGGCGTCGCTCGACGACGGTCCGATGTGGCCGACCGGTTTCGCCCTGACCGGTGTCACTTCCGAGGTGGAGGAGAAGATCGCGGCGCTGGTCGAGCGCGCGGTGAGCTGACCGGCGAGCCGGGCCGGATCACGTTGTCCTGCCGCGGCGGACGGGCTGCGGCAGGATGATCGGCATGACCCTGCCGACGTTCTGCCAGGTCGTCCTCGACTGCACCGACGCCCGGCGGCTCGCGGAGTTCTACCGCGAGCTGCTCGGGCTCGTGTACCGGCCGGGCGACGAGGACGGCGACGCCGACTGGCTCGTGCTCCGCACCCCGGACGGGCGCCCCCAGCTGGCCTTCCAGCAGGTCGACACCCTGCCGGCGGCGACGTGGCCGGACGGCCCCGTGCCGCAGCAGCTGCACCTCGACCTCACCGTGCCCACCAAGGCCGAACTGGAAGCCCAGCACGAGCGGGCCCTTCACCTCGGCGCCCGGCTGCTCCGCGACCGCAGCGACGACCCCGACGAACCGTTGTACGTCTACGCCGATCCGGCCGGGCACCCGTTCTGCATCTTCGTCGGCTAGCCGTAGTGCCCCGCGAGGTTGATGACGCCGGTGATGGGTGGTTGGCCGTTGAGGGCGGTGTGGGCAGTGCTGCCGTGCGGTCGTTCAAGGATGGCGGGAATAGGTGGCAGCACCCGACACGGAGGTCTTCGCCTCGATCGACAACGTCGATGATCCCTACGGCTAGACCGTCAGCACGATCTTCCCGCGCGTGCGGCCCTGCTGGCTCAGGCGCCACGCGTCGGCGGCCTCGGCGAGCGGGAACGTCCGCTCGACGTGCACCGTCAGCTTGCCCTCGTCCGCCAGGCTCGCCAGCTCGGCCAGCTCGGCGCCGTCCGGGCGGACCCACACGTAGCCGTGCGCGCCGACCTCCGGGTTGGCGATCGACGCGATCCGGTCCGGGCTCACGAACTCCCGGGACACCTCCACCGCGTCGCCGCCCACGAAGTCCACCGCGGCGTCGATCGGGCCCAGTTCACGAAGCCGGTCCGCCAGGCCCTCGCCGTAGGTGACCGGCTCCGCGCCCAGCTCACGCAGGTAGTCGTGGTTGCGCTCGCTCGCCGTGCCGATCACCCGCGCGCCGAGCGCGACCGCGATCTGCGTGCCGAACGACCCGACGCCACCGGCCGCGGCGTGGATCAGCACCGTCTCACCGGCCCGCAGCCCGACGCGCTTCAGCGAGCGGTACGCCGTCTGCCCCGCCAGCGGCACGCCGGCCGCCTGCGCGAAGTCCAGCGAACGCGGCTTCTTCGCGAGCATCCGCACGTTCGCGGTCACCAGCTCGGCGTATGCGCCCTGCTGCACCCAGTCCTTGCGGACGTAGCCGAAAACCTCGTCGCCGACGGAAAACTCCCCGGAGTCGAATCCCACCTTCTCGACCACCCCGGCCACGTCCCAGCCGGGCACCAGCGGGAATCGGACCTCCATCAGGCCGTCCAGCCCGCCCGCGGCGAGCTTCCAGTCGACCGGGTTGACACCGGCGGCCTTGACCCTGACCAGGACCTCCCCCGGACCGACCTTGGGATCCGGGAGCTCGGCCAGCCGGAGGTCGTCCGCCGAACCGTACTCCTGCAGTGCGATTGCCTTCATGTCCGGCGCAACGGCGGGCCCGCGACGGGATATTCCACCGCAGGCGAGTTTCGCCGGTTCGTGCGCGGGCACACCCGTACATGGCCACCGAACGGCCGGACGACCCCGTCTTGACCGGCGCCGCCCGGGCGTGCTGCACCAGCACCGAGATCACCATCACGGCCACCGCCGCGCGGCTGCACGCCAACGCGACCTGCGACCAGGCAGCCGGTGAGCGAGCGACAGCCGCCCGTCACCGCGACGAAGCGAAACGGCTGAAAAAAGAGTCACGAGTCTTGCGAGGAGTGGCAGCGCCCGGCGCGCTGACGTGTGAACATGGGGAGATGACGGAGGGAGCCGAGGACCGGAACCGCGCGGCCAACGAGCGCGACGACCTGGCCGACGCCCGCGACCGGGCGGCCGACCGCCGGGACAGGGCGGCCGTCGAGCGGGACGGGCTGGCGGACGTGGGCGAGACCCAGGACCGGCACGAACGGCACACGATTTCGAAGGCCCTCCGCGACGCCGAGGCCCGGGAGCGCGTGGCCCTGCAGCGCGAAGCCGAGGCGACCCGCCGGGAGAAGGAACTGGCGGCGGACGATCCGGATGCGGTGGCCGCGTTCATGGCGGACGCCGAGTCGGACCGGCTGGCGGCGGCCGACGACCGTGCCGCCGCGGCCGAGGACCGCTACGCCCTCCAGGAATACCTGAACCGGACGGCGAACGACCACGCCACGGCGAGAACTTCCCGGCAGCAGGCCGCGCGGGACCGCAGGTCCGCGCGGGAAGACCGGTCCGCGTCGCGGGACGACCGGGAGGCGTCGCTGTCCGACCGCGAGCAGAGCGAGATCGACCTGAACACCGGCCCCTACCCGCCGCAGCCCTGATCAGCGCACGGATATCGTCGTCGCCGTGGCGAAGGCCGCCGGGGTGTCCAAGACGACCGCGTCGGACGCGCTGCGTGATTCCGGCCGGGTGTCGGAGCGGACGAAGCAGCACGTGGTCGCCGTGGTGCCGCGGCTCGGCTGAACCCCGAACCGGCCGCGCGCTCGAACGGCGAACCGGCGGGCGTCGTGCTGTCCGACCACGCGGCGGTGCTCGAACAGCTCCTCGACCACCTTGCCACGGCCGGTGCGCAGCACATCGCGCTGCTCGCCTCAAGCACGGTCACCGACTGGGGCCGCACCCTGCAGCGCACCTACCTCGGCTGGTCCGAGCGGCACCGGCGCCGGCCGCGGCTGTGGGAGATGGCGTTCGGATCGCCCAGCACAGTCATGCAGGACAACGTGCGCGCGCTGCTCAACGCCGACGCGGACGTCGATGCGCTGGTGTGCGCGCCGGACGGCGCCGCGGCCGCGGTGCTGCCGGTGATCCGCGCCGCCGGCCGGACGATCGGCAGGGACCTGCTGCTCGCGTCCTGTGTGGACAGCACCGCGCTGGCGCACCCGCCGATCACCGCGATCGACCTGCGGCCCCGCGACGCCGGCGACTCCCGCGCGCGGCTGCTGTTCGCATCCTGACCGGCGAGGCGCCGCCCGGGACCGTGCGCACCCAGGCGATCGGCCTCATCGAGCGGGCGTCGACACGGCGGGCCTGACCGCGAACTCCGCCCAGCTCTCCGGCGTCACCGAGCACGGCCCGCCGGTGTGCACGTGCATCCGCCCCGCCACCACGTCCAGCGAGATCGTCGCCAGGCTCTCCCACCGCTCGTGCGCGGGCAGCGACATGTCCGGGTGCGCGCAGACCGCCGCGCCGTCCTCGGTGTGCGCGCACAGCGCCCGCGCCCGCGCGGTCAGGTCCGCCGCGCCGAGTTCCGCGGCGTGCGACCGCAGCCACGAGCCGCGGGCGAGCGTCGTCGACACGTCGACCGTCGTCCGCTCTCCGGGAGCGAGCGCCGCGTCGAGGAAGTGGTTGGCGTGCCACAGAACTCCGCCCACCGGGTCTACCACGCCGACCCCGGCCGGGCTCAGTTCCAGGCACCGCGCCCGGTCGGCGGTCACGACGGTGATCACCGACGACGCCGACAACCGCGCCGAGCGGGCCAGTTCCGTGGCCTCCTCGACGGTCGACGCCTCGTCCAGAATCCGCCGCGCCACCACGTGCACCGGCACCCCGATGTCCGCGTGGTCCGAGGCGTGCCGCAGCACGTTGAAGTGCACGCCGAGCCCCGCGGAGTTCACGCCGATCTTGCCGGCCACCCCGGCCTCGGTGAACGTGCACACGCCCGGCCAGGACACGACGGTCATGCCGTCGCGCAGGGTGTCGTGCCAGTCCCAGGTCTGCACCGTGCGCGGCGAGCCGTCCGCGAGCACCACCGACGTGGAGCACTCCCCCTCGCCGGAAACGGCCGCCGCGGCGAGGATTTCGGTGCGCCCGTTCAGCGCGCCGAGCTGCCACCCGGCGAGCCCGCTGCCCTCGGCCACCCCGAGCAGCTCCTCCCCCAGCGACGGCGCCCATTCGCTCGTTTCCGCCAGCGCCGCCGCGCCCAACGCCCGCACCTGCTCGAACCCGATGCCGTGGGCGGCGAACAGCCGCGCGTAACCGTCGAAGGCCGCCCGGATCTCGCCGGCGCACTCCGCGCCCAGCGTCCGCGGGTCGTCGGCCACCACGACCTTCATCGGGTGCTCGCCAGTACCGTGTCCCACGCCGGCTCGGAGGCCGGCGCGCCCAGCCCGGTCGTCGCTAACTGCTTCAGTGTCACGTCGCCCAGCTTCGCGTTGGTGATGACGACCGTCAACGTCGTGTTCCTCGAGGCCGGGCCACCAGCTCCGCGATGATCCGCACACCCTCCTCGATTTCGCCCGGCGGCCTGGCGCCGTAGCCGAGCACGAGGCCGGGCGCGCCCGGGAGCTGGCGGTGCCAGGACAGCGGCTGCACCTTGACGCCGCGGGACAGCGCCGCGGTCGCCAGGTCCACATCGGACAGTTCGCGGTCGAACGTGATCATCAGGTGCAGGCCGGCCGCCGCGCCGTGCACGCGCACGCCGGGCAGGTGCCGTCGGACCGCGTCGATCATCGCGTCCCGGCGGCGCCGGTGGCGTCGGCGCACGAAGCGCAGGTGCCGCTCCAGATCGCCGGACGTCATGAGGTGCGCCAGCACCAGTTGCGGCAGCACCGCGTTGCCGAGGTCGGCGTACCGCTTCGCGTCCACGAGGTCCCGCTGGTACCGCGGCGGCACCAGCAGCCAGCCGATCCGCAGCGCCGGGGCGAGCAGCTTCGAGATGCTGCCCGCGTAGCAGACCCGCTCCGGCAGCATCGCGCGCAGCGCGGGCACCGGCGGGCGGTCGTACCGGTGCTCGGCGTCGTAGTCGTCCTCGACGATCAGGCCGCCCCAGCGCATGAGCTCGCGCCGCCGCTCGCCGCCGAGCACCACGCCCGCCGGGAACTGGTGCGCGGGCGTCAACAACACCGCGGGCGACCGCAGTTCGGACACCCGGACGCCCTCGTCGTCGACCGGCACCGGCGGGGTGGCCAGGCCACTGTTGCGGAGGTGCTGCCGCGCGCCGAGCGAACCGGGGTCCTCCACCGCGACCTCGCCGATGCCGTGCGCGCGGAACACCGTCGCGAGCAGGCCGAGCGCCTGCGCGACCCCGGCGACCACGACGACGTCGGCGGGATCGGCGCGGATGCCGCGGTTGCGGGCCAGCCAGTTCGCCACCGCCAGCCGGAACGCCGGTGCGCCGCGCGGGTCGCCGTACCCGAAGTCGGCCGCCGACAGCCCGCCGAGCACCGCCCGTTCCGCGCGCAGCCACGCCACCCGCGGGAACGCGGCCAGGTCCGGCACGCCGGGGGTGAGGTCGATGCGGGCCGGCGCGGCGCGCAACCGGTCGAAGACGTCCGGCCGCGGCTCGAACACGACGTCCGCGCTCGGCGCGGGAGCCGGTGCGGGCGACGCGGTGACGGGCACCGCCACCACGACGGTTCCACCCCGGCCGCGCCCGGCGACGTGCCCGTCCTCGACGAGCCGCTGGTACGCCTCGGTCACCACCCCGCGCGACACGCCGAGCTCGGCGGCCAGCGTCCGCGTCGGCGGCAGCCTGCTGCCCACCGGTAGGCGCCCGTCGGCGATCGCGTCCCGCAGGCGCGCCGCCAGCCATGCCGACCGCCCGCCCGGCGGGGCCTCGCCGATGTCGAGCTGGAGGAAGTCCGATCCCGTTATGGACCGCTTGACGGGCTCGGGTTTGGATCTGTCCACCGGACCAGTATCCCGCCATGGTGGTTCCATGTCCGTCGAATTCCTGCTCACCGCGCTGGTCGTCGTGGCCACGCCCGGCACCGGTGCGCTGCTGACCATGAGCGCCGGCCTGGCGCACGGCACGCGGGCGAGCGTCATCGCCGCGGTCAGCTGCACGCTGGGCACCGTTCCGCACGCGATCGCCGCGATCACCGGCCTCGCCGCGCTGCTGCACGCCAGCGCCGTGGCGTTCCAGGTGATCAAGTACGCCGGGGTGGCCTACCTGCTCTACCTGGCGTGGTCGGCGTTGCGGGAGCCGGACCGGCCGCCGGAGGCGCCCGCGCCGCGGTCGGCCGCCCGGGTGATCATGTCCGCGGTGCTGGTCAACGTGCTCAACCCGAAGCTCACGATCTTCTTCTTCGCGTTCCTGCCGCAGTTCGTGCACCCCGGTGATCCGCGCTCGCTGCTGACGATGGCCGAGCTGAGCGCGGTGTTCATGGCGCTGACGCTGGTCGTGTTCGTCGCCTACGGGGTGGCCGCCGCGGCGATGCGCGACCGCGTGCTGTCCCGGCCGCGGGTGCGGGCGTGGATGCGCCGGGTCTTCGCGGGCACGTTCGCCGCCCTCGCCGTCCGGCTGGCCGCCGAATGATCCGCTTCCGGCACTCCGACGCGATCTGGTCGGACTTCCCGCAGCTGGTCCCGGGTGTGCTGTACGCGGAGAGCGCGCGGCCGTCCAGTGATCCGTCGCGCTACTGGCGGATCGCGGCGGAGCGGCTCGCGGACGGCCCGGAGTCCGCGCTGCCGGAGATTCAGGCGTGGCGGCAGGCGTTCGCGCGGATGGGCCTGAAACCGACGCAGTACCGGTGCGCGGCGGAATCGTTGCTGCGCCGGTTCCGCAAGGACGGGTCGCTGCCGTCGATCCACCCGATGATCGACCTGGGCAACGCGGTTTCGCTCGCCTTCGCGATCCCGGTCGCCGTGTTCGACGCGGACGCGCTCGACGGTCTGCTGGAAGTCCGGTACGCGACGGGAACCGAGGAGTACGCGGCGTTCTCCGGCGACACCGAGCACCCGGCCCCGGGGGAGATCGTGTTCGCGGACGAGCAAGGCCGGGCGCACGCCCGCCGGTGGACGCACCGGCAGAGCGCGCGATCGGCCGTCACCCCGGCGACGCGGTCGGTGCTGATCGTCGCGGAAGCCCTGCACACCACGGCGGCCGCCGACGTGCCCCGGCTGCTCGACGCACTGAGCGCCGAACTGCCGGGCTCGGAGGCGACGGTGCTCAGCCCGGACGCGCCGGAGTTTCGGGTGAAACTCCGCTGAGCCGCAGCGTTTCGGCGTGCAACCACCGCGCCACCTGGACGTCGAAGGCAGGCCCGTCCACGGCGATGCGCCTGCCCTCGACGAACGCGCTCAACGGTTCGGCGGGCGGCGAGTCGAGCACCCGCACGATCGGGGCCACCGCTTCACCCACCGGTTTTCCGAACCGCTTCATCCGGTCCAGCTGCCGGGCGCTCGCGGCGTCGTACTCAGCCGCGAAGCTGGTCGCCGTGACGCCCGGGTGCACCAGCACGTAGCGGATCCGCGGGTGCCGCTCGGCGAACGAGACACCGTGGAGGTCGTTGAGCTTGCCGCCCTGGACCATCGCGCCGGCCGGATCGTAGTGCCGGGCGAACTGGAGGTCGTCCCGGTTCACGACGTCCAACGGGGCGCCCGGCCCGGCCACGTTGGCGATCACGGGAGTGTCCGCTTCGGACAGTGCACCGGCCAGCCGCTCCGCCAGCACGAACCGGCTCAGGTAGAACAGCGCGAAGTTGTCCTCGAAGCCCTCGGTGGTCACGTGCCTGCGGGCGCGGAAGAACCGGGCGCACAGCACGAGCGCATCGATCCGCGGGTGCTTCGCGGTGATTTCGTCGGCTGCCGCGTGCGCCGCCGCCACCAGGCTCAGGTCGGCGTGCACGAATTCCGCGCCCGGCGGCGCCTTCGCCGGGTTCCGGCCCACGACGACCACCCGGTCGCCGCGCGCCAGCAGCTCGCGCGCCACTCCCGCGCCGATCCCGTCGGTGCCGCCGGTGATGACCACCGTCTTCACCGCTCCGCCCTCCCGGGCAGCAGCGGGCTCGCCGCCAGCACCACGACGAGCGCGCCGACCGCGAACCAGTACACGCCGTGGAAACCGGCCATCGCGTCACCCGCGGTTTCCAGGATCAGCGTCACGACGACCACGCCGATCGACGCGCCGAGCTGGTTGAGCATGTACAGCGCCGAACTGCCCTGCGGCACCAGCTCCGCGGGCAGCGTCCGGTACAGCGAGCCCATCGTGGGCGCGCCGACGAAGCCGAGCCCCAGACCCATGACGAACGCGGCCACCGCGGGCCACGCCTGACCCGCGTCCGGGCCCATCCACGTGAACGCCAGCCCGGCGAGCAGGGCCACGACCGCGCCCGCGCGCACCAGCACCCGCGCCCCGATCCGGTCGGACAGCCGCCCGGCCAGCGGCATCGACAGTGCCCCGCCGAGGCCGACCGGCGCGACGAGCAGCCCGGCGGCGAGCACGCCGTGGCCGTGCACCTGCTGGTAGTAGAGCGGGAGGACGAACAGGTTCGCGAACGTGCCGAGCCCGACGAGCGCCATCACGGCGACGCTCGCGGTGAACCCGCCCCGCGCGAATAGGCGCAGATCGATGAGCGGCGCCGCGGCGCGCCTGGCGTGCCCGCCGTACGCGAGCAGCAGGACGACACCGGCGACGAGCGGGACGAGCACGGACGCGGTGGCGAACGCGGTGTGCTCCGCGGCTTGCGACAGCGCCAGGACGAGGGCAGCGAACCCCGGCCCGAGCAGCGCGAGCCCACGCACGTCGAGCGGCGCCGGGACCGCCGCCGGACCGTCGTCGCGCGGGACGGAGCGCAGCGCGAGCAGCACGGCGACCAGCCCGAGCGGCACGTTGAGCAGGAACATCCACCGCCACGGGAGCACGTCCAGCACCGCGCCTCCGGCGACCGGGCCGAGCACCGGCCCGAGCGAGAGCACCACGCCCATCAGGCCCATCACGCGCCCGGCGCGAGCGGGTCCGGCGGCGCGCGCGAGCAGCGTCAGGACCAGCGGGTCGAGGATGCCGGCGCCGAGACCCTGCACGACCCGCGCGGTGATGAGGCTGCCGACGTCCCACGCGCACCCGGCGGCCAGCGAGCCGGCCAGGAACACGGCCAGCCCGGACAGCCACATCCGGCGACCGCCGAAGCGGTCCACGGCCCACGTCGTGAACGGGATGGCGACGGTGACGGCGAGCAGGAAACCGGTGGTGGCCCAGCCGATCGTGCTCAGCGAGGCGCCGAAGTCGGCGGCGAGGACGTCCGTGCCGGTGGCGACCATCGTGCTGTTGAGGATGCCCAGGATCCCGCCGAGCAGGACCGCGGTGATCATCCGGACGAGCGCCGGGTCGAGGCGTTCGTCCGCGCTGATTGAACTCATGGGTTCAAGTTAGCTTACTCATCAGAACAGTGAACCCACGGGTTCAATTCGAGTAGCATGCGGGTATGGCCACGCGTGGACGCATCGACAAACGGCAGGCGATCCTGGACGCGGCGTTCACGGTGTTCGCGCGGCAGGGCTACGCGCAGGCGTGCGTCGCCGAGGTCGCGGCCGAAGCCGGCGTGGCGAAGCCGACGGTCTACAACCACTTCAGCGAGAAGGCGAACCTGTTCCGCGAGTCGATGACGGCGGAGGCGGCCAAGGCGATCGCGGACAACCTGGCGGCGGTGGACCGGCTCCGCGACGCGGGCGAGGACCTGCGGGCCGCGCTGGAGCAGGTGGGCCGCCGGCTGATCGACTGCTACACCGACGACCGGTCGTGGGCGTTCCGGCGGCTCCTGCAGGCCGAACTGGCACGCTTCCCGGAACTACTGGACACCGTCCAGACGCGCGCCGGAACCAACGTCGTGACCGACGCGCTCGCCGACCGCCTGGCCCGCCTCGCCCTGGAGGGCCGGCTGAAGATCACGGACCCGGCGCGGGCGGCGGAGCAGTTCGGGGCGCTGCTCACCGCGCCCCTGGAGTCGCGGACCCGGCTGGGCACGCGGGCGCTCCCGACGGCCGAACGGAACGCCGTCGCCGCCGCGGCTGTCGACACCTTCCTGCGCGCCTACGGCTGACCGGCCGTGCCGGGAGCAGTGCGCCCCCGGCACGGCACCCCCTCAGGCGTTGGCCAGCAACCCGTGCGGGTCGAGCACGTACTTGCGCGCCGCGCCGTGGTCGAATTCCTGGTAGCCCCGCGGGGCCTCGGACAGGGGGATCGGCGTCGCGTTGACGGCCTTCGCGATCTGGACCCGGTCGTGCAGGATCGCCATCATCAGGCGCCGGTGGTAGCGCATCACCGGGCACTGTCCGGTGGTGAACGCGTGCGACTTCGCCCAGCCCAGGCCGATCCGGATGGACAGGGAGCCGTGCCGCGCGGCTTCGTCGGCCGCGCCCGGGTCGCCGGTCACGTACAGGCCCGGGATGCCCAGTGCGCCGCCCGCCGCGGTGATGTCCATCAGCGAGTTCAGCACGGTCGCCGGGTGCTCGTCGGACGCTTCCTTGCCGTGTCCGCGCGCCTCGAACCCGACCGCGTCGACACCGCAGTCGACCTCGGGCACGCCGAGGATCTCGGCGATCTGGTCCTTCGGGTCGCCCTTCGACACGTCCACCGTCTCGCAGCCGAAGCTGCGGGCCTGCTCCAGCCGGTCGGCGTTGAGGTCGCCGACGATCACCACCGCCGCGCCGAGCAGCTGCGCCGACGCCGCCGCGGCCAGCCCGACCGGTCCGGCGCCCGCGATGTACACCGTCGACCCGACGCCGACGCCCGCGCTGACGCAGCCGTGGAAACCGGTCGGGAAGATGTCCGACAGCATGGCCAGGTCGAGGATCTTCTCCATGGCCTGGTCGCGGTCCGGGAACTTCAGCAGGTTCCAGTCCGCGTACGGCACCATCACGTACTCGGCCTGCCCGCCGACCCAGCCGCCCATGTCGACGTAACCGTATGCCGACCCGGGCCGGTCCGGGTTGACGTTGAGGCAGATCCCGGTCTTGCCCTCCTTGCAGTTGCGGCACCGTCCGCAGGCGATGTTGAACGGCACCGAGACCAGGTCGCCCTCCTTGATGAACTCGACGTCCCGGCCCGTCTCGACCACCTCGCCGGTGATCTCGTGGCCCAGCACCAGCCCTTCCGGCGCGGTCGTGCGGCCACGCACCATGTGCTGGTCGCTGCCGCAGATGTTGGTCGCGACGTTCTTGAGAATGACACCGTGCTGGGTTTCCCGCCCCACGTTGGCCTGGTGCACGCCGGGGCCGTCCTTCATCGAGAAGGTCGGGTAGTCGATGGTGTCGACCTCGACCTTGCCTGGTCCCAGATAGGTGACCGCTTTGTTGCCCGCCATGAGTTCTGCCGCCTCGATTCCTCGTTCGCCGTTGAACGGTCAGGACCCGATGCTAGGAACGTCCGCGGCGCCGGGCCTAGGGCCGGAAGACCATTCCGGGAAGCGCTCGCGAGCGGCCCACCGCGTCACGGGCGCGAACCCGAGACCGGTGACCAGGAACAGCGCGCCGAGGACCAGCCACCCCACCACACCGCCGCCGAGGACCAACGTCGTCAGCAGCACCGGTCCCGCCATCCGGGCGATCGCCATGCCGGAGGCGAAGAACCCCTGGTACTGGCCCTGTTTCCCGTCGGGCGCGAGCGTGAAGCTGATCTCCCAGGCGCCCGCGGCGAGCAGCATCTCCCCCGCCACCTGGATGACGGCCGCGACGAGCAGCACCACCCAGAGGCTCGCCGACGACGCGTACACCGCGCAGGCGAGCAGCATCAGGATCCCGGCGCCGCGCGCGGCACGGGCGGCGGTGCGCAGCCCCGACACCCGGCGCGCGACCCGGACCTGGAACAGCACCACGCTCACCGTGTTGACCAGCAGCAGGACCGACACCAGCCAGGCAGGCGCGTCCGTCCGCTGGACCATCCACAGTGGAATGACCAGGCTGAGCAGCGGCATGTTCAGCATCATGATCGTGTGCAGGAGGGCCAGCACCGCGTACGGCCGGTCCCGCAGCACCGCCCGTCGCGGGCTGTCGCGGACCACGGCGACTTCCGGCACGCGCGACAGGATCACCGCCGCGACCACGAACCCGGCGGCGTCGGCGGCGAACACCACCTGGTAGGCGGTCGCGGTGCCGACCTGCAGCGCGACGCCCCCGGCCGCGGCGCCGATCGCGAGCCCGGCGTTCGTGGCCGCCTGCAGGTGAGCGCGCACCCGAGTGCGGCCGGCGGGCTCGACCAGACCGGCGAGCAGCGCCTGCCGTGCGGCGGCGAGCCCGCTCTGGCCACAGGCGTAGGCGCCCGCGAGTGCGAGGAAGGCGGGGAACGAGGTGGCGAAGACGAACCCGCCGAGCGCGACGGCCGTGCCGAGCGCGAGCAGCACCGCGACCCGCCGCGGCCCGTACCGGTCGGCGAGGTGACCGGCCCACACCCCGGCGATCGCGCCTGCCGCCCAGCCGAGCGTCAGCCCGAGCCCCACCTGGGCCGGCGGCAGACCGATGACGAGGGTGAAGTACAGGGCTGAGGTGACGTAGTAGGCGCCGTCGCCGAGCGAGTTGACCAGCTGCGCCGTGGCGAGCACCCGCGCGGCGGTCATGACACGACCGGAGCGGACATGACGCGATACGCGCCGTCACCCAGCGAGTTGACCAGCTGCGCCACAACGAGCACCCGCGCGGCGGTCATGACACCACCGGGACAGACGCAACACACGCCACCGCCCAACGAATTGACCAGCAGCGCCACAGCGAGCAGCCCCGCGGCGGTCATGACACCACCGGGGCAGACGCAACACGCGCCGTCACCCAACGAGTTGACCAGCAGCGCCACAGCGAGCACCCGCGCGGCGGTCATGACACCACCGGGACAGACGCAACACACGCCACCGCCCAACGAATTGACCGGCAGCGCCACAACGAGCACCCGCGCGGCGGTCATGACGCCACCGGCCGGCGCGTGCGGGCCCGCTTCAGTTCGAAGAAACCGTCGGTGCCCGCGACCAGCACCACCCCGTCCCACAGCCGGCCCGCCGCGGCACCGCGGGGGACCGGCGTGACCACCGGGCCGAAGAAGGCGTTGACCTCGCCGTCGGGGCCGGTCACGTGGATCGCCGGCGTGCCCAGGTCCTCCCCCACCGGCCGGAGCCCCGCCGCAGTGCTCTCGCGGAGCGCCTCGTCGTGCTCGGTGGTGGCGGCGGCCTCCGCGAGGTCCACCGGCAGGCCGCACGAGGCCAGCGCGTCGCGGTACAGGTCGTGCCCGAGCGGCGCGCGGTCGAGGTGGATCCGCCTGCCCAGGGCGGTGTAGAGGTCACGCAGCACCTCGTTGCCGCACCTGCGCTCCGCGGCGATCGCGACCCGCGCCGGGCCCCAGGCGCTGTCCAGCCACTCCCGGTACCACGATTCCACCGCACGCCCCTCGTTGAGCAGCGACAGGCTCAGCACGTGGAACCGGACCCGCACGTCCCGCACCAGCTCCACCTCCAGCAGCCAGCGCGAGGTGATCCAGGCCCACGGGCACTTCGGGTCGAACCAGAGGTCGGCTGTCGTCATGGCGGAAACGCTAGACAGCCGATTGGCCTGGGGTAAGCTCCAATTCCTACCCGCTTGTTTGGGCCATTTCCGGAGCCGTGGTGGACCTGCACATCAGCCTGACCGGCGGTGACCTCGTCGCGCAGATCTACCGCCAGGTCCGCGACGCGATCGCCGACGGACGCCTCCGGCCAGGCGAGCGACTGCCGCCGTCGCGGGAGCTCGCGCGGACCCTCGCCGTCTCCCGCAACACGGTCGCCGCCGCCTACGACCGGCTCACCGCCGAGGGTTTGCTGACCGGCCGCGTCGGGGCCGGGACGTTCGTCGCGGGCACCGCACCGCGGCAGCCCCGCCGGGCGCCCCGGGGCGTGCTGGCCGCGCGGCCGTTCTGGGACACGCTGCCGGACCCCGTCGAGGCGCCGCCGGTGCGCTACGACTTCCGCGTCGGCGCCCCGGATGCGAGCCTGTTCCCGCTGCAGACCTGGCGGCGGCTGGTCTCGCAGAGCCTGCGGAGCCACGAGATCCCGGCCGGCTACGGCGATCCGTCCGGCCACAGTGAACTGCGCGCGGCGATCGCGCGCCACCTCGGCATCGCGCGGTCGGTGCGGGCGGCGGCCGAGGACGTGCTGGTCACGCAGGGCGCGCAGCAGGCGCTCGACCTCGTCGGCCGGGTGCTGGTCGAACCGGGGGCGTGCGTCGCGGTCGAGGAACCCGGTTATCCCCCGGCGCGGCGGCTGCTCGCATCGCTCGGCGCGCGGGTCACCGGAGTGCCGGTGGACGGCGAGGGGATCGTCGTGGACCGGATCCCGAACACCGCCCGGTTGGTGTACGTGACGCCGTCGCACCAGTTCCCGCTGGGCACACCGATGTCGCCGGCGCGCCGGGCCGCCCTGCTCGAGTGGGCCGGGCGGCGGGACGCGGTGATCGTCGAGGACGACTACGACAGCGAGTTCCGCTTTGCCGGGCGGCCGCTCGACCCGTTGCAGAGCCTGGACCGCGCCGGGCGGGTCATCTACGTGGGGTCGTTCTCCAAGACGCTGCTGCCGATGCTGCGGCTGGGTTTCCTGATCGCCCCCGCCGCGCTGCGGCCCGCGCTGCTCAAGGCCAAACAGCTCACCGACTGGCACGGTGACCTCACCACGCAGGCCGCGCTCGCCCGGTTCCTGGACGAGGGCCTGCTGACCCGGCACGTCCGGAAGGCCACTCGCGAGTACGCGGCCCGGCACGAGCTGATCGTGCGCACCCTGGAGCGGGAGTTCGGCGACTGGCTCCGGCTCGTGCCCTCGGCCGCGGGCCTGCACGTGTGCGCCAGGTCGGTGGTCGACACGTCGGCCCTGCACGCGCCGGGAGTCGCGTTCGACCGGCTGCACACCTACTACGCCGATTCGCCGCCCGAGCAGGGGCTCGCGCTCGGCTACGGGGCCGTGTCGCCGGACGGGATCGTGGCCGGTCTCCGCCTGCTGCGCGACGCGTTCAGGGCAGCAGGACGACCTGGACCGCGGTGAGGAGACCGGCCAGAACGACCGCGATGGTCGCCGCGCCGAGGACGTGCCGCGCGCTGCCGGTCGTCGGCGGGCGCCGCACGGCGATGAACCACAGCACCACGACCGCGGCGGCGCACCCCGCGGCGGCGATCTCCAGCGGGGCGCCGCGGACCAGGCCGCTGCGCAGCAGGAGAACGGCCGCGACGGCGGCGGCGAGGGCGGTGCGCTGCCAGGCCAGCGCGGTCCGCTCGGGCTGGAGCCCGGGGTCCCTCATCGGATGGTGGCCAGCGCGACCACGAGGACGACCGTCCCGGCGAGCGCGGCCGCCCACCCGACGACGACCGGCAGCCACGTCATCGGCAGCGGCCGCTTGTTGCGCATCGCGCGCTGCACCCGGGCCCAGCGCCGGTAGGCGAACGCCGCGAGCAGGGTGCCGGTGACGGCGAGCAGCGCGGCGAGGACGCCACGCAACCCGGCGATCGAGAACTGCGGGACGAACTGCATGAGCGCCACGGCGCCGGCGATGAGCGCGAGCGCGGTCCGCAGCCACGCCAGGAAGGTGCGCTCGTTGGCCAGGGTGAAGCGGTAGTCGGGCTCCTCCCCCTCTTCGTACCAGCGTGGGCTCATGCGGGTGACGTTACTGTCCGGCGCGGGCGCGGGGCAGTTTGACCGGGTCGTCGTGCAGGTCCTCGAACAGGTCGCCGACCTCCTCGACCCGGTCGAGGACGTCGTCGCTGAGGAACTTCAACTGCGCGGGTCGGCGGCACGCCTCGACCTCGTCCCAGGTGACCGGGGTGGACACGGTCGGTTCCGGGCGGCCGCGCAGCGAGTACGGCGCGACGGTCGTCTTGTGCGGGTTGTTCTGGCTCCAGTCGATGAACACCTTGCCGGGCCGCAGGCTCTTCGTCATGGCCGCGGTGACCTCCCCCGGCGTCTCGGCGGCGAGCTTCTTCGCGGCGGCCTTGGCGTAGGCCGAGGTGTCCTCCGATGTCGCGGTCTTCACCGCCGCGTACAGCTGCATGCCCTTCGAGCCGCTGGTCTTCGGGTAGAGCCGGAGCCCGTCCGCCGCCAGCAGGTCGCGCAGCCGCTCGGCGACGCGGCAGCACTCGACGATCGTCGCAGGCTCGCCCGGGTCGAGGTCGAACACCAGCAGGTCGGGGTTGCGCCGGGCGCCACGCGGGCCGACGGTCCACTGCGGCACGTGCAGTTCCAACGCGGCGAGGTTGGCCGCCCATATCAACGTCGGCACGTCGTTGACCAGCGGATACGCGTTCACGTCCGAGCTCTGCCCGCGCCCGCCGCTCGCGATCTTCGCGGTCTTCACCCAGTCGGGGGCGTGCCGTCCAGCGTCCTTCTCGTAGAACGGGTTCGACTGCACCCCGCCCGGCCAGCGTCGGAAGGTGAGCGCCCGGTCGCGCAGGTGCGGCAGGATCACCGGGGCGACGCGGGCGTAGTAGTCGATCACCTGCCCCTTGGTGAACCCGGCTTCGGGGTAGAGCACCTTGTCCAGGTTGGACAACGACAGCCGGCGCCCGTCGACCTGCACCGTCACCCTGTCCTCGGCCATGCCCCCAGCCTGCCCCAGCGTCGCGCGCCGTGCATCCCGCGCATTGTCTCGCTGGCCGGAACAGATCTTGCTCGGAACCGGTACAGTATGGGAGTAGCTGCACCGATACCGTTCCTCTCACCGGAACGCTACCCCGAGGACCATCGGCTTTGACCACCAAGAGTACCGCCGGACGCAAGCTCGCACCGGCCAACGACAACACCGGCACCGAGGCCGCGGCCCGGGTCGCCGACGTGCTCCTGCTCTTCGCCGGCGGTCCCCGTTACCTGGGGGTGAGCGCGATCAGCCGCGAGCTGGGACTGTCGAAGGCCGTCGTCTTCCGGATCCTGCAGTCGCTCGTGTCGCGGGAGCTGCTGGCGACCGATCCTGGCGTGAACGGCTACCGGCTGGGCCAGGCCGCGGCAGCGCTCGGCGCGAGCGCCCTGCGCCGGTTCGACGCCCGCACGGTCGCGACGCCCATACTGCGCCGGCTGCGGGACGAAACCGGCGAGACCACCACGCTGTCCGGCCTGGTCGGCGACGAGCGGGTGTACCTGGACCAGTTCGAGAGCCCGCGCGAGATCAAGATGACGGTGGAGATCGGCCGTCGTTTTCCCCTGCACGCGGGCTCGTCGGGCAAGGTCATCCTGGCCTTCCTGCCGGAGGACCGTCAGGAGTCGGTGCTGCGGCGAACGCTGGAACCGCTGACGGACAAGACGATCACCGACGTCGACACCCTGCGCACCGCACTGGCCGAAACCGCGAGGGAAGGCGTGGCGGTCTCCCTCGGCGAACGCCAAGCCGGAGCCGGTTCGGTCGCCGCCCCCCTGTTCGGCCCCGACGGCGAGGTCCACGGCTCGATCAGCATTTGCGGCCCGCAATACCGCTTCACGCCAGAGGCGATCGACCGCTATCGGGCCCTGATCCGCGCAGCATCGGAAGAAATCCGGGACAACTGGACCTGGCTGCGCGACAGCGAAGCAGGCAGCGCGTAGCGCAACGCCCTGAACACAAAACGAAGCTGGGTGGTCATCCCGTCGCCTGACACGCAACGATCACCTTGAGCCA
>NZ_JAKGSD010000005.1 GCF_021654135.1 Amycolatopsis tucumanensis | reverse complement strand
AAACCACAAAGCTGCACCGCAACATCACTGGTCAACCCATTGAAACAGGCCCTAGCGGTGCTCGTTCACCGGCGCCGTGGACAGCAGGTCGTCGCGGTAGTCGGCGGGCAGCTGCTGCGCCAGGTCGTCGAACTCGCCCTCGCTCACGCCCGCCTTCAGCGCCGCGACGACCGCGCGGGCGTGCTCGCGTGCGCCGTCCTGGGTGCAGCCGTGGCCTTCCGCGTCCATGACGCGCCGGTAGAACTCCTCGACGCCGAACGACGCGCCCTCACCGGTCTCGGGCAGCGCCTCCTTGATGCCGGCGGGCAGCTGTCCGGCCAGGTCACCGGGCTCACCGCCGGCGAGCCGCTGCCCCAGCACGGTCAGGGTCGCGCGGGTGGCGTCGGCGGCGTGCCCGGCGTCCTCCAGCCCGGCGGTCCGGCGCACGGCGGCGACGATCTCCTGTTCCTTCATCACACCTCCCGGTGAACTCGTCTCCGCAAGGCGCATACCCGGCCGCCGTGGGCCTGACACGTCACCCGGCCTCCGGGGGCGCCACCGCCTCCAGCCCCCACGCCTCGCGGAACGCAGAGACCGTCAGCCACGCCAGCCGGGCGTTCACCGCGAACAGCTGGCGCACCGAGGTGAGCGTGTCGAAGGAGGCGTCGCCTTCGCTGTCCCGGCCGCGCGCCAGCTCGGCCTCGCCGAAGCCGTCGCCGAAAACCTCCCGGATCGTGCCCAGGTAGTAGAGGTAGCCGAGGGTTTCGAGCTGGACCCGGCGCAGGCCCTCGTCGTCGCCGGGCGAGACGGGCGGGCGCGTCGCCGCCTTCAGCAGGACCGGCGCGTCCGGCACGGCGTGCGCCTCGACGTGCCGGACCAGCTCACTGGCCCGCGCGTGGTCGTACGCCTCGCGCGCGACGACCGTGCGCAGCCCGGCGAGCTTGCCCTTCAGGTCTTCGTCGACCACCCGGCGGCACACCGCGTCGAGCGCCCCGGGCTCCGCGGTCACCAGCCGCGCGACGCGGATCAGCTCCCGCGGCAGCCCGCCGGCCAGGCAGTGGCAGAGGCAGACGAACGGCTCGGGCAGGCCCAGCACGCGGGCGCCGAGCACGGCGCTGGCGTCCGGCAGGCGGAGGTGGTCCAGCCGGAAGATCATGTCGAAGGCGCTGTCGAACGCGTCCCGCACCGGCAGCCCGCGCCGTTCGAACGACGCGAGCGCGTCCTCCGACACCGACACCAGGAACAGGAACCCCGGCACGTCGAGGTTGAACAGGGCCTTGACCTCGTTGACGAAGTCCTGCGCCTCCTCCGGCGAGAGGATCTTGTCCAGCTCGTCGAGCACGATCACCACCGAGGGCGTGGCGATGTCCGGCAGGCGGGAGACGCAGTCGATCGTGGTGCGGAGGAACTCGCCGAACTCGTGCACGATCTGCGGATAGCTGCGCGGCTGGCGGGTCAGCTCGCGGGAGTCGCTCAGCCCGGTCTCCGCCCCGAACAGCAGGCCGACCTTGCCCGACCACCCCGAGGTGTGCTTCTGCTGGAACTCGATGCCGTCCAGGGTTTCCCTGGCCAGGTCCCGCAGTCCGGGCAGGTCCCGCGGCCTGCGGGTGAGGGCGGGCGCGGGCGCCGGCGTGAACCGGCGCCGCCGCGCCAGGTACAGCACGGTCACCCCGGCCAGCACGACGACGAGCGGCCACCACATGGCCGACAGCCAGCTGCCGAGGTCCTGGCGCGGCCCGTTGACCGCGGCCGCGCCGACGAACCCGACCACGACCCACAGGACGACGGCGGCCAGCAACGGAGCGGCGGGCCGCAGCAGCGCGAGCCGCTCGGTCCACCGCGGCGGCCGGTCCTTGATCCGCGCGGCGCAGAACCCGAGCACCTCGGCGCAGGTGCGCGCGAAGAGGTGGAGGACGAACTCGCGGGCGTCGTAGCGCACCGGGACGCTTTCCAGGACCACGATGTGCTGACGGCCCGCCTCGAGGAACCGGCCCGCCTGGTAGGCCTCCAGCAGGGTCGACTTGCCTGCGCCGCGCGGCCCGGCCACACCGATGGCCCCGCCGCTGATCCCGCTGGTGAGCCGGCGCAGCCGGGTGAACGCGGCGGTGTCGACGATGCGGTCGCCCGCGCGCATCAGCCCGAGCCCGGCGCGGTTGAGCTCCGGCAGCACCGTGCTGAACGACGGGTTCACCGCCTCGTTCAGGTGCCGGGTGACCGCCGGGAGCACCGCGCGCATCGCCGCGGACAGCCAGTCCCGCTCGGCCTCGCCGACGCGCACCCGCAACGCGTCCCGTGTGGCGGTCCACTTCGCACTGCCGCGCCGGTCCGGGTCCTGCGACAGCCGGGCGGGCACCAGCCCGGGGCTCAGCGACAGCGGGCCGCCCAGCACGAGGACCAGCAGGGTGACGCCGTCGGCGAGCAACCACACCTGCCAGTCCGGCCACGGCAACGGAATCACGTGCGACAACAGGAGGTAAGCCGCCACCGCGGCCACCGCGGCGGTGAGCGTGGTCCGCGCGACGACCGGCGGCGGGATGCGGCGTCCCGGCTCCTCGTCCTTCTCCGGGCTGAAGGTCGCCAGGCACGCCGTCAGGAGCACGAACCCGGCGGCCAGCCCGGCCAGCACCCACACCACGGTGGCCCAGAACGGCCCCATCGCCGCCTTCGACGACGGCCACAGCCGCCACAACACCAGCAGGAAGGTCGTCGCGATCGCGGTCGTCACCGGGAAGCCGGCGCCGGCGCGGGCGGGCTGGCCGGTGAGCCTCGTGCCTGCCCTGGCGATCAGCCGGTGGGCCCACCGCAGCGAGAACCCGCCCACCACCGCCCCGGCCAGGAAGATCCAGAACCGCGCGCCGCCGCTCAGCGACGTCTGGCCGAGCTGCCAGGCCGCGAGCGGGAACACCAGGCCCGGCCACATCGCGGCGCCGGTGAGCGCGTGGCCCTTCCGGTCCCGGGCCGACGGCGTTCGCAAGGGCGGGGTGGCGTCGCGTTGCTCGTGGTCGGCCAGCGCCTGCCGGGCCAGCCGCAGCCCCGCGATCTCCGGGTTGGTGTACCGCAGGATGCCCTGGCTGCCGCGCAGCACCGCCGACCGCACGTGCGCCCGCACGCCCGCCCGGTCGGCCTCGGCCACGCGACGGCCGAACTCGGTGGCGACCGAGGGATCATCCAGGGCTACGTCGACGAGCTCCGGCAGGCGATCGCGGAGTTCCGAGACCAGCGCATCCGGGACGGCGCCCGCCGTGTCGCCCGGTGCCCCGGCGGACGCCTCGTGCAGTGCGGTCATGATCGAGCACTGTATCGGCGCGCCGCCCGGACGGCCCGCGTTTCGGCGGATCTAGGTCCCGACGGTCCGGCTGCGGCTGGCCCGCCGGCCGCGGCACCAACCTCACCGCCCCACCCGCCTAGGGCAGGCGCTGCCCCACGAACAGCGACGTGCCGGCGGCGGCGACGAGGGCCAGCGTGCCGAGCAGGACCCACGGCCTGCTGGCGTCGGCTTCCTTCATCTCGTAGCCGATCTGCTCACCGAGGTCGGCGTAGACCTCCTTGAGCTGCTCGGCCGAGCCCGCTTGGTAGAACTGCCCGTCGGAGAGGCGGGCGACCTCCTGCAGCGAGCCGTCGTCGACGTCCACCGGCACCTCGCGGCCGTCGATCTCGACCGTGCCGTGGCTGGTGCCGAAGGAGATCGTGGAGATCGGGACCTGCTGCTTGCGCGCCTCCTGCGCGGCGGTGAACGCGCCGCGCGGCGCGTAGAGGTCGTCGGGCACGGTCTGCTTGCCGTCGCTCATCAGCACGATCCGCGCGGGCGGCGGCCCGTCGGCGCCCCCGACCACCGCCGAGAAGCCCTGGATCGACTGCAGCGCCGCGTAGATGCCTTCGCCGGTCGCGGTCGACTGGGCCAGCTTGAGGTTGTCGATCGCGCTGACCACGCTCTGCCGCTGCGTCGTCGGCGCCACCAGGACCGTCGCGGTGCCCGCGAACGACACCAGGCCCAGGTTGATGCCGGGCGTGAGGCCCTGCGCGAACTGGGTCGCCGCGTCCTGGGCCGCCTTGATGCGGGACGGCTTGACGTCGGTGGCCTCCATGGACAGCGACACGTCCACCACCAGCATCACCGTGGCCCGGTTGCGCGGCACCTTCTGCTCGGCGGTCGGCCCGGCCAGCCCGACGGTCAGCAGCAGCAGCGACACGATGATCAGCGCGGCCGGCACGTGCCGCGGCCAGCCCTGCGAGCGGGGCGCGATGCGGTCGAGCAGTTCGAGATTGGTGAACCGCATGGTGCGGCGCCGCCGGGCGCGCTGCGCCAGCACGTAGCCGACCGCGACCGCGGCGACCACGAACAGCAGCAGGAACCACCAGGGCGCGCTGAATCCGGAGAGGCTCACGCGACGCCCCCGCTCCACCGCCGCTTGCGTGCCACCACGAACCGCACGGTGTCGGCGATCCAGTCGGAGTCCGTGCGCAGCACCAGGTGCGCCGCGCCGGCCTGCCGCAGCGCCCGCGCCACCTGGTCGCGGTGCGCCTGCGCGGCCGCGGCGAACTCGCGCCGCAGCAACGCCGAGGCCCGCACCTCGCGTTGTTTGCCGGTCTCCGGGTCGGCCAGCACGATCGTGCCCACCTCCGGCAGGTCGACGTCGCGGGGGTCGATCACCTCGATGCCGATGAGGTCGTGCCGCGCGGACAGCGCGCGCAGCGGGCGCTGCCACCCGGTGCCGCCGAGGAAGTCGGACACCACGACGACGAGACCGCGCCGGCGCGGCGGCCGGCGCAGCTGCTCGACCATGGCGGCGAGGTCGCCCCGGGTGCCCTCGGCCGCGCGCGGCATCTCGGCGATCTTGCGCAGCAGGTTGCGGGCGTGCGCGCGGCCGCCGCGGGCCGGGACGCGTTCGGTCTGATCGCCGTTGGAGAACACCGCGCCGAGCCGGTTGCCACCGCCGCCGGTCAGGTGGGCGATCGCGGCGACCGCGCACACCACCAGGTCGCGCTTCTCGGACAGGGCGGTGCCGAAGTCCAGGCTCGCGGACAGGTCGGCGGCCACCCACGTCTCCAGCTCGCGGTCGGCGACCGTCTCGCGGATGTGCGGCTCGGTGGTGCGGGCGGTGACGGCCCAGTCCATGCGGCGCACGTCGTCGCCCGGCTGGTAGGGCCGCGCCTCGCCCGGCTCGGAGCCGGGGCCGGGCACGAGGCCGAGGTGGTTGCCCTGCAGCAGGCCGTCGAGCCGGCGGCGCACCTCGAGTTCGAGCATGCGCAGGCCGGCGTCGAGCCGTTCACCACGGAGCACGGGCGGCGCCCACGCGGGCCGGGCGCTGCCGTCGCCGGTGTTTCCCCTGGCCACTACCGCCCCGGGGTCCCGTTCGGCAGCGGCTGGGCCGGACCGCCCTGCGGCCGGGCGGAGACCTGCGGCAGCGGCACGGTCTGCAGCACGCGGGTGATGATGTGGTCCAGCGGCACGGCGTCGGCGAGCGCGTCGTAGGACAGCACGAGCCGGTGGCGCAGCACGTCCGGCACGACGTCGACGACGTCCTGGGGCAGCACGTAGTCGCGGCCGCGGACGAGCGCGAGCGCGCGGGCGGCGGCGATGATGCCGAGGCTGGCGCGCGGCGAGGCGCCGTAGGACACCCAGCCCGCGACGTCGGTGAGGCCGTGCTCGGCCGGGGTGCGGGTGGCCAGCACCAGGCGCACCACGTAGTCGACGAGCGAGTGGTGCACGAACACCTTCGCGGCGACGTCCTGCAGCCGGACCAGCTCGGCCGGGCTGAGGACCTCGTGCGGCTCCGGCGGCGTGACGCCCATCCGGTAGATGATCTCGCGCTCCTCCTCCGCGGAGGGGTAGTCGACGATGATCTTGAACAGGAACCGGTCGCGCTGCGCCTCCGGCAGCGGGTAGACGCCCTCGTTCTCGATCGGGTTCTGGGTCGCGAGCACCAGGAACGGGTCGGGCATCGGGAAGGTCTTGCCCCCGATGGAGACGTGCCGTTCGGCCATCACCTCGAGCATCGCGGACTGCACCTTGGCCGGCGCGCGGTTGATCTCGTCGGCGAGGACGAAGTTCGCGACGACCGGGCCGAGCTCGACGTCGAACTTCTCGCTGCCCTGACGGTAGATGCGGGTGCCGAGGATGTCGGCGGGCACCAGGTCGGGCGTGAACTGGACGCGCGAGAACGAGCCGCCGACGACGCGGGCGAGGGTCTCCACCGCGAGGGTCTTCGCCACGCCGGGCACGCCCTCCAGGAGCAGGTGCCCCTTGGCCAGCAGGCCCACCAGGAGCCGCTCGACGAGCCGGTCCTGCCCGACGATCACCCGCTTGACCTCGAACACGGTGCGCTCGAGCAGCTGCGCGTCCCGCGCGGGGGTCGCGGACTGCTGTTGCCCGTTCGCGCCCTCCGGGTAGCGGGGCTCGGTCACGGTTCCCTCCTCGCTCACGTTCACCTCTGCGCTGCGACCGTACTAGCCGGCCGGGCGCGGGAGGTCGCCACGGTAGTCAACTCGCTCAGCGGTGTGACGACTGTGAACTGCCGGACGGCGTCAGGCCAGGCGGTCGAGGTCCCGCGGCGTGTCGACGTCGGCGCACTCCCCCGGCGCGGCAGGCACCTCCACGATCTCCAGGTGGCCCAGCACGCGACGCAGGGCAGCCCCGTGCGGTTGGGCGGGCAGGGCGGCGCGCAGGCTCGCGGTGCGCCACACGCCGATGAGCCACTGGCGGCGGCCGGTGTCGTCGGTGAGCAGTGCGCCGTCGGCGTCGCCGAGCGCGGCGGTGAGCCGCTCCACTGTGGACGGTGTGACGCCGGCCAGGTCCCCGGCGAGCAAGACGACGCGGCTCGCCGAGACGTGCCGGAGCCCCGCGGCGACGGCGGCGACCGGCCCGCCGCCCGGCGGGTCCTCGCGCGCCCAGCGCACTCCGGTGATCCCGTCCCGCGCCGGCCCCACCACGACGACCGGATCGGCGCCGGCGACCGCGTCCAGCGCGCGGCGCAGCAGGGGCCGCCCGCCGACCGGCAGCATGGGTTTGTCCACACCGGACATCCGGCGAGCGGAGCCTCCCGCGAGCACGACGGCGGCCAGGTCGGTCACGCCGCCCAGGCTATCCCGGCCGTTCGGACGCGGCCGGGGTGTGTCTCACAGAGGTTCCGGCTGGTGGCCGGCGCGCCGACGGCGGGCTTCGACGCGCCGCTAGCTAGCCGACCAGGCGCGTCGCGAACGGCATGATGTCTCCGTAGCGCACCCGGGTCACCCGCACGGTCAGCCCGGACTGCGGGGCCTCGATCATCATCCCGTTGCCGAGGTACAGCGCCACGTGGTGGATGCCGCTGCGGCCCCAGAACAGCATGTCCCCGCGCCGCATCTGCGCCAGCGGCACCCGCCGCCCGGAGGTGTACTGGTAGCCGCTGTAGTGCGGCAGCGCCTTCACCCCCGCGAAGGCGTAGATCATCAGCCCGGAGCAGTCGAACCCGACCTTGCGGTAGTCGCCGTAGGCGTCGGCCACGCCGCCGTCGCGGATGCCGCGCGTGGGGCCGTAGGCGTTGCCGCCGCCCCACGCGTACGGCACGCCGAGCTGCGACATCGCCCGCGCGACGACCCGCTCGATCGTCGCGGACGCCGAACCGGACGCGACCGGGGGCGGCGACGGCCTGCCGGCGTTCCCGCCGCCGCTGGGCTGCGAGTTGGACGCCTGCGCCGCGGCCAGCGCCGCCTGCCGCGCCTGCTCCTCGTCCTCGCGCTGCTTCTGCGCGAGCCAGTCCTCGTAGCGCTGCCGCTGCCCCTGCAGCCCGCTGACCCGCTGCTGCGCCTCGAACAGCTGCTGCTCGACCGTGGTCTTCTGCGCCACCAGCTGCGCGTTCTGCGCCGCCTGGTTCTGCTGGGCCTGCACGGCCACGGCCTGCGCGGAATCGGCGGTGATCTTCGCCCGCGCGGCCTGGTCCTGCGCCTGCTGGGCGAGCTGCAGCGCCTGACGCGCGGCGGCGTCCTTGTTGGACTTGTCCGTCTGCGCCTGCTGCATCATCTCCAGCGCGTTGAGCTGGCTGCCGCTGACGGCTTCCAGCAGCTGGGCGCGGGCCAGCAGGTCCTTCGGGCTGCTCGCGCCCAGGTAGGCCGAGATCGACCCCATGGTGCTGCCCTGCTGGTAGCTGCTGGAGATGAACGCGTCGAGGTTCGCCCGGGCCGCGTCGATCTGGGCCTGCGCGGCGTCGGCCTCGCGCTTGGCCGCGTCCGCGTCGCGTTGCGCCTGGTCGGCCGCGTCCTGCGCGGCCTGCAGGTCGACCAGCGCCTTGTTGGCCTCTTCCATGCGCAGCTCGACCGTGCTCTGCAGCTCGTCGAGCCGCGACTCGGCCTCGGCGAGCTGGTTGGTCAGCTGCCCGACCTCGCCTGCCTTGGCGTCGGCGTCGCGCCGGCTCGCGCTGATCTCGGAGTCGCTCGGGTTCGGCGGCGGTGGCGGCACCGCGGCGGCCGGCCCGGTCGCGATGGACACCACCACGAGCGCCAGCGCCCCGGCCCCCAGCCAGCGGCGCGCTCTCCGGCCCTGGTCACCCACGCCCTCGACTCCCTCCCGCGGACAGACTTCCCCACTGCATCGCGAACTGTGCCACCCGAGTCACTCGCAGACCAGGTGTCACACGCGGCACAGCTGCAACTTTCACCCCAACCGGGGATCCTCCGGGCGTTCCGGCGCGTCGGAGGAGCGTGCAGAGATCGCGAGCCGGCCCCGCCGTCGCCACGCTGGGCCTGGCCCTGGTGGTGGCGGGCACCTTCCTGCCCTGGTTCCGGTCGGGGTCGGTCAACCGGAGCAGCTACGCGGCGGCCGGGCTGGCCGACCGGCTGGCGCTGCTCGACGACCCGCTCGCCGGCACGGCGCTGCGGGCGTGGGTGGCGGTCCCGGCGCTGGCGGCGGCGTGCCTGGTGCTGCTGGTCTGCGGTCTGGCGCGCACGGGCGCAACGTTGACGGCCCTGCTGGCGATTACCGGGGGAACCGTCGCGCTGATCGCCACCGTCCAAGCGGGCGGAACCACGGGGGTGGTCTCCGTCGCCCTGGCCGGGCCGGTGACCACGCTCTGCGGTTCCGCCCTCGCGCTGGCCGGCGCGGTCGGCACCTTCATCACGGCGAGAGCAGGTAGAACACGGTGAGCACGCCTCCCCAGGACGGTCAGTGGCCGTACCAGCAGAACCAGTACCCCGGGCAGCAGTACCCGCAGCAGCCGTACGGCCAGGGGTACCCGCAGCAGCAGTATCCGCAGCAGCCGTACACGCAGCCCTTCCAGCAGCTGCCGCCCCAGCAGCCGCCGAAGCGGGGCCGCCGCGGCCTGATCATCGGGCTCGTCGTCGCGCTCGTCGTGCTGCTCGGCGGTGGCGGCACGTGGTTCGCACTTTCGCAGCGGAATTCGATCGCCTCCGGCGCGGCCACCCCGACCGAGGCGGCGCGGAACCTGGCGACCGCGCTGAGCGGCAGCGACGTGGTCGGCATGGTCGGCGCGCTCGCGCCCGCCGAGGCGAAGCTGCTCACCGAACCGATCGGGCAGACCACCGACGAGCTCAAGCGCCTGGGCATCCTCAAGCCGGACGCCAACCCCGAGGCGCTGACCGGGATGCAGGTCAAGGCCGAGAACCTGACGTTCGACGAGGCGGGCGCGGAGCAGGTCAACGACCACCTGACGATCACCAAGCTCACCGGCGGCACGATCACCGTCACCGCCGACCCGTCCAAGCTGCCGCTGTCGGACAAGCTGATGGAACAGATGCCGGCGGGTGAGGGCCCGCAGACCGAGACGATCGACATCGCCGACGAGGTCGCCGACTCCGGCGAGCCGATCCGCATCGCCACGGTCAAGGTCGACGGCGAGTGGTACCCGAGCCTGCTCTACACGATGGCCGACTACGCGCTGCGGGACGCGAACGAGCAGTGGCCGTCCACCTCGATCCCGGCGCGCGGCGCGACCAGCCCGAACGAGGCGATCAAGCAGCTCGTGCAGGCCGCGCTCGACGCCGACGTCACGCGCGTCATCGAGCTGCTGCCGCCGGACGAGATGGCAGTGCTGCACGACGCCGGCCCCGCGCTCGTCGCCGCCGCGGCCGAGGACGCCGAGCCCAGTGGCGCGAAGCTGCTCGACCTGCGGACCGAGACCTCCGAGGTGCCCGGCGGCACCCGCGCCACCGTCACCCACGTGCAGATCCAGGGCCCGGACGGCGAGACCTACACCGTGACGAAGAAGGGCGACTGCTACGAGGCGACCGGTGAGGGCCGCACCGAGGAGCTGTGCGCCGACTACCTGGCGGACACCCTCGAGGACGAGGTCGGCTCGTCGGTGCCCGAGGAGGTCACCCAGGTCCTGCAGCACCTGTCGAGCGGCATCCTCGGCCAGGGCCTCGGCGTGATCACCACCGAGGTGGCCGGGCAGCACTACGTCAGCCCGCTGCGCACGTTCAACGAGCTGGGCCTGACGGTGCTGCGCAGCCTGCAGCCGGAGGACATCACCGCGCTGCTGCGCCTGGCGGAGTAGCGCGAAGCAGATCACACCGCTGCCTGGGCGGGTCGCGTTGAAGTCAAAAAAGGACAAGCGTACTGTTTGCCGTGTGGGAGCCTGCGCCGTCCCCGCGTCTGCGGACGCGAGCCGCGTGCGCCAGACTCGCGACAGACAGACCCGAACCGAACTGACGGCGACGACCCTGCCCAGGGAGTTAGACGTGACCGCACCAGCCAGCAAGGACAGCTTCGGCGCCCGCGACACCTTGAAGGTGGGTGACGCCTCGTACGAGGTGTTCCGCCTGGACAAGGTGTCCGGGTCCGAGAAGCTGCCCTACAGCCTGAAGATCCTGCTCGAAAACCTCCTGCGCACCGAGGACGGCGCGAACATCACCGCCGACCACATCCGCGCGCTGGGCAACTGGGACCCGACCGCCGATCCGTCGATCGAGATCCAGTTCACCCCGGCCCGCGTGATCATGCAGGACTTCACCGGTGTCCCCTGCGTGGTCGACCTGGCCACCATGCGCGAGGCCGTCACCGACCTCGGCGGCGACCCGGACAAGGTGAACCCGCTCGCCCCGGCCGAGCTGGTCATCGACCACTCGGTGATCATCGACGTGTTCGGCCGCGCCGACGCCTTCGAGCGCAACGTCGAGATCGAGTACGAGCGCAACCGCGAGCGGTACCAGTTCCTGCGCTGGGGCCAGGGCGCGTTCGACGAGTTCAAGGTCGTCCCGCCGGGCACCGGCATCGTGCACCAGGTCAACATCGAGCACCTGGCCCGCACGGTCATGGCGCGCAACGGCCAGGCCTACCCCGACTCGTGCGTGGGCACCGACTCGCACACCACGATGGTCAACGGCCTCGGCGTGCTGGGCTGGGGCGTCGGCGGCATCGAGGCCGAGGCCGCGATGCTCGGCCAGCCGGTGTCGATGCTGATCCCGCGCGTCGTCGGCTTCAAGCTGACCGGCGAGATCCCGGCCGGCGTGACCGCGACCGACGTGGTGCTGACGATCACCGAGATGCTGCGCCGCCACGGCGTGGTCGGCAAGTTCGTCGAGTTCTACGGCGAGTCCGTCGCCCAGGTGCCGCTGGCCAACCGCGCCACCATCGGCAACATGAGCCCGGAGTTCGGCTCGACCGCGGCGATCTTCCCGATCGACGACGAGACGATCCGCTACCTCAAGCTGACCGGCCGCTCGGCCGAGCAGGTCGCGCTGGTCGAGGCCTACGCCAAGGAGCAGGGCCTGTGGCACGACCCGAGCCGCGAGGCGTCCTACTCCGAGTACCTGGAGCTGGACCTGTCGACGGTGGTGCCGTCGATCGCGGGCCCGAAGCGCCCGCAGGACCGCATCGAGCTGACCGACGCGAAGTCCGCGTTCCGCAAGTCGGTGCACGACTACGTCGAGGAGCAGCACCCGACGCCGCACACCAAGGTCGACGAGAAGGTCGAGGAGTCCTTCCCGGCCAGTGACGCGCCGAGCCTGTCCTTCGCGGACGAGGACGCGGAGCCCGCGCTGCAGTCGGCCGCGAACGGCGCGTCGGGCCGCCCGTCGAAGCCGGTCACGGTGCGCTCCGAGGAGCGGGGCGAGTTCGTGCTCGACCACGGCGCCGTGGTGATCGCCTCGATCACCTCCTGCACCAACACCTCCAACCCGTCGGTCATGCTGGGCGCCGCCCTGCTGGCCCGCAACGCGGTGGAGAAGGGCCTGTCGGTCAAGCCGTGGGTCAAGACGTCGATGGCGCCGGGTTCGCAGGTCGTCACCGACTACTACGAGAAGGCCGGCCTGTGGCCGTACCTGGAGAAGCTGGGCTACCACCTGGTCGGCTACGGCTGCACCACGTGCATCGGCAACTCCGGCCCGCTGCCCGAGGAGATCTCGGCCGCGGTGCAGGAGAACGACCTGACCGTGGTGTCGGTGCTGTCCGGCAACCGGAACTTCGAGGGCCGGATCAACCCGGACGTCAAGATGAACTACCTGGCGTCCCCGCCGCTGGTCATCGCCTACGCGCTGGCCGGCACGATGGACTTCGACTTCGAGGAGCAGCCGCTCGGGCAGGACTCGGACGGCAACGACGTGTTCCTGCGCGACATCTGGCCGTCGCCGCAGGAGATCCAGGAGACCATCGACTCGGCGATCACGCAGGAGATGTTCTCCAAGGACTACGCCGACGTGTTCGACGGCGGTGAGCGCTGGAAGTCGCTGCCCACCCCGGAGGGCAAGACCTTCCAGTGGGACCCGGAGTCGACCTACGTGCGCAAGCCCCCGTACTTCGAGGGCATGCAGGCCGACCCGGAGCCGGTCACGGACATCAAGGGCGCTCGCGTGCTGGCGAAGCTGGGCGACTCGGTGACCACCGACCACATCTCCCCCGCCGGCGCCATCAAGGCGGACTCGCCCGCCGGCCGGTACCTGGCCGAGCACGGCGTGGACCGCAAGGACTTCAACTCCTACGGCTCCCGGCGCGGGAACCACGAGGTGATGATCCGCGGCACCTTCGCCAACATCCGGCTGCGCAACCAGCTGCTGGACGACGTGCAGGGCGGCTACACCCGCGACTTCACGCAGGAGGGCGCGCCGCAGGCGTTCATCTACGACGCCGCGCAGAACTACGCCAAGGCCGGCATCCCGCTGGTCGTGCTGGGCGGCAAGGAGTACGGCTCGGGTTCGTCGCGTGACTGGGCCGCCAAGGGCACCCGGCTGCTCGGCGTGCGCGCCGTGATCGCCGAGTCGTTCGAGCGGATCCACCGGTCCAACCTGATCGGCATGGGTGTCATCCCGCTGCAGTTCCCGGAGGGCGAGTCGGCCTCGTCGCTGGGCCTGGACGGCACCGAGACGTTCGACTTCGAGGGCATCACGAAGCTCAACGAGGGCGAGACGCCGCGGACGATCAAGGTGACCGCCACGAAGGAGGACGGCACCAAGGTGGAGTTCGACGCCGTGGTGCGGATCGACACCCCGGGTGAGGCGGACTACTACCGCAACGGCGGCATCCTGCAGTACGTGCTGCGCAAGATGACCCGCGCCTGACGGTTTCTCTTCCGAGAAGCGCCCGCGAGCCCCGCTCGCGGGCGCTTCTTTCGTTCGTGCGGGAAGCGCCGCGCGCGCTGAGCGGGTTCCCGTGCCGTGCCGCCCGGAATCGCGATCGCTTCGGCTCGTTCGGCGGTGACCGCCCACGCGCGGCACCAGTCGTGGTGACCTCGCACCCGCACGACAGCCGCCTCCACGTCGCCGACGTCGCTCGCGCCGCACACGGCCTTGACCCTGGACTTCGCCACCAGCGGGGTCCTCGGCGGGACGCCGCGGCGGCGCTGGGACGGGTTCATCGGCTCGTCGGAGGGCCGCCCGTGCCGTGAGGACAGTGTCCCGTCCGGCCACCCGTTGCGACCCGACGCCTCGGGCCGCGGCACGCCGACGCTCGTCGTGACCAACGGCAGCGACGGCGCGGTGGGCGATCTGCGGAGCGGGCGTGCGTGGCGGCCGCGCTGGAGCGGAGCTGGAACGCGTTCGTCTACGACGGACCCGGCCAGCAGTCCCTGCTGTTCGAGCGGGGTGTCCCGTTCCGCCCGGACTGGGAGGCCGTGCTGACGGCGGTGCTGGACACCGTCCTCGCGCGGCCCGAGGTCGACACCGGCCGGGTCGCGCGAGGACGGCCTGAGTCAGGCCGGTTTCTGGCTGCCCAGCGCGTTGGTGTTCGAGCACCGCCTCGTCGCCGCGGTGGCCGCCCCGGGGGTGGTGGACGTGTCGGCCTCGTGGACCGCGCCCCTGCCGGGGAGCTTGGTCCGGCAACTCGACGCGGGCGACCGCGACGGGTTCACCAAGGGCATGCGGACAGCCGAACGACTGCCTGACATCCGCCGGACGCTGGAGTTCCGCGCCCGCCCCTCCGGCATCCGGGACCGATTCGACCTCTACCGCGCCGTGCGCGAGTACCGGCTGGACCAGGCGCAGGCGGCGGCCATCCGCACTCCCCTGCTGCTGACCGATCCCGAGGGCGAGCAGTTCTGGCCCAGCCAGTCCGCCCGGCTGGCCGGGATGCTGCCCGGGGCCGAGGTCGTGCGGTTCACCGCGGCGGAGGGCGCGTCCGGGCACTGTGAGCCGATGGCGCGGCTGCTGGTCGAGCAGCAGGTGTTCGACTGACTCGGCGAGCGAATCGCCCAGAGCCGCGCCGTATAGGTCGTTATACGCCACTCAGGCGATGACCGGCTCCAGGTACCGCTGCAGAGCGCGCTTCAGCTCGCGAATCCAGATTTCCCGCTCCTCCTCGGCGGCGCTCACCACCGTGCCCAGCAGGGCGCCGAAGATCTGCGTCGCCACCACCGCGGTCGTCCGGCGCTCCGCCGCCGGCAGCGACGGCGCCCGCGCCGCGAGCACCTCCTCGATCTTGCCGACGACCGCCTGGTGCAGCGCGCGGGTCGGCGCGGCGAGGCGTTCGGGCATGCCGGCGTCGGCGAACAGCGCCTTGAACCCGGGGTTGTCCAGGTTCACCTGGATCATCGGCGCGGCCATGCGGTCGATCAGTTCCGGCAGCGGCAGTTGCGCGTACCCGACGTCGAACGCCTTCTCGTGCGCGGCCCGCAACTGCTCGCGGTACCGGGTGGCCAGCGCCTCGGCCAGGGCCTCCTTGTTCTTGAAGAACTGGTACAGCGTGCCGGGCGACACCCCGGCCCGTGCGGCGATCGCGTTCGTCGTCGCGCGGGCGTACCCGGCTTCGGCGAACACCTCGGCCGCCGCGTCGGTCAGCTGTTCCATGCGGCGCTGCCCGCGTGCCTGTCGGCGGCGGGCCGGGGCCTCTTCGGACACAGTCCTCCTCCGGAGTTGACAAATGCGAGCGATCGCTCGTAATTTCGAACGCGAGCGATCACTCGTGTTCCTGTCAGACTACCGCCCTCCCGGAGTTCCGCCATGCCCTCACCGCTGTCCCGTCTCGGCCGGTTCACCGTGCGCCGCAGACGCTGGGTCCTCGCCGCCGCCGTCCTGCTCACGCTGCTCGCGGGCGCACTCGCCGCCGGCGCCATGAACGCGCTCACCCTGTCCCGCATCGACGCGCCCGGCTCGGAGTCCGACCAGGCCAAGGAGATCCTGCGTGCGCAGTTCGACACGGGCCCGCCCAACCTGCTGTTCCTGGTCACCGCCGCCGAGGGCACTGTCGACGACGCCGCGGTCCGCGCCGCGGGCGAGGCCGTCGCCGCGGACCTGGCCGCACAGCCCGGCGTCGCGGAAGTCGCCTCGTACTGGTCGCGCGGCGGGAGTCCCGCGCTGCGCAGCGAGGACGGGCGCCAGGCGATCATCCTCGCCCTGGTCCCGGGCGGGGTGAACGAGAGCCGCGAACGCGTCGGCGAACTCGCCGCGGCCTTCACCGGCCCGCGCGGACCGGTGACCCTGGAGGCCGGCGGCCAGGACGAGGTGTTCCGCGAGGTCGGCGCGCAGGCCCGCACCGACTTCCTGCGCGCCGAGGCGATCGCGATCCCGCTGGTGCTGCTGCTCCTCATGCTGGTGTACCGGCGGGTCGCGGTCGCGCTGGTGACGCTCGGCGTCGGCCTGTTCGCCATCGTCACCACCCTCGCCGGGTTGCGCGTGCTGACCGCGGTCACCGAGGTGTCCACGTTCGCCGCCAACCTGACCCTGGTCATGGGACTCGCGCTGGGCGTGGACTACTGCCTGTTCGTCGTCGCCCGCTACCGCGAGGAACTCGCCGTGGGCCGGGAGGTCGGTGACGCGGTCACCACTGCAGTCGCGACCGCCGGGCGGACCGTGTTGTTCAGCGGTCTCACCGTCGCCGTCTCGATGTGCGCTCTGCTGCTGTTCCCGCTGGCGTTCCTGCGCGCCTTCGCCTACGCCGGGGTGCTCGTCGTGCTCACCGCGATGCTCGGCGCGCTGGTCGTCCTCCCCGCCGCACTGGCCGCGCTCGGGCACCGCGCCGCGGATCCGGTACCACGCGCCCGCCGGTCGGCCGGGTGGTACCGGATCACCAGCCAGGTGCTCCGCCGCCCGGTGCTGACCGGCGGGCTCGCGCTCCTGGTTGTGCTCGCACTGGCCGCGCCGCTGCTCGGCGCGCGGTTCGGCGTGCCGGACGACCGGGTGCTGCCCGCGGATTCGCCGAGCCGGGTCACCAGCGACTCCGTGCGCGCCGGGTTCGACCAGGAGGAGACCGACGCGCTGTATGTGGTCCTGCCGCGGGCGGGCGAGATCACCGGCTACGCCGAGGCTCTGTCCGAACTGGACGGTGTCGCCCAGGTCGATTCCGCGGCGGGCACGTTCGCCTCCGGCGCACTGGCCCGCACCCCCGGTCCGGACGCCGCCCGGTTCACCGCGGACGGCGGCACGTTCCTCACCGTCATCCCCAGCGCGCAGGCGCTGTCCGGCGACATCGGCGATCTCGTGCAGCGCGTCCGCGACCTGCCAGGGCCCGCCGCGAAACTCGTCGGCGGGAGCCCGGCCGAGATGACCGACTGGAGGGACCGGGCCACCAGCCGGGTGCCGCTGGTGCTCGCCGTGATCGTGCTGCTGACGCTGCTGATCCTGTTCCTGATGACCGGCAGCGTGCTGCTGCCGCTGAAGGCCACGGTGCTCAACCTGCTCAGCCTCGGTGTCATGTTCGGCGCGCTGGTGTGGGTGTTCCAGGACGGCAACCTCGCCGGGCTGCTCGCGTTCACCCCCACCGGCACGCTGGAGACGAGCATCCCGATCCTGATGTTCTGCGTCGCCTACGGCCTGTCCATGGACTACGAGGTGTTCGTGACCTCGCGCATCCGGGAGGAGTACCTGCGCACCGGCGACACCAACGGCTCCGTCGCCACCGGGGTGCAGCGCAGCGCTCCGCTGGTCACCACCGCCGCCGCGATCCTCGCGCTGTCGTTCGCGACCTACACGACCGGCGGCGTGGTCTACCTGAAAATGCTCGGGCTGGGCATGTTCGTCACGGTCCTGGTCGACGCCACGCTCCTGCGCGGCGTGCTGCTCCCGGCGTTCATGCGCCTGGCGGGCCGGGCGAACTGGTGGGCCCCGGCGTTCTACCGGCGGCGCCTGGCCCGCGCCGAGCCCCAGCCCGCGGCGGGCGCTACCGCAGCTGGTCGCGGCGGCGCGTGAGGTAGGCGGTCTCCGCGGTGTTGCCCGCCAGCTCGATGGCCTTGTCGTAGGCCGCGCGGGACTCCGGGCCGCGGCCGAGCCTGCGCAGCAGGTCGGCGCGGGTGGCGTGGAACGCGTGGTAGCCGGCCAGCCGAGGCTCCAGGCTGTCGACCGCGGCGAGCGCCACCTCGGGGCCGTCGAGTTCGGCGACCGCGACGGCCCGGTTGAGCGCGACGATCGGCGACGGGTCGAGGCGGACGAGCTGGTCGTAGAGGGCCAGGATCTGCGACCTGTCGGTGTCGCGGCTGTCGCGGGCGGAGGTGTGCACGGCGTTGATCGCGGCCAGGATCTGGTAGCGGCCCGGTGCCACCCCGGCCGCGGCGGCCGCGAGGCGCTCGCGCACCAGCCGGTGGCCCTCGGCGATGAGCGCGGCATCCCAGGCGCCGCGGTCCTGCTCGTGCAGGGGAACCAGCTCGCCGCTCGCCGACACCCGCGCCGGGCGGCGCGCCTCGATGAGCAGCATCAGCGCCAGCAGCCCGGCCACCTCGCCGTCGTCCGGCAGGAGGGCGCGGATCAGGCGGGTGAGCCGGATCGCCTCGGCGGTCAGGTCGTCCCGGACCGGGGCGGCGCCGGACCCGGTGGCCAGGTAGCCCTCGTTGAACACCAGGAACAGCACCGCGAGCACACCGGACACGCGTGCCGGGAGGTCCTCCGCCGACGGCACCCGGTACGGGATGCGGGCGGCCTTGATCTTGGCTTTCGCGCGGGTGATCCGACGCTCCATCGCGGTCTCGGCCACCAGGAACGCGCGGGCGATCTCGCGCACGGTCAGGCCGCCGACCATGCGCAGCGTCAGCGCCACGCGAGCCTCCACCGCCAGCGCGGGGTGGCAGCAGGTGAAGATCAGCCGCAGCCGGTCGTCGTCGATGACGCCGAGGGGCCCGGGTGGTTCGTCGTCGTGCACCATCCGGGCCTCCTTCTGCTTGTCGTCGCGTTTGTTCTCGCGCCGGATGCGGTCGATGGCCTTGCGGGTGGCGGTGGTGGTCAGCCAGGCGCCGGGGTTGGGCGGCACCCCGTCGGCGGGCCACCGCTCGACCGCGGTCGCGAACGCCTCGGCGGCGGCCTCCTCGGCGATGTCGAGGTCGCCGAAACGCCGGGTCAGGGCGGCCACCACCCGGGCCCACTCCTCGCGGTGGGCCCGGGTGACCGCCTCGCGCGCGTCCGTCACCGGAACGGCCGCACCTCGATCTTGCGGTCGCAGATCTTGGAGGCCTCGGTGGCGAGCTTGAGCGCCACGTCCAGATCGGGGGCCTCCCAGATCCAGACGCCGGCGAGGTACTCCTTCGACTCGACGAAGGGCCCGTCGCTGAACACCGCCTGCTCGCCCCGGTTGTCGACGACCGTGGCCGACTCGGTGTCCGCGAGCCCGCCCGCGAAGACCCAGTAGCCCTCGGCGATCAGGCGTTCGTTGAACGCGCTGATGGCCGGCTGCCGGTCAGTCCGGCCGGGGTTGTCCTTGTCGTCGATGACGGAAACCAGGTACTGCATCTGAAGATCAGCTCCTCGGGTGGGCGGGGTTTTCAGGCGGTGGCGTACTGCGGGCGCCCGGCGGGCCGGTAGACCTGGATGGTCACGCCCTTCGAGTCGGTCCGCGAGTCGACGAGGTCGAGCGCGAGATCGGGGCCCGCGTCCGGGAACAGCCGCGCGCCCTGCCCGACGACCACCGGGATCACGATCAGGGTCAGCTCGTCGACCAGGTCGTTGGCCAGCAGCCACCGGATCAGGGCGCCGCTGCCGTGCACCTGCAGTTCGCCGCCGGGCTTGGCTTTCAGGTCGGCGACGGCGGCGGCCAGGTCGCCGCGCAGGACGGTGGTGCCCGCCCACGCCGGGTCGGTCAGGGTCGTCGAGGCGACGTACTTGGGCCGGTCGTGCAGCGCCCGCCGGACGGGCTCCCAGCCGGGGACATCCGCGTCGGTCCCCCACGCGCTGGCGAACAACTCGTAGGTCCGCCTGCCGAACAGGAACGCGTCGGCGCGCTGGTAGGTCTGCTTGATCAGCGCGTGGGTGCCGTCGTCGCCCTTGCCCATCGCCGCCCAGCCGCCGCGGTCGAACCCGCTGCGGCGGTCCTCCTCCGACGCGCCGCCGTTGCCCTGCATCACGCCGTCGACGCTGATCTGGGTCATGGTCGTCAGCTTCATGGTCGCGGTTCCTCCACCTCGGCGCCGCCCCATCCGCGGGCGGCCTCACCCTGACCACGAACGCGACCACCCGGATCCGACACCGCCCCCGGAACTTTTTTGTTCGCGCGCCTACCGGGGGGTGAGCAGGAAGATCGGCAGCTCGCGGCCGGCGGCGAGGCGTTCCATCTCGTAGCCCGGCCAGAAGTCGAGCAGGCGCTGCCACATCCGGTCGTAGTCCTCGCCCTTGACCGGCTGCGCGGTGACCGGGATTTCCTTCCCGCGGATGGCCACCGTCGCCTCGGCGTGCTCGCGCAGGTTGAAGGTCCAGCCGGGGTCGCGGGGGCGGCCCCAGTTGGAGCCGACGAGCACGAAGCCGTCCTCGTGCGGGAAGTACAGCAGGTTCGTGCTGCGTGGCAGGCCGCTCTTGCGCCCCAGGGTGGTCAGCCGCAGCGACGGCAGGCCCGCGATGCCGACCAGGGTCACCCGGCCGCCGAACCAGCGGTGCAGCCGCTTGTCCGCCCAGATGATGACCTTCGCGAGCCGCATCAGCCACGGGCGGGTGCCCAGCCTGCGGGCCAGGAGCGGGAGCGGATTCTTCACGACCCCTATTGGACCACCCGCCCGCCCCCGCCACCGGGCACCCCACGCTGCGGCGCCGGTCACGATCCCGCAGCGGCGAGGCCTGGTCGGTTTCCGGGGCGGGTGACGGGCAGGTGTCGCATCCAGTTGCGGAGTCATCGGCGCACCCGCGGCAGGGACAAGCCCGAGCCACGAGCGGCGGTCCGTTGCCGCCGAGAGTGCGGACCTGGTCGGCCCGGCCTTCGGCACGGCTGAGCAGCCTGCGCCGCGGCGCCGGCCACCGCCCCCTCAGCGGCACCGCGAGCCCTTGTCCGCGTGACGGGCAGGCATCGCACCAGATGCGGAAGCATCGGCGCATCCGCGGCCAGGCCGGGACCGACCGGTACCACGAGCGGCCATCCGTTGCCGCGATCGTGCCGGACCCGGCCTCCGGCGCGGCGGAGCAGCCCACGCCGCGCCGCCGGTCAGGATCCCCCCGCGGCCGGCTAGCTCATCGCGCGGGCCAGGGACACCCCGAACCGTCCAGCGGCGTCGGTCCACCAGTGCTCGACCTCGAAACCGGCGTCGTCCAGTTCCGCGGTCACGCCGTCGCGGCGGAACTTCGCCGAGATCTCCGTCCGGATGTGCTCGCCCGCCTCGAACGAGACCTCCATGCCCGCGCCCGGGATCGACACCCGCACCGGCTCCGGGGCGCGCAGCCGCATCTCGATCCACTCGTTCCGAGCGTCCCAGTGGGCGACGTGCTCGAAGGAGTCCGGGTCGAAGTTCGCGCCCAGCACCTCGTTGACCACGCGCAGCACGTTGCGGTTGAACTCCGCCGTCACGCCGGCCGCGTCGTCGTAGGCGCGGACCAGCGTCTCCGGGTCTTTGACCAGGTCGGTGCCCAGCAGGAACCACTCGCCCGCGGCCAGCACGTCCCGCACCGAGCGCAGGAACTTGCCGCGGTCGGCAGGCAGGAAGTTGCCGATCGTCCCGCCCAGGAACGCGACCAGCCGGGGCGGTTCGCCGGGCAGCAGGCCGAGGTGCTCGGTGAAGTCGCCGACCACGCCACGCACGTCGAGCCCCGGGTAGCCGGCCTGGATCGCCTCCACCGCCTCGGCCAGCGCGGCCTCCGACACGTCCAGCGGCACGAACGTCCGGAGACTGCCGTGGTCGCGCAGCCCGTCGAGCAGCAGCCGGGTCTTCTCGCTCGACCCCGAACCGAGTTCGACCAGCGTGTGCGCGCCGGTGATCTTCGCGATGCCGGCGGCCTCCCGCGCCAGCACCTCGCGTTCGGCCCGCGTCGGGTAGTACTCGGGCAGCGCGGTGATGTCCTCGAACAACCGGCTGCCCGCCGCGTCGTAGAACCACTTGGACGGCAGCCACTTCTGCTCGGCCGACAGCCCCTCCCGCACGTCCGCGCGCAGCGCCTCGGCGATCTCGGTGGCGCTGCGGTGGATGTCCAGTTCGGACTCGGTCATCAGGGAACACTCCGATCGGCGTTGAGGGGAATGACTTCGACGGCGCCGTGCCGGGCCGCGACGAGGTGCCGGTCGGGCACCTCCGACCAGCCGGGCGCGTCGTCGAGCGGTTCGGACGCGAAGAGGACGGCCTCGCCCTCGACCCGCACCGACAGGGCGTGGGTCCAGGCGGTGCCGACGAGGACGGCGCCGTCGGTGAGCAGGAAGTTCAGCCGCGACCCCGGCGCGGCGCGCTCGACCTGGGCGATCAGGTCGGCGACCGCGCCCACGGGGTCCTCCCCCGCTTCCAGCCGCTCCCGCAGCAGCGCCCACAGCACCGCCGAGTCGGTGGGCGCCTCCAGGGTCATCAGGTCGGTGACCGGCAGCTTCCCGGCCAGCGCGGCGAGGCTGTCCGGCCAGCCGCGCACCATCCCGTTGTGGCTGAACAACCACCGGCCGCCGGTGAAGGGCGCGCACGCGCCCTCCCCGGACGGCATCCCGGTGGTGCCGTTGCGCACCGCGGCGACGAACGCTCCACTGTGGACCGACCGCGCCAGCCGCGGCAGGTCCTGATCGCTCCACAGTGGAACCGGGCGCCGGTACCGCACCGGCTCCGGGCCGTCGCCGAACCAGCCCAGCCCGAACCCGTCGGCGTTGACCACGCCGCCGCCGCGCATGTCCCGCGGCGCGTAGGTCTGCCGCAGCAGCGAGTGCGGCGCGTCGAACACCGGCTCCGCCGGCGAGCGCGGCGGGCCGAGGTAACCCAGGTGGCGGCACACCGTCAGGCCCGCTCGCCCGGCGCGGCGTCCCGCGCGCAGCGGAACCCGGCGAAGATCTGCCGCCGGATCGGGTAGTCCCAGTTGCGGAACGTGCCGCGCACGGCCGCCGCGTCGGTGCCGAACGAACCGCCGCGCAGCACCTTGTACTCGGGCCCGAAGAACACCTCCGAGTACTCCCGGTACGGGAACGCGCGGAAGCCCGGGTAGCCGGCGAAGTCGGTGCTCGTCCACTCCCACACGTCGCCGATCAGCTGGTGCACGCCGAGCGCCGAGGCGCCCTTCGGGTACGCGCCGGCAGGGGCGGGCGAGAGGTGCCGCTGGCCCAGGTTCGCGTGCTCCGGCGTGGGATCGTCGTTGCCCCACGGGTACCGCCGGGACTCCCCCGTCGCCGGGTCGAACCGGGCGGCCTTCTCCCACTCCGCCTCGGTGGGCAGCCGCTTGCCCGCCCACCTGGCGTACGCCTCGGCCTCGTAGTAGGACACGTGCACCACCGGCTGGTCGGCGGGCACCGGCTCGTGCACGCCGAAGCGGACCCGCCACCAGCCGTCCGGCTCGCGGCGCCAGAACCGCGGCGCGGTGATGTCGTGCTCGGTGCGGTAATCCCAGCCCGCCGCGCTCCACAGCTCACGCCGGTCGTAGCCGCCGTCTTCGAGGAACTCCACGTACGCGCCGTTGGTCACCGGCACGGTGTCCAGGTAGAACGCGGCCACGTCGACCTCATGGGCCGGGCGCTCGTTGTCCAGCGCCCACGGCTCCAGCGACGTGCCCATGACGAACGGGCCGGCCGGGACGAGGACCTCGCCCGGCAGTGGCCCCGACCGGGCGGGCGGCGGCGCGGGCGCGTGCAGCACCGGATCGCCCTTGCGCAGCTGGTGGGTGGCCAGCATGGTCTCGTCGTGCTGCTGCTCGTGCTGGGTGATCATGCCGAAGGCGAACCCGGCCTCGGTGAGCGGGCGGCCGGTCATCGGCGCGCGCTCCAGCACGTCGAACGCCTTGGCCCGCACCTCGGCGACGTAGGCGCGCGCCTCGGCCGGCCCCAGCAGCGGCAGCGACGGCCGGGTGGCGCGCGGGTGCTGGAACGCGTCGTAGAGGTCGTCGATGTCGGGCCGCAGCGGCTCCCGGCCGCCCACGTCCCGCACCAGCCACAGCTCTTCCTGGCTGCCGATGTGCGCGAGGTCCCACACCAGCGGCGACATCAGCTTCGAGTGCTGGCGGACGAGGTCGTCGTCGTCCACCGCGGCGGTCAGCGCCGTGCTGCGGGCCCGCGCCCGCTCCAGCGCGGCGGCCGCGCGGGAACGCAGGGCCTCTTCGGACAGTTCACGCACCGGGTTCGGCGCCTCGGTCAACGGCGGCACGCCGGTCATTTCGTCCCCTCCCCGGCGTGCGCGAGCCGCTGCACGCCTTCGCTGATCCGGTTGACGGTCTCCTCGGTCAGGTCGGTGCGGGCCAGCTCGGCGCACCCGAGGTCGGCGACCTCGCGCGCCACCGCCGCTATCCGCGGGTCGGCCATCCCGGCGCGCGCGGCGCGCTCCCACTCACCGTCGACGGGCGCGCACACCTCGCGCACCCGGTCCACTGTGGAGGGACGGTCGAGCAGGGCGGTCAGCAACGCGACCGGGTGCAGCCAACGGTCCCGTGGCTGGGCGTCGAGGTAGCGGACCTCCAGGTAGCCGTGCGGCCGCACCGGGGTGAACATCGTGGTCAGGTGGTAGTCCAGATCGGCCACGGTCGGCCGCCGCAGGACCCGCCCCGCGCCGCGGCCGGCGGCCCAGTCGGCGAAGGTGAGGCCGTCCGGCGCGTCCCACGGCCCCTCGCCCCGCCGCACCACCAGCAGCGGGGTGTCCATGATGCGGCGCGACCAGCTCGCCGCCGGGTCCGGGCCGCACGCGGCGGCCGCGGTCCGGCACGCTTCGGTGGCCATCACCGCGAGCCAGCGGGCCGACGCCGCGCCGGTGTCCCGCCCCGCGTGCCGCCGGGAGTTGGCGAACAACGCGAGCAGCGGCGGGCCGAGGGCGTGGACGGCGGCCCACCTGGCGGCGAACGAATCGGCCTCCCCGGCGTCGACGCAGACCTGCAGGCCGGCGGTGCTGCACATCATCGTGACGCCGCCGTCGCCCATCGGGGCGAACCGGCGTTCCATCGCGGCGTAGCGGGGGGTGTCCAGCAGCCGGGCCGGGGCGCGGTGGGCGTCGATGCCGTCGTCGCGCAGGACGAACCCGTGGCGGGCGAGCAGTTCGGTGAGGTGAGCCAGATCGGCGGCCACCGCGTCGGCGAGCTCGCGGAGCGAGGCCTGGGGCAGGGCGGAGATCTCCACCTGGCCGCCGGGTTCGAGAGTCAGGGGCGAGCCGGCGGGCAATGGCCTGGCCGGGCTCTCGGGACTGAGGGTGCGCGGGGCGTGCGGGCCGAGCGCACGGGCGAGATCTGCACGGTCGAGTGGTCTTCGCGGGTCTTGCGCGTAGTGCACGGTGTACTCGAGCTCCACGCCGAGCAGGCGCGGTGGCCCGTGCTTGAAGCACACGGACGCCACGTACGCCTCGCCCTCGGCGCGGTCGGAGACCACCTTCGCCGCCACCGCCCCGCCGGGGGCGGGTGACGTGGGCCGGACCGCTGTCATGTCGTGTCCAATCGCCGGGGATCACTCGCTTTCGGACGCTACACGCGGGCACCGACAATTTTCAGGGTTGACCGGGGCCGTTCCCGGCTACCGGCAAGACATCCGTAAGGATTGCAGTAAGTACGTACGGTTTGCGAAAGCCGGGCTCGCGGTGTCAGGATCTAGCCATGCCCCGGGTCAGCCAGGACCACCTCGAAGCGCGCAGGCGCCAGATCCTCGACGGATCCCGTGTCTGCTTCGCCCGGTACGGGTACGAGGGTGCCACGGTGCGCAGGCTGGAGGAAGCGACCGGGCTGTCCCGCGGCGCGATCTTCCACCACTTCCGCGACAAGGAGTCGCTCTTCCTCGCCCTCGCGGAGGAGGACGCGGCCCGGATGGCCGACGTGGTCGCGCAGCAGGGCCTGGTGCAGGTGATGCGCGAACTGCTCGCCGAGGGCAGCGACCACCCCGCGGACTGGCTGGGCACGCGGCTGGAGGTCTCCCGGCGGCTGCGCACCGACCCGGAGTTCCGCGGCCGCTGGGCCGAGCGCTCACAGCAGCTGACCGCCGCCACGCGGCAGCGCCTGCTGTGGCAGCGCCAGGCCGGCAACCTCCGCGACGACGTCGACGTGGACGTGCTCACCGCCTACCTGGAGCTGGTCCTGGAGGGCCTGGTGTCGCACCTGGCGATGGGCCTGCCCGCCGACGACCTCGGCCCCGTGCTCGACCTCGTGGAGGAGAGCGTGCGGCGGCACCGGGTGCGCGCCTCGGCCGACTCCTGACACGCTCACCAGCGCCGACGCCCTCGTCCGGCCGCCCGGTTCGGGTATCATGGCGCACACGTTTCCAGCCATTCCCAAGGAGTGACTTCTTTCGTGCGCGACGCGCAGTCACCTGGTGACAGTACGAAGCCGGGTGGCGAACCCGGCGTTCCCGAGCACCTCCCCGGCCCGGTTCAGGACCGTGACGGCCGATGATGGAAGTGCTCCTCTCCGTTCTCGGAGTCGTTTTCTTCGTGTTGCTGACGGTCGGCACCGGTCTCGCGGTGGCCGCCGAGTTCTCCCTCACCGCGCTCGAGCGCAGCACCGTCGAGGCGCACGTCCGCCAGGTCGGTGACAAGCGGGCCCGCACCGTCCGCAAGGCGCATTCGACGCTGTCGTTCCAGCTCTCCGGCGCGCAGGTCGCGATCACGCTGACCACCCTGGTCACCGGGTACGTCGCGGAGCCGCTGATCGGCAACCTGGTCCGCCCGCTGCTCACCGCCGCCGGACTGTCCGAAGGCTTCGCGGGCGGCGCCTCGCTCGTCATCGCGCTGCTGCTGGCCACGATCCTGTCGATGGTGCTGGGCGAGATGGCGCCCAAGAACCTGGCCGTGGCCAAGCCGCTGGAGACCGCGCGGGCCGTGATGGGCTACCACTCGCGGTTCTCGGCGCTGTTCCGCTGGCTGATCACGCTGATGAACAACAGCGCGAACTGGCTGGTCCGCAAGTTCGGCATCGAGCCGCAGGAGGAGCTGCGCTCGGCGCGCTCCCCGCAGGAGCTCGGCTCGATCGTGCGCACCAGCGCGGAAAGCGGCACCCTCGACACCTCGACCGCGCGGCTGCTGGACAAGTCGCTGCGCTTCGGCGACCGCACCGCGGAGGAGCTGATGACCCCGCGCGTGCAGGTCGAGTCGCTCACGGTCGGCGACACGATCAACGACCTCGTGGAGCTGTCCCGGCGCACCGGACACTCCCGTTTCCCGGTCTACACCGAGGACCTGGACGACGTGCAGGGCGCGGTGCACGTGAAGCAGGCCTTCACCGTGCCCGCCGCCGAGCGGGCCACCACCCGGATCGCCTCGATCATGCGCCCGGTGCCCACCGTGCCGGAGTCGCTGCCCGGTGACGCGCTGCTGTCCCGGCTGCGCGACTCGCGCTTCCAGGTGGCGATGGTCGTCGACGAGTACGGCGGCACGGCCGGCCTGGTGACGCTGGAGGACGTGGTCGAGGAGATCATCGGCGACGTCCGCGACGAGCACGACACCGGCGAGGCGCCGTCCTCGCAGCAGGTCGGCTCCGACACCTGGCTCGTGTCCGGCCAGCTGCGCGCCGACGAGGTCACCGAGGTCACCGGGTTCCGGATGCCCGACGGCGACTACGAAACCATCGCCGGCCTGATGCTGGAGCGGCTCGGCCGCATCCCCGACCCCGGTGACTCCGCCGAGGTCGACGGCTGGTGCCTGACGGTGTCCGAAATGGACCGGCTGCGCATCGCCGAGGTGAGCCTGCGGCCGCTGGCCGGGCGGACGGAGGTGGCGCGGTGAACGACTGGCTCGCGATCTTCCTGATCGTCGTCCTGCTGCTGCTGAACGCGTTCTTCGTGGGCGCGGAGTTCACCCTGATCTCCTCGCGCCGCGACCGGCTGGAGGCCCTGCTGGAGCAGGGCAAGACCCGGGCGCGGATCGTCATCAACGCGAGCAGGCACGTGTCGCAGATGCTCGCCGGCGCCCAGCTGGGCATCACGATCTGCTCGCTGATCCTCGGCCGCCTCGGCGAACCCGCGGTGGCGCACCAGCTCGAAGGGTTGTTCGGGCTGCTCGGCCTGCCGGACGTCGTGCTGCACACGGTGTCCTTCGCGATCGCGCTGGCGTTCATCACGATCCTGCACGTGCTGATCGGCGAGATGGTGCCGAAGAACCTCGCCATCGCCGAGCCGGAGCGGCTGGCGCTGTGGCTGGTGCCGATCCACGTCGCGTGGGTCAAGCTCGCCAACCCCTTCATCTGGCTGCTCAACGCCATGGCCAACGCGCTGCTGCGGCTGGTCCGGGTCGAGCCCAAGGACGAGCTGGAGACCGCCTACACCTCCGACGAGCTGGCCGAGCTGCTCTCCGAATCCCGCCGCGAGGGCCTGCTGGAGCAGTCCGAACACGAGCGGCTGAGCCAGACGCTGTCGTCGGTCGAGAAGACCGTCGCCGACGTCCTCGTGCCCACCGCCGAGCTGACGACGCTGCCGAGCACGCCGACGGTGGGCGACGTCGAGGAAGCGGTCTCGTCGACCGGCTTCTCGCGGTACCCGCTGCGGTCGGCGGGCGGCGAGCTGATCGGGTACCTGCACGTCAAGGACGTGCTCGACCAGATCGGCGAGGCCCCGGGGAGCCGGGTGCCCGCGGACAAGACGCGGCCGCTGACCGACCTGCCCGCGCACGCCCGCCTCGACGAGGCCCTGTCCGCGATGCGCCGCGAGGGCAGCCACCTGGCCCGCGCGCGCGGCGCGGACGGCACGATCATCGGCGTGGTCGCCCTGGAGGACCTGGTCGAGGAGTACGTGGGCACGGTGCGCGACGGGACGCACGTGACGGCGTGATGCGGGTTCTGGCCGAGGACGAGTGGCGGGCCCGGCAACGCGAGCACGCCGCGCGGGTCCGCCGCTGGACCGGGCCCTACCAGGAGCGCCGGTCGCGGGGCGAGAAGCACCCGGTGCACGACTTCCTGTTCCAGTACTACCCGCACCGCCCCGCGCACCTGGAACGGTGGAGCCCGGGGCCGGGTGTGGTGCTGGCGGGGACTGCATCGGAGTTCCTGGCGCGGCCGGAGTTCCGGGAGACGGCGGACGGCGTGGTGCTCGGTGAGCTCCCCGCCAAGCGAGTGCCGACGGTGCGGGCGTTGCTGGTGCTGCTGGAGGCCACCGCGTCCCGGCCGCCGCGGCTGAACTGTTTCGGGCTGCACGAGTGGGCGATGGTGTACCGCCAGGCGCCGGGGCAGGTGCGGCACAACCAGCTGCCGCTGCGGCTGGGCACGGCCGGCACCGACACTGTCGTCGAGTCGCTGGAGCTGCGCTGCGGGCACTACGACGCGTTCCGGTTCTTCACCCCGCCCGCACGGCCGCGCAACGCGCTGGAGCCGTCGCGGGAGCGGCAGGTGGAGCTGGAGCAGCCGGGGTGCCTGCACGCGAACATGGACCTGTACCGGGCGGCGTTCAAGCTCGACCCGTTCGTGCCGTCCGAGCTGGTCGCGGACTGCTTCGAGCTGGCGGTGGAGATCCGCGAACTGGACATGCGGGCGAGCCCGTACGATTTGTCGGGACTGGGCTACTCCCCCGTGCGGATCGAGACCGCGCGGGGGCGGGCGGAGTACGCGCGTGCCCAGGCGGCGTTCGCCGCCAGGGCGGAACCGCTGCGCGCTCGGCTGATCGAGCACTGCCGGACGCTCCTCGCACAAGGGCAGTAACGCTCAGTCCTGCGATTTTCTTGGGTTCATCACGTTTCGCTAACGACGGACCCCTGTTAGGGTGAACGTCGTTTGTCGGAGCGCACGGAGAGTTGAGGAAGAGCACGCATGGGGCGACACAGCAGGGGCGACGACCCCGCTCACGGCCGTCCTGAGGCTGGGGAGCCGACGGGGTACCGGCAGGCGGCGCCGCGACCGGGCGAGGCCGTGGGCGCGTTCCCGGTGGATCCCCGCTCGGCGAGCGGGTACCAGCACGTGCCCGGCGGTGCCCCTGGCGATGGTCCCGGCGGCGTGGTCCCTGGTGCTCCCCACGGTGTGGCCTCTGGTGCTCCCCACGGTGTGGCCCCCGGTGTTTCCCACGACGCGACCCCTGGTGGTTCCCGCGGCGTGGCCGCCGGTGTTCCCGCGGGTGGCCGGACTCGCCCCGTTGAGGCGGGCAGTCGCCGCGCAGGCGGTTTCGCCGCGCCCGGTGAGACGACCGGCAGCCGCCGCGCTGTGAACTCCGGCTTCGGCGGGTCCCGCTCGGTGGCGGCCCCGGGCGAGGCGACCGGTAGTCGCCGGACGGTCGGCGCCTCCGAGTCGACTGGCAGCCGCCGCGCTGCGGGGGCCGCTGAAACCACCGGCAGCCGCCGGGCAGTCGGCGCCGCCGAATCCACCGGCAGCCGCCGCTCCCTGGGTGCCTCCGAGTCCACAGGTAGCCGCCGGGCCGAGGGGGCCGCTGAGTCCACCGGCAGCCGCCGCGCCGTCGGCGCCTCCGAAACCACCGGCAGCCGCCGCGCCGTGGGTGCCTCCGAGTCCACAGGTAGCCGCCGGGCCGTGGGGGCCGCTGAGTCCACCGGCAGCCGCCGCGCGGTCGGCGCCTCTGAAACCACCGGCAGCCGCCGGGCGGTCCGTGCCTCCGAGTCCACCGGCAGCCGCCGCGCGGTCGGCACCTCCGAAACCACCGGCAGCCGCCGCGCCATCAGCGCCTCCGAAACCACCGGCAGCCGCCGCGCCATCAGCGCCTCCGAAACCACCGGCAGCCGCCGCGCCATCAGCGCCACCGAGACCACCGGCAGCCGCCGCGCCATCAGCGCCTCCGAAACCACCGGCAGCCGCCGGGTGGTGGGTGAGTCCAGTGGCTACCGGCGCGCGGGCGAGGGCACCAGCACCCGCATCCTGGCCGTGGACGGCCGCCCCCAGCTGGGCCGCCGCCGGGCCGGGGCCGGCGAATCCACCGGCTCCCACCGGGTCGCGCCCGGCGAGGCCACCGGCTCGCACCGCGTGCTCGGCGAGGCCAAGCGCGGCATCGCGAAGTGGCCGATCGTCGCCGGGGTGTTCGTCGTGCTCCTCGTGCTCGGGATCCTCGGCTGGGGCTGGGCGGACAGCATCGTCGCCAACCGGGCCGAGGCCCAGGCCAGCGCGTGCGCCGAGGGCGACTCCAACCTCAGCGTCGTCGCCGCCCCGTCGGTGGCCCCCGCGGTGACCGCCGCCGCCGAGCGGTGGAACCAGGCGAAGACCGTCGTGCACGCGCACTGCGTCCACGTCCAGGTCCAGGCCATCGACGACCAGCGCGTCCTGCTGGCCCTCACCGGCCGCGGCAACCTCGACTCCATCGGCGGCCAGCCCGCCGTCTGGATCCCGGAGACCTCGGCGACGATCACCGAGCTGACCACCGCGCGGCCCACCCTGCTGACCTCCCCGGCCGAGCCGCTCGCCGCCAATGCCCCCGCGGACTACCCCTGCGCGGTGCTCACCGCCGAGGACGTCGACGAGGTCCAGCAGCGCGCCTCCCAGCGGTTCCGCAACTACCTCCAGGAACCGGCCCAGCAGGCCGACTTCACCCGCCTCCTCCACCCCGGCGCCTAGTGCAGGACACCGCGGTCACGCCGGCCGTCCGCCGGTGAGCGCCTCGCGCGTGGCCGCGTCGGCCGGGTAGAACGACTCGATCACCAGCTCGGCCAGCGTCACGTCCAGTGCGGTGCCGAAGGTGGCCACCACGGACAGCAGGGTCAGCTCGGCGTCGCCGCGGCGCAGCCGCACCGGCACGAACACCGAGCCGGCCGGCGCCTCGTCCACCGGGTCGTCGCACGGGTACCCTCTCACCTCGGCCAGCAGGCCGGCCAGGTCGGCGTCGCCGGTGATCTCCACCTGCCGCCGCAGCCTGCCGAGCAGCTCGGCCCGCCACTGCCCCAGATTGATCACGTGCGGGGCGAGGCCGCGGGGGTGCAGTGCGATCCGCAGCACGTTCGCGGGCGGTTCCAGCAGCGCGGGGTCGACGAGGTCGGTCAGCAGCGTGATGCCGCTGTTGCTCTCCACCAGGTCCCAGTTGCGGTCCACGACGACGGCCGGGTACGGCTCGTGCCCGGCGAGCAGGTGCCGGACGGCGTCGAGCGCGGCGCCCAGGTCGGGCAGCGGGGTCTCGGGGAAGACCGGCGCGTAGCCGGCGGCCAGCAGCAGCCGGTTGCGGTCCCGCAGCGGCACCTCCAGCCGCTCCCCCAGGCGCAGCACCATCTCCCGGCTCGGCCGGGACCGGCCGTTCTCCAGGAAGCTGAGGTGGCGCGTGGAGATCTCGGCGGACAGGGCGAGGTCGAGCTGGCTGAGCCGGCGGCGTTCCCGCCACTGCCGCAACTGCTCGCCAACGGGGCGCTGCATGGTCGTCACCCGTGCGAAGTTACGGGGCGCGCGCACGGCGCCGCCATTACCTCCCGCGTAATCGACGGGCCGCGCGATCCGGGCGATGGTGATCAGGTCACACCGACTCGATCAGGAGGAATCCGATGACCGACTACACCGCTCTCGCCCAGGCCTACATCGACGTCTGGAATGAGACGGACGGGGACAAGCGCCGGGCGCTGGTGGAGGAGCTGTTCACCCCGGACGCCACCTACACCGACCCGATCGGCGCGGTGCGCGGCACGGCCGCGATCGGCGACTTCGTCGGCGCGGCCCAGGCGCAGTTCGCGGGACTGGAGTTCAGCCTCGGCGGCACCGTGGACGGCCACCACGACCAGGCCCGGTTCACCTGGCACCTGGGCGCGCCGGGCGCCGCGGAGCCGCTCGTGATCGGCTTCGACGTCGTGGTGGTCGAGGACGGCCGGATCGGCCAGGTGCTGGGCTTCCTGGACAAGGTGCCCAGCTGACGCGGATCCGCCGACCGGCCCGGAACCCCCAGTTCCGGGCCCTCCCCACTCTGTCGTGCCCCGTGAGGGCGCCTGAGAGGTTCACCCGAGTGTTGAGCCGGGTTTGCACCTTCGGCGGGGCCGGACGAAGTTGTGCCCGTCGGCCCGCTTTCCAGAGGCGTCTCGTCCGCGCGGTCCAGGGTGCCTGAGAGGTTCCCGGGGAGGCTTTGCTCCTTCGGCGCCGGGCGCGCTGGTGGTGGCCCGGTCTCTCCCGCGCGGCTTCGGCGACCGCGCTCAGTACCCTACTCCCCGGTTCGGGGAGACGATCACCCGGTCCGGCGTGCGTTGCGGCGCTGCGTGAGTTCGTCCGGAACGACCGGTTCGACCTCGCCGCCGTCGGCGCGCTCGGCCGGGAACTCGTGGATCGTGCCGCTGATCTCCTGCATCGGGACCTTCACCGCGATGCCGAACACGCCCTGGCCGCCCTGGAGCAGATCCACGATCTCCTCCGGCGAGGTGCACTCGTAGACGGTGGTGCCGTCCGAGACCAGGGTGACTTTCGCCAGGTCGCGCGCCCCGCGCTTGCGCAGGTGCTCGACGGCGACACGGATGTTCTGCAGCGAGACGCCCGTGTCGAGTAAACGCTTGACGATCTTGAGGGCGAGGATGTCCTTGAACGAGTACAGCCGTTGCGAACCCGAACCGTGCGCCGTGCGGATGCTCGGCGCGACCAGCCCGGTGCGCGCCCAGTAGTCCAGCTGCCGGTAGGTGATGCCGGCGATCTGACAGGCCGCGGGACCCCGGTATCCGACCAGCTCGTCAGGCAGGGACGAGTCCGGGAAGAGCTCACCCTGCTCCCCGGGCACGACCTGAACCGGCCTTTCGTCGACCACGCATGCCTCCCCTCGCCCGGCCGTGCGGCCGGTCGAAACAAGCACCCGGGGCCCTGGAGTAGGACCCGCGGCAGTGGCAAACCGCTCTGGTGCCCCAGTGACCGCGCCGCGGCCGAATCACACCGAAGCGATTTACCGCCATCGACGGTATGCGCGGGCGCGCGCCCGGTCAACGCGACGCGCGGCCACGCCTCGACGCAGTATGGAGAGTTGATCGGTGAAGACGCCCCGACCACGGTTACCCGGCCGGGTAATTTTCGCCGCGGAGGGCCCCGGAACGCGCCGAAGGGGCCCTCCCGGCCGGTGCTCGAGCCGGGAAGACCCCTTCGGCGCCGCCGGAGGCGGGGCGGTCAGGTGTCCGCGCCGCGGAAGTCCTCCGGCGAGACGGATTCGAGAAATTCGCGGAACTTCTCGACCTCGTCCTCCTGCTCGTCCGGGATGATCAGCCCGGCCTCGTCGAGCACCGCGTCCACCGCGTGGATCGGCACCCCGACGCGCAGGGCCAGCGCCACCGAGTCGCTCGGCCGCGCGGAGACCCGCACGTTGCCGTCGAAGACCAGTTCGGCGAAGAACGTGCCTTCGCGCAGGTCGGTGATCACGACCTGTTCGAGCTCGCGGCCCAGCGCGCCGATGACCTCCTTGAGGAGGTCGTGGGTCAGCGGGCGCGCGGGGCGCACGCCCTGCTGCTCGAGTGCGATCGCGGTGGCTTCCACGGACCCGATCCAGATGGGGAGGTACCGCTCACCCTGCGCCTCCCGGAGCAACAAGATCGGCTGGTTCGCGGGCAACTCGACCCGCACGCCGACGACGCGCATTTCGCTCATCGGGCTTCGCCTCCCTCTCGTGTGCGCGGGCCGCGGCGCTGGTCCGGGGACCCCGCATCGACATCTCCGACGCTACCCGCCATCCCGGCGCCGTGCTCGTTCGCGGGGACTGGGTGGCAGTCGCGTGGACCGTTCCGGCAAATCCATCACCAACGGTACGGCATCGGCGGCTCGCTGCGGAGTCCCGAAACCATGTCATTACCGTCGCGACCCACGACCAGCGGAGATCCAGAACCGCACCGCCGGGCTCACCCGCCCGTCACGTCCCGGATGCCCGCTTTGACCAGCAGCGTGTGCAACGTCACGGACAGTGCCGCCAGCTGCCGCGCCAGCTCGTCCGCCCGCGCCTTGGCGTCCGGGTCACGCTGCCGCGACACGGGCGCGACGATCTGCTCGAGCAAGCCGACCTCGCGGTCCGCCGACGCGCGGAAGGCACGCAGGTGCCGCGGCTCGATGCCGAACTCCGTCATGGCGCGGACCGTGCGGGCCACCAGCACCGCGTCCGGGTCGTAGAACCCGGCCGCGCCGGGGCGGATCAGGCCGTACTGCTCCAGCTCGGCGAGCAGGGAGCTGTCCACGCCCGCCTCGGCGAGCAGGTCCTCCCTGGTGAGCCGGACGTCGCGGCCCGGCGCGAAGTCGTCGGGCCGGGGCAGCCCGTCCCCCGGACCCGGCGCCGCCGGGATGGGGACCAGCTTGCGCGGCAGCCTGCCGCCGAGGCCCTGGCCGTCGGACAGACCGCGGTCGGCGGCGTCGAGCTGCTCCTTGATGACCTTGAGCGGGAGGTAGTGGTCCCGCTGCGCGGCCAGCACGAACCGCAGCCGCTCGACGTCCGCCGCGGAGAACTGCCGGTATCCGGACGCGGTCCGGCCCGGGCGGACCAGCCCCTCGGACTCGAGGAACCGGATCTTGGAGATGGTGACATCGGGAAAGTCCGGGCGCAGCTGCGCCAGCACCGCCCCGATGCTCAGTCCATCACGCTGTGGCCGCCCGGCAGCCGTCACCGCGCCCCCTGGCCCCCGTGCCCCGGGCCGGTCAGGAAGACCAGGCGGAACTTGCCGATCTGCACCTCGTCACCGCCCGCGAGCACCGCCTGGTCGACCGGCTCGCGGTTCACGTAGGTGCCGTTCAGGCTGCCCACGTCGATGACGACGAACTCCCCGCCCTCGCGACGGAACTCCGCGTGGCGGCGGGACACCGTGACGTCGTCGAGGAAGATGTCGCTGTCCGGGTGGCGCCCGGCGCTCGTGGTGTCCCGGTCGAGCAGGAAGCGCGAACCGGCGTTCGGGCCCCGCTTGACCACCAGCAACGCCGTGCCTGCCGGCAGCGCGTCGACACCGGCGACCGAAGGCTCCGGCGTCGGCGCCTCCTGACCCTCCACGTCCGCCAGGAAGTCGGCCCGGAAGACCGAGGTCCGCTCCGGAGACTGCTCCGGGGGAACGCCGGGCCCGTCGTTGGTGCTCACCTGAGCTCTCCTCACCACTGATGTGTCGCTGGCTGAAAACCTGTGGCTGCCAACGTACCGTGCCTGATCGATTCGGCCCCCGCGGCTCCCCCCAAAACGCGGTCCTAGCCTGCGGTCAGCCGGTTGTAGGCGTCGGCGTCGAGCAGCCCCGCCACGGCGTCGGCGTCGCTCACCCGGATCTCGACGAGCCACCCCTCGCCGTAGGGGTCGCTGTTGATCAGCTCCGGCGAGTCGCTCACCGCGTCGTTGACGGCGACGACCTCGCCGTCGACCGGGGCGAACAGCTCGGACACGCTCTTGGTCGACTCGACCTCGCCGAACGGCTCCCCCGCGGTCACCGCCTTGCCGGCCTCGGGCAGGTCGACGAACACCACGTCACCCAGCTGGTCCTGCGCGTACTCGGTGATCCCGACCCGGACCACGTCCCCGTCACGGGTGGCCACCCACTCGTGCTCCTCGGTGTAGCGCAACTCTTCTGGCGCGGACACTCCACGTCCCCTTTCCTGCCCCGGCTCGCGGGTCTTTCGCGATGCTCGCGCGAAGTCTTACATCCGCGCGCCCGCTCTGGCACGCCGGACCGCCCAGAAGGTCTGCAGCAGGTACAACGCGCCGGACCACACGTACAGCACGGTGCCCCACGCGGTGAAGGAATAGGCGATGGGCCGGGCGATCGCGGCCGCGGTCGAGCCGCCCTGCGTGAGCAGCAGGAACGGGAAGGCGTACATCAGCACGAAGGTCGCGGCCTTGCCGATGTAGGTGACCTCGGGGGGCGCGTAGTCGTTGCGGCGCAGCACCAGCAGGGCCACCCCGACCAGCAGCTCACGCCCGACGAGCACCGCGACGAGCCACCAGGGCACGATGCCGCGGACCAGGAAGGCGATCAGCGTGGCGACGATGTAGAGCCGGTCGGCGGCCGGGTCGAGCAGCTGCCCGAGGCGGCTCGTCTGGTCCAGCCAGCGCGCGAGCTTGCCGTCCAGCCAGTCGGACAGGCCGCTGAACACCAGCAGCGCCAGGGCCCAGCCGTCGGCCCGCGGGCCCAGCAGGAGCCACAGGAACACCGGGACGCCCGCGAGCCGCAGCAGGGACAGCAGGTTCGGCACCGTCCACGCCTGGCGCAGCAGGCTGGGCTCGGCCGTCTCGGCGCGGGGTTCGATCACGAGGTAACCCTAATCGGTGGGGCTGGGGCGGGTTCACCCTCGGAGTGGCGGTGCCCGGTGGTTGTGGCGACGACCGGGGCCCGGCGGTTCGGGCCCGGCGGCTCGGGCCCGGCGGCTTGGGCCCGGCGGCTTGGGGCTGGCCGGTTCGGGAAGCGGGCTCGGCCCCGCCGGGCCGACGGCGGCCGTGGAACCAATCGGGGCTTGCGGCCCGTGCCCGCAGCAGACGGGCGAGGCGCTCGGCCCGCGACCGCTCGTGGAACCCGACCGGGCTCGCGGCCTGTTCCCGCAGTCCGACCCGGGCTCGGGGTCGCTGCCCGCGGGCCGCCAACGGCGAGCAACCTCGGCAACCGCGCATACCCGGCCTCGCACCTCGGCGGTAGGCCGGGCAGCCGGGCGAGACCCTCGGCCCGCGGCCGCTCTCGGAGCCCGGCTCCGCCGGACCTCGCGCGCGGGGTGTCAGCCCGCGCGGCGGTGCGTCCAGCCGCGGCGGCGGAGTTCGTCGCCGGTGAGGGTGAGTGGGCGGCCCAGGTGGTCGGTGCCCACCCAGCGCAGGGTCCCGGCCCCCGCCTCGAGGACGTACGGGCGGCCCTGGCTCCACACGACGGAGCAGGGGGCGGTCGGAAGCGGATCCGTCTCGGTCTCGGTGCTCAACACGACTGTGGTGTCGCGCGAGGCGGGCGAAGTGTTAGCCGCCTGCCAACTATTCACCCGGCCGGTGGATCATCGTCCACAGTGGAGCCTCGCCGGGCGCGTCCTGCCTGCGATTTCGCCGAAGCCACGGTACTTTCCCGCCGAGGAGGCAACCACTGATGACCGCACCCCGCCGCGTCCTGCCGCTGCTGCTCCTGTCCGCCGGCGTCCTGGCCGGCTGCTCCGCCACTCCCGGCGTCGCACCCCAGACCAGCGTCCCCGCGAGCGCTCCCGTGAGCACCGAGGCGAGCACGGCCACCCCCGCGCCGAGCACGTCGCCCACCACGACCGGGGCACGCGCGGACGGCTGCGGCACCGTGCCGGCCGCGAGCGGCCTGACCCTGCAGGTCATGGAGACCACGACGAGCAGCCTGAGCTGCGGTCAGGCCACCGACCTGGTGACCCGGTTCCAGCGGGCGATCGCCGGGCGGCAGCCCGCCGGGTCGGGCCGTCCGGTGAGCGAGACCGTCGACGGCTGGCTGTGCGTCTCCGGCCCGCCCGCGTCCCAGGGCGGCACCACGTGCAGCCGCGGCGAGGACACCGTCTTCGCCCGCGTCACCGAAGCGGAGTAGCCGCCCCCGGCCGCGAACCGGGGGCGGCCCGCGCTCAGCCCTTCAACCCCGGGAAGTCGTCCTCGCGGAACTCGCCGGCCGGACGGGAGTCCGGCGCGGCCTGTTCCTTGCCGCGCAGCTCGACGCGGCGGATCTTGCCCGAGATCGTCTTCGGCAGCTCGGCGAACTCCAGCCGCCGGATCCGCTTGTACGGCGCCAGGTGCTCCCGGCAGAACGCCAGGATGCTCTCCGCCGTGGCCGCGTCCGGCTCGTGCCCGGCCGCGAGCACCACGTAGGCCTTGGGCACCGCGAGCCGGATCGGGTCCGGCGCGGGCACCACCGCGGCCTCGGCGACCGCCTCGTGTTCGAGCAGCACGCTTTCCAGCTCGAACGGCGAGATGCGGTAGTCCGACGCCTTGAACACGTCGTCGGTGCGGCCGACGTAGGTGATGTAGCCGCGCGCGTCGACCGAGCCGACGTCGCCGGTGTGGTAGTAGCCGCCGCGGAACGCCTCCGCGGTCCGCTCCTCGTCGTCGGCGTAACCGACCATCAGCCCCACCGGCCGCTCGGTCAGGTCGAGGCAGATCTCGCCCTCCTCGGCTGGCTGCCCGCTCACCGGGTCGACCAGCACGACCTTGAACCCGGGCACCGGGCGGCCCATCGACCCGGACTTGACCTCCTGGCCGGGCGTGTTGGCGATCTGCACGCTGGTCTCGGTCTGCCCGAACCCGTCCCGGATCGTGACGCCCCACGCCTTCCGGACCTGGTCGATCACCTCCGGGTTGAGCGGCTCGCCCGCGCCGACCACCTTGACCGGCGGCGTCTCCAGCGCGCCGAGGTCGGCCTGGATCAGCATCCGCCACACCGTCGGCGGCGCGCAGAAGCTGGTGATCCCGCACCGCTGCATCTGCGCCATCAGCGCGCCGGCGTCGAAGCGCGTGTAGTTGAACAGGAACACCGTCGCCTCGGCGTTCCACGGCGCGAACACGTTGCTCCACGCGTGCTTCGCCCAGCCGGGCGAGGAGATGTTCAGGTGCACGTCGCCGGGTTCGAGCCCGATCCAGTACATCGTGGACAGGTGCCCGACCGGGTACGACACGTGCGTGTGCTGCACCAGCTTCGGCTTGGCGGTGGTGCCGGAGGTGAAGTACAGCAGCAGCGGGTCGCTCGCGGCGGTCGGGGCGTCCGACGTGAACGATTCCTCCGCGGAATAGGCGTCGGCGAAGGAGTGCCAGCCCTCGGCCCGCTCCCCCACCGCGATGCGGGTGTAGTCGCCGGCGACGTCGGCGAACTTCTCGACGTCCGCCGACCGGACCACGACGTGCCGCGCGTTGCCGCGGTCCACGCGGTCGCGCAGGTCGGCCGCGCCGAGCAGCGTGGACGCCGGGATGATCACCGCGCCGAGCTTGATCGCGGCGAGGATCGTCTCCCACAGCTCGACCTGGTTGCCGAGCATGAGGATCAGGCGGTCGCCGCGGCGGACGCCGAGGCCGCGCAGCCAGTTCGCGACCTGGCTGGAGCGGCGGGACATCTCCGGGTAGGTCCAGCGGCCCTCACCGCCGTCCTCCTCGACGATCCACAGCGCGTACTTCTCCGCGTTGGCCGGATCGGCGGCGACCACGTCGAACCAGTCCAGCGCCCAGTTGAACTCGTCCAGTTCCGGCCAGGCGAACTCGCGGTAGGCGGTGTCGTAGTCCTCGCGGTGCGCGAGCAGGAAGTCGCGCGCCTCGCGGAACTGCTGGTGAGCGGCGTTGCTCATGGCCTTGCTCCTCACTCGCCGGTGAACTCGGGCGCCCGGCGCTCCATGAACGCCCGCACCGCTTCCTGGATGTCCTTGCTGGGCAGGAAGGCCGCGTTCCAGGTGGAGACGTAGCGCAGCCCGTCGCTGACCTGCCGCTCGGTGTTGAGCGAGAGCACCTCCTTGACGCCCTGCACGACCAGCGGCGGGTTGGCGGCGATCTCGCGAGCCAGCTCGTCGGCCGCGGCCAGGACCGCGTCCTGGTCGGCGTACACGTCGTTGACCAGCCCGATCCGCTCCGCGCGCGCGGCGTCGATGTCCTTGCCGGTCAGGGCGAGCTCACGCAGGTGGCCCTCGCCGATGATCCCGGCCAGCCGCTGCAGGCTGCCCAGGTCCGCCACGATCGCGACCTTCGCCTCGCGCACGCTGAACTTCGCGTCCGCGCTGGCCAGCCGCACGTCCGCGGCCGCGATCACGTCGACGCCGCCGCCGATGCACCAGCCGGACACGGCGGCGATCACCGGGGTGCGGCACTCCGCCACGGCGGTGACGCTGTCCTGCAGGACCCGGATCTCGCGGAGGAACTCGGTGCGCGGCCCGGCCAGGGCGTCGCCGGCGAGCAGCGGCGCCCAGCCGCCCATCATCGCGGGCAGGTCGAGGCCGTAGGAGAAGTTCTTCCCGCTGCCGGTCAGCACGATCGCCCGTACCGCGGGATCGCCGTCCAGGGTGCGGAACACGATCGGCAGCTCGCGCCAGAAGTCCGGGCCCATCGCGTTGCCCTTGCCCGGCCCGAGCAGGGTCACGCGGGCGACCGGCCCGGTTCGCTCGACGGCGAGCGAGACCAGGTCCGGGAGCTTGTCGGCGGTGTCAGTCATGCGGCCATCTTGACGCATCCGGACACGATCCCGCGCACAAGCCTGTGCGGGGACGCCCGGCGGGTGGTTTCCTGATCGTCATGCTGACCCGTCCCCTGGAGACCACCGGACTGGCCGCCGCGTTCACCTTCGAGGGCCACCGCCTCTGCTACACCGAGTTCGGCACCGGCGACCGCGTGGTCGTGCTGGCCCACGGCCTGATGTTCACCCGGCGGATGCACGCGCCGCTGGCGCGCGGGCTGGCCGCCGAGGGGTTCCGGGTCGTCACGCTGGACCTGCTCGGGCACGGCGACTCCGACCGGCCGCGCGAGTCGTGGCACTACTCGATCCCGGCGTTCGGCGACCAGGTGCTGGCGCTGCTGGACCACCTGGACGTGGACCGGGCCGTGGTCGGCGGGACGTCGCTCGGCGCGAACGTGGCGCTCGAGGCGGCGGTCAAGGCGCCGGAGCGGCTGCGCGGGGTCGTGGTGGAGATGCCGGTGCTGGACAACGCGATCGTCGCCGGGCTGCTGGCGTTCACGCCGCTGCTGTTCGCGGCGCGGTTCGTGCCGTTCGGGGTGCAGGCGGTGGCGAAGGTGGCCGGCCTGGTGCCGCAGGGCAGCCAGTGGGTGGACGTCGTCACCGACACGCTCGACCAGCGCCCGGCGTCGATGGCGGCGCTGCTGCACGGCGTGTTCTTCGGCCGGATCGCGCCGCCGCGGTCGGTGCGCAAGCGGATCCAGGTGCCCGCGCTGGTGATCGGGCACCAGCGCGACCCGGTTCACCCGTTCGGCGATGCCGACACGCTGGCCGCCGACCTGCCCGCGGCGGAGTTCGTGCAGGCGCGCAGCCCGGTCGAGCTGCGGTTCGACCCGCAGCGGCTGACCGCGGCGATCCTCGACTTCGTGCGGCGCTGCTACCGGAGCTGATCCGGCAGCAGGCCGGCGACCGGGCCGATCACGATCACCGCGGGCGGGCGCACCCCGGCGGCCTTGGCGTCCTCGGCCGCGGTGGCCAGGGTGAAGCGGTGCACCCGCTGGGTCGGCATGGTGCCGTTCTCCACGACCGCGACCGGCGTGTCGCCGGGGCGGCCGCCGTCGAGCAGCGCGGCGGCGAACTGGCCGAGCCGTTCCACACCCATCATCAGCACGATCGTGCCGCGCAGCTTCGCCAGGGCCGACCAGTCGGTCAGGGAGCTCTCGTGGTCCGGCGCGACGTGCCCGGACACCACGACGACCTCGTGGGCGACCCCGCGGTGGGTGACCGGCACCCCGGCCGCCGCGGGACCGGCGATCGAGCTGGTGATGCCCGGCACCACCGTCACCGGCACGCCCGCCTCGGCGCACGCGAGCAGCTCCTCGAAGCCGCGGCCGAACACGTACGGGTCACCGCCCTTGAGGCGGACCACGAACTTGCCCGCCTTGGCGTGCTCGATCAGGGTGGCGTTGATGAAGTCCTGGCTGGCGGCGCGGCCGTAGGGGATCTTGGCGGCGTCCACGACCTCGACGTCCGGGTGCAGCTCGTCGAGCAGCTCGCGCGGGGCCAGCCGATCGGCGACCACGACGTCGGCGCGGGCCAGCAGCCTGCGGCCCTTGACGGTGATCAGCTCCGGGTCGCCGGGGCCGCCGCCGACGAGCGCGACACCGGGCAGCTCGGCGGCGTCGGGCGGGGTGATGTCGTCGGCGATCGCGCCGGTGTGCAGGGCCTCGACGATGTTGTCGCGCACCGCAGCCGAGCGCAGCGGCTGGCCGCCGGAGAGGACGCCCACGACCAGCCCCTCGTGGCGGCCGACCGCGGCGGTCACGGCGGTGCCCTCGATGCCGGCGTCGGCGCGCACGCAGAAGATGCGGCGCCGCTCGGCCTCCGCGCAGACCGCGGCGTTCACCTCGGGGTCGTCCGTGCAGGCGAGGGCGTACCACGCGCCGTCGAGGTCGCCGTCGGCGTAGCGGCGCTGGTGCCAGACCACCTCGCCGGCGTCGATCATGCCGCCGACGGCCGGGGTGGTAGACGGCGAGATCAGCTCGACCGCGGCGCCGGCGCTGATCAGGCGGGGCAGTCTGCGCTGGGCGACGGTGCCGCCGCCGACGAGCACCACGCGCCGCCCGGCGAGGTCGAGGCCGACGAGGTAGTGCTGGTCTTCAGGCATGCGGACAAGCATGCCTGCTGGGTGCCGCGAAAACACCTCAGGGTTGCAGGAGTGTGAGCAACTCCGTATTGCCGAACATGCGCGCGGTGTCCACGGCTGACGGGGTGCCCGCCGCCGGGTCGGCGCCTCCCGCCAGCAGCGCCTTGACCACGTCCGGGTCGTTCTTGAACACCGCGCCCGCCAGCGGGCTCTGGCCCCGGTCGTTGAGCCGGTTCGGGTCGGCGCCCCGGTCGAGCAGCGCCTTGACCGTCCCGGCGTGGCCGTGGTAGGCGGCCAGCATCACGAGCGTGTCGCCGCGGTCGTTGGTCAGGTTGACCGCGATGCCGGCGTCGACGTAGGCCGCCAGCGTCTCCGTCTGCCCCTCCCGGGCCATCTGGAACACCCGGCTCCACAGCTCGATCATCTCGTCGGACGGCTCGCTCATGACATCGAGCCTAGTGCGGGCCGTCCGGCCGGACGGCCCGCACCGGGTCAGCGCGCCGACGAGGGGTACGGCAGCAGGGCCATCTCGCGCGCGTTCTTGATGGCCTGGGCCACCTGCTTCTGCTGCGTGGGCGACAGGCCCGTCACCCGGCGGGCGCGGATCTTGCCGCGGTCGGAGATGAACTTGCGCAGCAGGTCCACGTCCTTCCAGTCCACAACGGACACGTCCGCCTCGGCGAGCAGGTTGCGGCGACGGCGGCCGGGCCGGTCCTTGACGTACTTGGGCACGGCGCTCACCAGCTCGACTTCGACACGCCGGGCAGCTCGCCGCGGTGGGCCATCTCGCGCAGCCGCACCCGGGACAGCCCGAACTTGCGGAAGTAGCCACGCGGCCGGCCGTCCGCGGTGTCGCGGTTGCGCAGCCGCGTGGGGCTGGAGTCACGGGGCAGCTTCTGCAACGCCACCACCGCGGCCGCCCGCTCGTCCGGTGTGGACTTCGGCGAGGACACCACCGCCTTCAGCTCGGCCCGGCGCCCGGCGTAGCGGGCCACGACGGCGCGCCGCTGCTCGTTGCGGGCGATCTTCGACTTCTTCGCCATCAGCGCTCCTCCCGGAACTCGACGTGGCGGCGCACCACCGGGTCGAACTTGCGCAGCACCATCCGGTCCGGGTCGTTGCGCCGGTTCTTCCTCGTCACGTACGTGTAGCCGGTCCCCGCGGTCGAGCGGAGCTTGATGATCGGCCGGACGTCGTTGCGGGCCACTACAGCTTCACCCCCTTCGCGCGCAGTTCGGCCACCACGGCGTCGATCCCGCGCTTGTCGATCGTCTTGATGCCCTTCGCCGAGACCCGCAGCGTGACCCAGCGGCCCTCGGACGGCACCCAGTAGCGCCGCCGCTGGACGTTCGGGTCCCACCGCCGCGAGGTCCGCCGGTGCGAATGGGACACCTGCTTGCCGAAGCCCGGCTTGCGGCCGGTGACCTGGCAGACCGCCGACATCCACCCTCCCTAGTTGGTACCGATTTTCATTATCACCTACTCTACAACGCGTGGATCCCGAAACGACCGGCACCACCCGGGTGCCCCTCACCCTGATCAGCGGCCTCGTCCCGGCCGCCACCGCGGACCTGGCCGAACAGGCCCGCGCGGCCCGGCCCGGCACCGCGGTCGTGCACCACGACCTGCGCGAGATCCGCGGCGGCGTCGTGCGGCGGCGGCTGCGGCTGGGCGACCGCGACGAGACGACCGTCCTGGAACTCGCGCACGGCTGCGTGTCCTGCACCCTGCGGGAGGACCTGCTCCCGCTGCTGCGCCGCCTCGCCGGCACGCCCGGCGTGCGGCACATCGTGGTGCGGCTGGACGAGGCGATGGAGCCGGAACCGGTCTGCTGGGCGATCCGGCACGTCCTCGTCGGCGACCGGCCGGTGAGCGACTTCGTGGCGATCGACGGCGTGCACACGGTGCTGGACCGCGGCTCCTGGCTGGCCGACGCGACCGGCGACGACACCCTGGAGGAGCGCGGGCTGCAGGCCAGTCAGGACGACGAGCGCACGGTCGCGCAGGTCGCGTTGTCCCAGGCCGAGTTCGCCGACGTGCTCGTGCTGACCGGCACGGCCGACGCCTGGACCGACGCGAAGACCGCGGCCGTCCTCGACCGGGTCGCCCCGGCGGCCCTGCGCACCTCGCGCCTGGCCGACGTGCCCCCGGACGCGCGGCGCGGCGAGGTGACCGACATGCACGGCCCGCTGCTGCACGGCGAGCCGCCGCTTGGCGCGGACTGCGGCGTGGCGACGCTGCTGTTCACCGCGCAGCGCCCGTTCCACCCGGAACGCCTCCACGACGCGCTGGACGTGCTGCTCGACGGGGTGGTGCGGACCCGGGGCCGGGTGTGGGTGGCCAGCCAGCCGGACATGGCGCTGTGGCTGGAGTCCGCGGGCGGCGGCCTCGGCGTCGGGCACGCCGGGCCGTGGCTGGACGCGCCGGACGGCCCGGCGTGGACGGACGTGTCGCCGGAGCGGCGGACGCTGGCGTCCCTGCGCTGGCACCCGGTGTTCGGCGACCGGGCCTCGGAGATCTTCGTCGTCACCGATCAGGCCACGCCGGCCGAGATCGAGGAAGCCCTGTCCGGCGCGCTGCTCACCGACGCCGAGCTCGCGGCCGGGCAGCGGGAGTGGCTGACCTACGACGACCCGTTCGGCGCCTGGCACGAGGAGCCGTGCGAAGAAACCGACGAGACGCAGGACGTGAACGTCACGTCCGGAACGGAGAAGCAGTGAAACCCGGCATCCACCCCGACTACCACCCGGTGGTGTTCCAGGACACCGCGACCGGGGACGCGTTCCTGACGCGCTCGACGATCACCTCGGACAAGACGATCGAGTGGAGCGACGGCAACACCTACCCGCTCGTGCTCGTCGACGTCAGCGCGTGGTCGCATCCGTTCTGGACGGGCGCGCGCCGGATCATGGACACCGCGGGCCAGGTGGAGAAGTTCCACCGCCGTTACGGAAGGCGGAAGTGATGGCCGTTCCCAAGCGCAAGATGTCCCGCAGCAACACCCGCCACCGCCGCGCCCAGTGGAAGGCCGTGAAGCCGGACCTGGTGCCGGTGGTGATCGACGGCAAGGAGCAGCTCGTGCCGCGCAAGCTGCTCGGGCACTTCCACCGGCTGGCGCGGTGACGCTCCCGGTCACCGTCCTGTCCGGGTTCCTCGGCGCGGGCAAGACGACGCTGCTCAACCACGTGCTGGGCAACACCGAAGGCACGCGGGTGGCGGTGATCGTCAACGACATGAGCGAGGTCAACATCGACGCCGCGCTCGTCCGCACGCGAGAGCGCCTGGTCGAGATGACCAACGGGTGCATCTGCTGCACCCTGCGGGACGACCTGCTGGAGGAGGTGGGCCGGCTCTGCGACGAGGGCCGGTTCGACCACGTGCTGATCGAGTCGAGCGGGATCTCCGAGCCGATGCCGGTCGCGGCGACGTTCACGTTCCTGCCGCGGGCGCGGCTGGACACCATGGTGACGGTGGTGGACGCGGTGAACTTCGCCCGCGAGCTGGACACCGGGGACGGCCTGGCCGAGCGGTCGCTGGACCAGTACGAGGGCGACGAGCGGACCGTCAGCGACCTGCTGATCGACCAGGTCGAGTTCGCCGACGTGCTGCTGCTGAACAAGACCGACCTCGTCGGCGAGGACGACCTGGTCCGGCTGGAGGCGCTGCTGCGGCGGCTCAACCCGGCGGCGGAGGTGATCCGCGCCGGCTTCGGGAAGGTGCCGGTGCGGGAGGTGCTCGGGACCGGCCGCTACGACCTGGAGCGGGCTCAGCAGGCGCCCGGCTGGGTGGCGGAGCTGAACGGCGACCACGTGCCGGAGACCGAGGAGTACGGCATCTCCAGCGTCGTGTTCCGGGCCGCGCGGCCGTTCGCGCCGGAGCGGCTGTGGTCGTTCGTGACGCGGGACCTGGACTCCGGCCGGTTCGGGAAGGTGCTGCGCTCCAAGGGGTTCTTCGCGCTCGCGTCCCGTCCCGGGGTGGTGGGTCTGTGGTCGCAGGCCGGGTCGGTGGCGCGGTTCGAACCGCAGGGCAGCGGGCCGGCGCGGCAGGAGCTGGTGTTCATCGGGACGGGCCTGGACCACGCGGCGCTGACGGCCGCGCTGGAGAGCTGCCTCGGCGAGGAGGCCGGCCCGGACCCGTTCCCCGCGTGGGAGCTGCACGACCACGCGGCGCACTAGCCCGGCCGGTACAGCATCCCGAGGAACTCGCGCAGCAGCCGTTCCCGCAGGGCCGGGGCAGCGGCGCCGAGCAGGGCGTTGATCCCGGCCATCCGGTCCGGCAACCCCGCGCCGCCGCCCATGCCCGCGGCGGTGAGCAGGCCCTCGAACTGCTCGCCGGTCAGCGTGTCCGGGTCCAGCGCGGCGACGAACGCGGCCACGTTCTCGTCCACCGTCACCGGCCCGGCCTCCCGGGCGGCGGCGACCGAGGCGGCGAGGTCGGCGAGGAATCCGGCCTCGCCGCCCCGGTTCGCGGCCGTGACCGTGAGGTGCAGGTTCACCGGCGAGGACCCGTGCGCGAACTGCGGCTGCACGTACCAGCCGCGGACCCGCATCTCGTCGGCGACCGTGAACAGGTCGAAGCCGTCGTCGTCGGCGGTGAGCGCGATCAGGGTCGAGTCCGGTTCGGCGAGCAGCCGCAGCCCGTCGATGCTCCGGATGCCCTCGGCGATGGCCGTCACCGCGGCCAGGGTCTGCCGGGCGAGTTCGGAGTAGCCGTCGTCGCCGAGGTGCTGCACCACGGCCCACGCGGCGGCGAGCGGGCCACCGGAGCGGGTGGACTGGATGGTGCTGTTGAGCATCGTGTATCCGGGCCAGTCGGCGCTGGCGAAGTAGTGCCCGCGCCGCAGCTCAGCGTCGGCGTGCAGCAGCACCGACACGCCCTTGGGGCAGTACGCGTATTTGTGCAGGTCGACCGAGACGCTGGTCACGCCCTCGACGCCGAACCCGAACTCGGGCACCGGCCTGCCGAGACGGCGGAAGTACGGCAGGACCCAGCCGCCGATGCAGGCGTCCACGTGCATCCGCACCCCGCGCGCGGCGGCCGCGGCGGCGATCGGCGCGACCGGGTCGATCACGCCGTGCGCGTAGGACGGGGCGCTGGCGACCACGAGCACCGTCGTGTCGTCGATCGCCGCGGCCATGGCGTCCGGATCGGCGCGGAAGGTGACCGGGTCGACCGGCACGACGACCGGCCGCACCCGGAACAGGTGGGCGGCCTTGTGGAAGGCGGCGTGCGCGGTCGAGGGCAGCACCACGCTCGGCTCGGCGACGCCGGGGCGGCCCTCGCGCGCGGCGAGCACCGCGAGCAGGCACGACTCGGTGCCGCCGGAGGTCACCGCCCCGACCGTGGACGGCGTGCCGCCCACCAGGCGTGCGGTGGCGGCGACGAGGTCGTTCTCCAGGCGGCGCAGGCTCGGGAACGCGGTCGGGTCGAGGCCGTTGGCGGAGGAGGCGAGTGCGTGCGCCTGCGCGGCCAGTTCGTCCACACCGGTCAGTCCGCTGTCGTAGACGTAGGCCAGGGTGCGGCCGCCGTGGGTGGGCAGGTCGCCGTCCCGCAGCTCCCGCAGCTGGGCGAGCACCTCACGGGCGGGCCTCATCGCGGCTCCAGGATCGAGCGGCGCAGCAGCGGCAGGCCCGCCAGCACGAGGATCCCGGGCAGCAACGCGAACCCGAGCAGGATCGCGGTGACCGCGCTGCCCGGCTGCGCCGCGGAGGCGTCCACACTGGACACGTACCCGCCCGCGGTCAGCACCAGCCCGAACAGGCCCGGACCCAGCGCCAGGCCGAGCGTCTCCGACGCGGTCCACACCCCGGCGGTGATGCCGGCCCTGGTGGCGCCGGTGCGCTCCTCCTCGGCGCTGATCAAGTCGGGCAGGATCGCCAGCGGGAACACCTGGATCCCGGCGTAGCCGACCCCGGCGAGCGCGACGAACACGAACGACACGCCGACCGGCAGCACCAGCGCCGCGCACAGGCCCGCGCACGCGACGCCGAAGGCGATGCACGCGAACCGGAAGCCCGTCAGCTTGCCCCAGCGCGCGCCGATGCGCGGCCACAGCGGCATGGTGACCAGCGCGGGCAGCACGAACCCGACGAACAGGTACGTCTGCAGGTCCGCGTCGCCGAACACGTACCGGGACGCGTAGTTGACCCCGGCCAGCAGCGTGGCCAGGCCGAGCGACTGGACGAAGTAGACGCCCAGCAGCCACCGGAAGGCGCGCCACTGGCGCATCGTGGCGAGCAGCTCGCGCCAGCCGGGCGTCGGCGGGCGCAGGTTGCCCACCGGCGCGCCCCGGGTGCCGAGGAACACCGCGATGGTGCCGAGCACCATGATCGCGCCCATCACGATCCCCATGACGCGGTAGCCGCTGACGCCGCCGACCTGGTTGGTGATCTCGGGGGCGCCGCCGCCGGAGACCAGGATCGCGATCGCGAGCAGGCCGATGCGCCAGCTGGTCAGGCGGGTGCGCTCGTGGTAGTTGTCCGTCAACTCGGCGGGCAGCGCGTTGTAGGGCACCTGGAAGAAGGCGAACGCGGTGGCGCAGAGGAAGAACGCGAGCACCACGTACCCGGCGTCCAGCGGGGTGCTGCCGAACCCGGGGTGGGCGAAGATCGCGGCGAACAGCACCGCGACGCCGAGCCCGCCGAACAGCAGGAACGGGCGCCTGCTCCCCCGGCGGTTCAGGCTCGCGTCGGACAGCCGCCCGGCGACCGGGTTGAACAGCACGTCCCACGCCTTGGGCACGAGCACGATGGCCCCGGCGACCGCGCCCGGCACCGCCATCGTGTCGGTGAGGTAGGGCAACAGCAGCAGGCCGGGCACCGTGCCGAACGCGCCGGTGACGAACGACCCGGCGGAGTAGCCGAGCCTGGTCTTGGCCGGTAGGGCGACCATGGTCCTCCGATCTGCACCCGGTGATCGCCCGCATCGTGTCATCGATCACGGCCCGGGGAGCGCCCGGGGCGCGAATTCGTCATGAGACGACGAACGCGCGGGAGGCGCCGGTGAAGGGCGTGATCGTGCCGTCCAGGGATTTCGCGTCGCCGGAGTGGACCACCCGGTACTTGCCGACCGGGGTGTCCGGCGGGATGTCCCAGGTGATCGTCGCCGTGGACTCGGCCAGGAAGGTGCGCCGCCACCGGTACTTGGTGGCCCAGTCGCCGTCGTCGGCGTGGCGGACCCAGGTGCCCCCGTCCAGGCGCTGGACCTCCAGGAACGTCCCGTTCCGGTGCAGGTCGTTCTTCGGGTGGCCGGTGACGAACTCGACCAGCACCTGCTCGCCGCGCCGGTAGCTGCCGCGCGCCTCAGTGAGCACGTCGCCGAACCGCTTCAGCAGCGGCGGCGAGTCCACCACCACGCCGGGCTGGAAGTTGAGCTGGTCACCGGACAGGTCGCGAGGCTGCGGCCCGGGCGGGACGCTCGCCCCGTCCCGCATCGCGGCCGCGAGCCGGGCGAACTCCTGCTGGTATGCGGGCAGCGTGTAGCGGCCGAAGAGCGTGGACGCGCCCTCGTACTGCTGCGAGTCGTACTCCTCGGGGGTCGTGACGTACTGACTGTAGGCGTTGGCGTAGCCCTGCATGATCACGTTCTCCAGCGGCACGCCCAGCTCGGTGGCGACGGTGCGGCGGATGCGCAGCCCGGCGACGATCGTGTACTCGGCCGGCCCGGCGACGAGGTGGAGCTGCCCGAGCCGCAGGATCTGCAGCGGCAGCACCTCCGGGGCCCACGGGTGGGGCTTCATCGCGCCGAACGGCACCGCGATCACCTTCGGCGCGTGTGCGTCGGCCAGTGCCTGCGGGATCGGCGCGTCCATGCCGCCGAGCGCGTCGATGAAGGGGTTGCGGACACCCTCGGGCAGCGGGAGCCCGGGGCCGTCCTCGGTGCTGCCGGCGAGCATCGACACGCCGATCGCCGCGGTGGCCGTGGTGCGCTGCCGCCCGTCCGGCGTGTAGCGGCCGTCCACGGTCACGCGGGACATGTCCACGTAGCAGAAGCGGAAGTCGAGCGGCCCGGTGACGGCTGTAGTGGCGTTGTCGAAGGCGGCTTTCGCGGCGGTGAACTGGCGTTCGCCGATGATGCGGGTGTTCTCGAACTCGTCCTCGGTCGGGCCGGAGCCGGGCTTGAGGTTGAGGTTCGGGGACATGTCGCCGGAGTTGGTCTGCGGGAAGCAGGCGACGAACTCCGGTGCGCCGTCGAGGTAGCGGGTGCCGCGACCGTGTTCCCAGGCGTAGGCGGCGTAGCCCTTGTTGTCGCCGCTGATCAGCTTGTTCGCGTTGGTCATCGAGGTGCCGTGCGTGGCGAACCAGGCGATGGCGCCGACGTCGCGGCCGCCCTGGCGGAACCGCAGCACGGTGACGGCCGGGTCGATGGCGAGCGGGAAGTGGTCCTTGTCGGCCCGCGGGTTGAGCTCGAAGGCGGTGCGGGAGCGGTTGACGCTGGCGTCGGTGAGCTCGGTCCGGCCGAGGCTGATCGTGCCCGGCGCGAGGTTGCCGTGCGCCTGCTGGATGGCCTCGGTGATGCCGTCGACCTGGGCGTCGTAGGTCTGCCGCTGGAAGCCCAGGATGGACAGGTTGTAGGCGGCGTACCAGGACGACCCGCCGCAGCCCGCGTGCGTGTGGGTGGCGTTGAGCAGCACGTTCTGCTCGGTGTAGAGGTCGCCGTACCGCTCGGCGAGGCGGGCCAGCACCCCTTGGTGCACGGACTGGAACAACGCGCCGACGTCGGCGTTGACGAACACGATCCGGCGGCCACCGGGTTCGGCGACGATGTAGGCGCGGGCGCGGGTGCGCTGGTGGATGCCGGCGGTCTGCTGCTGCGGCATGGAGTAGCCCATCATGCCGCACTCGGCCGCGGGCCCGGTGACGTCGGAGATGCCGACGCCCACGAGATAGCCCCGCTGCGCGGCCGCCTGCGGGGTGGCGAGCACTCCCGCGGCCAGCGGCGCCGCGGCCGCTCCGGCCAGGACGGTCCTGCGGCTCACCGGCATCGGCGGCCTCCCTCCAGACGTGAAGCCCTTTCAGGTTTGACGGAGCCTAGAGGAGTCCGCCCAGCGCTGCCAACCCTTCGATCGGGCGGTTCAGCCGTCGCACATCTTCGACATCGTGCGATCGCGGGGGCTCAGCCGATCACTTCAGCGATCCGCCGCAGGGTCCCCGCGTCGCCCCGCAGCAGCAACGTCGTCACCACGGTCTCCTCCCAGGCGGCCAGCTCCGCCCGGATCTTCTCCGGCGGCCCGATCAGCGAGGTGTCCTCGACCAGCGACGTGGGGATCGCCGCGGTGGCTTCGGCCTTGCGCCCTGCGAGGTAGAGCTCCTGCACCTTCTCCGCGACGTCGGCGTAGCCGAGCCGGGCGAACACGTCCTTGTGGAAGTTGACCTGCTTGGCCCCCATGCCGCCGATGTAGAGGGCCAGCGACGGCTTGATGAACCCGGCCGCGGTCTCCACGTCGTCGTGCACGATGACCGGTACCGAGGCGGCCACCTCGAAGTCGGCCTGCGTGTGCCGGGCCCCCGGGCGCGCGAAACCCTCCGCGAGCGCCTCCCGGTAGAACGCGTCACTCTTCGGGGAGAAGAACAGCGGCAGCCAGCCGTCGCAGATCTCGGCCGCCAGCGCGACGTTCTTCGGCCCCTCCGCCGCCAGGTAGATGGGGATTTCCGGGCGCAGCGGGTGCACTGTGGACTTCAGCGGCTTGCCCAGCCCCGTCCCGTCCTTCAGCGGCAGCTGGTACTGCTCGCCGTCGAAGGTCACCGGTTCCCGCCGGGCCACCACCCGCCGCACGATCTCCACGTACTCCCGCGTCCGGGCCAGCGGCCGCGGGTAGGGCTGCCCGTACCAGCCCTCCACCACCTGCGGCCCGGACGCGCCGAGGCCGAGGATGAACCGGCCGCCGGAGAGGTGGTCCAGGGTCATCGCGGCCATGGCGGTGGCGGTCGGGGTGCGGGCCGACATCTGGACGATGTTGGTGCCGAGCTTGACCCGCGAGGTCGCCGCGCCCCACCAGGCCAGCGGGGTCAGCGCGTCCGAGCCGTACCCCTCGGCCGTCCACACCGAATCGAAGCCCAGCTCCTCCGCGGCGCGGATCGCGTCGAGCGCGCCCTCCGGCGGACCGGAGGACCAGTAACCGATGTGATAGCCGAGCTTCACGACACCTCCCGGGGAACGTAATGGGTGGGACTGTCCCGTTCGGACAGCGGCGGCAGGTTGCGGGCCGGCGTCTCCACCAGCGGCGCGTCCGCCGGGACCTCGCCGCGCACCCGCCGCCACGCCGCCCTGGCGCGCGGGTGGTAGCGGCGGTCGTGCGGCACGAACCGGAACGCGAGCCCGATCGCGCGGCCGGCCAGCCGGTGCAGCACCTCGTTCCGGCGCGACCAGGAGTAACCCAGCCGCTCGCGCACCGCCGGGTGGTACAAACCGACGGTCCACCACACGAACGACTTCGCGATCACCACGCGCAACAACCGCCAGACCGGGTCCGGCATCCACGACACGAACGGCGGCTTCGCGATGCCGGCGATGTCCAGCACGTCCCTGGTGGCCTTGTTGTCCTCCAGGACCTCGGTGCACATGTGGTCCCAGTAGGCCTGGAACTCCTCCCACGAGCCCGGCACCGGCCGCATGCTCAGCCCGTAGAGCCGGTACCACTGGACGTGCTCGTCGAACAGCCGCCGCTTGTCCGCCTCGCTCAGCCCGCCCATCATCCGCTCCGCGGCGACGACGGTGAGCATGAAGAACGTCGAGTGCGCCCAGTAGAACGTGCCCGGGTTCAGCGCGTGGTAGCGGCGGCCGCGGGAGTCCACGCCGTGGATCGTCTCGTGGTACCCACGCACCGCGCGAGCGGTCTCGGCCGCGCGCGGGCCGTCGTAGACCACGCCGCCGATCGGGTAGAGCGAGCGGAACAACCGCTCCCACCGCTCGGCGAAGAACCGCGAGTGCTCCTCCACCCCCGCGCCGAGTTCCGGGTGCATGTTCTGCATGGATCCTGCCCACAGTGCCATGAGCAGGGTCCGCCAGTCGCCGAAGTACTTCCACGTCAGGGAATCGGGGCCCAGGGGCTGCGGTGCCATGATCCGAACGCTACAATTGACAACACCCGTAGTCAATTGTGAGGGCGGATGGCGGAGAAGACCTGGGCGGGCACCACCCTGAGCGACCGCCGGGCGGCCCGGCGCGCCCAGCTGCTCGACGCCGGGCTCGACCTGCTCGGCACCGAGGGCAGCGCGGCGGTGACGGTGCGGGCGGTGTGCCGGCACGCGAAGCTCACCGAGCGGTACTTCTACGAGAGCTTCACCGACCGCGAGGAACTGGTGGTCGCGGTCTACGAGCAGGTCGCCGCCGAGGCCCACCGCGCCATCGCCGGCGCGGTGCCGGACAGCCGCCGCGCCCCGGCCCAGCGGGCCGAGGCCGCGGTCACCGCGTTCGTCGAGCTGATGCTGGACGATCCACGCAAGGGCCGGGTCCTGCTGCTGGCGCCGATCACCGACCCGGCCCTGTCCGCACGCGGAATGGCGCTGCTGCCGGCCTTCGCCGGGCTGATCCGCGAGCAGCTGCCCGCGCGCATGGACGCGCTGGAGAAGCAGCTGACCGCGATCGGCCTCGTCGGCGCGCTGACCCACCTGTTCACCGCCTACCTGTCCGGCACCCCCGAGATGCCCCGGGAACGCCTGGTCGAGCACTGCGTGCGCCTGCTCGTGCGGTCGTCCTAAGCGGACTCGCGCTCCGCCACCAGTTGCAACGCGATGTCGATGATCATGTCCTCCTGACCGCCGACGTAGCGCTTCTCCCCCACGCGGTAGAGGATTTCGTGCGCGGGCACCTGGTAGCGCTCCGCGGCGCGCTCGGCGTGCAGCAGGAAGCTGGAGTACACCCCGGCGAAGCCCTGCACGATCGACGACCGGTCCATCACCGGCAGCCGCGTGATGAACGGCTTCACCACGTTCTCCGCGGCGTCCATCAGCACGTCCTTGTCCACACCGGTCTCGACGCCGAGCCGCTCGAACACCGCGGCCAGCACCTCGGTCGGCGAGTTGCCCGCGCCCGCGCCGAGCGCCACGAGCGAACCGTCGATCTGCTTCGCGCCGGCCCGGTGGGCGAGCACCGAGTTCGCGACGCCGAAGCTGAGGTTCTGGTGGCCGTGGTAGCCCACCTGCGCCGCGTCGCCGAACTCCGCGACCAGCGCGGCCACCCGGTCGGCGGCCTCCTCCAGGATCAGCGCCCCGGCGGAGTCCACGACGTACACGCACTGGCAGCCGGCGTCGACCATGATGCGGCCCTGCTTCGCCAGCGCTTCCGGCGTGGCCATGTGCGACAGCATCAGGAACCCGACGGTCTCCAGCCCGAGCCTGCGCGCCTCGGTGAAGTGCTGGATGGAGACGTCCGCTTCGGTGCAGTGCGTGGCGATCCGCACCGCGCCCGCGCCGAGGTCGGCGGCGGCCTCCAGGTCGGCGACCGTGCCGAGGCCGGGCAGCAGCAGCACCGCGATCTTGGCCTGCTTGGCCTCCTCGACGGCCGCGGCGATCAGCTTCCGCTCGTCCACCAGCGAGAAGCCGTAGTTGAAGGTCGACCCGCCGAGCCCGTCGCCGTGGGTCACCTCGATCAGCGAGATCCCCGCCGCGTCGAGCGCCCGCACGGTGTCCCGCACGTTCTCCTCGGTGAACTGGTGGGCCATGGCGTGGCTGCCGTCGCGCAGGCTCGTGTCGACGAGCCGCACCTCCCGCTCGGTCATGCCGGCACCTCCTGAGTCCGGTTCGCGGCCAGCAGCTCGCCGACACGGGCGGCCGCGGCGGTCATGATGTCCAGGTTCCCGGCGTAGGGCGGCAGGTAGTCGCCGTTGCCGGCGACCTCCAGGAACACCGCCACCCTGGCGCGGCCCTGCCAGCCCGGGCGCGGGTCGTCGAACTGCGGCGCCGCCTTGAGCGTGTAGCCGGGCACGTACTCCTGCACGTCGGCGACCATCCGCTCGATGGAGGCGGTGATCGCGTCGCGGTCGGCGTCCGGCGAGATCGCGCAGAACACCGTGTCGCGCATGATGAGCGGCGGTTCGACCGGGTTGATGATGATGATCGCCTTGCCCTGCGCGGCGCCGCCGACGATCTCCAGGCCGCGCGCGGTGGTCTGGGTGAACTCGTCGATGTTGGCGCGCGTGCCCGGACCCGCCGACCGCGACGACACCGACGCGACGATCTCGGCGTAGGGCACCTCGGTCACGCGGGCGACGGCGTGCACGATCGGGATCGTGGCCTGGCCGCCGCAGGTGATCATGTTGAAGTTCGCGGCGCCCAGCTGGTCCGGCAGGTCCACCGCGGGGCAGGTGAACGGCCCGACGGCGGCCGGGGTCAGGTCGACGGCCTGGATGCCGGCCTCGGCGTAGCGCGGCGCGTTGGCCAGGTGGGCCTTGGCGGAGGTGGCCTCGAAGACGATGTCCGGCAGCTCGTCGCGGGACAGCAGCCAGTCCACTCCTTCGGCCGAAGTCTCCACGCCCAGCGCGGCCGCGCGCTTGAGGCCGTCCGAAGCCGGGTCCACCCCGACCATGTACGCGACCTCGATGTGCTCGCTGCGCCGCAGCTTGACGAGCAGATCGGTGCCGATGTTGCCGGGTCCGACGATCGCGGCCCGTGCCTTCCGGGTGCTCATGCGCCCTCCTTCCGGGGTCGGCTCCACGGTGCGCCCCGGAGTGCGGCACACTCAACGCATGTGTGCCGCTGAGCGGGACGACGGGATGACCGCCGCCCGGATCGCCGCGCTGCTCGGCGCGTTCCGGCCGGGCGATCAGGCGCTGGGCGCGTCCGAACTCGCGCGCCGCACCGGCCTGCCGAAGTCGTCGGTGCACCGGCTGACCGGGCACCTGGTCACGCACGGACTGCTGGAACGGGACGGCACCGCGGTGCGGCTCGGGCTGCGGCTGTTCGAGATCGGGCAGCTCGCCGGCCGCGAACGCGGGCTCGTCGACGCCGCCCGCCCCTACCTGGCCGATCTGCGCGAAGCCACCCGCAACACGGTGCACCTCGCGGTACTGGAAGGCACCGAGGTGGTGTACCTCGACATCGTGCGCGGCCCGGACGCGCCCGCCCTGCCCTCGCGCATCGGCGGCCGGTTTCCCGCGCACGCCACCGCGGTGGGCAAGGCGATCCTGGCGCACTCCCCCGCGTCCGTGCTGGACACCGTGCTGGCGGCCGGCCTGACCAGGGTCGGCCCGCGCACGATCACCGCGCCCGGGCTGCTGCGGCGGCAGCTGACCCGGATCCGCGACGAGGGGGTCGCCTACGAGCGGGAGGAATCCGGGGTGGGCGTAACCTGTGCAGCCAGTCCAGTGCTCGGCGCGACCGGCCGGGCACGGGCCGCGATTTCGATCTCGGGCTGGAGCAACCGGGTCCGGGTCGAGCGCGTCTCTCCAGCGGTGCGCACGGCGGCTCTCGCTTTGTCGCGAGCCTTGCCGTAGGGTCTCGCGCACCAGCGGGGATGATCGACACGTACGGTCTCGTGGCGCTCGCCGGGCCACGGGGATGTTAGGGAGGATTGGCGTGACCACCGCGACCACCCAGGTAGACGACCTTCGGCTCGTGGCTGCACCGACCGCCGTCAGCTGCGCCGAGATGTTCGTCCGTTTCGCCCTCCTGGAGTGGAAACTGCGGCCACTGGCCGACGACGCGGCGACCGTCATCCGGCACCTGGTGCGGTCCTCGGTGGAAGGGGCGGACCGGCGATCGCCCCGCTTCCTGACCGTCCGGTTGCGCCTGCACCGCGACGTCGTGGTCGTCGAACTCGACGACGACCGCCCCGGCGAACCCCCCGAGCTGCCCGGCTGGACCATCAACACCGTCGCCCTGCCCGGCGGGCACCGCACGGCCTGGTGCGAGCTGCCGTTGCCGGCCGGCCTGACCGGGGCCCTCCCGACGCGCTCCCCGCACCGCATGCCCAGCCCGGCGACCGAGTACCCGGCCGAGGAGCCGTTGCCGGAGCCGGAGTTCCTGGACTCGCAGATCCTGCAGCGCGTGCTGCACGGGCTCAACGGCTCCGCGCGATAGCGCTTTCCGCCGTCCGGCGCCCGGCTCAGGCCAGGCCGCGCACCGCCTGAGCCGGTGGGCGCTCCCCCGCGATCGTCGCCACCATCTCCAGCACGCGGCGCGTCTGCTGGACCTCGTGCACCCGGAACACCTGTGCGCCGTCCCTGGCCGCGAGCGCGGTGGCGGCCAGGGTGCCGTCCAGCCGTTCGGTGACGCCGGCGCCGAGGGTCTCCCCCACGAAGTCCTTGTTGGACAGTGCCATGAGGACGGGCCAGCCGGTCGCGGTCAGCTCGCTCGCGTGCCGCAGCAGGGCGAGGCTGTGCCAGGTGTTCTTGCCGAAGTCGTGCGTCGGGTCGATCAGGACGCCGCCGCGGGGCACGCCGAGCGCGACGACCTCCTCGGCCCGGCGGGTGATCTCCTCGATCACCTGGCCGACGACGTCCTCGTAGCGGACGCGGAACGGGCGCGTGCGCGGCACCGCTCCCCCGGTGTGCGAGCACACGTACCCGGCGCCGAACTCGGCCGCGACCTCCGCCAGCCGCGGGTCGGCGCCCGCCCAGGTGTCGTTGAGCAGGTCCGCTCCGGCCTCGCAGGCCAGGCGTCCGACCTCGTGCCGCCAGGTGTCCACGCTGATCACCAGGTCCGGGTGCCGCCGCCGGATCTCCGCGACGAACGGCACCACCCGGCGGGTCTCCTCGTCGACCCCGACGTCGCTGCCGGGGCCCGCCTTGACCCCGCCGATGTCCACGATGTCCGCGCCCTCCGCGACGGCCCGGTCGACGGCCGCCAGCGCGTCCGGGTCCGCGAAGGACGCGCCCCGGTCGTAGAACGAGTCGGGCGTGCGGTTCACGATCGCCATCACGAGCGCGCGGTCGGCGACGACGCGCCGCCCGCGGAAGACCAAGTCGACTGCCACGACTTCATCATGCCTGCCGTGGCGGGGGCGCGATAACGCGCGTTATGCCCTAAGTTGCTTCCAGGAGAGCGAAGGGGGTGCGCGGCGGATGGCCACCCGACACGGCCACGGCGACAGCCACAGCAGGGAACGCTTCCTGCAGGCCGCGCTGACGGTTCTCCTCAAGCAGGGCGTGGCAGGGCTGACGGTGCGCAGCGTCGCCGAGGCGGCCGGCACGTCGACGATCGGGGTCTACACGCGCTTCGGCGGCCGCAACGGGGTTCTGGACGCCTTGTACGAGCGCACTTTCGAGATGCTGCACGAGGAGTTCCGGGCGGTGCCGCCGGTTTCCGGCGATCCGGCAGCGGGGATCCTCGCGCTGGCCCGCGCCTACCGCCGGTTCGCGCTGGACAGCCCGGCGCGGTACGCGTTCATGTTCGAGCAGTCGGTGCCCGGGTTCGACCCGGACCCGGACCTGCGGGCGTTCGCGCAGCGGAGCAGCTTCGACCTGCTGGTGGACCGCGTGGCGCCGGTGACGCCGCCGGGCCGCGACCCGAACGTCACCGGATACCTGATCTGGACCACGATGCACGGGCTGGTGAGCGTCGAGCTGACGCACCGCGCGCGCAACCCGCCGCCGAAGTGGTTCATCGAGACCACCGACGACGCCTACGACGAGGTGTTCGGATCCGGCATCCGCGCGATGATCAACGGGCTGGACCTCGAACTCGCCTGAGGCGGCAGCCGAGCCGCCGACGGAACCCGTTGTCCAGCGCCACACCGGCAACGAGCGCCGGGTCGGCCCCGGGAACGACCGTGGCCCCCGGTCCAAGCAGGACCGGGGGCCACGGATCAGTCACTCAGCCGCGAGGGCTCACGCACCGCCGGAGAGCTTCTCGCGCAGAGCCGCGAGCTGCTCGTCGCTGGCGAGGGTGCCGCCGCTGCGCTGCTCCGAGCCGCCGCCGGTCGAGCTGTAGTTCTGCTCGCCGCCGCCGACCGGACCACCGGTGGCCTCCTCGGCCGCCGCCTGGGCGCTGGCCTCGGCCGCCTTGGCGATCTGCCGCATGTGGGCCTCGTAGCGGGCGTGCGCCTCGGCGTACTGGCGCTCCCACTCCTCACGCTGCTTGTCGTAGCCTTCCTGCCACTCCTGCGTGTCGGGGTCGAAGCCCTCGGGGTAGATGTAGTTGCCCTGGTCGTCGTACTCGGCGGCCATGCCGTACTGCGTCGGGTCGAACTCGGTGTCGGTGGTGAAGCCCTCGTTCGCCTGCTTCAGCGACAGCGAGATCCGGCGGCGCTCCAGGTCGATGTCGATGACCTTGACCATGACCTCGGTGCCGACCTGCACGACCTGCTCCGGGATCTCCACGTGGCGCTCGGCCAGCTCGGAGATGTGCACCAGGCCCTCGATGCCCTCCTCGACGCGGACGAACGCGCCGAACGGGACGAGCTTGGTGACCTTGCCCGGCACGATCTGGCCGATCGCGTGGGTGCGGGCGAACTGGCGCCACGGGTCTTCCTGGGTCGCCTTCAGCGACAGGGACACGCGCTCGCGGTCCATGTCGACGTCCAGCACCTCGACGGTGACCTCCTGGCCGACCTCGACGACCTCGGACGGGTGGTCGATGTGCTTCCAGGACAGCTCCGAGACGTGCACCAGACCGTCGACGCCGCCGAGGTCGACGAACGCGCCGAAGTTGACGATCGAGGACACGACGCCCTTGCGGACCTGGCCCTTGGCGAGCGCGTTGAGGAACTCGCTGCGGACCTCGGACTGGGTCTGCTCGAGGTAGGCCCGGCGGGACAGGACCACGTTGTTGCGGTTCTTGTCCAGCTCGATGATCTTCGCCTCGAGCTCGCGGCCGACGTAGGGCTGCAGGTCGCGCACGCGGCGCATCTCCACCAGGGAGGCGGGCAGGAAGCCCCGCAGGCCGATGTCGAGGATCAGGCCGCCCTTGACGACCTCGATGACGGTGCCCTTGACGGGCTCGTCCTTCTCCTTGAGCTCCTCGATCGTGCCCCAGGCGCGCTCGTACTGGGCGCGCTTCTTGGACAGGATCAGCCGGCCTTCCTTGTCCTCCTTCTGGAGAACGAGGGCCTCGACCTCGTCACCGACGCTGACGACCTCGCCGGGATCGACATCGTGCTTGATGGACAGCTCACGCGAGGGGATGACGCCCTCGGTCTTGTAACCGATGTCGAGCAGCACCTCGTCGCGGTCGACCTTGACGATGGTGCCCTCAACGATATCGCCGTCGTTGAAGTACTTGATCGTCTTGTCGATCGCGGCGAGGAAGTCTTCCTCCGACCCGATGTCGTTGACGGCGACCTGGGCGGCGCCGGACGTCGGGGCGGTGGTGGTGTCGGTGGTCATTAGGTGGGTTGCTCCGGTTGGTTTACGGCTCGAGTAGGTTTGCAGTTTGCGCGCGCGGTGAGCGTGCGACGGCAACCATGAGCAAACGTTCACAACGGAACGGCCGCGGAGCATCACCGCCGACGGTGCGCGACCCGGAACCCGGCTCAGCTCTGCCGAGTGGAAGGTAGCGCGAACCCACTGCGCTAGAGATATCGTACGCGGCCGCCCACGCGCGGCACAAACAGGGTCGCCCGCACGGACGCGGCGGGGCTGACCGGTGAGAATACCGGTGTGACGACGGCGGCAGACGACAACGGCGGCGACCTCGACCCGGACCGGCACGCCCGCGCCGAACACCGGCTCGGCACGATCGGCGTGGCGCACCGGGAGGTGACCGCGGACGAGGCGACGGCGGCCAACCTGGCCTGGTGGGACGCCGACGCCGACGACTACCAGGCCACCCACGGCGGCTTCCTCGGCGACGCGGACTTCGTGTGGTGCCCGGAGGGCGTGCGCGAGGCCGACGCCCGGCTGCTCGGCGACGTGCGCGGCCGCCGCGTGGCCGAGATCGGGTGCGGCCAGGCGGCGTGCTCGCGCTGGCTGGCCACGGCGGGCGCGCACCCGGTCGGGCTCGACCTGTCGGCCGGGATGCTCCGGCACGCCCGCGCGGGCGCGGCGCGCACCGGGATCGAGGTCCCGCTGGTCCAGGCGACGGCCGAGCGGCTGCCGCTGGCGGACGGCAGCGTCGACGTGGCCTGCTCGGCGTTCGGCGCGCTGCCGTTCGTGGCCTCGATCGAGACCGTGTTCGCCGAGGTGCGCCGGGTGCTGCGGCCGGGCGGGCCGTGGGTGTTCGCGGTGACCCACCCGATCCGCTGGATCTTCCCGGACGACCCGGGGCCGGCCGGGCTGACCGCGAGCCAGCCGTACTTCGACCGCACCCCCTACGTGGAGGTCGACGGGGACGGGAAGGCGACCTACGTGGAGTACCACCGCACGGTGGGCGACTACGTGCGGGCGCTGGCGGCCACCGGGTTCGCGCTGGAGGACCTGATCGAGCCGGAGTGGCCGGCCGGGCACACCCGGGTGTGGGGCCAGTGGAGCCCGCTGCGGGGCAAGCTCTTCCCGGGCACGGCGATCTTCCGGGCGCGCGCGTGCCCGTGAGCGCGGCGCTGCTGTCCGCGCAGCGGGCCCGGTTCAGCGCGCTGGACCCGCTGCTGCCGCCCGCCGCGCCACCGCCGGAGGGCGAGGTGCTGACCGCGGCCACCGCGGACGGCACCCGCGTCACCGGGGTGGTCCAGGTCCAGCGGCACCAGCCGGGCGCGTTCGACCTGCTGTGGTCGGCCGCGCAGGTGTGGCAGCTGTTCCCGTGCGTCGGGGACACCGGGACCGCGGGCATGGACGCGCTGCTGCGCGCCTGGCGGCGCCGGATGGACCGGGAGTCGCCCGGCGCGGACTCGTCGTGCACGGTGACCTGGCCGAGCCGGGACGCCGAGGCGGTGCGCGCGTTCCTCGACCACGGCCTGGTGCCGCTGTCCGTGCTCGCCGTCCGCACCGGCCCGCCGGAGGACCACCCACCCCCGCCGGGCGTGACGATCCGCCGCGCGCGGCCGGAGGACCTTGAGGAGGTCGTGGCGCTGTCGATGGCCACGTTCCGCTACTCCAGCCTGGTCGCCGGGCCGTGGCGGCCGGGCACTGCGCAGCTGATCACGCCGCGGCTGGAGCGCAACCTCGCCGCGGACGCGCCGGTCTGGCTCGCCGAACGGGACGGCGTCGCCGTCGCACTGGCCGACTGCGGGTGGGTCGAGTCGGCGCCCGGGTCGTGGGCCGCCGAGTTGCTGCCCGCCGGGCAGTGGGGTTACGTCAACAACGTGGCGACCAGCGAGCACGCGCGCGGCGAAGGCATCGGCCGGGCGCTGCTGAGCCGGGTGCACCGCGAGTTCGCCGACCTCGGCGCCCGCGCGACCTACCTCTACTACAACCCGGCCAACCCGCTGTCCTCGGTGTTCTGGCCGCGTCAGGGGTACCGGCCGTTGTGGTCGTACTGGGAGGTCCGGCCCGCGTCCGCGCTGCGCTGACCCCCGAGTTGCGGGCTCCGGAGGACGGGCGTAACTTTTGAACTGACCAGTCAGTTCAAAAGAGGGGGATCCTGTGCGGGTGCACGCCGACCGGGTCACCGTCGAAGGTCCGCACGGCACGGTGCTGCCGCCGACCTCGCTCGCCGTCGGCGAGGGCGAACTCGTCTTCGCGCACGGCGAGCCGGGCGCCGGGGTGACCGCGTTCGGTCTCGCCCTGACCGGGCGGATGCGGCCGACGACCGGGCTCGTGACGCTCGACGGCAAGGCGGACGCCGCGAAGCTGCGCCGCGTCAGCGCCGTGGTGGACGCGCCCGAGATCACCGCGCCGGAGGACTCGCTGCCGGTGCGGATGGTCGTCGCCGAGGAGCTGTCGATCGGGAAGCTGCCCGCGGGCAAGGACGCCGTCGCGCGGTGGCTGTCCGAGCACGACCTCGCCGGGCGCGCGGACGTCCGGTTCGAGCACCTGTCCCCCGCCGAGCGCACCCGGCTGCTCACCGCGCTGGCCGCGGCGCGGCCCGGGGTGCGGCTGCTCGTGCTCGACACCCCCGACCGGCACAGCAGCGACGTCTCCAGCTGGGCCGGCCTCGCCCGCGAACACGCCGAGCGCGGCTTCGCCGTCGTCGTGCTGACCGCCACCGCCCCGACCGGGGCACTGCCCGCTCCCCCGGCGCTGCTCGGCCGCACCGAGCAGCCCGAACCCGAACTCGTGCAAGGAGATCCGCAGTGACCGGCCTCCGGCTCGCCGCCGGGGAACTGCGCCGCCTGACCTCCGGCAAGCTGCCCAAGCTCGCCGTGGCCGCGCTGGTGCTCGTCCCCCTGCTGTACGCGTCGTTCTACCTCTACGCCAACTTCGACCCCTACGGCCGCCTCGGCAAGCTGCCCGCGGCGATCGTCAACGAGGACGCGGGCTCCGCCGACCGCAACGTCGGCGACGAAGTAACGTCCTCGGTGGTCGGCTCGGGCACGTTCCAGTGGCACGAGGTCTCCGCGGCCGAGGCCGACGCCGGGGTGCGCGACGACCGCTACGCGTTCACGATCACGATCCCGCGCGACTTCTCCGCCGCGCTGCTCTCCAGCGGCAACTTCACCCCGCAGCGCGCCACGATCCAGCTGACCACGAACGACGCGAACAACTACCTCTCGCACACCATCGCCAACCAGGTCGCCGAGCAGATCCGCGACACGATCGCGGAGAAGGTGGGCAGCGAGGCCGCGAACCGGTTCCTGATGGGCTTTTCGACCATCTACCAGCAGACCCAGCAGGCCGCGACCGGCGCCACCCAGCTCGCCGACGGCGCGAACCGGCTGCTCACCGGCCAGCAGCAGCTCGCCGACGGGGCGCAGCAGCTGGCCACCGGCAGCGCCCAGCTGTCGTCCGGGCTGTCCACGCTCCGGTCGAGCACCGCGACCCTGCCGCAGAGCACCCGGCAGCTGGCCGACGGCGCCCAGCAGGTCGCCGACGGCAACAGCCAGGTCGCCGCGGCCGGGTCCACCGTGGCGAGCGGATCCGCCCAGCTGGTGCGCAACCTCGACGACGTGAACAACCAGCTCACCGACCGGCTGCGCGCGGCCGGGTTGTCCGAGACCGACATCGAGCGGGTGCAGGGCGTGCTGGGCGACCTGCGGGCCCCGGTCGACCAGGCCAACTCGAGGATCCAGCAGACGTCGGCCCAGCTGAACCAGCTCGCCGACGGGGCGCGGCAGGTCGCGGCCGGGGCCGCCACGCTGGCGAACTCGGCGCCCGCGCTGTCCGGCGGCATCGCGCAGGCCGCCGACGGCGCGAACACGCTCTCGGCCGGCGCGAACCAGCTCAACGACGGCGAGAAGACCGCGTTGTCCGGCACGCGGGAGCTGGCGACCGGCGCCGGCCAGCTGCGGGACGGCCTGAACAACGGGCTCCAGCAGATCCCCAACCCCAGCGACCCGACGCGGACCGCGACCGCGGACACGATCGCCGACCCGGTCGCGGTCAACTCCGTCGGCGTCGCCTCCGCGGGCACCTACGGCGCCGGGCTGGCCCCGTTCTTCCTCGCCCTGGCCACCTGGATCGGCGCATTCGTGTTGTTCCTGCTGATCCGGCCGCTGTCGTCGCGGGCGATCGCGGCGGGCACCGCGCCGCTGCGGGTCGCGCTCGGCGGGTGGCTGCCTTCGGCGCTGCTGGGCATCGCGCAGGTCGTCGTGTTGTTCGCCGCCGTGACCTGGTTCGTCGGCATCCACATCGCGCACCCGGTGGGCGCGCTGGCGTTCGCGATCCTGGCGTCGCTGACGTTCACCGCGATCGTGCACGCGCTCAACGCGTTCTTCGGCGCCGTCGGCAAGTTCCTCGGGCTGGTGCTGCTGGTGTTGCAGCTGGTCAGCGCGGGCGGCACGTTCCCGTGGCAGACCCTGCCGGACGCGCTGTACCCGCTGCACGTCGTGCTGCCGATGGGGTACGTGGTCGACGGGCTGCGGCACCTGCTCTACACCGGCGCGTCGCTGCGGAACCTGCTGGACATCGGGGTGCTGGTCGCCTACCTGGTGGGCGCGCTCGCGGTGTCGGCGCTGGCCGCGCGCAGGCAACGGGTGTGGACGGTGTCGAAGCTGCAGCCGGAGCTGTCGCTGTGAGCCCCCGCGGCGAAAGCACCAAGCAGAAGCTGTTCGAGGCGACGCTGCGGCTGGCCACCGAGAAGGGGCTGGCCGGGCTCACGGTGGACGAGATCGCGGCGGCGGCCGGCGTCGCGAAGGGCACCGTGTACTACAACTTCGGCAGCAAGGACGGGCTGATCGACGCGCTGCTGCGCTACGGCGTCGGGCAGCTCGCCGAGCGGCTGCGGGCGCACGCGGCCGAGCCGGACCCGGTGGCCGCGCTGGAGTCCCTGGTGGACACCGGGCTGGAGTTCATCGCGGGGCACCGCGGGTTCTCGCAGATCCTGGTCAGCGAGCTGTGGCGGACGCCGGGCCAGTGGCAGGAGACGCTGTCTCTGCTGCGCGAGGACATCGTCTCGATCGTGAAGGAGCAGCTGCAGCGGGTCGCCGACGCCGGGCGCCTGCCGCCGGGGATCGAGGTGCCGACCGCGGCGGCCGGGCTGTTCGGCACGCTGCTGGTCGTCGCCCTGGACTGGCAGGTGTTCCAGCCGCAGCGCTCCCGAGCCGAGGTGCGCGAGGGCATCATGCTCCTCGTCCGGGGCGTGGCCCGCCAGGATTAGTTCCCGCCGGTTGTCGATTCCGGGGCCGCTCGTTCGCCGTAGGGGCGCGGGCGTCACCGGGACGCCCGGTGAGGAAGGGATCGGCATGCGGAAACTTGTGGTCACGGCGTTCGTGACGGCCGACGGCGTGATGCAGGCGCCGGGCGGCCCGGACGAGGACCGCGACGGCGGCTTCGCCCACGGCGGCTGGGCGGTGCCGTTCATCGGCGAGCGGGTGCTGGAGCTGATGCTCGAATTCACCCGCGGAGCCGGCGCGCTCCTGCTCGGCCGGAAGACCTACGAGGAGTTCGCCGCGACCTGGCCGCTGGCCGACGACCCGTTCGGCAACCTGATGAACGGGCTGCCGAAGTTCGTCGCCTCGCGGACGCTGACCGAGGTGGGCTGGCGCAACTGCACGCTGCTGCGCGGGGACGCCGCCGGGGCGGTGGCCGAGCTCAAGCGCGGCGACGGCGGGGACATCCAGGTCCACGGCAGCAGCGACCTGGTGCAGACACTGCTCGCGCACGACCTGGTCGACGAGTTCCAGCTGCTGGTGTTCCCGGTGGTGATCGGGTCGGGCAAGCGGCTGTTCGGCTCCGGCGCCGGGCCGGGCGCGCTGGAGCTGACCCACACCGAGCGGTTGCCGCGCGGCGGGCTGCTGCAGCGCTACCGGCGCGCGGGCGGGCTCGAATGTGGTGCGATGGGGCCGGAAACGGGCAACTGGTGAGCGGGGACGTGACGATGCCGCAGTACGCGATCCTGATCTACGAAAAGGAACTCCCCGGCGGCGTGGCCGACATCCCGCCGGAGGTCATGGAGGCCAACCTGGCCGTCGGGCCGAAGATCGAGGCCATGGGCGCCCGGGTGGTGCACGAGCAGGGGCTGCAGCCGGTGGCGCAGGCCCGCACGATCCACAAGGGCGGCGCGGTGACCGACGGCCCGTTCCTGGAGAGCAAGGAGGTCATCGCCGGGTTCTTCGTGGTCGAGGCGGCCGACCTCGATCAGGCGGTGGCCATCGGGAAGCTGCTGCCGATCATGGACGGGGCGGTCGAGGTGCGGCCGTTGATGGAGGTGTGACCGGGGTCCGGGACGCCGTCGCCGACGCGCACCGCCGCGAGTGGGCCAGGGTGCTCGCCGCGACGGTGCGCGTCACGCGTGATCTCGACCTGGCGGAGGAGTGCGTCCAGGACGCCTACGCCGCCGCGCTCGACTCGTGGGCCCGCGACGGCGTGCCGGACCGCCCGGCCGCGTGGCTGACGACCGCGGCGCGGCACAACGCGCTGGACGCCCTGCGGCGCGCGGCGACGCTGCGCGCGAAGCTGCCGTTGCTGGTCGAGCCCGCGCCGGACGGCCCGGTGGCCGACGACCCGCTGCGGCTGGTGTTCCTGTGCTGCCACCCCGCGTTGTCGGCCGAGGCGCAGGTGGCCCTGACCTTGCGGCTGGTGTGCGGCGTGCCGACGCCGGACGTCGCGGCGGCGTTCCTGGTGCCGCCGGCGACGATGGCGGCCCGGATCACGCGGGCGAAGAAGAAGATCGCGGCGGCACGGATCCCGTTCCGGATGCCCGCACCGGCCGAGCTGCCGGAGCGGCTGGACGCGGTGCTGACGACGATCCACCTGCTGTTCACGACCGGGCACACGGCGCCGTCGGGCGAGTCGCTGATGCGGGTGGCGTGCGCCGAGCGGGCGCTGGAACTGGCGCGGCTGCTGCGAGAGCTGGTGCCGGACTCGCGGGAGGTGCGGGGGTTGCTGGCGTTGCTGCTGGCGGGGCACGCGCGCCGGGCGACGCGCACGGACGGGACGGGGCGGCTCCTGCTGCTGTCCGAACAGGACCGTTCCCGCTGGGATCGCGCCGCGCTCGCGGAGGCGGACGAGCTGGTGGTGACGTCCCTGCGCGGCGGCCCGCCAGGCCGTTTCGCCCTGCAGGCGGCGATCGCGGTGCTGCACGCGAGCGCACCGTCGTACGAGGCGACGGACTGGCCGCAGATCCTGGTGCTGTACGACGAACTGGCGAAGGTGTGGCCGTCGCCGGTGGTGGCGCTGAACCGGGCGGTGGCGGTGGCGATGGTCGACGGCCCGGCGCAGGCGCTGGCCGAGGTGACGGAGCTGGAAGACGACCGCCGGTTGTCCGGGTACCACTACCTGCCCGCGATCAAGGCAGACCTGCTGCGCCGCCTCGGCCGGCCGGTCGAGGCGGCCGCCGCCTACGAGCACGCTCTGCGCCTGACGGACAACGAGACCGAGCGTGCGTTCCTGGCGGACCGCCTCGCCGAGATGCGGGAAATCGGCGCTCCGGGCTGATGGGCTGGCCTCGCCCGGCCGCCCGCCTGGGCCGCTTCCCTGGGGCCGCGCCCGCCCACCAACGAGGCGCATCCCCCACCCGACATCGGGGCGAGCCTCCGCCAATTCCAGCGGCACGCGATCCCGGCTGCCAAGCGGGGGCCGAGCGCGCCACCCAGGGCACCGGCGGCCGCACCTGCTCGCCATCGAGGCGGTTCCCCCGCCCGGCACCATCCGCGAATTCCGGCAGCACACGCTCCCAGTCCGAGCCGCACGTGGCCACCAACGTCAGGTCCCCGTCCGCCGCCGCAAGCGGCGGCGTGCAGGCTCAGCGCACCATCGGCCGCAGCTGGCCGATCTGGTGCGTCGACGTCGCGTGGCCGGCCAGGGCCCGGCGCACCGCTTCGAGCACTCCCTCGGCGATCTCGGCCTGGGCCAAGGAACGGTGGGCGTCGTAGGCGGAGACCGTGCCCAGCTGCACCACCTGGGTCGGGTGCAGGGGCAGCAGCGGGTCGGGCGGTTCGACCGCCCCGGTGCCGCTGAGGCCGCCCCGCACCTCCACCACCGGCGCGCCGTCGGCGAGCAGGGACTCCACCGCGCCCATCACCGACCGCCGGTACTGCTCGTGGATCCACGCCACCAGCAGGTCCGCCTGCCCGCGCAGCGCCAGCTCCGCCTTCGCGGCGAGCTCCCGCGGCCGGTCCCAGTGCGCCTCGACCCAGATCGCCTTCCCGCCGCCCCACGGGCGGATCGTGCCGTCGCGGAAGGGCCGGTGCCCCGGCGGCCGCATCGACCGCCGCGCCGCCTCCCCCGGCCGCACCTCGCAGTCGAGCGGGTGGTACCGCCGGGACGGCAGCACCACGTGCCAGCCCTCCCTGGTCAGGACTTCGGCGAGCCCGGCCAGCATCCCCGTACCCGCCAGGATCAGCGCTTTCCGGCCAGCCATGACCCCACGCTACCTGCTGCTCGCGGCACGGGCAGCCTCTCGACGTGGCCTTCTCCCCGCCGCAATGCGCCGGAAACCTTTCCACGTCCCAGCGCCCGATCCGGCCGGGAACCGGCGAAGATCAGCCCCAGTCCTTGCCGGGGTCGAACGCGTGCGGCTGGGTGAGGCTGAACCAGTTGCCCGAGTCGTCGCGGAACACGGCCTCGATCCCGTACGGCCGCTCGGCCGGCTCCTGCAGGAACGTCACCCCGCGCGCGGCCAGCTCGGCGTGCGTCCCGCGGCAGTCGGCGGTCTTCCACACGCCCCCGCCGAACGCGCCCTTGGCCACCAGTTCCCGGATCTGCTTCTCGGTCTCCGCGTCGTGCTGCGGCGGCCCCGGCTTCATCAGGATGAAGTCGAGGTCCGGCTGGTCGGGCGGCCCGACCGTGAGCCAGCGGAAGTCGCCGATCTGCAGGTCCCGCCGCACCTCGAAGCCGAGCTTCTCGGTGTAGAACGCCTTTGCCGAATCCTGGTCCAGCACGTACACGCTGGAGTGGGACAGCCCCTTGATCATCGCGAACCTCCTGTGGTCGATGGGAAGAACGCTACTGACCTGGGACGTCCCCCGGCTTCTCCGAATGTGCTGTTCCCGCCGCGGGCCGGGTCCACATCATCAGGTAGCACCCGGGCACCGGCGGCGGCCCGTCCGCGCGCACCCGCGCCCGGTACTCGCTCGGCGAGGAACCGGTGATCTCGGCGAACCGGCGGCTGAACGTGCCGAGGCTGGTGAACCCGACGGCCAGGCACACCTCGGTGACCGTCAGGTTCACCGACCGCAGCAGGTCCTGCGCCCGCTCGATGCGCCGCCGCGTCAGGTAGGCCTTCGGGCTCTCCCCGTACGCGGCGGCGAACGAGCGCATGAAGTGGTAGCGCGAACAGCAGGCGACGGCGGCGAGCGCGTCCACGTCGAGGGGCTCGGCGTAGTGCGCGTCCATCCAGTCCTTGGCGCGGCGCACCTGCGCCACCACCGCCGCCCGGTCCGTCATGCCGTCAGTGCGCCGCCTCGTTCCAGGACCGGCCGAACCCGACCGACACCTCCAGCGGCACGGCCAGCTCGTACGCCGCGCCCATCTCGCGGCGCACCAGCTCCTCGACCCGGTCGCGCTCGCCCTCGCTGACCTCGACGATCAGTTCGTCGTGCACCTGCAGCAGCACCCGCGACCGCAGGCCGGCCTCGGCGATCGCGCGGTGCACGCCGATCATCGCGACCTTGATGATGTCGGCCGCGCTGCCCTGGATCGGCGCGTTGAGCGCCATCCGCTCGGCCATCTCGCGCCGCTGCCGGTTGTCGCTGTTGAGGTCGGGCAGGTAGCGGCGACGGCCGAAGATCGTCTCGGTGTAGCCGACCTTGCCCGCCTCGACCACGACGCTGTGCAGGTAGTCGCGCACCCCGCCGAACCGGGCGAAGTACTCGTCCATCAGCCCGCGGGCCTCTTCGGTGGAGATCCGCAGCTGCTGCGACAGGCCGTAGGCCGACAGCCCGTAGGCCAGGCCGTAGTTCATCGCCTTGATCTTCGCCCGCTGCGGCCCGGTGACCTCGGCCGGGTCGACGCCGAACACGCGCGCCGCGGTGGCCGCGTGGAAGTCGAACCCGGACTGGAACGCCTCGATCAGCGCCGCGTCCTCGGACAGGTGCGCCATGATCCGCATCTCGATCTGGCTGTAGTCCGCGGTGAGCAGCTCCGCGTACCCGTCGCCGACGACGAACGCGTCGCGGATGCGGCGGCCCTCCTCGGTGCGGATCGGGATGTTCTGCAGGTTCGGGTCCACAGAGGACAGACGACCGGTGGCCGCGATCGTCTGGTGCAGCGTGGTGTGGATCCGGCCGTCGTCGGCGACCGACTTGAGCAGGCCCTCGACCGTGCTCTTGAGCCGGGTGGCGTCCCGGTGCTCCAGCAAGTGCTGCAGGAACGGGTGCTCGGTCTTCTCGTACAGCGTCTGCAGCGCCTCGGCGTCGGTGGTGTAGCCGGTCTTGGTGCGCTTGGTCTTCGGCATGCCCAGCTCGTCGAACAGCACGACCTGCAGCTGCTTGGGCGAGCCCAGGTTGACCTGCTTGCCGATCACGCCGTACGCGGCCTCGGCGGCCTGCTTCACGCGGGCGCCGTAGTGCGCCTCCAGCGCGGTCAGCTGCTCGATGTCGACGGCCACGCCCGCGGCCTCGACCTCGGCGATGACCTGCAGCAACGGCAGCTCGATGTCGCCGAGCAGCCTGGTGCCGCTGATCTTGTCCAGCTCGGCGGAGAGGGCGCCGGCCAGCTCGGCGACCGCGCTGGCGCGGACCAGCTCGCCCTGCACCAGCTTCTGGTCGCCGTCGTCGCCGTCGAGCAGGGACAGCTGGCCGTCGCCGGAGTCGCTGTCGTTGCGCAGCTCGCGCTGCAGGTACCGCAGCACCAGGTCGTCCAGCTCGAACGACCGCTGCCCCGGCCGGACCAGGTACGCGGCCAGCTCGGTGTCCATCGCCAGGCCCGCGAGCTTCCAGCCGCGCGCCCGCAGCGCGTGCAGCGGCACCTTCAGCGCGTGCCCGGCCTTGGCGATCGCCGGGTCGGCCAGCCACGCGGCCAGCGCCTGCTCGTCGGCCTCGTCCAGGGCGGTGACGTCGACGTACCCGGCCTCGCCGCCCGGCGCGGCCAGGCTGATCGACTGGATGTCCGACCGCACCGACGAACCGGTGGTGCGGAAGGACAGGCCCACGGTCTGGCCGGCCTTGGTGTGCTTCGACAGCCACGCCGCGAGACCGCCCGCGGGCACCGCGGCGCCCTCCACCTCGAACCCGGACTCGGCCTCCGGCTCCGCGCTGGACAGCGTCTGGAACAGCCGGTCGCGCAGCACCCGGAACTCGAGCTCGTCGAACAGCCGGTGGACCGCGTCCCGGTCCCACGGCTTGAGCGCGAGGTCGCCGGGCGTGGCGTCCAGCGGCACGTCCCGCACCAGCTCGGTGAGCTGGCGGTTGAGCGTCACCGAGCTCAGGTGGGCGCGCAGCGCGTCGCCGACCTTGCCCTTGACCTCGTCGACCCGGTCGATCAGCGCGTCCAGCGACCCGAACTGCTGGATCCACTTGGTGGCGGTCTTCTCCCCGACGCCCGGGATGCCCGGCAGGTTGTCCGACGGGTCGCCGCGCAGCGCCGCGAAGTCCGGGTACTGCGACGGCGTGAGCCCGTACTTCTCCGCCACCCCGGCCGGGTCGTAGCGGACCAGGTCGGACACGCCCTTGCGCGGGTACAGGACCGTCGTCGAGTCGTCCACCAGCTGCAGCGCGTCGCGGTCGCCGGTGCAGATCAGCACCTGGTAGCCCTCGGCCGTCGCCTGCGTGGTCAGCGTGGCGATGATGTCGTCGGCCTCGTAGTTGTCCTTGGTCAGCACCGGGATGCCGAGCACCCCGAGCACGTCCTTGACCAGGTCGACCTGCCCCTTGAACTCGTCCGGCGTCGACGTCCGGGTGGCCTTGTAGTCGGCGAAGGTCGCCGAGCGGAACGTCTGCCGCGACACGTCGAACGCCACCGCGAGGTGCGTCGGCTGCTCGTCGCGCAGCAGGTTGATGAGCATCGAGGTGAACCCGAACACCGCGTTGGTGACCTGGCCGGTGGAGGTCTTGAACCGGTCGGCAGGCACGGCGAAGAAGGCGCGGTAGGCCATCGAGTGGCCGTCGATCAGCAACAGCCGCGGCCGTCCTTCCGCGGGCGCCGTCGCTGTGGTGTTGGCTACTGGCTGGTTCTGGCTGGGGCTCACGGGTGCGAGTCTAGGGTGGGGCACCGACAGAACCGCGCGAGCGGTCGTCCTGCCTTGCCGTCGTCTCACCGAGGAGTCACCCGCGTTGTCCGAGAACCTCTCCGAAGCCATCCGCGAGCAGCTCGCGGGCATCGATCCGCGCGTCGCGGAGCAGCAGCTCAACGACAAGCTCGGCATCGAGTTCGTCGAGCTCACGGCGGAGCGGGTGGTCGGCACGATGCCGGTCGAGGGCAACCTGCAGCCCTACGGCCTGCTGCACGGCGGCGCGAACGCCGTGCTCGCGGAGGCGCTGGGCTCGACCGTGGCGGCGCTCAACGCGGGCGCGGACAAGGCCACGCTCGGGTTCGAGCTGTCCTGCACCCACCACCGCGCCGCGCGGGAAGGCCTGGTCACCGGCGTGGCGACGCCGCTGCACGTCGGCCGCGGCACCATCACCGCCGAGATCGTGCTGACCGACGACCAGGGCCGCCGCACCTGCACCGCGCGCTTGTCCTGCCTGGTGCGCGACGCCGCCCCCGGCAGCCGCTGATCCACCACGAAGAAGAGCCCCGGCGCACGAGCGCCGGGGCCCTTCTCGTTCCAGGTCCACCCGATCAGGCGACGCCCAGGTAGGCCTCCTTGATCGCGGAGTCCGCCAGCAGCTCGGTGCCGGTGCCGGTCTTGGTGATCCGGCCGGTCTCCAGCACGTACGCGCGGTGGGCGCGGGACAGCGCCTGCTGCGCGTTCTGCTCCACCAGCAGCACCGTGGTGCCCTGCTTGTTGATCTCCGTGACGATCCGGAAGATCTGCTGGATGAACTGCGGCGCGAGCCCCATCGAGGGCTCGTCGAGCAGCAGCAGACGCGGCTTGGCCATCAGCGCCCGGCCCATGGCCAGCATCTGCTGCTCACCGCCGGACAGCGTGCCGCCGGCCTGGTTGCGCCGCTCCGCAAGGCGCGGGAACAGGTCGAACACGCGGTCCAGGTCGGGCTGCAGGTTCTTCCGGTCCTTGCGCGCGTAGGCGCCCATGTCCAGGTTCTCCGCGACCGTCATCCCCGGGAACACCCCGCGCCCTTCGGGCACCTGCGAGATGCCCCGGACGACCCGCAGGTCGGCGCGCAGCTTCGTGATGTCCTCGCCGGCGAAGGTGATCCGGCCCGCCGACAGCGGGCGGATGCCGGAGATGGCGCGCATCGTGGTGCTCTTGCCCGCGCCGTTCGCGCCGATGAGGGCGACGACCTCGCCCTCGTCGACCCGCAGCGTCAGCTCCGAGACCGCCTGGATCCGTCCGTAGTGGACGGAGACCCCGTCAAGCTCAAGCAGCGTCATCGTCAGGCACTCCCAGGTAGGCGGCGATCACAGCGGGGTTCTCCCTGATCTCGGCCGGCAGTCCTTCGGCGATCTTCTTGCCGAACTCCAGAACGACGATCCGGTCGGTCACGCCCATGACGAGCTTCATGTCGTGCTCGATGAGCAGGACGGTGTAGCCGTCGTCGCGGATCTTCCGGATCAGCCCCATGAGCTCTTCCTTCTCCGCCGGGTTGAACCCGGCGGCCGGCTCGTCGAGGCACAGCAGCTTCGGCTCGGTGGCCATCGCCCGCGCGATCTCCAGGCGGCGCTGGTAGCCGTACGGGAGGTTCTTGGCCTTGTCCGCGGCCCGGTCGGCGATGCCGACGAACTCCAGCAGCGCCATGGCCCGCTCCACCGCGGTCTTCTCCTCCTGGTGGTGCCGCGGGAGCCGCAGCAACGCGCCGAGGACGCTGGTCTTGTGGCGGGCGTCGGTGCCGACCACCACGTTCTCCAGCGCGGTCATCTCGCCGAAGAGCCGGATGTTCTGGAAGGTGCGGGCGATGCCGCGCTGCGTGATCTGGTGGCGGGTGGCCTTGCCCAGCGGCTTGTCCTCCAGCAGCACCTGCCCCGACGTGGGCCGGTAGACCCCGGTCATCGCGTTGAAGCAGGTGGTCTTGCCGGCGCCGTTGGGCCCGATCAGGCCCAGGATCTCGCCGCGGCGGATGCCGAACGACACCGAGTCCAGCGCTGTCAGGCCGCCGAACTTCAGCGTCACGTCCCGCATCTCCAGCAGGGTCTCGCCGACCTCGACCTTGATGTCGCGGTCGACGGCGACCGCTTCGGCGACCTCGGCCTCGTGCTCGGCGAGCTCCTCCGGGGTCATCCGGGCGACCTCGGCGACCAGGCCGCCCTCGACCGGGGTCTCCTCGCTGGGGTGGCTCATCGGGGACCTCCCGTCGTGTCGGCGGCCAGCGCGCTCTCCCCGCTGATCTGCTCACCGCGGCCGAGCAGCCGCTGGTAGGCCTGCCGTCCCCGGGCCAGCAGGCGCTGGCGGGCGCCGAGCAGGCCCTGCGGGCGGAAGATCATCAGGATGATCAGCGCGATGCCGAAGATGAGGTAGTTGTACTCGGCCAGCTGCACGAACCGCAGCGGCAGGTACGCCACCACGGCCGCGCCCAGCAGCACGCCCACCTTGTTGCCCGCGCCGCCGAGCACCACCGCGGCCAGGAACAGCATCGAGGTGATGACGTCGAACGACTGGTTGTTCACGAACCCGAGCTTGCCCGCGTAGAGCGCGCCGGACAGGCCGCCGATCGCGGCGCCGATGACGAACGCCCAGATCTTGAACTTGAACACCGGGACGCCCATGATCTCGGCGACGTCTTCGTCCTCGCGGATCGACACCCAGGCGCGGCCGACCCGGCTGCGTTCCAGGTTCCCGACCAGCAGCAGGATCGCGATGATGATCGTGATCGTCAGCCAGTACCAGGCGGTGGCGTTGGCGAAGAACGGCGTGCCGTTCGCGTCGGTGCCGACCCGCTCGAAGCCGGACTGGCCGCGCAGCGGGTCGACGTTGTCCGCCACCAGGCGGATGATCTCGCCGAACCCGAGCGTGACGATCGCCAGGTAGTCACCGCGCAACCGCAGGGTCGGCGCGCCGAGGATGATGCCGAAGATCATCGTGACGGCCATCGCCAGCGGCAGCGTCCACAGGTAGGGCAGCTTCGCCAGGCTGGAGTTCGGGCTGGTGAACAGCGCCGCGACGTAGGCGCCGACGGCGAAGAAGCCGACGTAGCCCAGGTCCAGCAGGCCGGCCTGGCCGACCACCACGTTGAGCCCGATCGCGACCAGCGCGTAGCGGGCCACGTCGAACATCGCGGTCGGGAAGTCGGTGCCGGTCGTCGCGATCAGCGGCGGGTTGAGCACCGGCAGGAAGTAGATCAGCACCACGACCGGGATGAGGATCGCCCACTGGGCCGGCCGGGACAGGTTGTTCCACTGCTCGCGGATGGAGCGGCGCTTCGGCGGCGCGCTCACGGTCTGGGTCGTCATACGCGTGCCTTCCCGAGGGACTCGCCGAGGATGCCGGTCGGACGGAACATCAGGACGACGATCAGCACGACGAACGCCACGATGTCCTTCCACTCGCCGCCGAACAGCGACTGGCCGTAGTTCTCCACGAGGCCGAGCAGGAGCCCGCCGAGCAGCGCGCCCCGCAGGTTGCCGATGCCGCCGAGCACCGCGGCGGTGAACGCCTTGATGCCGAGCAGGAAGCCGCCGTTGTAGATGGCGCCCTGCGGGATCCGCATCATGTAGAACAGCGCGGCGGCGCCGGCGAGCAGCCCGCCGACGAGGAACGTGATGACGATGACCCGTTCCTTGTTGACGCCCATCAGCGTGGCGGTGTCCGGGTCCTGGGCGACCGCGCGGATGCCGCGGCCCAGGCGGGTCCGGTTGACGAAGTAGTCGGCCACGAACCACAGCACGACCGCCGCCACCACGAGGATGACGTGGATGTTGGTGACCGTGGCGCCGAAGATCCGGAACAGCGGTTCCGGCTGCAGCAGCCGGATCTGGGGCTGCTGGTTGAGGCCGAAGATCAGGCGCAGGGTCTGCTGGATGGCGAACGAGGCGCCGATCGCGGTGATCAGGAAGACCAGGCGCGGCGCGTTGCGCTTTCTCAGCGGCCGGTAGGCCACCCGTTCCAGCAGCACCGCGGTGCCGCCGGAGACGGCCATCGCGGCCAGGCAGGCGAGGCCGAGGAAGAGGATCAGCTCGACGATCGACAGGTCGGGCGTGGCGCCGGAGCGGAAACCGAGGCCGTAGAACGTCAGCCAGGTCGCGAACGCGCCGACGACGAAGACCTCGGAGTGCGCGAAGTTGATGAGCTTGAGAACGCCGTAGACGAGGGTGTAGCCCAGCGCCACCAGGGCGTAGATGCCGCCCTGCGCCAGGCCGTCCACGGTGTTGTTCCAGAACTGCTCCGCGAGGCCGGCCACGTCGAAGGAGATCCACGGCTCGGACTGCGCGAGGAATGGGGTCATCGCGGGGTACAAGGGTTCACTCTATTCCCGGGTATGGATCGGGCATGCACGCGACGGTCGGCCGCGTGCATGCCCGATAGGTCAGGTCGTTAGCTGATCTGGCCGTTGTTGACGATCTTTCCGTTCTCGACGCGGTAGCTCCACACCGGGGTGTCCGAGAGCTCGCCCTTGTCGTTCCACTTGAACTTCTTCGTCAGGCCCTGACCGTCGTAGTTCTTGACGAAGTTCAGCATCGCGGCGCGGTCCTTGATGCCGCTGTCGATGCCCTTGAGCAGGATGGTCGTGACGTCGTAACCCTCGGGCGAGTAGGTGCCCGGGTCGGCGCCTTCGACCGCCTTGAACGCGGCGGTGAAGTCGCGGAAGTTGTCCTCCGGGACGCACGGGCAGGTGAAGTAGGCGTTGGTCGCGCCGCCGCCGGCACCCTTGAGGAACTCGTTGTCCTTCACACCGTCCGGGCCGACGAACTTGGCGGTGACGGCCTTGTCGTTCAGCTGCTGCGCGAACGGGCCGGCCTCGGGGTAGTAACCCGCGTAGAAGACGGCGTCCGGGTTCTCGGTGGCGATCTTGTTGACCACCGCGGAGAAGTCGGTCTGACCGGTCTTCACCTTGTCGGTGCAGGAGGCCTTCGAGCCGAGCGCCTGCTTGACGGCGTTGGCCAGGCCGATGCCGTACTCGGAGTCGTCCTCCACGACGCAGACCTTGTTGGCCTTGAGCGTCTCGGTGAGGAACTTGGCCGCGGCCGGGCCCTGCACGGAGTCGTTGCCCATGCCGCGGAAGAAGGTCTTCCAGCCGTTGTCGGCCAGCGCCGGGTTGGTCGCCGACGGGCTGATCGTGACCAGGCCGGCCTGGTTGAACAGGTTGCCCGCGGCCTTCGACTCACCCGAGAACGGCAGGCCGACGACGCCGAGGATGTCGGACTCGTTGATGACCTGCGTGACGATGCCCGGGGCCTTGTCCGGCTTGCCTTCGGTGTCGAACTGCTTCAGGGTGACCTGGCAGTTCGGGTTGGCCTCGTTGTGCTGCTTCACCGCGAGGTCGGCGCCGCGCAGGATGTTCTGGCCCAGCGCCGCGCTGTTGCCGTTGATGGTGCCCGCGTACGCGATCGAGACTCCCGAGCACACCGCCTTGCCGTCGCCGCGCGGGTTGGCCGCGTCGGCCGCCTGCGAAGGCGCCGCCGCCGAGCCGGTGGTGTCGCCCGACGTGCTCCCCTCATCACGCGCCGCGCACGCACCCAGCGCCAGCGTTGCTGCCGCCGCCAGCACGAGAACTCGCGTGAGTCGTGCTCCTGACACTCGTTCCTCCAACTATCCAGCCGGCCGCGGACTGCGGCCGTCCCGGGATGGGACCTATCGGGCGCTGAACGTAGCCGCCCGGTGAGGTCAAGCACAGCGGTACGCGCTGTCTTGTTTCCACATCGTGACGGGGGTCACTATAGTTCATGCATGATTTACACCCGGTTGCCGCATTGCAACAACCGGGTGATAACAACCAGTGACCTTTTGCTCAAATGAGCAGCGCCGTCACGCCCTCGTTGGAGTGATGTCGGAGCGTTTGACCTCCCACGCGATCGCGCGGGGTTACTTCTGACCGATGCTCTCGACGACCGCCTGGGCGACGGCCTTCATGGTCGTGCGCCGGTCCATGGCGGTGCGCTGGATCCACCGGAACGCGTCCGGCTCGGTCAGCCCCTGGTGGGTCATCAGCAGGCCCTTGGCCCTGTCGATGACCTTGCGGGTCTCCAGCCGGTCGGACAGGCTGGCGACCTCGGCCTCCAGCGCCTGCATCTCCGAGAACCGGCTGACGGCCAGCTCGATCGCGGGAACGAGGTCCCGCTTGTTGAACGGCTTGACCAGGTACGCCATCGTGCCCGCGTCGCGGGCGCGCTCGACCAGCTCGCGCTGGCTGAACGCGGTCAGGATGACCACGGGGGCGATGCGGTCGGTGGTGATCTGGGACGCCGCCTCGATGCCGTCCAGCTTGGGCATCTTGACGTCCAGGATCACCAGGTCGGGCTTGAGCTCGGCTGCCAGCTTGATGGCCTCTTCGCCGTCGCCCGCCTCGCCGACCACCTGGTATCCCTCTTCGCGCAACATCTCGACGAGGTCAAGCCGGATCAGTGCTTCGTCTTCGGCGACGAGCACCCGACGCTGCGGAGCGGTGGCCACACCGCTGGCCTCGGTAGCCTCTTCGGTCACCGGGGTCCTCCTGCGTGCTCGACGGAATGTGGAATGCGGCTAACCGCAGGACGAGCCTACCCGGAACGATCCAGTTGGTGGATGACGCGGACCACGTGGTGGGCATGGTGTTCACCACGTCGTGGCACGGCGTGTCGCGTTGATCGACTCCCCTGTGACCGGTCGTCACGCAGGGCTACCCCCACTGCCGGGGCGCCAGGTGGGGCGCGTAAAGTCTGGCTGCGCCGCCCCCGTAGCCCAACTGGCAGAGGCAACGGATTCAAAACCCGTCCAGTGTGAGTTCGAATCTCACCGGGGGCACTCCCCCAGACCTGCTCGAATCGGCCCCTCACCTGCGGAAACCAGGTGAGGGGCCGATCTCGTCTTCTCCGGCTGACTCCGGGTCGACCCGGCCGAACCCGGCCCCTTCCCCCCTATTCGCCCCCACGTTCCGGCGGGTCCGACTCGACACCGAGCGCCTGCTCGATCCGCGCGTGCGCCGCCGACTCCAGCCCGGCGATGACCTTCGCGTAGATCTGGTGCAGCACCGCGACCGAGTGGCCGGCCCACTCCGCGCACTGGGTCGACGGGACGCCAGCGGCGAGCCAGGTGGACACACACGCGTGCCTCAGGTCATAGGGCCGCTTGCCGAGGGGTGAGGCGTACTCCGCCTCGCTGAAAGCAGCCTTGCGGGCCTTGTCCCACACCCGGCCAATCGTGGATTCAGCGAGGGCTCCCCCGGTGAGATTCCGGAACAGCCGGCCATCGCCCGCGGTCCCGAACCTCGCCAGGTGGTCGTGCAGAAGCGCCGTGAGCGGCGGTGGACATGGAACTGGCCGGATCTCCCCCTCTCCTCGCTGCTTGAGCTGCCTCCTGTCGCGCCGTTCTCCGCTGTCGGTCCAGGCTGCACCGGTGACCGGCGCCGTCTCCGACAGCAGCAACTCGCCCCACCCCTTTTCGGGCAATTGCAGGTCCTGCTTCCGCAGCATCGCGACTTCCTCGGGCCTCAGCGCGGAGTAATACATGCAGGCGAAGTACGCGACGAGTGCCGGCCCGGCGGATCGGCGCGGCTGGCCGTCAACCTTCTGTGCGGCGACCGCCGCGAACAGCTTCTTCGCCTGGTCATGGTTGATGACCACTCGCTTGTCGATCGCCCGGGCAGTTTTCGGCATGGTCCACTTCACCTTCGAGAGACGGTTCGCGGTGAGCGCCTTCAGTTCGACGGCGTAGTCGAGCGCGTTGTAGAGAACGGCGCGCTTTCGATTCACGGTCTTGGCGGCCGCCTGCTTTCCGTCCAGCTTCAGGGAGATCTGCTCCAGCACCTCCCGCAGAACGGCCTCGTCATTGAGCCGCGAAACAGGCACCGTGTTGGCCTTGACCCACTTCAACGCCCGCTCGATCTCCGCCGGTTTCGGCGTATCACGACGCTTGGTGTTGAATGCCCACCCCGTGAGGGCGCGGCGCAGAACCTTCGGGTCCGGGGCGCCGCGTTCTGTGCGCAAGAGGGCGGGGGTAGCGGAAGCCAACGCGTCAGCGTTGCCGGCCCGGGATTTCCCCGCCGCGCGGGGCCATTTCGCGTCGATGTACTTGCAGGCGAAGTCGAACCAGGACATCTCGACTTCCGCGCGGAGCATCGAAATCGGCAAGCCCTGGACCCGGTCGAACGCTTCACCGCGGCGCGACGCTTGAACCAGGTCCGAGCGGAAGCTGTCGGCGAGCGCCCAGGTGTCGAAGGTGCGGCGGAACCGCTCCTCCGCCACGACCCACACCACTCGGTACGTGGTCTTCCGTCGCCCCTGGCGGGTCTCGATCTTCCAGATCGTGACGTCGTACGTGGTGTCCATCAAGCGGCGACCCCGGCGAGCTCTCGGGCCTCCAGCCAGGCATCCAGATCGGTGCGACGAATCCGGATCTGCCCGTTCGGCAGCTTGATGCAGCGCGGCGCGAGCCCTTTGGCGCGCCAGTCGTGGAACGTGGACTGCGCGACGTCCAGCTCCTCGCAGAACTGCTTGATCGTGAGGTAGCGGGTTGCGGTAGCCATCGTGGTTCGGCGCTCCTTGCGGCTGTCTCCGGCGTGGGCAGGCGTTCGCGGCATAGGCATTCCTTCTGTCCGGGCCGACTACGGACGGTGAACCCAAGCGCGAGGCTTGGAAGGCGGATACGGGGGTGGTCGGCGGAATATCTGGGCGGAGTGCCGGAAGTGCGTTTCAAACCCCGCAAACCCCGCAAAGTGGCCCTGGAGCTGGGGATTTGTTCGCGGGGTTTGACGGGATCGGCGGGTTTGGCGAACCCCGCAAACCCCGCAGAGTTGCGGGGTTTGCGGGGTTTGGACGTGAGCCGCCGGGAGTGAAACCCCGCAACTTGTAGCCGACGTTTTTCCTGTTCATGGAGGGTTGTTGGGGTCGGCTGCGGGGTTTGCGGGGTTTCCGGGTTTGTTTCCCGGGGTTGAGCTTTCAGCCGGTGCGTTCGACCCAGTAGAGGCGCATCTTGGTGTGCGGGTCGGGCACGCTGCGTAGCACGACGTCGCCGCGCCAGCGGTCGAGCTGTCCGGTGAGACGCCTGCCGAGGGCTTTGGTGGACAGGGGCTTCCCGGCGGCAGTGGTGGGGAAGGTGCCGGCCCACGGGTCGGGGCCGACGACGGTCTCGGCGCTCCCCCGTACCTGCTGGGCGGTGAGGGGCTGCTCACCGTGCAGGTCGTGCCAGGCCAGCAGGAACGCTCGCCATTCGGCGGCGTCGTCGTCGAGTTCGCGGGCGTGCTCGGCGTTGCCCAGGAAGTTCTCGATGCCGTGGTGGGCGAGGAACCCGCCGAGGTGCTGGGCCCAGCGGGTGAACTGCCGCATCTGCGGCACCCCGGCGGCGGTGGGGGCACCGGCGGCGGTCCAGTCGAGGATGAGCACGAGCAGGTGCCACAGCACGGTGGCCTGGTTGGCGGGGTCGAGAATCCAGGAGTCGAGGTTGGGGATGGTGAACCCGGTGCGCGCCTCGGGGCGCGGGCAGTTGGGGTCGAGGCGGACCCACACGGTGCGGGAGGCCATGTCGCCGCCGGTGCGCAGGTTGTTGCCGGTGGCCAGCCAGAGCCGGTCGTTGGGGTAGGTGGCGGCGGCGTTGGTGCCCAGCCGCCGGTCGGTCCAGGTGCGTTCGGTGACCAGCCGTGCGAGCACGGCGGAGTCGATCACGTGTCCCTCCACGAGGTTGTCGAACACCACCGCGCCGCACTGGTCGGCGAGCACGGTGGTGATGGCTTTGCGGAGTTCGTCTTCGGAGTCGGTCCAGGTCAGCACCCGCTGCCCGACCAGCAGCCCGACGCACCCGGCGAGGATGGTCTTGCCCGAGCCGGGCATGGACGCGTCGATGACGCCGAATGGGGAGAGGGTGCGGGTGAACGGCCGGATGATCGGTGTCACGAGCAGCGCGAGGTAGTTCGCCCGGTCGGCCGGTTCCCGCCAGGGGAAGTCGCGCAGGAACCGCTCCAGCAGGAACTCCCGCGCCGCGGCGACCTGCTCGCCGGTGGGCTGGTCGGGCACCGGGGGCAGGTGGGTGTTGGCGGCGAGGTAGAACCCGGTGGCCGGGTCGTAGCCCGGGGCTTGCAGCAGGGTTCCGTCCGGGCGCAGCACTGGTGTGGAGATGATCCGGCGCAGCACCGGCAGCCCGGGCCACGACCGCCGGGCGAGTACCGCGGCCAGCACCGGCCCGGGCGGGGACACCTCGACATCGGTGGTGTTGCCCTTCTCATCCACCCGGGGGCGCACGACGTCGGCGTGCTGGGCGAGCAGCGACGCGAGCAGTGGCGGTTTGAGCGGGGTGGCCGACAGGGGCAGGGCCACGTCCTCGTCCCCGGCGGTGGGGTCGGCCGCCCCGGAGACCGACTCCAGGGCGACCGGGTTGCCGTCGCTGACGTAGGTGTCGGGGATGAGGCGGGAGTCGAGGGCTTCGGTGAGCACGCGGATGGTCTCGGGTGCGGCCCCCACCCGCACCCGGGGCCGACCGCCCGCACCGACCGTCCACAACCGCCGCCGCTGGCCGGTGTCGGGGGCGTTGTCCGGGGTGCTGCTCATGATCAGGACTCCTTGACGTCTCCGGGTTGGTGGTCCAGGCGCCCGCGGGCGCGGCTGCGGACGACGGTGCGCGGGGTGATGCCCAGCCGTTCGGCGATCTCGGCCGCGGTCAGGCCGAGGCGGGTCAGCCGGGCGATCTCGCGGTCGCGGTGGCCGGACTTGCTGCGCGGCCGCCGGCCGCGGAGCAGGGCGCGGCGTTCGCGTTCGGTGAGCCCGCCCCATACCCCGAACCGCTCCTTGCGGGCCAGGGCGTAGGCCAGGCACGCGGCCCGCACCGGGCAGAGGGCGCAGCGTTGCTTGGCCGCGGCCACCGTCTCGGCGGCCTGCCCGCCCGGGTCGGGAAAGAACACCTCCGGCTCCGCGTCGTCGCGGCAGGCGGCCCGGTCGCGCCAGGCCAGCTCGTCCCGGTCGACGTCCAGGTCGGCCCAGGACACCACCGGGGTCCGGGGCCGCCGCGGGACGGCGGTGGCGGTGAGCGTCCGGAACGGGCGGTCAGGGTCGAGCGTGCGGGGTGTGGGCATCAGGCGGCCTCCAGGGTGTCGTGGACGGTGGTGTCGAGGGAGGCGACGACGGAGCGGACGAGCCATTCGGCGGCGGGTGGGGTGACGCCGTTGCCGAGCTGGCGGACCTGCTCGCGCTTGTTGCCGGTGATCACGTAGTCCGGGGTGAAGGCCATGGCGGCCTGGATCTCGGCGACGGTGAGCATCCGGAACGAGGCGTTCTCGACAGCCGGTGGCAGGTCGCCGCGGTCGTGGGTGGTGCCGTCGGTGCCGACCGCGAACCGCGCGAGGTCCAGCCCCGCCCGGTGGTGCCGGGGGTCGGGGCGCTGGTGGACGAGCATGTGGTGGTTGCCGCTGGCGCAGACGGTGGCCAGGGGTTCGCGGACGTCGCGGGCGGTGGAGCCGCCCCCGCGCAGCTCGGCGATGAACGCCAGCCCGTAGCGGTCGCGGGTGGTGAGCGTGCCGATGGGGTCGCTGGCCGGCCCGGCGGTGGTGGCGGTGCCGTAGTGGGGCACCACCAGGGCGTCCTGGTGCCGGGTGGTCTGGGTCCGGAACGGCTCGCCGGTGTGGCGGGCTTCTTTGCCGTCGCGGCCTTCCAGCGGCACGATCAGCCCTTCGGCCTCCCGCGTGGTGCGGGTGCGGAACGGCTGGCTGGTCGGGTAGCTGGTGTCGTTCCACGAGCCGCCCGCGGTGACCAGTTGCGGGGTGGCGTAGCGCAGCATCCCGGCCCGGATGCGGGCGAGGGTCTTGGCGGACAGGGGCTTGTCGCGGTCGCCGATGCGCTGCCCGGGAAGGCTCCAGTCGATCGCCGCCGCCGCAGGCAGCACGTAGGGCTCCACGATCTGGTGGCGGCAGGTCGCCGACGGGCAGCGGTAGAGGTACTGCTGTCGGTAGCGGCCGACGCGGGCGGCGCCCTTCCACGCCTGGATCGCCCGCACCTCCCGGTCGCAGGTGGGACACCACGCCTTCGGGCGGATGTCGAGCTGGGGTGCGGGGTTGCCCTTGCGCCAGAACACCACGTACATCCGGTCCCGCGACTGCGGTGCGCGCGGCGCGGCGATCGCGGGGGCGTGCATGGAGTTCAGCGACACGATCTTGTGGTCGTAGCCGTAGGAGTCCATCGCCAGCAGCCACGCCCGAAACGGTGCCCACTTCGCCGCATCGACCACGTTCTCCACGATCACGGCGTCGTAGCGGTGCACCTCGGCGAAGCGGGGCACGTCCCACATCGTTGCCCGGGACCGCTCCGCCACGTGGTCCGGTACGGGCTCGTCGAACAGGCTCGGCTGCACGCTGACGCGCTTGCGGCCCTTGGCGATGGAGTGGTTGGTGCACTCCGGGCTCGCCCACAGGATGTTGGTGCGCCGGTAGCGGCGCGGCTCCACTTGGGAGATGTCGGCGCAGTCGTGCTCGCAGCCGGGGAAGTTCGCGGCGTGGGTCTCGATCGCCCGCGAGCTGTGGTTGGCGGCCATCACCAGCTCCACACCCGGCACGGCGGTCGCGCCGAGCCCGGATCCCCCAGCGCCGCAGAACAAGTCGGTCACGGTGAACATCAGGCAGCCACTTCCAGGTGGGTCGGGTTGGCCGTTGTGGCGGCCTGGTAGCGGGTCCACAGTTCGTCGATGGCGGCGGTGTCGTCGGCCAGCTCGCGCAGCACCGCGGTGGGCGAGCCAGCCGCGGCCTGCTCGATCCGGCGGGCGTGCGCGAGAAGTGCGCGCCGCCACGCGGTCTCCAGCAGCACGGCTTTGAGGTGGTGGGCCAGCTCGGCGGGTGGGGCGTCGCGGAAGGTGTCGATGAGCCAGCCGGACAGCCATTCGCGGCGCTTCTCGCCCGGTGCTTGCCCGGTGGCGAGGGCGTGGGTGTAGAGGGTGACCGGGGCCGGGGTGTGCTCGGCGGCCACGACCTCGATGGCGAGTTGGAGGACGTGGGCGGCCATGCCGCCGGTGAAGTCGGTGGCGCGCATCCCGGCCAGCAGCCGCCGCGCCGGGCGGGCGGGCATCTGCATGAGGCAGCCGAGGAACTGGCGCTCCGGGTCGGTCAGGGCGTCGGTCGCGGTGGCGGTAGGCATGGCGAACCTTTCGCGAGTACGGACGGGCTTGGGGGCTGCCGGGCCGCCCGGACACGAGTACGGACGGCCCGGCAGCCGCTCAGGAGCGACTGGTGCGGTTGGGGTTGGTCGCGGTGGTGTGGTCGTGGCCGGTGACTTCGCGGTCGTGGGCGGCACCCTCCGGGCAGGTGGCCATGTGCCCGGCCCAGGAGCCGTCCGGCAGGACGCGGTAGACGAAGCAGCGGTGGCCGCAGTAGCGGCAGTACGGACCGGCCATCACCGGTCACCGCCGTTCCGGCAGTGGGTCATGACGGCGGCGAGAGCGTCGTGTTCGGCTTGGTCGATCGAGAGGCGGTAGCGGGTCTTGATCTCGACCCAGCGGAGCGCGTAGCTGCACCGGTCCCGCTCCGGGAGCCAGTGCGCCGGGTCGGAGTCCCCTTTGGACCGGTTGGCGCGGGCGGTCGCGACGACCAGGACGTCCGGGTCGTTGGCGTAGCGCTCCCGCTCCGCGCGGGACCACTGCCGCGGGCCGACGCGGCGACCGTTCTCGATGCGCCCGGAACGGGCGACCTCCGCGAGCGGCACGAGGTGGTCGATGTCCAGCTTCGCCGGGTCGGTGACGGTGACGCCGTCATAGGCGCTGACCCACGTTCCGGCGATCGGGCGGCACTCGTCGTCGGCGCGCACGCCGTGCCCTTGGTCGAGCAGGGCCTGTTCGCGGGCGTTGCAGGTGCCGTGCACGGTGGACCAGTGCGGCCAGTCGTCACGGTCGTAGTGCGCGCCGGTGTCCTCTGGCGCGATCGGCAGCCCGGCCAGACTGGCACTCGCGGCGGGCGGCTCGGCGACGGTCGCGTCGCTGCCGGGGACCTCGCAGGCGGTTGTGGCGAGCAGCGCGACGGCGAGCAGCGCTGCGGGCAAGGTGCGGGTGGGCATCGAACCTCTTCCTGAGCGAGTGATGTTGGGGACTGCCGGGTCGCGCGGAGACACGTCACGCGCGGCCCGGCAGCAGCGCGAGGGATGCTGGGCCGGGGTCAGAGCGCGGAGCCGGAGAGGTGGCCGCGGCTGTAGAGGCGGTGCCCGGCGCGGTCGATGCGGCCCCAGTGCCGCCGCACCAGCGAGCGGGTGCGGGAGCGGATCCGGCCTTCGGACAGGCCGGTGTGTTTGCGGAGGCGGCGGACCTCGCGCAGGTCGTGTTCGGAGGCGTCGGCGGCGGCGCGCAGGGCGGAGCCGAACCAGTAGCCGGCGTAGCGGGTCAGCCAGTACGCCTCGGCCTCCTGCCCGGCCAGCAGGATCGCCAGCGAGATCTCGGGGTGGCTGGCGGTGACGTCGCGGTGGCGGGTGTAGCCGCGGGTCGCGCTGATCTTGCAGTGGGCGACCTCGATGCCCTGCACGACGGCGATCACGCCGTGCCCGGCCTCGTGGGCGGCCAGTGCGCCCAGCGCGAGCGCCTCGTCGGTGTCGTAGCGGGGACGTCCCATCGGAGAGTCCTTTCCGAAGTCCGGTAGGCAGGTGGTGCACCAGCGCGAGCCCGACGCCGCAGTCGAATGTGACTGTGCGTGTTCACGTGAGGGCCGCGTGGGGGCGCGGCGAGTGCTTCGCGCAGGGGTGCGGTGCGAGTTACGAAGCGAGTTACGACCCGGCGCAGGAGTTACGGATGTAACTCGGCCGAGGATCGGGGTCGTAACCCGGCTTGATCAGCGCAAAGTTACGAAGTTACGGCCTGGGTGGGGCCGGGAATCCGGCCGCCGGGCCCCCGAAAACCGGGGGCTCGGCGACCTGCCGCGGCTGTAACTCAGGCGGTCGGGTCGCCCTGTTCGAGCTGGGCGACCCGCCCGGCGTGAAGTTGACGGACAGTGACCGGATCGACCGGGTAGAGGTTGCCGGTGGAGGGCGGCTTGATGCCCAGTTCGGCCAGCGCGGCGACCAGCTTGGGCTTGGTCAGCTCCCGGTAGGGCTTGTACCCGGGGGCCAGGCCGCGCAGGGCCCCGACCAGGTCCCCGGCGTTGACCGGGTCGTCGCCGACCATGACCGTGGTCAGGTCCTCGACCAGGTCGCGGACCTCGGGAGCGGGGGCCGCCGGGGTGGTGGCCCCGCCGCGCAGCTCCGCCCCGCGGGCGGCGATGCCGGCCAGATCCTCGGGGGTGAGGTAGAACGAGCGCACCACCCCGGGGGTGTCCATGAAACCGCTGGTCATCAGGGTCCCGCAGTCGTTGAGCTTGTCCTTGGTCTTGGCCTTCAACCCGAGCGCGGAGATGCCGTTTTCGTGGGCCTTCTCGCCGAGCACGATGTTGTTGCGGGCCTTGTCGTCGATGGCGCCGCAGGCCTTGTTGCTGGTCACGGCCATCAGGTCGCGGGGCAGCGACTGGTCCGAGGGGTTCGGGGTGGCGAAGACCAGCACGATCCCGTACTTGCGGGCCGCCGAGTAAAACCGCACCAGCAGGTTGACCAGTTGCTTGCGCTCCTGCGGGTCGTCCTGCCGGAAGAACGCCTGGCACTCCTCGATCACCACGATCCGGGGGCGCAGGCCGGGCTCCTTCGCCGCGACCTCCCGGTTGACCTCGGTGATGCCGTGCTTGACCAGCAGCTGCCCGCGCACCGCGAGATCGGCCTGCAAGCCCTTGATGTGCTCCAGGCAGGCCTGCACGTTGGCCTCGCTGTCGCCCTTGAGGAAGGTCGACAGGACCGGGGCCAGCGGGTCGAAGTCGAAGTTGTCGGCGAAGACGAACACGTCGATGTCGACCAGCGGGTCCAGCGCGGCCCCGGCCAGCAGGGCCTTGATCATGGTGGATTTGCCCGATCCCATGCGCCCGGCGAACACGAAGTTGCGCTCCCACACGGTGGTCTCCACGACCGTGCCGCGCGGGCTCATGCCGACCGGGAACCCGGAGAAGAAGTCCGTCGTCCCCTCGGTGAGCAGCGGATACGGGTCGACCGGCTCGCGCAGCACCCCCGGCTCCAGCCGGTAGAGGTCCATCACGGTCGGGTCGTCCTCGTCCGGGTCGACGAACAGCTCCTGCGGGCGGCAGCCCAGGTTGTGGGCCAGCAGATCCTTGGCCCTGGCCACGTCCTTGACCCCGGCGCCCATCGGCAGGCGCAGCTTGGCGGTGTAGGCCTTGCCGCCCTCGGCCATCATCGGCGGGCGCACCCACGCGTGATCGGTGTCCCGGTTGGGCCAGCCCTCCTTGATCGCGGCCGACAGGCGCGCGACGCCGATGTTCGCCAGCGCCGCGACCAGCGCGTTCTCCGTCAGCTCGACGTAGGCCACGCGCTTGCCCGTCTGGCGCAGGTGCGCGGGCAGCACCTGCTCGCCGAGCTTCTGCCCGTCCTTCCAGCGGCGGCTGCCCCACACGCCCAGCCCGGCCAGCAGGAACGCCCACCAGTGCGCCACGCTCCAGCCCACGATGGTGCCGGTGGTGGTGACGATCGCGCCGAGGGTGTGCAGGACGTCGCTGGCGTTCCACGGGCCCAGCCAGTGGCCGAACCCGTTGATCACCCCGGCCACGAGCGCCACGCCCAGGGCGATGACCAGCGCCAATGCCGCCTTCTTGCCCGCCGACCAGTGCAGCTCGACCCACTTGGTGAGGGTGTCGACGCGGGTGTGTCGGGCCTGCTGGATCTGCTCGTTGAGCCGCGCCGCCAGCTCCAGATCGCCCTGGTCCAGGGCGCGGGCGCGAGCTGCGCGGGCGTCGGCCTGGCCGTGTTCGGCCTTCTTGCGCTGCCGTTCGGCCTCCACCCCCTTGGCGAAGTAGGTGACGTGCCGGCGCGCGAACTTCCCGATCGGGCTGTCCGCGCACTCCCGGCCCTTCTGCACCGTCCAGCGCACCATCGTGCGGGTGCCGCGGCCGACGGTGACGATGTCGTTGCGGTAGCCGCGGTAACGCTCGATCGCCAACTGCCGCTGCCGGGCGCGGTACTCGGCGTCGGTCACGATCTCGCCCTCGATCACCTCCGTATCCGCCTCGACCGGGCTGCCCTCGGCGCGGCGGGTGGGCAGGTAGTGCACCCGTGCCAGATCGGCCTCCGGCTCCTGGTTGGTGGTCATCGGCTCTCGCCTCCCTTCAGGTAGTCATCCCGCAGCTCCCGCGCGGACTTGGGCGAGCAGCGCAGCGCCTTGCGGATCTGCTCGGCCTTGGTCGGGTCGATCGAGCCCGGACGGGCCTTGAGCACCCGGTCCAGCTCGGCGCGCAACTGCTCGATCGAGCGCCCCGGACGCCCCCCGATCTTCGGCCGACGATTGCTCGATTTTTGCTGGTCACCGGGACGGTCGAGGGTCGCGATCGAGCCGCCCTCGATCGAGTCCCCCGCCGTGCGGTCCGGCTCGATCTCCCGACCCGAGCCGGTGGCGGTGGCCGCGTTCTGCTGGGCCAGCAGATCGGCCAGCTCGCGGTCCCAGTCGGTCGACTCCGCCGGGGGCAGGCCGGGCACGATCGCCGACTCCAGACGTGCCCGCCCCGCCAGCACGTAGCGCCCCGGCGCGTAGATCAAGCGTGCCGAGCCGGTCTGGTCGATCTCGGCGACCGCCTGCCGGACCGCGGCCTTGCGGATGCGGGCGATCTTGCGGGCGGCGGCGCGCTCGATCCGGGCCTCCCGCCGCTCCTGCCGGGATCGCGGCGGCGCGGCCAGCGTGAGCTGGTGGGCCACCACTCCGGCGATCGAGGCGGTGCCCATGACCACGCCGTGGTCCCAGGCGACGGTCAGGCCGTGAGTGAAGTTGATGCCGAACGCGACCGCGCCGAACACCAGTACCCCGGCCACCAGCCCCCACACCGACTTCGCCGGGTGCCGCCGCCGCTCGATCACCACCGCGATCGCGAACGCCCACATCCCCAGCTCGGTGATCCCGGGCAGCAGCGCCCCCAGGGCGGAGCCGTAGACGGTGGTGCCGTAGGCGGCCATCGACGGGGCCGCCAGTGCGAAGGACAGCAGCGCGATCGGGTAAATCAGCAGCTCCACGATCCGCTCGCCCAGCCAGGACCGCAGACCGCGCCAGGCCGCGGCGCGGCGCTCCCGCCGCGCCGCGGCGGCCTGCCGCTTGGCGTCCTGCCGGGCCTGCTCATCCTCCCGCTTGATCCGCGCGCTCGCCTGCCGCTCCGCAATCCGCACCTGCGCCGCCGCAGCGGCGTCCTCACGCCGGATCAGCGCCTCGGCGCGCTTGTTCTCCCGCCGCTCCTCGGCCCAGCTCATCCCCACACACCTCTCTCCAGCTCATCGGTCAAGCCGCTGGCCGACACCAGCGGCACCACCGCCCGCACCCGGACCAGCCGCGACCGGTTCATGTCGCGTGCCCAGGTGCGGGCCTCGATCAAGTCCGGCCAGTTCCCCGCCGCGACCGTCTCCCCGGTCGGGATGGTGACCACGACCGTCCACGCCATGGCCACCTCTGCGATGCGCGCGCTCACTTCGAACCAGTCCTGTCCTTCGTGGACGGACTGCGGCGGCCGGTACGGGCACGCACCTCATGGACGGCCCAGCCGAGCGCGGCCAGCACCGAAACGGCGTAGAAGCCCTCCCACCACACCGCGCCCAGTCCGATCGGGACGAACACACCGGCCAGCTCGCCCAGATGCCAGCCCGCCCACGTCACCGCGCGGGTGGTGCGGGTCGCGGTAGCGCTGGACACCACCACCGACCCGGAGCGGCGCGGCACGGGCGACCCAGTGCTCTGTCCGCTGTGGCCGATGCGCGAAGTGTGCTCAGGCGTGGACATTGACGGCCTCCTCCCGAGGAACGTGGGTGGGATGGAAGAACTGGTTGACCGGCCCGGTAGGCGCCCGGCTGGCCTGCGCGACGATGAAGGCGTCCAGCCGCCGCATGCACACCTCGATCACCTTCGCGATCAGCACCGGCACGATCCGGATCAGGTGCAGCAGCAGGAACAACCCCACCGCCCCGGCGAACTTCAACAACGCCTTCGTGCCGAAGGTGCGCAGCACCTCGAACATCGACATCACCGACCACCCCGCTTCCGCACCGGAGCGTCGGGAGCGGCGCGGCGGATGCCTTCGGCCGCCACCAGCATCACCGCCACCACCGTGCCGATCACGAGGTCAGGTGCGCCGAGCGAGATCAGTACGAACGCGGTGACGAAACCGGCGATCGACAGTAGCGACCAGAGCAGATACCAGCGGCGCCGTACGGTCCACCGAGGACGGTTGGAGGCCATCACTGACCGCCTCCCCAGCCGGAGAACACCACGGACACCGCGTGCACGAGCTGGTCGAGCCCGTCGCGGACCTGGTAGGGGTTGCGCACCATCCACACCACGGCGACCGCGGCAACGGCGAGCCAGAACGCCTTGCGCAGCTTGCTGGACTTGGGCAGCGCGAACTTGGTCTTGCTCATGTCGACACCTCCGTGTCGGTGTTGGTCAGGGAGAACAGGTCGGTTTGGCCGGCGGGCTGCCACGCCCCGTCCCGCCACACCGCGTCGGCGGCGATGCCTTCCTCGGCGCGGATCACCGGCTCGGTCTTGGCCAGCCACTTCCGCTTGGCCGCGTCGGTGGCCTCCCGCCACCGCTGGCCGGTGGTGGCCTCGTAGCGGCGAATGCACAGCGTCTTGAGCTGGGCCGGGGTGGTGCCGACCGCGATCCGGGCGCTCACGCGACCTCCTCCAGCTCGGCGCCGACCAGCTCGACGGCCCGCAGCCGCTCCAGCGACGCGGCCTCCGCGCGGTGCCACCGCGCCCGCGGGGCGTCGTGGTCCTGCTCCAGACGCGCCCACAGCCGCGCGCGGCGGCGGTGGCTCTCGGCCAGCACCTCCAGGGCATGCGCCACCCGCGCGGCGGCAGCCGCCGAGACCAGCCGGTTGAGGGCGAACGGGTCGTAGGTGTCCAGCTCATCACCCTCGACCACGTGCAGGTCCGGGGCTGCGCCGCACCGCTCGCAGGGCATGTCCCGCACGTCGCGGGCCAGCTCGCAGGCCAGGCAGCGGAACACGAGTTCGGTGCTCACCGGCGCTCACCCCCGGTGGCAGCGATGACCCACTCCACGAAGTTGCGTGCCGCGGCCTGGTGGTCCGGGCCAAGCTGGGACTGCATGTAGCGGGTGATCTGCGTGACCGACTGGCCCTCGTGGTGGCGGCGGGCGATGATCTCGACCGGCGCGATCACCAGCTCGTAGCGGTAGCCGGTCCGTCGTGCGGCCTGGTGGTAGATGGCCTGTGCGACCATGGGTGTCTCTCCGTTCTGGCCAGGTTGTGGCTGGGTGGGGAGACCCGGCGCGGCGGCGTTCTTGGCGGGATGCGCCGCGCCGGGGTCGGTGATCAGGAGTCGGGTCATCGAGCGGCCTCCCCGGACGTCGGCGGCGGTGTCTGGGCGCTGCCGCAGTGACCGGCGATGTGCGTCCCCGGCAGGCGCGGGCAGCGGCACTCGCACAGCTCCAGGTACTCCGCGTCGGTGATCGGCTGCGGCGGCCGCGCGGTCCGGACGGTGCGGGTGCGCATCAGCCCTCCTCGGGGTCGATGCGGACGCCGTTGATGAACACCTCGTTGCCGCGGTAGGTGACGCTGGAGCCGCGTTCGGGGTGCGGGATCGGGCGGCCGGCCAACCGGCGGCCGGTGGCAGCGTCGCTGACGGTCCTGCCGTTGACCGAAACGCCGTTGCGGGAGTAGTAGACCCGGCCGTTGACGACCACCGGACCGCTGATGTGGCCGACCTGCAAGTGAAATTCCATCGCGATCAGATGTCCTTTCGGGACGACGGTGGGTCAGAGCTGGGAAGCGATGCGGCGGGAGCAGGCGGGCTTACCGCAGCAGTTGGAGCGCGGCCCGACTCGCTTGCCGCACCCGGCGCAGACGCCGGTCCGGCTCAGCGCGGTGAGCTGCACGACGTCGTCGCTGGCCTTGCGGTTCTTCTTCAGTCGCATGAGGTTTCTCCTGGTCAGTGGTGGTTGCGGGTGGCGAGGTAGGTGGTCAGCAGTGAGGCGGCCACGCCGATGAGCCGGTGGGCGGCCTGGTCCATCTCCATCAGCGCCGTGCCGGGGCCGCCCTCGTCGACCACGCCCTCGCGGCGCTGGACGGTGGCGTGAGCCAGGTAGCCGCCCTTGCCCACGAACTTGCTGCGCAGGAACCGCTTGAACGGCTCGCGCCGGTCGATCACGTAGTGCGTGACCGCGTTGACCGCCGTACCCGCGGCCAGCGCGCGCAGCGGCAGCCGGTAGCCCAGCACGGAGGTCACCGCGACCGAGGCGACCGTCTGACCGGCGGTGTAGGTGGCGACGTGGCGGGCGCAGTGCTTCGCGCCCTCCCGCCCCGACAGGCCCTTCTTGGTGGCGTCCTCGCTGGACTGGAGGATCTGGTCGCAGTAGGGGTGCACATCGGAGAACACCGCCTGCAACGCCCCGAACAGTGCCAACTCGCGAACCGAACGGCGCCGGTTCACTGGCGGCCTCCCTCACGCGAGCGACGAGCACGGGCGGCGATCTCACGGAAGTGGTCCGCCCGCGCCTGCGCGCCCTGGCTCGTCACCGGGTGCTCTGGTCCGTCCTGCACCTGCTGGTCGTGCGCCTCGGCGAGCCGCTCGTAGAACTCCTCGATGCTGCTGTAACGGATCATCACGCCGCCTCCTCGCCCGCGCTGAGCAGGGCGCGCAGCGTGGCGGTCTTGCCCGCGCTTTGCAGGCTGCCGAGCGTCAGGGCCGAGCGCAGCGCCTCCCGCGTGGCGCGGCGGGCGGTGCGGCGCGCCCGCACCTGGTCCGTCAGCTCCCGGGAGACGCGGAATGTCTCGACCTGCTCGGCGGCCTCGAACTCCCGCTCAGCCTCGTCGATCAGGGCATCGATCTCCGCGAAGTCCGGACCGAGCGCCTGTTCGATCAGGGCATCGATCTCGGCGGCCTCGGCTGCGGCGTCCTCGGCGACCGTCGTCGCCATGATGTCGTCGTCCACCAGCGGGAACAGGGCCTCGCGGGCTGCGGCGCTGGTGATCCGTGCGAACTCCATTGCTCTCCTCGTTGTCGTGATGACCAGGCACACCGGGCTTGCTCGCCCGGCCTGGCGGTGTGTGGTAGCCGCACTTGGCGGCCGTTCGGGGTTACGCGGCGCGGCCCGCGGTGTCGGTCCAGTAGGAGTCCGACCGCAGCTGCGCCTGCTGCCAGCGCTGGTAGGCCAGCTCGGCACGCTGGACGGCGGCACCGTGAGCGGTCGCGGCCGCCTTCAGGGAAGCTCGGTAATCCAGCCGTCGCGGGTGCTGGCTCACCAGCCGGCCAATGGCCGTCACCTGCGACCGCAGCCGCAGCATCTCCCGCCGCGCGGCCAGATACCGCCCGGCCGCCTGTTCCTCGGACAACCGGAAAGCCACCAGCGCCGGGCCTTCCATCACGCTCTGCTTCATAGAAACTTCCTTTCGCCGAAATACGAGGGACCGTCATTTGTGGCGCCCCGGCGCCCCCTCGCTCCCGAAGCGCACCGACGCGGCGGCCCTGATTCGGGCAGACGCGGGAGGTGCGCGCTTTCCGGGAGTTAGTGAGGGTCACTGGCAAACACCACAAAGGGCGCCACCCGAGGGAATCGAACCCTGGTGGAACCGTCTCCAGGCACGAACGGCCTGCCGCAGGTTCCGGCTGCCTAGCCGGGTGGCTCCTGCTGCCTTGTCACACGAGGCAGCGGCGCTACCCGCACGCGACGTCTCACGACGTTGGTTCGCGGGCTATTTAGTAGGTCCCTCACTGCCCCTTGGCTCTCGCTGGTGGCCCACTTAGGTGAGGTTCCCTGTGCACTGCTGGCGCCGGGCGGGATTGGACCGCCACGGGCCGAGAGTCCGTTCTGTGTTGCTGGACTCGACTCGCTCGGCTGACGGAACTTTCTCCAGGTCCCGCGCCGTTCTCTCGATGCCATCTGCCTTGCGGCAGTCGTCTGACTCAAGACAGTAGGCATCCCTGGTGGAACTTGTCAACACCTGCCTTGAGGCAGAGCTAGACTCGACACAGCAGAGGAAGGGGTCCCATGGCGCTTGATCGGACCGAAATCGCAGCTCAGCTGCGCCGAGAGATCACACGTGGCCGTTACAGGCCCGGCGACAAACTGCCCTCGCAACGAGCCCTTGCGGCTGACCTGGGCGCCGCACCCAACACGGTCGGCGAGGCGCTGAAGATCCTCGCCACGGAGGGGCTGCTCCTCGTCAGGCCGAAGAGTGGCGCCTTGGTCCTCGATCCCGCCATCAGTGGCGACGAATCGAGCGATCCGGTCGCTGATGCTCGCGAAACGCTCGGCGCGCTCCAAGTCGGCATCCGGGAAGTGCGATCCCGGCTCAACGCCCTTGATCGCCGGGTGGCGGAAGCGTTGGAGCGGCTACCTCGGTGAGGTGGTCCTGTGTTCGTGGTCATGACTCAAGATTCGTCGGAATCGGCGGTCTTGAGGAGATGAGTCCCTGGTGAGTCGCTGGTGGGTCGATCGACTCACCAGCGATTAACCTGGGCAAACGCGAGCGGGAGGGTTCGTGGCAAACCAGGGGGATGAGACGAAGCTTCGTCGTGCGCGGCGCGCGGCCGGCATGTCGCAGGGCGAGGTTCACAGGAAGCTCGTCGAGGCGCGGCGGCGCCGGAACAAGATGCCACCAAAGCTGGCCAGCGTGAAGCGGCAGTACACGGCCTGGGAATCCGGCAGAGTCCAGCCGACCGACTGGCGTGAGGAGCTGTGCGAGGTCTTCGGCCTGCCAGCAGCCGCGCTGGGCCTCGCCGACACAATGAAGGAACCTCCCGCGGCCCCGGCAGGTTCGGGCGTACCTCCCGAACAGCGGGAATTCGGGGATGACGAATACCTCCTCTCCGTGCGCGGCTACATTCAGAACCTCGTCTCCCTGGATAACCGATTCGGCGGTGATGACCTAGTACGGATGTCTTACCGGTTCTTCCAGTCGCTACACGAGCTGATCGGGAGCGGTCGGTACGAACAGCGCCTTGAGCGTGATTTCAACGCCGCCGCAGGTGAACTCGCCGAGGTAGTCGGTTGGCTCGCATATGACGCTGAGAAGCACCAGCGCGTGCGCGAAATGAACCATGAGTCTCTGTACTACACGCGCCTCGCCGGTGACCGGAGCATCGAACTTTTGACCATTCAGAACGCAAGCATGCACGCGGGCGCAATGGGAAGACCTGGCGAGGCTCTCCAGCTAGCGCGATCAGTATTGGAAGGCCGAGAGGCGCTGACACCACGACTTCGCGCACTCTTCTTGACTCGAAAAGCTCGCGCGCTGGCTCAAGCGGGCGACGAGTCGGCGATATCGCTTTTCGGCGAGATCAAGTCGCTCTATCTCGACGGAGTTGCTGATTCTGACCCGCCGTGGGCTTGGTGGATTGATGAACGCGAACTCGCTTGGCACGAGGCGATGGCCAAACGCGACCTCCAGCAGTCGGGTCTCGCCATCGCCGAGTTTGAACACTCAGTGGAAGCGACCGCACCGAGCGAAACTCGAAGTCAGTACTTGCACCGGGCTTACCTGCTCCAAGCGCAGGTCGAATTGGGATCGTGGGTAGACGTTGAGCAGACGATCAAGTCGATTATCCCCCTGGTCAAACAGGTGGCATCCACTCGAACCGCTGTAATTCTGCGCAATACGATTGCCAAGGTTGCCACTCGTACTAAAGTTCCTGATAGTATCGCGACCAGCATTGCGCAGTTAAGCATCGCGCTCGAAACAACTGACATATGATGGGAGGTCCGGTGAACGACGAGAAGCTAAGATCGCTCGCCGACCCTGAATTCGAGCAGTATTTCCTGGTCTCGCCCGAGAAGCTGTCACTGCTTTTGAGTGCGGCAGACATTCAGCCCGATGACCGGGTCGTGGAGGTCGGCGCGGGCGCGGGAACCGTCGCCAGAAATCTGCCGTCGTGCAAGAGCCTCACGCTGGTAGAACTCGACGATCGACTGATCGAGATTCTGCGCGAAGCGGTGCCGCATGCCCAGGTGATCCAGGGTGACGCCTTGCGCCTTGTCCACGAGCTGCCGTTCGACGTCCTGATCGGCAACCTGCCCAACATCGTGACGGAGTCACTGATCGACACCCTGCCCAGCCTCTCGTTCAGGACAGCGGTTCTAGCGGTCGGCCAGTCCGCCAACCTCGATCGCCTGCGCGGCTCTTACACGGTCACCGAAGTGACCACGATCAGTGGCGACGACTTCAGGCCCTCCCAGCCGAGTGTCTCACGCATCGTCAAGGTCACAAGGTAGGGAAGGGTGCACAAATGACAAACGCCCCGGTGACCTGCGAGGCAGGTCACCGGGGCGTTTTCGCTGGCGTGGCGGGGAGGTACTTCCAACCTGTTGAGATCGGCGTGGACCGGGCAGCGCCCCCTCGGGACCCCCGAATCCCCTGCGACAACCACATTAAAGCAGCTCAACAGCTCATCTCCGTCTCCCTTCAAAACCCGTCCAGTGTGAGTTCGAATCTCACCGGGGGCACTTCGCTTGACGTGACACGAATGGCCCCTCACTTGGGAGACCTCGTGCTGGGCCGATCGCGTCTTCTCCGGCTTACTTCGGGCCGACCCTGCCCCCTGTTCGCCCCCGGAAGCCGACCGGAGTGCTTGCCGAGACTAGGGCACCAGGCTTGCCGCGGCGGCGAGGAAAGCGTCGATCAGCGGCGACCGGCGCGTCGCGAGCCAAGCCAGGCACACCTGGTTCGGCCCGATGTCCTCGACCGGGATGCCGATGACGTCCGGGCGGGTGTAGAACGTCGCCGTCGACAACGGGATGACGCTGATCCCCGCTCCGGCGGCGACGAGTTCCAGTTTCTCTTCGACACTGTTGATGCGGGGCACTTCGGGGCGGTCCGGCTTGCGCAGTTCGAGGGCGATGTCCCGCCACTCCGGGACGGCGTCGGGGTCCTGCAACAGGTGCTCGTCGGCGAGTTCGGTGACCGACACGGACTCCTTGCCGGCCAGCCGGTGCCCGGCGGGCACCATCACGACGCGGGGTTCGGTGAACAGCGGCCGCACGGTCAGCCCGCGCTGGTCGATCGGCAGTCTGACGATGCTGACGTCCACGCGGCCGTTGTGGACGACCTCCACCTGATCGTGCCAGCTGGTGCGCAGCAGCCGGACGCTGACGTCCGGCCGCCGTCGGGCCAGTACCTGCACCGCGGGGGTGACCACGATGCCCGGCATGAACCCGACGGTGAGCACCGGTTTCGCCTCGGCCGCGGCCGAGACCCTGCGGTGCACGGCTTCGGCCGTCGCCAGCAGGCCTCGGGCATCGGCCAGAAGCTGTTCACCCGCCGCGGTGAGGACCGTGCTCCGGCGGTCGCGGACGAACAGCGGCGTCTTCAGCTCGTCTTCGAGGGCGCGGATCTGGCGCGACAACGCCGGCTGGGCGATGTGCAGCCGCGCGGCGGCCCGCCCGAAGTGCAGCTCCTCGGCCACCGCGACGAAATATCGCAGCTTCCGCAAGTCGAAGTCCACGCTGAGGCACCTCCCGCTCCCGCCCATCATCGCAGGTCTGTGATGCCGTCACGGCATCACAGCGCGCGGAACGGGTCTTGGACGCACCCCGGGTGCCCGGGTCACCGTGGAGGAGGAACGGAACACGAGTGATGGGACAGTGATGAAGATCTTCCTCACGGGCGGCTCGGGCTACATCGGCCGCGCGACGATCGGCGAGCTGGTTCGGCAAGGGCACACCGTCGAGGCGCTCGCGCGCAGCGAGCGTGCCGAGGCGGCCGTGGTCGCCGCCGGGGCGAGCGCGGTCCGCGGTGGCCTGACCGACCTCGACGTGCTCAACCAGGCAGCGGCGCGGGCGGAAGCGGTGATCCACCTCGCTCAGGCCACCAGCGGCGAGGAGGACCTGGCGGCGGCCACCGCGATGCAGGACGGCGTCGGGGGCGGCACCTACGTGCACACCGGCGGCAGCTGGGTCTACGGCGACACCGACGGGGTCCAGGACGAAACCGCACCGTGGAACCCACCGGCCATCGTGGCCTGGCGGCAGGCCGTCGAGAACGCGGTGCTGGCCCGGGCCGCCGACGGCGGACGGCCGGTCATCGTCCAGCCCGGCCTGCTCTACGGGGGCGACAACCGCCTGATCGACATCTTCTTCGTCCAGCCGGGGAAGGAAAGCGGCGCGATCCCCTACATCGGCGACGGCGGCAACCACTGGGCCCTGATCCACCTCGACGACCTCGCCCGGCTGTACGTGGCGGCGTTGCCGGCTCCGGCGGGCTCGGTGTACCTCGGCGTGGGCGGCGTCAACCCGACGGCCAAAGAGGTCGCCGAGGCCTGCGCTCGCGGCGCCGGGCTCGACGGGAAGACCGTCTCCCTGTCCCTGGACGAGGCCCGCGAGCGGATGGGCCCGATCGCCGACGCGTTCGCCCTCGACCAGCAGCTCACCTCGGCCAAGGCGCAGCGTGAGCTGGGCTGGGCGCCCGCGCACACCGATCCGCTGTCCGAGTTCGCCGCGGAATGAGCCGGGAATGGACCGCGAAGCGGTGCTGTGGTCCGAAGTGGAGCGTGCACGCGAGTCACGGCCGCTGCTGATGATGCTGCACGGCTGGAGCTACGACGAGACGCACCTGTACCGGCGCCTCGATGGTCTCCAGCCACGACAGCATCGTTGTGAGCGTGAGGATGCACGGTGCACCGAGCTGGGCCGGCGGGCGTGCGGGACAATGGTGGTATGCGCGAGATCGCCACCAGTGATGGGTCCATCCGGCTCGGTCAGTTCCTCAAGCTCGCCAACGTGGTCGAGTCCGGGTCCGACGCCCGTTCGCTCCTGGAGGACGGGCAGGTCCAGGTCAACGGCGAGGTCGAGGAGCGCCGGGGACGGCAGCTGCAGCGTGGCGACGTCGTGACCGTCGGCGGCGACGAACTGCGCGTGGGATAGGCGAGCCCCGGAAGGATCCGGGCTCGGACAAGGCGGCGTAGTGCCGTCGTCCGCTCGCGTGGTGATCGGGACTGGGAGGGCGTCAGGCGGCGGGAGGTAGGACGACGACCTTGCCGCGCACCGCGCCCTCGGCGGCTCGCGCGTGCAGTGCAGGCAGCTCGGCCAGGGGCACCCGCTCCGCGACGTCGACGCGCAGGTCGCCGCGGTCGATCAGCGTCACCAGCGACGCCAGTTGTTCCGCGTCGCTGCGGACGAAGAGGTCGATGCCGCGCACGCCGCGTTCCTCGTCGCCCGGCGCGGGCATCCACACGGTCGTGTTGACCAGGACTCCTCCCGGCCGCACCAGGGTGACCAGCGCGGCGAGTGCGGCCGGGTCGACCGGGGCGAGGTTCAGCACGACGTCCACCGGCTCGGTCACCGCGTCGGTCACGCTCGTGGTGGTGTGGTCGATGACCTCGTCCGCACCGGCAGCCTTGGCCGCCGCGCTGCTGCGCCCGCCGGCGATCGCGACGACATGCGCCCCGGCGCCTTTGGCCAGCTGCACGGCGTAACCGCCGACCGCTCCCCCGGCGCCGTTGATCAGCACGCGCTGCCCGGCCACCAGCTCGCCGTGGTCGAACAGCGCCTGCCGGGCGGTCAGCCCCACCACCGGCAGCGCCGCGGCGTCAGCCAGCGGGACGCTCTTCGGCGCCGGCGTCAGGACCCCGGCCGGGGCGAGCGCGTACTCCGCGGCCGCGCCCGGCTCGTCCATCGGCAGGAAACCGATCACCTGATCGCCGACTGCGAGGCCGTCGACGCCTTCGCCCAGCGCGTCGACCGTGCCCGCGACGTCGAGGCCGGGTGTGTGCGGCAGCCGCACCGGGATGGGCCCCTGCATGAAGCCACCGCGGATGTTGCCGTCGACCGAGTTGAACGACGTCGCCGCCACCCGGACCCGGACCTGCCCGGCCGCGGGAACCGGCAGGTCCACGTCCTCGTAACGCAGGACGCCGGGGTCGCCGTACTCGTGGAAACGCACTGCCTTCATCGGGGTTCTCCCCTTTCGATCGTCTTGCTTCGACTTCGAAGCAACTGGAAGCGACGGTACTCCCGCTTCGAATTCGAAGCAAGTGACGTGGCTCACCGGGAGCCGGCGGTCACGGGATCAGCAGCAGTTTTCCCGGTCGTCGCGCGCGGCGTGGGAGGCGTGGCGCGACCTCATCGTCAAGCAGTACCGCGACGAAGCCGGGCTGGACTTCTGCCTCGACCGCTTGCTGTCGTGAGCCGCACGACCGCTGGTGCGCTCAGGCGTTGACGTACGCCAGCACCGCCAGCACCCGGCGGTGTCCGCTGTCGCTCGTCGGCAGGCCCAGCTTGCGGAAGATGTTGCCGATGTGCTTGGTCACCGCGCGCTCGGTGACCACCAGCTCGCCGGCGATCGTCCCGTTGTCCAGACCTTGCGCCATGAGGTGCAGCACCTGCCGCTCCCGCGCGGTGAGGCTCTGCAGCGGGTCGCGTTTGTTCATCAGCTGCGTCACGACCTCGGGGTCCAGCGCGGTGCCCCCGGCCGCGACGCGTTCGAGCGCGTCCAGGAACTCCTCGACCCGCCCGACCCGGTCCTTCAGCAGGTAGCCGGTGCCGGCCGCGCCCGTCTCCAGCAGCTCCTTCGCGTAGGCCTGCTCGACGTACTGGGACAGCACCAGCACCGGCAGCCCGGGCAGGTGCTCGCGAGCCTCGATCGCCGCGCGCAACCCCTCGTCGCGGAAACCCGGCGGCAGCCGGACGTCGAGCACCGCGATGTCCGGGCGGTGTTCCAGCAGGACCGGCAGGATCTCCGGACCACTGGCCGCGACACCGACGATCTCGTGGCCCGCGCTCTTGACCAGCAGCGAGATCCCCTCGCGCAGGAGGGCGTTGTCCTCGGCGAGCACTATCCGCATGGCAGCAGCACCTCGATCGTCGTTCCCGCGTTCACCGGGCTGTCGATCCGCGCGGTTCCGTCGAGCGCCGCGACCCGGCGCCGGATGCCGGACAGCCCGCTCCCGGCGCCGGCGTCGGCGCCGCCCTGGCCGTCGTCGCGCACCGTCACGCGCAGGCTCCGCCCGTCGCCGTCGAGGACGACCTCGGCGTGCTGGGCCGTGCTGTGCTTGGTGACGTTGGTCAGCGACTCGGCGACGACGAAGTACGCCGCCGCCTCGACCGCCGCCGGTGGCCGCGGCAGGTCGCCGGGGACGCGGACGGTCACCGGGATGCGCTGGCTGCCCGCCAGCGCGTGCACGGCGCCGGCGAGGCCGCGGTCGGCGAGGATCGGCGGGTAGATGCCGCGGATGATGCTGCGCAGGTTGCCCAGTGACTCCTCGATGCCCTGCTGGGCGTCCCGCACCAGCGCGGCCGCGGGGGTGTTCGGCTCGGCAGCGAGGGCGCGCGCGGCGAGCCCGAGCCGCACCGAGACCGCGACCAGCTGCGCCTGGATCCCGTCGTGCAGGTCGCGCTCGATGCGGCGGAGCTCGGCGCCGTGCGATTCCAGCGCTTCGGCCCGCGTCTCGGTGAGCCGCTGGACCTGCCGTGCCAGCAGCTCCACCTCGTCCGGCCCGAGCAGCGACCGCGCGAGCAGCAGCTGGCCGCGCGCGATCAGGGGCACCAGCCACACCACCGCGGCGGCGTAGAGCGCGGCCTGCAGCAGCGGCAGGGTGAGCGCCTCCGGCCACGTCCGGATGTCGACGAACAGCCCGGTGAAGGTGTCCGGCGGGAACAGCCACCAGTACAGCGGGATGGTCGCGCTCGTCACGATCGCCGGCCACAGTGCGATGCCGAGCAGACCGAGGAACGTGCCGGCGAACCCGTGCACCACCATCCACAGTAGAGCGCGCCAGGTCGCCGGGTCCCGCACCGCGCGCAACCGGCCGCCGCTCTCGGCATGGACCTCCTCCGGCAGCGGGAACCCGAGGTGCCGCCCGGCGCGCTCGCGCTCCAGCCCGGTCAGGACGCGCACCGGCTTCAGCACGGCCGGCGCGAACGGCAACAGCAGCACCAGCACCGGCAGGACGAGCACGCCGGCCAGCGCGGGCAGCGCCGTTTGCAGCCCGGACGCGAGCACCGCCGTGGCGCCGGCGCTGCGCTTGATCGCTGTCCTCATCGCCGCTCCCCCGGTCCTGCCGCGACTCTACTGAAACCCCCGGCGGGGTGTACCTGGCTACACCCCCGGTCCGGGTGCTCAGGCCAGTGTGCCGCGCCCGTCCCGCTCCTAGCGTCGGAGGCACCGGACAACAGGGGAAGGACGACAGCGATGACAGTCGCGAACGGCCTGGAGTACGCGGTGCGGATGGAATCGGTGGTCAAGACCTACGGCAAGGGGGCTGCCACGGTCCACGCGCTCGACGGCGTCACGCTCGGACTGCGGCGCGGGAGCTTCACCGCGATCATGGGCCCGTCCGGCTCGGGCAAGAGCACGTTCCTGCACTGCGCCGCCGGGCTCGACCGGCCGACCTCGGGCCGCATCACGCTCGGCGACGTCGAGCTGACCGGACGCCGCGAGTCCGAGCTGACCGCGTTGCGGCGCGAGCGGATCGGGTTCGTGTTCCAGTCCTACAACCTGCTGGACACGCTGACGGTCGAGCAGAACATCGTGCTCCCGCTGCGCCTGGGCAACCAGCGCTTCGACCCGGCGTTCCTCGCCGAGGTCGTCCGGTCGGTCGAACTCGACGTGCCGCTGGACCGCCGCCCGAGCAAGCTGTCCGGCGGGCAGCAGCAGCGCGTCGCGATCGCCCGCGCGCTGGTCACCCGGCCCGAGGTGGTGCTGCTGGACGAGCCGACGGGCGCACTGGACACCCGGACCGCACGACAGGTGCTCGGCACGCTGCGGCAGGCGGTGGACCGCTGGGGCCAGACGGCGCTGATGGTGACGCACGACCCGGTCGCGGCCTCCTACGCGGACACGGTGGTGTTCCTGACCGACGGCCGGATCGCCGGCGAGCTGACCGGCGCGTCGCCGGACCGCATCGCCGACCGGATGACCCACTTCGGGGAGTGATGAGCGTGTTCTTCCTGGCCCAGCGGACGATCCGGGCCCGCACATCGGCGTTCGCCGCGGCATTCGTCGCGGTGTTCGCCGGGTCCGCCCTGATCACCGCGAGCGGTGTCCTGCTCGAATCCGGGCTGCGGGGCGGGCTTCCGCCACAGCGCTACGCCGCCGCCGCGGTGGTCGTCACCGCGGCGCAGTCGGTGTCCGTGCCCGGCGACGTCGACCAGTGGTTCCCCGAACGCGCCCCGCTGCCCGTCGCGCGGGCCGCCGACATCAGCCGGGTGCCCGGGGTCGCCGCGGTCGTGCCCGACGTGAGCGCGACGGCCGTGGTGCGCGGTTCGGGCCCGGTCGTCGTGCACGGGTGGTCCTCGACGAGGCTCGGCGCTGTCGCGCTCATCGAAGGCCGGGAGCCGCGGCGTGCCGACGAAGTGGTGCTCGCCGGGGCGCATCCCGGGGACGTGGTCGACCTGGCGGTGGGCGGGGTCGCTTCCCCCTACCGCGTGGTCGGCGCCGTCGCCCCGGGGCAACAGTCGGCGTACCTCACCGACGAGCGCGCCCGCGAGGTCGCCGGCCACCCGGACGCGGTGGACGCCGTCGCCGTCCTGGCGGGACCCGGCGTCGACGCGGCCGGTCTCGCCGAGCGGATCGGCCGGGCCGTTCCCGGGGCCGCGACGGCCACCGGCGACGACCGGGCCGGCGCCGAGTTCCCCGGCGACGGTGCCGCGCGGTCGTTCCTGACGCTGGTCGCGGGCTCGTTCGGCGGCACGATGCTGGTGGTCATCCTGCTGGTCGTGGCCAGCACCGTCGGCCTGGCCAACCAGCAGCGCCGTCGCGAGTTCGCCCTCCTGCGGGCCGTCGCGGCCGGGCCGAAGCACATCTACCGGCTGATCGGCATCGAGACCGGGCTGGTGGCGACGGTGGCGGCGGTGCTCGGCGCGCTCCCCGGCGCCGGCCTGAGCCCGCTGCTGCACGGGGTGTTCGTCCGCCTCGGCTCGATCCCCGCGGGGTTCGGGTTCGTGATCGGCCCGCTGCCCGTGCTCGCCGCGGTCGCGGGGTCCGTGCTGGCCGCGGTCGCGGCCGGCCTGATCACCGCCCGCCGCGCGGCGCGGATCAGCCCGGTCGGCGCGCTCGGCGAGGCCGCCCTGGAACCGCCGCGGCTCGGCCGTGGCCGGCTGCTGACGGGCTGGGTGCTCGCGATCGCGGGGACCGTCGCCGGGATCGGGTTCCCGCTGGCGATGGGCGGCGCCGCGGGCACGGCGGGCGCGGCCGGATCGGCGCTGTTGCTGGTCACCGCCGTGGCGCTGCTCGGGCCGCGGCTGCTCGCCGCGACCGCGTCGGTGCTGGGCAGGCTCGGGCTCAGCCGGACGGCGTCCGGGTTCCTCGCCGAGGCCGGCACCCGGGCCCGGGCCCGCCGGTTCGGCGCGGCGACCACACCGCTGATCATGGGGGTGGCGCTGGCCGCGGTCCAGATCTTCACGCTGACGACGACCGCCGCGGCGACGCAGCGGCAGGCCGAGACCGGTCTGCTCGCCGACCAGGTGCTCGTGGCCGACGGCGGCATCTCCCCCGCCGTGGCCGACGCGGTCCGGCGGGCGCCGGGCGTGACCGCGGCGGTGTCCGTGGTGCGGACGCAGGTCCTGGTGACCTCCACGATGTTCGGCGAGCCCACGACCGAGGCCTACGCCGCACAGGGCGTCACGCCGGATGGCCTCGACCGGGTACTGGACCTCGACGTCCGCCGGGGCGACCTGGCCGGCCTCACCGGTGACGCCGTCGCGGTCAGCGAGAACGCGGCCGGCACGTTCGGGGTGGACCTGGGCGGGACGGTCACCATGCGCCTCGGCGACGGCACCCCGCACAGCGCCCGCGTCGTCGCGATCTACGGCAACGGCCTGGGCTTCGGCGACCTGACGCTGCCACACGCCGCCGTTGCCGGGCACACCACGACCGGGCTGGACGACGAAATCCTGGTCGCGGGGACGGCGGCCGCGGCGCTCCCGGCGTACCCGGAGGTGCGCGTGGCCGACCGGCAGGCGTTCCTGGCGGCGCGGGACGACGCCGCGAGCGCGGAATCCACGGTGAACCTCGTGCTCAACCTCGTGCTGATCGCGTTCATCGCGATCGCGGTGGTGAACGTCCTCGTCCTGGCCACCGCGGCCCGGGTGCGCGAGTTCGCGTTGCTACGGCTGGCCGGGGCGAAACCCCGCGAGGTCCGGGCGATGACGCGGGGCGAGGCGGCCGTCGTCGTCGTGGCCGCGATCGTGCTCGGGTCGCTCGCCGCGCTGCCACCGCTGGTCGGCATCAGCCTGAGCCTGACCGGGACGGCGCTGCCCACCGTGCCCCCCGCTGGCCTACGGCGGGATCATCGCCGCCGCTGCCGTCGTCGGGTGGGGCGCCATCGCGGTGCCGACCCGGTTCGCCCTCCGCCCGCCCGCCGTCACGGCAATGCGCGTCGGCGAATGACCATCCCCGCTCCGGAAAGGACAGTCTTGGCGACGCTGGATCGCGGGTCAGCGCAGGGCCCGCAGGCGCTTCTTGTCGAACTTGCCGACACCGGTCTTCGGCACCTCGTCGAGGGAAACCCAGTGCTCGGGCAGCTGCCACCTGGCGAACCGGACCGCCAGGAAACCGCGCAGCTCTTCGGGTGTCACCTCGCCGACGGCCGGGTGCCCATGACGGCGTTCTCCAGGTCGACCGAGGAGATCCATTCCCCACCGGACTTGATGACGTCCTTGGACCGGCCCACGAGCGTGAGAAATCCGTCGGGAGAGATCGTGCCGATGTCCCCGGTGCGCAGCCAGCCGTCGTGGAACCGGGGCACGCTCGCCCGCCCGGTTCGAACACGACGGCGGCGAGTGGCGGATCGCCGACCGGTAGCGACCGGCGGTCCGAGCCCCCACCGCGACCCGCAGGCAGCGGGCCACGGCGGAAGCCGCTGTCACAGGGGTGATCCAGCCCGGCTCGACGCGGTGGTGTCGGCCGCGGGGCGGCTCCGGTTCTTCGGGCCCCGCACGGCGACATAGACCGCCAGCACCGCCATGACGCCCGCGCCCGCCCACATCGCGTGCTGCCATCCGGCCACAAAGGACTCCCGGGCGGCGTGGACGATCTGCGCCGCGTGCGAGCCGGCGCTGCGCGAGACCTCGATCGCGTTGGCGACGCCCTCCCTGGCGACGTCCGCCGCCTCCCGGGGCACCCCGGACAGCATGCCGTCGATCGAGCCACGGTAGCCGGCGGACAGCAGCGCGCCCAGCAGCGCGACCCCCAGCGCGGTGCCGAACTCGCGGGTGATGTCGTTGAGGGCGGAGGCGACACCCTGCTTGTCCCGCGGCAACGAGCCGGTGATGGCCTCGGTGGACGGCGTCATCGCCAGTCCCATGCCGATCCCCATGGCGACCAGCCCCGGCAGGATCGTCAGGTAGCCGCCCGCCACCGAGACGAACAGGCCCATGGACACCAGTCCCACGCCGGCCAGCGCGACGCCGGTGGTCATCGTCGCGCGGGAGCCGACGCGCTCGGCCAGCCGGGCCGCGAGGCCGGACGCCAGCATCATCGACATCGCCATGGGCATCAGCGCCGCCGTCGACACCAGTCCGGACCACCCGAGCACGGCCTGGAAGAACGGGAACAGCACCACGCCGATGCCCGCCTGGACACCGAAGACCACGAGCAACGTGAGCGAACCGCCCATCAGGCCGCGTTCGGCGAACATCCGCACGTCCAGCAGCGAAGCGTCGCGGCGGCGCAGTTCCCAGGCCACGAAGCCGATGCCGGCGACGATGCCGGCCGCGAGGCCGACCACCGTCTCGGGGGCGGTCCAGCCGCGCACGGGTCCTTCTTGCAGCACGAAGATGAAGCCGACGACGGCGACGGCGGACAGCAGCGCGCCGACGGTGTCGAAGGGGTGCGGCGAGCGCTCGCGCGAGTTGGGCACCGACTTCACGGTCGTCACGAGCGCCACGGCGATCAGCGCGACCGGGAGCGCGAACAGCCAGCGCCAGTCGGCGACGTCGACCAGCAGCGCGGACAGGAACATGCCGAGGACGCCGCCGCCGCCCGCGACGGCCGTCCACACGCCGATGGCCTTGCCGCGGCGTTCCTCGGGGAAGGTGGAGGTGATGACGGCCAGCGTGATCGGCATGATCATCGCGGCGCCGGCGCCGCTTACCACGCGGGCGGCGATCATTACCTCCGCGGTCGGAGCCAGTGCCGCCACCACGTTCGCGACGCCGAACAACAAGAGCCCGGCGGTCAGCACGGGCTTGCGGCCCACGCGGTCGCCGATCGCGCCGAACGGCAGCAGCAGCGCGGCCAGGGCCAGGGTGTAGATGTTGATGATCCACAGGACCGTGCCCAGCGACGCTCCGAACTCGACGGCCAGGTGGGTCTGCGCGACGCCGAGGCCCGAGACCGAGGCGACGACCGCCATCAACGAGGTGGACACGGAGATGAGGATGGTGCGCAGCCGGCGCGCGTCCGGTGTGGCAGCCCCCGGTGCGGGCTGGTTGGTGCTCATGGGTTCCTCTCGGCAGGCATGGGAGTGCACGACGCCGCGAGGGTAAGCACGATTTGCCGCACTGGCATATCATCTTGCCTATGAAGCAAGAAGAAGATTCGCTGGACAGCCTCGTGCGCAAACGGATCCGGGCACTGCGGGTCGCCCAAGGCCTGTCGCTGGAGGAACTGGCCGCGCGAGTCCACCTGGGACAGTCCTCGCTGAGCCGCATCGAGAACGGCCAGCGCCGCCTGGCACTGGACCAGCTCGTCGCACTGGCCCGCGCCTTGGACACCACCCTCGACCAGCTGGTCGAGAACGCCGTGGACGACGTGGTCATCAGCCCGGTCAACCACCACGGCGCGCACGGGCTGAGCTGGCCGATGAAGGGCGACCCCGGCATGACCGTGATGCGCAGGCGGTTCACCGACCCGCCGCCGGACAACCCGGCCAAGATGCGCGCCCACCCCGGCCGGGAATGGTTCGTCGTGCTGTCCGGCACCGCCACGTTGTTGCTGGGAGACCGGACCTTCCGCGTCGACACCAACCGCGCCGCCGAGTTCCCGACCATGACACCGCACGCCATCGGCGCTCACGGCCGCCCGTGCGAGGTCATGTTCATCTACGACCGCGACGCCCGCCGCGGGCATCGCGAAAACGAGGCCGACGACAACGGCTCATGAGGGCACGACCGGCATCCGCGGCATTTTGCGCCCGGGGCATCGCGGGAGCCCACTTCCTTGCGCAATCGGCAAAGGACCGAGCAGCAGAGCAAAACGCTCTTATCGTGGCAGCATGACACGCGCGCATGCCCAGCACCAGAGCCACGATCACCACGGTCACGACCACCACGACGCGGACAGCGCGCAGGCGGAGATCCTCGAACTGGACGCCGAAGCCCTCGCCGAGCACACCACCGGCATCATCAGGTGGCTGCCCCTGCACGGCAGCCCGCGTCAGATCGTCGACCTCGCCGCGGGCACCGGAGCGGGCACGTTCGCCCTTCTCGACCAGTTCCCCGAAGCCCACGTCACGGCGGTGGATACCTCGCCCGGCCACTTGCGGCGGCTCAGCGAAAAGGCGTGCGCCCGCGGGGTGGACGGGCACGTGCGCACGGTGCTCGCCGACCTCGACGAGGCCACCTGGCCCGACCTCGGCACCCCGGACCTCGTGTGGGCCTCGGGCTCCGTGCACCACCTGGCTGATCCCGGCCGCGCCCTGCGCGCCGTCCACGACCTGCTCGCGCCCGGCGGCCTGTTCGTCGTGGTCGAAATGGCGGGCCTGCCCCGCTTCCTGCCCACGACCGCACCCGCCGACCGGCCCGGGCTGGAAGACCGCGTCCACGCCGCGGGCGACCGGCTCCACGCCCGGCACCTCCCCCACCGCGGCGCGGACTGGGGGCCGATGCTCGCCGCCGCCGGGTTCGTGGTGGAGGGCGAGCTCCACGTCGACGTGAACGTCGAGGGCGCGGGCAACCCGGTGGTCGGCCGGTACGCCCTCCATGCGCTGCAACGTGTTCGGGGCGCGGTCGCGGCCGAGCTCGACCGCGAGGACCTCGCCGCACTCGACCGGCTGCTCGACGTCGACGGCCCGCACAGCCTGCTGCGCCGCGACGACCTGGCGGTCCGCACCAAGCGTTCCGTCTGGGCCGCGCGCCGCGCCTGAGGACGCTCAGGCGAGGGACACGGCGGCGCGGACGCCCGCGACGTACTGCTCCGGGCATTCCCATGCACCGAAGTGCCCGCCGCGGGGTTCCTCGACCCACGACCGGACGTCGAAGAACCGGGCCGCGAACTCCCGTGGCGCGTTGACGAGGTCCTTGGGGAAGATCGTGAACGCCGTGGGCGCGACGATCGGTCCCGGCCTGGGTCCGGCCTCCGCGTACGGGGTGAACGAGGTGCCGATCGAGCCGGTGACCCAGTACGCCGTGATCCAGGTCAGCAGCTCCTCGCGGGTGAACACCGTGGTGACGTCGCCCCCGCAGTCGGTCCACGTGCGCAGTTTCTCCAGCAGCCACGCGGCGAGCCCGGCCGGCGAGTCGCCGAGCCCCACCGCGAGGGTGTGCGGCTTGGTCGCCTGCTCCCGCATGTAGCCGCCCTCCTGGCGTTGCCAGCGGTGCCCGGACCGCACGTAGGCCTGCTCGGCGGGCGAGAGGTCCGCCGGCGGATCGACCAGGAACCGGTACTGCGACACATCGGTCAGGTGGAGCGCGGCGACTCGGTCGGGGTACGCCGCGGCGAGCACCTCGGCGACATCGCAACCGACGTCGCCCGCGGACACGACGTAACGGTCGTAGCCCAGCTCGGCGAGGGCGGCGGCCACCGTTTCGGCCATCGCCGCGGCCGACATGCCCCCGCGTGCCACCGGGGCGGCGAACGGGAAACCCGGCAACGCCGGGACGACCACGTTCAGATCCGCCAGGAGCGGCAGGACCTTCTCGAACCGCAGGACCGAGTCCGGCCAGCCGTGCAGCAGGACGACCGGAACGCCGCGAGTCGCCGCGCGCTGGTGGATCAGCCGGAGCCCGCCCGCCAGTGTCCACGGCAGTGCGCGGATCCGTTCTTCGTGCACCCGCCAGTCGTAGTGGTCGGCCCAGTGGGCGACGAGTTCGGCCAGGAAGTCGCCGTCGACGCCACGCTCCCACCCGAATCCCGGGGGCAGCGGCACCCGGCGGTAGGCCCGCAGCCGGGCACGCAGATCCTGCAGCACCGGCCCCGGCACGGCTTCCGGGATGACCTCAGGCATGGAGTTCTCCGTTCTGCGACGGTCCCGTGTGGACGGAGGTGCTCACCGCAGCGAGCCGAAGAAGGCCGTGATGTCGTCGGCCAGCAGATCCGGTTCCTCGTAGGCGGCGAAGTGACCGCCGCGGGGCATCTCGGTGTAGCGGGTGACGTGGTAGGCGCGTTCGACCCAGCTGCGGGGCTGCCGTCCGCCGATGTCGGCGGGGAACAACGCCAGCGCGGTCGGCACCTCGACCCGTTCGACGGGCGGGACCAGCTGGTGGTGGCGTTCGTAGTAGGGGCGGAACGAGGTCGAGATCGTGTTGGTGAACCAGTACAGCGAGGCCTGTGTGAGGAGGAAGTCGTCGCTGAACCGGTTGGTCACGACGCCGTCGCAGTCGCTCCAGGCCCGGTACTTCTCCAGGATCCAGGCGAGCAGCCCGGACGGGGAGTCCGACAGCCCCTGGGCGAGGGTCAGCGGCCGGGTCTGCTGCTGGTGCGAGTACCCGCGCTCGGCGACCTCCCACGCGTGCTCGGCCGCCAGGTAGGCCCGTTCCTCCTCGCTCAGCCCGGTCGCGTCGTAGCCGGCGGGGTTCGCGGCGTCCTGCAGGTGGAGTCCGAACAGCGCGTCCGGATGCGCCTGCGCCAGCCGGCTCACGTCCCCGGCGCCGATGTCGGACCCGTGCGCGCCGTAGCGGTCGAAGCCCAGCTCCTCGGTCATCAGCCGATGCCATAGGTCGTGCGTGTGCGTGCTCGACTCGAGCGTCGGGCGTTGCGGAGCAAGCCCGAACCCCGGCAGGGACGGGACGACGACGGTGAAAGCGGTCCGCGGGTCGCGCCCGAACCGCGACGGGGCCGACAGCCGCTCCGCCAGGCCGACGAGTTCGAGGAACGAGCTGGGCCAGCCGTTGGCCAGCAGGATCGCCCGTGCTCCGCCGCTCTCGGCGCCGAAGTACAGGTAGTGCACGACCGTGCCGCCGATCTCGGCGAACCGGTGCGGCAGGTCGTTGATCGCGGCTTCGTGCTTGCGCCAGTCGTAGGCCGAGGCCCAGTAGCCGGCCAGGCGGCGGAGCTCATCGCCGTCCGTGCCCGCCGCCCAGGGTTCGGCCGGCCACGGTCGCGCCCACCGGGTGCGGCGCAGCCGTTCTCGCAGGTCCTCCAGGTCGGCGTCGGGAACATCGAGCACCGCGTGCGTGCCGGCCATCGCGCTCTCCTCTCGTCTGCGACACCGGTAAAAGCTAACAGCGGTGTCGCAGATCAGCAACACCACTGTCGTGAGATGATGGTGTCGTGGTGTCGCTGCAGGTGATCGAAGACTTCCTCAACACCGTGGACGAGCGCACGTTCAAGCGGCACGGGGAGAGTCATGTGCCCGGCGAGCGGCTGACCTCGCCGCAGGCCCTCGCGGACTGGCTGACGGACCGGGGTCTGGACTTCGGCAACAGCCCGCCGCGGGCGGCGGATCTGGAGACCGCCATCGCCCTGCGCACGGCGCTCCGGCAGGCGCTCGTCGCTGATACCGGGGCGGCCGCGGGACTCGCGGAACACCCGTTGCGGCTCGAACCGGACGCGTCCGGCGGATTGCGCCTCGTCGCGACCTCCGGCCCGGCATGGCTGAACGCCATCGTCGAGACCGTCGCGGGCAGTGTGGCCAGGGGCGAGTGGTCGCGGATCAAGCTCTGCGCCGCCCCGGACTGCCGGTGGGCGTTCTACGACGTCTCACGCAACGGCCGTGGCCGCTGGTGCACCATGGAGATCTGCGGCAACCGCCACAAGACCCGCACCTACCGGGAGCGTCGGCGCCACGAGGCGTGAAGCCGAGCGGTGCTGGTGTGGCCGCGATGCGGGCGTTGCTACCGCATCCCGGCGAGAAGCAGCTCCGTCAGACGGCGGACGGCCACCGGCGCCCGGTCCGGCGGCAGGCCCCGCAGCGACGCGATCGCCATCAACCCGACCCGCACGTCCTCGGTGGCGAGGTCCGGTCGCACGGCGCCGGCCGCCCTGGCGCGACGCACGAGCGCGTCGAGCGAGCGGGTGTGCTCGCGCCGCTCCTCGGCGAACGCCTCCGCGTCCGGGTGCGAGCCGAGCAGGACGTCGTTGAGGTCGCGGTCCCGCACCTGGCGCTCGCCGAACTGGCGCATGATCGCGCTCAGCGCCCGCCACGGGTCGGGGTCGGCGAGGGCGTTGCGCACGTCCTCGCGACAGGCGGCGACCTGCTCGGCCAGCACCGCGTCGAGGAGATCGGGGCGCGCCGGGAAGTGCCGGTACAGCGTCGCGGCTCCGACACCGGCCCGGCGCGCGATCTCCCGCATCGGCAGCCCGATCCCCTCGACGGCGAACCCGCGGCGCGCGACCTCCACGATGCGCCTGCGGTTGCGCTCGCTGTCCGCCCTGGCCTTCCGGCTCACCTCGGCCCGCACCTCCGCACGATCCGGAACAGCTGTTCCCCTTCGGCGTCCACGGTACGCCTGAGATCGTTCCAGCCTCTACTGTGGACTGATCAGCCGGAGCCGGTCGTCGCGCGGTGGCCCTCGATCATGACGCGCGCCGCGGCGACCGACTTCGCGACCACCAGTTCGGGCGAGTAGCCGTGCTTGACGAAGACGCCGTCGAGCCAGAACATGCCGTAGCCGTGCGCCTGGGTGAACAGCTGCTCCATCAGCTCCAGCGCCTCCTGCGGGCTGTCGCACAGGCGCAGGCACAGCAGGAGGAACTGGTCGGTCAGGGTGCGCGTGTTCTCGTGCAGCTCGGTGTAGCCGGGGCCGTGCAGCCCCTCGGCGTAGATGAGGTGCATGCCGGCCCGCCGCCGGATCAGATACGCGGTGTAGGCGCCCGCCGCCGCGGCGAGCGCGGCGGCCGGGTCGTCCTCGCCTTCGACCGCGGCCCGCACCTCGTCGGCCAGCTGGCAGGCCACGGTGGCGGCGACGGCGGCGAGCAGGCTCTCCCGCTCGGGGAAGTGCCGGTAGGGCGCGCCGGGGCTGACCTTGGCGCGCCGCGCGACCTCGGCGACGGAGAACCCGGCCACGCCGCGCTCGGCGATCAGGTCGAGGGACACCCGGACGAGCTCGTCGCGCAGGTTGCCGTGGTGGTACTTCCCGCCCATGACCCAGCTCACATCCCCCGGCCGAAATATGTAAGAGCCCTCTTACGTAGGTGATGTATGAGGGCTCTTACAGTATGCCCCGCGACGTCGTATCCGGGAGGATCCATGACCACGACCACGCACGCTATCGCTGTGCCGTCGCCCGGCGCGCCCCTGGCGCCCACCACGATCCAGCGGCGGGACCTGCGGCCGGACGACGTGCTGATCGACATCAAGTTCGCCGGCATCTGCCACAGCGACATCCACCAGGCGAGGGAGGACTGGGGCCAGGCCATCTTCCCGATGGTGCCCGGCCACGAGATCGCCGGTGTCGTCGCCGCCGTCGGCCCCGAGGTGACCAAGTACCGGGTCGGCGACCGCGTCGGCGTCGGCTGCATGGTCGACTCGTGCGGCGAGTGCGAGTACTGCCGCGCCGGCACCGAGCAGTTCTGCGTCAAGGGCAACGTCCAGACCTACAACGGGGTCGGCTTCGACGGCGAGAACACCTACGGCGGCTACAGCAGGCAGATCGTCGTCAAGGAAGGCTTCGTGTGCCGCATCCCCGACGGCATCGGCCTCGACGTCGCCGCGCCGCTGCTGTGCGCCGGGATCACGACCTACTCGCCGCTGCGGCGGTGGGGCGCCGGTCCGGGCAAGAAGGTCGCCGTGGTCGGCCTCGGCGGGCTCGGCCACATGGCGGTCAAGCTGGCCGCCGCGATGGGCGCGGAGGTCACCGTGCTCAGCCAGAGCCTCAAGAAGCAGGAGGACGGCCTGCGGCTCGGCGCGAAGGACTACTACGCGACCAGCGACGAGGGCACGTTCGAGGCGCTGCGCGGCCGGTTCGACCTGATCCTGAACACCGTGTCGGCCAAGCTGCCGGTGGACGCCTACCTCGGCCTGCTGCGCGTCGGCGGCGCGATGGTCAACGTCGGCGCACCCGGCGAGCCGCTGTCCTACAACGCGTTCTCCCTCCTCGGCGGCAACAAGGTGCTGGCCGGATCGATGATCGGCGGGATCGCCGAGACCCAGGAGATGCTCGAGTTCTGCGCCGAGCACGGCATCGGCGCCGAGATCGAGACAATCTCCGCCGAGCAGGTCAACGAAGCCTACGAGCGCGTCGACAACAGCGACGTGCGGTACCGCTTCGTGATCGACACCGCCACGATCGGCGCGTGATTCCGGTGGGGCTGTCCGTGGACGCGGGCAGCCCCGCCGGCTAGTCCGAAGGACCGCGCAGCGTCAGCACCACCCGGATCACGTGCTCGACGGCCGCGGCGAACATCGCGGCCCGCAGTTCGCCCCGTTCGGCCAGGTTGCGTGACGCGAACTCCAGCACGGCGTCCGGCCCCGCCTTGCGCACCACCAGCTCGGCGATCTCCTCCAGGTCGAGGTCCGGGTGGTCCAGCCGCGTCAGGGCGACCTCCACCAGCAGTTCCTCGTCCGTCACGCCCACCCGCCGCACGCTTCGCACACTACTTGCGCACCGACGTGGTGTCACTGGTCAGCGGCCGCCCGCCCGCGTCGGCGGGGACGAGTGGCGGCACGACCTCGCCGCGGTCGTCGACCAGCACCGAATGCCGTTCGCCGGTCTCGTAGGCGTGGCGCTCGCCCCACTGCCGGAGCGTCACGATCACCGGGAACAGGTCCTTGCCCGCCGGGGTGAGCGCGTACACCTTCCGCTTGCCGGACGGCGCCTCCACCTGGGTGATCAGGCCGTGCGCGGTGAGCTTGCGGAGCCGGTCGGTGAGGATATTGCGCGCGATGCCGGTGCGCTGCTGGAAATCGGTGAACGAGCGGGCGCCGTCCATCGCGTCCCGGATGATCAGCAGGCTCCACCGGTCCCCGACCACGTCCGCCGCCCGCGCGACCGGGCACTCCGGGTCCGTCCACACGCCGTCCTCCACTGAGTTGCGTATTGAAACCATTCTGCCCTACTCTCCAAAGAGTTGCAATTTGAAACCAAACTGGAGGCACGGGTGGGGCGCGGAACGAGACTGCTGCTGGCGGCGGTGTGCGGGGTGGCGGTCGCCGGGGTGTACGCCGGGCAACCGGTGCTCGGGCCGATGGGGCAGGACCTCGGCGTCGCCCGCGATTCGGTCGGCTGGCTCGTGGCCGCCGCGCAGCTGGGGTACCTCACCGGACTGGTGCTGCTGGTGCCGCTGGGCGACATGCTCGACCGCAGGCGGCTGATCGCCACGCACCTGGGGCTGGTGGCCGCCGGACTGGCGGTCACCGCGACCGCGCCCGCCGCGTGGCTGGCGTTCGCCGGTCTCGTGCTGGCCGGCGCGTTCGCGGTGGTCGTGCAGACCGTGGTCGCGTTCGCCGCGTCGATCTCCCCGCCCGGCGAGCGCGGCCGGAACCTCGGCGTCGTCACCTCAGGGGTGGTGGTCGGCATCCTCGGCGCGCGGGTGGCCACCGGGAGCCTGGCCGAGCTGTGGGGCTGGCGGAGCAGCTACCTCGCCCTCGCGGTCCTCGCGGCGGCCCTGTGCGTGCTCAGCCTCGTCGCGCTGCCCGCGGACGTCCGGACCGGCGCGGAACCGTACGGGCGGGTGCTCCGGTCGCTGGGCGGGCTGTTCACGCGACCGGTGTTCCTCGGGCGCGGGTTGATCGCGTTCTTCCTCTTCGCCTCGTTCGGCACGCTGTGGAGCGGGCTGGCGCTGCCGCTGGCCGGCGAGCCGTGGCGGCTGAGTGAGGCGCAGATCGGGCTGTTCGGGATCGCCGGGCTGGCCGGTGCCCTGGGCGCCGCGCGATCCGGACGCTGGGCCGACGCCGGGCACGGCGCGCGGGTCAGCGGCGTCGCGCTCGCCCTCCTGCTCGGCTCGTGGGTCGCGATCGGGCAGCTCGGCTGGTCGCTGGTGCTGCTGATCGCGGGAGTGGTCGTGCTCGACTTCGCCGTCCAGACCGTGCACGTCGGCAACCAGCACGTCCTCACGAGCGCCTTCCCCGACCGGACCAGCAGCGCCATCGGCGGCTACATGGTCTTCTACTCACTCGGGTCCGCGCTCGGCGCCACCGCGACGACCGCCCTGTTCGACGCCGCGGGCTGGACGGGCTGTGCCCTGCTGGGCGCGGCGTTCGCCCTGGGCGCGCTCGGCGCCTGGGCGCTCAGCGAACGCGGCCGTGCGCGCGTGCGTGCTGCCGTGGTCGTGCGCACTGTCCGCCGGTGACGATTCACCGGCCGCCGGTTCAAGCCGGGCCGGGCAGGCTGAGGAACGCGCGTCCTGACTCGCCGGGCGAGAAGTGGCAGGTGACGACGGTCGACATCTCCGCAGAGGCACTGGCTCGCACCCGGGTCCCCGGAGGTGCGGTGGGTGGAGGCGGACTTGTGCATGTGGGAGCCCGGCGCGCGGTTCGACGTGGTGACGACGCAGGTCCACCCGGCGATGCCGCAACTGGGCCGGCCACGGCGGCGGCGATCACCAAGCGGTTGCGGGGCTGGGAGATCGCGACGGCCAAGGAGGTCCGGCGGCAGATGGGGCATGACGGTGTGTCTGGAGGACGTGGTGGAGCGCCACCCGCCGGTGACGCCGGCTCGGCGCGGTGAAGGACCGGCCGCCCGTTCAAGCCGGCCCGGGCGCGTCCTCGACGTGGACGACGTGCAGTTCCGTGGCGTCGCGGTGGCGTTTGGACCGTCCGTAGAGTCCGATCGTGACGTCGGACTCCGCGGGCGGCTCGCCGGGCGCCACGTGCGTCAGGACGTCCGGGCGGTACGACGTGACCAGCCAGCCGCCACCCTCGTCGAGGGTGATCACCCCGAAGTCCCCGGCCGCGCCACCGGCGCGGACCGGGCCGAACGTCCGCAGGAGCTCCGTCGCCTGGTGGGCGAGGTCGCCCTCGGGCTCGGTCAGGACCACGCACGTTCCGTGTTCGAACAGGACCCACGGGCGCGCGCCGGTCAGAACCGTGCGCCAGAGGCCGGCTCCGCTCATCGGGCCGCGGGCTGGAACAGCTCGACCAGGTTGCCCGCCGGGTCGGTGAGCAGGATCTGCCGTCCGCCCGGGCCGGCGACCGGCTCGCCGACGAACGACACCCCCTCGGCGCGCAGGCGCTCGATCTCCGCGTCCAGTTCCGGGACCACCAGGTGGATGCGGTTGCCACCACCGTCCATTCCGGACGGCGTGGCCCGGGCGCCGGAGCTCGCCGGGCCGGACAGCAGCAGCCGCAGGGGGCCGCGCACCACGTCGGCGAACGCGGGGGCCGCGCTGGTGTTCACCTCGAACCCCAGGTGCCCGGTGTAGAAGTCGACCGCGGCCTGGACGTCGTCGACCAGGTAGCGGACCGAGGCGTGTTCGGTCATCGCGCTGCTCCTCCGGTCAGGGCCGGCACCAGGTGCCGGACACGGACATCGATCTCCGCGGCCGTCGCGCGGAAACCCTCGTACCCCGCGGGCTCGGGAATGCTCCAGTGCACCCGCCGCGCCCCCAGGTCCGGGCAGACCTCCCGCGCCTTGTCGCACAACGTGATCACGTGGTCGAACCGGCGCCGCGTCATCGTGCGGACGTCGCGGGGCCGCCCGGACACCGCCACGCCCCTCTCGCGCAACACCCGCACCGCCGACGGGTGCAGGCGCTCCGCCGGCCGCACCCCGGCGCTCGCCGCCCGCACGCGCCCCTCGGTGTGGTGCCGCAGCAGCGCCTCGGCGATCGGCGAGCGCACGCTGTTCCCGGTGCACACGAACAACACGGCGATCCCCCGCCGCACCGGCACCGCGCCCGGACCCAGCGACGGGTGCAGCGCGGCCCCCGCCGCCGCCAGCCCGTCGCCGCATCGGCTCAGGTCGAGGTGGTAGTAGCTGTCCCGGCCGTCGAACGTGCTGCGCGCCGCGGTCACCAGACCGCCCTCGCGCAGCAGCCGCAGGTGGTAGGACACCAGGTTCTGCGGCTCACCGGTCAGCGCGACCAGTTCGCGGACACGCAGATCCCCGTCCGCGAGCAGGCCGAGCAGCTGCCACCGCAGCGGGTGAGCGGCGAGCCGGAGGAAATCCGGAACCATCTCCAGATGATGCATCAAACCGCCTTGATACATCAAGCCCGTTTGACGAGTACCGCCCGCTCGATCTCCGCCGCCAGCAACGACGGCGCCTCCAGATCCACGAAGTGCCCGATGCCCTCCAGCGGCCGCCACTCCACGTCGCAGCCCGCGTCGCGGAAGCTGTCCCGCGCCACGGCAGACGGCAGCGCCTCGTCCTCCAGCCCCCACACCAGCGTCACCGGCACCGGGATCGGGCGGTCGTAGGTGGCGTACAGCCGCGCCCGGGACAACGGGAACACCAGCGTCGCGAAGATCGCCCGGTAGTAGTCGATCGGCGGGCCCAGATCGGCCGCCGACCGGAACCGGCCGACCAGCTCGTCCACCAGCTCCCGGTCCATCCGGCCCCGCGAGCCCTCCCGCAGCGTGAACGACAGCCGCAGCCCGGCGCGGCCCAGCCGGGTCGTCAGCAGGAACTCCGGCGCGAACGGCACCTGGAACGGCAGCACCCACGGGATCCGCAGCGGCTGCAGCTCCCGGAACGTCAGCGCGGCCCGCACCAGCGTGCGCGGATGGGTGCAGTTCACCACGACCAGCTTGCTGATCACCGGGCCGAACCGGTGCGCGAAGATCCACCCCAGCGCGCCGCCCCAGTCGTGCGCCACCAGCGCCGGCCGGTCCAGCCCGAGCGCCTCGATGAGCAGCCGGACGTCGTCGGTGAGCGTGAACACGTCGTAGCCCCGCCGCGGCCGGTCGCTGCACGGGTAGCCGCGCAGGTCCGGCGCGTACACCCGCAGGCCCTCCAGCGCGGCCATCGTCGGCCGCCACCCGGCCGCGCCCTCCGGGAACCCGTGCAGCAGCAGGACCGGCGGGGCGTCGCGCGGGCCGTCGGCCAGCACGTGGAAGTCCAGCCCGTTCGCGGCGACCCGCAGGTGTTCAACCACGGCCGTCCTCCGGGAAGAACCGCTGCGCACCCGGTTCCACGTGCTTGACCGCGTTCATGTCCTGCCGCAGCCGGGAGAGCTGCTGGTAAACCTCCCGCCGCGCCCGGTTCTGGCTGCCCAGCGGCCGGTGCTCGGCGATGGTGTGCCACGGGTTGATCGACAGGCTGTCCGCCCGCGCGCGCTGCTCCCCCGGGTCGAGTTCCTGCCGGTCCAGCACCAGCGTCGCGACCCGCACCGGCGGCGACAACCGCTCCGGCCACACGATCGAGGCGTCCTCGACCGGCATCCGCCGCGGCTCGGTCTGCACCTGCAGGCACAGGTCGAACCCGGCCTGGCGCCGCGCGAGCGTGGCCCGCAGCGCCTCGGACAGGTAGTCGTCGGACGGGTTCCACGGCGCCCGCCCGCGCGCGCCCCGCGGCACGAACCGGTACTGCATCGCCCGTCCCCGGCCGAGCAGGTACGCCGCGCAGCTCCAGTACGGCGTGTCCAGCGGGCTGCTGTGCGTGCGGGCGTAGAGACCCTGCATCACCAGGTCGGCGAGGTGGCTGTCCCGCGGGTTCACGAAGTACCACAGCGGCGAGTCGCGCCCGATCTGCCGCTGCAGCTTCGCGTTCGCCACCACGTCCGGCGTGGTGAACGTGGGCGCGCTGATGCCGGTGAGGTCCAGCGTGTGCCGCTCGTCGTCGAGCAGCTTCGGCCCCAGCACCCCGACGAGCTTGACACCGATGCTGAGCACCCCGTTGTCCTTCAGGTCGGGCGGGGCGAACGGCCCGGGACCGGCGAAGCGCACCCAGGCCGGGTAGGTCGCCGGGCGCGCGAACAGCCCGTGCCGCACCGGGAACGGCAGGCCGTCGTGGATCCGCAGCGAGCCGTGCACCACGCCGTAGGTCTTCGTGTTGCCTGCCCGCAGCGCGTGCCCGTGCGCGTAGTGCCGGTGCAGGAACCGGCTCATCAGGTCGACGATCTCGTCGGTGGCGGCGGCCTCCCCGGGCAGCGGCGTCTCCTCGGCGGGCACCGGCGAGCCGGGCACCCGGCCGCGGGCCAGCGCGGCCTGCACGAGCGCCTGGACCGGCGGCCGGACCACGGCGTCGAAGGCCGGCCGCACCCACGGGTCGACCCGCCGCTCCGCCGCGACCAGCCCGAGCACCGCGTCGTTGAGCAGTTTCAGCCAGTTCATCACGCCGCCAGGTACCGCAGTGCCGCCACGCCCGGCAGGAAGAAGTAGGCGCCGCCGCGGACCTGCACGAAGGACGGCAGCCCGCTGTGCCGCCGCCGCACCGGCGTGGCCTGCTCGGTGAACCGCGCGCCCCGCCCGTTCTTCGGCGCGACCAGCGGGTCGGCGTCGTCGTGCAGGCCGTTGAAGACCGGGCTGTTGATCCAGGTGTGCTGCACGAACTCGTACTGCCGGGCCAGGTTGGCGCTCAGGCACAGGAAGTGCAGCCCGCGTTCGTCCGGGCCGGAGCCGTCCGCGCCGGCGATGGTGTAGCTGCGGCCGCGGCGCAGCAGCCGGTGCCGGTTGTTGACCGCCACCGACTTCGGCGAGCCCGGGCCGGGGTCGAGCGAGTCGCGCGGGTTCGCGCGGCGCACGTGCGCGCCCAGCGGGCAGGACAGGCCGTGCGGATCCTCGGCGTGGTAGGCGAAGTCCTCTTCGGCGAGCGCGGGTTCGTCCCGCTCCGGGGCGAGGACGAGCGGCGCGCCGCTGGGCCACCGCCCCACCATCTTCGCCGCGAGCCGCCGGGCAGGCTGCTCGCCACCCGCCCGCTCGCGCAGGTGCGCCCAGAACCCGTCGACGTCCTGGCGCAACTGGCGGAACACCAGGTAGCTGCCGTCGCGCCCGAGGTCGGCGGCGCCCGCGGCGGTGCGCGGCAGCAGGCCACGCGGGTCGGCGTCGGTGGGCAGCAGCGGCCGCTCGGTGAGCCGCCCGTAGGCGTTGCGGTAGCCCAGGACGAACTCGCCGAGCTCGACGTCGCCGGGCGCGGCCTCCTCCCCCAGGCCGGACAGCTTCGGCTGGGACAGGCCGTCGCGGAAGCCGAACGGCTCGGTCGGGGTGAGCGGGTCGGTGGGCAGCGCGACGGTCAGGGACAGTCCCTCGCTCTCCCGCTTGATCTGGGCCACCCGCCGCCGCAGCGCGGTCGCGGTCGTCGCGTACACCAGGACCAGCAGGTGCACCGGCGCGGTGGACGGCCCGCCCCACGCCCACCGCCGCGGGTCGGCGTCGCCGGAGTCGCCGAGCAGGCGGCTGCGGTGCTCGGTGGTCATGCCCTCGGCGAAGGGCGCCGAGAACGAGTCGACGACCTCCGCGGGGACGCCGAGCGCGCGCATCCCGGCGGCGGTGAGGGCCACGTTGACCGCGGCCTCGGACGGCTTGGCCGCCGCCGTGGACACCTGGGCGGCCAGGTTCCGCAGCGTCGCGCGGGCCGCCCGCTCGCCGGTGACCGCGAACAGCAGGAACGTGGCGTGCCGCAGCCCGCCGTAGCCGCGGACGAGCAGGCCCTGGGTGTCGATGAAGTCGAGGGTCATCGTCGCCACCTCACAGCAGGGCCAGCCAGGACCGGGCCGCCTCCGCGTCGAGGTCGCGGGTGAGGCCGTCCCGGAGTGCGGAGTTGTCGTCGATGTTGCGTGCCGACAGGTCGCCGTAGGCGGAGTACCAGACGGCGGGCAGCTGGTGGGCGCGCAGGTAGGACTTGAAGGCCTGCTCGTCCCGCGCGCCGCCCCACAGCAGCCACCGCGTGCGCGGGTAGCCGACGCCGTTGCTGAACACCGCGTTGAGCCCGGGGGACAACTTGTCGATGAAGTCGTCCATGTAGCTTTCCAGGCTGCCGTCGTAGTTGCTGGCGAAGACGAGCCTGCGGCCGCCGTCGAGGTAGACCCACCGGGCGAAGTGGATGGTCCGCACCCCGGCCAGGTTGTCGGTGGCGTAGACGTGCCGGTTGAACCAGTCCAGTCCGAACAGGACGGTGCGCAGGGTGAAGTGCCGCACCGGCCCCGGTTTGACGTAACCGGTGGCGGTGAACGGGTTCTGCACCCGGGTGTCCTCCTGCTGCGTCAGCTCCGCGAGCCGCGCCCGGGACACGGTCGCGCGTTCGGGTTCGTCGCGCAGCTCCTTGAGGCGGATCAGCACGGCCAGCGCCGGGACGACCGGCAGCAGCAGCGGCGCGACCGCGGGAACCGCGACCAGGTGCGCGGCCTCGCGCAGGCGGTGCCCCACCGCGGTGGGTGCCGCGGGCCGCAGCGCCCACGACAGGTCCGGTTGCTGCGCGACGAAGTCCCGGATCGCGCGGTGCACCGCCACCTCGCCGGTGCCCGTCCACTCCGGTTTCTCGTCGAGGAACTGCTCGATGCGTTCCCGCAGCCTCGCCTCGTCGCGGATCCGGGCCAGGCTCCGCCCGGTGCGGTGCACGTAGGTGGCGGCGGGCGGGATCTCGTGGTCGCGCAGCCACCGCACCCGGCCGCCCGCGGTGCGGGTTTCCGGGTACTCCTCGCACAGCCCGAGCAACGCGGACAGCGCGTCGCCGCGGGCGGCGGCGAGGTCGTGCAGGTGGGCCAGCACGGGCGTGTCCAGCTCGGCCATGTAGACCAGCGACTCGCGGCCGTCGCCGTCGGGCGGCAGCACGAACACCCGCGCGAAGTGCACCCCGGCCATGTCGCGGAACGGGCCGCCGTCGGAGTCGACGCCCTTGCGCAGCTCGTCGAGCAGCCCGGGCACGTCACCCTCGTGGCCCTGCCGCAGCGGCGCCCGGATGGTGAGCGGGACCTGGTGCGGCGACGGGCGGGCCGCGGCGCCGGTGCCGGGCCTGCGCAGCAGGAACCACCCGACCCGGCGCCGCCACAGCCACACCACGCCGAGGTAGAGGTCCTTGGCCACCAGCCGGATCTCGTCCCGCACGCCGCGGGCCACCAGCGAGGTCTTGGAGTAGTCGATGACGACGCACTCCCGGCCGTCCACCCAGCTGTGCCCGGGCGCGACGGCCGCCTTGATCGCGGTCACGCCGACCGGGCCGACGCGGTTCGCCAGGGTCCGGCCCGCGGGGTCGAAGACCTTGCCGCGCCAGGCGACCGACCGGGCGAGGGAGGCGACCAGCCGGTTCACCGGCGTGCCCGGCGCGAGCACCGCGGTGCCGTCCATCGGGCCGTGCGGCACTTCGCCGGGCGGGCTGGCCCGGAACAGCCGGTCCAGCTCGTCGTGGGTCGCGCGCAGCAGCGCGGCCTCGTCCACGACGGTCATGTCCGCACCTCCCACGCGGCGAACGCGTTGTCCACCGTCGCGAGCACCGGCCGCAGGCCCGGGTAGTGCCGGGTGAGGACGGTGGCCATCGAGTTGTCCCGGATCCACGCCAGCCCGGCGTCGGAGTAGACCTGCGGCGTGTAGTACTCGGTGAAGAACCGGTCGCTGTTGAGCCGCCGCGACGCCATCAGGACGAAGATGCGGAACGCCGTGTCGCTGAACGCGAAGCCCTCCGGGCGGCGCTCGGCGAACATGCCGACCGTCAGGTCGACCTGCTCGATGTCGCCGTCGTAGGCGCGGCGGATCTCCTCGGCCCACTCCGGGTCGGCGGTCAGGTCGCGGAAGTCCCGCGCCGGCGGCAGGTGCAGGAGGCGGCGGAACTCGTTGTACCGCGGCACGCCGAGCTCCCGCGAGCGCAGGATGTCGGTGGCCGCGAGGTCCTGCAGGTGCCCGTCCGGGCGCTGGAACTGCTGCAGGTGCTTGGGGAAGTTGTGCAGCGTGACCAGGCCCGGCGGCAGGGTGCCGAAGGAGTACAGCAGGTCGGTCATGCCGATGCTGCCCAGGACCTTGAGCGCGTTGGCGCCGGAGATGTCGGGGAACTCGCAGTCCAGGATCGTGGCGTCGTCCCCGGCCGAGCGCAGGCTCCAGGTGTCGCGCACCAGCGGGTGCATCCGGTACACCGCGACGAACTCCTCGGTCAGCGCGAACGGCACCCCGTAGTGGTCGGTCGCGCCGCCCGGGATCCCGCTGACCACCTCGCTGCCGCTGATGCGGCCGAACAGCCGGTGCACTCGCTCCCCCGCCAGGCCGAACCAGTTGGCCCGCAGCGCGGCCTTCGTGGTCGGGTGGCTGATCACCGCGGGCGTCCACTCCACGGTGTGGATCTTCGCCAGCAGCGCCGAGGTGACCAGGCGGGCGCGCTGGAACAGCTCCTCGTCCGGCCACGACGGGTACTCGGCGTGCAGCCGGTCGCAGATCGCGTTGTGCTCCAACGTGAACAGCGTGCGCAGCATCTCGGTGCCGAGCCAGAAGCCGGGGACCAGCGCGGGGTCGCGGGACGGGTCGTCGGGGATCGGCAGCAGGCCGTTGTCGAGCACCCGCAGCTTGCCCTGCTCGCCGCTGCGCAGCCAGCCCTGCTCCTCGCCGGTGACGCCGTAGATCTGCGAGCCGTCCCACCAGTGGGTGAGCACGTTGACGCGGGTCTGGGGCATCGACGCGCCCGGCGGGCGGGTCGGGTCGTCGGGCGTGCGCATGATGCGCATGGGCTTGTCCGGCCAGGTGTCGTCGTCGGCCAGCGGCACCACCCACGGGTTCTCCTTCGGGCTGGTGCCGTGGCTGAACCAGTCACGGATCATGAACTGCAGCCACGCGGCCACCAGCGAGTTCACCGACGTGGCAGGCACGAACGTGGTGCGGGTCAGCAGTTTCCGGCTGATCTCGCGCGGGCTCGGCTTCAGCACGGCGTCCTCGGTGGCCGGGGTGATCTCGTCGAGCGGGATGTTGCGGCCGAACCGCGCGCCGGCCATGCCCATCGCGGGCTCGGTCAGGTCGTTGTGGCTGCCGTCGACGGACCGGCTCACCAGGTGATCGGGCGTGAGCGGCGGCACCGGCGGCGTGCCCATCGCCGGCAGGCGGCTCGTGTCGTGCAGGTTCTCCTGGCGCAGCCGGGTGCGCAGGCCGATCAGGTCGAGCAGGCCGAGCGGGACCGGCAGCCGGTCCCAGCCCACCACCCGGTCGACCATTCCGGTGATCATGGTGAAGGCCCGCCAGGGCAGGCTGGTGCGATATGTCCGGGTGGTGTTTTCTTGATCGGCCATCGCGGGTTCCCCCGTATTCGTCGGTTGCGCGAATGGACGTGCGAAGATCGGCGCCTTGCCTGCCAGCGTGCGTCGCGAAACGCCCAGCGTGGCACCGGATCACGCGCCCTGTCCAGTACCCGGATGGCCCAAGTGCGCGGGGCCGCTGCGAGAATTTCACCAACACCGGCGGCCGGGCGATCGCACATTTCCCGGGTAGCCTGAAAAAGGCCGGAATCGAATCTCCGCGGAATTGTCGTCGCCGGAGGTGGAAATGATGTCCACGACCACCGTCCCCGCCCGCGCCGCAGTTCCCCGCGCGGCCCTGCCCGACGCGCTGGCGGTCGGCGCGCTGGTGCTGGCGCCGAACCTGGCGCAGGGGCTGTTCGCGCGCAGGCCCGCCGTGGTCCGGGCGGCGGCGGCCGCCGGGGTGGACGGCGCGGCGGTGCGGCAGCTGTCGGCGATGGCCAGCCGGAGCACGCGGCCGGTGCGCGTCGGCGGGACCGTGCTGCTGCTCGACCCGCGCGACGCCGACCGGGTGCTCGAGGGGCCGGTCGACGTCTACGCGGGCGATCCGGACCCGAAACGCCGTGGCATGGCGCACTTCCAGCCCGGCGCGGTGACGATTTCGCGGGGCGAGGCGTGGCGGGAGCGGCGCCGGTTCACCGACGCGGTGCTCGCGTCGGCGCCCGCCCTCGCGCCGCGGGTGGCGGAGTGCGTGGCGGAGGAGATCGCCCGGCTGCCCGCGCGGACCGGGTGGCGGCCGTGGAACCGGGCGTTCCAGCGGATCGCGCGCCGGATCGTGCTGGGCGACGAGGCCGCCGGCGACGACGCGCTGTCGGTGACGCTGGAGCGGATGATGGCCGAGGCGAACCGGTTGCCGCGCCGGCCGTCCCGGCGCCTGCCGGCCTTCCGCGCGAGCGTCGAGGGCCACCTGGAACGGGCCGAGCCGGGCAGTCTGGCCGCGGCGATCGCCGACACGCCAGCCGGTCCGGACACCGAGTCGTGCGCGCAGGTGACGCACTGGCTGTTCGCGCTCGGCGACACCCTGGCAGCCAACGCGCTGCGGGCGCTCGCGGTGCTCGGCCAGCGCCCGGCGGACGCCGAACGAGCCCTGGCGGAGGCGGACCACGCGGCGGCGTGCCTGCAGGAGACGATGCGGCTGTGGCCGACCACGCCGATGCTGTCCAGGGAGACGCGCGCCGAGGTGGTGTGGGACGACGGGACGGTCCTGCCTGCCGGGACGCGGATCCTGGTGGTGAACACGTTCTTCCACCGCGCCCCGGCGCACGTGCCCGACGCGGACGCCTTCGTGCCGGAGCGGTGGCTGGAGGGCACGCCGGCGGGGGTGAACCACTTCAGCCGCGGCCCCCAACGCTGCGCCGGAGCAGACCTGGCTGTGCTCACCGGCAGCGAAGCGCTCCGGGCGGCGTTGATGCGGACCCTGACCATCCGCACCCCGCGGCTACCCCCGGAGCCGCCGATGCCGTACGCGCTCGACCACTTCCGCATCGAAGCCGTCCTCGCGTAGAGCCGCGTCACCGTCAGCCGGCCCGGGGCGGTGGTTCGACAGCCCGCCCCCGGGGTGAACCAGTTCAGCCGCGGCCCCCAGCGCCGCCCGCCGCGACCGGCTCGCCGCTCGGATCGAGAAGCTACAGCCGCGTCACCGTGAGGCGCACCGCGCCGGAGTTGCGGCCGTAGAAGCCCCACGCGTCGTTGGCGAAGGCGTAGAAGTACCCGGGCTCGGTGACCTCGTGGGCGGTGCCCGTGCCGATCGCGATCCGTTCGTGCTCGGGGTCCGCGCCGCTGCGGTCGCTGTCGTTGGCGACGTAGCCGACGAGGAACAGCCACGGCAGGTCCACCTCGCGCGGCGCCAGCGGGGCGTGCGCGCCGCGGGCGCCCCGCACGAGCCGGTACAGCCCGACCGCCTCGCCGACCGCGGTGCCCGCTAGCCGGCGCAGGCTCAGCCCCCGCAGCAGCGGGATCCCGCGCGGCCCGCACCAGTCCACCCCGTCCGACCACTGCCCCGCCGCGGCGAAGGTGTACCGGCCGGGCTCCAGGTAGAGCCCGGTGTCGGTCCACAGCTCCTCCGCCGCGACCTCGACCGTCGCCTGCTGGCCGCTGCCCAGGATGCGCGTCCGCCGGTACGGGCCGCCCGTGATCGGCTGCGCCTGCTGCCGTTCCAGCGCCGACGGGTCCAGCGCCCCGCCCGGGCCGCCGGGCACGACGGGGGGCACCGCCCGCGGCCGGTGGTGCAGACCGACCTCCAGCAGCGGCTGCAGCAGCGGGTCCACCAGCGGCGGCGCGACCCCGAACACGCCGCGGTCGTCGTCGTGCAGCACGCCCGCGGGGTCCGGCGCGAGGCGGGCCAGCGCGGGCGGGTGGAAGGCGATGCCGGCGCACTTGGCCGCCTCGTCGGTCATCCACTGCAGCGAGATGTCGCTCAGCCCGGTCTCCCGGTGCCCGCCGCCGACGTCCATGTGGCTGCCGGGGAACCAGCGTTCCGCCATGTCGGTGCTGCCGTTGGGCGTCCACCGCGTCGGGGTGAAGGGCCGTCGCCACTCGTCCAGCGCCAGCGCGTGCCGCGCGTACGGGATGTGCGGGTTCAGCTCGACGTCGTGGAACCGGTAGCGCGAGCCCGGGGTCAGTTCGCTGAGCCCGGCGAAGTAGCCGGGCACGCCGAGCGCGCCCACGGTGTCCCACACGCCGATGAAGTCGATCGGGATGTCCGCGGCCCGCTCCGGGTCGAAGTGGAACCGCAGGCCGGCGCGCCACGTGTCGCCGGGCGAGCGGGTGCGGTAGTGCCGGTAGGCGCGGGCGGCCAGCAGCCCGCTGGTGCGCGAGTCGACCTCGCGCAGGTCGAGCAGGCCCGACTCCTTCACCAGCCCGGCGAGGCTGCGGGCGGTGAAGGCGCCGCGGCTGAACCCGAACAACGCGATCTGGTCGCCGGGGCGGTAGGTGGTGCACAGCCACAGGTAGGCGGACACGATGTCCTTCGGCAGACCGGCGCCGATCGCGCCCGCGGCGAGCCTGCTCAGCAGCCCGCCCCGCGTGCCGACCCCGCGCCGGTAGCTCGACAACTGCTCGCGGCCGCTGCTGTCGGCGGCGGCGAGCGCGTTGTGCAGGCGGCGCACGTTGGTGACCGCGTCCAGTTCGGGGTCGCACCAGGTGCCGTCGCAGCACACGATCAGCCTTCGGGACATGACCGTCCTCCCCGTCGAGGGCCTCCGCAGCGGTATAGCCAACCGCGGCCTGAGCCGCCTAGAGCCGAAGGTCACGATCTGCGCGCGGACCCTTGACCAGGCGCGCGCCGAGGTGCTTACTGCCCGGAAAGTCCGTATCGGGCTCGGAGGTGGTCATGGTCGGCGCATCCGGAAGGCCGGTACCCCCGGCCGCGGTCGGTGAGCACCAGATCGGCGTCAGCAGGCCCCCGCTCGCGGTGGACGACCTGCCGGAGCCGGAGGAGGTGTTCCGGGTCCGCCGGCTGGGGCCGGCGCAGGTCGTCCAGTTCGTGATCGGGCCGAGCCTGATCGCGCTGGGCATTTCGGTCGGCAGCGGCGAGTGGCTGCTGGGGCCGCAGGCGGTGGGCACGTTCGGGTTCGTCGGGGTCGGCTGGGTCATCACGGTTTCCGCGCTGCTGCAGACCTTCTACAACGTCGAGGTCTCCCGCTACGTGGTGGCCACCGGCGAGGTGCCGATCGTCGGGTTCGGGCGGGTGCCGCCGGGGGCCAAGCTGTGGATCCCGTTCTCCTTGCTGGTGCTGTACTTCGCGTTCATCTTCGGCGGCTGGGCGGCCGGCGCGGGCCAGGGGCTGTTCGCGCTCATCGCGGGCCGCCCGCACCGCTCCGGCGAACTGGAGTACGTCCGCCTGCTCGGCATCGGGCTGCTGCTGGTGGTCTTCCTGATCACGGTGCTGGCGCGCAAGATCTCCCGCAGCCTGGAGCTCGCGAACTGGCTGATGGTCGGCGCGATCATCGTCATCCTGCTGGTCGTGACGCTGGCGATCGTGCCGGGATCGGTGTGGTGGGACGGGATCCGCGGCCTCGTCACGCCCGCCGCGCCGCCGGAGGGCATCACCGCGACCCAGCTGGGCGGGCTGGCCGGGTTCACCGCGCTGGCGTCCGGGCTGAACTGGTACGTGATGAACCACTACCGCGACAAGGGTTACGGCATGGGCTACCGCGTCGGGTTCATCGCGGGCCTGCGCGGGGAACGCAGCCAGCTCCGGCACGTCGGCGTCACCTTCCCCGACGACGCGGCGAACACGAGCCGCTGGCGGCGGTGGTACCGGCTGCTGCTGGTGGACCAGTGGGCGGTGTTCTTCGTCGGCGCGATGATCGGCATGCTGCTGCCGACGGTGCTGATGTCGCACATCGTGGCGACCAGCGGGCAGCGGCCGACGACGGCGAACGTCCCGACGTTCACCGCGACGCAGCTCGGCGCCGAGTACGGGACGTGGATGTTCTACCTGATGCTCGTCGTCGGCGTGCTGATCCTGTTCTCCACGCAGCTGGGCATCTTCGAAGCGCTGGTGCGCAACTTCACCGACGCCACGCACGCGTCGAGCCCGCGCATCCGCCGCCTGATCGAGGGCGACCCGCGCCGGTTCTACTTCCCGTTCATGCTGCTCGTGCTGGCGGTGATCGCCGGCGCGATGCACCTGGCGCTGCCCACGGACCTGGTCCAGACCTCGGCGAACATGTCGAACCTGGGCGCGCTGATCTTCCCGTTCGCGTTGATGTACCTCAACTCGCGGCTGCCGAAGGCGGCGCGGCCCCGGCCGTGGCACTACGTGATCCTGGTGCTGAACTTCCTGTTCTTCGGGTTCTTCTTCGTCAACTTCGTGTACGAGCTGTTCACCGGAGGCGCCCTGGTCAAGTTCTAGCGCGACGCCAGGCGGACCACCGTGATGTCGGGCGGGGCGCCGACCCGCACCGGTGGTCCCCACGCCCCCGCGCCGCGGGTGACGTAGAGCTGCGTGCCGCCGTGGCGGGTCAGCCCGGCCAGGGTGTGCTGGATGCCGGACACCACCAGGTGCCCCGGCCAGAACTGCCCGCCGTGCGTGTGGCCGGACAGCTGGAGGTCCACCCCGTGCGCCACCGCCTCGCCGATCAGGATCGGCTGGTGCGCCAGCAACAGCGTGGTCCGCGCGGGATCCCGGCCGCCGAGCGCCTTCGCGAAGTCCGGGCCCTCGCCCTCGTCGGCGCTCACGTCGTTGACGCCGGCCAGGTCGAAACCGGGCAGCTCGACGCGCTCGTTGGCCAGCAGCCGCATGCCGAGGTTCCGCACGTGGTCCACCCACTGCCCGGCGCCGGAAATGTACTCGTGGTTGCCGGTCACGAAGAAGGTGCCGTGCCGCGAGCGCAGCCCGGCCAGCGGCGCCACCGCGGGCGCGAGGTCCTCCACGTCGCCGTCGACCAGGTCGCCCACGACCGCCACCAGGTCCGGCGCGGTCACGTTGATCGTGTCCACCACGTGCTGCGCGAACCCACGGCCCAGCAGCGGGCCGACGTGGATGTCGCTGACCACCGCGATGCGGAACCCGTCCGCACCCGGCGGCAGTTTCGCCAGCGGCACGGTCACGTCCAGCACGCGGGGCCCGCTGAACAGGCTGTGCACGCCGTAGCCAACGGTGCCCGCCACCGCGGCGACGGTCGCGCCGCCCACGACGCGTGACACGAACACCCGCCGCGTCACCGCCGTCTCCTCCGGCACCGGCCCGGTGTCGCGGCGGGCGAGCCGGCGGCGCAGCAGCGGGCGCACCACCTCGCCCGCCAGCAGGGCCAGCAGCAGGTAGACGCACACCGCCATCCAGAGGAACCCGGGCCACGACACCACCTGGACCAGCCAGTACGGCCCGTCGGCGAACTCGCTCAGCGGCGCGGCCACCATGAGCACCGGCCCGGCCACGAGCGTCCCGGTCGCGACCCGCCGCCACCCCGAGCCACGCGGCAGCGCGTCGCGGACCAGGCGGCGCCAGGCCCACCAGTGGAACGCGGCCACCGCCGCCAGCGCGACGACGAGCACCACGGCGATGATCACGACCACGCGGCTCGCATCCCAGATCGGTCACGGAGTGTGTTCCGGATCACATTACCGCTACACTATCTGGCTACGCTTCCCGAGCCACCCCCACGGGGAGGAGTCGACAAATGAACGACTTCTTCGGTTCACGGCACACCAGGCGGGACGTGCTGCGCGCGGCGGCAGCCCTCACGCTGGGGTCGGCGGCGCTCGGCGCCTGCGCCTCGGAGGAGGACGCCGGCGGTGTGGGCACCGCGCCGGGGCAGGCGCCGCAGGAGGTCTTCACCGAACCCACGGCGAGGCTCTCCGGCGATCTGCGGATCCTGCTGTGGAGCCACTTCGTGCCCAGCCACGACGAGTGGTTCGACCGGTTCGCGCGCGACTGGGGCTCCCGCGTCGGCGTCAACGTCACGGTCGACCACATCGACCAGGCCCAGATCCCGACCCGCATCGCGGCCGAGATCCAGGCCCGCCAGGGGCACGACCTGATCCAGTACATCGCGACGCTGTCCCAGTTCGAGCCGAGCGTGCTGGACATGAGGGACCTGGTCGCCGAGGCGAACCGGCGCTGGGGCCAGCAGCTGCCGCTGTGCGAGAAGTCCAGCCGCAACCCGGCGACCGGGAAGTTCTACGCCTACTCCCCCGGCTGGGTGCCCGACCCCGGCAACTACCGCCGCTCGCTGTGGGAACCGGTCGGGATGCCGAACGGTCCGTCCACCTGGGACGAGCTGCTCACCGGGGCCGCGGAGATCAAGCGCAGCAAGGGCGTCCCGCTCGGCCTGGGCATGTCGCAGGAGATCGACTCGAACATGGTGCTGCGGGCCCTGATGTGGTCCTACGGCGCCTCGGTGCAGGACGAGAACGAGCGCGTGGTGATCAACTCGCCGGAGACGATCGCGGCCATCGAGTACATGACGCGGCTCTACCAGCAGGCGATGACGCCCGAGGTGTTCTCCTGGAACGCGGCCAGCAACAACCAGGGCCTGGTCGCGGGCAAGCTGTCCTACATCGTCAACTCGATCTCGGCGTGGCGCACCGCGGCGACCTCCAACCCGGACGTCGCCGACGACACCTTCTTCGTCCCGGCGCTGCGCGGGCCGCAGGCGGCGCTGGCCGCGCAGCACGTGCTCTACAACTGGATCGTCCCGCAGCACGCGACCGGCGCCGACGCGGCGAAGGAGTTCCTGCTGCACTACACCGCCAACTTCAAGGCGGCCACCTACGCGTCCAAGCTGTACGACTTCTGCGCGTGGTCCGGCCTCACGCCGGAGCTGCCCGGCTGGCTCGCCGCCGACCCGTTCGGCTCGAAACCGCCGGACAAGCTGAAGCTGCTGGCCGACGCGATCCCGTGGAGCGCCAACATCGGGCACCCCGGCCCCGCCAGCACCGCGATCGGCGAGGTGTTCAGCACGTTCGTCGTGCCCAACATGTTCGCCAGGGCGGCACGCGGCGAGATGACGCCGCAGCAGTCGGTGGCCGAGGCCGAGAACCAGGTCAACGCCATCTTCGCGAAGTGGCGCGCGGCCGGGCTCGTCGGCGGCTGAGTGCCATGGCGGTCGTCGAGGTCCGGGAACTGGTCAAGGAGTTCGACGGCGGGCGGGTGCACGCCATCGACGGGGTGAGCCTGGCCGCCGCGGCCGGCGAGTACCTGGTGCTGCTCGGCCCCTCCGGCTGCGGCAAGACGACGCTGCTGCGCACCATCGCCGGCCTGGAGCAGCCGACCAGCGGGGACGTGCTGATCGGCGGTCACGTGGTGACCGGGCTGCCGCCGCGGGCGCGGCAGATCGCGATGGTGTTCCAGAGCTACGCGCTCTACCCGCACAAGACGGTGCTGGCCAACATCGTCTTCCCGCTGCGCGCGGCCGGCATGGAGCGCGACGAGCGGGAACGCAAGGCGCGCTGGGCGGCCGGCCTGCTGGGCATCGAGCAACTGCTGGACCGCAAGCCGCGGCAGCTGTCCGGCGGCGAGCGGCAGCGGGTCGCGCTGGCGCGCGCGATGGTGCGCGACCCGCAGGTGTTCCTGCTCGACGAGCCGCTGTCCAACCTGGACGCCAAGCTGCGGGCCAGCGCCCGGGACGAGCTGAAGCGCTTCCAGCAGGACCTGGGCACCACCACGATCTACGTGACCCACGACCAGGCCGAGGCGATGGGCCTCGGCGACCGGATCGCGGTGCTCAACGCGGGCCGGGTGTGCCAGGCCGGCCCGCCGGTGGAGGTCTACGACGACCCGGCCGACACGTTCGTCGCGACGTTCATCGGCTCGCCGCCGATGAACCTCATCCCGCACGACGGCAGGCTCGTCGGGTTCCGCCCGGAGCACCTGCTGCCCGCGGAGGTGGTCAGCGGCGAGCGGGTCACGGTGCCGCTGGAGGTGGACCGGATGGAGTACCTCTCCGGCGACCGGCACGTGTACGGCACGGTGTCCCGCATCGGCGAGCGCACCCGCGTCGTCGCCCGGCTGCCGGCCACTGTGGACACCCCCATCACGCCCGGGGAGACGCACTCCTTCGCCGTGCCCGCGCGGCGGCTGCGGTTCTTCGACTCCGCGACGGGGCAGCGGGCGGCCCCGGTGCGGCTGGACGGCTGACATGGCGACCACCGCGGACACCGCCACCCGGCCCGGGGTGACCACCGCGCGCCGCCGGATGGCCGACCGGGACGGCGTGCTGGCGTGGGCGTTCCTGGTGCCCAGCATCCTCTACATCGTCGCGCTGATCGGCGTGCCGTTCGTGCTCGCCATCGCGTTCGCGTTCTCCGACGTGAGCGCGGGCGACCCGTCGTTCGACTGGGTCGGGCTGCGCAACTTCGAGGCCGTGCTGGACGACCCGGTGTTCTGGCGGTCGCTGCGCAACACGTTCCTGTTCACGGCCGTGTCGATGGTGCTGATCGTGCTGCTGGGCAAGGTGCTGGCCAACATCCTGGTCGCCGACTTCCGCGGCAAGTGGGTGGTGCGGTTCCTCGTCCTGCTGCCGTGGACCACGCCGGTCGCGCTGTCGTCGATCTCGTGGCTGTGGCTGCTGGACTCGATCTACTCGCCGATCGACTGGGTGCTGCGGCAGCTCGGCGCGCTCGGCCCGGCGGAGAACGCGTACTGGCTCGGCCAGCCGGGCCTGGCGATGGGGTCGCTGATCGCGGTGCACGTGTGGCGGCTGGTGCCGCTGGCCGCGGTGATCATGATGGCCGGGCTGATGTCGATCCCGAAGGACATCGACGAGGCGGCCCGCGTCGACGGGGCCGGGTACTGGCGCCGGATGTTCGAGATCACCGTGCCGCTGGTGCTGCCGGTGGCCGCGATCGCCGCGTTGTTCGGCGCGATCTTCACGTTCACCGACATGGCCGTGGTCCGGGTGCTCACCCGCGGCGGGCCGAACGACGCCACGCAGGTGCTCGCGAGCTGGGCGTTCTACCGCGGCATCGACGGCGGCGACGTGGCCCAGGGCGCGGTCATCGCGTTGTTCCTGTTCCCGCTGCTGCTCGCCGCCGCCGTGCTCATCCTGCGCGCGGTGCGCCGGATCGAGGTGCGATGACCACCATCGAGGAGGCTTCCCGGCAGCGGCGCCGCTACGCGCGGCGGCACACCTCGGCGCGGATCGGGCTGTACGTCGCGGCGATCCTGGCGGCCCTGATCTGCGCGGCGCCGTTCCTGTGGAGCCTGATCACCGCGTTCAAGCAGAACCGGGACCTGTACAACCCGGTCAACAACCCGTTCCTGTTCAACCGGCCGCCGACGCCCGACCACGTCACCTACCTGTTCACCGACACCGCGTTCGGCACGTTCGTGGTCAACACCCTGCTGGTCGGGGTGCTGGTCGTGCTGATCACGCTCGCGTTCGGGCTGCCAGCCGCGTACGCGCTGGCGCGGCTGGACCGCCCGTGGTCCGGGCCGATGGCGATCGGGATCTTCCTCGTCTACCTGGTGCCGCCGAGCCTGTTGTTCCTGGCGCTGTCGCGGATGGTGGTGGCGGTCGGGCTGCAGGACTCGACGTGGTCGCTGGTGCTGGTCTACCCGACCATCACGATCCCGGTGTCGACCTGGTTGCTCATGGGGTTCCTCAAGACGATCCCGAAGGACATCGAGGAACAGGCGATGGTCGACGGGTACAGCCGGGTGGGCGCGTTCCTGCGCGCGGTGGTGCCGCTGGCGTTCCCCGGGATCGTCGCGGTCGTGGTGTTCGCGTTCACCCTGACCGCGAGCGAGTTCATCTACGCGCTGGCGTTCGTCGCGCCGACGGGCCAGATGCCGGTCAGCACCGGGGTGCCGACGCAGCTCATCCGGGGCGACGTGTTCTTCTGGCAGTCGCTGCAGGCCGCGACGGTGCTCGTGGCGGTGCCGATCGCGTTCGTCTTCAACTGGTTCCTGGACCGCTTCGTCGCCGGGTTCACCATGGGCGCGGTCAAGGAGTGATCAGCTCATCGTGCCGAGGATCTGCTCGTTCCACCAGTAGTAGAGGTGCTCTAGCTGCTCCGGGGTGACGGCGTCCGGCGAGGACAGGTTGCCGACGATCAGCGTGCGCGTGTCGACCCACCACAGCTGGCCGGCGCCCTGGGTGGTGAAGCAGGTGAGGAACTCACCGTCGAGCGGGCCGGCGGTGTCGCGGTAGTAGAGGCCGTAGATGTTGGAGCGGCTCAACGGGTCGCAGCCGCCGTGCCCGTCGTCGCGGCGCAGCTGGAACGTGGTGACGAGCTGCTGGAAGAAGGCGTCCTGCGCGGCGCGGTCGGCGAAGGAGTGGAAGTAGGCCTCCGCGGGCGGGCCCCAGCGCGGGTTCCAGGTGTTGGACTCGGTGCACATCACCGTGGCGAGCGCGCCCTCCTGGCGGTATTCGGCGCCGGTGCGGCAGCTGGCGTTGCCGCGGTAGGCGGTGGGGATCGCGGCGAGCAGGGCGGTCTCCGGGTCGGCGGCGGTGCTGGTCGCGGTCGTGGGTTCGCTGCTCGATGTGGTGGGCTCGGTGGTGGGTTGGCTGGTTGTGGGCTGGGTCGTGGTGGTGCCCGCGCCTGCCTGGCCGCCACCGCCGCGGTTGAGCAGCACGACGGTGACCACGGCCGCGATCACCAGGACCGCCGCGACCGCGGTGATCCACACCGCGCGGTGCGGGGGTCCGGTGTGGACGGATGCGCCCGCTCGTGGTGACGGGTGCGCGCCGGGCGTGCTCCACGCGGCCTGCGTCGTACCGGCGGGCGGGGTGCCCAGCGGCGGCCGACCGCCGGGCGGTGTCCCGGCGGGCAGCGCTCCGCCGGGCAGCGCTCCGGCAGGCGGTGCCCCGGCGAGCAGCGCTCCGGCAGGCGGTGCCCCGGCGGGCGGCGCTCCGCCAGGCGGCGTCGGGGGCGCGGCCCAGCCCGGCGCGGCGAGCGCCTGCCGGGCGGCGGCGATCAGCTGCCCGGCCGTGGCGAACCGCTCCGCCGGGTCCTTCGCCATGCCGCGCAACAGCACGTCGTCCAGCGCGGGCGGCAGGTTCGCGAGCGTGGACGCACGCGGCGGCGGGTCCTGCAGGTGGGCGCGCACCTGGGCGAGCGGCTCGGCCGCGGGGAACGGCCGCCGCCCGGTGAGGCACTCGAACAACACGCACGCCAGGGCGTACACGTCGACCCGGCCGTCGACGGGCGCGTCCCCGAACCGCTCCGGCGCCATGTAGTCGAGCGTGCCGATCACGGCGCCGGACTGCGTGATCGCGGTGGCGTCCGGCCCCGCGCTCCGGGCGATCCCGAAGTCCACCAGGTACACGAAATCGGCCGGCGTCACCAGGATGTTGGACGGCTTGACGTCGCGGTGCACGAGCCCGTCGGCGTGCGCCGCGTCGAGCGCGCCGGCCACCTGGGCCAGCAGCGCCAGCGCGCGGGCGGGAGGCATCGGGCCCGCCGCCAGCATTTCCTTGAGGTCGGTGCCCTCCACCAGCCGCATGTCGAGGTAGAGGCGGCCGTCGATCTCGCCGAACGCGTGGATCGGGATGACGTGCGGCTCGCGCAGCCGCGCCACGATCTGCGACTCGCGGCGGAACCGCGCGCGGTAGGCCTCGTCGGCGACGAACGGTTCGCTGAGCCGTTTCAGCGCGACGACGCGGTCGTGCGCCGTGTCGTAGGCGCGGTGCACCTCGCCCATCCCGCCCCGGCCGAGCAGTTCCTCGATGCAGTACGGGCCGAACGTCTCGGCGGACATGGCGCTCCCGGGCAAGATCGGCGGACCAGCCGATCGTAGCCACGGCGGGGCGCGGGCGGGCGCGTTGCCGGGAAGCACCCGCCCGCGCCGGGAGTCAGAACTTTTCGACCGCCACGGCGTTGTAGGTGGTCTCCGGCGTCGGTGGCGTGGTGAAGCGGGCGTTGACGAGGTAGAAGCGCTTGCCCCACTCGGCGACGGTGGCCGGGACGTCGAAGCGCGGGTCGCTCCGCTGTTCGACGAGGCGGGCGCTGGTGCCGTCGGCGGACAGCTCCAGCTTGGCCAGCAGGTTCAGGCGGTTCTGCACCGCGTACAGGGTGCGGCCCTCGCGCAGCAGGCCGTCGTTGTTCGGCAGGGCGGCCACGTCGACCTGGGTGGTGACACCGGTGGCCGGGTCGATGCGGAACAGCAGGCCCGTGTTGGACTGCCCGGCGATCAGGGCCTTGCGGTCGGGTGTGGTGACGATGCCGTTGAGGTTGGTCTCGCCCGCCACGACCGCGAGGTCCCCGGTGAGCGGCACGTGGACCGCTTCGGCGGGGAGTTCGCCGTTCCGGCCGAGCGGCAGCTTGTAGAGCACCGGGCGGCGGGAGTCGGTGAACCACACGGCGTCCTTGGTGATCACCAGGTCGTTGACGAACGTGTCGGTGGTCTGGAACCGGTAGCTCGCGAGGACCGCGCCGGTGCGGGCGTCGATCACGCGGGCGTCGCCGCCCGTGCCGCCCGCGACGAACAGCCGGGCGTGCCGCGAGTCGACCTTGATGCCCAGCGAGGGCGTGCCCGGCCCCGGCGACAGGAGGCTTCCCCGGCCGGTGCGGAGGTCGACCTGCTGGATGCGGCCGTCCACGCGGGAGCCGAAGTAGGCGGTCGGCCAGGCGCCGATCGCGATGCCTTCCGGCTGGAACCCGGCTGGCAGGGCCAGTTCGGCGGGGAACGCCCCGGGCCGGGCCGTCGCCGGCGCCACCGACAGGGCGCCGATCGCCAGCAGGGACAGGACCAGTGTGCAGACGCGTCTCATCCGCGGACCTCCTCCGTGGTGCTGTGCCGTCTCCGGCCCAGTTTGTCCGGTACCCCCGGGTCCGACAATCTTAAGTATTGACTTATATAATCCGGGACTGACAGACTGGGCGTGTGCACGCGTTCGATGTACTGGGCGACCCGGTTCGCCGGCGGATCCTGGAGCTCCTGGCCGACGGGGAACAGCCGTCGGGGGCGATCGCCGCGGCCATCCGGGAGGAGTTCGGCATCTCCCAGCCGGGCGTCTCCCAGCACCTGCGCGTGCTGCGGGAAAGCGGTTTCACGACTGTGCACGTGGCCGGGACGCGCCGGCTGTACGCGGTGAACTCCGAGCCGCTGCGGGAGGCCGGGGAGTGGCTGGAGCGGTTCCGCCACATCTGGGACCAGCCCCTCGACGCGCTCGCCACCGAACTGGCCCGCGGCAAGCGGGAACGACGACTCAGGCAGGAGAAGGACCATGCGCGACATCGCGAACCACCTGAAGGCGATCCACCGTGAGGTCCGCCGCGGCACGACGACCGGGGGCGAGACGGTCACCGTCCTGGTGCGGCGCCGCTACGACGCCACCGTCGAGGACGTGTGGGACGCCGTGACCGACCCGGCGCGGGTGCGCCGCTGGTTCATGCCGCTGACCGGCGACCTGCGTGAGGGCGGCTCGTTCCAGCTGGAGGGCAACGCCGGCGGCGACATCCTGACCTGCGACGCGCCCCGGCTGCTGAGAGTGACCTTCGGCGGGCCGACCAGCGTGGTGGAGGTGCGCCTGACCGGCGACGGCGAGAGCACCGAGCTCGAGCTGGAGCACACGGTGCCGATCGAGATCGCCCAGAGCGGCGCGGGAGCGTTGTTCGTGGGCCCCGGCTGGGACGGTGCGCTGATGGCACTGGCGCTGTACTTCGCCGGGGAGGCGCCCGAGGACCCCGTGGCGGCCGCGAGTTCCCGCGAGGCGCAGGAGTTCTGCGCCGGTTCGGTGACCGAGTGGAGCACGGTGGTGGAGGACTCCGGCACGGCCACCGCGGAGGAGATCGCGGGCGCCGCGCAGATCTCGATGGCCCAGTTCGCACCCGACCTGACCGGCGAAGCCCAGTAGCGGCACCGGAAGCCAGGCGCCGGGGGCCGCCTCCCCCATCGGCGGCGGCTCGCCGGGAGCTGATCGGGCCGACGGCGGGCACCACCCCTGACGGCCGCCCGCCGCCGGAGTCAGCTCCGGTGTGGCCCCCATCGGCGGCGCGGCTCGCCGGGAGCCAATCGGGCAAAGGCCCTGCCTCGCCGACGAATTGACCTCCGGCGTGATGCGGCATCACCCCATCGCCGCGCCGCCCGCCGAGAGCCGAGCGCGTGAGCCCGGCACCGACACCGATGCCGGGCCCGCCGCCTCACCACCGCGTTCCGGCCGGCTCCCTGATCGTCACGTTGATCCGGTTGAACAGGTTGGTCAGCGCGATCGTCAGGATCAGCCCGGACAGCTCCCGCTCGTCGAAGTGGTCGGCGGCGTCGTCCCAGACGGGGTCCGGCACGCCGTCGCCGGTGCGGTCCGACAGGCGCGTCGCGGTTTCGGCCAGCGCCAGGGCGGCCCGCTCGGCGTCGCTGTAGAACGGGGCCTCCCGCCAGGCCGCGACGTTGTGGATGCGCTCCTCGCTCTCCCCCGCCTTCCGCGCCTCCTCGACGTGCCCGTGCACGCACGCCGCGCAGCCGTTGATCTGGCTGACCCGCAGCCCGGCGAACTCCCGCACCCCCGCGGGCAGCCCGCTCGCCTCGATGGCCTTCATCAGCCCGCCGATGCCCTTCATCGCCTCCGGCAGCACGTACGCCGGGTTCTTCATCCGTGTGGTCATGATTCCCTGACGGATCGGCGCCGGTCAGTGTGACCGCCCCAGCAGCTCGTCCAGCCGCCGCACGGCGAAATCCACCAGCGGCCGCGCCGGGAGGAGACGGCACCGCGCCCGGCCCACCTCCGCCTCCCGCACCCCGTGCACGCGCTCGAACTCGCGCCCCACCACCGGGAACAGCGTGCCGTTGTCGTTGGCCACGTCCAGCGTTTCGCACCAGATCCGCTCGCCGTCCACCAGCCGCGGGAACCGGCGCACCTTCAGCCGCCGATGCCGCGCCAGGGTCTCCGCGTGGTGCAGGAAGCTGTTGCGGTCGTGCCCCACGCCGATCAGCAGGATCGACGCGTCCAGGTCGTACAGCTTCGAAAACGGCGAGCCCGCGCCGAGGGCGAAACCCAGCGGTTGCGCGGCGACGACCTCCCGGGCGTGCGCGCCGATCGCCGCCACCGAGGCCTGCGGATGCCGGCTGCGCACCGCGCCGGGCCACTGCCGCACCGCCTCCGCGACCGCCCCCATCTCCGAGGGCGTCCCGGCGTCGAACAACGGCACCGCGTCGCGCCGGGCGCGGATCGCGGTGTCCGGCGCCCCGCGGTGGTCCGGGTCCGGGTCGGCGATCCGCGGCGTGAACGCCGGAGCGGCCACCGTTCCCGCCTGCCCGGCCGCCGCCACCAGGCTCGCGACCACGACACGGGCGCCGCCGGGGACCGGCCCCAGGCTGGACAGCGACGCGTGCACGATCACCGCCGTCCCCTCGGCCAGCCCGAGCTCGCGCCAGCCCGCCACCAGATCGAGCCCCATGCCGCCACCCCTTCTCGCCGCGTCAAACCTTCCCCGGGGATCATTCACCCGAAGTCGTGGAAACCCGCCGGAATCCGGCGACCGGACCGGTTCAGCACCGCTAGGGTGCGGCCGTGGCACCGCTTCGCTCCACTTCCTCCGGTCTTCAGCGCCAGGCCTGCTTGACCACCCTCGCCGCGCTCGCCCTCGTCGCCGGGTGGGCCGTTCTGGAAGCCGCGCCGGCCGAAACCGCCGCCGCGCCCGCGCCCCGCCCGGTTCCGCCGCCGATGCCGCTGTCCAGCGCCGCCGCGCCAGCCCCGCGCACCGAACTCTGCCCGGACACCGCGCGCGCCTGCGTCGACGAGGAGCGGCGCGTGAGCTGGCTCCAGCACGACGGCGAGATCACGCACGGCCCCGTCCCGATCATGCCCGGCGCCGCCGACGCCCCGGACTCCGTCGCCACCCCGCGCGGCGTCTTCCGCGTCGAGTGGAAGGACGCCGAGCACACCAGCGCCGAGTTCGGCGACCCGATGAACCGCTCGGTGTTCTTCGCCCCCGGCGGGATCGCCCTGCACGAGGGCAGCCTCGACGCCCCGTCGCACGGGTGCGTCCATCTGTCGGCCAGGGACGCGGCCCTCTTCTACGACGCCCTGCCGGTGGGCGCCGAGATCGCCGTGTTCTGAAACGACCGGATCGATTTCCCGGTGCCGCCGTGTCACCATGAAGGCGATGCAGTCCCCCGGCAGCCCTCAGCCCGGCCCCGGCGCTCCCTTCGCCGTCACGGTTCAGGAGCGGGAGGCCGCCCTCGTCGTGCAGACCTCCGGCGAGCTCGACGCCTCCACCGTGCCGCGGCTGCGCGCGATCATGCGCGGCGTGCTGACCGGCGCGCCCGCGGTGCTGGTCGTCGACCTGTCCGGCGTGACGTTCCTCGGCTCGGCCGGGATGCACCTGCTGCTGGAGATCCAGGACCTCGCCGGGAACGCCGACGTGCGCTTCGTCGCGCAGGGGCGCGGCACCGTCAAACCGTTGCGCCTCACCAGGCTCGCCGACGTGCTCGACCTCTACCCCACCCTCGCGCAGGCGCTGCGCCCGGCGTGAGGCGTCACAGCCAGTCGCGCCGCTTGAACATCGCGTACAGCGCGCCGGACAGCGCCAGGATCACCGCGGTGGAGAGCCAGAACCCCCACGGCCGCTCGAATCCCGGGTAGGGCACGTTCTGCCCGTAGAAGCCGGTGATCGCCGTCGGCACCGCGATGATCGCCGCCCAGCTGGTCACCTTCTTCATGATCAGGTTGAGCCGGTTGCCCTGCAGGCTCAGCTGCGTCTCGCGGATCGTGGTGACGAGGTCCCGCAACGACTCCGTCCACTCCGACGCGCGCAGCACGTGGTCGTAGACGTCCTGGAAGTAGGGCATCAGCGTCTCGTCGACGAGGTGGTGGTCGCGGCGCATCAGCGAGTTCACCACCTCGCGCATCGGCAGCACGACCCGGCGCAGCGACACCAGGCTCTTGCGCAGCCGCAGCGATCGGCGCTGCATGTCGGTGTGGTCGACGTGCTCGGCGAACACCCCGTCCTCGAGCGACTCGATCTGGTCGTCCATCGCCTGCACCGCGTCGAAGTGGGTGTCCACGATGTAGTCGAGCAGGCCGTGCACGAGGAAACCGGTCCCGCCCTTGGCGAGGTCGGCGGAGGCGTCCCAGCGCTGCACGACCGCCTCGATGTCGAAGTGCTCGTCCTTGCGGACCGTCACCAGCGCGCGGTCGGTGAGGAACGCCGCCAGCTCGCTGTCGGTCAGCACGCCGGTCGCGGTGTCCAGCCGCACGGCGTAGGCGGTGAGGAACGCGTGAGTCTCGTACCGGTCGAGCTTGGGCCGCTGGTGCTCGTGCACGGCGTCCTCGACGGCGAGGCGGTGCAGGCCGAGCTCCTCGCTGATCGTGGCGAGGTCGGCTTCGGTGGGCTTGACGAAGTCGAGCCACACCACCGCCGCCGGGTCCTGGAGGTGGTCGGACAGTTCGGCCGCCGGGAAGTTCTCGGCTTCGAGAACTCCGTGGCGGTACACGCGGGTGCGAGCCATGCCCCAACGCTAGGCTGTGCGGCGGACGTCCGCGCAGCAACGGATCTGGGGGCTTTCCCGGTGGAACCACTTCGCATCGGCATTCTGGGCGCGGCCCGCATCGCCGGGACCGCCATCGCCGCGCCGGCCCGCGAGACCGGGCACCGGCTGGTCGCCGTCGCCGCGCGGGACCGCGGCCGCGCCGAGGCGTTCGCCGCCGAGCACGGGGTGGAACGGGTCGCCGCCGGCTACGCCGAGCTGCTCGCCGACGACGAGATCGACGTGGTGTACAACCCGCTGCCGAACGGGCTGCACGGGCCGTGGAACCTCGCGGCGGTGCGCGCCGGGAAGCACGTGCTGAGCGAGAAACCGTTCGCCGCCAACGCCGAGGAGGCCGGCGAGGTGGCCGCCGCGGCCGAGGCGGCCGGGGTGCGGGTCATGGAGGCCTTCCACTACCTCTACCACCCGGTCCTGCTGCGGCTGCACGAACTCTTGGCCTCCGGCGAACTGGGCGAACTCCGCGCCGCCGAGGCCGAACTGCTCATCCCCGCGCCCGCCGACGGCGATCCCCGGTGGTCGTTCGAGCTGGCGGGCGGGGCGCTGATGGACGTGGGCTGCTACGGCTTGCACGCGCTGCGCGGTCTCGCGCCGTGGGCGGGCGGCGAACCGGTGCTGGAGTCGGCGACCGGGACGGCGCGGCGGCCCGGGGTGGACCAGGCGGTGGACGCGCGGCTGGCGTTCCCCGGTGGCGCGACCGGCATCGTGCGGTGCGACATGGCCGCCGCGGAGGTCCGCTTCCGCCTGCGGCTGACCGGCACGCGTGGCGAGGCGACCGCGGTGAACTTCGTGCGCCCGGACACCGACGACCGGGTCCTGGTCGGCGACCGGGTCGAGCACCTGGGCCGCCGTCCGTCGTACTCCTACCAGCTGGAGGCCTTCGCGGCGCACGTCCGCGACGGCGCGCCGCTGCGCAACGACCTCGCCGACGCCGTCGCCACGATGACGTTGATCGACGAGTGCTACCGCGCCGCCGGCTTCCCGGTGCGTCCCCGCTCACGTGTGGAACCGGTGCCGGGCGGCTGACCGGTAACGTCGGGTCGTGAGTTCTGTTCTGGACAACCCGGCCTTCGCGTCGCTGACCGGTCCGCACGCCCGGTTCGCCGAATCGCACGGAACCGCCGTGCGGTACGACCCGGAGGTCTCGCCATGGGCGGGCATGCCGGACGACGCGGACGAAACGGCCTGGAAGGACCTGGCGGAGCTGGCCGGGCCGGGCGGGGTGCTGGCGCTGCCGGGGCCGCCGCTGCCGCCGCCCGCGGACTGGGCCGTGGAATTCGGCGTGCCGGGCGTGCAGATGGTCGCCGAATCGGCCGACACCGCGCCGGATCCGGAGGCGGTGCGGCTGACCGCGGCCGACGTGCCCGAGATGCTCGCGCTGGCCGAGCGGACCCGGCCGGGGCCGTTCCTGCCGCGCACCGTGGAACTGGGCACCTACCTCGGGTTCCGCCACGAGGGGCGGCTGGTCGCGATGGCCGGGGAGCGCATGCACCCGCCCGGGTTCACCGAGATCAGCGCGGTCTGCACGGACGCGGAGTTCCGCGGGCAGGGGCTGGGCACGCGGCTGGTGCTCGCGGTGGCGCACGGGATCCGCGAGCGCGGCGAAACGCCGTTCCTGCACGCCGCGGCGGACAACACCAGCGCCATCCGCCTCTACACCGCACTGGGCTTCCGGCTGCGCCGCGAGATCGACTTCGTCGGGGTGCGGGTGCCGGCCTGACCTCAGGGTGCCGGCCACGGCATCCGGGACCACGGCAGCGCCAGACCGGCCCGGGTCGCGGGCTCGACGGGCGCCAGTGACGTCACCGCGACCGCTTCGGCGTGGCGCGCGAACACCGTGTCCACGTACCGGTGCCCGGTGTCCGCGGCGATGAACAGCACCGTGCGGTCGGACCGGTCCCGTTCCCAGCGCGCGGCGAGGTAGGCGGCTCCGGTGGAGAGCCCGGCGAAGATCGCGTGCCTGCGCAACAGGTCGACGCTCCCGGACAGCGCCGCGCCGAACCCGACCCAGTGGATCGTGTCGTACAGCTCGTGCGCGACGTTGCCGAACGGGATGGAGCTGCCGATCCCGGCGATGATGATGTCCGGATCGGCGACGTGCTCGCTGCCGAACGTGACGCTGCCGAACGGCTGCACCCCGACCAGCCCCACGCCGGGCGCGGTGGTCCGCAGCCAGGTCGCGAGCGCCCCGGTGGAGGCGCCCGATCCGACGCCGCCCACCACGATCAGCCGGGACGGGTCCAGCTCGCGGGCGATCTGCCGGGCCACCGCCCGGTACCCGAGGTAGTGGACGCGGTCGTGGTACTGCCGCATCCAGTGCCAGTCCGGGTGTGCGCGCAGGATCTCCCCGATCCGCCGCACCCGCCGGTTCTGGTCCAGCTTGAGGTCGGCCTCCGGCGGCATCTGCTCGAGCGTCGCGCCCAGCACCGCCAGCTGCGTGCGCAGCGTGTGGTCCACTGTGGTCGATCCGACGATGTGGCAGCGCAGGCCGAACCGGTGGCACGCCAGCGCGAGCGCGTAGGCGTAGATCCCGCTGGAGCTGTCCACCAGGGTGTCGCCGGGGGCGATCACGCCGGTGCGCAGCAGGTGCCGCACGGCCTCCAGCGCGGAGACCACCTTCATCGTCTCAAACCGCAGGCAGACCAGCTGCTCGCCGGTCCGGACCAGGTCCGGCCGCGCGATCGCCTCCGCGATGTGGTCGTGCATCCGTCCCTTCCGTGGTGAACAGGCGGGTCGCGGTCAGTCCGGCGGCCCGCAGCGCGCGGACGCACCGGCGCAGGCGATCCGGGTCGCCGCGGGGGTCGAACAGCAGGCCGGCCACGTTGCCGCTGTGCGCGACCTGCACCCCGGCCGCGCCGGTGAGGGCCGCGATCCGTTCCAGTTCGGGCAGTTCGTCCTTGACGAGCACGCGCTGGTTCAGCCGCGCGCTTTCGGTGCTCACGCGGCCGAGCAGCGCGACGTCACCGGTCACGATCGCCAGCCGCAGCATCTGCCGCAGCCGCTCGAAGGCGGCCACGTCGGCGACGGCGCCCAGCGCAAGCGTGTCGACCGGCGCCCCGCCGCCGGTCACGCACCCGACCACGACGACCGGCGGGAGCCGCGGGCCGAGCCGTTCCAGCACCCGGCCTTCCCGCTGCGCGAACAGCACCGCGCCGCCGCCGAGCATGATGGGGTCGCAGGCGCGCTCGGCCCGCACCGCGATCCGCGCGACGGCCTCCGGCGTGAGCACGACCCCGAACGCGGCGGAGACGGCGCGGACGGTCGCCAGGATGTCGCTGGTGGACGATCCGAGCCCGAGCCCGACCGGCAGGCCGCCGTCCAGCCGGAGCGAGCCGCCCGCCGGGCGGCCGCACGCGGCGGCGGCCAGTTCGGCGGCGCGCCGCGCCTTGGCACGGTCGGGCGGGGTCACCGTCAGCGGGCCCGGCCCCGGAACGAACTCGGCGCGTGTCACCGCGCCGGGCACCGGCAGCGTGACCAGCCCGCGGCAGCGGCGGCCGCGGTCGCGGAAGACGCCCTGCAGGATCTCGCCGTGGTGCCCGGGCGCGTGCCCCACAGCGGTCACGCCGCCGCCCGGTACCGGTACAGCGCCGTGGGCGACGCGCTGAACTGCGAGAACGGGAACGGCTCCGCGGACAGCGCGCTGACCCCGTGACCGAGGAACGCGCGGGCCACCGCGCTGCCGGTCTGCGCGTAGACGACCAGCGGCACGGACCGCTCCCGGCACCGGCCGACGATCTCGTCGAACGTCCCGTTGCCCAGGGTCATGCCGGTCGCCACGACCGCGTCCGCCACGCCGAGCACCTCCCCCATTTCCGGCGTCACCGGATCACCCCACTGGGTGCGGCGCAGGTTGAGGTCGCACGGCAGGCAGGTCCCGCCGCGCTCGCGGATCGCCGCGACGAGCGGGTTCACCACGCCGATGAGGGCGACCCGCGCGCCGGGGGCGATGTCCAGCAGCCCGGCGATCGCCGCGTCCCTGGCGTGTGCCCGGACCTCGGGGGTGCCGGCGGGCAGGACGACCGGCTCCGCCACGGGCTGCGCCTCGTGCGGCGCGGCCGCCGACAGGTAGGCGTCCAGCGCGGCGATCCGCAGCGGGACGGAGTCCTGGCGCAGCAACTCCGCCAGCGGCGCCCCGGAGAACTCGGCGCACACCTCCGGTGTCAGCTGCCCGGTCTCGAAGGCGCACGCGCCGAACGCGGCGCCCAGCCGCACCAGGACGTAGGAGTTGCGGTAGGTCACGTCCCCGCCGGCCAGCCGGGTGCCGTGGTGCAGCCAGAAGACGCTGGTGGCGGTCAGCTCCGCCGGGTCCGGGCCGTGCTTCCCGGCGAGGACTCCGGCGGTCAGCGCGGCGACGGTGGTCACGCCGCCTCCAGCCGGAACAGGTAGGTGAGCACGCCGTCCCCCCAGTCGTGGCGGTGCGCGACCTCGGTGGCGAAGCCGTGCCCGGCGGCGTCCCGCACGATCGTGCGCAGGTCCGCGGTGTTGGACACGATGAGGAACACCTCGCCGCCGGGCGCGAGCAGGTGCCGTCCGGCCAGCTGCGCGAAGAACCGCTCCAGCAGCGGGGCGCCCACGCACACGTTGCGCACGACGTCCGGGTCGTCGCTCACCGTCTGGCTCACCGCGGGCGGGTTGAAGGTGATCACGTCCAGCCGCACGCCGTCCGGGAACCCGTCGAAGAGGTCGGCGACCACCGGCACGAACCGGGTGCCCGGCCGGGTGCCCACGATGCGTTCGTAGTGCCGCCGCGTGGTTTCGACGCTGTCCGGGTGCACGTCGATCGCGTGGATCTCGCGTGCCCCGCGCACGCCGGCGGCGACGGCTTCGACGCCGAGCCCGCTGCCCATCGCGGCGTAGACGCGGCCGCGGACCTCGATGGTGCCGTCCAGCACTCGTTCGTGGATCATCCGGCTGGTCGCGCCGGGCAGGAACACGCCCGGCGGCGCGGTGAACTCCCACCCGCGCCAGGTGTAGGGGCGGGTGGTGCGCAGGTCGCCCTTCGGCTGGTTGAGCGCGATGATCCGCTCGGCCGGCAGGGGCGGCGGGAGCCGGTCGATCAGTGCGGTGTCCACAGTGTCCATTTCGCTGTCCGTTCCGGTCTTTCGTCAGCGTCCGAGCGATCGCAGGTAGCCGGCCAGTTTCTCGGCGGCGTCGAGGTTGCGCGGGCCGCTCACGGCCTCGCCGTAGTCCAGCACGTGGAAGCGGTTCTCCCGCACAGCGGGGCTGTCCGCGAGCGGTGGGAAGGACTTCAGGAAGGCGATCTTGTCGGCGACCGGCCGGTCGCCGTAGTCGACGACGGCGATCACCTCGGGCTGGGCCCGCACGACCGGTTCCCAGCCGATCGTGGTCCAGCGGGCGTCCAGGTTCCCGGCGATGTTGCGGCCGCCCGCCAGCGACACGATGGTGTCCGGCGCGGCCTGATTGCCGGAGGTGAACGGCTGATCGGTGCCGGAGTCGTAGATGAACACCCGCGCGGGCTCCCCCGCCGGCGCGTTCGCCCGCAGCGCCGCGGCGCGGGCCTGCAGGTCCGCGACGAGCGCTTCGGCCCGGTCGGGGACGTGGAAGATCTGCCCGATCTGGCGCAGGTCGGTGTAGAGCGCCTCCAGCGGCGGCACCTTGACCGGCCGGTCGCCGTAGTTGAAGCAGCTCTCGGTGTGCTGGTAGCTGCGGATGCCGACACCGTCCAGTTTGGCCGGTGTGATGCCGCGGGCCTCGCTGAAGCCGGAGTTCCAGCCCGCCAGGACCCAGTCGGCCTGCGCGCCGACCACGGTTTCGAAGCTGAGCACGTCGGTGCTCAGCGTCTCCACCGCGCGGTAGTCGTCGACGTACGGCGAGCGCGCCACCGCGGGTTCGGCGGTGCGCGGCATGACGATGCCGCGCATCCGGCCGGCCAGCCCGAGCGCGAACATCTTCTCGGTGCTGCTCATGTCGTAGGCGACCGCGCGCTGCGGCAGCGGGTAGGTGATCGCGTGCCCGCAGTTCTCGACGGTCACCGGCGCCGGGCCGGTGTCACCGCCGGGCCGCACCTCGGCGCCGCACGCGGTGAGACCCAGCGCGACCGTCACGAGCACGGCTGTCCAACGCCCTCTCACGGGCTTCCTCCTCGATCGGTGAACGTCCAGAGCAGTTGCGGGGCCCCGGTGACCGGGTGGGTCACCAGGACCGGGGTCACGCCGAAGACCCGGCGCACGAGGTCCGGGGTGAGCACCTCGCCGGGCGGGCCCGCGGCCGCGAGCCGCCCGTCGTGCAGCACCGCCACGCGGTCGCAGGTGGCCGCGGCGAGGTTGAGGTCGTGCAGGGCGACCAGCACGGTCAGACCGCAGGAACGCAGGAACGACAGCAGTTCGACCTGGTGCCGCACGTCGAGGTGGTTGGTCGGCTCGTCGAGGACCAGGATGCGCGGTTCCTGCGCGAGGGCGCGGGCGATGAGCACGCGCTGGCGTTCGCCGCCGGACAGCGACAGGATGCCGCGCCCGGCCAGGTGCGCGACGCCGGTCCGCTCCAGGCAGCGGTGGACGAGGTCGCGTTCGCGCTCGCTCAGCGCCCGGTTGCCGGGGTGGTGCGGGAACCGGCCCATCGCGACCACGTCGGCGACGGTGAAGTCCAGGTCGGTGCCCGCCTCCTGGGTGACCGCGGCGACCAGCCGGGCGCTGTCCCGGTTGGACAGTCCACTCAGGTCTGTGCCACCCACGAGGACGGCGCCGGCGCTGGGCGTCAGCGCCCGGTAGACGCACCGCAGCGCGGTGGACTTGCCGCTGCCGTTCGGGCCGACCAGCCCGACCACCTCGCCGTCGCCCGCCTTGACGCTGAGCGCGTCGACCAGTCTGCGTCCGGCGGCCTCGACGGTGACCGCATCGAGGGCGAGGTCCATCAGCGGCCCCCGAACAGGTAGCCGCGGCCGCGCAGCAGGGCGACGAACACGGGCACCCCGATGAGCGCGGTGATCACCCCGAGCGGCAGCTCACGCGGCGCGAACAGGGTGCGGGAGGCGAGGTCGACCCAGATCAGGAAGATCGCCCCGGCCAGTGGCGCGAGCACGAGCACCCGCCGGTGCCCCGGTCCGGCCACCATCCGCACCAGGTGCGGCAGGACCAGACCGACGAACCCGACCGCGCCGCTGACCGCGACCAGCGCGCCGGTCACGACCGCGGTGAGCAGGAACAGCTCCCGCCGCAGGGCATCGGCGTCGAGACCGAGGCTCGCGGCGGACTCGTCGCCCAGCGCCAGCACGTCCAGCGCCCGGCTGCGCCGCAGCAGCACCACCACGGCCAGCGCGACCGCGGCCACCGCGACCGGCAGCGCGCCCCAGGTGGCCCCGCCGAGGCTGCCGAGCAGCCAGAACAGCACCGAGCGGGCGGCCTCGCCGAACGGCGCGAAGAACACGATCACGCTCATCACCGCCTGGAACCCGTAGGCGAGCGCGACACCGGTGAGCACGAGCCGCAGCGGGGTGAGCCCGGCGCGGCCACGGGCGGCGACGTACACCAGCACCGACGCGGCGAGCGCGCCGAGGAACGCCGCCGCCGACAACGCGTACACGCCGAGCGCGCCGAACAACCCGAAGGACACCACCGCGCTGGCGCCGACCGACGCGCCGGAGGAGACGCCCAGCACGAACGGGTCGGCGAGCGCGTTGCGGACCATCGCCTGCACCGCCACCCCGATCACGGACAGCCCGGCGCCGACGACGGCGGCCAGCAGCACGCGCGGCGTGCGGACCTGCCACACGATCGAGTAGCCGGTCACCTCGTCCGCGCCGATTTCGCCGCCGGTCAACGCCGCCGCGAGGTACCGCAGGGTGTCCGGGAGCGGCACCACGGTCGGTCCGAACGCGACTCCGGCCACGACGGACACCACGAGCACGACGACCAGCACGGGCACCGCGAGCGCACCCGTCACGGCACGGGCCGGCGGCGAACCGGTCACGGCGACCGTCACGAGTACCCCCTTGTCGTTACCACCGGCGGAGGACGGAGGCCCGAGCAGCTGACTCTCCGTGAACCGGACCCGATATTACAAACGATAATCATTTTCGTCTAGAGTCCGATGCCGGACATCCAGCGCGACCGAGGAGGAACTCCCCCGCCGTGACCACTCCCGTCCTGCGTGACCCCGCGTTCCTGCGCCTGTGGTGCGGCACCACGGCCTCCGGGCTGGCGACCTGGGCGCTGCCGTTCGTCCTGGGCCTGGCCGTCCTGGACTCCTCGCTCACCCCGGCCGGACTGGGCGTGCTCCTCGCCGCGCGCACGATCGGGTTCCTCGCGGCCGTGCCGGTCGGCGGTGTGCTGGCGGACCGGTTCCCGCGACGGCGGGTGGTCGCCGTCGCCGGGGCCGCGGCGGCCGTGGCGAGCCCGCTCATCGGGGCCGGGCTGCACGGATCCCTCGCCGTGGCCGTCGTGGCGGCCGCGGTCGCCGGGGCCGGGCAGGGCGCGTGCCGCCCGGCGTTCCAGGCGCTGACCGCCGAAGTGGTCGCCGAGGCGGGACGGCAGCGCGCCAACGCCGCGATCACGCTGTCCGTGCGCGTGACCACCCTGGTCGCGCCGAGCCTGACCGCGCTGCTGGCGACCGTGCTGCCCGTGCCGGCCCTGCTGTGGGGCACCGGGCTGCTGTGGCTGGCCGCCGCGCTCGTCCCGCCCGCCGGGCGCCCGCTCACGGCGGTCCCCACCGCCCGCGCCTCGTTCGTCACCGAGTTCGCCGACGGGATCCGCGAAGCCCGCCGCCACCCGTGGTTCGTCGCCGGGCTGTTCGCGCTCACCGCGGTGATCGCCACCGGCTACTCGGCGACCGGGGTCGCACTGCCACTGGTCAGCCGCGACCGGTACGGCTCGGAAGCCGTGCTCGCCGCCGCCACGACCGCCTACACGCTCGGCGCGCTGGGCGGCGCGCTGCTGCTCGCGCGGTGGACGCCCCGGGCGGCGGGCCGCACGGCGCTGGCCGGACTGGCCGCTTACGCCGTCGCCCCGCTGAGCCTGCTGCTGCCGGTGCACCCGGCGGTGGTCGTCGCGGCCTACGCGGTCGCCGGTGTGGGTATCGAACTGTTCAACGTCCCGTGGTTCACCGCGATCCAGCGCGAGGTCGAGCCCGGCAAGCTCGCCCGGGTGTCCGCTTTGGACTTCCTGCTGTCCTACGGTCTGGCGCCGGTCGGTCTCGCGCTCATCGCGCCTGCGATGGCGGAATTCGGCGCCGGGCCGGTGCTCGGCGCATGCGCGCTGGTCTGCCTGCTCGCGCCCGCCGCGGCCGCGCTGGCGCCCGGGACGCGACATTTCGCCCAGCCGCGTGACCGTCTCTGAACTGGTGCTCGTCGTGCGGGGATGATTACCCTACGAGAAGAAGCCAGGCCAGACAGGGCTGACGGGGAGGAGAGTCATGAGCCACCCGGCGCGCAACTCCACCGGTGCCGTGAGCACGGCCGTTCGCCGCGGGGCCCGGGTCCCCGCGCAACGGGCCGCGCCCGGAGCCCTGCGGCTGCAGGTGTTCTGGCCCCTGCCGGGGATCGCCGTGCTGAAGGTCGCCGGCGACATCGACGTGGCCACCGCGGCTCCGCTCAACCGCGCGCTGGAGGAACTGACCGCGCACCGGCCACGCGTCGTGGTGGTCGACCTCGGCGGGGTGGACTTCCTCGGCTCCGCCGGCCTGGCCGCGCTCGCCCAGGCGGGTGAACACGCCGAGATCCGGGTGGTCGCCCCGACGCGGCAGACCGCCCGGCCGCTGGCGATCACCGGTCTGGACCAGCGGCTGCCGGTCTACACCACCCGCGACGAGGCGCTCACCGGCTGCTGAACCGCGTGCGGGCCCGCAGCTCGCGCTCGGCCCACAGCACCCCGCGCGGCCCGGTGCCCCACCGGGTGCTGATCGCGTCGAGCACGCCGGTGCCGATGCCCGGCTCCGGCGCCCCGCCCACCCCGTCGACCTCCACCCGCAGCACGTCCCCGGTGCGGCTCAGCCGGACTTCGAATGGCGGGAACCCGGTGGCGCACGCCGACGCGGCCAGCTCGTCGACGAGGAGCACCACGTCGATCACGACCGTCGACGGGCAGTCGGCGAGCATCGCGCGCACCCGCCTGCGCAGCGGCGCCAGCCCTTCCGGGCCGTCGAGCCGCACGGCCGTGGCCGGCGTGCGCTCGTCCAGTGAGTCGGTCAAGGACCCGGACACCTCCGCTGTCTCGTCAACGGCCGCCGTCGCTACCCACGCGCGGATTCATCAAACCTTGGACCGAATGAAATCACGCGGCCGGGCCGCGCGCACCACACGGACGGGCGCACTCGGCCACCCGGACGGCGGATCGCGGCTCTACGAACCGTGGGTATCAGGCCGGCGCGGGCGGCTCCGGGTCCGGCGGCCCGAGGGCGTCGTCGATGGCCTGTTCCACGATCGTGTCCATGGTGCCGAGGTAGGTCGCGCCGACGTGGTTGTCGTCGAGGTAGACCAGCACGTTGCCGATCACCGGCGGGCAGACGGCCTCGTCGCAGTAGTAGTCGCTGAAGTCCAGGAACGACACGTTCGGGGGAACGTCGTCGAGGAACAGCCAGGGCGGCTCGTCGGCGTAGAAGTCGGCGCGCGGCGGGTTGCACTCGGGGGCGTCCGCGCCGCGCAGCTCCACGCACTCCGACGGCGCGTAGTCGTAGCGGGGGTTGTCGCGCACGGCGAGCACCGGGATCCCGGCCGCCTCGATCTTCCGCCACTGCGCGACGAACCCCGGCGGCGTCCGCTCGGTCAGGCCGGCCCGCACGTCCCGGGTGGCGGTGGTGAACACCGCGTCCGGCCGCAGGTCCAGGATCTCGTCGGCGGCCGCGGCGTTCCAGTCCCGGCAGGCCTGGTCGTCCGGCTCGATCTCGGACTCGGTGGAGAACGGGCACCCGCCCCGCGACATCACCACCAGCTGCCAGTTCCGCCGCTGCGCCACCGGTTCCAGCGCCGCGATGAACTGGGTGGGGTGCGAGTCGCCGACGATGACCAGGGTCTTCTCCGGCGGGCCGTCCGGCGTCGTGGCGCACACCAGCAGTTCGCTGCCGCGCGGCGATTCGGTGCAGTCGTCGATCCAGGCCCAGTCGCCGGGCAGCTCGACCGGCGACGGCACGGGCGCCACGTCGGCGGCGCCGCGGTAGACGAAACCGGGCGTGCGGGCCAGCGCGCCCGGGTGGTCGAGACCACCGGCGGCGGGCGTCCCGGACCGGGCGAGGCCGGCGATCTGCCAGGCGCCCGCGGCGGCCAGCACGGGGATCATCGCCAGCACGGCGAACCGGTAGGCGCCGCGCACGGCCAGCTGGGACCGGCGCACCGGCGCCTCGACCAGGTGGTGGGTCGCCACCGCGAGCGCGAGCGACAGACCGATGACGAACGCGCCGCCGAGCAGGCCGACCTCGGTCCGCCCGCGGTGCACCAGGTAGAGCACCAGCACCGGCCAGTGCCACAGGTAGAGCGGGAAGCTGAGCTTGCCGAGCCAGGTCAGCGGCCGCGCGGTCAGCAGCCGGTCCGCGCCGGCGGGACTGCCGGTGGCGCCGGCGAGCAGCACGAACGCCGCCGAGGCGACCGGCCACAGCGCGGCGAAGCCCGGGAACACGGTGCCGACCTGCAACACGAGCCCGCAGGCGACGAGCCCGGCGACGCCCAGCCAGCCGAGCGCGATCCGCAGCGCGCGGGGCAGCGTGACCGCGTCGACGACCAGCGCGAGCAGCCCGCCGAGCGCGAACTCCCAGATCCTGGTGAGCGCGGAGAAGTACGCCAGCGGCTGGTTCGCCGCGGTCAGCCACACCGAGTACGCCAGCGACACGGCGGTCAGGACCAGCAGCGTGCCGGTCAGTGCGGCGCGCAGGCGTCCGCGCGCGGCGTAGGCGAGCGCGGCCACCAGCAGCGGCCACACCAGGTAGAACTGGCCCTGGATGGACAGCGACCAGAAGTGCTGCACCACGCTGGCGTCGCTGTGCCGGGCGAAGTAGTCCGCCGAGTTCGCGGCGAGCTGCCAGTTCTCCAGGTACAGCGTGGCGGCGACGACCTCGCGGATGGTGGCGAACCAGCGGGCCTGCGGCAGCACCATTGCGGCGGCCACGACCACCACGAGCAGCACGGTGAGCGCGGCCGGGAACAGCCGCGTGATCGTGCGGCCCCACAGCGCGCGGACGTCGATGCGGCCGCGCTGCCCGGCGCGGAACAGCTGGCCGGTGATCAGGAAGCCGGTCAGGAAGAAGAACACGTCGACGCCGCCGGAGATCCGGCCCAGCCACACGTGGTAGACGACCACCAGGACGCAGGCGAGCGCACGCAGGCCTTCGATCTCGGGGCGATACCGCTTCTCGGGGATGGACCGGGTGCGCGGGTGGGGCGGGGTCATCGGCACCTTTCCTCACTCGGCGTCCCGGGCGAGACCGAGGTTACCCATGGCCGTTCCCGGCTCCGGCTAGGGTCGGCAGGATGCGGACCGACGTGATCGAGACCTTCCCGCGGGTGGCCGTGCCGCTGGACGGGCGGCGCGCGGCGGCGGTCGCGATCGTGGTGTCGGGCGGCGAACCGGTGATCTGGCTGACGCGGCGCGCGACCGGGATGCGCGCCCACCCCGGGCAGTTCGCGCTGCCCGGCGGCCGGGTCGATCCGGGCGAGGACGCGGTCGGCGCGGCGCTGCGGGAGCTGGAGGAGGAACTCGGCGTCACCGCGACCCGCGCGGACTGCGTCGGCCTGCTCGACGACTACCCGACCCGCTCGGGTTACGTGATCACGCCGGTGGTCGTGCGGCTGCCCGGCGAGGTGCCGCTGCGGCCGAACCCGGACGAGGTGGCGCACGTGCACGTGATCCCCGTGCCGGACCTCGCGGTCGAGCCGCGGTTCCTGACGATCCCCGAGTCGGACCGGCCGGTGATCCAGCTGCCGCTGGCCGGGCACCTCGTGCACGCGCCGACGGCCGCGGTGCTCTACCAGTTCCGGGAGGCGGCGCTGTACGGCCGCGCCACCCGTGTCGCCCACTTCGAGCAACCCGTGTTCGCCTGGCGGTGACGTGCCGTTTCCGCGCGCCGCGCCCGGGTACGCCGCGGGGGACGGAGGGAGATCGACGTGCGGATCGGGTACAAGCTGGCCGCCGAGGCGTTCGGGCCGAAGGAGCTGGTCCGGCAGGCGGCGGCCGCGGAGCAGGCGGGCTTCGACTTCGTGGAGATCAGCGACCACTTCCACCCGTGGCTGGACAACCAGGGGCACTCGCCGTTCGCGTGGACCGTCCTGGGCACGATCGCGGCGAAGACCGAGCGGATCGGGCTGGCGACCGGGGTGACCTGCCCGACGGTGCGCTACCACCCGGCGATCATCGCGCAGGCCGCGGCGACCCTCGCGCTGGTGTCCGACGGCCGGTTCACGCTCGGTGTCGGCGCGGGCGAGCGGCTCAACGAGCACGTGGTGGGGCCGGGTTTCCCGGAGACGGTGCCCGGGCGCCACGAGCGGCTGCGGGAGGCGCTGGAGATCATCCGGCTGCTGTGGCGGGGCGGCTACCAGTCCTACGAGGGCAAGCACCTCACCCTGGCCGACGCGCGGGTGTTCGACCTGCCCGACGAGCTGCCGCCGATCGCGGTCGCCGCGAGCGGCAAGGAGTCGGCCGAACTGGCGGGCGAGCTGGGTGACGGGCTGTTCGCGACCGAGCCGAAGGCGCACGTCGTCTCGCACTACACCGCGGCGGGCGGCGACGGCCCGCGGTACGCGGAGGTGCCGATGGCGTGGGCGGAGGACCCGCACACGGCCGCGCAAGCCGCGCTGGAGACGTCGCGGTGGGCGCTGACCGGGTGGAAGGTGATGAGCGAGCTGCCGAACCCGGTGAACTTCGCGGCCGCCTCGGCGACGGTGCGCGAGGAGGACGTGCTGGGCAAGTTCGCGTGCGGCAACGACGTCAACCGGTACGTGGAGGTGGCGCAGCCGTTCGTCGACGCCGGGTTCGACCACCTGGTGATGCAGAACGCGGGGCCCGACCCGGACGGGTTCCTGGAGTTCTTCCAGCGTGAGCTGGGCAAGCGGATCCGGTCGCTGACGCCGGGCTGACCGGCGTCCGGTGGGGGCTGCCGGGCCCCCACCGGATGTGCCTCAGTTCCGGTTCGCGGGCTCCGCGATGCTCACCGCGCCCGGCTCCTCGGCGCCGGCCTCGCGGACCTGCCACTTGTCCAGCCCGCCGCCGAGCCGGTCGGCGTAGTGCTCCGCCGCCGCCTGGGTCGGGAACCGGATCTCCTGTGCGCGTGACACGTGCGTGATCTTGTAGGCCATCGCTACTCCCCTGCCCCTGTCGTCCTGGTGCGGCCCGTCACTCCCCGACCGGCCGCGTCGAACACTAGAACACTTGTTCGAGTGTACGCAAGCCGACACGCCGGAGAACGGGCCGGAAAATTCGATCGTCTATTGTGGACGGTCGGTTCAGCGGAATAGTGGCTGGCCAACGGCATCCTGCCCGCCGAACTCCTGGAGAGTCTCACCCGTGGGGGTCATCACCCTGGCGGTGAGGGCGTCCCGGTAGTGCCGCTCGACGGCCAGCTCCTTGCGCACGGCCGCGAAGCCGCACAGCCGGAGCAGCCGGTCGCCGATCTCGGTCGCGGTCTCCGCCCCGGCGAGCCTCGCCTGCGCGGCGCGCACCCGGGCGTCCCCCCGGCCTCCGGCGACCGCCGCGACGGTGTCGTCGCAGAACACGCGCAACAAGTCGGCCCTGGCGCGCAGCGCGGCCAGCTCCCGGCTCTCCGGCACGCGCCCGGCCGTGTCGGCGAGCATCGCCTCGGTCAGGCCGAGCGAGAACGCGGCGCCGAGCACGAGGAAGACCGGGAGCGCGTGGTCCAGGCCCTCGGCCACCACGGCGTCGGCGGGGACCTCGACGCGGTCCGCGGTCATCGACGTGGCCGCGCAGCCCCGCAGACCGAGACCGTCGAACGGAGCGCCGGCCCGCAGGCCCGGCGTGTCGCCGCCGACCAGCACGGCCGCCGAGCCGCAGCACCACACGTAGCTGTCCGCCTCGCCCGCCGCCGTGACCCACGTCTTGGTCCCCTCCAGCACGACGGCGCCGCCGGTCCTCGTCACGGCGCCCCGGTCGCCCGGCTCGCCGAGCGCGAGCGTCGCCAGGTGCTCGCCGCGGGCGATGGCGCCACGCAGCGACGGCGGGCCGTGCGCCTCCACCACGGCCGTGGCCGCGTAGTGCGTCAGCAGGACCATCGCGGTCGAGCCGCACACGCCGGCCAGCCGCTCGATCACGCGCGCGGTCTCCGCGAGACCCGCTCCCCCGCCGCCGACCGCAGTCGCGCTGGCCAGTCCCAGCAGCCCGATCTCGCCGAGCGCGGTCACCGCGGAGCGCGGGAACCGCCCGGCGCGGTCCACCTGGTCGGCCTGCGGAGCGATCGTGGACTCGACGACCGAGCCGAGCAGGACGGTGTGGTCGAGCGCCACCGGCCACCACCTAGCGTGCGGAATCGGGAACAGCGCGTTACTACCCCGCAGGCCCGGCCGGAAACGCCGCGCGGGCGGTCAGCCGCCGTCGACGGTCACCGGCGTCAGGTGCCTCCGGAACCAGTCCCTGGCCAGGCACGCGGCTTCGTCCAGTGCGCCGGGCTCCTCGAACAGGTGCGTGGCCCCGGGCACGACCGCGAGGTGCGCCTCGCCGCGGAGCTGGGCGCGCGCCTTCCGGTTCAGCTCCAGCGCACCGGTGTCGAAGGCGCCCGCGATGAGCATGGTCGGGGTCCGGACCCAGCCGAGGCGCTTCGCGGCGAGGTCGGGCCGCCCGCCGCGCGCCACGACCGCCGCCACCTCGACCCGGTAGTCGGTGGCCGCCAGCAGCGCCGCCGCGGCCCCGGTGCCCGTGCCGAAGTAGCCGACCGGCAGCCCGGTCCGCGCGCGCACCCACCGCGTCACCTCGACCAGCCGGCTGGCCAGCAGCTCGACGGCGAACACGCGTGCCCGGTCGGCCTCCTCGCTCGGGGTCAGCAGGTCGACCAGCAGCGTGGCGATGCCGGCGCGGTGCAGGGGCTCCGCGGCCGAGCGCGCCCGCGGGCTGTACCGGCCGCTGCCGCTGCCGTGCGCGAACACGACGATCCCCGCCGCGCGCTCCGGCACCGTCAGCCGCCCGCCGAGCGGCACCGCCCCGGCGAAGACGGTGACCTCCTCGTCGCCCGTCACCGGATCCGGGTCCCCGGTTTCGCCTGCCAGCAGCCGCGCGACCTCCTCGTCCGGGGTCTGCGTGAAGTCCTCGTACCACTGCCCCACCGCGGTGAACGCCGCCGGGCACTCCAGGCACACCACGTCGTCGGCGTCCTCGCGCAGGGCCTCCACCGCCTGGCGAGCGCCGACCGGCACCGCGACCACGACCCACGCCGCGCCCGCCGCCCGCGCGGCCGCCACCGCGACGCGCGCGCTCGAGCCGGTGGCCACCCCGTCGTCGACGACGATCGCGGTCCGGCCAGCCAGCGGCGTCCGCGTCCGCCCGGACCGGAAGCGCGCGGCGCGACGGTCCAGTTCGGACCGTTCCGCGGCCTCCACCGCGGCCAGTTCCGCCTCGCTGATCCCGAACCGCCGCACCAGCACGGGGTTCACCAGGCGCAGCCCGCCCTCGCCGATCGCGCCCAGCGCGAGTTCCGGCTGGAACGGCAGGCCGAGCTTGCGCACCAGGAGCACGTCGAGCGGCGCGCCGAGCGCCCGCGCCACCTCAGCCGCGACCGGCACGCCCCCGCGCGGCAGCCCCAGCACCACCGCGTCGCTGCCTCGCCACCGGACCAGCCGCGCCCCGAGGCGACGGCCGGCGTCCCTCCGGTCGGTGAACGGCATCGGAGCACCTCCTCCGCGAAGTTCTCCGGCGACCGTAGCGGCGCCCCCGCCCCGCGGCGAGAGTCGTAGGACCTCACTGGGCCGAACGGCGGCCCCGGAGCGGCCGGGCACGTTCTGTGGTCAGTGGGTGGGCTCGCGCCGGGGGGCTCGCACCGGCGGCCGGGCGGAACGGCGGTGCGTGGTGGCAGCCGAGCTGCACTGCCCTACCTCGCCGCCGGATGCCCCGGATGGGCGCCATCGTCGGGTGGCCCCTCCGGAAGCGACCATTCCCGGCCCAGTGGACTGGCGCCAGGGCCGCGCGCCGTAGCCACGCGGCGCGCGACCGCGCGCAACGGCGGCACAGGCGAGGGGCAGCAGCGGCAACTAATCCGCACCGATCCCCCGAGACGGGCGACACCAGCGAGCGGCCAGCCCAGAGACGACCATCCGCCGCCCAGTGGCCCGCGCCGCCACCGCCCGCCGGAGCTCTCGCACCGGCAGCCGAGCGGGCACACCGGCGGAGCGCGGCCGAGCGGCAGCAGCGGCAACCAAGCCGCACCGATCCCCCGAGACGGGCGACACCAGCGAGCGGCCAGCCCAGAGACGACCATCCGCCGCCCAGTGGCCCGCGCCGCCACCGCCCGCCGGAGCTCTCGCACCGGCAGCCGAGCGGGCACACCGGCGGTGCGCGGCCGAGCGGCAGCAGCGGCGACCAGGCCAACCTGGTCGCCTGCGCCGCCCGGACGAGTGTCCGAGGCGACCGTCCCCGGCCGGGCTGAACACCCCCTCCTGAGGCGCTCGCGGCGAAATCCGCTCCGCGATCATCCACTGCGGCCCGCGGTTACAGTTGTGGTGTGGACACCGTGGTGGCCGCCGGTGGCGGCAAGCTTCGCGGATTCGTCACGGCCGACGGCCTTGCCGAGTTCCGCGGCGTCCCGTTCGCGCGCGCGGCCCGGTTCGCCCCGCCGGAGCCCGTCGAGCCGTGGACCGGCATCCGCGACGCCACCCGCCACGGCCCGGTCAGCCCGCAGCCGCCGGTGCGGCCGGACGGCGTCATGGGCGTCCCGGCGGACGTGCCGGACCAGGACGAGGACTGCCTCAACCTGACGGTTCTCACGCCCGCCGCCGACGACCGCAAGCGGCCGGTCATGGTGTGGCTGCACGGCGGCGCCTACGTGACCGGCGCGAACTCGTTCGGGTTCTACGGCGGACACCGGCTCGTCACCGAGGGCGACGTCGTGTTCGTGGCGCCCAACTACCGGCTCGGCGCGCTCGGCTACCTGCGCCTGCCCGGGGTCTCGCCGGGCAACCTCGGCCTGCAAGACCAGCTCGCCGCGCTGCGGTGGGTGCGGGAGAACGCCGCGGCCTTCGGCGGGGACCCGGACGACGTCACCGTGTTCGGGCAGTCCGCGGGCGCGCACTCGATCGCGTGCTTGATGGCGCTGCCGGAGTCGCGCGGCCTGTTCCGGCGGGCGATCCTGCAGAGCGCGCCGCTGGGCCTGCGGCTGGCCGGCGCCCGCACCGCGGCGCGCACCGCGCGGTTGTTCACCGCCGCGCTGGGCGCCGATCCGCGGACCGCCCCGGTGACGGAAGTCCTGCGCGCGCAGAACGAGACGATCGTGAAGGCCGCCGGCCCGGGCGGGCTGTACTCGGTGCCGCCGTTCTGCCCGGTCGCCGACGCGCCGCCGCTGCCGAGCGTCGCGCACTGGATGTCGCAGCGGGCGCGGTTCGCCCCGGACGTCGACGTGCTGATCGGCACCACGGCGGCGGAGATGAACTCGTTCCTCACCGGCAAACCGGGAATCGCGCAACTGGAACGGTTCCCGGTCAGCGCGCGCGGGGTGGCCGCGCTGAAGGCCGGTGTGACGCGGTGGATGTTCGCGGCGCCGTCGCGGGCGTTCGCCGACCAGCTCGCCGCACGCGGCGGGCGGGTGTACAGCTACGTGTTCGACTGGGGCGCGCCGTCCTCGCCCTACGGCGCCGGGCACTGTGTGGACCTGCCGTTCCTGCTGGGCGACGAGCCGGCGTGGCGGAACGCGCCCATGCTGGCCGGCGCCGAGTGGAGCGCGCTGACCGAGCTGGGCCGCGAACTGCGCGCGGCGTGGCTGTCGTTCGCCAAGACCGGCACGCCGTCCCCGGGATGGCCGCGGCACACGCCGAAGCGGGCGCCGCACCGGCTCCCCTGAGGACATCCGGCGGGAATCCGCCGCAGGCTGCGCGGGTGGGTGGCCGGCGCGCCGCCGGCCACCCGCGCAGCCGGGGTCAGTCCCGCCGGTCCTGCTCCGCCAGGAAGCGTTCGAACTCCGCGCCCAGCTCCTCCGCGGTCGGCATCGCGGTCTCGTCGGCCAGCAGCGTCTTCTTCTCGTCCATCGCCTCGACGAACAGGTCGTACTGCCGCTCCAGCGCGTGCACCACGTCGGCCACCTCGTCGGATTCGGCCACCTGCCGGGCGATCTCCGCGTCGGTGCGGCGGGAAGCCGCGCGCAGCGCCTCGTCCGGCAGGGACAGCCCCGCCAGCCGGGTGATCGAGCCCAGCACGGTCAGCGCCGCCGCCGGGTAGCGGGACTGCGCGAGGTAGTGCGGCACGTGCGCGGCGAACCCGACGGCGTCGTGCCCGGCCTCGCCGAGCCGGAACTCCGTCAGGTTCAGCGCGCTGCCCGGCACCTCCAGCCGGTTGAGGACCGGGTCGTAGTCGCCGATCAGCTCGCGCCGCGTCGCGTGCGCGGTCACCCCGAGCGGGCGCGTGTGCGGCGCGCCCATCGGGATCCCGTGGAACGACACGGTCATCCGCACGTCCCAGCGCTCCACGAGCGTCCGCACCGCGGCCGCGTAGCGCTCCCACAGCCCGTCCGGCTCCGGCCCGCTCAGCAACAGGAAGGGCGTGCCGACCTCGTCGTGGAACAGCCGCACCGCCAGCTCGGGTGTGTCGTAGCTCTCCCAGTGGTCGGTGTCGAACGTCATCACCGGCCGCCGCGCCCGGTAGTCGATCAGCCGGTCCACATCGAACCGGGCAACCACCCGGTTGTCCCAGTTCGCCTTGAGGTGCTCGCTCACCAGCGCGCCGGCGTGGCCGGCGTCCATGAAGCCGTCGAGCTGGTGCAACAGCACCGCCCCGCTCAACTCCGGGAGCTCCGAGTCCACCTCGTAGAGATCCGTCGGATCGAACACCACAGCCTCCAGCCTGTTCCGGGCACCTCTCTCCTCGACACTCAACGTAGCGAGGGCTGCGATCCATCCCGTCGAAGGGCTTACTTCCACCGGGTTACTGCGCCACTCGGGCGAAACCGGTTAAGAACAATGTTCAGGAATGCTAGGTTGGATCTCTCCGTCACGGCCGGTACACCGAGCGTGATCAACGTCGCCGCTGGACCACGAGGACCGCCCATGACCGCCGACCTGGCAGAGCACGCGCACCACCTGCTGCGCGCCATGGTCACCGACCGCTTCGGGGATTTCTCCCCGTCGGTGTACGAAACCGCCCGCGTCGTGGCGCTCCTGCCCGATCTGGCCGGGCACGCCGACCGCATCGCGTTCCTGCTGGACCAGCAGGCGGCCGACGGCGGCTGGGGCGGGCCGGACGGCTACGGCCTGCTCCCCACGCTCAGCGCCACGGAGGCGCTGCTGACGGAGTTCCGCCGCACCGGCGCGCCGTCCATCGCGGCCGCCGCGGAACACGGGCTGCAGGCGCTGACCACCCGGTGGGGCCGGGATCTGCGGGTGGCACTGCCGGACACGGTCGCGGTGGAGATCCTGGTGCCGTCGCTGGTGTCGGCGCTCAACGGGCACCTGGACGCGCTCGAGGCCGAGGAGATCGTGCCGGCCCGCAGCCGCCTGCCGCACCCCGAAGGCACCCACCCGGCGCTGCTGCACGGGATGCGCCGCCTGGTCGAGGACGGCCAGGCGCTGCCGGACAAGGTCCTGCACTCACTGGAGGCACTGGGCCCGGCCGCGCGCGGCGTCGCCTTCGCCCGTCCCGGCGACGACGGGCTCGGCTGCTCCCCCGCCGCCACCGCCGCCTGGTTCGGCACGGACGGCGCCCGCGCCCACCCCGGCGTGCGGTACCTGGAGAACGTCCAGGCGCGCCACGGCGGAGCGGTGCCGGTGGCCGCGCCGCTCACGGTGTTCGAACGGTCCTGGGTGGTCTCCACGTTCGCCGACGCCGGCCTGGCCGTCGACGTCCCGGGCGAGGTGCTGGACGAGCTGGCCGCGGAGATCGGCCCGCACGGCGCGCCCGGCGGCGCCGGGCTGCCGCCGGACGCCGACGACACCGCCACCGTGCTCTACGCGCTGGCCACGCAGGGCCGCCCGCACCCACTGGACTGCCTGCGGGAGTACCACGTGGACGGTCACTTCTGCACGTACCCGGAGGAGCGCACCCCGTCGGTCACCACCAACGCCCACGTGCTGCAGGCGCTCTGTGCGCACGGACAGTCCGAAGTGGCCGGACGGGTGGCCGCGTGGATCGCGGCCCAGCAGCACCCGGACGGCAGCTGGACCGACAAGTGGCACGCCTCCCCGTACTACGCGACGGCGCGGTGCTTCCTGGCGCTGGCCGGCAGCGGGCACGGGGCCGCCGCCCGCGCGCGGGCGCTGCGGTGGATCGCGCGGACGCAGAACCCGGACGGCTCGTGGGGCCGCTGGCAGGGCACGTTCGAGGAAACCGCCTACGCCGTGCAGGTACTGGTGCGTGCCGGGGAACCGTGGGCGGACGAAGCCGCCGCGCGCGGGTGCGCGTTCCTGCTGTCCTGGGCGGACGCCGCGCACCCCCCGCTGTGGCACGACAAGGACCTGTACACGCCTGGCCGGATCGTGCGCGCGGAGGGCATCGCCGCGCTGCACCTGGCCGCCGCCCGGCCACGGGTCGCGGCTCTGCTGACGCGGCTGGAGCCGGCGCCCGCCGAGCGGACGGGCTGAATGAACCGCGTCGAACTGGCGCTCGCCGTCGCCCCGCTGCCCTTCCTCGACGCGCACGCGGACGACCCGGCGGCGATGCTGGACGTGCGGGGCGGGCCGGCGCCGAAGATCCTGGTGTGGCACCACGAAACGCTCGCTTCGCTGTTCCGGCAGGACTCGCGCCTGCGCCACCCGGGCAGCCGCTCGCTCGGCCCGCTGCTCGGGCCGAAGTCGATGCTGTGGGCCGACGGCGCACGCCACGCGGCATACCGGAAGCTGCTCGGCCCTCCACTGCGCGGGCGGCGGCTGGAGACCTACCACAGCCTCATCACCCAGGCCACCGCGTCGGCGATCGACTCGCTGGGCACGGGCGCGGTGTTCGGACTGGCCGCGTGGACGCGGCGGCTGGCCCTGGACATCGTCGCGCGGATCGTCCTCGGCGACGCGGATCCGGTGCTGCTGCGGGACGTCACGGTGTGGCTGGACCGCACGCTGGGGTCGCGCCACCGCACGCTCGCCTACCGGCTCCTGCGCGGCGGGCTGCCCGTATCGGGCGCGGAGCTGGACGCGCGGCTGGTCGCCGCCGCGAAGTCGGGCCGGGAGCCGCGGAGCCTGGTTTCGCCCCTGCTGACCGGGAACGGCCCGCTCGGCCCGGTGCCGGACGACGAGCTGCGCGACCAGGTGGTGTCGCTGCTGTTCGCCGGCCACGAGACCACCGCGTCGGCCACCGCGTGGACCCTGTACTGGCTGACCACGCGACCCGACCTGCGGGACGCCGTTCTGTCCGAACTGGAGGCCACCACCGGCGACGGCTCCGATCCGGCGGAGGTCCCCGTGCTGCAGGCGGTGATCGCCGAGGCGCTGCGGCTGCACCCGCCGGTCGAGGTCGCGGGCAACCGGGCCCTGCCGGAAGCGGTGGACCTGCACGGCCGCACGCTGCCCGCCGGGACGGTGCTCACCCCCGCGATCTACCTGGCGCACCACCGGTCCGAGTACTTCCCGTCCCCGCACGCCTTCGACCCCGGCCGGTTCCTGGGCCGCCGCGGCGTGCCCGAGGGGTACCTGCCCTTCGGCGGCGGCACCCGGTTCTGCCTCGGCAGCCAGCTGGGGCAGCTGGAGATCCGCATGATCACCGCGGCCGTGCTGCGCCGCCGGGTCCTGCGGTGCGTCAACCCGCGGGCCGGGGTGGCGAAGCTGCGCGGGCACGCGATGGCGCCGTCGGCCCGGCTGCGCCTGGAAGTGGTGGCGTGCCGGGACTGACCGGGTGGCGCGACGTGGTCGTCGTGCACCGCCTGCGCTTCCCGCTGCCGTTGAGCTATCTGGCCTACGCGTGCTGGGGCGCGGCGTTCGCCGATCCGCGGCACCTGCTCAGCGGCCCGGTGCTGGTCACCGTGGCGGCGACGCTGCTGGTGCTGCTGGCCGCGCTGGCGCTGAACACCGCGGCCGATCTGCGCACCGACGAGCAGGACCGGGACAAGGCGGATCTGGCGGGCGCGGCGCGGCGCCTGGGCAGCAGGCGGATCTTCGGCTGGGCGGCGGCCGAGGCGACCGCGGGGCTCGCGCTGGCCGCGGCGGTGGCGGTGTGGCTGGGCCGCTGGGCGGCGCTGCTGGTGGTGGCGTCGGCGTTGTGCGCGCACCTGCTGTACAACCTGGAGCCGGTGCGGCTGAAGCGGCGCGGGTTCGCCGGCCCGGCCGTGTTCGGGGCCGGCTTCCTCGCGGTGCCCGGGCTGGCGTCGTACTTCGCGGTTCGGCCGGCGCTGGAGCGGTCGATGGTGCCGGTGCTGGCGGGGCTGTGCGTGCTCGCGTTCGGCCGCACGGCCTGGTTCTCCGCGCCGGACCACGCCGCCGATGCGCGGACGGGCGTCCGCACCCCGGGCGCGCGGTACGGTCCACGACGGACGCTGGCCGTCTCGTGCGGCGTCGTCGTGGCCGGGCTCACGCTGCTCGGTGTGGGGTTGTGGTGGCGGTACGGACCAGGCTGGGCCGTCGCCGGGGTGCTCGCGGAAGGCGCTTTCCTCAGCGGGATGATCGCGTTGACCGGCCCGGGCGGTTCGTTGTCGCGCATGCGGAAAGTCGCCACCCCGGTCGTGCTGGCCGGCGACCTCACCCTCGTGGCGATCCCGTTCCTGGCCTGACGGCCGCGGCGAGCGCGGCGATGTCGTCCGGGCTCACCCGGCAGCAGCCGCCCACGTACGCGACGCCGGCGGCGAGCCAGTCCCGGACCAGGTCGGGCGAGAACCGCGGATCGCCGGTCCAGCCGCGTGCCCGCGCGTCCCAGGTCTCGCCGCTGTTGGGGTAGGCGATCACCGCTTTCCCGCTCGCCTCGCGCGCGATCTCCGCCGCCGCCGCGACGTCGCGGGGGTCGCAGCAGTTCACGCCCACCGCCACGATCTGGTCGTTGCCGCGCGCCACGGCGAAGGCCTCGGTCAGGGGCTGGCCGGCGCGCGTGCTCTCGCCCTCCACCGTGTACGACAGCCACGCCGGGACGTCCAGTCCTTCGATGGCGAGCAGCATCGCCTCGGCTTCGTCCACATCGGGCACGGTCTCGCAGGCGAGCAGGTCCGGCCCGGCCGCGGCGAGGATCTCCGCGCGGGGCCGGTGGAACGTGGCCAGTTCCGCGACGCTCAGTCCGTAGTGGCCGCGGTACTCCGACCCGTCGGCGAGCGTGGCGCCGTACGGCCCGATCGAGGCGGCGACCAGTTCGTCGCCGGTCACCCTCGCCTCACGGGCGAGCTCGACGCTCAGCTGCAGCAGCCGCACGGCCTCGTCCCGGTCCAGGCCCAGTTCGGCGAACCCGGCCAGGCTCGCCTGGTAGCTCGCGGTGGTCGCGACCGTCGCCCCGGCGCGGAAGAACGCCCGGTGCGCGGCGACGATCGCGGCCGGGTCGTCGGCGAGCAGCCGCGCGGACCACAGCTCGCCCGACAGGTCGTGCCCGCGCGCCTCCAGTTCGGTGGCCAGGCCACCGTCGAGCACGACGGTCACGGGCCCGCGCGCAGGAAGGTCAGCTCGCGCCACCACACGTCGGCGAGCACGTCCAGCGCCAGCTCGCGGTCGTGCCCGACGCCGCGGATCAGCCAGTGGTAGCAGGCCTGTTCCAGTTGCAGCACCAGCAACAGCGCGCGGGTCAGCCCGGCCTGCTCGTGCTCGCCGGTCCACTGTGCCAGGTACGGCGACAGCTCGCGGGCGGCGTCCACACCCCACTGGTAGTGCCGCGCCGCGACGCGCGGGTCGTCGGCGACCGCCTGCGTCAGGACGTCGATCTCCACCGCGTAGCGCGCCCAGAACGCCAGCACGTGCTCGTCCAGCCAGGCACGCACGCGGTCGCGCGTCAGTTCCGGGAACCGGGCGAGCATGCGGTACAGCGCGGCGGTGTCCGGCAGGATCCGCTCGAACAACGCCGCCGCGATGTCGGCCTTGTCGCGGAAGTGCGCGTAGAAGGTGGCCCGGCTGCCGTTGGCGGCCGCCACGATGTCGGCGACCGTGGCGGCGTGGTAGCCGAGACGGGCGAAGACCTCGCGGGCGCACTCGAGGTAACGGTCGTGCGCTTCCCGCCACTGCTGCTCGCGGAACGTGTTCCGGGCAGGCGTGGAGATGCCGGTCATCACCCCATCGTAGTGCGCCCGCCGGGGGACGACACCTCCGCGCGTGCGGTTTCCCCTGCGGCTGCGCGGGATCCGCCTCCGGAGGCCGGGACGGGCGCGCGTCCCGCGGGCACGTGGAGCGCGCCCGCCCCGGCGAGGGGGAGGGTTGGAGCGGCACCCGGCGCCGGGGATCGGCCCGGGACAAAGGAGTCATCCCGGCGACGAGTGCCTCGCTCTAGACTGAACGAGCGAACTCGTGACGGAAACGAACCACCGTTGCACTTTCGGTGTACTTGCCGGGCCACGATGTGGTTACCCTGATCGTGTGGCCGCCGGGACGAACTCTCCGGGAGCCGCGACCGCCCACCAGTGGACGGGGCGGGAGGCGCGGCTGCTGCGGCACGCCCTCCGCCTGTCCGTGCGGGGGTTCGCGGCCTACCTCGGCGTCGCGGCGCGCACCGTCGCCAAGTGGGAGAGCGGCGGGACCTCCACGGTGCCGCGGCCGGACACCCAGGCGATCCTGGACACCGCGCTGGCCAGGGCCGACGACGGCGCCCGCACCCGGTTCGAAGTGCTGGTGACCGAGGCGCGCGAAACCGATCGCCGGCCGGAACCGGCCCCCCGCTACGACTACGAGGCCTGGACCGACGACCTGGACCGCACGGTGGCGTGCCTGGGGCGCCAGGAGTTCCGGCTCGCGCGCACGCTGCTGGACCGGTGGCTGGGCCGCTTCGAGCCGAACAGCTCGGACCGGCAGGGCATGTACCTCTACGGCCGGTCGCTGCGGCTGCTCGGCGAGGTGCGGCAGGACCAGGGCGCGCTGCGCGGGCCGCTGTCGGCCGAGCACGTCTACCGGCAGGCGCTGCGGGTGTTCACCGAGCTGGAGTCGCCGCGCCGGGTGGCGCAACTGGAACTGCAGCTGGTCGTGATCGACGAGATGTCCGGTCAGCTGGAGTCGGCCGCGGCCCGGTACCAGAGCCTGACCGACGACGAGCGGCTCAGCCCGCACGACCGCACGCGCGCGCGGCTGTGGGTGGGCACGGCGCTGAGCAAGGGCGGCCTGCACGAGACGGCGACCGAGCACATAGTGCCCGCGATCCGCGAGTTCGAAGCGCTGGAGGAGCCCGCGGACTGGTCGATCGCGCACCAGAAGCTCGCGCTGGCCCACCGTGGCGCGGGCGATCTCACCGCCGCCGGCCGCGCCATCGACGTGGCCCTGTCCAACCGCGTCGACGACACGCCGCTGCAGCAGGTGCGGCTGGACACCGCGCACGCGCACATCCTGCTCTCCGACACCGCCACCGCGGATTCCGGGCTCGCCATTCTGGAGCGGACCGCGCGCATTTCCACCCGCTACGGGCTCATGCACCAATTGCGCAGCATCGACGGCATTCGCCGCGGTTTCGAGTCCCGGTAAGAAGCCGATGCGGAAAGTGCTGCTCGACCGGGTGTGGGCCGACGCCGAACTGGTCTGGGAGTTCCACCGGCTGCGCCACCGCCCGAAGCCGTGCTCGGCCGCCGTGGCGCTGGGCTGCAACGACCTCGGCGTCGCCGCGCACGCGGCCGAACTGTACCACCGCGGTCTGTTCCCGGTCGTGGTGTTCACCGGTGGCAACAGCCGCGAAACCGTGCGCGCGTTCCCGCGCGGCGAGGGCGTGCACTACCGGGAGCGGGCGCTGGAACTCGGGGTGCCCGACGACGCGATCCTGGTGGAGCCGAACGCGACCAACACCGGCGAGAACATCGCGCTGTCGCGGGAGGTCCTCGCCGCCGCCGGGGTCGAGGTGTCGTCGTTGATGCTGGTCTCGATGCCGTACATGGAGCGGCGGGCGTTCGCGACGACGCGGAAGGTGTGGCCGGAGGTGGAACCGGTGTGCGCGTCGGCCCCGGTGTCGCTGACCGAGTACGCGCTGCGGACCCAGCACGGCACCGAGCTCATCGACATGATCGTGGGCGATTTCCAGCGCCTGATCGAGTATCCCCGAAAGGGTTTCGCGATTCCGCAGAAAATTCCTCCGATCGTGTATTCGGCGTATCGGCGACTGGTGGCCGCCGGATTCCGCAGCCGCATGCTGTGATTCCATACGGGCCGTGCCCGAGACGCTTTCCTGCGCCGTCCATCAACCGAATCTCTTCCCCCGACTGTCCACACTGGCCAAACTGGCCCGCGCCGACGTGTGGGTCGTGCTCGACGACGTCCAGTTCAACGCCCGCGACTACCAGCACCGCGCCCGCCTCGCCGCGGCCGCCGACCCCGAGGCCCAGCGCTGGCTGACCGTGCCGGTGCACCGGCCGCGCGGCCGGGACAGCCGGATCGGCGAGCTGCGTCTCGCCGACCCGGCCGCGACGCACCGCACGATGTCCCGCCTGGTGCGGCAGTACTACGGCCGCTGCGCGCACTGGGCGGAGACCGGCGAGATCGTCGAGGAGGTGCTCGCCGCGCTGGCGCTGAACGAGCACCTGGCGGTCGTGGCCGAGGTGTCGGTGCGCGCCATGCTGCACCGCCTCGGCTGGCGGGGCGACGTGCTGCGCAGCAGCGAGCTGCCCGCACGCGACGGGCGGTCCGAGCGGCTGGCCGACCTGACCGCCGCGGTCGGCGCGAGCACCTACCTGTGCGGGCCGGGCGGCGCGAAGTACCTGTCGGAGCGCCCGTTCCTGGACCGCGGGCTCCAGGTGCGCTACCCGCCGCCGCCCCCGCTGAGCCGCGCACCCGGGATGCGCACCGCGAGCGCGCTGTGGGCGTTCGCCGCGCGCGGCCCCGCCGGGGTCCGGGACGCGCTCGCGACCGACTGCGTGCCCGCGCGCTGACCCAAGACCCCTTCTACACAAGGTAAAGACGATTCCGGCAACCGGGCCTTCACGGCGGCCCGGTTACCCTCGCCTCCCGTGCGCCCGTCTCGTGCCCTCCCCCGGTTCCTCGCCTTCTGCGCCGTCGCGGGTGTTCTCGTCGCCGGGGTCGTCGCGCCCGTCGCCCTGGGCGCGGGTGTGCTGTCCAATCAGGTCGCCGACGCGGTGGACGGGATCTCCGCGACGCTCGCGAACAGCGAGCAGCCGCTGGTGACCACAGTGACCGACCGCGACGGCACCCCGATCGCGACGTTGTTCGACCAGTACCGGCTCCCGGTCACCGCGGACGGGATCGCACCGGCGATGAAGGCCGCGATCGTGTCGATCGAGGACCGCCGCTTCTACGACGAGGGCGGCGTCGACGTGAAGGGCATGGTGCGCGCCGCGCTGCACGACTCCTCCGGCGGCAGCACGCAGGGCGGGTCGACGATCACCCAGCAGTACGTCAAGAACTACCTCATCAACGTCGTCGACCGGAACGACCGGGCGGCGCAGCTGGCCGACCAGGCCGACACGATCGCCCGCAAGCTGCGCGAGGCCAAGATCGCCGTCCAGCTCGGACAGACGGTGTCCAAGGAGGACATCCTGACCGGCTACCTGGACGTGGTGGAGTTCACCGGCAACGTATACGGGGTGGGGGCCGCCGCGCACGCCTACTTCGGCACCACGCCGGACAAGCTGACCGTGCCGCAGGCCGCGCTGCTCGCCGGGATGGTGAACAACCCCAACCTCTACAACCCCTACACCCACCCGGACCAGGCCCTGCGGCGGCGCAACCTGGTGATCGACGCGATGGTCAGCACGAAGACCCTCACCCCGGCCGACGGCGCCACCGCGAAGGCCGCGCCGCTCGGCGTCCTGCCGGACGGCCCGGACATCCCGTCCAGCACCTGCTTCGGCGCGGCGCCGGACGCCGGGTTCTTCTGCCAGTACGCGGAGAGCTACCTCATCCAGGCCGGGTTCACCGCCGACCAGCTGGAGACCGGCGGGTACACGATCCGCACGACGCTGGACCCGGTGGTGAGCCGGATCGCGAAGGACGCCGTGGACGCCAACGTGCCGACCAGGCAGGACGGCGTGGCGAACACGTTCGCGGTCGTCCGGCCCGGCCAGGCCGGCCACGAGGTGCTCGCGATGGTCGCCAACCGGAACTACGGCACCGACCCGGCGCGGGGCGAGACGTCGACCAACATCGTGGCCGGGGCGAGCAACGTGTTCGGCGCCGGCTCGTCGTTCAAGATCTTCACCTCGGCCGCGGCGCTGGAGAGCGGGAAGGCGGGCCTGGACACCCCGCTGCCCAACCAGGCCGGCCAGTGCTTCACCCAGCCCGGCGCGAACCGGTACACGCAGCCGTACTGCGTGCAGAACGACGGGGTGGGCTACCCGGACCCGATCTCGCTGCGGGACGGGCTGGCCACCTCGCCCAACGTCGCCTTCGTCAACCTGGAGCAGCAGGTCGGCATGCCGGCCGTGCTGGACATGGCGCGGCGGCTGGGCCTGCGAAACACGCTGGCGACGAACGACGCGGGCGCCAAGCCCGACCCGTCGTCGTCGAACCCGCAGTACAGCCAGCCGCAGTCGCAGTACTTCCAGGACAAGCTGTCGTTCACGCTCGGCAACAGCCCGGTGAGCCCGCTGGAGATGGCGAACGTGTCGGCGACGCTGATGAGCGGCGGCACGTGGTGCCCGCCCAACCCCGTGCTGTCGGTCACCGACCGGTACGGGCACGATGTGCCGGTGCGGCAGCAGGCTTGCGAGCAGGTGGTGCCGCCGGGGCTGGCGGACTCGCTGCTGAACGGGCTGAGCCAGGACACCGTGTCGGGCACCTCCGCGGCGGCGGCTTCGGCGGCCGGCTGGCACCACGCGGACTTCGGCAAGACGGGCACGACGCAGCAGAGCGAGTCGGTCGCGTTCGTCGGCGGGGTCGACGACTACGCCGTGTCGTCCATGGTCTTCGCCGACGGCCCTCACCCGGCCGAGATCTGCCCCGGCACGCCGGTGCACCTGGGCTCGTGCGGACACGGCGCGTTCGGCGGCACGGTGGCGGCGCCGCCGTACTTCCGCGCCATGAACCAGATCCTGGGCAGCCGCCCGGACATCCCGATCCCGGCCGCCGATCCGGCGTACCTGCAGGCCCGCTCGTAGCCGGCGCGGGAGGCCGATCGTCCGGCCTCCCGCTTCCCCGCCGAGCGTGATCACTGGTCAGCCCGCGGGGTCTGGCTCAGCAACCCGTCGTCGGCCATGGCGGTCCCCGTGCCCGGTCCGCCGACGAGCAGCGTCGTGTCGAGCCGCCCGGTGACCGCCGCCGGCCGCCGGGCCCCGGTCAACCTCCTTCGCATCGTGGCGGACAGGCCTGGACACAACCTAGCCACGCACCGGGGCCGTGTCGTAACCTCGCGTAAGTGGGCTTCGCGGAGGAGGCGCCGTCCGGCGGCAGGCTCGAGCCGGGTGAGCTGGTCGCCGGGCAGTACGAGGTCGACAGATGCTTCGCCCGCGGTGCGTTCGGCTTCGTCTACCTCGCCCGCGACCGCAACCTGCAGGGCAAGCAGGTGGTGCTCAAGGGCCTGACCCGCCCGCACGACACGGCCGCGATCAAGCTCGCCGCGCACGAGAGCCGCGTCCTCACCGCGCTCGAACACCCCAGCATCGTGCGGATCTTCAACGTCGTCACCCACCGCGGCCTCAGCTACCTGGTGATGGACCACGTCGACGGGCCGACCCTGCGCAGCGTGCGCGACGCGGGCGGGCTGACGATCGCCGACGCGCTCGCCTGCGCCGTCGACGTGCTGGGCGCGCTGGGCTACCTGCACCGGCAGGGCCTGCTGTACTGCGACATGAAGCCGGACAACGTGATCCGCGCCGGCGAGTCGGTCAAACTGGTCGACTTCGGCGCGATCCGCCGCACCGGCGACCGGGAGAGCCCGGTCCTGGGCACCCCGCCGTACCTGGTCGGCCACACCGAGATTCGCGAGCACGGGCTGACCGAGCGGGCCGACATCCACGCCGTCGGCGTCATGCTGGACGAACTCGTCGAGTGCGACGCGGGCGAACCGGGCGCGGAGTCCTTCCGCCGCCTGGTCGCCCGCGCGACCGCGGACTTCGACCGGCGCTTCGCCGACGTGCCGGAGATGCTGAACCAGGTGCACGGCGTGCTGCGCGAGGTGCGCTGCCTCGCCGACGGCAGACCGCGGCCCGCCCGCTCGGCGGTGTTCGCCGAATCCGCGGCGCTGCTGGACGACGGGCTCAGCCTGGCCCCGCCGCTGGCCGCGTGGACCGGCGACGGCGGCGGCGCACTTGCCGACGGGCGGCCCTCCCCCGCGGACGTGGCGGCAGGCCTGCCCGTGCCGTTCCCCGACCCGGCCGATCCGCGGACCCCGCTGCTGCACAGCGTGCGGGCGCCGGACCCACGGCGGTTGCTCACCAAGCTCGCGAGCGTCCCGGCGTCGGTCGAGGTGGACTTCCACCGGGCCCGCGCGAACCTGGAGGCGGGCGACCTGGCCGCGGCCGGGCACTGCCTGCGGTCGGCGGAGCGGCAGCTGGGCTGGCGGGCGCACCACGACTGGCGGGCGAGCTGGCACCGCGGGCTCCTCGCCCTGGCCGAGGGCCGGGTGGGCGCGGCTGCCGAGCTGTTCGACGACGTCTACCGATCCGTGCCTGGTGAGCCGGCGCCGAAGCTGGCGCTCGGGTTCTGCGCCGAGCACCTGTCGCGGCCGGACACCGCGGCCCGGCTCTACGAGGCGGTGTGGGCGTGCGACCGGTCGCACGCCGGTGCCGCGTTCGGGCTCGCCCGCATCCGGCTGCGGGCCGGGGAGCGCGGCGCCGCGGTCGCGATCCTCGACGAGGTGCCGGAGATCTCGCTGCACCGGCACGGCGCCGCGGTCGCCGCGGTCCGGATCCTCGCCGGTCACCTGCCCGGCGGCGGGCGCCCGTCGGCCGGTGACCTCGCCGCGGCCGCGGACCGGGTGCACACCCTGACCCTGGACAGCGAGGAGTCGTGGCTGCGGCTGGCCACCGCCGTGCTGGAGAGCGCTTTCTCGTTCGTGCTCGACCACGGCGACGGGTCGCTGCCGCCGGGTCCGGTGCTCGGCGATCCGGTGTCGGAGAAGGGTTTGCGGGACCGGCTCGAACGGTCCTACCGGGAGCTGTCGCGCCAGGCCCGCACCGCCGGCGAGCACGGCGTGCTGATCGACCGGGCCAACGCCGTGCGGGCGAGGTCCCTGTGGTGAGCACGACCCGGCGCACCCTGGTCCGGCTGCGGCTGGCGCTGCTGGTGACCACCGCGGCGGTGCTGGTCACCGGGTTCGCCACGGTGCGCGGCGTGCAGTCGGCGGCGGAGACCGTGCGGGACCGGACCGCGCAGGCGGTCGTCGAGGTCGCGGCGGCGAAGTCGGCGCTGATCCGCGCGGACCGGGCGGCCGTGCGCAGCTTCTCCTCCGGCGAGGTCCGCCTCGCCGGAGCGGGCACCGAGTACGCCACGCAGACCGCGCTGGCGAGCCAGAGCCTCACCCGCGCCGCCGAGCTGAACGAGGCCGGGGACGCGGGCAGCCAGATCCTGCGGCTGGTCGAGGGGCTGCTCGCCGCCTACCGGGCGGCGGTCGCGCAGGCCGACGCGCACTACCGGCAGGGCGGCGGCGAGGTCGTCGGCACGGCCGACCTGTGGGACGCCTCGTCGCAGCTGCTGCGCTCCCCCGACGGCGTGCTGAAACAGCTCGACGACCTGCGGTCGGTGCAGGAGCAGGCGCTGGCGCGGCAGCTGACGACCGGCTGGCTGCACCCGGCGACGCCCGCGCTGTGGGCGGTGCCGGTCGCGTTGCTGCTCGCGCTGCTCTGCGTCACGCAGCTGTACCTGGGGAAGCGCTTCCAGCGGCTGCTGAACCCGCAGTTGCTGGCGGCGACGTTGCTGCTGCTCGGGTTGTGCGCCAGCATGATGTTCACGCTCGTCGCGGCGCATCGGCTGGCGACCGCGCAGGACCGGCTGACCGGCGTGCTGGCCGGGTGGGACCGGCGGATGGCGCTGACCGACGCCGACGGCCAGGACAAGCTGATCCGGCTGGTCACCGCGCACTGCCGGGCCGGGGACTGCGGCCTCACGGTGGCCGCCGCCGGCCCGGCGCCGACGAGCGTGGCGGGGGCCATCCCGGACGAGGCGACCACCGCCGCGGGCACCCGGGACGTCAACGACCGGCTGGAGGCGGCCGCCGCGAGCAACCAGCTGCCGCTCGTGGTGCCCGCGGTGACGCTGGCGATCGCCGTGCTCGCCGGGTGGGGGCTGCACGCCCGGCTCGACGAATACCGGTTCCGCTCATGAGGGGCCTCGCCGGGGTGCTGCTCCTGGTCGCCGCGTGCCTGACCGGCTGCGGCGCCGGGGCGGGCACGCGCACACTCACCGTGCTCGCGTCGTGGACCGGCGCGGAGGGCGCCGCGTTCGAGCAGGTGCTGGCCGGGTTCACCGCGCAGACCGGGATCCGGGTGCGCTACCAGGGCACCCGCGCGGTGTCGCAGGTCCTCGCCTCGGACGTGCAGAACGGCAACCCGCCGGACATCGCGGTCGTGCCCAACCCGGGCGAGCTCGTCACCTACGTGCGCTCGCACAACCTGTACTCGCTGGACGACGTGCTCGGTGCGCCGCCCGCGGAGATCTACGGTCCACAGTGGCTCCAGCTGCAGGTGGCCGGGCAGGCGCACCTGTACGGGATCGCGGTGAAGGTGGACCTGAAGAGCATCGTGTGGTTCAACCCGGCCCTGCACGGCCTGGCGCAGCCGTCCACTTGGGACGAGTTCGCCGCGGCGACCGGCGCGCGACCCTGGTGCCTCGGGCTGAGCGCGCCGCCGGTGTCCGGGTGGCCGGGCACCGACTGGGTCGAGGACGTGCTGCTGCACCAGGCCGGCCCGGACGTGTACCGGCAGTGGGCGGCCGGGCAGCTGGCGTGGACGGCGCCCGCGGTGCGGCGGGCGTGGCAGACGTGGGGCGCGATGATGGCGGGCACCGTCGGGGACAACCCGGGACGGGTGCTGCTGACCGACTTCGCCGACGCCGGAAAGGGAATGCTGGCGTCGCCGCAGAGCTGCGCGTACGAGCACAACGGGTCGTTCATGCTCGCGCGGTACCCGGACGCCGGGCGCGGCCTGGACTTCGTGGCCGTCCCGCCGGCAGGCCCGGACGTGGCGCCGGGGACCTACGAGGTGTCGGCCGACCTGGCCGGCATGTTCACCGACACGCCGGCGTCGCGGGCGCTGATCCGGTACCTCGCCTCCCCGGCGGCGCAGGAGATCTGGCCGCGGGTCAGCGGCGGGAGCGCGTTCTCCGCGACGCGCTCGGTGGACCTGCGCGTCTACGACGGCAACCCGGCGGCCCGCAAGGTCGCCGAGGCGCTCCGCTCGGGCGGTACGCTCTGCTTCGACGCGTCGGACCTGATGCCGGCGACCATGGCCAACGCCTTCTACCGGGCGGCGCTGGAGTACCTCGACGACCCCGGCAGGCTGGAGACGCTGCTGGAGCAGCTGGACCGCATCCGGCTGGGCGTGCCGCCGCAGGAGTGGCTGTCCGTCCCGTGTGGACGATGAGAGGGGAGGCGTGGTGCGCGGGCTGGTGAACCACGAACCGGTGCCGGTGGCGCTCGGGGCGCTGACCGTCCTCAGCGGCCTGATCGACGCGGTCAGCTTCCTGGCCCTGGGCAGGGTCTTCACCGCCAACATGACCGGCAACCTGGTGTTCCTCGGTTTCGCGGCGGCCGGGGAGCCCGGTTTCGACGTCGCGGCGGCGGTGACCGCGCTCGTCGCGTTCGTGGCCGGCGCCGCGGGCGCCGCGTGGCTGGCGTCCTCGATCGCCGCGCCGCACCCGGCGTTCCTCGGCGCCCTCGCGGTGGAGGCGGCCCTGACCGCAGTCGCGGCGGCCGGGGCGTTCGCCGGTGCCCGCTACCTCGCCGCCGCCGCGCTGGCACTGGCGATGGGCGTCCGCAACGGCACGGTGAACCGGCTGGCGGTGCCGGACATGACGACCACCGTGGTCACCCGCACGCTGGCCGCTCTCGTCGGCGACCTCGCGGACCGTTCCGCCGGTCGCGGCGCCACCACCCGGCGCCTGGTGTCGGTGGCCGGCCTGGTCGCGGGTGCGGTGGCCGGGGCGTTCCTGGTCCGCCACCTCGGCGCCGGGTGGGTGCTCGTCGTCATCTGCGGGGCGCAGGTCCTCGTCGCCGCCGGGCACCACGCCCACGTGGTGCTGCGCCGCCGCGCCGGTTAACGGACGAACACGCCGATCCCGTTGGCGACCGCGCGTTCCGCGCCGTCCGAGGGCGTGTTGCGCACCGTCACCGGGGCGCCGCGACCGGCGGTCACCAGGGTCGTCGACCCGCCACCGTCGAGGTTCACCGCCTCGCTCGCGCCCAGCGACGCCAGCAGCGCCGCGACCTCGCCGACGCCCATCCCGGTGCTGGCGGCGCTGCGGCCGTCGACCGCGAGCAGGTACAGCGTCCGCCCGTCCGCGCTCGCCCCGGCCGCCGTGCGCGGCGCGAGCGAGGCGTCCAGCCCGGGCAGCGCGGCCCCTTCGTCCAGGATGGGGAACCCGCCGACCGCGAACTCGAACGGCGGCACGCCCCGCGCGACGAGCCGGTCGGTCACCAGCACCCGGTCGCCCACCCGGAGCCCGGCCAGCTCGGTCGCCCCGCGCTCGCGGCCGAGCAGCACGACGCTGCCGGGTTCGATCGGCCCGGCGCCCGCGCCCGCGGACTCGGCGACCACGACCCCGTGCCGCACCACGACCTCCTCGACCTGCGAGGTGCACGGCGCCGAGCGGCTGGTGTCGGTGCCGCAGGCCGCGCGGGCCCGGGACATCGAGCCCCATTCCGGGGTGTAGACGCCGATGCCGTCCACCGGCAGCGCGTACTGGTTGAGCCCTTCCAGGTCGAACTCGCCCGCCCGGGAGCGCAGCGTGCCCGCGAACTCCAGCCGCGCGGTGCGCAACCGGTGGTCGGCGCCGAAGCCGAACACGTCGCTGGTGGTGACGCCGGACGGCATCGCGGGACCGAACCGCTGCCCGTCCGGCACGGCGTACTTGAGGTCGTCGCCGTCGGCGATCTCCGGCCCGACCGAGGACCCGGTGGGGGTGATCCCGGCGTGGGTCTCGCTGATGTTGAAGAAGTCGCCGTTGATCCCCGCGACCGCGTGCTGCGCGGTGACCAGGGCGGAGACGGTGGCCCGCTCGGCGACCGACGCCGGGTGCAGCAGGTCGACGTCCACGCGCGGATCGGTCAGGTCGGCCGTGACGAGGTGCGCGACGACCGGTCCGTGCGCGGTGGACAGGGTCAGGGTCCGGTAGGCGACACCGCGGGCGAGCGCGGTGTCGGCGACCGCCGCGGGAGCGGTGACGAGGAGGAGCAGGAGGGCGGCCACCGCCGCCGTGGCGCGCGTGAGCAGGCTCATCCGCGGAGTCGATCACGGCGTGGTGAACGCCGCGGGCCGCCGCGGGGAACGGCTCTCAGACCTTGGTGATCTCCGCGATGAACCCGTCCACGTCGACCAGGGCGCCCTCCGCGCCGAGCGGCACGAGTGTGTGGGTGGAGGCGATGAAGCGGGCCGCGCCTTCGCGGCTGAACTCGACGATCGCGTACCCGTCCGGCGACTCCAGCTCCATCATCAGCTGGTCCGGGCCTGCCGTCACGTCGGGCCGGATCCGCACGTCGCCCTCGCCAGCCGGCCCGTTCAGGCCCTCGACGAGCAGGTCGCGCGCGAAGCACCACTCGACCCAGCGGCCGCGGTCGGCGCGGAAGGACAGCGTGACGGCGTAGGGATCGGCGGTGGTGTAGCTCCACCGGGAGAAGACCGGGACGTCGTAGCCGTCCAGGCTGACGAACTGGTGTTCTTCGACCGTTTCGGCGTGCACGATGGGCCTCCTGTCCTCCTGCTGCTCTACGCCAGTAGGACGGAGCCACGCCGCCGTCGTTACGCGGTTTCGCGGAGGAATTTCACGACCCACCCGCTGGAGTGACACGGGCGGGCGGGACGATGGACCGGTGCAGCACGACGACGACCCCGCGGCGGAGACCGGTCCGATCCGCCGCGTCCCCGGGCCGCCTGCTGCCGACCCCCGCCGCGCACGCCGGACGCGCGGCTACACCGAACCCGGCGCCTCGGCCTGGCCCGCCGGGGATTCCCCGCGCACCGGCGGGCGTGCGGACGCGCAGCGTGGGCACGCCGCCGACCCGGCGAAAGCCGGGGAACCGCAGGACGGTGCCGTCCCCTCCGCCCCGAGGGCACGCCGCCCGGCGCACCGTCAGCAGCCCGCCGCGACGAGCGGCGGGGACCCCGACGGCACCACTCGCCGGTCCCGGCGCCTGGCCGCCGAGGCGGCCGCCGGCCGCGGGACACGTCGCACCAGTGAAGCGGCCCGCCAAGCCGATCCTCCCGAAGAGCGATCCGCCCGCGCAGCGCACCGCGCCCGGAGCGCGGACGGGCACCACCCCACCGCCGAGCCGGCACCAGACCACGCCGAACGCCCCCGCACCGGCGTGGCCGACGGCACCGCCGCCCCCACCCGCCGCCGCCGCGCCGCCGCGCCGCCCGCCACTCCACCCACCGGGCACGGCCACGGGCACGGCCACTCCCCCGCACCCCCGGCCTCCCGGCGCGTCAAGCTCCTCCTCATCTGGCTGCTCGCCCCCATCGCGGCCCTCACCGTCGCCGGGCTGCTGCTGCTCTACCCCTGGGGCCAGGACAAGCCTGCCTCGGCGATCTCCCAGGGCACCCCGGTCCACGGCACCATCACCACCGCCACCTCCGGCCCGTGCCTGGCCGCCGGTCAGGTGCAGGTCGGCGACCAGCCGGACGCCAAGCCCTGCCTCACCGCCACGATCGCCCTCACCGACGGCCCTGGCAGCGGCCACAGCGTCGAGCTGACCGTGCCCATCGAGCCGAGCACGCCGCGCTTCACCGCCGGCGACGACGTCGTGCTGGCCTACAACGGCGCGGACGCCGCCGACCCCTCCTCCTACCAGCTCGTCGACTTCCAGCGCGGCTTCCCGCTCGCGGTGCTCGCCGCGTTGTTCGCGGTCGCCGTGGTCGTCCTCGGGCGCTGGCACGGCGTGGCCGCCCTCGGCGCGCTGGTCCTCAGCTTCGTCGTGCTCGTGGCGTTCGTGCTGCCCGCGATCCTGGCCGGGGAGAACCCGCTGCTGGTCGCGATCGTGGGCGCCGGGCTGATCATGTTCATCGCCCTGTACCTGACCCACGGCCTGTCCGCCCGCACCTCGGTAGCGGTGCTGGGCACGCTGGTGAGCCTCGCGCTGATCGGCGCGCTGTCGGCGATCTTCTCCGCGGCCGCGTCGCTGACCGGCCTGGACGACAGCACCTCGACGCTCATCGCCGCCCTCGGTCACGGCATCGACGCGCGCGGCCTGCTGCTGGCCGGCATCGTCATCGGCGCGCTCGGCGTGCTCGACGACGTCACCGTCACCCAGACCAGCGCCGTGTGGGAGCTGCGCCGCGCCAACCCGTCACTGAGCTGGCGCGAGCTGTACTCCGCCGGGCTGCGCATCGGCCGCGACCACGTCGGTTCCGCGGTGAACACGCTGGTGATGGCGTACGCGGGCGCCGCGCTGCCGGTGATGCTGTACTCGTCGATCTCCGGCGTCGGGCTCGGCGCGATCCTCGGCTCGCAGGACATCGCGCAGGAGATCGTCCGGACTCTGGCGGGCAGCGTCGGCATCGTCGCGGCGGTGCCGGTCACCACCGTCCTCGCCGCGCTGATCGCCAGCCGCGAGCCCACCAGTCACATCAGCCACACCAGCGACCGCTAGCCACACGGGAGCACCCCGCCCTGGTCGCGGCCCCCGCGATGGGGTACGAAGGCCGGGCACAGTTCCCGTCCGGCGGGGAGGGGTCATGGTCGTTCACGCACTGCCGCGGCGCCTGACGAAAGCCGTGGCCCGCACGGTCACGAGCCTGCCGCGGATCGCCACCGCTCTCACCGAACTGCGCGACGCGGCCAAGCACCTGGAGCGGCTCGCCACCTTCGCCGCGGAGGAGCTGCCGGAGATCGTCTACCAGCTGGAAGGCATCCGCGAGCAGCTGTCCCGGATCGAGGACCGGCTCGGCGGCCGCAACGGCGAGATCACCCCAGCTGCGCGACGAACCGGCTCACGGCCTCCATCGTGAACCGCTGGGCGATCTTGCCCGATGGCGCCGCGGACGCCAGCTGGTAGAGCGGCCGGTCCGGCACGCCCGCGCCCCGCGCTTCGGCACGCAGCTGCGCGACCAGCAGCTCGGAAAACACCAGCCCGTTGGCCTCGATGTTGTTCGCCACCGCGTCGGCCAGCCGCCGCAGCGTGAGGATGGGCAGCTCGCGCCCGCCGGTGCCGGCGTAGACGGCCAGGTCGATCTTGACGACCTGGCCGCGCTGCCCGGAGTTGAACAGCAGGCTGACCGTGCGCGCGCCGCGCACGTCGGTCACCAGCAGGTCGATGCGCCGCGCCTGCGCCAGGTCCACCCGGCGGGTGCGCCATGTGCGCACCAGTACCGCCGTGCCCTCCAGCCACAGCTTGCGCCGCACGTTCCACAGCACCACGTACAGCAGCGGCAGCCCGACGATCGCCGCGGCGACCAGTCCGGCGACCTGCCCGCCGATCAGTCCCGCGATCCCGCCGAACGCGGCGGCCATGATCAGCACGCCCGCCAGGCCGGAGATCAGCCTGCGGCGCGTCAGCCCCGGGTCCTCCTGGTGCAGCGGCAGCCGCTGCGGTTCCACCGGCTTCTTCGGCTCGGTCACTTCTCCCCCCATCGCCGCACCGGGACGACGCTGCGCGCCCCGCTCAGGAACGGATTGCCGGCCCGTTCGCGGCCGATCGTCGTGGCCGGGCCGTGCCCGGGCAGCACCACCGTGTCGTCGGGCAGCGGCAGCAGCGCGTCGCGCAGCGACTCCCCCAGCCGCCGCTGGTCGCCGCGGCCGACCGAGCCGGCGAAGAGCGTGTCGCCGGTCAGAGCGAGCCGGCCGCCCTCCGGTGTGGTCACGCGGAACACCACCGAGCCGTCGGTGTGGCCGGGCACGAGGTCGACATCGATCGCCAGGCCGGCCAGCTCCAGCGGCGCGCCGGTGAGGTCGCGGACGTCCGCGGGCTGGTCGCCGTCGTGCAGGCCGCGGTCGGCGGGGTGGATCCACATCGGAACGTCGTGGGCCGCGGTGAGCGCCGCCGCGCCTCCGACGTGGTCGGAGTGGCCGTGGGTGGCGAGCACGGCCGCCGGGGTGAGGCGGTGCTCGGCGAGGGCCTCGGCGACGCGGGCCGCGGAGTCCTCACCCGGGTCGACCACCACACAGGCGGTGTCCGGGCCGGGCGCGAGCAGGTAGCAGTTGGCCCGCAGCGCGCCTGCCGGAAACCCGACGACGAGCACGAAAATCCACCTCCGCGTCGACCCGTCCACCCGTGCCCGGGATGCCCGGCACCCACCCTAACCGGGGCTGTACAGGGTCCTCACAGGCTGTGCCCATAGACTGCCGCCACCCGATCGGTGACGTCGAGTGGATTCTGGAGGGCAGGTGGCGACCAACCAGCAGCGCCGTGAGGCCGCGAAGCGCAAGCTCGAGCGGCAGATGGCCCGCCGGGCGGAGCAGGCGAAACGCCGGAAGATCGTCGGCGTCGGCGCGACCGTCGGCGCGGTGGTGGTGGTCGCCGGTCTGGTGGTGTTCTTCGCTACCCGCGGCGGCGACGGCGGCGACGCGGCGGCCTCCCCGACGACCTCGCCCTCGTCCGAGCTGAACATCCCGACGCAGCGCGCCGCGGTGCCGCAGCGGCCGACGCCGCTGGCGAACCCCGTGCAGTGCGAGTACCCGGCCACGCCGAGCGAGCCCGCCGCGAAGCCGAACAACCCGCCGCAGACCAAGGACATCCCGTCGACCGGGACGGTGAACGTCACGCTGAAGACCACCGCCGGTGACATCCCGCTGACGCTGGACCGCGCGCTCGCGCCGTGCACCGTGAACAGCTTCCTGAGCCTGGCGCAGCAGGGGTACTACACCGACACCGCGTGCGCGCGGCTGGGCACCGACGCGAGCCTGATGATGTTGCAGTGCGGTGACCCGACCGGCACCGGCAGTGGTGGTCCCGGCTATTCGTTCGCCGACGAGACGTTCCCCGAGCTGACCTACGGCCGCGGCCTGCTGGCGATGGCCAACGCGGGCCCGAACACCAACGGCAGCCAGTTCTTCATGGTGTACGGCCCGGCGGAGCTGAGCCCGGACTACACGGTGTTCGGTTCGATCGGCGACGCCGGCCTGGAGGTGCTCGACAAGGTGGCGCGCGCGGGCCACGACGGCAGCTTCGACCCGAGCCCGGGTGGCGGCAAGCCGAACATGGAGGTCAAGTTCACCGCGGTGACGATCGGCTGAGTTCGGTCGCCGAAGCGGCCTCCGTCCGGTTCGGACGGAGGCCGCTGTGCTGTCAGGAGGCGGTGAACTTCGGCGGGCGGCGGTCGAGGAAGGCGGCCACGCCCTCGGCGTAGTCCTCGCCGTGGATGGCGGCCGAGCGGATGTCCTCGACCTCGCTGTCGCTTTCGGACTGTCCGTCGAGGATCTTGCCGATGATCCGGTTCATGCCGCGGACCGAGGTCTGCGAGCGGGAGCAGAGGGTGGCCGCGAAGTCGGAGACGCCGGCGTCGAGGTCGGTGAACACGTCGTTGAGGAGGCCGATCTCCCGGGCGCGGGCGGCGTCGACGAGCTGGCCGGAGAGCAGGAAGTACCGCGCGTGGGCGGGCCCGATGAGGGACACCAGCTGGCGGGTGGAGCGGAAGTCGTAGACGATGCCGAGTTTCGCCGGGGTGATCCCGAAGCGCGCGGTGGCGTCGGCGAAGCGGAAGTCGCAGGCGACGGAGATCTGGCAGCCGCCGCCGATGCAGTTGCCGCGGATCTTCGCCACGGTCGGCTTGGTCATCCCGGCCAGCGCGGTGACCGCGCCCTCGACGACCCGGTCGTAGGCGGCGGCGCCGTCGGCGGTGGAGCGCAGGCTGCCGAACTCGGAGATGTCCGCCCCAGCGGAGAAGTCCGGCCCGGCGCCGGTCAGGACGAGCACCTTGAGCCCCGGATCCCCCTCCACGTCCGCGACGATGTCCGGGATGGCCGCCCACATGTCGTGGGAAATCGCGTTCTTCTTCTCCGGCCGCGCGAAGGTGAGGGTGGCCACTTCCCCGTCGCGCGCGAACTCCAGCCCAGCTGCCATGAGCCGACCCTAGAGGGCACGCCGGGGCGAGCGCCGTGAGCCACACCACCGCGACCGGCGATGGGTCTCACCCGGCCGGAGCAGTCCGCGGGACGTCGCCAACAATGTTCAACCGCTAGGTGAGCCGCCTCCCGATCCGGGATCGGGGTAGCCAGGACCTGCACGCACAACGGCGCAGTCTCGTGCGCGTCCACCCACGGCGGCGCGGGCGGCCGCGCCATCCACAGTGGAGCCCGCGTAGTCGCCACCAGCCACCTCATCGAGTCGGCGCAACCCACCGAGCGCAAGCTGCGGCGGCTGCGCGTTCCCTGGGCCACCGAGGAGGAAGCGTCGACGCTCGGTTTCGTCCTCACCCTCGGCTGAGGGCCCGGGCCGGCTAGGACGCCGACGTCACGCGGTACACGTCGTAGACGCCTTCCACTCCGCGCACCACCTTGAGCACGTGCCCGAGGTGCTTGGGGTCGCCCATCTCGAACGTGAACCGGCTGACGGCCACCCGGTCGCGCGACGTCTGCACCGACGCGGACAGGATGTTCACCTTCTCGTCGGCCAGCACCTTCGTCACGTCGGACAGCAGGCGGTGCCGGTCCAGGGCCTCGACCTGGATGGACACCAGGAAGACCGAGTTCGCGGACGGCGCCCACTCCACCTCGACCAGCCGCTCGGGCTGGGCGCGCAGGTCCTCGGCGTTCGTGCAGTCCGTGCGGTGCACACTGACGCCACCACCGCGGGTGACGAAACCCAGGATCTCGTCGCCGGGCACCGGGGTGCAGCAGCGCGCCAGCTTGGTCCACACGTCGGTGGCGTCCTTGACCACGACACCCACGTCGTTGGCCGCGCGGCGCCGGGTGACCGTGGACGGCGTCGACCGGGCCGCAAGCTCGTCCTCGGCCTCCTCGACGCCACCGATCAGCGCCACCAGCCGCTGCACGACGTGCTTCGCGCTGACGTGGCCCTCGCCGACCGCCGCGTACAGCGAGCTGATGTCCGGGTGGTGCAGCTCCGCGGCCAGCGCGCCCATCGCCTCCGCGGACACCAGGCGCTGCAACGGGAGGCCGACCTTGCGGACCTCCTTGGTGATCGCGTCCTTACCGGCGTCGATCGCCTCGTCGCGGCGTTCCTTGGCGAACCACTGGCGGATCTTGGCGCGCGCCTTGGGCGACTTGGCGAACGTCAGCCAGTCGCGGCTCGGCCCGGAGTTCTCCGCCTTCGAGGTGAAGATCTCGACGACGTCGCCGTTCTCCAGCTTGCGTTCCAGCGCCACGAGACGGCCGTTGACGCGCGCGCCGATGCACCGGTGCCCGACCTCGGTGTGCACCGCGTAGGCGAAGTCGACCGGCGTGCCGCCGACGGGCAGCGTCACCACGTCGCCCTTGGGCGTGAACACGAAGATCTCGCGGGCGGCGAGCTCGTAGCGCAGCGAGTCGAGGAACTCGCCCGGGTCCGCGGCTTCCCGCTGCCAGTCGAGCAGCTGCCGCATCCACGCCATCTCGTCGATGTCGACGGCGGTGCCGTGGTGGGTGCCCTTGGTTTCCTTGTACCGCCAGTGCGCCGCGATGCCGTACTCGGCCGTGTGGTGCATCTCGTAGGTGCGGATCTGCACCTCGAGCGGCTTGCCGTCGGGGCCGATCACCGTGGTGTGCAGCGACTGGTACACGCCGAACCGAGGCTGGGCGATGTAGTCCTTGAACCGGCCCGGCATCGGCTGCCACAGCGCGTGCACGACACCCATGGCCGCGTAGCAGTCGCGCACGTCCTCGACCAGGATGCGCACGCCCACCAGGTCGTGGATGTCGTCGAGGTCCCGGCCGCGGACGATCATCTTCTGGTGGATCGAGTAGTAGTGCTTGGGCCGCCCCTCGACCTTCGCGGTGATGCGGGAGCCGCCGAGCGCGCCGGTCAGCTCGTCGATCACCTTGCGCAGGTAGATGTCCCGCGACGGGGCCCGGTCGGCGACCAGGCGGACGATCTCGTCGTACTTCTTGGGCTGCAGGATCGCGAACGCGAGGTCCTCCAGCTCCCACTTGACCGTGGCCATGCCCAGCCGGTGCGCCAGCGGGGCCAGCACCTCCAGGGTCTCCTTGGCCTTGCGCACCTGCTTCTCCGGCGGCAGGAACCGCATGGTGCGCATGTTGTGCAGCCGGTCGGCGAGCTTGATCACCAGCACGCGCGGGTCGCGGGCCATCGCGATGACCATCTTGCGGATGGTCTCGGCCTCGGCCGCCGTGCCGAGCTTCACCTTGTCCAGCTTGGTGACGCCGTCGACGAGCTGGGCGACCTTGTCACCGAAGTCGGCGGTCAGCTGCTCCACCGAGTAGCCGGTGTCCTCGACCGTGTCGTGCAGCAGCGCGGCGACCAGCGTGGTGGTGTCCATGCCCAGCTCGGCGAGGATGGTCGCCACCGCGAGCGGGTGCGTGATGTACGGGTCGCCGGACTTGCGCCGCTGGTGGCGGTGCAGTTCCTCGGCGACGTCGTAGGCGCGCTGCAGGAGGCTCAGGTCGGCGTTCGGGTGCAGGTCGCGGTGGATCGCGGCGAGCGGCTCCAGCACCTGCTTGACCGGGGCGGCGCGCTGGGCGGTGATCCGCCGCGCGAGCCGGGCGCGGACGCGCCGCGTGGCGGACGGTGCCCTGGTGACGCCCTGCGGCTGCGTGCCGCGGTTGTCGGCGGTCTCCCGGGCGGGCGCCGGGCTTTCGAGCTCCTGGCTCAAGCCCACCTCCTGCTGATCGCGCGGCCTTCAGAGCACCAAGCGTAACCCCGGCGGGCCACCTCGTTGTTCCCAGCCGCGCCGACCGCCCCGCTGACGCGCCGAACGGTCAGGTGACCAGGAGCGAGCTGACCTTCCGGCCGCTCAGCGCCGACCGCCCGTCGAGGGCGGCCAGCTCCATCACCACGGACACGCCGGTGACCGTCGCACCCGCCTTCTCCAGCAGCTCACAGGCCGCGGCGACGGTGCCGCCGGTGGCGAGCACGTCGTCGACCACCACGGCCCGCTGCCCGGGCCGCACCACCCCGGACGGCAGTTCCAGGGTCGCCGAGCCGTACTCCAGGGCGTAGTCCACCCGGCCGGCCACGCTGGGCAGCTTGCCGGGCTTGCGCACCAGGACCACACCCATGCCGCGGGCGTAGCCGACGGCCGCGGCGAGCAGGAACCCGCGCGCTTCGACCGCGGCCAGCACATCGGTGCCCGGATCGACCGTCGCCGCCAGCGCGTCGATCACCGCCGCGAACCCGTCCGCGTCGGCGAACAGCGGCGACAGGTCCCGGAACAGCACACCGGGCTCCGGGAAGTCCGGCACCTCGGCGATCAGGCCGAGCGCACGCTCCAGGTCCACGTCAGCGCTTCCGCTTGCCCGACGGCCGCCCACGCCGCGGCTGCGACTTCGGCGTGCGGGCCGGGACGCTCGCGGCCGCCGCGTACGCCTTCTCCTTGCGCAGCTCGGCGTCCAGCGCCTCGTCGTCGCTCGCGTCGAAGTCGGCCTCGCGCTCGGCGGCCTTGCGGGCCTGGTTGGCGCGGCGCGCGCGGACCCGCTCGGCCTGCTGCTTGTACTTCGGGTCGCGCATCTTGAAGTCGACCAGCAGCGGGGTCGCCAGGAACAGCGACGACAGCACGCCGGCGAGCATGCCGCTCAGCTGCACCAGCGCGAGGTCCTGCAGCGTGCCGGACCCGAGCAGGATGTAGCCGACGACCAGCAGGCCCAGCACCGGCAGCAGCGCGATGACCGAGGTGTTGATCGAGCGCATCAGCGTCTGGTTCAGCGCCAGGTTCGCGGTCTCGGCGTAGGTGCGGCGGGTCAGGCCGAGGATGCCGCGGGTGTTCTCCTTGACCTTGTCGAACACCACCACGGTGTCGTAGAGGGAGAATCCGAGGATGGTCAGCAGGCCGATCACCGTCGCCGGCGTGACCTCGAACCCGACGAGCGAGTAGATGCCCGCGGTGACCAGGATGTCGTGCACCAGCGCGATGAGCGCGGTGACCGCCATCCAGCGTTCGAAGTAGACCGCGAGGAACACGGTCACCAGGACCATGAACACGGCGAGCGCGATCAGCGCCTGCTGGGAGATCTCCTGGCCCCAGGACGCGCTGACCGCGCTGTCGCTGATGGCCTGCACGCTCGGCTGGCCGTTGCCGCCGATCGGCTTGAGCTGGTCGAACAGGGTCTGCTTGACCTTGGCGACCTGGTCGGCGTCGAGGGTGTCCGACCGCAGCTCGACGGTGGCGGCGTCGCCCACGCCGACCGTCTGCGCCGAGTCGGCCTGCTCGCCGAGCGCGTCGGCGAACGCCTGCTTGGCCGCGTCGGCAGTGATCGGGCCGTTCGCGCCGCGCGCGGGCATCTGGATCTGGGTGCCGCCCTCGAACTCGATGCCGAGGTTGAAGCCCTTGATGCCGATCGAGGCGATGCACACCAGCACCAGGACCGCGAAGAAGATGTACCAGCGCTTGCGCTTGCCGACGATGTCGAAGGCGCCGGTGCCGACGTAGAGGCGGTGGAAGACGCTCTCCCGCCCGGCCTTCTTCGTGGCCGGCGCGGCGTGCGTGCTCTCGGTGTTCAGCTCGTCTGCCACGTCAGGACTCCTTCGCGCCCGCGCCGGCGGGCACCTTGCGCGCGGACCGGCGCTCCGCGGCCAGCGTCTGCACGCCGCCGAGGCCGGTGAGCTTCGGCTGGGACAGGAACTTCGACTTCGACGCCATCGCGACCAGCGGGTGCGTCACGAGGAACACCACGATCAGGTCGAGCACGGTCGACATGCCGAGGGTGAACGCGAAGCCCTGCACGTCACCGACCGCGATGGCGTAGAGCACCGCGGAGGCCAGGAACATGACCGCGTCCGAAGCGAGGATCGTGCGGCGGGCGCGCACCCAGCCGCGCGGCACCGCCGAGCGGAAGCTGCGCCCGCCCTCGCGGATCTCGTCCTTGAGCCGTTCGAAGAACACCACGAACGAGTCCGCGGTGACACCGATGGCGATGATGAACCCGGCGACGCCCGCCAGGTCGAGCGTGAAGTTGATCCACCGCCCGAGCAGGACCAGCACCGCGTAGACGATCAGGCCGGACAGCGCCAGCGAGACGACCGTGAGCACCCCGAGCAGGCGGTAGTAGACCAGGCAGTAGACGAACACCAGCGCCAGGCCGATGCCGCCGGCGATCAGGCCCGCCTTGAGCGAGGCCAGGCCGAGCGTGGCCGACACGGTGGTGGCGTCGGACGAGGTGAACGACAGCGGCAGCGAGCCGTACTTCAGGACGTCGGCGAGGTCCTTGGTCTGCGCCTGCGTGAAGTTGCCGCTGATCTGGGTGTTGCCGTCGAGGATCGCGCTCTGGATGGTCGGCGCGGACACGACCTGCGTGTCGAGCACGAACGCGGCGCGCTGGCCGATGTTGGCCGTGGTGAAGTCGGCCCAGACCTGGCGGCCCTCGGACTTGAAGGTGAGGTCCACGGTCCACTGCGGCTTGTTCTGCGCCGGCGACGAGGACACCGCGTTGTCGATCTCGGTGCCCTTCAGGAACACCGGGCCGAGCAGGTACTTCTCGGTGCCGGTCTGGTCGCAGGTGAGCAGCGGCAGGTTCGGGTCGTCGTTGCCGCGCAGCGGGTCCTGCGTGGAGCAGGTGAACGCGGTCAGCGCGGCGGACGCGTTCGGCCCGGCGGCGAGCGAGTCGCCGGTGCCGGTGACCAGATCGGCGGCCTGGCGGGTGGCCTTGGCCTGCTGGATCGCGGCCGGGTCGTCGCCCTGCCCCGGCGGCGGCGCGACCGGCGGGGTGGTCACGGTCTGCGCGTCGATCACCTTGCGGAAGCCGAGCTGGGCGGTCTGGCCGAGCTTCTTGGCCTGGTCGCCCTGCTCACCGGGGACGGTGATCACGATGTTGTCACCGTCGAGGACCACCTCGGTGCCGCTGACGCCGATCCCGTTCACGCGGGTCTCGATGATCTGGCGCGCCTGGTTGAGCGACTCGCGCGAGGGCGCGGAGCCGTCCGGGGTGCGCGCGCTCAGCGTCACCCGGGTGCCGCCCTGCAGGTCGATGCCCAGCTTCGGCGTGGGCTTCCCGCCGCCGGTGAAGAACACCAGGGCGTAGAGCACGACCACGATCAGGACGAAGAAGCCGAGATAGCGTCCCGGGCGGATCCGCCCGGCCGGTGGTGCCACGGTGGTCGTTCTCCTCGACGGTCAGCTACACGGGGTTCGTGCCGCCTACGCGGCGGTACGCAGACACTACTCGCCGCGTTGTGAACGCGGCGTTGACCCCGGCGTCACCACCGGACGCCGGGGTTGGGCCCGTCGTCGGGCTACTTCTTCTCGCTCTCCAGCGAGGGAGCAGCGGCCTTCTCGTCGGCCTTGGGCGCCTCGGCGGTCTCCACCGTCTCGACCACGGCTTCGTCGTCGTCGGTCTCGACCTCGTCGGCCACCTCGGGCGCGACCTTCTCGCGCACCGCCTGGCGCAGCCACGTCGTCACGACGCCGGGCGCGATCTCGATGTCGATCGTGGTGTCGCTGCTGGTGTCCGCCACCGTGCCGTACAGGCCGGAGGTGGTCATCACCCGGTCGCCCTCGGACAGGCTGCTCTGCAGCTTCTGCTGCTCCTGCACGGCACGCTTCTGCTTCCGGGTGCCCATCACCAGCGGGATCGCCACGACGAGCATGAGCAGCAACGGCAGGAAAAGCTGTTCCATGATTCTCCATTCGGTGCGCGGCGCCCGGCCGCTCACCAATTTGTCCGGATGTGCTCTTTCGAGTGTGCCAGGCACCACTGACCAGGCCAGCACCCGGTTAGTCGAACAGGGTAGGCCCTGCCTGGTCCGGACGGGGCGGCGGGCGCAAACCCAGGTGCTCCCAGGCACTCGCCGTCGCCACCCGGCCACGCGGGGTGCGCGCGAGCATACCCGCGCGCACCAGGTAGGGCTCGCAGACTTCCTCGACCGTCGTCGGTTCCTCGCCCACCGCCACGGCGAGCGTGGACACCCCGACCGGGCCGCCGCCGAAGGAGTGCACCAGCGCCGACAGCACGGCGCGGTCCAGCCGGTCCAGGCCGAGCTCGTCGACGTCGTAGACCGCCAGCGCGGCGCGGGCGACGGCGAGGGTGACCTTGCCGTCCTCGCGGACCTCGGCGTAGTCGCGGACGCGGCGCAGCAGCCGGTTGGCGATCCGGGGCGTGCCGCGTGAGCGGCGGGCGATCTCCGCGCTGCCCTCGGCGTCGATCTCGATGTCCAGGATCTTCGCCGAGCGGCGGACCACCTGGTCGAGCTCGTGGTCGGCGTAGAACTCCATCTGGCCGGTGAAGCCGAACCGGTCGCGCAGCGGGCCGGTCAGCGCGCCGGAGCGGGTGGTGGCCCCGACCAGGGTGAACGGCGCGATCTCCAGCGGGATGCTGGTGGCGCCCGGCCCCTTGCCGACGACCACGTCGACGCGGAAGTCCTCCATCGCCAGGTAGAGCATCTCCTCGGCGGGGCGGGCGATCCGGTGGATCTCGTCGATGAACAGCACGTCGCCCTCGGCGAGGTTGGACAGCATCGCGGCGAGGTCGCCGGCGCGTTCCAGCGCCGGGCCGGAGGTGATGCGGATCGAGGCGTCCAGCTCGGCCGCGACGATCATCGCCAGGCTCGTCTTGCCGAGGCCGGGCGGGCCGGACAGCAGGACGTGGTCCGGCGGCACGCCGCGCCGCCGGGCGCTCTCCAGCACCAGTTCCAGCTGCTCGCGCACGCGGGGCTGGCCGATGAACTCGCTCAGCCTGCTCGGGCGCAGCGTCGTCTCCATCTCGCGCTCGCCCAGCTGGGGCAGCGCGGAGAGGGTCTCGTCCGCCGGGTGCTCGGTCACCTCTTCATCGTGCACGCGTCAGCAGCCTCACTTGCGCCCGAGGGTGCTCAGCGCGGCGCGCAGCACGGCCGGGGTGGTGTCGGCCTCGCCCGCGGCCAGCACCTTCTCCACGGCCTGCTCGGCCTGCTTGGCGGGGAAGCCGAGGCCGGTGAGCGCCTCGACGACCTCGGCGCGCACCGCGCCCGCCGCCGGGGCAGCGGTGGTCTCGGCGGTCCCGCCGGCCGCGGTGACCTTGTCGCGCAGTTCCAGGGTGAGCCGCTCGGCGCCCTTGCGGCCGATGCCCGGCACCTGGGTGAGCACGGTGATGTTGCCTTCGGCGAGCGCGGTCCGCAGCTTGTCCGGGTCGAGCACGGCCAGCGCGGCCAGCGCCAGGCGCGGCCCGATGCCGGACACGGTCTGCAGCAGCCCGAACAGCTCGCGGGCCTCGGCGTCGGCGAAGCCGAACAGCGTCAGCGAGTCCTCGCGCACGACGAGCGACGTGTAGAGGCGGACCTCTTCGCCCCGCCGCAGCGTGGCCAGCGTCGACGGCGTGGCCTGCACCGCGAGGCCGACCCCGCCGACCTCCACCACGACGTGGTCGAGCCCGACCGAGAGCACCTCGCCCCGGACCGAGGAGATCATCCCCGCACTCCCTTCCCTGGTGTCCGCATGTTCGCCCCGCGGGGAACCACCGCCGGCACGGCGCCCGCCGACTTCGCCGCCGCGGCGAGCCGGGCCTTGTGCGCGCGGGCGAGTTCGGCCGCGCGCGCCTCGGCTTCGGCGAGCCGGTCGCGCATCGGCTGGCGCCACAGGTGGCAGATGGCCAGCGCGAGCGCGTCGGCCGCGTCGGCGGGGCGCGGCGCCTGCGCGAGCCCGAGCAGCCGGGTGACCATGCCGGTGACCTGCGCCTTGTCCGCGCGGCCGCTGCCGGTGACGGCGGCCTTGACCTCGCTCGGCGTGTGGAACACGACCGGCAGCCCGCGGCGGGCGGCGGCCAGCGCCACCACTCCCCCGGCCTGCGCGGTGCCCATCGCGGTGCGCACGTTGTGCTGGCTGAAGACGCGCTCCACGGCGACCGCCTCCGGGCGGTAGGTGTCCAGCCAGTGCTCGACGGCGTCGGAGACCGCGAGCAGGCGCCGTTCCAGCGTGTCGTCGACCGGGGTGCGGACGACGTCCACCGCGACGCAGCTGACGGTGCGGCCGGTCCCCCCGTCCACCACGCCGAGCCCGCACCGGGTCAGCCCGGGGTCCACGCCGAGCACTCGCACCGATCACCCTCCTGCCGCCGAACACGCGTTCGAGGTGAGGCTACCGCGCCGGGCCACCCCGGCCCGGCAGGACGCGCCGGGGGCCGATGATCGTCCTTTATGGACCGTCGACGCCCGGGGTCCAGCTCTCCGGCGCGCCGCTCTCGGTCAGCACCGGCTGCCAGTCGGCGAACCCCTCCGGCGCGTCCGCGCTCCACGGCCAGTGCCCGTCCGGCGTGGCGACGATGATCTGCAGCGCGGGGAAGTCGCCGTCCGGGTAGACGAGGAACGCGCTGCCGAGGTACTCGAGGTAGTGCCCCTTGGCGACGCGCTCGAAGGTGACCGGCACGCCCTCGAAGAAGTCCTCGTAGACCTTGCCCGGCACGAACTCCTCGCCGTTGGCGGCGCGGTCCACGTAGGCGTCGAGCAGGACCGGCGCCATCTGCTCGGGCAGCCCGACGACGACGGCCTCGGGGACCTCGTGCAGCGCCCACACGCACGCCGTGAACGCGTACCCCGCGCCGGAATCGTCGGCCGCCACGGAGATCACCGCGTTGCCGCGGGTCTCGGCCTGGTTGACGATCCACTCGAGGAGCTCGGATTCTTCGGGCGCGAGGGTCTCGGTCACGGGCGGCATTCTGCCGTACGCGGGTGGCGGCGGCACAGCCCCCGGTGGTGGAAAATTCCCGTTGCACACCAAGGGCCCTCCGGCTGCGCGCCGGAGGGCCCTTGGGAGAACGCGGGTCGTTACGCGCCGACCTCTTCGAGCACCTCGTCGCTCACATCGAAGTTGGCGTACACGTTCTGGACGTCGTCGCAGTCCTCCAGCGCGTCGATCAGCCGGAAGACCTTCTTGGCGCCCTCGGCGTCCAGCGGGACGCTGACCGACGGCAGGAACGTCGGGTCGGCCGACTCGTAGTCGTAACCGGCGTCCTGCAGCGCCTTGCGGACGTTGATCAGGTCGGTGGCCTCGGAGACGATCTCGAAGTTGTCGCCGAGGTCGTTGACCTCCTCCGCGCCCGCGTCGAGGACGGCCATCAGGACGTCGTCCTCGGACAGGTCGTTCTTGGGCATGATCACCACGCCCTTGCGGTTGAACAGGTACGACACCGAGCCCGGGTCGGCGAGTGAACCGCCGTTGCGGGTCAGCGCGGTGCGCACCTCGCCCGCCGCGCGGTTGCGGTTGTCGGTCAGGCACTCGATCAGCACGGCGACGCCGTTGGGGCCGTAGCCCTCGTAGTTGATCGTCTGCCAGTCCGCGCCGCCCGCTTCCTCACCGGCGCCGCGCTTGCGCGCGCGCTCGATGTTGTCCTGCGGGACCGAGTTCTTCTTCGCCTTCTGGATGGCGTCGTAGAGGGTCGGGTTGCCCTCGGGATCGCCCCCGCCGGTCCGCGCGGCGACCTCGATGTTCTTGATGAGTCTCGCGAACAGCTTGCCACGCTTGGCGTCGAGGGCGGCCTTCTTGTGCTTCGTGGTGGCCCACTTGGAGTGGCCGCTCATCTCTCCTCCGTCTCGCTCGTCGTCGCCGCGTCCCGCACCATCTCCACGAACAGGCGATGGACCCGATCGTCACCGGTCAGCTCCGGGTGGAAGGCCGTGGCGAGCACCGGCCCCTGCCGGACCGCGACGATCCTAGCGCCGCTGCCCTCGGCGCCGGGCACCGTGGCCAGCACCTCGACCCCGTCGCCTGCTTTTTCCACCCACGGGGCGCGGATGAAGACCGCGTGCAGGGGACCGCCGGGCAGCGCCGCGAAGGCCAGGTCCTCCTCGAAGGAGTCCACCTGGCGGCCGAAGGCGTTGCGCCGGACGATCACGTCCAGCGCGCCGAGCTGGTGCTGGTCGGGGCGGCCGTCCAGGGCCTGCTTCGCGAGCAGGATCATGCCCGCGCACGAGCCGAAGGCGGGCAGCCCCGCGGCGAGCCGCTCGCGGAGCGGGCCGAGCAGCTCGAAGGTCTCGAGCAGGCGCGACATGGTGGTGGACTCGCCGCCGGGCAGGACGAGCCCGTCGACGGCGGCCAGCTCGGACTCGCGCCGCACGGCGACGGCGCGCCCGCCCGCGCTCTCGACCATGGCGGCGTGCTCCCGCACGTCCCCCTGCAGCGCGAGAACGCCGATCACCGGTACCGCGGACACCTGACCTCCTGGAACACGTCGAAAACCACTGCGGGACCACGCGGCGGGGGCCGGCCGCGCCCGCGACCGGCCCCCGGGCGGAGGACTACCAGCCGCGCTCGGCGAGCCGGTGCGGCTCCGGCACGTCGTCCACGTTGATGCCGACCATCGCCTCGCCGAGGCCGCGGGACACCTTCGCGATCACGTCCGGGTCGTCGTGGAACGTGGTGGCCTTGACGATCGCCTCGGCGCGCTTCGCGGGGTCGCCGGACTTGAAGATGCCGGAGCCGACGAACACGCCCTCGGCGCCGAGCTGCATCATCATCGCCGCGTCGGCCGGGGTCGCGATGCCGCCCGCGGTGAACAGCACGACCGGCAGCTTGCCCTTCTCCGCCACCTCGCGCACCAGTTCGTAGGGCGCCTGCAGCTCCTTGGCGGCGACGTACAGCTCGTCCTCCGGCAGCGACGTGAGCCGCCGGATCTCGGCGCGGATCTTGCGCATGTGGGTGGTCGCGTTGGAGACATCGCCGGTACCCGCCTCGCCCTTGGAGCGGATCATCGCCGCGCCCTCGTTGATGCGGCGCAGCGCCTCGCCCAGGTTCGTCGCCCCGCACACGAACGGCACGGTGAAGGCCCACTTGTCGATGTGGTTGGCGTAGTCGGCGGGGGTGAGCACCTCGGACTCGTCGATGTAGTCGACACCGAGCGACTGCAGCACCTGCGCCTCGACGAAGTGGCCGATCCGCGCCTTGGCCATCACCGGGATGGAGACGGTGTCGATGATGCCCTCGATGAGGTCCGGGTCGCTCATCCGCGCCACCCCGCCCTGCGCGCGGATGTCGGCGGGCACGCGCTCGAGCGCCATGACGGCCACCGCGCCGGCGTCCTCGGCGATCTTGGCCTGCTCGGGGGTGACGACGTCCATGATCACGCCGCCCTTGAGCATCTCGGCCATGCCCCGCTTGACGCGGGCGGTGCCCCGTTCGGGCGTGGCGGAACTGCTGGACTGAACTTCGGACACGACAGAACGCCTTTCACGAAACACAGAGGGGGTTCGGGGTCCAGTCTAGGTTTCGGTGGACCGCTCCCCCAGGCCAGTTCGCCGCGATCTCAGCAGTCCACTTTCGCTCCGCAGGCGCAACCTGCCCGCGCGGGGTTGCCGGACCATGCTCGCCGGGTGTGTGATCGAGGACACACCTTTCGACAGCGTCGTCCCCCGGGGAGCCCGTCATGGCCGACAAACAAGCCCGCACCGTCGATGCCGGAGCCGCGGTCGCTGTGGACGACCCGGTCAAGGTCCGCAACGTGGTCCTGGTCGGGCCGTCCGGCTCCGGCAAGACCACCCTCACCGAGGCCCTGCTCGCGGTGTCCGGCACCGTGACCAGGGCCGGTTCCGTTGTGGAGGGCACCACGGTCTGCGACCACGACCCGGCGGCCGTGCGCCAGCAGCGCTCGGTCGGGCTCTCCGTCGCGCCGGTGATGCACGACGGGCACAAGATCAACCTGATCGACACCCCCGGTTACGCCGACTTCGTGGGCGAGCTGCGGGCCGGGCTGCGCGCCGCCGACGCCGCGTTGTTCGTGGTGTGCTCGGCCGAGGGCGTCGACCCGGCGACGGTGGCCATCTGGGAGGAGTGCGCCGCGGTGGGCATGCCGCGCGCCGTGATCGTCTCCCGGCTGGACCACCACCGCGCCGACCCCGAGGGCGAGATCGCCGCGTGCCAGGACGCGTTCGGCGCCGGCGTGCTGCCGCTGTACCTGCCGGCGAGCGGCCCGGAGCCGGGCCTGGTCGGGCTGATCACGCGGCGGCTGTACGACTACTCGGACGGCTTCCCGCCGCGCCTGGGCGAACCGTCGCCGGCCGACCTGGAGCGGCTGACCGAGGCGCGCAACGAGCTCATCGAGGGCATCATCGCCGAGAGCGAGGACGAGACCCTGATGGACCGCTACCTCGCGGGCGAGGAGATCAGCGAGGACACGCTGATCGCGGACCTGGAGACGGCGGTGGCGCGCGGGTCCTTCCACCCGGTGATCCCGGTGTGCGCGGCCACCGGCGTGGGGCTGGCCGAGGTGCTCGACGGCATCGTCCGCGCGTTCCCGTCGCCGCTGGAGCACAAGCTGCCGCCGGTCACCACGCCCGAGGGCGCCCCGCACCCCGAGCTGAGCACCGACCCGGACGGGCCGCTGGCCGCCGAGGTGGTGCGCACCGCCGTCGACTCCTACGTCGGGCGGGTGTCGCTCGTCCGGGTGTTCTCCGGGACGCTGCGGCCGGAGCGGCCGGTGCACGTGTCCGGGCACGGCATGGCCGAACGCGGTCACGAGGACCACGACACCGACGAGCGGGTGGCGCACCTGTACTCGCCGCTGGGCGCGAACCTGCGCGAGGTGCCCTACTGCGTCGCCGGGGACCTGTGCGCGCTGACGAAGGTCGGGTCGGCCGAGACCGGCGACACCGTCTCCTCCCCCGACCACCCGCTGCTGATGCGCCCGTGGCCGATGCCCGAGCCGCTGCTGCCGGTGGCCGTCGTGGCGCGCAACCGCAGCGACGAGGACGCCTTGGCGCGCAACCTGTCCCGCCTGGTGGCCGGCGACCCGACGCTGCGGCTGGAGCGCAACGCCGAGACGGCGCAGCTGGTCCTGTGGTGCATGGGCGAGGCGCACGCGGACGTCGTGCTGTCCCGGCTGCGGGCCGGCGGGGCCGAAGTGGACACCGAGCCGGTGAAGACGAGCCTGCGCGAGACGTTCGCCGGGCCGGCGAAGGGGCACGGGCGGCACGTGAAGCAGTCCGGCGGGCACGGCCAGTACGCGGTGTGCGACATCGAGGTCGAACCGCTGCCGCGGGGCGCCGGGTTCGAGTTCGTGGACCGGATCGTCGGCGGGGCCGTGCCGCACCAGTTCATCCCGAGCGTGGAGAAGGGGGTGCGGGCGCAGCTGCAGCGCGGGCTGGTGGCCGGCTTCCCGGTGGTCGACGTGCGGGTGACGCTCGTCGACGGCAAGGCGCACAGCGTGGACTCCTCGGACGCGGCGTTCCAGACCGCGGGCGCGCTGGCGCTGAAGGAGGCCGCCGCGAACGGGCGCGTGGTGCTGCTCGAACCGCTGGACGAGGTCGACGTCCGGGTGCCGGACGAGTACCTGGGCGCGGTGCTCGGCGACCTGTCCGCGCGGCGCGGCCGGGTGCTGGGGACGGAGTCGGTGAGCGGCGGGCGGAGCATCGTGCGCGCCGAGGTGCCCGCGACCGAGCTGCTGCGGTACACCACGGAGCTGCGGTCGCTGAGCTCCGGGACGGCGACGTTCACCCGCAGGCACACGCGCTACGACCCGATGCCGGAGAACCTGGTGGCGGCGCACGCCTGAAATTCACGGGCGCGGGCCGCGGTGGGGTGCCTATTCTCGCCGCATGCGCTACCACGAGGACGCCGAGGTGCTGGCGGCGATCGGGACGGCGATCGGGGAGCACCGGATCACCGTCCGGCTGCCGCGGGCGCTCGCCGAGGCCGCCCTGGCCGCCTGGCAGCGTGACGAGACCGGGCCGGTGGAGCCGGAGAGCCCGGAGCAGTGGGTGCTGCGGGACCGGGCGGCCGAACTGGCGCTGATCGGGCTCGCGGTGTCCGAGCGGGGCCGGGCCGAGGGGGACTTCGTGGTGGTGGACCTGGATGTGGCCGCGGCGGGCGCCGCGGTGCGAGCCGCCCGGGAGTGAGCCGGAGGCGGCACTCGCGCAGCGGCCGGCGCGGCGCGGAACTGGCGCAGGGCAGCGCGGCGCGCGGCAGAGCGGAACTCGCGCAGGGCGGCGTGCATGGCGGAGCGGAACTCGCGCCCGCACATGAGGAACTCGCGCGGCGAAGCCGCGGCGGGGGCGGCACTCGGCCGCTCCCGGACGCGGAACTCGCGCCCGGGACCGGGGTTCGCGCACGACCCGCTCGACGGGCGCGTTCGTGGGCAGGCATCAATCCCGCGGTGGGCGAGGTCCGCCCCGCCGGGGCGCGCTCAGCGGGCGAATAACCGCCGGACCGGCCGTTGCGACCTGCGCAGGGCCGCTCGGCGCCGCGCGGGCGGCACCGGCCGCGGAACTCGCGTCCGTGAACGGGGTCCGCGCACAACCCGCGCCACGGGGCCCGTTCGTGGGTCGGTACGCGAACGCGGCCGCGGCCGCGATCCACCTCGCCGGGCGCGATCAGCGGGTGAAGAACCGCCGGAACGGCCGTTGCGACTCGCGCAGCGCCGCTCGGCGCGGCGGTCAGGCGCCCGCGGATCAGCGGCCGAAGAAGCCACCCGGCCGGCCGTTGCGGTCCGCGATCAACCCGGCCAAGGTCGCGATCGCGATCTCCGCCGGGCGGCGCGAGCCGATGTCCAGGCCGATCGGGCGGTGCACCCGGGCGATGTCGGCCTCCGCCACGCCCAGCGACCGCAGCGCCGCCACGTGCGGGCCCTCGTGTCGCGGGTTGCCCATCACCCCGGCCCAGCGCACCGGCCGCGCCAGCACGTCCCGCAGCGCGGTGCCCAGCTCGGGCCGGTGGTGGTCGGTCACCACGACATCCGTGTCGCCATCCAGGTCCGGCAACTCGGCCGTCGCGCCCGGGACCGCTCGCGCGGGGTCCGGTTCGAACAGCAGCGTCCGGTAGCCCAGGTCCTCGCCGTAGCGCAGCAGGAACTCCGCGACCGGTGAGGCGAACACCGCGACCAGCGTCCGCGTGTCCACCGCTGAATCGTCCGCGCCGTGCGCCACCGCGCACGCCGAGTCTTCCGTAGCCATACGCGGATCCTAAGCGCCCGGCACCGGCGGTTCCGCGATCTCGAAGTACTCCGGCTGCCGCGCGGTGCCCGCCAGCTTGAAGTACCGCACCTTCCGCCGCCGTCGCAGCGCCAGCGTGTCGCGCACCGCGTCGTTGTGCACGCGCCGCGCGATCACCACCCGGTGCTCGGCGTCGGCCAGCTCCTCGGCCAGCGACGCGGGCAGCCGGGCCCGGTCGACCGTCTCCAGCAGCCGCGTCAGCTCGTTCTCCGCGACCTCGCGCTCGGCGCGCGGGGCCTTCTCCGCGATGTCCGCCGCCTCGCGCAGGCCCGGCGCCGCGCCGTCGACGGCCGCCACGGCCCGCGCGACCACCGCCCGCCGCGCCAGCGCCGCGTCCAGCGCCGCCCACCCGGCGTCCAGCCGGACGTGCAGCCGGTCCAGCCGGTTGGCGGTCGCGACCAGGAACAACCCGCCGAGCACGACGATCGCCGCGACGATCGAGACGACCAGCACGAACCAGTTCACAGCGGCGCGTCCTCCGCACTGACCCGCCGCGGGTCGGCGGCGATCGCCGTTTCGTAGACCCGCAGCACCTGCGTCACCACGACCGGCCAGTCGTAGATCGCGACCCGCTCCCCCGCCGCCGCGGCCAGCGACGTCCGCCGCGCCGGGTCGCCGAGCAGCTCACGCAGGCAATCGGCCAGCGCGGCGCTGTCGCCGGTGGTGAACAGCGCCCCGGCGCGGCCGTCGTCGAGCACGCGGCGGAACGAGTCGAGGTTGCTCGCCGCCACCGCCGTCCCGGCCGCCATCGCCTCGGTGAGGATCATCCCGAAGCTCTCGCCGCCGGTGTTGGGCGCGCAGTACACGTCCACGCTGCGCAGCGCCCGCGCCTTGGTGGCGTCGTCGACCTGCCCGAGCAGCTCCAGGTGCGGCGCCAGCTCCGGGCCCGCCATCCGGCGCAGCGCGTCGGCCTCGCCGCGCCCGACCACGAGCAGCCGCAGCTCCGGGAACTCCGGCAGCAGGCGTCGGGCGGCCTCCAGCAGGACGTCCATGCCCTTGCGCGGCTCGGTGAACCGGCCGACGAACCCGATCGTGCCGCCCGCCCGCGGATAACCCTCCAGCGGCTCGGCCCGGGAGAAGAACTCGACGTCGACGCCGTTCGGGATCTCCACCGCGTCACCACCGGCGTGCTCGACCTGCACCCGCCGCGCCAGCGCGGACACGGCGATGCGCGCGGTGATCTTCTCCAGCAGGGGCCGCAGCACCGGCTGGAACGCCGACAGCGTCCGGGACCGCGGCGTGGAGGTGTGGAACGTCGCGACGATCGGCCCGTCGGCGACCTTCAGCGCCAGCAGCGACAGGCTCGGCGCGGCAGGCTCGTGCAGGTGCAGCACGTCGAACCCGCCCTCGCGCAGCCACCGCCGCACCCGCGCGTAGGACACCGGGCCGAACTGCAGCCGCGCCACCGAGCCGTTGTACGGGATGCCGAGCGCCTTGCCCGCGGGGTGCACGAAGTCGGGCAGGTCCGCGTCGTCGTCCGCGGGAGCCAGCACCGACACCTCGTGCCCGCGGTCGCGCAGCGCGCGCGCCAGGTCCGTGACGTGCCCCTGGACACCGCCGGGCACGTCGAAGGAGTACGGGCAGACGATCCCGACCTTCACGCCGCTTCCTCCGCCGAAAAGGTCGCCTCCTCGAAATCGGCGGCCCACAGCTTCTGCATCATGTGCCAGTCCGCCGGGTGCGCGGCGATGTCGCCTGCGAAGACGTCGGCCAGCGCCTGGGTGGCCGCGGGCACCTCGGTGCGGTGCGCGACGCGGATGCGCGGGTGGATCCGGATGCCCCAGCCGTCCTCGGTGAACCAGCTGCCCACCGGCAGCAGCGCGGCGCCCGTGCTGGCGGCCAGCCGGGCCGGGCCGGCCGGCATGCTCGTCTTCTCCCCGAAGAACGACACCGGCACCCCGCTGCCGGACAGGTCGCGGTCGGCGATCAGGCACACCACCCGGTTCTCCCGCAACCGCTGCAGCAGCAACCGGAACGAGCCGGTGCCGCCGTCCGCGGACAGGATCTCGAACCCCAGCGACTCGCGGTAGGCGACGAACCGCTGGAACAGCGACTCCGGCTTGAGCCGTTCGACGACCGTGGTGAACGGGCCGTACCGGCCGACGGCCCAGATGCCCGGCACGTCCCAGTTCCCGCTGTGCGGCAACGCGACCACGGCGCCGTTGCCCTCGGCGAGCGCGGCGTCGAGGTTCTCCACGCCGCTGATCGTCGCGTTCACCCGGGCCCGGATGCCCTCCGCGTCCATCGTCGGCAGCCGGAACGCCTCGTGCCAGTAGCGCGCGTAGGACCGCACGGCCTGCCGGGTCAGCTCGTCGAGTTCGGTCTCGTCCGCCTGCGGCACGACGCGGACCAGGTTGCGGCGCAACTGCCGCACGCCGGGACCCTTGCGCCACGCCGCGAAGTCCGCGGCCAGCCCGAAACCGGCCTTCGCCAGCGGCACCGGCAGGCGGCGCACCACGTTCCAGCCGGCCGCGTAGCCGAGGTCGGCCATCCGCTCGCCGAACCGGCCCATCAGCCCGCCTCCCTGGCGGAGGCGGCGACGGCCAGCATCCGCTGGACCGTGGTGACGATCGAGCCCGCGGCGAGCAGCCACAGCGTGCCCTCGACGGCGAACGGCACACCGAGGCCCTCCAGCCCGGTGCCGACGAGCGCGATGATCAGCCGCTCGGCGCGCTCGACCAGCCCGCCGTCGGCCTTGAGACCCTCGGCCTCGGCGCGGGCCTTGATGTAGGAGATCACCTGCGCCAGCACGAGGCAGATCAGGCAGGCCGCCGCGGCGCGCAGGTTGTGCTCGACCGCGAAGCACCACCACGCGATGCCGGCGAACAGGGCGCCGTCGGCGAGCCGGTCGCAGGTCGCGTCCAGCGTCGCGCCGAACGGGGTGCCGTAGCCGCGGGCGCGGGCCATCGCGCCGTCGAGCAGGTCGAGCATCGCGAAGCCCCACACGGTGAACGTGCCGGCGAGCAGCATCCCGTTCGGGAAGAACACCAGGGCACAGGCGATCGCGCCGGCCGTGCCGATCATGGTCATCGCGTTCGGGGTCAGCCCGGCCCGCACCAGCGCGTGGCCGAGCGGGTCCAGGGCTCGCGAGACGGACGCTCGCGCGAAGATGTTCAGCATCAGATCGTCGGGGTGGCGGTATCGGCGGGCATGTCCATCGCTCTCGGCGTTCCACCTGGGGCTGCGGGGTCGGTTTGCTGACCGCAGCCTATCCACCCGCTACGACGCTCCGGTGACGCGGCGCGCCCAAGGCGCCGCGCGCCCTCAGGCGAGGCGGTCCAGCCGGGCTTCCTCGGCCGCGACGGCTTCCGCGCAGCGGGGCGTGAGCTTGTCGCGGATCGCGTCGGAGATCTCCCCCAGCGCGCGCACCTGGTCCGGGGTGAGCGCGTCGAACAGGGCCTCGCGTACGGCCTCGACGTGCCCGGGAGCTGCGGCTTCGAGCGCGGCGAAGCCCCGGTCGGTCAGCTTCGCGAACGAGCCGCGCTTGTCGGTGCCGCAGCTGTCGCGGCGCACCCAGCCGTTGGCCTCCAGGCGGGCGACCGCGTGGGAGAGCCGGCTGCGTGACGAATGGCACTTCTCGGCCAGTTCGCTCATCCGCAGCGTGCGGCCGGGCGCCTCGGACAGCACGACGAGGACCTCGTAGTAGGTGTGCGGCATGCGGGCGTCGCGCTGGAGCTGGGAATCCACGTGGCCGCGCAGCATGGTGACGGCGACCGAGAACGAGCGCCACACACGCTGTTCGTCTTCGCTGAGCCATCGCGGTTCGGACATGTCTCACATAGTAGCCCTAGTTGAGCCCTCAACCATCTCTTCGCTAAGGTGTGGTTGAGGGCTCAACCAAGCTTCGTTGTGAGGAGACAAGCACATGACCGCTTCGACGACCGAGATCCCCGGCTACATCGCGGGCACCTGGACCATCGACTCGGTGCACTCCGACGTCGACTTCGTCGTCCGCCACCTGGGCGTGTCCAAGGTCCGCGGCCGCTTCGCCGAGGTCGAGGGCGAGATCGTGACCGGCGCCGACCTCGCGGACTCAAAGGTGACCGCGACCATCAAGGCCGGCAGCATCGACACGAAGAACGCCGACCGCGACGCGCACGTGAAGGGCGCCGACTTCCTGGACGTCGAGCAGTTCCCGACGCTGACCTTCGTGTCGACGGGCGTGCGCGCCGAGGACGGCGAGTACTTCATCGACGGCGAGCTGACCCTGCACGGCGTCACCAAGCCGGTCACCCTGACCGCCGAGGTCGGCGGCTTCGCCGACGGCATGGCCGAGGGCACCAAGGTGTTCGGCATCTCCGCCACCACCGAGATCAAGCGCAGCGACTTCGGCGTCGGCGCCAGCATCCCGACCGCCGTGGTGAGCGACAAGGTGAAGATCGAGCTGAACATCGAGGCCGGCCTGCAGGCCTGAGAACCTCGCGGCGAAAGGGTCCGGACGGGCACTCCGTCCGGACCCTTTCGCGCTACTGGGGAGTGTCCTGTAAGTCATCTGAGCCAGACGACGTTTCGCTGCTGGTAGGCCTCGGCATCGAAAGCGGGAAGACACCCGCCGCGGGAACCTTTCGCCGCGTGAGGAGCGATCTGGTCCTCCCGTTCCGGGCTGGTGAATCGGACTCGCCGGTCCCGCATCGCCTGCCGGGTCGAGGGATGCGACTGGGCCTTGTCCGCGATGACCATCTCGGGCCGACACCGCGGACGGCCCGGCCCGATCCACCTGGATGCAATCCAGCAGCGGCACCAGTTGGGGGTTGTCGCCGGCCTGGCCGCCGGTGAGCAGCACCCGCATCGGTATCAGGCCGAGTCCTTCCCCGTCGACCGCGGGCGCCTCGACGGCGGGCGTGCAGCCCCTTTTCTTCCGAGCCCCAGCAGCGTGCTGATGTGCTCGCGCCACAGTGACCCGCCACCCAAGATCAAACCAGGCCAGCAGGTAGATCAGTTACCGGACACTCCCTAGACTCGCTTCCAGGCGTCCGAGAGCAGCTCGCGCGTTTCGCCGAGCAGCTGGGGCAGCACCTTCGTCTGGCCGATCACCGGCATGAAGTTCGCGTCGCCGCCCCAGCGCGGCACCAGGTGCTGGTGCAGGTGCGCCGCGATGCCGGCGCCCGCGATCACGCCCTGGTTCATCCCGATGTTGAACCCGTGCGCCCCGGACACCGACCGCACCACCTTCATCGCGTGCTGGGTGAACTCCGCCAGCTCCCGCGTCTCCTCCGGCGTCAGGTCCGGGTAGTCCGCCACGTGCCGGTACGGCAGCACCATCAGGTGTCCCGGGTTGTAGGGGTACAGGTTCAGCACCGCCCAGACGTGCTCACCGCGGGCCAGGATCAGCGCGTCGGCGTCGTCCATGCCGAGCAGGCGGCAGAACGGGCACCCCTCGGGCTCGTCGCCCTCCGGCTTGTCCTGCCCCTGCACGTAGGCGAGCCGGTGCGGGGTCCACAGGCGCTGCAACGCGTCCGGCACCCCGACGCCGTCCTGGCCCACCAGCTCCGGCTCGGTCAAGGCAGGACCGCCTTCAGCGCCTCGGCCGTCGGCGAGCTGTTCTCCCTCCGCTCGACCCAGCTCGTGATGGCCTCCACCGCGTCGGCCACCGGCACCCCGTTGATCTGGCTGCCGTCCCGGAACCGGAACGACACCGCGCCCGCCTCCACGTCCTTGGCGCCGGCCAGCACCATGAACGGCACCTTCTGCGTGGTGTGGGTGCGGATCTTCTTCTGCATCCGGTCGTCGCTGGTGTCCACCTCGACGCGGATCCCCTTGGCGCGCAACGCCTTCTCCACGCCGCGCAGGTGCTCGGCGTGCTCGTCGGCGATCGGGATGCCGACCACCTGCACCGGCGCCAGCCACGCCGGGAACGCGCCGGCGTAGTGCTCGGTGAGCACGCCGAAGAACCGCTCGATCGAGCCGAACAACGCGCGGTGGATGACCACCGGCTGCTTGCGGCTGCCGTCGGCGGCGGTGTAGGTCAGCTCGAACCGCTTGGGGTGGTTGAAGTCCAGCTGAATGGTCGACATCTGCCAGGACCGGCCGATGGCGTCCTTGGCCTGCACCGAGATCTTCGGGCCGTAGTAGGCCGCGCCGCCCGGGTCCGGCACCAGTTCCAGTCCGGAGTCGACGGCGGCCTGCCGCAGCGTCTCGGTGGCCTCCTCCCACTCCTCGTCGGAGCCGATGAACTTGTCCGAGTCACCGCGGGTGGACAGCTCCAGGTAGAAGTCGGACAGGCCGTAGTCGGCCAGCAGGTCGAGCACGAACCGCAGCAGCGACCGCAGCTCGCCCGGCATCTGCTCCTGGGTGCAGTAGATGTGCGAGTCGTCCATGGTCAGCCCGCGCACGCGGGTCAGGCCGTGCACCACACCGGACTTCTCGTACCGGTACACCGTGCCGAACTCGAACAGCCGCAGCGGCAGCTCCCGGTAGGACCGCCCGCGCGACTTGAAGATCAGGTGGTGCATCGGGCAGTTCATCGCCTTGAGGTAGTACTCCTCGCCCTCCAGGGGCAGCGGCGGGAACATCGTGTCGGCGTAGTAGGGCAGGTGGCCCGAGGTGTAGAACAGCCCGCTCTTGGTGATGTGCGGGGTGTTGACGAACTCGTAGCCGGACTCCTCGTGACGGCGGCGCGAGTAGTTCTCCAGCTCGCGGCGGATGATGCCGCCCTTGGGGTGGAACACCGGCAGGCCGGAGCCGATCTCCTCCGGGAAGGAGAACAGGTCCAGCTCCGCGCCGAGGCGGCGGTGGTCGCGGCGCTCCGCCTCGGCCAGCCGCTCCAGGTAGGCGTCCTGCGCCTCGGCCGACTCCCACGCGGTGCCGTAGATGCGCTGCAGCTGCGGGTTCTTCTCACTGCCGCGCCAGTACGCGGCGGCCACGCGGGTCAGCTTGAACGCCGGGATGAACTTCGTGGTGGGCACGTGCGGGCCGCGGCACAGGTCGCTCCACACGCGCTCCTTGGTGCGCGGGTCGAGGTTGTCGTAGATCGTCAGCTCGCCGCCGCCGACCTCCATCACCTCGGAGGTGTCCACATCAGACTTGAGGTCGATGAGCTCGAGCTTGAACGGCTCGCCGGCGAGCTCCTCGCGCGCCTGGTCGACCGAGTCGAAGCGGCGGCGGGAGAACTGCTGCGCCCCCTTGATGATCTGCTTCATGCGCTTCTCCAGCGCCTGCAGGTCTTCCGGGGTGAACGGCTTGTCGACGAGGAAGTCGTAGTAGAAGCCGTCCTTCACGGGCGGGCCGATGCCGAGCTTGGCCTCCGGGAACTGCTGCTGCACCGCCTGGGCGAGCACGTGCGCCGCGGAGTGGCGGATGACGCTGCGGCCGTCCTCGGTGTTCGCCGCGACGGGCTCCACGGAGGCGTCCGCGTCAGGCGCCCACGCCAGGTCGCGCAGGCGCCCGTCGGCGTCGCGGACGACGACGATCGCGTCGGCCCCCTTGGTCGGCAGGCCCGCCTCGCGGATCGCGGCACCGGCCGTGGTCCCGGCCGGCACCACCACGCTGGCGGCGGGTGCGGCTGCGGCGGACGACGGCTGGTTCACGATGGGCTCCTTCGAACGAAGTGATGTCCCACCGATGCTATCCGCCGCCCGCGCGCGGCCTTCCGCGAGGGACTTCAGACGGTCTCGACGACCTCGTCGTAGTCCAGGCGGGGCAGCCGGTCGAACCACGGGTTCTCACCCGGCTTGCCGACGTTCACCACGACCAGGGACTTCCAGTTGCGGTCGGCGAAGAACTCCTTGTCCACCCCGGCGGCGTCGAAGCCGGTCATCGGGCCGGCGGCCAGCCCGGCGGCGCGCACGCCGATGATGAAGTAGCCGACCTGCAGCAGGGAGTTCAGGCGGGCGAAGCCCTCGCGGCCGGTCTCGTCGGCGAAGAGGTCCTTCGCGTCCGGCTTGTGCGGGAAGGTCTTGGGCAGGTTCTCGTGGAAGTCGGTGTCGGCGGCCAGCACGACGGTCACCGGGGCGCTCGCGGTCTTGGCGCGGTTGCCTTCGGACATGTGCGGCAGCAGCCGCTGCTTGCCCTCCTCGGTGCGGATCACCAGCGCGCGCAGCGGCTGGGTGTTCATCGACGTCGGCGCCCACTTCACCAGGTCGTAGATCGCCTGGATCTGCTCCTCGCTGACCGGCTCGTCGGAGAACGAGTTCGCGGTGCGCGCCTGGCGGAACAGCAGGTCCTGCACGTCCTGCGGCACGTGGAGGGCGTCGGCGAGACTGGCGGTCGAAGTCATGGGTACTCCCGGGGGACGGATCTTGTGCCTTCGCTCCCTCACAACCTAGTTGAGCGCTTGACTATTTCCCGTGTGCGGATGGTCACTCGTAGACGCGCACCCAGTCGACCTCGGCCGTGCTGCGGATCGGCGCCGTCGGCTTGTGCCGGTTGTGGTTCTGCTGGATGACCAGGTGCATCGGCTCGCTCGGGATGGTGCCGGGCGTGCCGTAGGTCGCCCACGCGAGGCCGTCGATGTAGCAGGTGACGTGGTCGGGCTGCCACTCCACGGCGTAGTTGTGCCACTGGGTGATGTCGAGGTCCTTGCGCGTGTGGCCGGCGTCGATGTTGCCCGGGCCGTGCAGCCAGCTCTCCACGTACTGGCGGGCGGGGTCGTAGATCTCGGCGAAGTCGATCTCGCCGTCGGTGTTGGTGTCGCTCTCCGGCCACAGCAGCAGCACCGGGTTGAAGTCGGGGTCGGCGGGCGCCGGGAAGCGCGCGCGGACCTCCCAACGGCCGTAGGTCTGGTCGTCGTGCCAAGCGATGCCGCAGGTGGCCGCAGTGTCGTCACCGTCGCCGACGAGCGTGAGCGTGCCGCCGCGGACCACGCACTGGTCCGCGCTCAGGTTCTCGCCCGAGACCGGGTTGTGGCCCTGGTAGATCTCCCAGTTCGCGGTGTTCACCCGGCGGCCGTCGAAGTCGTCCTGCGCGGTCAGCCGCCAGCCGTAGTTGACCGCGGCCTCGTCGGAGCGCTCCGGGGTGATCACGGCGGTGCTCGGCGCCTCGGTGATCACGGTCGGCGAGGCCTCCTCGCCCGAGTCGTCGAAGCGCTCGGAGGTCACCCGGACGGCGAGGATCGCGACACCCACGAGTACTACGCAGGCGATCAGGATGACTACGCGACGCACCACGGCGACAACTTATCGTCCCCCGTACGGGTGGTTGATCTAGCCCCGCTCGCCCTGCCGCTTCGCGACCAGGAACAGCGCCTGCCGCCGCAGCCGCGCGCCCGGCGCCATCGCCGCGCCGACGAGCCGGTCGACCGGCCGCACGCCCCACACCGGATCGCTGGCCAGCCCCTCGGACAACGCGCGCTGCTCGGCGTACTCCGCGCGCTGGGCCCGCGCCGACAGGGAGTCCCGCCCGATCCGGAACGCCGCCAGCGACTCGCGCTGACCGAAGAAGTCGCCGTGGCCCAGCAGGCCGATCCACAGCGCCAGGTCCATCGGGAACTTCCAGCGCGCGTCCCACCCGCCGACCGCGTCGAACTGCGCGCGGCGGAACAGCGCGCCGCCGGGCTCGCCGAGCGGGTTGCCGCCGTGCCGGACGACCTTGCGGATCACCGTGCTCGCCTCGTGGCGGCCGATCAGCCCGCGCAGCCCCCGGTTCGCGGCGAGCACCTCGCCGGTCTCGTTGATCATGTCGCGGCGCGAGCACACCAGCGCGATGGCCGGGTCGGTCGCCAGCACCTCGTACTGGCGGCGCAGGCAGTCGGGGTGCAGCAGGTCGTCAGCGCACACCAGCTTCACGAAGCGGCCGCTAGATTCGGCCACCACGCGGTTCCAGTTCTCCGCCAGCGGCAGGACGCGGTCGTTGCGGAGCACCTTGAGCCGCGGATCGGCGAAGCCCCGCAGGACGTCCGGGGTCTCGTCGGTCGAGGCGTTGTCCAGTACGACGAGCTCGAAGTCGTCGAAGGTCTGGGAAAGGACGCTGGAGACGGTGTCGGCGATGTACCGGCCGGACTGGTAGGCGGGGACGCACACGGAGACCGCGGCCGCGCTCACTGCTTTTCCCCCTTCCGGGTGTAGCTCTGAACAGGCAAAACGGTGATGGGTCACGCATGCTGGCACGCGTGGGGATCTTGGCGATGGTTGCCCTGCTCGTGGTGGGGCTGTTCGGCGGCTGGCCTCCGGCTGATCGGGACGACCCCCCGGTGCCACCGGCCGTGACGCTGCTGCCCGGCGCCGGGGATGGGCTCGTACTCGGCGTGACGCACGCACAGTACAGCCTCGACTCGTGGCTCACACCCGGGCAGCGCACGAGTGGGGAACAGATCCTCGGCGCCACCCCGATGCTGCAGAACCAGCACATCATGGGCTTCGGCGTGGGCAATCCCGAGCCGGCGCCAGGCAGCTTCGACTGGTCCCGCCTGGACGAGCGGATGGACCTGATCGAGCGCACCGGCGGCACCCCGGTGATCACCCTGTGCTGCGCGCCCGACTGGATGAAGGGCGGCCCGCCCGGCACGACCGACTGGGACGACCTGGCCGCCGCCCCGCTGCCCGCGCACTTCGACGACTTCGCGCGCCTGTCCGCGACGGTCGCGAAGCGCTACCCGCAGGTCAGGTACTTCCAGGTGTGGAACGAGCTCAAGGGGTTCTGGGACGCCGAGGCGGGCGCCTGGGACGTGAAGGGCTACACCGACCTGTACAACCAGGTCTACGACGCGGTGAAGGCGGTGCGGCCGGACGCGCTGATCGGCGGCCCGTACGTCGTGCTGAACACCTGGTCCTCGGCCGCCGCCACGGATCACCCGTCGGAGATGCGCGGCCCGTACGGCGTGGTGGACCAGCGGTCGCTGGACGTCGTGGAGTACTGGAACCAGCACAAGCACGGCGCCGACTTCGTCGCGCTGGACGCCTCCACCGGCACCCGGGACAAGGGCCTGATCACCACGCCGGACAAGGCGAGCCAGCTCTACGCCGACGCGACCCGCTGGGCACGCAGCCTCACCGGGCTGCCGGTGTGGTGGTCGGAGTTCTACCCGGAGACCGCTCCCCCGCCCGCCAGGACCCGGTCCACCGCCGAGAGCGCCGAGGACACGGTGCCGGTGGACCAGGCGCGGGCGGTGGCCACGCTGGACGCGGTGGCCCGGGCCGCCGAGGCCGGCGCGGCCGCGATGCTGCTGTGGCAACCGGAGGCCAGCGACGACCTGCCCTACGCCGCGTTGTGGTCCGCGGCGCGGCCCGGCACGAACGTGCTGCGGCCGACGAGCCTGACCGCCGCGTGGACGTGGCTGGCGCCGCGGTTGCGCGAGGGGCTGGTCGACGTGCAGCGCCCCGCGAACCTGGTCCAGTTCAGCGCGCCCGGCGGCGAGGTCGTGGTCAACCCGCGGGCCGAGAGCGGGCTCGTCCGGTCGGATGGTCTGAGCGTGCGGGTGCCCCCGCTGACGATCCGGTTGCCGGGCTGAGCCGGTCACAACGTCAGTCCCACCACGATCCGCCAGATCGCGCCGATCGCGGTGAGCACGGTCAGCCCCACCGCCACCAGGTCCAGTGTGCGGATCCGCTCGGTGCGCGCGGAGGCGGTGTCGGTCGACCGGCGGCCGACGGCCATCTCCTTGAGCACCGTCCGCACCACGAGCACGACGAGCAGCGCCACCCCGAACAGCGCCGTGACCAGGGTGAGGAAGTCGGCCTGGCTCACGCCGGCTCCGCCACGACGGACGTCTGCCGCACCAGGCGGGCAGGCACCCCGGCGTAGACGCCGGGCACCGGGCAGTCACGCGCCACCACCGCGCCGGCGGCGATCACCGCGTCGTCGGCGATGCGCACGCCGGGCAGGATCTGGGCCCGCGCGCCGACCCACACCCGGTCGCCGATCACGACCGGGCGGGCCTCGGCGACGCGGGACACCGTGCCGTCGGGCAGCGTCGGGTGGTGCGAGGTGATGATCATGACCTGGGGGCCGAACTGGCAGGCCGCGCCGATCGTGATCGGCCCGACCGACTCCAGGTAGCACTCGGCGTTGAGGAACGTGCGGCGGCCGATCTCGACGTTGCGCAGCGCGCCGTGGATCCGCAGCCCCGGGAAGATGTTCCCGGAGTGGATGCGCGCGCCGAACGCGCGGTAGCCCAGCAGCCGCAGCGGCCGCGGCACCAGCGCGCTGCCGAGCAGGCCGTTCACGATCGCGCCGACGGTCATCGACCACAGCTCGATGTGCACCTGGTCCTTCAGCCGCCGTCCCAGGGACCGGGTCTGGTTCACGTGTTCCCTCCGCCACTGCCCTGCACGAACCGGTCGGCGGGCGTCGTCCGGCCGAGCACCAGCGAACCCTGGTCGTCGAACACCAGGCGGTACAGCCCGGTGGCCTCGAGCTCGCGCACGAGGTCGGCGCCGTAGGTGTCGGGCACCTGCTCGAAGATCTTCATGTAGGCCCACTGCGGCTCGGTGAGCACAAGATAATCGGGGCCCTTCAGGCGCAGGCAGGCGACCAGCGCGGGGACGTCGTCCATGACGTCTTCGCAGTAGCCGTCGACCTCGAACTGGGACACCTCGCCGACCCGCGCGAACGACAGCGGCACCGAGTTGACCAGCGAGTCCACCCGCTGCCCCGGCTGCGCCTCGTGCACCGCCCAGCTCGCGGCGGCGATGTCGCTGGCGTGGAAGCTGATGTAGGCGTCGTTGCCGCCGCGCGCGGTGACCGTCGAGGCGAGCAGCCCGGTGAGCACGACCCACGGCACCCCGGCGGCGAGGACCGTGTGCCCGGGGCGGTTGCGCCAGCGCAGCCTGCGGGCGGCGGTGACGGACTTCTCCAGCGCGAGCGACGCGGGCAGGGCCATCACCGGCAGCGAGAAGAGGAAGCAGCGCATGAACACCTCGCCGCCGTAGGGCTGGGCCACGGCGAGCCCGAACGGCGCGACGCACAGGGCGGGCAGCAGCCACGACTTCAGCGAGTCGCGGCGCATCAGCCAGATGCCGTAGGCGGCCATGCCGGCGACGAACAGCGTGATCCCGATGCGCACGGTGAGCACCACGAGCCGGCCGGGGCTGCCCGCGAACCGGGCCACGATGCCCTCGTCCACCGAGGACCCGACGTCGCCGAGCGGGCTGAGGATCATCTGGACCAGCTGGCCGCTCCAGAACTCCGACGCGCCCAGCGAGAACCACACCACCGCGCCGCCGAGGACCACGAACGGCATCCACGCCGGCCACAGCCGCCCGAACACCAGCAGGAGCAGCAGCAGGACCCCGAGCACGTACGGGGTCAGCTGGTGGGTGGGCGCGAGCGCGAGCCCGATGAGCACCACCGCGCCCTGCGCGACCAGCCGCGCCTTCGGGCTGGACCGCGGCGCGAGCCGGGCCCGCAGCCGCGCCTTGACCGGTTCGGTGAGGCGGGGCCGCACGAGGTGCCGGAAGGTCAGCGTCAGCGCGGCGAGCATCAGGATCATCGCCGTGCCCTGCGGCGAGAAGTAGTCCTGCTCGGTCCAGTTCGCGACGAGGTAGAGCCACGGCGCGATCCACGCCGCGCGCCGGTTGCCCAGCGCGGACACGGCCAGCGCGCGCACGCCGAGCACCGCGAGCCCGGACAGCAGCACCGGCGCCCAGTTCAGGAACGGGATCGCGTCGGGCAGCCCGGCCGCGCGGGTGATCATCGCGACCAGGGCGAAGAACCCGGCCCAGGAGAACCGCGCGTCGTAGTCGTGCAGGATGTCGCCGTGCGTGGCGATGTAGTCGGCGAACCCGGCGTGCAGCCAGGCCACCGGCAGCCGCGCGACCTCCTCGACCGCGGGCTGCAGCCCGTAGACGCCGATCACGCCGACGAGCGTGTAGAGCGAGAGCAACCAGGTGCGCGGGCGGTACCGGAGCAGTTCCAGCACCACCGCGGCGACCAGCAGCGGGTAGGACAGCAGCGTGGGCACCGACAGCTCGGCGACGAGCCCGAGCCCGCCGATCGACTCGGGCGGGATCGGGTGCAGCCCGATGATCCACAGCACCACCGCGACCCCGGCGAGGCCGGGACCGAAGAACGGGTCGGCGAGGAACGCGGGCCGCCCGGCGCCGGTGCCCAGCCGGGGCCGGGACTCGACCGCGCGGGACGGCGGTTCCGGCTTCGGCTGCGGAGCGAGCCTGCCGGAGGCCGGGATGTAGCGGGTGGGCGTGCCCGCCGGGGGCGGCTGCGTGAACCGCATCGGCTCCCGCGGCCGGGGCGAGGGGCGGCTGGTGCGGTTCGGGCGCACCGGGCGCAGGAAGCGGGTGGGCGGTTCGGTCACGGACGCGCCCCGAACACCCGGCGCCGCAGGTCGGCCAGCACCGCGGCGGCGATCACGGCCTGCGCCACGAGCATGCCGACCCCGAAGCCGAACTCGGTCGGCACCAGCAGCGCGAGCACGACGGCGGAGGCGGCGGTCACGGCCTGGAGCACCGCGACGCCGGCGCCCCGGCCCGCGGCCAGGTGCACGGCCACGCCGAGCACCACGACCAGCCGCGGCACCTGGGCGGCGAGCAGCACCCGCAGCAGGTCGGTGCCCGCGGTGTACTCCGCGCCGAAGATCGCCAGCATCACCCAGGCCAGCGCGGCGCCGACGGCGAGCAGCGGCACGAACACCAGCACCAGCCGTTTGCCCGCGTCGGTCACCAGCGACCGGGCGTGGCCCGGCTCGGCGGACAGGCGCACCACGAGCGGGTTCACGAACGCCGTCGCGGCGACGTCGAGCGCGTTGATCGCGGTCCAGACCACGAAGAAGACGGCGTTGGCCTCGGCGCCGAAGCGGTGCAGCACGATCAGCGGCACCAGGTTGTACAGCACGACCACGCACACCATGGCCGGGTAGCTCGGCGCGAGCAGCCGCACGATCTCCCGGCGGCCGGGCAGGACTCCCGGCGCGAGCGCGGGCGAGGTGCGGCGCACCGAGCGCCAGATCAGGACGGTCACGACCACGACCCCGATCAGCGTGGGCACCGCCCAGGACAGCACCAGCCCGAGCGCGCCTGCCAGCGGCCCCAGCCCGGCGAGCAGTCCCAGCCGCGCCACGGAGAACGCGGTGTTCTCCACCGGCACCCAGCGGGCCAGGCCGAGCCCGGTGAGCACCTCGTCCTGGAACTGGAACAGGGTCCAGCCGATCCCGGCGACGAGGAACCAGGCGACCCCGGCGGGCACCCGGTGCACCACCTCGGCCCCGGCGGGCACGAGGACGAACACGACCGAGCCGACGACGCCGCCGGCCAGGACCGCGAGATAGGTGCGCAGCAGCAGCCGCGGCCGCTGCGCGCCGGCGCGGGGCAGCCAGCGCAGGACCGCGGGCCCCAGGCCGAGCTCGGCGATCCCGGCGACGAGCAGGAACCCGGACACGAACGCCGAGGTGTCGCCCACCGCGGCGGGCGGCAGCAGCCGCGCGGCCAGCACCCAGCCGATCATCCCGGCGAGCGCGGTGATCGCGGCCGAGGCCGACAACGCGAGGCCGTCGGCCACCATGCCCTTGCCCGGGGCGGTTTTCCGGTCCACCGTCATCGGGCCTCACCCGGGCGGCTGCGCAGCACGTGGTGCGCCAGCGGGACGGCGGTGACGAACGCGAGCACCACGACCGCCGCCTCCGGGTGCCAGAAACGGGTCAGCACCAGCACCTGCGCCACGATCAGGGTGATCGCCAGCGAGATGCCGACCGCGCTCACCCAGGTCACCGACAGGTGCCGCACGTTGACGTAGGAGATCAGGGCCCAGCCGGGCGCGGTGAGCACGAACACCAGGACCGCCAGCGGCCGCAGGAAGAAGTCCAAACCGGACCAGACGAGCACGATCGTGACGAGGCAGACAGCAAGCAGCCCGTAGGCGGTGTACCGCCGGATCCTCAGCTGCTGCTCGACCACACGCGCCCTTCCTGCCCGTCGCCCTCCATCTTCACCGGCGGCCGGTTCCGGCCTCACCCCGGGCCCGCATCAGCGCCGCCGCGCCGCCGAGCAGGCCGAGGCGCTCGTCGCGGCGCAGCTGCCGCAGCCGCGACCGGGCGGCGCGGTCGGACAGCGGGAGTTCCGGGGTGCGGGACGCGAGCCGGGCCGCCCCGCGGGGCACCCGGCGCAGGATCGAGAACGCCGAAACCGGGCGGCGGCGCACGGACAGCACGAGCATCGCGGCCAGGCCGACGCCGTAGCCGCGCATCCGCTCCCGCAGTTCCAGCCAGTCGGCGCGGTGGATGTGCCGGGCCACGGCGTGCGGGGTGTGGACCACCGCGCCGCCGGCGTAGGCCAGCCGCACGAACAGGTCCAGGTCCTCCCCCGCCATCGTCGGCGTGCCCGCGCCGAGCAGCGGGTCGAAGCCGCCGAGCTCCTCGAAGACCTCCCGCCGCCAGGTCGCGCAGCTGCCCGGGCCGTAACGCGCCATGGACAGCGGGTAGAGCGGGTCCTCGCGCGCGGTGTCCCGGTCGATCCGCTGCCACCGCACCGAGTTGCTGTAGCCCTTGAGCCGTTCGAACAGGACCTCGGCGTCGGTCTCCAGGCTGGCGGGCAGCACGAGCGAGGTCACGCACCCCACCGCGGGGTCGGCGGCGAACTCCTCGGTGACCGCGTCGAACCAGCCGGGTTCGACGGTGATGTTCTCGTCGACGAACGCGATCAGGCCGTGGCTCGCGACGCGGGCGCCGGTGTTGCGGGCGACGCTGACGCCCTTGCGCGGCTCCACCACGTACCGCGCGCCCAGCGCCTCCACCTCGCCGCGCAGCCAGTCGTCGCCCTCGGGCAGCCGCGGCAGGTTGTCGACCACGATCACCTCGAGGTCCGGGTAGCCGGCCGCCAGCGCGGCGCGGGCGCTGGCCACGGCCTGCCGCTTGCGGTAGGCGGTCGGGATCACGACGCTGACCGGCGGCCGGGTGAACTCCAGCCGCCGCCGCGGGGCGGGCGCGGTGGCCAGCTTCGGCAGCCGCACGACGCCGCGTTCCACCGGGAGCAGCAGGACGTCGAGGGTGCGGTCGCCGTCGCGGACGAGCACCTGCGCCGCGCGGTAGTGGCCGACCCGCCGGTGCGGCACCGGCAGCTCCTCGGGGGCGGTGCGGGCGTCCACGGTGGCGATGTGGATCGGCCCGTGCACCAGCGACGACGACGGGCGTGGCCGCGCCGGGCGGATCTGCGCCTTGCCGCGCAGGTACCCGGCGGCGGTCGAGGACACCACGGTCACCAGCCCGAGCACGCCGGCCGCGCCGGAGGTGCGGAACAACGCGAGCCGCCCGAACTCGCGCACCGCGGCGGCCGGGATGGTCCGGCTCAGGTAGTCGCGCTCGGTGGACAGCGCCGCCTCGCTGCCGACCAGGCGCGAGACGTAGGCCTTGGACAGCCCCTCGCCCCAGCCGCGGCGGCGCAGGTACGCCCACGTGGTGCGCTCCGGGGTGACGCGGTGGCGCACCACCGCCTGCGGCCGGAACACGATCCGCGCGCCGGGCGAGGCCTGGCGCAGCCGGATGCACAGCTCGGTCTCCTCGCAGCCGAGCGGCGTGCGCCCGATGCGGCCGAGGTCCTCGGAGAACAGCCCGGCGAGCGTGAACGCCTCGCGGCGGAAGGACATGTTGCAACCCATCAGGTTGCGCACCGGCGCCTCCGCCGTGGGCTGCCCGGTGTAGGTGCAGCCGACGACCCAGTCCAGCTCGCCGTGCACCGACCCGCGACCGGCGGGGAGCTTGGCCGGCCGCCGCCCGCCCGGCCAGCGCGGGCGGGCCGAGCCGCCGACGGCCAGCACGTCCCGGTCGCGGTAGCCGGCCAGCAGCTGCTCCAGCCAGTCCGGCGCGGCTTCGGCGTCGTCGTCGAGGAACGCGATCACGTCGCCCTTGGCGAGCCCGACCGCGGTGTTGCGGGCGCCGGACAGGCCGCGCCGCCCGGCGTTGGGCACCACCGTCACGCCGACGAACTCCGCGGCGGCCCGCCGCTCCAGCTCCGGGTTGTGGTCGATGACCACGATGATCTCGCGCGGCGGCGCGGACTGGTCGCGGGCGGAGGCGACCGCCGCGGTCAGGTCGTCCCAGCGCTCCTCGGTGTAGGCGCAGATCACCACGGTGGTGTCGAACGAGGTCATGCTTCGGGCGCTCCCGTGTCCAGCGCGAGCGCCGCCGGGGTTTCCACGACCGGGTCCGGGGTGAACAGGCCGAACCGGCGGCTGCGGCGCTGGCGGCCGACCCGCTGCCACTCCGCGACCAGCGTGCGCAACACCCGGCCGCCGTCGGAGAAGGTGCGCAGGTTGGTCTCGCCGTGCAGGCGCGCCCGCTCGACGCTGGGGACCTCGGTGATCCACAGGCCCAGCGCGGCCATCCGGCAGTTGATGACGGTCTCGATCTCGAAGCCGTCGCCCCACAGCATCTCCTCGCCCGCTGGCGCGAACACCGGCGGCAGGTTCAGCAAGGCAACCAGATCCCGCCAGAACGCGTTGTAGCCGTAACAGAGATCGGTGAACCCGGCGCTGAAGAGCGTGTTGGACAGGCGGTTGAGCCCGGAGTTCCCCGCGGCGCGGAGGTGGGTGATGTCGTGGCTGCCGCCACCGGGGGCGAACCGGGTGCCCTTGGCGAAGTCGGCGCCGTCGGTGAGCGCTTCCACGAACCGAGGGATCTCCGCCGGATCGGCCGAGCCGTCGGCGTCGAACATCACGATCACGTCGCCGGACGCGGCGAGGAAGCCGCAGGCCAGCGCGTTGCCCTTGCCGCGCCGGGTCTGCTTGATGACCCGCACGCCCGGCCGCGCGGCACGCGCGATCTCCGGTGTGCCGTCGCCGGTGTCGGCGTCGACGACCAGCACCTCGTGCACGGGCGGCAGCTCGGGCAGGATCTCACGCAGGTTCGCCGCCTCGTTCTTCGCCGGCACCACGACGGTGACGCGCGGGTCGGGCCCGCGGCGGGGCGGGTGCGCGGCGGCGAAGGCGAACGCGTCGCCCAGGTTCTCGTAGTCGGTGACGGGACTGGGGGAATCCATGATCGTCAACGCCGTGCTGTCCTTGCTGGCGGGCACACCGGGTCGGCTGGTGCGCGGGTCGGGGAAGTGCGGGGCTGGTGCTCGATCGTGTGACGCGCGGCCCTGCGGTCAGGTTCGGTGTCTTCGCAGATCTTCCGCGAGACGGCCGCCTGCCTGCTCGGACTTCAGCCACGCGAGGCGGGTGTAGCGCTGCGTGAACGCGTCCATGGTCAGGCCGTGGCGGGTGTAGTGCCCGGCCAGCTCGCGGGCGCCGTCCTCGACGGACCAGACGGCCGCGTACCCGGGAAGCGCTTCCCGGATGCGGGAGAAGTCCACCCGGTAGGAGCGGGGATCGGGGCCCGCCTCGCCGGTGATGAGCAGCTGCGAGCCCGGCACGGCGGTGACCACGGACTCGGCGATCTGGCGCACCGTGAGGTTGTTGGCCTCGGTGCCCACGTTGAACGCCCGGTCGTGCACGGCTTCGGCGGGCGCGGTGAGCGCTGCCGCGAACGCCGTGGCGATGTCGTGCGCGTGCACCAGCGGCCGCCACGGCGTGCCGTCGGAGAGCACCCGCACCTGGCCGGTGAGCACGGCGTGGCCCACCAGGTTGTTCAGCACGATGTCCGCGCGCAGCCGCGGGGAGAACCCGAAGGCGGTCGCGTTGCGCAGGTACACCGGGCTGAAGCCGGAGTCGGCGAGGTCGTGCAGGTCGTCCTCGACGCGCACCTTGGACTCCGCGTACGGGGTGACCGGGCGCAGCGGCGCGTCCTCGGTGACCAGGTCGTCGCCCGCCGCGCCGTACACGGAGCAGGTCGAGGCGTACAGGAAGCGGCGCACGCCGGCGTCCTTGGCGAGCTTGGCCAGCTGCACCGAGGCGGTGTGGTTGATCTCGTAGGTCAGCTCCGGCGCGAGCGCGCCCAGCGGGTCGTTGGACAGCGCGGCCAGGTGGATCACGGCGTCCACACCGGACAGCCGGTCGGCCGTGACGTCGCGCAGGTCCACCGGGCCGCCCGGCGGGTCGTCCGGGGCGGGCCCGAGCACGCACGCGGCGAACAGGCCGGAGTCCAGGCCGAGCACCTCGTGCCCCGCCTCGCGCAGCACCGGCGCCATCACCGATCCCAGGTAGCCCTGGTGGCCGGTCAGCAGGACCCGCATCAGCGCACCTCCGCCGGGATCGGGGACGGGCGCTCCCACAGCATCCACGGGCGCGCGCCGCTCTCGTAGGCCGCGTCCAGCGCCGCGCGTTCCTTGAACGTGTCGGCGGGCTGCCAGAAACCGCGGTAGGGGTAGGCGATCAGCCGGTCCTTCTCGGCCAGCGCGGCGCAGCCGTCCTCGACCAGGTCGCCGTTCTCCGGGAGGTGGTCGAAGATCTCCTGCCGCAGCACGAAGTAGCCGGCGTTCTCCCACAGCGGCAGGCGGCTGGCCGAGCTGATCCCGGACACGCGGTTGGTGCCGTCCCGGAACTCCACGCAGTGGAACGACGACTGCGGCGGCACCACCATCATCGAGGCGCCCGCGTCGGAGGCGGCGAGGTTGTCGACCATGACGTCGAGCGGGGCGTCGGTGAGCACGTCGGCGTAGTTGGCGAGGAACATCTCCTCGCCCTCGACGTGCTTGCGGACCCGGCGCAGCCGCTCCCCGATCGGCGACTCGACGCCGGTGTGCACGAACGTGATCGACCAGTCGCTGATGTCGGTGGAGAGCAGCTCGACCTCACCGCCGCGCAGCACGAAGTCGTTGGACGCGGTCTCGGTGTAGCTCAGGAAGAAGTCCGTGATGTGCCGCGCGCCGTAGCCGAGGCACAGGATGAAGTCGGTGTGCCCGAAGTGCGCGTAGTACCGCATCACGTGCCACAGCAGCGGCCGCGGGCCGACCATCTGCATCGGCTTGGGCACGTCGTCCGCGGGGCCGTTGCGCATGCGCATGCCGTAGCCGCCGCAGAAGAGCACCACCTTCATTCAGTTCACCTCGACAGCGTGCAGCACGGGATTTCTCGGGGAGACGATCTCCAGCTCCGGGATCGCGAACACCAGGCGGCCGCCCCAGTCCGCGACATAGGCCAGTTGTTCGGTCAGCTCGGCGCGCAGGTTCCAGGGCAGCACGAGCACGTAGTCGGGCCGGTCCGCCGCGATCCGCTCGGGCTCGTGGATCGGGATGCGCGTGCCGGGGGTGAACCGGCCGTGCTTGTACGGGTTGCGGTCCACTGTGTACTCGAGCAGGTCGGGCCGGATCCCGCAGTGGTTGAGCAGGGTGTTGCCCTTGCCCGGCGCGCCGTAGCCGACGACCCGCTCGCCCCGGCGCTTCGCGCCGATCAGGAACTCCAGCAGCGACAGCCGGATCTCCTCGACCCGGCGCGCGAAACCGGCGTAGCCGGACAGCTCGTGCAGCCCGGCGGCGCGCTCCCGGTCGAGCACCTCGGCGACCCGCGGGGACGGCTCGCCGGCGGCCTCGGCCGGCCGCGCCCACACGCGGATCGAGCCGCCGTGCGTGTCCAGCAGTTCGACGTCGGTCACGGCCAGGCCGCCGGTCGCCAGCGCCCGCTGCGCGGAAGCGAGCGTGTAGTACTGGAAGTGCTCGTGGTAGATCGTGTCGTACTGGGTCAGCTCGACGAGGCTGAGCAGGTGCTGCACCTCGATCGAGACCCAGCCGTCGTCGGCGACGAGCGCCCGCAGGCCCTTCGTGAAGCCGAGGACGTCCGGGATGTGCGCGTAGACGTTGTTGGCCACCACCAGGTCCGCGGGCCCGTGCTCGGCGCGGACCGCGGCGCCGGTCTCCGGGGTCAGGAACGCCGTCAGGGTCGGCACCCCGGCCTCGCGGGCGGCCGCGCCGACGTTGACCGACGGCTCGATGCCCAGGCAGCGCAGGCCGCGGCCGACGACGTTGCGCAGCAGGTAGCCGTCGTTGCTGGCGACCTCGACGACGAAGGAGTCCGGGCCGAGCCCGAGGCGGCTCACGGCGGTGTCGACGAACTTCCCGGCGTGCGCCAGCCAGGAGTGGGAAAACGACGAGAAGTAAGCGTATTCGGTGAACGTCTCGACGGGATCGATCAGGGGCGGCAACTGGGCCAGCAGGCACTCCGGGCAGATCCGCAGGTGCAGCGGGTACGCCGGCTCCGGCGCGTCGAGATCCGCCGCGGCGAGGAACGACTCGCAGGGCGGGCTCGCGCCGAGGTCGACCACGCTGCGCAGACCCGGCGAACCGCACAGGCGGCAGGACAGCGTCTGGGCTGACATGGTGCGGCTTGCTCCCCGGTGATCGATCCTCCCGCCCCGGAAAAGGGGCCTATGTCAACGTGACTATAGGGATGGCAGTGGCCAGCGTTACGAGCAACCGGGTGATCAGTTCACCCCGATCGGGTGATCACTACCACTCGCCGTAGTGCCCGAACTCACGAGAAGTCACCACGACGAGATCATCTTCGCGTTTTGACCGGTTTGACCGGCCACGATTCACGCCACGATCCACTCGCAGTGGTCGCCGTCGAGCTGCGGGAAGGCGGCGCGCACCTCGGGCTCGAGATCGGGGACGAACAGCAGGACGGCTCGCGGGATCGGGTGGGTGAGGACTTCCGTTGATACCACCGGAATCCGGGTACCGGGCATCCGCCGACCGTGCTTCGCGGGCGAGACGTCCGCGATCTCCGGCAACAGATCGATATCGATTCCGGCGCGGCGCAGCAACACCACCGCCCGGGACGCGGCGCCGTAGCCGACCACGCGCTGCCCCGCGTGCTCCCGCAAGCGCGCGCGGATGCGGTCGCAGCCCGCTTCGACGGCCCGGCCGAGCCCGGCGACGACCGGGATCCGGTCGGCGCCGGCGGCGCGTTCCCCGGCCACCAGGCCGTCGGTCTCCGCCGCCGGGCTCGCGTCCCGGGCGAGTTCGAGGAGCACGGTGCCGCCGTAGAGGTCGAAGGTCCAGCTGCGGCCGGGCCGCAGGCCCGCGGACGCGGCCAGGGTGATCGCCGCCGGAGCCGAGTAGTAGGCGAAGTGCCCGTGCCGCAAGGCGTTCCACTGCCCCTGCCGGACGATCGAGGCCAGCGAGTGGAACTGCATCAGCAGGGCGCCACGGGGCGCGAGCCGCGCCGCGCGCCGGGCCATGGCCGCGCGCTGGTCCGGTTCGTGCATCAGCCCGAAGCAGTCGACGACGACGTCCGCTGGCTCGTCCGCGGCCGCCTCCCGCATGCCCGCGGCGCGCAGCAGCGGCAGCCACGAACCGCCGTGCGGGCTGCCGAACTCCGCCACCGTCGCGCCCGGCCGCACCAGCCCAGCACCCGTGAGCCGGGCGACCGCGGCGGCGGCCTGGTCGGTCAGCGCCTTCGGCTCCACCCCGGCGGGTTCCTCGGCCGTGCCCGGATCCTCGGCCAGCTGGGCCAGCGCGCACCGCGCGCACATCCACATCCGCAGCGGCCACACCGGATCCGGGCCGGGATCGGCCGCGGGCGGGAACAGGTCGCACGGCGGCTGCTCCCCCAGGTCCAGCACGACCTCGCCGTCGGTGGCGCCGCACGCCCGGCAGGTGATCACCGCGACCCCTCCCCGAGCGCCAGCGCGAGCTTGTCCACGTAGAAGGCCTCGGCGTAGCGGGTGTGCTGCTGCACCCCGCGCAGCCGGGCGAGGCCGAGGAACGCGTCGCGGGTGTACCAGTCGCGGCCGTGCTGCGACGGGTAGTGCTTGGCCAGCAGGTCGGCCTTCGCCTCGGCGACCTCCTCGGTGAGCGGCTGGTACACGGTCGGCTGGCCGAGGTCGCCGTCCCACTTGAGGATCTCGTAGCCGAGCACGGGCTGGTCGCGGAACACGGTGGGCACGATCTCGGCGAGCAACCGGTGGTCCTGGTGGCGGTCGCCCGGCTGCGGCGCGAACACCAGGTCCGGGGTGACCCGGCCGCGCAGCGCGGTGACCGCGTCCTTGACCGCGTTCCAGTGCGCGGGCATCCGCCCGTCGGGCAGGTCTAGCACGGTCAGCTCGACGCGCGCCGGCGCGCAGAACTCGGCCAGCGCAGCCTCCTCCTCGGCGGCGCGCTCGGTGCCGCCGCCGGACAGGACGAGCGCGTGCACCTCGAGGTCCGGCCGGCGCGCGCACAGCGTGAGCAGCGCGCCGCCGGCGCCGATGGCGAGGTCGTCGCAGTGGGCGCCGAGCAGCGCGACCGAGCGGAGACGGGGGAAGGTGAGAGCCTGCACGTCGGGCAAGGGTGCCAGAGACGGCGTCAGTACGCGCCCCGGCCTCCGGTGACCGCGCGGAAGGTCTTCCACAGGATCGCCATGTCCAGCGCCAGCGACCAGTCCTCGACGTACCGCAGGTCGAGGCGGACGCTCTCCTCCCAGGACAGGTCGCTGCGGCCGCTGACCTGCCACAGCCCGGTCATGCCCGGCTTGACGAGCAGCTTGCGGCGCGCGGCGCGCTCGTAGTTCTCGGTCTCGGCGGGCAGCGGCGGCCGCGGGCCGACCAGCGACATGGTGCCGCCCAGGACGTTGAACAGCTGCGGCAGCTCGTCCAGGGAGTACCGGCGCAGCACCGCGCCGACGCGGGTGATGCGCGGGTCGCGGCGGAGCTTGAACAGCGGGCCGGAGCCCTCGTTGTCGCCGAGCAGGCCGTGCCGCAGGCGGTCGGCGTCGATGACCATGGTGCGGAACTTGACCATCGTGAAGGTGCGGCCGTCCCGGCCGACGCGCAGCTGGCGGTAGAACACCGGGCCGCGGTCGTTGAGCTTGATCAGCGCCGCGATGCCGAGCAGGAGCGGCGCGGCCAGCACGAGCAGCGCGGCGGCGCCCATGCGGTCGACGACGTCCTTCACGACCCGGCGGCCGCCGGTGAACGTGGGCGCCGAGACCCGCAGCAGCGGCATGCCGAGCACTCCGGACACGTTGAGACGCGGCCCGGCGATCTCCATCAGCACCGGGGCGACGACCAGTTCCGCGCCCGTGCCCTCCAGGTCCCACGCCAGCCGCTGCAGCCGCTCCGGTGTCCAATGCGGATCGGAGGTGACCGCCACGACCCGGTAGCCGCCGCGGCGGACCTGGTCGGCGAGCTCGTCGAGGCGGCCTGCCACCGCGATGCCGCCGATCTCGCCGGTGCCGCGCTCGCCCTGCCCGGTCGCGGTGCACACGGCCGACACCTGCCACCCGACGTGCGATTCGGTGCGGGTGCGGTCGATCAGGTCGCGCAGGGTGTCCGGCGACCCGGCCGCGATGACCGAGTGCATGCACTCGCCGGCGCGGCGCTTGCGGTGCAGCACCTGCCGCAGTCCGTACCGCAGCGGGAACGCGATCAGCGCGACGGCCGGGACCGCGTAGAAGACCCACGGCTGCACGTCGAGGGCGCCGAAGAGCAGCCCGGCGAGCGCGACGACTACCGCGGCGATCACGAGGCTGCGGCCGAGGCGGCGGAACTCCTCGGTGCCTTCGCCGAGCACGTGCTGGCTCCACGCGTGGTTGACCGGCAGCGAGCACAGGATCGCGAACGCGGTGCCCGACGCGTGCAGGAAGTAGGGCCGCCCGGTGATGTTGAGGATCAGCAGCGCGCCGGTCACGATGACCAGCAGCGTGGCGACCACGTCCGCGGCGATCACGTAGGCGCGATACCGGGTCTCCCACGGCTGGGCGGCCGCGCGGGGGGTGGCCTTCTCGCCCGGGCCGACGGCGTGCAGCCGGGCGTGGCCCGCGAGGCCTCGCGTCTCGGAACCCAGGACCGCCTCCCCGAGCGGCATGGGCTTCCGCACCGGCTCTTCCATCCGACCTCCCGCGACGTCCGGCTGGGTGCCGGCGCGCCCCGATCACGCCGACGATTACGCAAAGTAATCGTGCTCTTTGCTCCGCCGACCCCGGCTGGGGTGGCATCTGCCCTGGAATCGGTGACGTTCAGAGTGGTGTTACAAGCCACTCCAAGGAATTTCCCGGTGGTCCGGCGACTCTCCGGCCACGGTTCGATCACGGCGAGATGACGGACCGCGGTCGTTGCTCAGCCGCAAACAACTACTCCTGGTAGCCGGTTAATTGACCACTTCCGCATGTGTTTCATCTAGTAAAACGTAGAAGCTGAAATTGCCCCGTTCGGGGCATTGCCGGAGGGTCGCCCGGCGGCGAGGATTGCTCCCGCCGCACGGTTGTTCCTCACCGGGGCGGCGGCCAGCTGTAGTGCCACAGCCATTGACACCCCGGCCGCGGCTGGTTGGCGAGGGAACCTCGGCGCACTTGCGTCTTTCCGCCCTCCCCGGTGCACCGGGGTTCCCTTCTCACCAAAGAATCTCCACGGCCCGCGGCGACCGCGGGCCGGAATCACGGAACGCGCCCGGTGGACGCCTACGCCACCTCGCCGGAGGGCCGGGTGGAAATCTGCTCCGCGATGCGCCGCAACGCCTTCGCCGCCCCGGCCACGTCCCGCTGCGGGAACCGCGCCGCCGGGGCGCTCAGCGAGATCGCCGCGGGCAGGTTGGTCCCCAGCAGCGGCACGGCGACGCACCGCCCGTCGGCCTCGTTCTCCCCGTCGTCCACCGCGTACCCCTGGGCCCGGACCTTGTCCAGCTCGGCGAGGTAGTCCTCGACCGTGACGATGGTGCGTTCGGTGCGCGCCGGCATCCCGGAGCGCTCCAGCAGCTCGCGCACCCGCGCCTCGGGCAGGTGGGCGGTGATCGCCTTGCCCAGTGCTGTGGAGTGCAGCGGGTCGCGGTCGCCGCGGGAGGCGGCCAGCCGCACGCCGCGGCGGCTTTCGATGATGTCGATGTAGATGATGTGGTCGCTGTCCAGCAGCCCGAGGTTCGCGGTCTCGCCGAACTCGTCCCGCACACCCTCCAGCCACGGCCGCACCCGCTCGCGCAGCAGTTCGAGGTGCCGGGACTGCATGCCGAGGAAGCCCAGGCCCAGCCGGCACAAGCCGGTCGCCTCGTCCCGCTCGACGTAGCGGTGGGCCTCCAGCGTCCAGAGGTAGCGGTAGGCCGAGGACTTCGGCATCCCGGTGGCCTCGACCACCTCGTTGAGGGTGATGCCGTCCACCGACTCCTGCAGCAGGTTGAGGATGGCGCACACCCGGTCGACGGCGCGCAGGGAGTAGTCGCGATCTTCGGCGGGGGGAGGTTCGTCGGAGTTCCGGTGCGGCGACAGCGAACTCACCTCGTTTCAGCAGCAGGAGCGAGCGTTTCATGTTACCGCGACCACACCGCTTCACGCAGCCGTCACACCGGATCGGCCTGGCGAACGAGAGGGAGGTGACGGCGGTCTCCCGCGCCAGAGTGACGTGGAACCAGTGCCGGAATGAAACAAAACAGCCCCAGGTTGGAAGCCTTGGGACTGGACGTCAGAGTGGCTTCACCTGGGGCCGGTTTCGGTGGTGGGCGATACTGGGATCGAACCAGTGACCTCTTCGGTGTGAACGAAGCGCTCTCCCGCTGAGCTAATCGCCCCCGTCCGTACGAGAAGGAACTCTAGCGGATAGCCTGCCGGGCACTGCAAACGGGTGGTCTTTGGACCACACGCTGCGGATATGACCCGACACGCTGCGGAGAAGCCCGAGGTGATCGAGGTCAGCCCCGGCCGTGGAGCGATCCAGGTCACGTGCCGGGCGGCGAAGCCACGCTGTCCTGCCCGCGTTAAACCGAGCAGTATGTGTGGGTAGACGATCAGCGAGGCCGGTCCCGCAGGCCGGTACCGCGCGAGCGCGAGTGCGAGAGGTGCCGCGAACCCGTCCGGGTGAAGCCCGGGGATTTCGCGAAGCGAGACGGCGGGTACGTGCGTCTCACACTCGAAGCTCGGCCGAGCGGGCCGTGAAGGGAGACGAAAGGTAAGACGATGCGCAACGACCACGTGACGCTCCGCTCCACAGCGGTGTTCGACCTCCTCGCGCCGCGTGCCCCGGCCGTGCCGGTGAAGGTGGAGCTGCGGTACGACACCCGCGACCCGTACGCGGTCGTCGCGGCGTTCCGCACCGGCCGCGCCGGCTGGGTCGAATGGGTGTACGCCCGCGACCTGCTCGCCGACGGCCTGCTGGCCGAGGCCGGGGACGGCGACGTCCGCATCCGCCCGTCGGTCGAGGACCCCGAGTCGGTGATGATCGAGCTGAACTCGCCGTCCGGGCACGCCGTGTTCGAGGCGTCCGCCCAGGAGCTCGCCGACTTCCTCGACCGCACCTACGACGTGGTGCTGCCGGGCAACGAGCACCTGTGGATCGACATGGACGACGCCCTCACGCACCTGATTCCAAACGATCTTGGATAGCACCCGCGCGGGGGGCGCGGAACACCCACCCCCCTGTTTTCGCGGGTTGCCGGGTCGGATATTGTTCTCTCACACCACGACGACGGGGACCTTCGGAACCCGGAGTCACGGTAGGCGGACGTAGCGCAGCTGGTAGCGCATCACCTTGCCAAGGTGAGGGTCGCGGGTT